>NZ_CP034543.1:0-20000 GCF_003963555.1 Streptococcus periodonticum
ATGTCACAAGAAGCTAATTTTTGGGCGCGTGTTTTAGAATTGGCTCAAAAACAAATCAAAAAAAATACATATGATTATTTTGTTTCAGGAGCTCGGTTAATGAAAGTTGAAAATTTTCAAGCTACTGTACTTCTTGACAGTCCTGTCAAACAATTATTTTGGGATCAAAATTTAGCAGATGTCATCATTACTGCAGGTTTTGAAATTTATAATGACCAAATCACCGTACACTATATCTTTCAAGAGGAAAATGATGAAGTTACTCCATCAACAAATACAAATCATTCAGTAGGTAAACCAAGTCTTCCTCCTGTTGAAACTGGGTTAAAAGCAAAATATACATTTGATAATTTTGTTCAAGGTGATGGAAATGTTTGGGCTCTATCGGCGGCACTCGCTGTTTCTGAAAATTTAGCAACAACTTATAATCCATTGTTTATCTATGGTGGACCAGGATTAGGAAAAACCCATTTACTAAATGCAATTGGAAATCAAATTTTAGAAAATATTCCTGATGCTAGAGTGAAATACATTCCTGCTGAGACTTTTATCAACGACTTTTTAGAACATCTTCGATTAGGAGAAATGGAAAGTTTTAAGAGAACTTATCGCAGCCTTGATCTCTTATTGATTGATGACATTCAATCTTTAGGAGGAAAAAAAGTTTCTACTCAAGAAGAATTTTTCAATACCTTTAATGCTTTGCACGGAGATAATAAACAAATTGTTTTAACAAGCGACCGAAGTCCTGATCATCTGGATAATCTTGAAGAACGTTTAGTCACGCGCTTCAAATGGGGATTAACTCAAAACATTACTCCACCTGATTTTGAAACAAGAATCGCTATTTTACGCAATAAGATAGAAGGTTTAGATTACATTTTTCCAAATGATACCTTAGAATATCTAGCAGGTCAATTTGATTCAAATGTGCGAGATTTAGAAGGTGCTCTAAATGATATTTCTCTTATGGCTAGAGTAAAAAATCTGAAAGAAATTACAATTGACGCTGCTGCTGAAGCTATTCGAGCTCGAAAACAAGATGCAAGTCAAATTTTAGTTATTCCAATTGATAAAATCCAAACAGAAGTTGGAAATTTCTATGGAGTTAGCGTTAAAGAAATGAAAGGAAGTCGTCGGGTTCAAAATATTGTCCTTGCTAGACAAGTAGCTATGTATTTAGCCCGTGAATTAACCGATAATAGTCTTCCAAAAATTGGAAGAGAATTTGGCGGTAAAGATCATACAACGGTCATACATGCTCATGGGAAAATTAAAACAATGCTCGAAACGGATGATAATCTTCGATTAGAAATAGAAAACATAAAAAATAAAATCAGATAATTGTGGATAATTGCAGAAAAAATGTTAAAGTTATTCACAATTTATAAACAGGTCTGTTTTTGTGTTCTATCGCTGATTAGGAAACTTTTCCACAAGTTTCACACAAACTACTATTACTATTAACTTAATAATCATAAAATAATAAAAGGAGTGTCTATGATTAACTTTTCAATCAATAAAAATTTATTTTTACAAGCTTTAAATACAACAAAACGAGCTATTAGTCTTAAAAATGCTATTCCCATTCTTTCTACAGTAAAAATTGATGTTACAAATGAAGGAATTACATTAATTGGTTCAAATGGACAAATCTCTATTGAAAATTTTATTTCAATTAAAAACGAAAATGCAGGGCTTTTAGTGACCTCTTCAGGCTCCATTTTGCTTGAAGCAACTTTTTTCATCAATGTTGTATCAAGTCTTCCTGATGTTACACTTGATTTTAAAGAAATTGAGCAAAAGCAAATTGTTTTAACTAGTGATAAATCAGAAATTACCTTAAAAGGAAAAGATGCAGATCAATACCCTCGTATTCAAGAAATTTCAGCAAGTAATCCTTTGATGCTTGAAACAAGTGTTCTTAAAAATATTATTAACGAGACAGCTTTTGCAGCTAGTACACAAGAAAGTCGTCCGATTTTAACGGGGGTTCATTTTGTTTTAACAGAAAATAAAAATTTAAAGACGGTTGCAACAGACTCTCATCGGATGAGCCAAAAGAAGATTGTCTTAGAAAAAAATGGGGATAATTTTGATGTTGTTATTCCTAGTCGTTCTCTACGCGAATTTTCAGCCGTTTTTACGGATAATATTGAAACAGTAGAGATTTACTTCACAAATAATCAATTGCTCTTTAGAAGTGAAAATATTAGCTTCTACACTCGGCTGTTAGAGGGAAATTATCCTGATACCGACCGTTTAATTCCAACAGAATTTACTAGTATCGTAACATTTGATAAAAATAATCTTCGTTATGCGATGGAACGTGCACGTCTTCTTTCAAATGCGACTCAAAATGGAACAGTTAAATTAGAAATTATAAATGGTGTAGTTAGTGCACATGTGAACTCTCCTGAAGTTGGACGTGTGAATGAAGAAATTGATACTGAAAGTATTTCAGGTCAAGATTTAACCATCAGTTTTAATCCAACTTATTTAATTGATTCATTGAAAGCTATTAATAGTGAAAAAGTTACAATCAGCTTTATTTCAGCTGTTCGTCCATTTACTTTGATACCAAGCGATGACACAGAAAACTTTATTCAATTGATTACGCCAGTGAGAACAAACTAATGTATGATGTAGGAAATTTTGTTGAAATGAAAAAACCACATGCTTGTACGATTAAATCTACAGGCAAAAAAGCAAATCGTTGGGAAATTATTCGAGTGGGTGCGGATATTAAAATTCGCTGTACAAATTGCCAACATATCGTGATGATGAGCCGATATGATTTTGAACGAAAACTAAAAAAAGTGCTAGGAAATTGATTTCTTAGCACTTTTTCATGATTTTATTTTAATTTTTCAAATTTACCGTCTGTAATTTCTTTAAAACCTTTACTTGTTAAGAGTTCTTTACTAGCTTTCATACTAATTTTTTTAGATTTTCTTGTATTCTTATCTGTATACATTCCAGGCAAGGTTGCTAATTTATCGAAGTTTACTTTATTAAAGTTAATTTCTACAGTTTCCTTAACTCCCTTTTCTTCATAAGTGACTTTTTCTTTAATTCCCTTAATATTTTGATACATTTGAGAAGCTTTATCAATTCTGTCTTTAACATCTTCTTTTTTAGTAGCTCCTAAGGTTTTATAAGACAAAAATGAATTAGTAGTTTGTTTTGTGACAGTATCTCCTTTATAATAATAAGTTAAACGTAAGTCGTATTGTAAATTTTGATCAATTCTTTGAAATGACATCTTTTTTTCCTGAGACCCGCATGCAATGAGAGTGATGAGTGAAAAAACTGCAACAATACTAACCAATAATTGTTTTAAATATCTTTTTTTCATGGCATTACCTCCTATACCTCAATAAAATTATAATATTTTTATTAGGAAAATACAACATTTTACAAAAATGATTAAGTTATAAGTCAAATAGTGGTAAATATGATATAATGGTTTATTGAATTGAAAAGGTGAAAGGAAGAGCGAAATGGCTTTAACAGCAGGAATTGTAGGATTACCTAATGTTGGAAAATCCACTTTATTTAATGCAATTACAAAGGCAGGAGCAGAGGCAGCTAACTACCCCTTTGCGACGATTGATCCTAATGTTGGACGGGTAGAAGTTCCAGATGCTCGTTTGGATAAATTAACAGAACTTATCAAACCACAGAAAAAAGTGCCAACAACTTTTGAGTTTACAGATATTGCAGGGATTGTAAAAGGTGCTTCAAAAGGAGAGGGTCTAGGAAATAAATTTTTAGCTAATATTCGTGAAGTAGATGCCATTGTTCATGTGGTTCGGGCTTTTGATGATGAAAATGTTATGCGGGAACAAGGACGTGAGTCAAATTTTGTTGACCCAATGGCTGATATTGAAACGATTAATCTTGAGCTGATTTTGGCAGATTTAGAAAGTATCAACAAACGCTATGCACGTGTGGAAAAAGTTGCTCGAACCCAAAAAGATAAAGATTCAGTAGCTGAATTTCATGTTTTGCAAAAAATTAAACCATTTTTAGAAAATGGTTTATCAGCACGTACCATTGAATTTGATGAAGAAGAACAAAAAATTGTCAAAAAATTATTTTTATTGACTACAAAACCAGTGCTTTATGTTGCGAATGTTGGTGAAGACGAGGTAGCAGATCCGGATAATATTGAGTATGTTCAACAAATTCGCGAGTTTGCAGCAACTGAAAATGCAGAGGTAGTTGTTATATCTGCGCGTGCTGAAGAAGAAATTTCTGAGCTAGATGATGAAGATAAAGCTGAATTTCTTGAAGCAATGGGCTTGAATGAATCTGGGGTTGACAAATTAACCAGAGCAGCTTATCATTTATTAGGACTTGGAACTTATTTTACAGCAGGAGAAAAGGAAGTTCGAGCTTGGACATTTAGACGTGGCATGAAAGCACCACAAGCAGCTGGAATTATTCACTCAGACTTTGAAAAAGGCTTCATCCGTGCTGTAACCATGTCTTATGATGATTTAGTGAAATATGGAAGTGAAAAAGCAGTCAAAGAAGCAGGACGACTGCGTGAAGAAGGAAAAGAATATATCGTTCAAGATGGCGATATTATGGAATTTAGATTTAATGTGTAAAGCATTGTAAATTAAATATAAACAAGGTTGGAAAAACTTTTCCAGCCCTTTTGGTCTTTTTAGAGGTAAAAAATGGTAAAGATGATTGTAGGATTAGGAAATCCTGGAGAAAAATATTTTGAAACAAGACATAATGTCGGATTTATGCTAATCGACAAAATGTGTAAAGAACAAAATTTAAAGTTTACAACTGATAAAATTTTTCAAGCAGAGATAGCTTCTACATTTTTAAATAGTGAGAAAGTGTATTTTGTAAAACCAACAACCTTTATGAATGAGAGTGGAAAAGCTGTTTATGCTCTTTTATCTTATTATGGTCTAGATATTGAAGATTTAGTGGTTATCTATGATGACTTAGATATGGAAGTAGGAAAAATACGACTTAGAGCAAAAGGCTCTGCTGGTGGTCACAATGGCATCAAATCAATTATCAAACATATAGGAACCCAAGAATTTAAACGAATTAAAATTGGTATTGGTCGTCCCGAAAATAATATAACCATTATTCACCATGTGTTAGGAAAATTTTCAAAAGGAGACTATGCTATAATTTTAAATACACTTGACAAAGTTGACAGTGCTGTAAATTATTATTTACAGTCTAATAATTTTGAACAAACAATGCAACAATACAATGGATAAAAAGATGGATATTATTGAGTTATTTAATCAAAATAAACAAATAGTTGATTGGCAAAGAAATCTAAATAAATCAACTCGGCAGTTATTAATGGGTTTGTCATCTTCAACTAAGGCTATTACAATGGCCTCTTGTGTAGAGGAAAATCACAAAATTTTGATTTTAACGTCTACTTATAGTGAAGCAGAAAGACTTTCTAGTGATCTGATTGGCTTGGTGGGAGAAGAGAGGGTCTATACATTTCTTGCAGATGATACTCCGTTAGCTGAGTTTGTCTTTTCTTCTCAAGAAAAGATTTTTTCTCGTTTGGAAGCTCTAGATTTTTTATTAGATTCTCAACAATCAGGATTTTTGATAGTTAATGTGGCAGCTAGTCAACTATTTTTACCCAATCCTGTTAATTTCAATTCAGCTTATATTGATTTAAAAATAGGGCAAGAATATGAGTTGAAAGATTTGATTTCTCAATTGTTAAATTCAGGTTATAAGCAAGTGTCACAAGTATTGAAACAAGGGGAGTTTAGTCTTCGTGGTGATATTTTAGATATTTTTGAGCGCTCTAGTCAAATGCCTTTTCGGGTTGAATTTTTTGGTGATGAAGTTGATGGTATTCGTCTATTTAATCCTGAAAATCAAATTTCTATTCAAAATGTAGAACATGTGCATATTCGTCCTGCTACAGATATCATATTTGCTAAAGCAGATTATAAAAATGCACAGAAAAAAATAGAAAATCTTATAGAAAAAACAGTAGATTCAACCTCAAAATCTTATTTAGAGGAGATTTTAGCTAGTACAAAAGAACAAACTCAACATGCTGATATTAGAAAATTATTATCTTATTTTTATCAAAATGAATGGACAATTCTTGATTATCTTCCAAAACATAGCCCAATTTTCTTTGATGATTTTCAAAAAATTATGAATAGACATGCTCAGTTTCAATTAGAAGCAGCAAATTTATTGACAGAAGATTTACAAACTAGTAAAGCTATTGCAAATCAATCTTATTTTGCAGATGTTTATTCAATATTTAGAAAGTATAAACCAGCTACCTTCTTTTCCAATTTTCATAAAGGACTGGGAAATTTAAAATTTGATTCTCTTTATCAATTTAATCAGTATCCTATGCAGGAATTTTTTAGTCAATTCCTGCTTTTGAAAGAAGAAATCAGTCGCTATAAAAAATCTAACTATACAGTTATTTTACAATCAAATTCTTTATTATCTTTACAAAGTTTACATAAAACTTTACAAGAGTATGAAATTTCACTTGATTATGTCAATGATACTAAAATTCATGAACATGCTGTTCAATTAGTAGAAGGGCATTTAGTTCAAGGGTTTAATTTTGTAGATGAAAAAATTGTTTTGATTACAGAGTATGAAATTCTGCAAAAAAAAGTAAAACGAAAAGTTCGTAGACAGAATATTTCTAATGCTGAACGTTTGAAAAATTATAATGAGCTGGAAAAAGGAGATTATGTTGTTCATAACGTTCATGGAATTGGGCGATATTTAGGAATTGAAACGATTGAAATTTCAGGAATTCATCGTGATTATCTCACTATTCAATATCAAAATGCAGATCGTATTTCTATTCCTGTTGATCAGATTCAGCTTCTTTCTAAATATGTTGCGAGTGATGGTAAAGCGCCTAAAATCAATAAATTAAATGATGGACGTTTTCAAAAAACTAAACAGAGAGTACAACATCAAGTCGAAGATATTGCTGAGGATTTAATCAAACTTTACGCAGAGAGAAGTCAATTAAAGGGATTTGCGTTTTCTAGTGATGATTCTTATCAGCAAGAATTTGATAATGATTTTCCTTATGTAGAAACAGAAGATCAGTTGCGCTCTATAAAAGAAGTAAAAAAAGACATGGAAAGTGATCATCCTATGGATCGTCTTTTAGTTGGAGATGTTGGTTTTGGGAAGACGGAAGTAGCTATGAGAGCTGCTTTTAAAGCAGTAAATAATCATAAGCAAGTAGCAATTTTAGTTCCCACTACGGTTTTAGCTCAACAGCACTATACGAACTTTAAGGAACGTTTTAACGATTTTCCTATCAACATTGAAGTATTAAGTCGTTTTAAAAGTAAATCAGAACAAAAAACAATTTTAGAAAAATTAAAAAAAGGGCAGGTGGATATTATTATTGGAACGCATCGTCTCCTGTCAAAAGATATTGTATTTGCTGATTTAGGACTCATTGTTATTGATGAGGAACAACGCTTTGGAGTTAAACATAAAGAAAAATTAAAAGAGTTGAAAACGAAAGTTGATGTTTTAACCTTGACGGCGACCCCTATTCCTCGTACACTCCATATGTCCATGTTAGGTATACGTGATTTATCAGTTATTGAAACTCCTCCAACAAATCGCTATCCTGTTCAAACTTATGTCTTAGAAAATAATACAACAGTTATTCGAGATGCAGTTTTAAGAGAAATGGATAGAGGAGGGCAGGTTTACTATCTTTACAATAAAGTTGACACAATGGAGCAAAAAGTTTCAGAATTGAAAGAATTGATTCCAGAAGCTTCTATTGGATATGTACATGGTCAAATGAGTGAAATTCTTCTTGAAAATACTTTACTTGATTTTATCAATGGAGAATATGATCTTTTGGTCACAACGACTATTATTGAAACTGGTGTTGATATTCCTAATGTTAATACTCTTTTTATTGAAAATGCAGATCATATGGGATTGTCAACTTTATATCAATTACGAGGGCGTGTTGGTCGTAGTAATCGTATTGCTTATGCCTATCTCATGTATCGTCCTGACAAGGCTTTGACAGAAATTTCTGAAAAACGTTTGGAAACTATAAAAGGATTTACAGAATTAGGCTCTGGTTTTAAAATTGCTATGCGAGATTTATCTATTCGCGGTGCTGGAAATATTTTAGGAAGTTCACAATCTGGCTTTATTGATTCTGTTGGATTTGAGATGTATTCTCAATTATTAGAAGAGGCTATTGCTAAAAAACAAGGTACAGAAAAAAGAAGGCAAAAAGGAAATGCTGAAATTAATTTGCAGATTGATGCCTATCTTCCTAGCGATTATATTGCTGATGAAAGGCAGAAAATTGAAATTTACAAACGTATTCGCGAAATTGACAGTCGTGTAAATTATGAAGAATTACAGAATGAATTGATAGATCGTTTTGGAGAATATCCAGATGTTGTTGCCTTTTTATTAGAAATTGGCCTTGTAAAGTCTTATTTAGATCAAGCTTTTGTTCAGCTTGTTGAAAAAAAGCAACAATCTGTGATTGTCCGATTTGAAAAAGTTTCTCAACAGTTTTTCTTAACTCAAGATTACTTTGAAGCTCTTTCTGTAACAAATTTAAAAGCAAGAATTTCAGAAAATAAGGGATTGATTGAAGTTATATTTGATGTAAAAAATAAAAAAGATTATGAAATTTTAGAAGGACTTCTGCAGTTTTCAGAAAAGTTAGTAGAAATTAAAAATCAAAAGAAAGATTGCTAACTTTACAATTTTGTAAAGTTTCATTTTCGTCTATAATATTTTCTTAAAAAATGGTAAAATAATAAATTGAGGTAACTTTATGAGGTTAGATAAATATTTAAAAGTATCCCGTATTATAAAACGTCGTCCTATCGCTAAAGAGGTGGCCGATAAGGGAAGAATTAAAGTAAATGGAATTTTAGCTAAAAGTTCAACAGATTTAAAAATCAATGACGAAATAGAGATTCGTTTTGGAAATAAAATTTTATTAGTTCGTGTTCTAGAAATGAAAGACAGTACTAAAAAAGAAGATGCCACTAAAATGTATGAAATTATAAAAGAAACAAGGGTAGAAGTAGATGGCTAGAAATATTGTTCAATTAAATAATCGCTATATACAAGATGAAAACCAACATCGCCGTTATTTAGAGCAAGAAAGAAGAAAAAAGAATCGCTTTATGGGGTGGGTATTGATTTTAGTCATCTTATTGTTCATTTTACCGACATTTAATTTGGTTCAAAGCTATCGAAATTTATTAGAACGTCGAACACAATTGACGCATTTACAAAAGAGGTACGAAGAAATAAGCAACGAAAAAGAATCTCAAAAAGCTTTTGCTAATAAATTAAAAGATGAAGAATATGCTGCTAAATATGCACGCGCTAAATATTATTATTCTAAACAAGGGGAATATATCTATACAATCCCAGGATTGTTGCCACAGTAAGAATGGAAAATTTATTAAAAACGATTGAACAATTTTTGGAGTTTTCTGATGAAAAATTAGAAGAATTATCCAGAAAGAATCAGGCTTTAAAATTAGAAGAGACTAAAAAGGAAAGGGGAGAGCATGCGTAAGTTGCTATTTCTATTATTGTTGCCAGCATTTTTTACTGCAAAGACAGTAGTAAGTACAGAACAAGATGTAAAATTGACCGCAAAGCAACAATATGAAATTACTAGTACGACCTACAGTAACTACTACACGGATCTTCCAACCAATCCAAATGTTTATGAGCAAATTCCAACTTATACGTCCTTAAATTTAGAAAAAGTTGCTGGGAGTTTAACTCCGAATACACCAATTAAACTTTCTGACTTACAAGTCAATGAACAAGGACTCCCAGTTTTTAAACTCGCAAATGGACAATTCATTCCTGCCGATAAACGAATGATTTATGATGATATTGTCCAATCTAGTGAAGATGTTTCACAAACAATGTGGCTCAAACCGTCGTTTGTAGTTTACAATCAAGCTTTTGTAAATGGAACAAAGGAAGTGAAGACGAATTTATTACCTTATCACCCAGTGAAAATTACTCAACTTGCTGAGACGACATCAGGAAAATATGCTTATGTTGAGGGCAAAGGTTGGATTGATGTGAAATACTTGTCTGATACAGATAATCGTATGGATAAAGTTCAAGAGATTTTAACAAGCAAGTACAATAAAGCAGACTATTCTATCTATGTAAAACAACTAGATTCTGGGAAAACTGCTGGTATCAACCCAGATTTGGAAATGTATTCTGCTAGTGTGGCAAAACTTCCCATTCTTTATTATGCGCAGAAGCAATTAAATGAAGGAAAATACAAGCCATCTTCTGGTTTAAAATATATTCCTGCTGTAAATGACTATTCAGGTGCTTATGATACAGAAGGTAGTGGAAGCATTTCTAAAAAATCAGATAATAAATCCTACAGCATTCAGGAATTGATGAACCATATCGCAAAAGAATCGGATAATGCAGCTACAAATATTTTAGGATATTATATTACTAATCAATCAGACAACGCTTATCAAGCAACAATTGAGCAAATCGCTGGGAAAAAATGGGATGTGGAAAAACGCGATGCTTCAGCAAGGATGGCAGGAAATGTGATGGAAGCTATCTATGAACAAAATGGGGACATTATCAATGCACTATCACAAACAAATTTTGATGAGCAGCGTATTTCTAAAAATATAAATGTAAAAGTGGCTCATAAAATTGGGGATGCTTATGATTTTAAGCATGATGTTGCAATTGTTTATGCTAATTCTCCTTTTGTTCTGTCTATTTTTACAAATCATTCTGATTATGACACCATTTCTAAAATTGCAGATGATATTTATGAGGTTTTGAAATGATAGAACAACAATTTTTTCAAATGGTGCAAAAAAAAGGCTATTTCAGACATCATAGAAAAGTTTTACTTGCTATTTCTGGTGGATTAGATTCTATGACTTTGCTTGATTGGCTTTATAAATATCGCGAAAAACTAGAAATAGAAATTTACCTTGCTCATGTTAATCATGGAGTGAGAGAAGAATCTGACTTTGAAGAAGAAAAACTAAAAAAAATAGCAAAGAAACTTGGTGTAAGCATTTTTACATCAAGTTTTTCTGGACCATTCTCAGAACAAAAAGCGCGTGATTTTCGCTATGCTTTTTTCAAAAAAATTATGAAAGAGGAACAATGCACAGCATTAGTAACAGCACACCATGCTGATGACCAAGCAGAAACGATTTTTATGAGAATTCTTCGTGGCAGTCGTTTATTTCATATTTCAGGAATAAAGGAAAAACAAAGATTTGCGAATGGAGAATTGATAAGACCATTGCTGTCTTTTCAAAAATCAGATTTCCCTACTATTTTTCACTTTGAAGATTGGACAAATCAAGAAAATCATTACTTGCGCAATCGGATTCGAAACGATTATTTCCCAATTTTGGAAAAAGAAAATCCACAACTAAAAAAACATTTAATAGAATTGGGAATAGAGATTTCTCAAATGCAAGATGCATTAGTATATTTAACGAAGAATATTGAATTAACAAATGTAAAGGAATTCCAATACCAACCTTATTGTGTACAAAGTTTTTTACTACAGACTTATTTAAAGAAATTTCCTGATTTACAGATAAGTAAAGCACAGTTTTCTGATATTTTAACAATCTTAAACAAACATTCTAATTATGAACAACTACTTAAAGCGGATTATGAGCTATATAAAAATTATGATTATTTTGAGATTCGTAAAATCAGTCCACAGTCTGATTTAAAAGTGGATTCAATTTTGTTAAAATATAACGATATTGTGGAATATGGTAATTATCGCTTTTCTTTTGGAAAAGAACTTCATGGTACAGAAATTCAAGAAGTATTTGTTTCACGTGAAACAGAAATTATACTTCGACGCAGAAGAGAACAAGATAAAATATTCTTGAATCAACATTATAAAAAACTTCGTCGGTATTTTATTGATCAAAAAATTCCTATAGATCAAAGAAAAAATGCTGTTATTATTGAGCAAAATGGGGAAATCTTAGCAATTGCTGGAATCGTAACATGTGATTTGAGTAAGAGTCAAAAAAATGATATAATGTATAACAAACTTTATATTCAAAATTTAGATAGGTAAAGAAGATGCTAGAACAAGATATTAAGAAAGTTTTGGTTTCACATGATGAGATCGTGGCAGCAGCAAAAAATTTAGGAACTCAATTAACTAGTGATTATGCAGGGAAAAATCCTATTTTTGTAGGAATTCTAAAAGGTTCCATTCCTTTTATGGCAGAGTTGATAAAGCATGTTGATACCCATATTGAAATGGATTTTATGTTAGTGTCAAGTTATCATGGTGGGACATCTAGCAGTGGTGTTATCAATATTATTAAAGATATTGATCAAGATATTGCTGGACGTCATATTCTTTTTGTCGAAGATATTATTGATACGGGAAAAACATTGAAAAGCCTGTGTGAGTTATTTAGGGAGAAAAAAGCTGCGTCTGTTAAAATTGCTACACTTTTGGACAAGCCCGAAGGACGAAAAGTTGATATTGAAGCAGATTACACATGTTTTACAATTCCAAATGAATTTGTAGTTGGTTATGGTCTAGATTTTGATGAAAATTATCGGAATCTTCCATATGTAGGGGTTTTAAAAGAAGAAGTTTATACAAAATAAAAAGGTATATTGATAGATAGATGAAAAATAAACAAAATAATGGTTTTATAAAAAATCCTTTCTTATATATTTTAATTATTGTTGTTGTTATTACAGGTTTTCAGTATTTTTCAGCTGGAAGTTCTGTAGGTCGTAGTCAGCAAATTAACTATACTGAGTTAGTTAAAGAAATTAGAAATGGAAATGTAAAGGATATTAGCTATCAGCCAAATGGTAGTGTTATTGAAGTTGCAGGTACTTATAAGAAAGAAAAGAAGGTAAAGGATAATAGTGGTATTCAGTTT
This sequence comes from Streptococcus periodonticum, assembly GCF_003963555.1. NCBI lineage: Bacteria > Bacillati > Bacillota > Bacilli > Lactobacillales > Streptococcaceae > Streptococcus > Streptococcus periodonticum. Next base: position 12,978 of record NZ_CP034543.1, read on the forward strand.
TTTACTCCTTCTTCTACCTCTGTAAGCCGCTTTACTAGTGTTATTCTACCTTCAGATTTAACGGTAGCTGAATTACAAAAATTAGCTTCAGATAAGGGAACTGAAATCACCATTAAACGCGAAAGTTCAAGTGGTGTTTGGATTCAGGTGCTGACAACTCTGGTGCCATTTGCCATCTTTGCTTTCTTCCTGTTCTCTATGATGAATCAAGGTGGAGGCGGTGGAGCGCGTGGAGCTATGAGTTTTGGACGTAATAAAGCGCGTGCGACAAACAAAGAAGATATAAAAGTACGCTTTTCTGATGTAGCAGGTGCGGAAGAAGAAAAACAAGAACTAGTTGAAGTTGTTGAATTTCTAAAAGATCCTAAACGTTATACAAAACTAGGGGCTCGCATACCAGCTGGTGTTCTTCTTGAAGGCCCTCCAGGAACTGGTAAAACTCTTCTTGCAAAAGCCGTCGCTGGTGAAGCAGGAGTTCCATTCTTTAGTATTTCAGGTTCAGATTTCGTTGAAATGTTTGTCGGTGTCGGTGCTAGCCGTGTTCGCTCTCTTTTTGAAGATGCAAAAAAGGCAGCTCCAGCGATTATCTTTATTGATGAAATTGATGCTGTTGGTCGTCAACGTGGTGTTGGTCTCGGTGGAGGAAATGATGAGCGCGAGCAAACCCTTAATCAACTTCTGATTGAGATGGATGGTTTTGAAGGCAATGAAGGGGTTATCGTCATTGCTGCTACTAACCGAAGTGATGTTTTAGATCCCGCTCTTTTGCGTCCTGGTCGTTTTGACCGTAAAGTTCTTGTTGGTCAGCCAGATGTAAAAGGTCGCGAAGCAATCCTTCGTGTTCATGCTAGAAATAAACCTCTTGCTGAAGATGTTGACTTAAAACTAGTTGCTCAACAAACGCCTGGTTTTGTTGGTGCTGATTTGGAAAATGTCTTAAATGAAGCGGCTCTTGTCGCAGCGCGTCGAAATAAAAAAGTTATTGATGCTTCCGATATAGATGAAGCAGAAGATCGTGTTATTGCAGGACCGTCTAAAAAAGATAAGACAGTTTCACAACGTGATCGGCAAATTGTCGCTTATCATGAAGCAGGACATACGATTGTTGGTCTTGTTTTATCAAATGCACGTGTCGTTCACAAGGTAACCATTGTACCTCGTGGTCGTGCAGGTGGATATATGATTGCTCTCCCGAAAGAAGATCAGACTCTTTTATCTAAAGAAGATATGAAAGAGCAATTGGCAGGACTTATGGGGGGACGTGTTGCTGAAGAAATTATTTTCAACGTCCAAACTACAGGCGCTTCCAATGACTTTGAACAAGCCACACAAATGGCACGTGCGATGGTAACAGAGTATGGTATGAGTGAAAAACTCGGTCCAGTTCAATATGAAGGAAACCATGCGATGTTTGGCGCTGCGAGCCCACAAAAATCAATTTCAGAGCAAACTGCATATGAAATTGATGAGGAAGTACGTAATTTGCTTAATGAAGCGCGTAACAAAGCAGCAGAAATTATCCAATCCAATCGTGAAAAGCATAAATTGATTGCAGAAGCTCTTCTTAAATACGAAACACTTGATAGTCATCAAATTAAATCATTGTATGAAACTGGCGAAATGCCTGATGAACCAAGTGTAAGTTCTTCGCATGCTTTGAGTTATGATGAAGTGAAATCTCAAATGGAAGAACAAAAACCAGAATAAATTAAAACGATAAAACTCTTTGATTTAGAATCAGAGGGTTTTAACTTTATCCGCTGAAAAGAATGTAAAAGTACCTGAAGAGATAGATAGGTGTATTAAGAAGTGCGAAATAGAAAGCGAAAAGAGTAGAACAGCTACCCAGCCCTCCTAAAAGCTTCAAGTTTGTTATCCTTAAAAGGTAAGTAAAAGGAAGGAGAAGGAAATGGAGTTCAAGGAGTTATATGCCAAGGTGAGAGGAATTGTACTGAAGTGTCGGAGGGAATATTATGTCCACCTGTGGGAGTTAAGTGATTGGGACCAAGAGGGAATGTTGGTGCTCTATCAGTTGGTAAGCCAGTATCCGCAGCTGGTAGAAGAAGAAAGTCAGCTCTATGTTTACTATAAGACCAAGTTCCGGAATCATATCCTGGACATCCTCCGTAAACAGGAAAGTCAAAAACGCAAACTTGATCGTCAAGCTTATGAAGAAGTGAGCGAGATTGGTCACAAGCTCAGCCTAAAAGAACTATATCTGGATGAATTGGTGATTCTCCGAGCCCAGCTAAAGAGCTATCAAGCTCAACTGAGCCCAGAGAAACAGGAGCAGTACGAGCGCTTACTAGCTGACGAACGGTTCAAAGGCCGCCAAGCCATGATTCGAGAATTAAGATCCTACTTAAAAGACTATAGCGATTAAGACAAGTCAGGACTTTCCCTTTTAAAAGGTCATAAAAAGCTCAATTTCAAGTAGAAGTTAGCGAGTCAACAAAAAAATCTGAGATGACTTGTAGTTTAAAACTTTCTTAGGAACGTTATTGATCCAATTTTCGATGAAAGTGACTTGTTTGTGGGTTATTTTCTTAACTCCCTTAGGAAGCCATCGTCTGATAAGTCTGTTATGATTCTCGTTTGTTCCTCTTTCCCGTGAGGAGTAAGGGTGTGCGTAATAGATGTTGTCCTGTGGACATACCTCAGCTAGTCTATTAAACTCCGTTCCATTATCAGCCGTGATGAATTTGATGGTATTAGTTTCCATAAGTGCAGCGACAGCTTGATTGACCAACTGAGCGGTTTTGTCAGAGATTAGTCGGATGAACTGGTGCCGACTTCTGCGGTCAGTGAGGGTGAGAAGGCACTGATTTTTTTGCTTGTTCAGAATGACGGTATCCATCTCATAATGCCCATTTTCAAGGCGTTGGTTGATGAATTCAGGTCGTTCCTCAATCGACTTCCCAGCAGGTTTAAACCGTGGACTAGCCCTCTTCTTTTCAGCCTTTGGCTTTCTGGGGTAAATCAAGTCCTTATAGGTCAGTCCCAGCTGTCCATGATGAATCCAGTAATAGATGGTAGATATGGGGACATTGACTTTCTTTGCATTGACCATCATTTCGGGAGAGTATTTCTGCTTGATATAGTGCAAGATTTTCTCCTTGGTAGCCTTATCAAGTCGACACTTTCGGACAACTTCTCTCTAGCTGATTCGTAACGACTTTGAGCAGTATCTGCAGAATAGAGCAGTTCAAATTTTCCCTTGCGCACTTGTTGGCGAACCAGCTCACGCTTGATGTCATTATGAATAGTCTGAGGTGCTTTTCCAAGCAAGAGAGCGATTTGACGATTTGATTTTCCCTCGTCCTTCCACTTTTCAATTAAACGGCGCTCAGCTATTGTTAAATGCTTGCCTTTTGGGGTATAATGAGTAGGCATCTTAAAGAATCTCCTTGTGTTTGTGGTGAACTACAAGTATATCTCTTTGAGATGTTTTTTCATACACTCGAACTGGCTAACTTCATTTTAGAACTATCAAATTGGAAGAAAAAGTTTAAGAAAAGTAAAAAAAGCTGAAAAAAGGTATTGACAAGAAGAGAAGGAGATGATATACTAAGATAGTTGTCGCTTGAGGGGCGACAAAGACCTTTGAAAACTGAACAAGACGAACCAATGTGCAGGCGACTGTTTAAGAAGACAGTCCGTCAAACATTAAGAAGAAACAATAAATCTGTCAGTGACAGAAATGAGTGAGAACTCAAACTTTTAATGAGAGTTTGATCCTGGCTCAGGACGAACGCTGGCGGCGTGCCTAATACATGCAAGTGGAACGCACGAGGTACACCGTAGTTTACTACACCGTACTTTGTGAGTCGCGAACGGGTGAGTAACGCGTAGGTAACCTACCTTTTAGCGGGGGATAACTATTGGAAACGATAGCTAATACCGCATAAGATATCTTACTGCATAGTAAGATATTAAAAGATGCAATTGCATCACTAAGAGATGGACCTGCGTTGTATTAGCTAGTAGGTGAGGTAACGGCTCACCTAGGCAACGATACATAGCCGACCTGAGAGGGTGATCGGCCACACTGGGACTGAGACACGGCCCAGACTCCTACGGGAGGCAGCAGTAGGGAATCTTCGGCAATGGGGGGAACCCTGACCGAGCAACGCCGCGTGAGTGAAGAAGGTTTTCGGATCGTAAAGCTCTGTTGTTAAGGAAGAACGAGTGTGAGAATGGAAAGTTCATGCTGTGACGGTACTTAACCAGAAAGGGACGGCTAACTACGTGCCAGCAGCCGCGGTAATACGTAGGTCCCGAGCGTTGTCCGGATTTATTGGGCGTAAAGCGAGCGCAGGCGGTTGGAAAAGTCTGAAGTGAAAGGCAGTGGCTCAACCATTGTAGGCTTTGGAAACTGTTTAACTTGAGTGCAGAAGGGGAGAGTGGAATTCCATGTGTAGCGGTGAAATGCGTAGATATATGGAGGAACACCGGTGGCGAAAGCGGCTCTCTGGTCTGTAACTGACGCTGAGGCTCGAAAGCGTGGGGAGCGAACAGGATTAGATACCCTGGTAGTCCACGCCGTAAACGATGAGTGCTAGGTGTTGGGTCCTTTCCGGGACTCAGTGCCGCAGCTAACGCATTAAGCACTCCGCCTGGGGAGTACGACCGCAAGGTTGAAACTCAAAGGAATTGACGGGGGCCCGCACAAGCGGTGGAGCATGTGGTTTAATTCGAAGCAACGCGAAGAACCTTACCAGGTCTTGACATCCCGGTGCCCGTCCTAGAGATAGGATTTTGCTTCGGCACACCGGTGACAGGTGGTGCATGGTTGTCGTCAGCTCGTGTCGTGAGATGTTGGGTTAAGTCCCGCAACGAGCGCAACCCTTATTGTTAGTTGCCATCATTCAGTTGGGCACTCTAGCGAGACTGCCGGTAATAAACCGGAGGAAGGTGGGGATGACGTCAAATCATCATGCCCCTTATGACCTGGGCTACACACGTGCTACAATGGCTGGTACAACGAGTCGCAAGCCGGTGACGGCAAGCTAATCTCTGAAAGCCAGTCTCAGTTCGGATTGTAGGCTGCAACTCGCCTACATGAAGTCGGAATCGCTAGTAATCGCGGATCAGCACGCCGCGGTGAATACGTTCCCGGGCCTTGTACACACCGCCCGTCACACCACGAGAGTTTGTAACACCCGAAGTCGGTGAGGTAACCGTAAGGAGCCAGCCGCCTAAGGTGGGATAGATGATTGGGGTGAAGTCGTAACAAGGTAGCCGTATCGGAAGGTGCGGCTGGATCACCTCCTTTCTAAGGAAAAAACGGAAGCCATTGAGTTTGTCTTGTTTAGTTTTGAGAGGTCTTGTGGGGCCTTAGCTCAGCTGGGAGAGCGCCTGCTTTGCACGCAGGAGGTCAGCGGTTCGATCCCGCTAGGCTCCATTAGGATAGAATCCTACTGAACTTAATAAAGAAGTGAAGTTGAATACGAGACTAACTTCTTAGGAAAAAAGATAAACTTCCTTGTGTTCATGGAACACAGCGTTAGTTTCTTATTTTTCTACAGAAGTTTTCGCAAGCGAACCGTCTCTTAATATCCTAAATTTAGCACATTGAAAATTGAATAACGATATCAAATAGTAACAAGAAAATAAACCGAAAACGCTGTGAATATTAATGAGTATATGACTGAGAGGTCAAAAATAAGGTTAAGTTAGTAAGGGCGCACGGTGGATGCCTTGGCACTAGGAGCCGAAGAAGGACGTGACAAACGACGAAATGCCTTGGGGAGCTGTAAGTAAGCGTAGATCCAGGGATGTCCGAATGGGGGAACCCAACAGGTAGATACCTGTTACCCGTATCTGTTAAGGATATGAGGAGGAAGACGCAGTGAACTGAAACATCTAAGTAGCTGCAGGAAGAGAAAGCAAAAGCGATTGCCTGAGTAGCGGCGAGCGAAAGGGTAAGAGGGCAAACCGAGAAGTTTACTTCTCGGGGTTGTAGGACTGCGATGTGGACTTAAAGATTATAGAAGAAGACCTTGGGAAGGGTTGCCAGAGAGAGTAAGAGCCTCGTATTTTAAATAATCTTTATACCTAGCAGGATCCTGAGTACGGCGGGACACGAGGAATCCCGTCGGAAGCTGGGAGGACCATCTCCCAACCCTAAATACTCCCTAGTGACCGATAGTGAACCAGTACCGTGAGGGAAAGGTGAAAAGCACCCCGGGAGGGGAGTGAAAGAGAACCTGAAACCGTGTGCCTACAACAAGTTCGAGCCCGTTAATGGGTGAGAGCGTGCCTTTTGTAGAATGAACCGGCGAGTTACGTTATGATGCGAGGTTAAGTTGAAGAGACGGAGCCGTAGGGAAACCGAGTCTGAAGAGGGCGCATAGTATCATGATGTAGACCCGAAACCATGTGACCTACCCATGAGCAGGTTGAAGGTGAGGTAAAACTCACTGGAGGACCGCACCAGGGCACGTTGAAAAGTGCTTGGATGACTTGTGGGTAGCGGAGAAATTCCAAACGAACTTGGAGATAGCTGGTTCTCTCCGAAATAGCTTTAGGGCTAGCGTCGACAGAAAGATTCTTGGAGGTAGAGCACTGTTTGGGTGAGGGGTCCATCCCGGATTACCAATCTCAGATAAACTCCGAATGCCAATGAATTATGGTCGGCAGTCAGACTGCGAGTGCTAAGATCCGTAGTCGAAAGGGAAACAGCCCAGACCACCAGCTAAGGTCCCAAAATAATTGTTAAGTGGAAAAGGATGTGGGGTTGCACAGACAACTAGGATGTTAGCTTAGAAGCAGCTATTCATTCAAAGAGTGCGTAATAGCTCACTAGTCGAGTGACCCTGCGCCGAAAATGTACCGGGGCTAAAACAATTTACCGAAGCTGTGGATCCTTTAGGGGATGGTAGGAGAGCGTTCTATGTGTGGTGAAGGTGTACCGTGAGGAGCGCTGGAACGCATAGAAGTGAGAATGCCGGTATGAGTAGCGCAAGACAGGTGAGAATCCTGTCCACCGTAAGACTAAGGTTTCCAGGGGAAGGCTCGTCC
>NZ_CP034543.1:22500-122500 GCF_003963555.1 Streptococcus periodonticum
TTGACTTTTTTTGTATTTGTGATATAATGATTTTATATTCATAGAAAGAGCACCCTTAGCTCAACTGGATAGAGTACCTGACTACGAATCAGGCGGTTAGAGGTTCGACTCCTCTAGGGTGCATAGAAAAGAAGTCTCCTAGGACTTCATTTTTTCTATCCATACGGGAAGTAGCTCAGCTTGGTAGAGTACTTGGTTTGGGACCAAGGTGTCGCAGGTTCGAATCCTGTCTTCCCGATACTATGGCGGTGTAGCTCAGCTGGCTAGAGCGTCCGGTTCATACCCGGGAGGTCGGGGGTTCGATCCCCTTCGCCGCTATAATTGATCTTGTTGGACCTTTAGCTCAGCTGGTTAGAGCTCTCGGCTCATAACCGAGTGGTCGTAGGTTCAAGTCCTACAAGGTCCATTTTGTTATATTGTGGAGGATTACCCAAGCCCGGCTGAAGGGAACGGTCTTGAAAACCGTCAGGCGTGTAAAAGCGTGCGTGGGTTCGAATCCCACATCCTCCTTAGTAGGAATAGCGCGGGATGGAGCAGCTAGGTAGCTCGTCGGGCTCATAACCCGAAGGTCGTAGGTTCAAATCCTGCTCCCGCAATAGGTAGGCTCGGTAGCTCAGTTGGTAGAGCAATGGATTGAAGCTCCATGTGTCGGCGGTTCGATTCCGTCTCGCGCCATTTTTGAATAATTAAGCGGGTGTAGTTTAGTGGTAAAACTACAGCCTTCCAAGCTGTTGTCGCGAGTTCGATTCTCGTCACCCGCTTTGAACAGAGATGTTCAACCATACCAAGTTTTTGGACTTGGGCGCGTAGCTCAGGTGGTTAGAGCGCACGCCTGATAAGCGTGAGGTCGGTGGTTCGAGTCCACTCGTGCCCATAATATTTTTGGAGAATTACTCAAGAGGCTGAAGAGGACGGTTTGCTAAATCGTTAGGTCGGGTAACTGGCGCGGGGGTTCGAATCCCCCATTCTCCGTATTGAAGGAGTGTAGCGTTAGCTATCTCCTTTTCTATTACCTGTTGAATCTGGAGTGTCTATTGTGGGAGTAGAGTGAATCGTATGAAAAAATCCAAATTTATTATTATGACTGCTATTTTGATAATCGTAACTTCTGTACTTTTAGTTACTACTCGTTCTTTAGGTGTGGTGAATGCAACTTCTAATGTTGTTTCTATTTTGGATAATATTATTTCAAAACCATTTAATTTTTTGGTGGATGTTAAATCAGATTTGACTGATTTATCACGGACATATAAAGAAAACAAGCAATTAAAAAAAGCTTTATTTAAAGCAGAAGAACAATCTGCTGATTCAGCTTCATTAAAAGATGAAAATGCTCAATTAAGACAACTATTAGAAATGAGAAATCTTTATGAGTCAAAAAAAACGGTTTCATCTGATGTTATCACGCGTATGCCTGTTTCTTGGTTATCTGAATTAACTGTCAATGCTGGTCGTCAAAATGGAATTCAAAATACAATGCTCGCGGTGGCAAACGGTGGCTTGATTGGTAGTGTGAAAGATGTCGCTTCTCATTCTAGCCAAGTAAATCTTTTAACAAATAATAAAAATGTTGATAATATTTCAGTAAGAATTCAAACGGAGACAAGCACAATTTATGGTGTGATTGTTGGCTACAGTAAAGAAAAATCTGCTTTTATTATCAGTCAGTTAAATAGTTCGGATACCATTAAAAAAGGTGAGAAAGTTGTGACCAGTGGTTTAGGAACGTACAACATTCCTAATATTCCGGTTGGAACAGTCCTTTCTGTTACTGAAAAATCGGACCATTTAACAAAAGAAGTCTTTGTAAAACCAAGTGCGGATTTATCAGATATTCGTGTGGTGACATTAGTAGGAAATTGATATGAAATTTTTTAAAAGCTACATTTTACCCTTTTTGGTTTTATTTGTTGTGATGTTAGTAGATGGCCATCTTTCAAATCTTTTAACTAATTTATTTCCAAATAATATCCACTTACTAAGTCATCTTTTGCTTATCTTTATTTTGTATATTTCGATAAATCTTTCAGAAAATACTAATTTTATCATGTTGCTGTTAATTGGTTTATTGTATGATGCGTATTATTTTCATATTATCGGCATTTCGACACTATTGTTGCCTTTAGTGGGGATTGTTATTAGTAAATATAATTCTGTTTTGATGTCTAATCGAGTTAGTCGTTTTTTAACAGTTGCCATTTTAGTATTTTTCTTTGAGGTGGCTACGTTCGCTTTGGCAAATGTTACCCATCTAGCTCAAATGTCTTTTGCAGATTTTGTCGTTTATACAATTGCTCCGACAATGGTCTCAAATTTACTATTCTTTTTGTTGCTTCAACCAATTTTGGAGAAGATATATTTATGATAAGATTTTATGATGAATTGGAAATAGAAATGTAACAAAGGCGTAACATACTCAGCGCCTTTTTTTGTTATACTTATAAATGTCTTATCGAATAGGAGTATAATTGTTTATGAAGAAAAAATTACTTACGTCAATCTTATTAAGTACAATGGTTTTTGCACAGGGAGCATCTCTTGTAAATGTACATGCAGATTCTACTGATGACAAAATCGCTGCACAAGATAGCAAAATTAATAGTTTGAATGATCAACAAAAATCAGCTCAAGCTCAAGTAGATCAAATTCAAGCTCAAGTTTCATCTATTCAATCTCAGCAAGAAAAATTGAAAGCTGAAAACGAAAAACTTCAAGCTGAATCAACAAAATTATCGGCTGAAATCGAAACGTTGTCTAAGAATATTGTAGCGCGTAATGAATCATTGGCTAATCAAGCACGTAGTGCTCAAACGAGCGGTACAGCTACAAGCTATATCAATACAATTGTAAATTCAAAATCGATTACAGAAGCTATTTCACGTGTTTCTGCTATGAGCGAAATTGTTTCAGCAAACAATAAAATGTTGGAACAACAAAAACAAGATAAAAAAGCTATTTCTGAAAAACAAGTAGCAAATAATGAAGCGATAAATACTGTTATCGCAAATCAACAAACACTTGCAAATGATGCAAAAACATTGTCTACTAAGCAAGCTGAACTAAAAGCAGCGCAGTTGAATCTTGCTGCGGAAAAAGCAACTGCTGAAGGTGAAAAGAACTCATTGTTGGCACAAAAAGCAGCGGCACAAAAGGCAGCTGAAGAGGCAGCAGCACAAGAAGCAGCTTATAAAGCACAACAAGCGGCGCAAGAACAAGCTGTAGCTTCTTCTGCTAATACAAGTTTGGCAGCACAAGTACAAGCTGTAAACAACAATAGTGGTGCAGCAGCTACGCCAACTCAAACAAATGTGACGCAACAAGCAGCAACTACTACTACTAGAACTGTGAGCCGTCCTACATATAGTTCATCTGCTTCAACTTATCCAGTTGGTCAATGTACATGGGGAGCAAAAACATTAGCTCCGTGGGCTGGTGATTACTGGGGTAATGGGGCTCAATGGGCAGCAAGTGCGGCTGCAGCTGGTTTCCGTACAGGTTCAACACCTCAAGTAGGTGCGATCATTTCATGGAACGATGGTGGTTATGGACACGTTGCTGTTGTAACAGCTGTTCAATCAGCTACAAGTATTCAAGTATCTGAAGCAAATTATGCAGGTAATCAAGCTATTGGAAATTATCGTGGTTGGTTCAATCCAGCTGCTGCAGGACAAGGTTCATTTACTTACATCTATCCAAATTAATGAATATAAAGATAAAAAGCGCATCTTGCGTTTTTTATTTTTAATTGAAAAATTCACTAAAAAGGGTTACAATGTTAAGTGGAGAAATTTGTAACTGACTTACAAAGAAACGAATATATACTGGAGGAAATCATGTCGTTTTCTGATTTAAAGCTTTTTGCTCTTTCATCTAACCAGGAACTGGCTAAACGTGTTGCTCAAGAGATTGGTATGGAGCTTGGAAAGTCAACTGTGCGTCAATTTTCTGATGGGGAGATTCAAGTAAATATCGAAGAATCTATCCGCGGAAAACATGTTTTTATCTTGCAGTCAACGAGCTCGCCCGTCAATGATAATTTGATGGAAATTTTAATCATGGTGGATGCTTTAAAGCGTGCAAGTGCTGAATCAATCAATGTTGTAATGCCTTATTATGGCTATGCTCGTCAAGACCGAAAGGCACGTGCTCGTGAGCCAATTACTTCAAAATTAGTTGCAAATATGTTGCAAGTGGCTGGTGTTGATCGTTTGCTGACAATTGATTTGCATGCGGCTCAAATTCAAGGATTTTTTGATATTCCAGTAGATCATCTTATGGGGGCTCCTCTCATTGCGGATTATTTTGAACGTCGTGGGATGACAGGTAGCGATTATGTAGTTGTTAGCCCTGACCACGGTGGTGTGACGCGCGCTCGTAAATTAGCTGAATTTTTGAAAACACCGATTGCTATTATTGATAAGCGCCGTAGTGTAGATAAGATGAATACGAGTGAGGTGATGAATATCATCGGTAAAGTAGAAGGCAAAACTTGTATTTTAATTGACGATATGATTGATACAGCTGGGACAATTTGCCATGCTGCTGATGCGCTTGCTGAGGCAGGTGCGGTAGAAGTTTATGCAAGCTGTACTCATCCAGTACTTTCGGGTCCTGCTATGGATAATATTCAGAAATCAGCGATTAAAAAATTGGTCGTGTTAGATACAATTTATTTGCCAGAAGAACGTTTAATTGATAAAATTGAACAAATTTCGATTGCTCATCTTTTGGCAGAGGCGATTGTACGTATCCATGAAAAACGTCCTCTTTCGCCATTATTTGAAACTTTAACGGCTCTTTAATAAGAAATCTAGAAGGGAATCACTCTGATAGCTGGAGTGATTCTTTTGCTTCAATCAGATGATAAGTGATGAATTTTCTCAATATTATGATATTTTTGCTATGACTTAGGTTTTATAGTATAATAGTTCTATCAGATTTTGGAGGTAAGATATGGATTTGGCGAAACGTTTTAACAAAAATTTAGATAAAATTGAAGTTTCTTTGATTCGGCAATTTGATCAATCTATTTCGAACATTCCTGGAGTTCTTCGTTTGACATTAGGAGAGCCTGATTTTACAACTCCAGATCATGTAAAAGAAGCTGCAAAAGCGGCAATTGATGCAAACAAGAGTCATTATACAGGCATGAGTGGGCTGTTAGAATTGCGTCAGGCAGCCAGTGAATTTGTAAAAGAAAAATACAATCTTTCTTATGATCCTGAAACAGAAATTTTAGTGACAATTGGGGCAACTGAAGCTTTGTCTACTACGTTGACGGCTATCTTAGAAGAAGGAGATAAGGTGCTTTTGCCCGCACCTGCTTATCCAGGATATGAGCCGATTGTGAATCTTGTGGGAGCAGAAATTGTCGAGATTGATACCACAGAAAATGACTTTGTTTTAACACCTGATATGTTGGAAAAAGCGATTTTAGAGCAAGGAAATCAGCTTAAAGCAGTGATTTTAAATTATCCAGCTAATCCGACAGGAGTGACTTATTCACGAGAACAAATGGCTGCGTTAGCCGATGTATTGAAAAAGTATGACGTCTTTGTTGTTTGTGATGAAGTGTATTCTGAGTTGACTTATATCGAGCAACCACATGTATCTATTGCAGAATTTTTACCAGAGCAAACGATTGTAATCAATGGTTTGTCTAAATCGCATGCGATGACAGGTTGGCGTCTAGGCTTCACCTTTGCTCCAGCTGCTTTTACGGCTCAATTGATTAAAAGTCACCAATATTTGGTGACAGCCGCAAACACGATGGCTCAATTTGCAGGAGTGGAGGCATTGACAGCGGGTAAAGACGATGCAGAGCCAATGAAAAGGGAATATATTGAGCGTCGCGATTACATTATCGAAAAAATGACGGAGCTGGGTTTTAAGATTATCAAACCAGATGGTGCATTTTACATTTTTGCCAAGATTCCAGCTGGCTACAATCAAGATTCTTTTGCTTTTTTAAAGGATTTTGCACAAAAAAAAGCAGTTGCTTTCATTCCTGGTGCTGCTTTTGGTCAGTATGGGGAAGGTTATGTACGTCTTTCTTATGCGGCCAGCATGGATACGATAAAAGAAGCTATGAAGCGGCTTGAGGAATATATGGAGGAGTATGCTGAAATCCATCACAAGTAAAGGTTTGGTTCTCTATAATCGTAATTTCCGAGAAAATGATAAGCTGGTCAAAATTTTCACAGAGCAGGCTGGTAAGCGAATGTTTTTCGTGAAACATGCTAGAAATTCTAAGTTGAATCCGGTTGTCCAACCATTGGTAGTGGCCGATTTTTTGATGAAAATAAATGATGACGGTTTGAGTTATATCGATGATTATCAAGAGGTTACGACTTTCCAGCATATCAATCATGATTTGTTTACAATGGCTTATGCAACTTATGTGGTAGCTCTGGCAGACGCCAGTATTCAGGATAATGAAATAGATTCGGCTCTCTTTGCTTTTTTGCAAAAAACGTTGGAATTGATGGAGCAGGGCTTGGATTATGAGGTGCTGACCAATATTTTTGAAATTCAAATTTTGTCACGTTTTGGTGTTTCTTTGAATTTCCATGAATGCTGCTTTTGCCACCGAATAGGATTACCGTTTGATTTTTCTTTTACTTATAACGGCGTTTTATGTCCGGAGCATTACGACAAGGACGAGCGACGGAGTCATTTGGATCCCAACATTCCTTATTTATTAGACCAATTTCAAGCGGTTCAATATAGTGAATTGGAGACTATTTCTTTGAATCCTGAGTTAAAACGACAATTACGAAAAGTGATTGATCAAATTTATGAAGAATATGTTGGGATTCATCTAAAGCCCAAAAAATTTATTGATTCTCTGGGAGACTGGGGAGAAATTTTAAAGAACAAGGAGTCGAAATGAAAAAAATAGCAATTGATGCCATGGGTGGCGATTATGCTCCACAATCTGTCGTAGAGGGGGTTAATCGAGCACTGAACGATTTTTCGGATATTGAAGTCATCCTTTATGGAGATGAAGCAAAAATCAAGCAGTATTTAAAGGCAAGTGAGCGAGTTCGCATTGTTCATACGGATGAAAAAATCAACTCGGACGATGAGCCAACTAAAGCAATTCGCAAGAAGAAAAATGCCAGCATGGTGCTAGCGGCAAAAGCAGTAAAGGACGGAGAAGCTGATGCCGTTCTTTCTGCCGGAAATACGGGAGCGCTTCTGGCTGCGGGATTTTTCATTGTTGGCCGTATCAAGAATATTGATCGTCCGGGATTGATGTCTACGTTACCAACGACAGATGGCAAAGGCTTTGATATGTTGGATTTGGGGGCTAATGCGGAAAATACAGCTCATCATTTGCATCAGTATGCTATTTTAGGGTCATTTTATGCTGAAAATGTACGTGGAATCAAACAACCACGCGTAGGGCTTTTAAACAATGGAACAGAAGCGAGCAAGGGTGATCCGCTTCGTAAGGAAGTGTATGATTTGTTAGCAGCGGACTCCTCGCTAAATTTTATTGGAAATGTGGAAGCGCGTGATTTAATGGATCATGTAGCAGATGTTGTGGTAGCGGACGGATTTACAGGTAATGCTGTGTTGAAAGCCATGGAGGGAACAGCCATGGGGATTATGAGCCAGCTTAAAAAATCTATTTTAGATGGTGGCTGGAAAGCAAAACTAGGTGCAATGTTACTGAAAGACAGTCTAAAGTCTTTGAAGAGTAGTTTAAATTATTCTGATGTAGGCGGTGCTGTTTTGTTTGGAGTGAAAGCACCTGTTGTTAAAACACATGGAGCGAGTGATGCAAAAGCGGTTTACAGCACGATTCGTCAAATTCGTACAATGTTGGAAACGGATGTTGTAGGAAAAGCAGTAAATGAATTTTCGGGAGGGGCAGAATGACAGAACAAGAAATTTACGAAAGAATCGTAGAAATTATTCAGGAAAGTCGTGGTGAGGGATTTCAAGTTTCTCAAACACTTAGTTTGAAAGATGACTTACAAGCAGATTCTGTTGATTTGATGGAATTTATTCTAACTGTGGAAGATGAATTTGGTATTGAAATTTCAGACGAAGATATAGATGAGTTGAAGAATGTGAGTGATGTTGTCGCTTGTGTGCAGAAAAATTTGAAGGAAGCATAAAAACGAACTTTTTATTGACTAAATAAAGAAAATATGAGAAAACAGTTGAAACCCCAGCTGTTTTTTTGATGTTTGCGAATATTGTACGGCATTTTCTTGAAAATCCTTTTTGAATATGATAGACTTAAGTCAGAAAAAGGTGAAAGGCGAATATTAAAATGGCGGGTAAATTATTATATTCGGGAAAAGCTAAAGATTTATTTTTAACAGATGATGAAAATCTTATTATTGCACATTACAAAGACCAAGCGACAATGCTTAATGGTGCTCGTAAAGAGACTATTAAAGGTAAAGGCGTTCTTAATAATCAAATCTCATCTTTCATTTTTACGAAATTGAATGAAGCAGGTGTGACAACTCACTTTGTTAAACAATTGTCAGAAACCGAACAATTGAATAAGAAAGTGGATATCATTCCACTTGAAGTTGTTTTGCGTAATGTCACTGCAGGCTCATTCTCAAAACGTTTTGGGGTAGAAGAAGGTATTGAATTAGATACTCCAATCGTTGAATTTTACTACAAAAATGATGATTTGGATGACCCATTTATCAATGATGAGCACGTAAAATTCCTTGCTATTGCAAGTGATGAAGATATTGCTTATATTAAAGCAGAAACACGTCGTATTAATGAACTTTTGAAAGATTGGTTCAGCCAAATTGGTCTTAATTTGATTGATTTCAAATTGGAATTTGGTAAAGACAAAGATGGCAAAATTATTCTTGCGGATGAATTTTCACCAGATAACTGCCGTCTTTGGGATGCTGAAGGTCATCACATGGATAAAGATGTTTTCCGTCGTGATTTAGGTAGTTTGACAGATGTTTACGAAGTTGTCCTTGAAAAACTCAAAGGGCTTAACTAAAAACTGTGATTTCTAATTAAGTAGAAAGAAGAATTCTAAAAAGGGTAAAAAATGAATAAACGAATTTTCGTTGAGAAAAAATCAAATTTTAACATTAAGGCTCAGGCGCTTGTTAAAGAACTCAAACACAATCTTCAATTAACGAGTTTGACCGATTTGCGTATTATTCAAGTGTATGATGTGTTTGGCTTGGCAGATTCGCTTTTTGAGCGTGCTGAAAAGCACATCTTCTCTGAACAGGTAACTGATACTATTTTGGCTGAAAGTGATGTGGTTGCTGAACTTGCTAACTATGCTTTCTTTGCTATCGAATCACTTCCAGGTCAATTTGATCAGCGTGCGGCTTCATCACAAGAAGCATTACTCCTTCTTGGCAGCAGTAATGATGTAACGGTTAATACGGCTCAACTTTATCTTGTTAACAAAGATATTGATACTGCTGAACTTGATGCGGTTAAGAATTATCTTCTTAATCCAGTAGATTCTCGTTTTAAAGATATTACGACAGGAATTGCACCGCAAGCATTTTCAGAGTCGGACAAAACGATTCCAAATCTTGATTTCTTCAAGACTTATACAGCAGCTGAATTTGCTGATTATAAAACTGAGCAAGGTTTGGCAATGGAAGTGGATGATCTTGTTTTTATTCAAGATTATTTTAAATCAATTGGGCGCGTGCCAACGGAAACAGAATTGAAAGTTTTGGATACTTATTGGTCAGACCACTGCCGCCACACAACTTTCGAAACTGAGCTTAAACATATTGATTTCTCAGCGTCTAAATTCCAAAAACAATTACAGGCAACTTATGATAAATATATTGCTATGCGTGATGAACTTGGACGTTCTGAAAAACCACAAACATTGATGGACATGGCGACAATCTTTGGTCGTTATGAACGTGAGAATGGTCGCTTGGACGATATGGAAGTGTCAGACGAAATTAACGCATGTTCTGTTGAAATTGAAGTTGATGTGAACGGTCTTAAAGAACCATGGCTTTTGATGTTCAAGAATGAAACACACAATCACCCAACAGAAATTGAACCATTTGGTGGTGCGGCGACCTGTATCGGTGGTGCAATCCGCGACCCATTGTCAGGACGTTCTTATGTTTATCAAGCAATGCGTATTTCAGGTGCTGGTGATATTACAACACCGATTGCTGAGACGCGTGCCGGCAAATTGCCGCAGCAAGTGATTTCTAAGACAGCGGCACATGGTTATTCTTCATATGGGAATCAAATCGGTCTTGCCACAACTTACGTTAAAGAATACTTCCACCCAGGATTCGTCGCTAAACGTATGGAACTTGGTGCCGTTGTCGGTGCAGCTCCTAAAGGGAATGTTGTTCGTGAAAAACCAGAAGCTGGTGATGTGGTCATCCTTCTTGGTGGGAAAACAGGCCGTGACGGTGTCGGTGGTGCAACTGGTTCATCTAAGGTTCAAACCGTTGAATCTGTTGAAACGGCTGGTGCAGAAGTTCAAAAAGGGAATGCCATTGAAGAACGTAAAATTCAACGTCTTTTCCGCAATGGCAATGTCACTCGTCTCATCAAGAAATCAAATGACTTTGGTGCTGGCGGCGTCTGTGTGGCTATTGGTGAATTGGCTGACGGTCTTGAAATTGATCTGAATAAAGTACCACTTAAATACCAAGGGCTTAACGGAACTGAAATTGCCATTTCTGAATCACAAGAACGGATGGCTGTTGTGGTTCGTCCGAAAGATGTTGATGCTTTTATCACTGAATGTCACAAGGAAAATATTGATGCGGTAGTGGTTGCCACAGTTACGGAAAAACAAAACCTTGTTATGACTTGGAATGGTCAAACAATCGTTGATATTGAACGTCGTTTCCTTGATACAAACGGTGTGCGCGTGGTGGTTGATGCCAATGTCGTTGACAGTCAAGTTGATCTGCCAGAACAACGCACAACATCAGCTGTGACACTTGAAGCTGACACTGTAAATGTCCTTTCAGATCTTAACCATGCTAGTCAAAAAGGTTTGCAAACTATCTTTGATAGTTCTGTTGGTCGTTCAACGGTTAACCATCCGATTGGTGGTCGTTATCAAATCACACCAACAGAAAGTTCAGTTCAAAAACTTCCTGTTCAAAACGGTGTCACAACGACAGCTTCTGTCATGGCACAGGGATTCAATCCTTATATTGCAGAGTGGTCACCTTATCATGGTGCAGCTTACGCTGTTATTGAAGCAACAGCTCGCTTGGTAGCAACAGGTGCTGATTGGTCTCGTGCGCGTTTCTCTTACCAAGAATACTTTGAACGCATGGATAAACAAGCGGATCGCTTTGGTCAGCCAGTAGCTGCTCTGCTTGGTTCGATCGAGGCACAAATCCAACTTGGTTTACCATCAATCGGTGGTAAAGATTCAATGTCTGGTACCTTTGAAGAATTGACAGTACCACCAACATTGGTTGCCTTTGGTGTGACAACAGCTGATAGTCGTAATGTTCTTTCGCCAGAATTTAAAACAGCTGGTGAATACATTTACTACATTCCAGGGCAAGCTATTTCACAAGAGATTGATTTTGACTTGATCAAAGCTAACTTTGCTAAATTTGAAGCGATTCAAAAAGCACACCATATCACATCAGCTTCAGCTGTTAAGTATGGTGGTGTGATTGAAAGTTTGGCACTTTCAGCTTTTGGTAACCATATCGGTGCTAAAGTAGAATTGACAGAGCTTGAGACTAGTTTGACAGCACAACTCGGTGGCTTTATCTTTACATCTACTGAAGAAATTGCTGAAGTTAACAAAATCGGTGAAACTACAGCTGACTTTACACTTACTATCAATGGTGTCAACCTTGCAGGTGATAAACTTTTGTCAGCCTTTGAAAGCAAACTCGAAGATGTTTACCCAACTGAATTTGAACAAAGTACTAAACTTGAAGATGTTCCAGCAGTTGCTTCAGATGCAGTGATCAAAACAAGTAAGAAAGTAGCAGAGCCACTTGTTTACATTCCAGTCTTCCCTGGTACAAATTCAGAATATGATTCAGCAAAAGCCTTTGAACAAGCTGGAGCAAAAGTGAATTTGGTTCCGTTCATAACACTTGATGAGGCAGCCATTGAGACTTCAGTTGACACAATGGTTGACAACATCTGTAAAGCAAATATTATTTTCTTTACAGGAGGTTTCTCGGCTGCTGATGAACCAGACGGTTCGGCTAAATTCATTGTCAACATCTTGTTGAACCAAAAAGTTCGCGCAGCTATTGACAGCTTTATTGAAAAAGGTGGCCTTATCATCGGCATCTGTAATGGATTCCAAGCACTTGTGAAATCAGGCCTGCTTCCATACGGTAACTTTGAAGATGCGACTGAAACAAGCCCGACACTTTTCTACAATGATGCCAACCAACATGTGGCGAAAATGGTTGAGACACGTATTGCCAATACCAATTCACCATGGCTTCTTGGTGTCAAAGTTGGTGATATTCATGCTATTCCAGTATCACATGGTGAAGGGAAATTTGTCGTGACGGAAGAGGAATTTGCAGAACTCCGTGACAACGGACAAATCTTCAGCCAATACGTGGATTTTGATGGCAAACCAAGCATGGATTCTAAATATAATCCAAACGGATCTGTTAATGCGATTGAAGGGATTACCAGCAAGAATGGTCAAATCATTGGTAAAATGGGACATTCAGAACGCTGGGAAGACGGTCTTTTCCAAAATATTCCAGGAAATAAAGACCAACACTTGTTCCGTAGCGCTGTGAAATACTTTACAGGGGAATAATCAAGCACAGCAGTTGATATGCTGTACTGAACACGGCCCCTAAGCAATGTATCAAAAAGAACTTAGAAAAACAGGATTTCTTCTATTTTGATTAGATGCTTAATGGCCTTTGTATCGAGGTAAAAATGACATACGAAGTGAAATCTCTTAATGAAGAATGTGGAGTTTTTGGGATTTGGGGACATCCTCAAGCTGCTCAAGTGACTTATTTTGGACTCCATAGTCTTCAACACCGCGGTCAGGAAGGTGCTGGTATCGTGACAAACGATAAGGGCAAACTTCTTCAGTACCGTAATACAGGTCTACTTTCAGAAGTATTTAAAAATCCTGCCGATTTGGAAAAATTGACCGGGCATGCTGCAATTGGACATGTTCGCTATGCGACAGCAGGCTCAGCTTCTATTAACAACATTCAGCCATTTCTTTACAATTTTACAGATGAACAGTTTGGCCTTTGTCATAATGGAAATCTGACAAATGCTTTGTCGCTGAAAAAAGAACTGGAGGACCAAGGAGCGATTTTTAATGCTTCGTCTGATACTGAAATTCTAATGCATTTGATTCGCCGTAGCCATAATCCTGAATTTATCGGTAAAGTCAAAGAAGCGTTGAACACTGTCAAAGGTGGCTTTGCTTACCTTTTGATGACAGAAGATAAGTTGATTGCTGCGCTTGACCCAAATGGTTTTCGTCCCTTGTCAATTGGGCAAATGGCAAATGGTGCTTGGGTAGTATCAAGTGAAACGTGTGCCTTTGAAGTGGTTGGTGCTAAATGGGTTCGTGATGTAAAACCAGGAGAACTTGTTATCATTGATGACAATGGCATTCAGTATGACACTTACACAAATGATACACAGCTTGCTATCTGTTCAATGGAATACATTTATTTTGCACGTCCTGACAGTGATATTTATGGTGTCAATGTTCACACGGCTCGTAAAAATATGGGGAAACGTTTGGCACAGGAATTTCAACATGAAGCTGATATTGTTGTTGGTGTACCGAATTCATCACTTTCAGCAGCGATGGGATTTGCTGAAGAATCAGGTCTCCCAAATGAAATGGGCTTGGTGAAAAATCAGTACACACAACGTACTTTTATTCAACCAACACAAGAGCTGCGTGAGCAAGGTGTTCGCATGAAGCTCTCAGCCGTATCTGGTGTTGTTAAAGGTAAGCGCGTGGTCATGGTTGATGATTCTATCGTGCGTGGAACTACATCACGCCGTATCGTTCGTTTGCTTCGTGAAGCTGGTGCGACAGAAGTTCATGTGGCAATCGGTAGTCCAGAATTGAAATACCCATGTTTCTACGGTATCGATATTCAAAATCGTCGTGAATTGATTTCAGCTAATCATACCAAAGATGAAGTTTGTGAGATTATCGGTGCTGATAGCTTGACTTACTTGTCAATTGACGGTTTGATTGAATCAATCGGTATTGATACAGATGCGCCAAATGGTGGTTTGTGTGTAGCTTACTTTGACGGTAAGTATCCAACACCACTTTACGATTACGAAGAACCTTACCTCAAGAGCTTAGAAGAAAAAACAAGCTTCTATATTCATGAAGTTAATGAAAATAAATAGAAATGTTTAATAGCTCTGCTATTTCCCAAAAGGAGAAAAATATTATGACAAAAAATGCTTATGCTTCACGTCTTACCACTGACTAAAGGCTAAAGCATTTGTCAGTGGACGCTTTGTCCTATGGGACCAAAGCTAAAGACCCGACTAGTTTTTTCGGTCAAAATGATGGTTTGACTGAAAAAACGTCGCAATCTTCAAAATGGTTTTTTGACAAAAAAAGAGAAGGAAAAATATTATGACAAAAAATGCTTATGCTCAATCTGGTGTTGATGTTGAAGCGGGTTATGAAGTTGTTGCACGGATCAAAAAACACGTTGCGCGCACCGAACGTCTTGGCGTCATGGGCGCTCTTGGCGGTTTTGGTGGGATGTTTGACTTGTCTCAGCTGGACGTGAAAGAACCTGTTTTGATTTCAGGAACTGATGGTGTGGGAACAAAACTCATGCTTGCCATCAAATATGATAAACACGATACAATCGGTCAAGACTGTGTTGCCATGTGTGTCAATGACATCATTGCAGCTGGGGCAGAGCCGCTTTACTTCCTAGATTACATTGCTACGGGTAAAAATGAACCTGCAAAACTTGAACAAGTAGTTGCAGGTGTTGCGGAAGGCTGTGTTCAGTCCAGCGCAGCCCTTATCGGTGGTGAAACAGCTGAAATGCCTGGTATGTACGGCGAAGATGATTATGATTTGGCTGGTTTTGCAGTAGGTGTTGCTGAAAAATCACAAATCATTGACGGTTCAAAAGTTTCTGATGGTGATGTTCTTCTTGGGCTTGCTTCCAGTGGGATTCACTCAAACGGTTACTCACTTGTGCGTCGCGTCTTTGCTGATTATACAGGTGAAGAAGTGCTTCCAGAACTTGAAGGCAAAAAATTAAAAGAAATTCTTCTTGAACCAACACGTATCTACGTTAAAGCGATGCTTCCACTTATCAAAGAAGAATTGGTTAACGGTATTGCTCACATCACTGGTGGTGGTTTCATTGAAAATGTCCCACGGATGTTTGCGGATGATTTAGCTGCTGAAATCGAAGAGGATAAAGTTCCGGTTCTTCCAATTTTCAAAGCTCTTGAAAAATATGGCAGCATCAAACACGAAGAAATGTTTGAAATCTTCAACATGGGTATTGGTCTTATGTTGGCAGTTAGTCCTGATAAGGTTGAGCGCGTGAAAGAATTGCTTGATGAGCCAGTTTACGAACTTGGTCGTATTGTCAAAAAAGCTGATGCAAGTGTGGTGATGAAATAATGAGCAAAAAAATTGCCGTTTTTGCGAGTGGTAACGGGTCCAATTTTCAAGTCATTGCGGAGCAATTTCCGGTTGAATTTGTCTTTTCAGATCATCGAGATGCCTACGTTTTAGAGCGTGCTGAAAAACTTGGTGTGACAGCTCATGCTTTTGAACTCAAAGAGTTTGATAATAAAGTAGCTTACGAAGAAGCTATTGTTACTTTGCTTGAAAAATATGATATTGATGTGGTTTGCCTAGCTGGTTATATGAAGATTGTTGGTCCGACTTTGCTAGCAGCTTACGAAGGTCGTATCATCAATATTCACCCAGCTTATCTGCCAGAATTTCCAGGGGCTCATGGGATTGAAGATGCCTGGAATGCTGGTGTCAGTCAATCCGGTGTGACCGTTCACTGGGTTGACAATGGCGTTGACACCGGAAAAGTGATTAAACAAGTTCGTGTGCCTCGTCTGGCTGATGATACCATTGACAGTTTTGAAGCTCGTATTCATGAAGCAGAGTATAAACTCTATCCAGATGTTTTGGAGAGCTTAGGAGTTAAGAAAAAGTAGTCCGTGTATTTGATAGCGTAGTTAGCTATTAGTATGCTGCCTTATAAGGAGATTATGATGATAAAAAAGATTTTGGTGTTTGTATTAACTTTTATTGTCGTTGCCTTTATAGTAAATGTACTATTTGGTAATCTTGAAAATCCGTTACGCCTTTGCTTGGCTTATTCTATCGGGCTTATTGCCAGTATTGCTATTGAGTGGTTTATATTTTACAAAAAGAAGTAGAAAGTAGGACTGAAATGACAAAACGTGCACTAATCAGTGTTTCAGACAAAGCGGGCATTGTTGAATTTGCTCAAGAATTAAAAAAACTTGGTTGGGATATTATCTCAACTGGCGGAACAAAAGTTACGCTTGATAAAGCAGGCGTTGATACTATCGCCATTGATGATGTAACGGGCTTCCCAGAAATGATGGACGGTCGTGTGAAAACACTTCATCCAAATATTCACGGCGGCCTTTTGGCTCGTCGCGACCTTGACAGCCACCTTCAAGCTGCAAAAGATAACCACATTGAATTGATTGATCTTGTTGTGGTTAACCTTTACCCATTCAAAGAAACAATCTTGAAACCAGAAGTGACTTACGCTGATGCGGTTGAAAATATTGATATCGGTGGTCCTTCAATGCTTCGCTCTGCTGCTAAAAACCATGCTAGTGTTACAGTTGTCGTTGACCCAGCTGATTACGCTGTTGTTTTGGATGAATTGACAGCTAATGGTGAAACAAACTTTGAAACGCGTCAACGTTTGGCAGCTAAGGTCTTCCGTCACACAGCAGCTTACGACGCTTTGATTGCGGAATATTTCACAAAACAAGTCGGAGAAACAAAACCTGAAAAACTCACCCTCACTTATGATTTGAAACAACCCATGCGGTATGGTGAAAACCCTCAACAAGACGCGGATTTCTACCAAAAGGCTTTGCCAACGGACTACTCGATTGCTTCTGCTAAACAATTGAACGGGAAAGAATTGTCCTTTAACAATATTCGTGATGCTGATGCTGCAATCCGCATTATCCGTGATTTCAAAGACCGTCCAACCGTTGTTGCTCTTAAACACATGAACCCGTGTGGTATCGGACAAGCTGATGATATTGAAACAGCTTGGGACTACGCTTATGAATCAGACCCAGTTTCAATCTTTGGTGGTATTGTTGTGCTGAATCGTGAAGTTGACGCCGCAACAGCTAAGAAAATGCACGCTATCTTCCTTGAAATCATCATTGCACCAAGTTATTCAGAAGAAGCCCTTGAAATCTTGACAACTAAGAAGAAAAACTTGCGTATTCTTCAATTGCCATTTGAAGCTCAAGAGACTAGCCAAGTTGAAAAAGAATACACTGGTGTTGTCGGTGGGCTTTTGGTTCAAAACCAAGATGTTATCGAAGAAAATCCAGCTGATTGGAAAGTTGTGACAAAACGTCAACCAAACGACCAAGAAAAAACAGCACTTGAATTTGCTTGGAAAGCTATCAAATACGTGAAATCAAACGGTATCATCGTGACAAATGACCATATGACACTGGGTGTTGGTCCTGGTCAAACAAACCGTGTAGCTTCTGTTCGTATCGCTCTTGACCAAGCCAAAGACCGTCTTGACGGTGCTGTCCTTGCTAGTGATGCTTTCTTTCCATTTGCGGACAATGTTGAAGAAATTGCTGCCGCAGGTGTGAAAGCAATCATCCAACCTGGTGGCTCAGTTCGTGATCAAGAGTCTATCAATATGGCTGACAAATATGGCATTGCTATGGTGTTTACAGGTGTACGGCATTTTAGACATTGAAAATAGTATAAAAACCTTGGATTGATTTTCCAAGGTTTTTAAAGTTGTTCAGAGAGAATTATTTTGGATAAATGTAACTAACTGCTCCTTGCCCAGCTGCATGGGGATTGAACCAGCCGCGGAAGTTGCCAATATACTGTTTCCCAGCGTAGTTGGCTTCTTGAATCTGAATGCTTGTGTTTGAGGCAACGTGAGTAACAACTCCAACGTGACCATAACCACCGTCTGTCCAACAAATAATAGCCCCTACTTGCGGAGTTGTGCCGGTTTTAAAACCAGCTCGTCTGGCACTAGCAGCCCAGTCGCCACCGTTGCCCCAATAGTTGCCAGCCCAAGGCGCAAGAGCTTTGGCGCCCCAAGTGCATTGTCCTTTTGGATAAGTCGTTGCTGCAGCATAATTTGGTTGGAAAGAGACAGCAGGCTTCTCTACCTGATAGCTTGTACCTGTTAGTCCAATCATTTGACCGTTGAGATTGCGGTATACATGTGTATGGAAAAGGCCACTGCCAGTGTGTTTTTGCGTATCAACTGTGAATTTGTAAATTCCATTTCCAGCTTTAGTAGCGGTGTACCACTGAATATCATCTTGGCCGTTGACTTCAGACCAAGTCGGTAGGCTAATCTTGCCATCGCCGTAAGCATCTGTCACTGTCACCTCATAAAGATAAGTTGAGCGTTTAGCGACAGATACTTTGGTTTTAATTTTTTCTGCGGACATAGCAACCGAATCCGTTGCGTAACTATGCTCGCTACCGTCTTTATATTTCACATAAATATGATTGGTGTATGTTCCGGACAAAACTTGATGATTTCGAATATCAAAGGTTGCCGTAAAGGTTCCGTCACCGTTATTAGTGGCTGTATACCACTTGATATTGCTTTGATTGCTTGTGCTCCAAATAGGGACTCGAACGGATTGAATCGGTTTGGACTTTGAAGTTTCACTAACTTTGACGGTATAAGTCCCTTGTTCTTGATTGATATTTTCAACAGAGAAGAATGGTTTTTGCTCTTCTTCAGAAGGCAATTTATCAGCATCAATTTGGGCAGTGATTCCTGCTAGACCAGTAAATTCAGGCTTGACATAGCTTTCTCCATATAGATGAATGTGATAAGCACCGGTATCATAATTGTGTTTTTTGAGTTCAACTCTCACGCCGTAACTGCCGTCAGGATTTTTAGTAGCGGTGTACCACTGAATATCGTCTTGTCCGTTGCGGTCAGACCAAGCCGGAACAGTTAGTTTGTAGATTGTTTCAGGAACATTTTTGATCTGAATATCCATGATACCAGGCTCAGGAAAGCTAGTCTGAATAGTAGGATTTGGTTTTTCAAGGTTAAAAGTGGTGCCATTTAATCCAATCATCTTTCCGTTTTTACTTTCATAAGTATGAACATGGTAAACACCGTAGCCTTTATGATTGGATAAGTCAATTTCTGTTGTGTCTTGCCCTGCTGTATACCACTTGATGTCATCTTGTCCTTTTTCGTCAGACCAAACAGCGTGTAAAATATTGGCATTTGTTTGATCTTTGTTCCGAGTAAAGGATATTTGAGCAGTCTTTCCTAAAACGGTTGTAGAAACCGTGCCGCTAGCTGGTTTTTCCACTTTGAAAGTCGTTCCATTTAACCCAACCATTTTTCCATTGATATTGATATAGGTGTGGACGTGAAAGGTTCCATAACCAGTGTGCTGACGCAAATCAACAGCTGTAGTTGGTGTTTGGGGCGCGGAATACCACTTAATGTCATCTTGCCCATTTTCATCAGACCAAACAGCATGGTAAATGGTGTAAGGAACTTGCGTTTGTGAACGTGTATAGTTAATAGAAGCTGTATTTCCAGAAACATTTACAGTAATATCGCTAGCAAGAGTTGCCGGATTTGAGCTTTTTTGAGTACTATTTGCTTCCGAGGCTTGAGCTGTTAGTTGAGCTGAAAAAACGCTCAACACAGCGCTGGATAGTAAAAATAATTGATTGTATTTTTTCATAAATCTCCTTTGAATAAATAATTTGGATAGTTCCATTTAGATTATTCGGGAAAAGATGAGAAAAATGGTAAGTTGGATTGAAAAATTAGAAAATGATAATGGGATTTTCGTTATTATCAAAAAGTTCAACTAAACAATGTAATTAGTATCATTTATCAGCAGAGATCATTTTTTAACTATATAGACTGATAATTAAGAAATATCGTATCTTAAACAAAGTCATGAAGTTAAATCTATTAATCTTAAAATTGATTTTCAAGATATAAGGGGAAGATTTGGTATAATAAATGTAAAAAATTCAAGGAGCATGTATGAGAAATAAAATTGGTAGGAATGAGAAATGTCCGTGTGGAAGTGGAAAAAAATATAAAAATGTTGCTTGAAAAAATTATCTCAAGAATTGTATTTTGAAAAAATGTATAAGTTGATTGGAGAGTCACGGAATGAGGCGCGCATCAAACAGTGTCTACATCCTAATGTGGAAGAATGTGATGAAAAAATTATAAAGGCACATTCAATCCAAAATAATCGAATATTAAAAAAAATTTCTACTAATGGTGAAGTTTGTATGCCGTTGTCGAAAAATAATTTACCATTTGTAACAATTGATAGATATGGTAGAAAAGTTGCTAGTGTGTTTACTGGATTTTGTAAAAAACATGATAAAATCCTCTTTCAACCAATTGAAGATAGAGAATTTACTAAAACAGAAGAACAAATTTTTTTGTATACCTACAGAACATTTGCCTATGAGTATCATAGAAAGTTAGAAGCTAATAACTTTTTGGAGATAATGGCTCAAAAGACTGTTAATAATCATGATAATCAATTAGGTTTTGAACTGGCAATTAAGGATTTTTTGCTAGAGAAAAAGGAATTTGATAACTCAATTCAAAGTAAATACTTTGATACCCTTATCAATAGAGTATGGGAATTTGAAAACGAAATAAAATTTGCGGGAAGTTGTTTTTATTCTCCAGAAAAAGATTTTGAAGGAAAAAGAATCCAGAGTATAGAGAATGTTGATGTACCACTAAGTCACGTTTTCTTAACAGTCTTTCCACAAGAAGGAAAGACGTACGCTATAATATCATGGTTTAAAAAGGATGAAATATTGTTTAAATCATATGGTTGTTTTTTGGATAAATTGAATAATAATGAGAGGAAGAACTTTGTATCAAATGAGTTACTACGTTCAGGAGAAAATATAGCAATAAATCCTGAATCATGGGAGAATCTTTCTAGGGAAAAGAAAGAAATTTTTCTACAACAACTTGACCCTTTTTTAGAAACATTAATTGGTGGGAGTGATCCAAGAGAAAATATTGGGATAAGTCTATTTGATTTGTAATTAGCTATTGTTATTATGAATAATATGTACTAAATAATTATTAATGGGAGTAAAAATGACAATACTTGATGAAATATAGGGTTACGGAATGATGTTCAAATTTCATGAACATGGGCTTTTATTTTTACTACGAATTGTATACGAATTTTCGTTAGACGAAGTACAAAAATTCGCATACAATCCACATTTACCGAACGAATATGTTATAATGGTTTTATATAATTCGTAAAAATATTCTGTTTTTACGAAAATAGCTGGTTTTTGGGCATTTGTCCATGGAATTGCTTTATATTGAGGTATCTTAGCTATGAAACTTTTAGTTGTTGGTTCGGGTGGTCGCGAGCATGCGATTGCTAAGAAATTGTTGGAGTCACCGCAGGTGGAGCAGGTCTTTGTGGCTCCCGGAAATGACGGGATGACTTTCGATGGTCTTAAGTTGGTTCCGATTGGGATTTCTGAGCATGCAGCGCTGATTGACTTTGCGAAAGCAAATGATGTTGCTTGGACTTTCATTGGTCCTGATGATGCTTTAGCTGCAGGTATCGTTGATGATTTTGAAGCCGCCGGTCTCAAGGCTTTTGGTCCGACTCGGCTAGCTGCTGAGCTGGAATGGTCCAAGGATTTTGCCAAATCAATCATGAAAAAATACGGTGTGCCGACAGCACGCTACGAAACTTTCTCAGACTTTGAAAAAGCTAAATCCTATATCGAAAAAGAGGGCGCTCCAATTGTGGTGAAGGCGGACGGCTTGGCTTTGGGTAAAGGCGTGGTAGTCGCTGAAACGGTGGAAGAAGCGGTCGAAGCAGCGCACGAAATGTTGCTGGACAATAAATTCGGCGATTCTGGTGCGCGTGTAGTTATTGAAGAATTTCTTGAAGGAGAAGAGTTTTCTCTTTTTGCCTTTGTTAATGGTGATAAGTTTTACATCATGCCAACAGCTCAGGACCACAAACGTGCTTATGACGATGACAAGGGGCCAAACACAGGCGGTATGGGTGCTTATGCGCCCGTGCCACATCTGCCAGCAAGCGTGGTTGAAACTGCGGTTGAAACCATTGTCAAGCCAGTGCTGGAGGGAATGATTAAAGAGGGGCGACCTTATATTGGTGTTCTTTATGCTGGTTTGATTCTGACTGCGGACGGTCCCAAGGTCATTGAGTTCAATGCTCGCTTTGGTGATCCAGAGACGCAGGTCATTCTGCCGCGCCTAACCTCTGATTTTGCGCAAAACATCGCGGACATTTTGGAGGGCAAGGAGCCAGATATGACTTGGGCGGACAGCGGTGTGACCTTGGGCGTTGTGGTGGCTTCTGAAGGTTATCCACTTGACTACGAAAAAGGTGTGGTTCTGCCAGAAAAGACCGACGGTGATATCATCACCTACTATGCAGGCGCTAAGTTTGGTGAAAATGGCAAAGCACTGCTATCCAATGGTGGCCGAGTCTATATGTTAGTCACCACATCTGACAGCGTTTCAGCTGCGCAGGAAAAAATTTACACCCAACTCGACAAACAAGACACGACTGGACTGTTCTACAGAACTGATATTGGGAGCAAGGCTCTTGAAAAATAAAAAATGTATACTAGTTAGTGCCTGTTTGCTTGGAGAAAATTGCAAGTACAATGGAGGCAATAATTATAATCAAGCTGTTATTGACTTTGTTGCGGATAAAGATGTCTTAGCAGTGTGCCCAGAAGTTGCGGGCGGTTTACCAGTTCCAAGAGAGCCAGTAGAGATTTTAAAAGGGCGGCCATGTGATGTCAATGGGAATTTTTATGATAAAGAATTTCAAGTAGGAATTGATCGCACATTGTCTAGCTTAGCTGAAAAAAACATTGACTTTGCTATTCTTCAGTCCCGAAGTCCCTCTTGCGGTGTCAATCAGATTTACGATGGTCGTTTTACTGGTCGAAAAATAGAGGGCAGTGGCCTTTTTGCGCAAGCATTAAAGAAACGAGGCTACAGAGTTGTTGATGCTGAAGATATAATTAAATAAAGTATAGCGCTAGCTCAAGCGACCAAAGGTCGTTATGAAACTATGTCTGTTATCACTGTGGTATTTTAGGAAAATTTATAGCTCAAAGGTCTACAAACCTAGTCAAGAAGATTTTTTAGATGTGATACTAGCTTTTCCTTGTCTTTTAAGAAAAGATGAGAAGAAAAGCGTAACACCTCACGCAAGAAAGCTCACAACAATCCTACAGCCTAAGGCAGGCTTGAAAAAAAGGAGAAATTATGCAACCAATTATTTCTATTATCATGGGTTCCAAATCCGACTGGGAAACGATGAAAAAGGCAGCCCAAGTTCTTGAGGACTTCGGTGTTGCTTATGAAAAAAAGGTGGTCTCTGCCCACCGAACACCAGACCTTATGTTCCGATATGCTGAGGAAGCACGCGTACATGGCATTAAGGTTATCATTGCAGGTGCTGGCGGGGCGGCTCACCTGCCTGGTATGGTAGCGGCTAAAACAACGTTGCCGGTTATCGGTGTGCCTGTCAAATCTCGTGCTTTGAGCGGAGTGGACTCGCTTTACTCTATTGTGCAGATGCCTGGCGGTGTGCCTGTGGCAACGATGGCTATCGGCGAAGCGGGTGCGACCAATGCAGCCCTCTTTGCTTTGCGCTTGCTGTCTGTTGAAGATGCTAAAATCGCTCAAGCACTGGCTGACTTTACAGAAAAACAAGGAAAGATTGCTGAGGAGTCTAGCAATGAACTCAACTAAAACAATTGGAATTATCGGTGGTGGTCAATTAGGACAAATGATGGCGATTGCTGCAATCTACCGTGGGCATAAGGTCATTACGCTAGATCCAGCTGCTAATTGTCCAGCTGCTCGTGTCAGTGAGGTTATCGTTGCTCCTTATGATGATGTGGCGGCTCTTCGTCAATTGGCTGAGCGCTGTGATGTCCTGACTTATGAATTTGAAAATGTGGACGCAGACAGTCTGGATGCGGTCGCGGATTTGGCAGATTTGCCGCAAGGAACGAGGTTGCTACGTATCTCTCAAAACCGAGTACATGAGAAAGAGTTTCTTTCAAGTACAGGCGTGGATTTGGCTCCTTATCAAATTATCCGCTCATCAGCAGACTTGGAAAATTATGATTTCTCTGTCAAGCGTGTACTAAAAACAGCAACGGGCGGCTACGACGGTCACGGTCAGGTGGTCATTAGAGACGAGGAGAGTTTAGCAACAGCGCGTGATTTGGCAGACAAGACTCTTTGTGTGCTGGAGGATTTCGTGCCCTTCACCATGGAAATATCGGTCATTGTGTCAGGGAATGGCAAGGATGTGACAGTCTTCCCAGTTCAGGAAAATATCCACCGCAACAATATCCTGTCTAAGACCATTGTTCCAGCTCGCATTTCTGAAAGTTTAGCTGCCAAAGCCAAAGATATGGCAGTGCGAATCGCTGAACAGCTGAACTTGTCTGGAACCCTTTGCGTGGAAATGTTTGCGACAGCTGACGACATCATCGTCAACGAAATTGCCCCACGTCCGCACAACTCAGGCCACTATTCAATCGAAGCCTGTGATTTCTCACAGTTTGATACCCATATCCTGGGGATTTTAGGTCAGCCTCTGCCAGAAGTGACCCTTCATGCCCCAGCCGTCATGCTCAATGTTCTTGGTCAGCACATGGAAAAAGCTGCACAGTACGTCGCAGAACACCCTAGCGCCCACCTTCATCTCTATGGTAAAGAAGAAGCCAAACACAACCGCAAGATGGGGCATGTGACGGTGTTTAGTGAAGAGTCAGATGAGGTGAGAGAACTAGGTGAGGGAATAGATTTTTAAAGGAGTTTGTTATGATTCAAATCATTGTTCATGCCTTTATTGAAAATGGAGAAGCAGGAATCGTCGAAGTGCTCTTTGCCAGCACCAACCACGAAAAAGTGCAGTCCAAATATGAGGAACTGACAGCCCAATACCCAGACCACTATCTAGCTGTCTATGACCTGCCGCTGGATACCGACTTGAACACCCTAGCACACTATCCGTCGGTAGCGATAGGGAAAGAGGAGTTTGAGTGAAGGATTTAAGTAATAATATTGGAGTTTTATAATATGGGAATTGATGATTTAATCTTTAATAGTAGTAGTAATTCTAAGAGAGAAACATTTGAGCCAATTCAAATATTTAACTATTTGGATAAAAAAGACGGATTTGGTTATCTTCGGACAAACCAAGCTGATTTTTTAAGGGATTGGAATACTAGGCGTTCTGAGAGGGATATTGTAGGAATAATGCATACGGGAGCAGGTAAAACCTTGGTAGGTTTATTGATGCTTCGGTCTAAATTAGTTGAAGAAAAAAAGCCAGCTATATATTTATGTCCAACAAATCAACTAGTGAAGCAAACGATTAAGCAAGCAGAATGCTATGGTATAGAAGTTTGTGAAGTAGGTTCAAATAATCGACTTCCGATTGAATTCTTAAACTCTGAACAAATATTGGTCACAACCTTTTCTAAGGTGTTTAATGGAAAATCTATTTTTGGGGTTAAGAATTTTAGTAATTCATCTGACATTGAAGAAATTGGTAGTATTTTGATAGATGATGCACATTCCTGTGTAGACTATGCTAGACAAGCTTCAACCATCGTAATAGAAAGAGAATCTGGTGCTTTTGACAAAATTTTTAATTTATTTAGTAAGGAAATTAAAAATCAAAGCTATGGTAAACATAATGCAATTTGTAGGCAAGAAAATAGTGTAAGTGTGCAAATTCCATACTGGGAATGGTTATCTAATATAGACAATATAAGACAGATCCTGGAGGAGCATTTTTCAATAGATGGGATGAAGCAATTTGAGTACCGTATGGTCATTGAATTGCTTAAATTTTCTCGTTGTTATATATCGGGTAAGAGTATCGAAATTACACCTAAATATTGTCCTGTGGAACAAATTCCATCATTTTTTAAAGCTAACCATAGATATATTTTATCTGCAACAATTAATGAAAAAGATTTAATTGAAGAGTTAGGTATTGAACAGGAGGCTGTAGAGAATCCAATTGTTACCAATAGTTATGTTGAAGATGTTGGAGAAAGGATGATTTTAGCGCCAACTAAATATCACAAGGATATAAATGATAGTTGGATAAGAAAATGGATATACACAAAGTGTAAGCAAGAAAACTATGGATTGGTAGTAATTGTCCCATCTAATAGTTCTATAGCAACAGAGGAATGGAGGAGTCTTGGGGCGACCATAGTTGATAACTCAAATTATGAAGAAGTGCTTGAAGAGATCAATTCAGGTGTCAGAAAGCAAGTTGTTTTAGTTAATAGATATGAAGGGGTAGATTTCCCTGGAGATAAATCTCATTTTCTAATTTTGGATGGTCTACCAGAATTTTCGACTAATAGAGATAGGGCGGTTTCTACTACTTCGCAAGATGAGAATTGGAAGTTGAAAATTGTTCAGAAAATTGAACAAGGATTAGGTAGAACGGTAAGGTCTAATAGTGATTATAGTGTTGTATTACTACTTGGTAATAAGCTGGTTAATTTTGTTAGTTTGAAATCGAATATTATGTACTTTTCTTTAGCTACACAGGTTCAATTAGGGATAAGCAACGATATGGTTTCTGATAAATTTGAATCAGTAGAAGATGCGATAGGAGAAATTGCAAAGTCAATTAATTATTGTTTAGCAAGAACACCACAGTGGGTTCAATATGCTAAGACTAAACTTTCTAGTATTGATGTTAGCAATATCAAAAACAAAGATGTTTCGAATATTCATGAAGAGTATACATCGTACAAAGACTACATTAAAGAAAATTATGAAAGTGCAATTGCTAAATTAGATAAATTGAAAGATAAAAGTAAAACTGATATAGCTGAATTAGGAAGAATTTATCAAGAAGAAGCAGAGGTTAAGTATTGTTGTGGCGATATTAGTAATTCTCAAAATCTTCAAAAATTAGCGGTTGAAAATTGGGACTATGCTTTAAAACCTCAACTCAATAAGTATCAAAAAGTAATTAAGAACCGAGATGTCGTAAAAAAATCTTATGATTTTATTAAAAATTTTGGTGATAAGGATTCGTTGAATAAATTTATTGATGACATTATCAAGAACTTACGATACAGTAATGATGTGTCATCAAATCTTTTTGAAAAAGCAATTGAAAATCTTGGAAAATTGATTGGCTTACATTCCATTAGACCAGAGAGAATAAATAATGACGGCGGTCCAGATAATTTGTGGCTATCAAATAATTTTCAATTTATTATTGAATGTAAAAATAGAGAAACTAATAGTATCAACAAAGGAGATGTGGAGCAGTTGCTTCATTCTCAGCAATGGTTTCTCAATAATTATGGTAATGGCTATACCCAAAAGTTAATTTTGTTTCATTCAGACGATAGTAAAGAAAGAGAGGTTCAACCTTCGGAAAATATGTATATTGTTTCAAATGCTAAACTATATAAGTTGAAAGATAATATTGAAAGATTGAAACAATTTTTGTATCAGAATTTTAATGATTTATCAGAAACAGTTTTGCAGACATTTTTACAAGAATGTAAGTTAAATATAAATCAGTTTGAAAGTAACTACCTAACAAAACTTTAGAGAATTTATAGGAGTGTAAAACACAATGATCAACCGTTATTCACGCCCTGAGATGGCGAACATTTGGAGTGAGGAAAACAAGTACCGTGCTTGGTTGGAAGTGGAAATCTTGGCTGATGAGGCTTGGGCTGAGCTGGGTGAGATTCCTAAGGAAGATGTGGCTAAAATCCGTGCTAATGCAGACTTTGATATTGACCGCATTTTGGAAATTGAGCAGGAAACCCGCCACGATGTGGTGGCCTTTACTCGTGCAGTATCTGAAACGCTTGGCGAAGAGCGCAAGTGGGTTCACTATGGCTTGACGTCTACTGATGTAGTGGATACAGCCTATGGTTATCTCTACAAGCAAGCAAACGACATCATTCGCAAAGATTTGGATCATTTCCTCAACATCGTAGCGGACAAGGCGCGTGAACACAAGTTTACCATCATGATGGGACGTACTCATGGGGTGCATGCGGAGCCTACGACTTTCGGTCTGAAGCTCGCGACTTGGTACAGTGAAATGAAGCGCAACATTGAGCGTTTTGAACATGCTGCCGCTGGTGTGGAAGCAGGTAAAATTTCAGGTGCAGTTGGAAACTTTGCCAACATTCCGCCATTTGTGGAAAAATATGTCTGTGATAAGTTAGGCATCCGTGCGCAAGAAATTTCAACGCAAGTCCTGCCACGTGACCTGCACGCTGAGTATTTTGCGGTACTTGCTAGCATTGCTACCTCTATCGAACGTATGGCGACTGAAATTCGTGGTTTGCAAAAATCCGAACAGCGCGAAGTGGAAGAATTCTTTGCTAAAGGGCAAAAGGGCAGCTCTGCTATGCCTCACAAACGCAACCCGATTGGTTCTGAAAATATGACAGGGCTTGCCCGTGTGATTCGCGGTCACATGGTGACGGCTTATGAAAACGTGTCGCTCTGGCATGAACGTGATATCTCCCATTCTTCAGCAGAGCGTATTATTACACCTGATACGACGATTCTGATTGATTACATGCTCAACCGCTTTGGCAATATCGTTAAGAATCTGACCGTTTTCCCTGAAAATATGCGCCGCAATATGAACTCAACTTTTGGTCTTATTTACAGCCAGCGCGTTATGCTGAGTCTGATTGAAAAAGGCATGACACGTGAAGAGGCTTATGACTTGGTACAGCCAAAGACGGCTTATTCTTGGGACAATCAAACAGATTTTCGTCCGCTACTAGAAGCTGATGAAGCTGTGACCTCTCGTTTAACACCAGAGGAAATTGACGACATTTTTGATCCAGTTTACTACACCAAACGGGTGGATGATATTTTCCACCGTATAGGTTTGGATTAAAACAAAACTAAAAAATCCAGTAAAATCAAACTTGATTTTACTGGATTTTTGTTCTCTCACCAAGCAAAAGCATTGGTTGGGGTTTCTAAGGCTTTTAGCCAGGAATTGTCGGAAACACGACAGAGGGTAACAGAAAGTCCTGCCATATCTAGGCTTGTGATGAGGTGACCTGTTTTGACAAAGGGCAGTTTCAAGCCTTCTATATCCAACAGTTGAAGAATGTCATCTGTGAAAACGAGTTCTTCCAATTTTGAAGTGCCGCCTAAGTTATTGATGAGGAGAATAAACTCTTGTCCTTCTTGCCATTTGAATTTCATTTTGATTTTGTTGATAAGCTCCACAGCGAGCAGTTCGGAAGATTCAAACGGAACCATCCGATAACCGGGCTCTCCATGGATTCCAATTCCGTAGGAAATTTGACCTTGGGGCAAATCAAAGATAGGCAGCTGCTTGCTTGGTAAGGTGGCAGATTTTGTTGCGACTCCTAGTGTCGCAATGGAGGTGGACAGAGAAAGAGCGAGCTTTTCCAACTCATCCAAGTTTGCTCCTTCTTTGACAGCCTGCCCGAGAATTTTATGTAAGAGAATTGTTCCTGCAACCCCGCGGTGGCGGATTTGGAAGTTGCTTTTTTCGACTGAAATATCATCATGGGAAATGATGTATTTGACTGGAATTCCTTCCTTGCGCGCTTGATAAATGGCTTGGGAAAATTCTTTAATATCGGCATCGAAGTTTTTAATAATGACAAAAACGCCTTTTCCTTGATGCAGAAAACGAATGGTTTCTAAAATATGCTCCGCACAAGGTGGCACAAAAATGGGGCCACTAATAGCAGCAGCTAACATACCATCGCCCACATAGCCAAAATGAGCGGGCTCATGACCGCTCCCGCCACCCGAAATAATGGGAACGACAGAAGGATCGTGCTGATTATGATAAAGGACGGGCAGTTGTTTCAGCTGTGAAAGGTGAGGATACATGCGAGTAATTGCATTGATGTTTTGCTGAATGCTTGAATGAATTGAATTGATAATGTGAACCATATACTTGCCTTAATTTTCTATAGCTGTTTTGATTAGTTGTGTTAAAAGTTGCGCCTGTTGCTGGTAATCTTGCTCAGATAAATCCAGCAGATGTTTGATAGCATTCGCAAGCGCTTGACTGTGATAATGAATGAAAAAATGATACTCCATTTCAGAATGGAAAGGACGGGAATGATATTCTCTGACGAGTTTGGCTACAAGTTGTTGGCAGTAGGTTTGAAAATAAGAAGAAAAGTCATTTTGGTCAACAATGTCAAATAATTGTGCATAAAAACTCTTATTAACGCTAAAATAGTGTAGCAATTCTTGCAGCAGCTGATAGCCAGAGATATATTCCAGATTATCCGTTACTTGCTCTCGCAACTCCGTCTGAAAAATCCATTCTAATAATTCGTACTTATCCAGAAAATGATTGTAAAATGTTTGCCTGCGAATACCGGCGTCTTCCATAATTTGCCGAACAGAGATTTTTTCAAAAGCTTGTTCGGTCAGTAATTTTTTAAAGGATTTGGCAATCCTTTTTTTCGTGATTAAGGATGTTGCCATCTTCCCTCCTCAGTCTTTTAGTTCTATTCTTAGTTTATCATGAATGCTGCAATAGGAAAACTAAAAAGAGGGACAGATTTTTGATTTTGTCCGTTCCAAAATGGAGCAAAGAATTTTACAATAAAAATAAGAAACATAAAGCAAAGGAGAAACTCATGAAAAAAATTATCAATCAACCAACGGCTGTTGTGGACGAAATGCTAGACGGGCTGGCTTATATCCACAGTGATTTGGTGCATCGTGTAGAAGGCTTTGACATCATTGCTAGAAATAGCGAAAAATCTGGCAAGGTAGCGATTATTTCAGGTGGCGGTAGCGGTCATGAGCCCGCTCATGCTGGCTTTGTGGGCGACGGTATGTTGTCAGCTGCGA
The DNA here is from genome assembly GCF_003963555.1 of Streptococcus periodonticum. Taxonomy (NCBI): domain Bacteria; kingdom Bacillati; phylum Bacillota; class Bacilli; order Lactobacillales; family Streptococcaceae; genus Streptococcus; species Streptococcus periodonticum. Next base: position 53,673 of record NZ_CP034543.1, read on the forward strand.
TTTGCGGAGCGGTCTTTACTTCCCCAACTCCTGACCAAGTCTTGCAGGCAATCAAAGAAGCAGACGAAGGCGCAGGTGTGTTCATGGTTATCAAGAATTATTCTGGCGACATCATGAACTTTGAAATGGCACAGGATATGGCAGAAATGGAAGGAATCGAGGTGGCAAGTGTTGTTGTCGATGACGATATTGCTGTTGAGGACAGCCTTTACACGCAAGGCCGCCGTGGAGTTGCTGGTACCATTTTGGTTCATAAGATTTTGGGAAATGCTGCGCGTGCTGGAAAATCACTGAGTGAAATCAAGGCCTTGGCTGATGAATTGGTTCCTCAGATTCATACGGTTGGGCTAGCTCTCAGTGGAGCAACCGTTCCTGAAGTTGGGAAACCTGGCTTTGTACTTGCTGATGATGAAATTGAATTTGGAATCGGCATTCATGGAGAGCCCGGCTATCGCAAAGAAAAAATGCAGCCGTCTAAAGAATTGGCACAAGAATTGGTGGCGAAATTAAAAGATTCTTTTGAATTCAAAGCAGGAGATAAAATCGGAATCCTTATCAATGGTATGGGGGCAACGCCGCTCATGGAACAATACGTCTTTGCCAACGATGTGGCTGGAATTCTCGCAGCAGCAGGTCTGGAAGTTGTTTACAAGAAATTAGGAAACTACATGACATCTATTGACATGGCAGGCATTTCTCTGACCTTTGTCAAATTGGAACGTGAAGACTGGCTGGAATCTTTGAACAGTCCAGTTGCAACGATTGCTTGGTAGGAGGTACGATATGGATGCAGCATTAGCAAAGAAATGGATGCTTCTCTTTAATGAAAAAATTCAAGCCAACAAAGACTACTTGTCAGAGTTAGACACGCCCATTGGTGACGGAGACCACGGAGGAAATATGGCGCGTGGCATGGCAGCTGTCGTTGAAAATCTGGAAGGAAAGGATTTTGCCAATTCAGCAGAAGTCTTTCAAGTTGTCTCCATGCAATTGCTTAGCAAGGTTGGCGGGGCTTCTGGCCCCCTTTATGGCTCAGCCTTTATGGGAATAATGAAGGCTGAAAAAGAGGGTACTAGCTTGGCGGATGCTGTTCAAGCAGGGCTTGATATGATTCAAAAGCGAGGAAAGGCTGTTCCGGGTGAAAAAACCATGGTGGATGTCTGGTCTGGTGTGGTGATGGCTCTTCAAAAAGGAGAATTGACCAAAGAAACCATTCATACTTTGGTTGAAGCGACGAAAGATATGAAAGCAACGAAGGGTCGGGCTTCTTATGTCGGAGAGCGCTCTATCGGACATATTGACCCCGGTTCGTATTCATCAGGCTTGCTTTTTGAAGCCTTGCTAGAAGTGGAGGAAAAAGCATGACAGAAATTGGGATTGTCATCGTTTCTCATTCAAAATGGATCGCTCAAGGCCTTGTAGATTTAATTTCAGAAGTTGCCAAGGATGTCTTGCTGACCTATGTAGGTGGTACAGAAGATGGCGGCATTGGTACAAGTTTTGAGCAAGTCCAAACGATTGTAGAAGCCAATGAAGCAGAGAAGATTTTAGCTTTCTTTGATCTTGGATCGGCTCGCATGAATCTGGAGCTGGTGGCAGACTTTTCAGATAAAGACATCATCATTAACAATGTTCCCATTGTTGAAGGAGCTTATACTACGGCTGCTCTTTTGCAAGCTGGTGCAGATTTGGCGACCATACAAGAACAATTGAAAGAGTTAGAAATTAAGAAATAAAGGAGTTTGATTATGATTCAGTATCTCGGTGAATTTTTAGGAACTTTCATCCTAGTATTGCTTGGCGACGGGGTTGTTGCCGGGAATGTTTTGAGCAAGACGAAAGAAGAAGGAACCGGCTGGGTTGCTATCGTTTTAGGCTGGGGGATTGCCTGTACCGTAGCGGTTTATGTATCCGGATTTTTTAGTCCAGCTCACTTGAATCCAGCGGTCACATTCGCAATGGCCTCTATTGGAGCGATTAGTTGGGGGCAAGTCTTTCCGTTTATTCTTGCACAAATGCTGGGTGCAATGGTTGCAGCTTTGGTTTTATGGCTTCACTATTATCCTCATTGGGCAGAAACGAAAGATTCCGGTTTGATTTTAGCCAGCTTTTCAACGGGTCCAGCCATTCGCCACTCGGCTTCCAACTTTTTGGGGGAAGCACTAGGAACGGCCATTCTTGTCATCACGATTATGGCAATTGGTCCAAATAAAGTTGCTGCTGGTTTGGGTCCAATCATCGTAGGAACGGTTATTTTTGCAGTCGGTTTCTCACTCGGACCAACGACAGGCTATGCGATCAATCCTGCACGGGATTTGGGACCGCGTATCATGCATGCTGTTTTACCAATTGCAAATAAAGGAGATTCTGACTGGTCCTATGCTTGGATTCCAGTTTTGGGTCCAATCGTTGGTGGTGTTGTAGGAGCTTTGCTCTACAATATCATTTTGGGTGTCATTTAAAAATAGTCAAAAGTAGGTTTCGGCCTACTTTTGTTGTCTCTTCTTGTGCTTCTTGTCTGAATTTTTTATAATAGCTGTATAGAATAGCGAGGATAGAGATGACAAAGAAGCATTGGCTGAAATTACTTGGAGTGTTTTTGATTTTCGGAATAGTTGCCTGCCATTCAGTTTTGCTAGATCCAACTGAACAAATAGATGAACAAAAAGAGTATCAAGCTATTGTAGCAAAGTTTCATCAGATAACCGTGCCTGAACTCAAAGAAAAGCAGGCTCAGAGTGAAAAATTTTATCTCTACATCGGGAGAGGAACTTGTCCACACTGTAGGCGATTTGTGAAACAACTGGAACGAATCAAAACAAAATCTTTTTATTATTTAGATAGTGAGAAAAAGACACCAGAGTTAGTTGCTTTTCGTGAGGCATATAAGATAAAATTTGTTCCTTATTTTGGAAAATTTAGTGGTTTTACAGAAGAAAAAGTGCTACAAATCAAGAAAAATATGACTGCTAAAGAAATTGAGAATTTTAATAAATAAGAGAAAAATTGATAAATAAAAAATAACAAAATACTTTTCAAAATTGGTCTAGACAGGTTATAATGATGTCAAGATATAAAAAAAGAACAACTGGCATTCAGATGTTCTTTACGTAAAAATAATTAGTGATTTCCACTGCGTGACACGAACTTGATTTTAAAGAAGTCACCACGTTTGTACGCTTCGCTATACTCTAAAATTTGTCCTGTACTTTCTAACTGTGTTGTTTTTACTTGGAAGACGGTCGGGAAGTTTGTGTCAATGTCCAGTAATGTTGCAACGGTTTCTGGTGTCGGGAAGATAATTTCATTAGTTTCTTCAAAATGCTCGTCATTCATGTGAATATGATAGTCTTGTTTGAAGCGATTGTAGATAGAGCTGTAATATTCAAGATTTGGATAATTTGCATTGATATATTGCTCTGGGATATAGGATTGATGATAGATGTAAGGGGTATCTTTTGCTTTACGAAGTCTCTCGATTTTATAGTAAAATTGATGCCCCTTCAAATCTAACTTATCAAGAAATTTCAAGTCGTTTCCGCGCTCGATCGATAAAACGGTCACTTGATCATTTTGGGTAGGAAATATCTCAACGTCAGAAAATTCAACGAGTTTGTGCTTACGCGCGCGCGAAACAAATGTTCCTTTTCCTTGCTGGCGAATGATATATCCGTCTTTTGCTAGCTCATTTAAAGCTCTGACAACAGTAATAGAACTCACATCGTACATTGTGATTAGCTCAGCTTCTGTATAAAATTTATCTCCGTTTTCAAATTGACCTGAGATAATCTTGCTTTTGAGTTCGTCTTTAATGTATTGGTATTTAGGGATTGCCATGTTATTCACCTCTCTTTCGCTTCCCTCTCATAAAAAATTTTACCATAATTTTTCTTAAAATGGTTAAATTTATTAAATTTTTCAAAAACTATTGACATTTCATACAAAATATATTATATTAACCTATGTAATCGATTACAAAAAATGTTATGTGAAAGAAGGAAATGGTTTGGCAAGATTTGAGATTAAAGAAGAATTTTATCTGAATCAACAGCCTTTTAAAATATTGTCTGGTGCCATTCATTATTTTCGGATTCAGCCAGATGATTGGTATCATTCGCTTTATAATTTGAAAGCTCTAGGCTTTAATACGGTAGAAACCTACATTCCATGGAACGTCCATGAACCTCAGAAAGGGCAGTTTTGCTTTGAGGGGATCTTGGATTTGGAGAAATTTCTTCAAATTGCTCAAGATTTAGGCTTGTATGCCTTGCTTCGTCCGTCACCTTATATTTGTGCAGAATGGGAATTCGGTGGTTTGCCGGCTTGGCTTTTAGAAGAAGATATGAGAATCCGTTCTTCTGACCCTGCTTATTTTGCCGCAGTTGCTAGCTATTATGATGAATTGCTTCCGCGCTTAGTCCCGCATCTTTTGGAAAATGGCGGCAACATTCTCATGATGCAGGTCGAAAATGAATATGGCTCGTATGGCGAAGATAAGGAATATTTGAGAGCTGTTCGAGATATGATGCTAGAGCGAGGTGTGACTTGTCCGCTCTTTACGTCAGACGGACCTTGGCGAGGCACTTTGCGGGCAGGGACGCTTATTGAGGATGATGTGTTTGTAACGGGGAACTTTGGCTCCAAAGCAAAAGAAAATTTCGCGCAGATGCAGGAATTCTTTGATGAACATGGCAAGAAGTGGCCGCTCATGTGTATGGAGTTTTGGGACGGTTGGTTCAATCGTTGGAAGGAGCCAGTTGTCACGCGAGATCCAGAAGAGTTGGCTGAAGCGGTTCACGAAGTCTTGCAACAAGGCAGTATCAATCTTTATATGTTTCACGGGGGAACAAACTTTGGTTTTATGAATGGCTGTTCAGCGCGAGGAAACATTGATCTGCCGCAAGTGACGTCTTATGATTACGAAGCTCTCCTTGATGAACAAGGAAATCCAACACCTAAATACTTTGCTATTCAGCAAATGTTAAAAAAATATTATCCAGAGTATCCACAAATGGAGCCTTTGGTAAAAGAATCGTTTGAGTTAAAGAATATTCCGCTCAGTGAGAAAGTTAGTTTATTTGAGACTTTAGAAGATGTAGCGCAGCCAATCGAGAGCTTGTATCCTATGAAAATGGAGGAGTTGGGCCAAAATGTTGGTTATCTGCTCTATCGTACAGAAGCGGAATGGGATGCGGACGAGGAACGGATTCGTGTCATTGATGCGCGTGACCGCATGCAGCTTTTTGTCGATGAAGAGCTTGTCGTCAATCAGTATCAAATGGAAATCGGCGAAGACATCTTTGTTCCCCGGCAGAAGCAATCCACGCATCAGATTGATATTTTTATAGAAAATATGGGGCGCGTCAATTATGGGCACAAACTGTTGGCAGAAAGCCAGCACAAGGGCATTCGGACTGGAGTCTGCAAGGATTTGCACTTTATGCTCCATTGGAAACAGTATATGCTGGATTTCAAGCACCCAGAAAAAATTGATTTCACGAAAGAATGGCATGAAAAACAGCCAGCTCTCTATGCGTTTGATGTCGAATTGAAAGCGCTTAAAGACACGTATATTGATTTGACCCACTTTGGCAAAGGAATCGTCTTTGTCAACGGTATCAACATCGGTCGCTTCTGGGATGTCGGACCGACCTTATCGCTTTATATTCCACATAGTTTGTTAAAACTTGGGCAAAATCGAATTATCATTTTTGAAACCGAAGGGAAATACAGCGAATTCATTCATTTAGTTCACAAACCTACATTTAAAACGATAAAGGGGGTAAATTTATGACAATCGTAGGTAATCGAATCGACGGACGTTTGATTCATGGACAGGTAGCTAATCTTTGGACTACAAAATTAAACATCTCACGTATCATGGTCGTAGATGATGAAGTAGCAGAAAATGCTATTGAAAAAAGCGGCTTGAAATTGGCGACACCAGCTGGTGTAAAATTGAGTGTGTTACCAGTTGCAAAAGCGGCAGAAAATATCCTAGCAGGCAAATACGATAGCCAGCGTCTGCTCATCGTGGCTAGAAAACCAGACCGCTTTTTGAAATTAGTAGAAGCAGGCGTACCAATCGAAACGCTCAATGTGGGCAATATGTCGCAGACATCTGAAACGCGTTCTATCACACGCTCAATTAACGTGGTAGATGAAGACGTAGCAGTATTTAACAAGTTGCATGAAAAAGGTGTAACTCTAACGGCTCAAATGGTTCCAAATGATCCAGTTGAAGACTTTATGAAATTATTGAAATAAATTTAGGAGGTCATTGTTATGGATACAATGGTGGCAAATTCTCTTACTGACGCTATATTCAGCGTATCAAATTTTGGATGAGTTGACGATTAACTCATCAGCTGGCTCCCCTGTTTTTGCAGGTTTTATCACTGGTCTGGTCATGGGAGATTTGAAGACTGGTTTGTTTATTGGTGGTAGTCTCCAACTCGTTGTGCTTGGGGTTGGTACATTCGGTGGTGCCTCTCGGATTGATGCAACTTCTGGTGCGGTTCTTGCAACAGCATTCTCTGTGGCAACAGGTATGAAATCAGAACTCGCTATTTCAGCTATTGCCGTTCCGGTAGCAGCCTTGCTAGTTTATACAGACGTCCTTGGACGGTTCTCTACGACTTACTTTGCACATCGTATTGATGCAGCGGTTGAAAAAATTGACTATAAAGGCATTGAACGCAATTACTTACTAGGTGCCATTCCATGGGGACTTTCACGTGCCCTTCCAGTATTTCTGGCTTTGTGGCTCGGTGGAGATGCTGTAAAAGCCTTCTCAGACTGGCTTGCCAATAATGCACAATGGATCGCAGACGGATTGATTCTTGCAGGTAAAATGCTTCCTGGTGTCGGTTTTGCAATTTTGCTTCGTTACCTTCCAGTCAAGAAAAATCTCCATTATCTTGGTTTAGGTTTTGCCATTACAGCTATGTTGAAAGTTGTTTTTGACTATATTTCAACATTGGCAGCTGCTTCAGGAGCTGTCAAACAAATCGCTACAGCTCTTGGGGGTGCAAAATTTGAAGGCCTACCAATGATTGGGATTGCGATTATTGGCTTTGCCTTGGCAACAATCAACTATAAAAATGCGACTAATAAACAAGTCGTGACTGTTGCTGCAGAACAATCAGAAAGTGGGGAAATTGACGATGACGAACTCTAATTACAAATTAACAAAAGAAGATTTTAAACAAATCAACCGTCGTAGTCTCTTTACTTTCCAATGGGGTTGGAACTACGAGCGTATGCAAGCGTCAGGCTATCTTTATATGATTTTGCCGCAATTGCGCAAGATATATGGAGACGGTACGCCAGAATTAAAAGAAATGATGCGGACACATACGCAATTCTTCAACACATCTAACTTTTTCCATACTTTAGTAACAGGGATTGACCTAGCACTTGAAGAAAATGAAGGAGTTGCGGCTAAAGATACCGTTACAGGGATTAAAACTGGTTTAATGGGGCCATTTGCCGCGATTGGCGATGCGATTTTTGGTTCTACTATTCCTGCTATTATGGGTGGTCTGGCTGCTGGACTTGCTGTTGAAGGCAATCCTCTTGGAATTTTCCTTTGGATAGCTGTGACAATCGCAATCAATGTCTTCCGTTGGAAACAATTAGAGTTTGCCCACAAAGAAGGGGTGAAATTAGTTACAACCATGCAGGACAAATTGTCTGCCATCACAGATGCTGCAACAGTTCTTGGTGTTTTCATGGTGGCGGCCTTGATTGCTACGATGATTAACTTTAAGTTTACCTATACACAAAGTTTCGGTGGTGTAACCTTCAATCTTCAAGAAACATTGGATAAAATCTTCCCACGTTTGGTGCCAGCATTGTTTACAGGTTTTGTTTATTGGCTGGTTGGTAAGAAAGGCATGAATTCAACAAAAGCAATCTTTATCGTGATTATTATTGCAATTGGTGTTTCTGCACTTTCACACTTTACTCATACACCAATCTTAGGTGTCTAAAAGGAGCTTCTCTATAAATGACAAAACAACTTGTATTGGTCAGTCACGGTCACTTTTGTGAAGAATTGAAAAAAAGCACCGAAATGATTATGGGGCCACTGGACTTCGTTCATACAGTTCCCTTACTTCCGGAAGAAGGAATAGACGACTTTACGGCTAAATTTTTAGCGACTGTAAAAGATTTAGATGATTATATCGTCTTTGCCGACCTGCTTGGTGGAACACCTTGCAATGTCGTTAGCCGTCTGATTTTGGAAGGACTCCAAATTGAACTTTATGCAGGGATGAATATGCCAATGGTGATTGAATTTATCAATTCTGCCCTGACTGGCGTAGAAGCAAAATATATCGAAAAAGCGAACAAATACATCGTGAAAGTCAATGATGTATTAGCAGAAATGAACGATGACGAAGATGAATAAAGGAGTGTCCAGCTAATAATCGCTGAAAAACACGTCCTTGCTTGAATTGCTCCAATGAGCAATCTGTATAACTAAGGGGGCTGGGGCAAGAAAATGGATTTCTTTGAAATCATCATTTTCCCACTCCCTTTCTTTTAGTTAGCATTGCAAAGCAGAAAGGAGAACCATGCTAGATTATACAAAGGAAGACTTGATTGAATTAGGTGCGGAAATCACCACACGGGAAATCTATCAACAGCCACAAGTTTGGCAGATGGCTTTTGAAAATTATAAAGCGCAAGCTGATGAGATTGTAGCTTTTCTAAATGGGATTGGTGAAAAGCATGATTATATCAAGGTTATTTTGACAGGGGCTGGGACATCAGCCTATGTCGGAGATACCCTTTTGCCTTATTTCAGAAAGATTTACGATGAACGCAAGTGGAACTTTAATGCCATTGCGACGACAGATATTGTAGCAAATCCGCTTGCTTATCTACACAAGGAAGTGACGACCATTTTGGTTTCCTTTGCTCGTAGTGGCAATTCACCAGAGAGTGTTGCGGCAGTTGACTTGGCAAAAGACATAGTTGAGGAACTTTACCAAATCACGATTACATGTGCAGCAGAGGGCAAATTAGCCCAGCAAGCACATGGTGACGAACGCAATTTACTTTTGCTCCAACCTTCGTCGTCAAATGATGCTGGCTTTGCCATGACATCGAGCTTTACGTCTATGATGTTGACAGCCTTGCTCGTCTTTGATAAAGCAGATTTGGTTGCAAAAGCCGAAAAAGTTTCTGCATTGATGACATTGAGTCAAGAAGTGCTGGACTCAGCAGAAGCGATTCAAGAGATTGTTTCCTTAGATTACAACCGTGTCATTTACTTAGGAGCAGGTCCCTTCTTTGGCTTGGCGCATGAAGCTCAGCTGAAAATTTTAGAATTGACCGCAGGACAAGTGGCGACCATGTATGAAAGCCCAGTCGGATTCCGTCACGGTCCAAAGTCGTTAGTGAATGAAAAGACAGTCGTTGTGGTGTTTGGCTCGACAGATTCCTACACCAAATTATACGACCTTGACTTAGTACGAGAAGTAGCCGGAGATGAGATTGCCCGCAAGGTGATTCTATTGACAGATCAAAAAGAAGATTTGGAAAATGTTGAACAAGTCATTTTTTCTAGTCAACAGCTAGCAGATGATGTTTATCGCGTATTCCCTTATATTGTTTATGGTCAATTATTTGCCTTGTTGACAGCCCTCAAGGTGAAAAATCGTCCAGACACACCGTCTCCGACAGGCACCGTCAACCGTGTTGTGCAGGGTGTTATCATTCACTCATTTGACAAAGAATAGGAAGGAATCCATGGAAAAATTAAGAATTAGTCACGAAAAATTAGCACACTTAAAAAAACTTTCAGATGAAAATGATATTATTGGAGCTTTGGCGATTGACCAGAGAGGTTCGTTGAAAAAAATGCTGGCAAGTGGCGCACATGCTGTATCAGGAAATGAAGCGCTCATTGAATTTAAACAATTGATTTCCAGTCAGTTGACTCCGTATGCAACTTCTATCCTTTTGGATCCAGAATTCGGTGTACCTGCTACCAAATTACGTGCGCCAGAATGCGGTCTTATTGTTGCCTATGAAAAAACAGGCTATGATGCGACGACAGAAGGGCGCCTGCCAGACTTGCTACCAAATTGGTCAGCTAAACGCATGAAAGAGTTAGGCGCTGACGCAGTCAAAGTTTTGATTTACTATGATATAGATGACAAACCTGAAATCAACGACATCAAACAAGCTTGGGTAGAGCGCGTAGGAAGTGAATGTGTGGCAGAACACATTCCTTACTTCCTTGAAATCTTGACGTATGATGCAAAGCGTGATAATGTAGTAGATGCAGATTATGCGAAAGTAAAACCACACAAAGTCAATGAAGCTATGAAACTCTTTTCAGATCCACGTTACAATGTAGATGTTTTGAAAGTAGAAGTACCGGTCAATATGAATTTTGTCGAAGAGTTTACGAAAGGCGGAGTTGAAGCTGTCTACAACCTCGCGGAAGCCAAGACATTTTTCAAAGAGCAGTCTGATGCAACTCATCTGCCCTTTATTTTCTTGAGTGCTGGAGTTAGTGCAGAACTTTTCCAGGAAACGCTCAAAGTGGCGCGTGAGGCAGGCTCTCAATTTAACGGTGTCCTTTGTGGCCGTGCTACTTGGAAAGACGCAGTTACGGTCTTTGCAGATCAAGGAGCGGATGCAGCTAAAGCTTGGCTAGATGAAGCGGGGCGTCAAAATATTGAAGACTTGAATCGTGTTTTACGTGAAACAGCTGTTTCGTGGACGGAAAAACTAAAAATTTAAAATAGGAAAACCTAAATTTGTAATAAAAACAAGGAAAGTTGTATGAAATCTTATCAAGAAGCTATTTTTGGAACATTTCAAGGGCAAAATATTGTCTCTTATACATTTGAAAATGATTTGGGCTATCGTTTGAAAGTCATGACTTACGGTGCGACTGTCTTAGAGTATGCCACTCCGGACAAAAATCATGAATTTGCAAATATCGTGGTGGGGTTTAATCATTTTGATGCCTATGTAGGCAACAGCCCTAAATATGGTGCAAGCGTCGGACCAGTTGCAGGACGGATTGCAAAAGCACAGTTTGAGCTGAATGGCGAAACCTATCAGTTAGAAGTCAACAACGCAGAAAATTGCAATCATAGCGGTTCTACTGGCTGGGACAGTGCTATTTTTCAAGTTGAGGAAGTCACAAATGAAGGCGTCACTTTCTATACCGAACGTGCAGATGGAACGGGTGGTTTTCCGGGAAATCTGAAAGTCTGGGTTTCTTATACTTTAACGGAACTAGGTGAGTTAGAGATTTCTTACCAAGTTCAGACGGACAAAGATACCTTGGTCAATCCAACCAATCACAGTTACTTCAACTTATCAGGTGATTTCAGTCAACCGATTGATAACTGTATCTTGCAGTTGAATACCTTAGGAGTATTTCCAATCGCACCGGACGGCGTGCCTGCTAAAGTCGTAGATTCAAACCGCAATTTTGTCAAAGATTTAACAAAAGGTGTGGCTTTGAAAGATATTTTTGCCAATCAAGATGAGCAGATTCAGATTGTGTCCGGCTTGGATCATCCGTTTGCATTGGAAAAAGGAGAGAAGGAAGCAGGTTCCTTGTATGATCCTAAATCCGGTCGCCTTTTGACGTTTAAAACAAGTGCACCATGCCTAGTGACTTATTCAGCAAACTTTGTGGATGACACGGTCATTTTAAATGGACAATCCATGATTCAACACAATGGCTTGGCTCTTGAAACCCAAGCCCTACCAGATGCCATTCACAGCGACCTGAAAGCTGATGTTATCTTGAAATCAGGTGAGGTTTTTACCAGCACAACCATTTATCATGTAACAAGCAAATGAAAATGAATATTGAAAACGGCAGTACATTTTTCTGTCGTTTTTGATTTAAGACATTTAGTATCATCAAACATTATCATAATCTCATTCCCTTTGATTTCTATTTGTAAAATCTAAGGTTAAACCAGCTTACCAACCTGATTTTTTGCTATAATAGTATTTATGAGTAGAATTTTGGATAATGAATTGATGGGAGACGAGGAGCTCGTAGAGCGCACATTGCGTCCCCAGTATTTACAAGAATACATCGGTCAAGACAAGGTCAAAAATCAACTGAAAATTTTCATTGAGGCAGCTAAACTGCGAGATGAAGCACTAGATCACACGTTGCTTTTTGGACCTCCAGGGTTGGGAAAGACCACTATGGCTTTTGTCATCGCCAATGAGCTAGGAGTTAATCTCAAGCAAACTTCTGGTCCAGTTATTGAGAAAGCGGGCGATTTGGTGGCAATCTTGAACGATTTGGAGCCGGGAGATGTTCTCTTTATTGATGAGATTCACCGCTTGCCTATGTCTGTTGAAGAGGTGCTCTATAGCGCTATGGAAGATTTTTACATTGATATTATGATTGGAACGGGTGAGACGAGCCGTAGTGTTCACTTGGACTTGCCACCGTTTACCTTGATTGGCGCCACGACCCGAGCTGGTATGTTGTCCAATCCTTTACGGGCTCGTTTTGGCATTACTGGTCACATGGAATATTATGCAGAAGCAGATTTGACCGAGATTGTGGAGCGAACGGCAGAAATCTTTGAAATGGACATTACTCATGAAGCAGCTGAAGAATTAGCACTGCGTAGCCGGGGCACGCCTCGGATTGCCAATCGACTTCTTAAACGCGTACGAGATTTTGCTCAGATTATGGGTGACGGGCTGATTGATGACCAAATTACTGATCAAGCGCTGACGATGCTGGATGTGGATCAAGAAGGTTTAGATTATGTGGATCAGAAGATTCTTAAGACCATGATTGAGGTTTATGGTGGCGGCCCAGTTGGTCTGGGAACTTTGTCTGTTAATATCGCAGAAGAGCAAGAAACGGTCGAAGACATGTATGAGCCTTATTTAATCCAGAAAGGATTTGTTATGCGAACTCGAAAAGGGCGCGTGGCAACTCGTAAAGCTTACGAGCATTTGGGTTATGAATATTTGGAGAAATAACATGCTGTCCGAAAAAGAGATTTTACATGCGTTTTCATCAGACCGAGATATGATGACTATCTTACAGATTATCTATGACTTGCAATTGAAAGACAGCTGGCTTTGTGCTGGTTCGGTGCGAAATTTCATCTGGAATATCCTGTCGGACAAGCCCGGCTTTGATACAGAGACGGATGTGGATGTGATTTTCTTTGACCCAGATGTTTCTTATGAGGAAACACTCAACATTGAAAATCGGCTCAAGCGAGAATTTCCACATTACCATTGGGAAGTCAAGAATCAAGTCTATATGCATATCCACAGTCCAAATACCCAATCTTATACTAGCTCGCAAGATGCCATGAGTAAATATCCAGAGCGCTGTACAGCTGTGGGTTTACGTTTGTTGGATAATAGACAGCTGGAACTCTTTGCGCCTTATGGCTTAGACGATATTCTCCATTTTCGTGTTCAGCCGACTCTGCATTTCCTAGAAGATGCAGACAGGAGACAGCTCTATAATATGAGAATACAGAAAAAAGATTGGCAGAAGAAGTGGCACAATCTTCAAATTGAATTTCTTTAAAATTTCTCAAAAATAGTAAAATCTTTAAGAAAAATTTAAGTCAGAATCGGTATACTATAATTACAAGTTGAGAAGAACTTAACTTGAACTCCTAAAAACTTTTCTTTTTCATAATAATCTCCCTATAAGAGTCGCCCAATCGGCGGCTTTTTGTGCTTTTAAAAGAATTCAAAAATTCTCAGGGGTTTAAATTCCTATTTTTTTAGATTTTGTTATAATAGTAAAGAGGTCTATGCTATGAAGAAAATTGTATTTGTTTGCTTGGGAAATATCTGCCGCAGTCCAATGGCAGAGTTTGTGATGAAAGATTTGACAGATGACGTTTATGTTGAAAGTCGTGCGACTTCAGACTGGGAGCATGGTAATCCAATCCATTCGGGAACGCAAGCGATTTTTAAAAAATATGCCATTTCTTATGACAAAAGCAAAACTTCCCAGCAAATTTCCCAGCAGGACTTTGTAGACTTTGATTATATTATCGGAATGGACGAGTCCAATTTTCAAGATTTGAGGAAAATCGTACCGGGAAAATATCTGGAGAAAGTATTTCAATTTGAAGAGAGAAGTGTGCCAGATCCTTGGTACACAGGTGATTTTGACGAGACTTACCGGCTTGTTTTGGCAGGTTGTCAGAAATGGATTGAACGCGTGAAGAGCGAAGATTAGTGGAGAGAATGGACACATTAAAAGAATTTTACGAAAAGTACAAAATTTATCTCACAAGGCATAACTTGGAATTGCTAGCAGTAACGGTTATTGTCCTATCAGCGATGGCGGCTTTTACATCAGGTATTCCCAGTCAAGGGGCATTGACCTTGGATAAAGGAACAATCAAATATAATGGCAGCCTTGTTCGTGGTAAAATGAATGGTCAAGGAACCTTGACCTTTAAAAATGGGGATACTTATAAAGGTAATTTTAAGAACGGTACCTTTAATGGGAAGGGAACCTTTACAGCTAAAGCTGGCTGGAAGTACGAAGGCAACTTTGTGAATGGACAGCCTGAGGGGCAAGGCAAATTAACAACAGAAAATAATGTTGTCTACAAGGGAAAGTTTAAACAGGGGATTTATCAAAATGCGCGTTAAATGGTTTTCATTAGTGAGGATTACAGGGTTACTTCTAGTCCTGCTCTACCATTTCTTCCAGAAAGCTTTTCCTGGCGGTTTTATTGGTGTGGATATTTTCTTCACTTTCTCAGGCTTTTTGATTACATCCCTCTTGATTGATGAATTTGCCAGAGACAAAGACATTGATGTTAAAGGATTCTTGAGACGTCGCTTTTATCGGATTGTGCCACCGCTTGTCTTTATGATTTTGATTGTCATGCCCTTTACCCTGTTGATTCGGAAGGATTTTGTGGCTGGTATTGGGACGCAAATCGCTGCTGTGCTCGGCTTTGTGACAAATTTTTATGAAATTTTGTCTGGTGGAAATTACGAGAGTCAATTTATCCAACATCTCTTTGTGCACACATGGAGCTTGGCTTTGGAGATGCACTACTATATCTTGTGGGGCTTGGCAACATGGTATTTAGCGAAGAAAAGTAAAACCATTGGGCAATTTCGTGGTATTATCTTTCTTTTATCATCTGCTTTGTTCTTGATTAGTTTTCTCTCTATGTTTGTCAGAAGTTTCTTCTCTTCAAACTTTTCTGTGATTTACTTTTCAAGTTTCACGCATATCTTCCCGTTTTTTGCAGGAAGTATTTTAGCGACACTTTCGGGTGTGAGTGATTTGGGAGCACCTTTTCGTAAAATGGAGCAGGCGCTTGATTTGAAAAAGACCTTTTATCTACTTGGTGGTAGTTTTGCAGCTTTGCTGTTATTAACGTTCCTCCTGAGATTTGATAATTTATTGACTTATCTGTTTGGTTTCCTTCTTGCAACGGTATTTTCGGTGGTGATGATTTTGGCAACACGTGTGCTCCATGAGAAGACGCCACATGTTGATGAGCCGCCCGTTATCACATTTATTGCAGATACGAGCTATGGTGTGTATTTGTTCCATTGGCCGTTTTACATCATCTTTTCCCAATTGATGAGCAATGGATGGGCAGTTCTATTAACAACCGTGCTTTCCTTTGCTTTGGCGGCTTTCTCTTTCTATCTATTGGAGCCGACATTAGCAGGTAGAGAGCCAAAAGTATTTGGCTTGAAGATGGACATCAAGCAAATCACAACACCTGTATTTTATAGTTTGATTCCATTAACACTGGTCGCTTTGGTCATGATTGTGACTGCTCCGAAAATTGGTGCCTTTGAAGAAAATTTGCTCGTCAATGGGTTAAATCAAGCTGACAGTAAAATGCAGATTACTCGTACCCAAGCTGATAATGTGAGTGCCAGTCAATACAACGTAGCAAAGGGTACGACAGTTATCGGAGATTCGGTAGCTTTGCGAGCAAGTGAATGGCTCAAGCAGGCTATGCCGGAAATTCAAGTGGATGCAGCAGTCAGTCGAAACTTAGAATCGGGCTTGCAAGTCTATCAAACTGATATTTCAAACAAAGTACTTCTGGAGACAGTGGTCTTAGCCTTAGGAACTAATACGGTTGATAACTACGAAAGTTTGCTCAATCAATTTATTGAGAAATTACCAAAAGGACATCGTTTGGTTTTAGTGACGCCGTATGATGGTCGGACAGCACATAACGCTTCTAGCTTGGCAGTCAAAACACGTCAGTATGAATTGGAATTGGCGAAAAAATACGATTATGTATTTGTAGCGGATTGGTATCAAACTGCTATCGAACACCCAGAAATTTGGTATGGAACTGACTATGTGCACTTTGGCTCGGAGACAACAACAATCACCAAAGGCGGTGAACTCTATGCTCAAACCGTCAAACAAGCCATTGATGAAGCTGTGAAAAAAGGAACAGTGAAGAAATAATAGTAATAATTAGAAGTCATGGATTGCTTTGCGATTCATGACTTTTGTGTGCTGTAAAAAGATAGTAGGGTAGAACGAGGATGTAGGAATACACAGCAAAAATGCTCTTTTTTACATAACTTTTGTTTTTGGAAATCTTGAAAAAGTATGTGAAATATATAATTTTAAGTTTTAAACTTCACAAACAATGTTTTTAAATATAATAGAAAACTCATGTTTTGAAACAAATTCACAATATAAAAGAAAAAGTTTGTGAAGTTTACTTGAAAGTGTTTACAAGAGAAAGAAAATAAGGTATAATAATCTTGTGAAAAAATTAACAAAGGATTTATAAAAATCCTAAAAACCATTGGAGGAACACATGGCTGATAAAAAAACATTAACTCCCGAAGAAAAAAAGTTAGCTGCTGAAAAGCATGTTGACGAACTCGTTCAAAAAGGGCTAGTTGCTCTGGAAGAAATGAGAAAATTAAATCAAGAACAAGTAGACTACATTGTTGCAAAAGCTTCAGTTGCTGCTCTTGATGCACATGGTATCTTAGCAGAACATGCTGTTAAAGAAACAGGTCGCGGTGTCTTTGAAGACAAAGCAACAAAAAACCTTTTTGCCTGCGAACATGTTGTTAACAATATGCGTGGTGTTAAAACTGTTGGTGTGATTGAAGATGATCCTATTACAGGTTTAACGAAAATTGCTGAACCGGTTGGAGTAATTTGCGGAATCACTCCAACGACCAACCCAACTTCAACAGCAATTTTTAAATCATTGATTTCGTTGAAAACGCGGAATCCAATTATCTTTGCTTTCCACCCATCTGCTCAAGAATCTTCTGCTCATGCGGCACAAATCGTACGTGATGCAGCGATTGCAGCAGGTGCACCTGAAAACTGTGTTCAATGGATTACACAGCCATCTATGGAAGCAACAACAGCTTTGATGAACCACGAAGGGATTGCAACAATCCTTGCGACTGGTGGGAATGCCATGGTAAAAGCTGCTTATTCATGCGGTAAACCTGCTCTTGGAGTTGGTGCTGGTAACGTTCCAGCTTATGTTGAAAAATCAGCAAATATCCGCCAAGCAGCACATGATATCGTGATGTCCAAATCATTTGATAATGGTATGGTCTGTGCATCTGAGCAAGCCGTGATCATTGATAAAGAAATCTATGATGAATTTGTAGAAGAATTCAAATCTTACCATACTTACTTTGTCAACAAGAAAGAAAAAGCGCTTTTGGAAGAATTCTGTTTTGGTGCAAAAGCTAACAGCAAGAACTGCGCTGGTGCAAAATTGAACCCAAATATTGTTGGTAAACCAGCTACGTGGATTGCTGAGCAAGCAGGATTCAAAGTACCAGAAGGTACGAATATCTTGGCCGCTGAATGTGCAGAAGTTGGAATTAAAGAACCATTGACTCGTGAAAAATTATCACCTGTTATTGCAGTTTTGAAAGCTGAAGATACTGAAGATGGACTTAAAAAAGCTCGTCAAATGGTTGAATTTAATGGTCTAGGACACTCAGCTGCTATCCATACAAAAGACGAAGCTCTTGCAAAACGTTTCGGTACGGAAATAAAGGCAATGCGTATTATCTGGAACTCTCCATCTACCTTTGGTGGTATCGGTGATGTATACAACGCCTTCATTCCATCATTAACACTTGGATGTGGTTCATACGGACACAACTCAGTTGGTGATAACGTATCAGCTATCAACCTTCTTAACATCAAGAAAGTAGGAAAACGTAGAAATAATATGCAATGGTTTAAAGTTCCTTCAAAAATCTACTTCGAACGTAACTCAATCCAATACCTTCAAACTTGCGAAGGTATCGAACGTGTCATGATTGTTACCGATAAATCAATTGAAAAACTCGGTTTTGTACAACGTGTGATTGACCAATTGAATCTTCGTAAAAACAAAGTCACGATTCAAGTCTTCTCAGATGTTGAACCAGATCCAGATATTACAACAGTTCGTCGTGGTGTTGAAGTAATGCGCTCATTTGAACCAGACACTATCATTGCCCTTGGTGGTGGTTCACCAATGGATGCAGCTAAAGGTATGTGGATGTTCTATGAACAGCCAGACGTTGACTTCGGTGACCTCGTTCAAAAATTCATGGATATCCGTAAACGTGCCTTCAAATTCCCATCACTTGGTAAGAAAGCACAATATATTGGTATTCCAACAACATCTGGTACAGGTTCAGAAGTAACACCGTTTGCAGTTATCTCTGATAAGGCTAATAATCGTAAATACCCTATCACTGACTATGCATTGACACCAACTATTGCAATTGTTGACCCTGCTTTGGTAGAATCTGTTCCAGCATTTATTGCTGCTGACACAGGTATGGATGTCTTGACACACGCAACTGAAGCTTATACTTCTAACTTTGCCAATGACTATACAGATGGTATTGCTCTTCAAACCATCAAGTTAGTCTTCAAATACTTGGAAAAATCTGTAAAAACGGCTGACCCAGAAGCCCGTGAAAAGATGCATAATGCCTCTACAATGGCTGGTATGGCCTTTGCAAATGCCTTCCTTGGAATGAGTCACTCAATGGCGCATAAGATTGGTGCTGTTCACCACACCATTCACGGACGTACAAATGCTATTTTACTTCCTTATGTTATCCGTTATAATGGAACTCGTCCATCTAAAACTACAACATGGCCTAAGTACAATTACTGGAAAGCTGATGAAAAATTCCAAGATATCGCTCGTATGCTAGGTCTTCCTTGCTCAACACCAGAAGAAGCGGTTGAAGCCTATGCCAAAGCTGTTTATGACCTTGGTGTAGCGGTTGGTATCAAGATGAACTTTAAAGATCAAGGTATTGATGAAAAAACTTGGAAAGATAGCTTACATGATATTGCCGTTCTTGCTTATGAAGACCAATGTTCACCAGCAAATCCACGCTTGCCAATAGTTACTGACATGGAAGAAATTATGGCTGATGCCTACTATGGCTATGCAGAACGTCCAGGACGTCGTAAATAGACAGTAAAGTTTGTTCTAATTTGAATCGTTCGTCATTGTACAGACAATGTATTCAGATTTTTAGACATAAATCAGTTTATCAGTCACCATCTCCCTGCTTTTGTAGGGAGATTTTTCTATTTGGAGAGAGTGTCCTTTCTCTTGCTTGATATTGTATGCGTTTTCCTGTAAACTAGTTGTGAAAAAAGGAGGGCGGTCATGTTTCAATTGTTGGTATTTGATGGGGACGATGTCATTGTGGATACAGAAAATCTTATACTTCTCTTTGCCCTAAAATATCATAATAGACTGATAAGTTTTGAATCTGTAAATTTGATACTAAAATAATGAAAAGTTGATGTTAAAGCATTATGAGTGTTATAATATAGTTGTGTAAGCGGTTTCTAAAATAGATAATATTTATAAAAATAAGGAGGAAATATAATGTCAGTATTTTATGTTCCATCAGTTAATCTTATTGGTTGTGGTGTGATTAATGAAATAGGTGGTCATATCAAAGAGTTGGGGTATAAGAAAGCTCTCTTGGTGACAGACCATTATATTGCAAGCAGTGACATTTTACCTAAGGTAACTGCACCACTTGATAAGGAAGGCATTGAGTATGTCGTTTTTAGTGATGTTGAGCCGAATCCAACTGTTAAAAATGTTGAAGATGGTTTAGCTGTTTTGCGAGATAATAATTGTGATTTTATTATTTCACTTGGTGGTGGTTCGCCGCAAGATGCTGCAAGTAGTATTTCAATTCTTGCAACGAATGGTGGGCGTCCGCAAGATTACGAAGGTGTTCACAAATCAAAGGAAAAAGGCTTGCCGGTTGTAGCAATCAATACGACAGCAGGAACATCAGCTGAAATCACGATTAACTATGTTATTACTGATGAAGAGCGTAAAGTGAAAATGGTTATGGTTGATAAGAATAGCCTTGCACTCCTGTCAGTAAATGATCCGGAATTGATGATTTCTAAACCAAAAGCTTTGACGGCTGCAACGGGTATGGATGCCCTTACACATGCGGTTGAAGCTTTGGTAACACCAGGTGCGTATAATGTGACGAAAAAATTGTCTATTGGTGCAATTGAGTTAATTAAAGAATTTTTACCACGTGCTGTTGAAAATGGCCATGACATTGAAGCACGCGAAGCCATGGTTAATGCGATTTTCCTAGGTGGTATGGCCTTTAATAATGCTGGGCTAGGTTATGTACATTCTATGGCTCATCAACTTGGAGCAGTTTACAATCTTCCTCACGGTGTTTGTTGTGCCATGCTTTTACCGGTTGTAGAGCGTGAAAATGCAAAACGTGTGCCAGAAGCATTCCGAAATGTTGCAAAAGCTCTTGGTCTCCATACGGAAGGCAAAAGTGATAAAGAATGCGCTGATTATGCCATTTCTGAAATTGAAAAATTATCAGCAATTGTGGGTATTCCGAAAGAATTGACAGAACTGGACATTAAAGAAGAGGAATTTGATTTTGAATACCTTTCTAAAAATGCACTCGTTGATGCTTGTGCACCAGGAAATCCATTTATGCCGACGCTAGAAGAAACGATTGCTCTTTACAAAGAATTGTTTTAAGCACTGATTTGTCATAAAAATAAGCTACCGATGAAATTTTCGGTAGCTTATTTACGTTTTCAATTTTTATGCTTGCCCAATATGTCCCCTACCTCTGGTTCGTTCGTAAAATAAAATTGGCAAATATTGACTGATAATCTTTTGTGAGAAGTCGCGTGGCATAAAATATTATAAAACACTTCAACGGACTTTTTAAAAAGAAATTTAGACGGACGCCAGGACAATATCGCAAAGAACACCAGCACTGAGAAACTTTTAAACTTTTATTCAAAAGCGACTCTGGCTGATACTCCTGAAAAAAGTGTTCCCCCTTGCTAATTCTATTATAAGGTCTCCATTCTGGAAAATTCTTGGGGGAAAGCTTGTGACGATATGGTAGATAGCACTCGCAGAGATGTAGTCTTTTTGCATGCCTCAGAGGCAATTTGATATGATTATAATATCATGTCAATATAATTTATTCTCTGAAACTACTTTCAAGATTTAAGAGAAAAGTAATTGTTATTAGAAATTAGAACCAAAATCTCAGATATTGTTGAAAGCGCTTCGAAAAATGGTTATAATAACACCGTGAGATTGAAAGCGCTTTAAAAACTGATCTACAATAGCAAAGGAGAAAG
Source organism: Streptococcus periodonticum (assembly GCF_003963555.1). NCBI lineage: Bacteria > Bacillati > Bacillota > Bacilli > Lactobacillales > Streptococcaceae > Streptococcus > Streptococcus periodonticum. The sequence goes on from NZ_CP034543.1 coordinate 75,343, forward strand.
CTGTCTATGGCACAAATGACAAAAGACGAGCTGATTGCCAAAATAAAAGATGGCATCATTGTTTCCTGTCAAGCCTTGCCACACGAACCGCTATATACTGAAGCAGGTGGAGTTATTCCCCTTTTGGTAAAAGCGGCTGAACAAGGAGGAGCTGTTGGCATTCGAGCTAATAGTGTTCGGGATATTAAGGAAATTAAAGAGGTTACTTCGCTGCCAATCATCGGCATTATCAAGCGAGATTATCCACCTCAAGAGCCATTTATTACCGCAACGATGCGAGAAATTGATGAACTAGCAGCTCTGGATATTGAAGTAATTGCTTTTGATTGTACAAAGCGGGAGCGTTTTGATGGTTTAAAGATTGCGGATTTCATCAAGCAAGTGAAGGAGAAATATCCTCATCAATTGTTCATGGCAGATGTGAGTACCTTTGAAGAGGGAGCTGCTGCAGCAGAAGCAGGTGTGGACTTTGTAGGGACAACTTTGTCGGGCTACACTTCTTATAGTTTGCAAGGTGAGGGGCCGGATTTTGATCTGATAAAAAATTTATGTGATGCAGGTTTGGATGTTATTGCGGAAGGAAAAATTCATTATCCAAGTGAAGCTAAAACGATTCATGACTTAGGTGTTAGAGGAATTGTAGTAGGTGGTGCCATTACGCGTCCAAAAGAAATTACAGAGCGTTTTGTTGCAGCAGTAAGTGAAAAGTAGGAACAATTTTATCCTAAAAAGGATGACAATAAAAGGAGAAACAATATGAGGATGAAGAAAATACTTTGTTCGTTAGTTGCAGGAGCTGCAATTTTATCTTTGGCAGCATGTGGAAATTCAGGTGGTTCAAACAAGTCAGCTGATTCAGGAAATTCCTCTGGCAAGACAGAGATTACTTGGTGGGCTTTCCCAGTCTTCACGCAAAAAAAGGCCAGCGATGGTGTTGGTACGTATGAAAAAGAAATTATCAAAGCATTTGAAAAAGCCAATCCAGATATTAAAGTAAAATTAGAAACCATTGACTTCAAATCTGGTCCAGAAAAAATTACAACGGCGATTGAAGCAGGAACAGCACCAGATGTCCTCTTTGACGCACCGGGTCGGATCATTCAATATGGTAAAAATGGTAAATTGGTAGAATTGAACGATCTCTTTACAAATGATTTTGTCAAAGATGTCAATAACAATCAAATCATTCAGGCCAGCAAAGCTGGTGACAAAGCCTATATGTATCCAATTAGCTCTGCGCCATTTTACATGGCATTGAACAAGAAAATGCTGAAAGAAGCTGGTGTGTTAGACCTTGTTAAAGAGGGCTGGACAACTGCTGACTTTGAAAAAGTATTGAAAGCATTGAAAGCTAAAGGGTATACTCCTGGCTCACTCTTCAGTAATGGTCAAGGTGGTGACCAAGGTACACGTGCTTTCATTTCAAATCTTTATGGTGGTTCTGTAACAGATGATAAGGTGACAAAATATACAACGGACAGTCCAAACTTTGTCAAAGGTTTGAACAAAGCAGTGAGCTGGATTAAAGATGGTTTGATGACAAACGGCTCTCAATTCGATGGTGGAGCAGATATTCAAAACTTTGCGAATGGGCAAACTTCTTATACTGTTCTTTGGGCACCTGCGCAAAATGGTATCCAAGCAAAATTGTTGAAGGCAAGTGGCGTTGAAGTTGTTGAAGTACCATTCCCGTCAGACAATGGCAAACCAGCTTTGGAATACCTTGTAAATGGCTTTGGCATCTTTAACAATAAAGATAAAAAGAAAATAGAAGCTGCTAAGAAATTTGTCAAATTTATCGCTGATGATAAGAAATGGGGACCACAAAATGTTGTTCGTACAGGTGCTTTCCCGGTTCGTTCATCATTTGGTAAATTGTACAATGACAAACGGATGGAAACAATCAACACTTGGACAAAATATTATTCACCATATTACAACACGATTGATGGATTTGCAGAAATGAGGACACTCTGGTTCCCAATGTTGCAATCTGTTTCAAATGGCGATGAAAAAGTTGAATCTGCTTTGAAGACCTTTACAGAAAAAGCAAATGAAACCATTAAAAAAAGTAAAAAATAAATAATGTAACGATTTCCCTTTTTCTGTTGTTGGTTTCATAAAATAGGAAAAGGGAATTTTTTATCAAAAAGAGGAGGTCAGTATCTCCTCTAGCTAAATGAGGTGTTGAATGTGAAAGTGAATAAAATAAGAATGAGAGAAACGGTGATTTCCTATGCTTTTTTGGCACCAGTTCTATTATTCTTTATTGTCTTTGTATTGGCACCGATGGTGATGGGATTTGTAACGAGTTTCTTTAATTATTCTATGACATCCTTTTCATTCGTTGGATTGGACAATTACTCACGAATGTTTAAAGATCCAGTCTTTATTAAATCTCTCATTAATACGGTGATTATTGTTATTGGTTCGGTACCAATTGTTGTGTTGTTCTCTTTGTTTGTGGCTTCTCAAACCTATAGTCAGAATGCGATTGCACGGTCATTTTATCGGTTTGTCTTCTTCCTGCCAGTGGTGACAGGGAGTGTAGCTGTAACGGTTGTATGGAAATGGATTTACGACCCACTGTCAGGGATTTTGAATTTCGTCCTGAAGTCGGGTCATGTCATCAATCAGAATATTTCTTGGCTGGGTGATAAGCATTGGGCGTTGATGGCGATTATTGTGATTTTGCTGACAACTTCTGTCGGGCAGCCTATTATTCTCTATATTGCTGCTATGGGAAATATTGACAATTCATTGGTGGAAGCTGCGCGTGTTGATGGAGCGACAGAGCTGCAAGTTTTCTGGAAGATTAAATGGCCAAGTCTTTTGCCAACAACTCTGTATATTGCGATCATTACAACAATCAATTCCTTCCAATGTTTTGCCTTGATTCAGCTGTTGACATCCGGAGGGCCAAACTATTCAACCAGTACATTGATGTATTACCTGTATGAAAAAGCCTTCAAGTTATCTGAATATGGTTATGCTAATACCATGGGAGTATTTTTAGCTGTCATGATTGCTTTGATTAGCTTTGCCCAATTCAAGATTCTTGGAAATGACGTCGAATATTAAAGAAAGGAGAGACAAGATGAAACAGAAAAAAATGAGTGCCTTTACGGTAATGTCAACGATTATTCTCTTGGTGTTGACCGTTCTCTTTGTTTTTCCTTTCTATTGGATTTTAACAGGGGCTTTCAAATCGCAGCCAGATACGATCGTCATTCCACCTCAATGGTGGCCTAAGATGCCAACATTAGAAAATTTCCAACAGCTGATGGTGCAAAACCCGGCCCTGCAATGGATGTGGAATAGTGTGTTTATCTCGCTAGCGACCATGTTTTTGGTCTGCATTACTTCTGCCTTAGCGGGTTATGTTCTGGCTAAAAAACGTTTCTATGGGCAGCGGATTCTTTTTGCAACTTTTATCGCTGCTATGGCTCTGCCTAAACAAGTAGTACTGGTTCCTTTGGTCCGCATTGTCAACTTTATGGGAATTCATGATACACTAGCTGCAGTTATTTTGCCTCTTGTCGGTTGGCCTTTTGGGGTTTTCCTCATGAAGCAATTTAGTGAAAATATCCCAACGGAATTGTTGGAATCTGCTAAGATTGATGGCTGTGGTGAAATTCGGACTTTTTGGAATGTAGCTTTTCCAATTGTAAAACCAGGTTTTGCTGCCCTTGCCATTTTTACCTTTATCAACACATGGAATGATTACTTTATGCAATTGGTCATGCTGACATCGCGGCAGAATCTAACGATTTCACTTGGAGTGGCAACGATGCAAGCTGAAATGGCAACGAATTATGGTTTGATTATGGCTGGTGCTGCTATGGCAGCTGTTCCGATTGTAACCGTCTTTCTTGTCTTCCAAAAATCCTTCACACAAGGTATTACCATGGGAGCTGTGAAAGGATAAGGAGGGAAAACGAATGATTTTCGATGAATTGGAAAATCTCGCCCATTACAAAGGTATCCATAATCATTTAGATTGTGCCATTGATTATCTCCTAACTCACGATTTAAGCAATTATGAATTAGGACGGTATGAGATTAATGGAGACAAAGTTTTCTTCTTTGTGCAGGAAAATGAGCTTAATCAAGAAGAGAATGATGGCTTTGAATTTCATCATCGTTATTTGGATTTGCATTTTCTCTTGGAAGGGCGAGAAATAATCCAGTATGGCTATGAGCAAACGGAACTTCGCAAAGTTTATGATGCAGAGAAAGATATTGGTTTTAACACTTGCAACCAAGTCTATCCGCTAGTTTTGGATCATCGGAATTTTGTGGCGTTTTTACCAGAAGAAGCTCATCACCCAAATGGTTTTGCTGGCAAGGGGTTGACGGTCAAGAAATGCGTGGTAAAAGTGCTATTTGACTAACTAGAAAAATAAAGGAGATTGAGCATGGAGAACAAAAGCTCTCAGTTAGTGAAATCTATTTTTAATACGGATAATTTATTCATGAGAATTTGTGAAAAAATTCTTGATTTAGTGACAGTCAATCTTCTTTTTCTGCTGTCTTGTCTACCACTTGTTACGATTGGTATTGCCAAAATTAGCTTGTATGAAACTTTGTTTGAAATCAAGGGTGCACGTCGTGTAAAAGTCACAGCAACGTATGTACAAGCATTTAGGAAAAATTGGAAGGTCGGTTTCAAACTTGGTTTGCTAGAACTCAGCATTGTAGGTATCAGTCTATTTGACCTCCTGCTTTTTTGGAAGCATGAAACAATGCCATTTCAAATGTTAAAAGCAACCTGTATCGGCGTCATCATTTTTGCTAGTTTGCTATTTTTATGTGTCTATCCTTTGGCAGCTAAGTTTGAAATGACGGTAAAAGATCTATTACAAACGGGACTGATCATGGTAAGTTTGCATTTCCCGTGGTTCTTTTTGATAATAGCCTTATTAGCTACAATCATCTTTTTCCTCTCTAGTTCAGGATTTGTGTTGCTGCTAGGCTTTACTCTTTTTGTATTAGTCGGCTTTGCAGCCTTAGGATTTTTGCAATTGCCTATCATGGAGAACATTTTTAATAAATATAAATGATAAAATCAATCAAATTGGAGAATAAACTATGAAAGATTTAAAAAAATACGAAGGGGTCATTCCGGCCTTTTATGCCTGCTATGATGACCAAGGTGAGATTAGCCCGGAGCGCGTGCGGGCGTTAGTAGAATATTTCCTCAAAAAAGGAGTTCATGGCTTGTATGTCAATGGCTCGTCTGGTGAATGTATCTACCAAAGCGTTGCCGATAGAAAATTGATTTTGGAAGAAGTCATGGCGGTGGCAAAAGGGAAATTAACGATTATTGCCCATGTCGCTTGCAACAATACCAAGGATAGTGTGGAGTTGGCGCGCCATGCAGAGAGTTTGGGAGTGGATGCTATTGCGGCTATTCCGCCGATTTACTTCCGCTTGCCAGAATACTCGGTTGCCCAATATTGGAACGACATTAGCGCAGCTGCGTCACAAACAGACTTCGTGATTTACAATATTCCGCAGTTGGCAGGTGTAGCTCTGACGCCGAGTCTCTATGCAGAAATGCTCAAAAATGGACGCGTGATTGGTGTGAAGAACTCTTCCATGCCTGTCCAAGACATTCAAACATTTGCCGCACTTGGCGGGGAAGACCATCTCGTTTTTAATGGTCCAGATGAGCAGTTCTTAGGTGGTCGTCTGATGGGAGCGAGAGCAGGTATCGGCGGAACGTATGGCGCAATGCCAGAACTTTTCTTGAAGCTCAATCAATTGATTGCTGACAAAGAATTGGAAAAAGCAAAAGAACTGCAATTTACCATTAATGCTATCATCGGGAAATTAACAGCTGCTCATGGGAATATGTATTCTGTCATCAAGGAAGTCTTGAAAATCAATGAAAATCTAAACATTGGTTCTGTTCGTGCTCCGTTAACACCAGTGACAGACACAGATCATCCGATTGTAGAAGAAGCAGCTCGCTTGATTCGTGTAGCTAAGGAAACGTTCTTGTCATAGAAAAAGAGGTGGATTATGGGGAAATATATTGCCATTGATATTGGTGGAACAAATATCAAATATGGTCTGATAGATGATACTGATACCTTGCTGGAAGCGCACGAAATCCCAACAGAGGCTCATAAGGGCGGTCCAGAAATTTTGCGCAAGGTAAAGGGAATTGTAGCACGTTATTTAGAACAAATTCCAGTTGCTGGGGTTTGTATCTCCTCGGCTGGAATGGTCGATCCAGATAAAGGAGAAATCTTTTATGCTGGTCCTCAGATTCCGAACTATGCAGGTACTCAGTTCAAGAAAGTGTTGGAAGAAGCATTTTCCATTCCTTGTGAAATTGAAAATGATGTCAATTGTGCTGGTCTGTCGGAAGTCATGTCAGGCAGCGGCAAGGGAGCGAGTATTGCGATTTGTTTGACGATTGGAACAGGGATTGGTGGTTGTTTGCTGGTGGACGGTCAGGTTTTCCACGGTTTTAGTAATTCGGCCTGTGAAGTCGGCTATGTGTATCTGCCAGACGGTGCTTTCCAAGATGTGGCTTCAACGACTGCCTTGGTCAATTATGTAGCAGAGCTTCACGGAGAAGATCCGACTATGTGGAATGGACGCCGCGTTTTCAAAGAAGCAACAGAAGGAAATGCACGTTGTATCCAAGGAATCGACCGCATGGTCAATTATTTGGGGCAAGGGATTGCGAATATTTGCTATGTGGTCAATCCCGAAGTCGTGATCTTAGGTGGCGGCATTATGGGTCAAGAAGCCATTCTCCGTCCTCGAATTGAGGCTGCTATGAAAGCCTGTTTGGTGCCAAGTATTGCTGAAAAAACCAAGCTCGCTTTCGCTCATCATCAAAATGCTGCGGGGATGTTTGGAGCTTATTATCACTTTAAAAATAAACATCATTAACGAAAAGCCTTCTATAATGAAAACGAGCAAATCCTTAGTGAGGAGATGCTCATTTTTGTTTGGTGCCTTATTTGTGTCGTCTGTAATAGCCATTTAATTTTTGATTTTCCCAAAAACTGTTGAAGATTTTTTCTTTTCTTTCTCGGTCAATTTCTAGGAAAAAGGCATAAAGGAGGTCGATCATAAGTAGCATAGGAAATTGTGCTGAGATGCGTAAGATATACTCCGGCTTGTTTTGAGTAGCAACGGTGATGATTTCAGTAAAGTTTTCTTTGACTTTGTTGGGGTGTCCTGTTACTAACACCGTTTTAGCGCCCATTGCTTGAGCGTCGATGAGACTGTTGATGATAGATTGCGTTCCTCCGGACAAAGAAAATCCAATAACCAAGCAATTTTCATCTAGGATACTGGTTGTCCAAGCAAAGCCGTCTTGATCTGTCAACGCTTCGCAGACAACACCAAGCCGCATGAAGCGCAGTTTCATATCGCGTGCGACAAGACCAGAGCTTCCAGTTCCAAAGAAATAGACGCGGTCAGCTGCTTCGATAAGATTGGCAACGCGTAGCAATTTGTCTTCATCAACCAATTCCTCAGTTTGTTGACGGATTTGAGCATAGTTTCGCAGCACTCTACGAGATAAGTCATTTTGCAAATGTTCAGTTTGCTCTGATTTGTCTTGCAACTGGTGAATATATTGAAAATTAAACTCTCTGTAGCCTTTAAATCCGCATTTCTTCGCAAAGCGTGTCAAGGCTGCTTGAGAAATGTAGAGAGTTTGCGCAACTTTTTGAGAAGAGAGATCGTCATAGATACTAGAAGGGCTCAAAAAGTAGTTGGCAATCCGCTTTTCTAAGTCAGTCATGCTATCAAAATGGCTTTCAATCCTCGCCATGATATGCTGCGTATTTTCCATAGATGTACTCTCTTTACTTGTAATGATATAGAACAAATGTTTTGAAAAACCTATTTGTATTATAACATAGTTTTACAAAATAGGACGCTAGGTAGCTTGATAAATAGCATAGGGTGAAATGATTTCAATTAAGCGAAGAAAACCAATAAAACTTTGTGACGAATGGTTTGAAAATGTGTTATAATTTACACAAGTAAACGTTACAGCCATTGTATGATACAAAGGAGGTGCAAGACATGACGAACGCTACTTTTGAGCAAATGCAGGAAATCGAGCAAGCGGCAGATGAAGTGTTGGCGAGCTATAAAAGTCAAATTCAGGAATTGCGAGAGCAAGCTAGCAGCAATCTGAAACAGCTAGAGAAAGTCTATGATGAAGAAAAGCAACAATTGCTTGTTGAGTTAAAAGAACAATCTGAAAAAGAGATTGCCAACTTGACACAAGACTTAGAAAAAACGAGACAAGAGAACGAAGAAAAAGCCCAAGCAGCTTTGTCAAATAAAAAAGAGGTACTGCTGCAAATGATTGTGGACAGGGTGGTAGAAAAATATGGCCATTAGTCACATGCAAGAGTTGTCGTTGCTATTGCCAAAAGATTTGTTGGATGATGTCCTTTCTTATTTGCAAAATCTCCAGTCAGTTGAGATTCAGGATTTGCAGGCAAAAGAGACTTGGCAGGGAGCTTTTGAGCAAGAGTTGGTGTGGAATCCTGATAAGTCTTTCTCGGAACATCTTCAAACTTTGACTCGGCGGCAGGAAAAACTTGCCAATATGATTGAACGTTTGCAGGCGTTTGTGCCCAAGAAAAAATTACTGGAGTCGTTGAAGGAAGTGCCTTTGGAAATAACGTTTGTGGATTTAGAGCAAGCGGGGCAGGCGCGTGATGAAGAAGCTCTTCTTGTCAATATTCAGCAACAATTTCAAGCGTTGGCAAGGGCGCAGGAAGTAAAAGAGATGGCTCAGTCGGAGATGGCAGAGCTAGAAAAATGGGCGAGTTTAGCCGTTACGCCGTCAGCACTTAAGCATTTTAAACACCTTCGTGCGTTTGTGGGAAGCATTCCAAGCAGTGAGAACAATCAGCTAAATGCTCGATTACGGGACTATCCTAATCTGGAAGTCCAAGAGATTTTCACCAGTACCACAGAAAGTGGAATTCTTGTGCTATGTAAAGCAGAAACAGCTAAGGAAATGCAAGCATTCTTGACAGAGCTTGGTTTCAAACCTTTTGAATATGCTTTTGAAGAATTACCAAAAGAGCGTTTGACATCGTTAAAAGAAACGATAAAGGAGCAAGAAACGGTTATCAGCTCAACGCAAACGCAGCTTGCAGCTTCCAGTAAGGAACTGCAACAGCTCAAGCTTCAGTTGGATTATGTATTGAATTTAACTTCTCGTCAAGAAATCAAGGAAGCTCTTGCTAGTACACAGAATTTGGTTGCCTTAGAGGGCTGGATTGAGCAGGAGCAGATAGAAGATTTAAGAATGGGACTCACGCAGCAATTTGGTGGTGCTGTCTTGCTTCAAATCCATGAAATGACGGCAGCTGATCGACAGCGCGTGCCGACAAAACTCAAAAACAATGCGCTGATTGAGCCGTTTGAGTTGGTAACGGAAATGTATTCGCTGCCGAAGTACGAAGACAAAGATCCAACACCCGTTGTGTCGTTGTTTTATTTTATCTTTTTTGGTATGATGGCAGCTGATATTGGTTATGGTTTGTTGCTCTTTGGTGGAACAAGTTGGGCTTTGAAGGCTCTACATATCAAGTCAAATCTGGCTAAGAATTTACGCTTTTTTAGAATTTTAGGAGTCGGTGTTGCACTCTGGGGAGTCATCTACGGTTCATTCTTTGGTTTCAAATTGCCTTTTGCGATTGTTGATACCAGTACGGATGTGATCACCATTCTGATTATGTCGGTCGTGATTGGGTTTATTACAGTCATGACAGGGCTTTATCTCAGTGGTGCAAAGAACATTCGCATGAAAGACTATGCGGAAGCCTATAATTCAGGTTTTGCTTGGATGCTGATTCTCGTCGGGCTGGCTTTATTAGCAGCGGGCCGATTATTCCCATCGCTTGCTATTGCTGGTTTGATTGGACAATGGCTTGCTATTATAAATGCTGTGGGTATTGTACTCGTTTCTATTATCAGCGCTAAGAGTTTGAAAGGATTGGGGCCTGCATTGTTTAATTTATACAATATCAGCAGTTATGTGGGCGATTTGGTGAGTTTCACGAGACTTATGGCTTTGGGTCTTGCAGGTGCGAGTATTGGTTCAGCCTTTAACTTAATTGTTAGTCTCTTTCCTCCTTTTGCTCGCTTCAGTATTGGTATTGTCCTATTTATCGCCCTTCACAGTATCAATATGTTCCTCTCCTTTTTATCAGGCTATGTACATGGAGCACGTTTAATTTTTGTTGAATTTTTTGGAAAATTCTACGATGGTGGTGGAAAAGCCTTTAAACCTTTGAAACCAGCAGGGAAATATGTTCGCTACAAAAAGTAGTTCAGCGAAATTGTTTTAATTGCTCAGACAGAATTTTATACCATTGACAATTAGAACAATCAAACAAATAGTATTTACTATTAGAAATGGAGTTTATTTATGCAAGCTTTTTCATCTTATTTTTCAACTTATGGCGGTGCCTTTTTCGCAGCACTAGGTGTGGTTCTGGCGATTTTTCTTAGTGGTATTGGTTCTGCGCGGAATGTCGGCTCGACCGGTCAGGCTGCAGCAGCATTGTTAAAAGAACAGCCTGAGAAATTTGTTAGCGCTTTGATTTTGCAGTTGTTGCCAGGTACGCAAGGTTTGTATGGTTTTGTTATTGGAATTTTAATTTTCTTTAAAGTTCAACCCGAAATGGCTCTCCAAACAGGCTTGGCACTCTTTTTTGCCGCACTTCCAATCGGAATTGTTGGTTATTATTCTGCTAAATATCAAGGAAATGTAGCGACAGCAGGCATGCAGATTTTGGCGAAACGTCCTGAAGACGTGATGAAAGGAGTAATCCTTGCTGCCATGGTCGAAACCTATGCTATCCTTGCATTTGTTGTGTCTCTTTTAATGGTTTTGAATGTGAAATGAAAATGAGACAGTTTTTAGGGTCTTGAACCATCTGATTTCATAGAAGGAGGCAGATATGGGATTTGAATCTCAATTGAGGGATTCGGTTTTAGAGCAGGCGCATGAAAATGGGCGACAGTTAGTAGCTAATGCCCAAGAAACCCTTGATCGCGAAACTAAAGAACAAAAAGCACGGCTGAAACAAGAAAAAATGCAACAACGTGAGCAAGAAGTAAAAGTGCTAAAACGTCAAGTACAGCGTGAAGTGCAGCAACTTGAAAATGAAAAACGTCAATCTACTTTGGTGACCAAGCAACGGATTTTGAAAGAATTATTTGCAGGAGCTTATGAGCAGATGGCGGCTTGGTCGCTCAAACAGGAACAGGCTTTTTTGGAGCAGATCTTAAAAAAGTATCCTCAAGAAGAGCTGGTTTTGACAGTTGGCTCACGGACATTGGTTAAATATTCGGCTGGACAATTGGAACGATTATTAGAGCACTATCCGCACGTAAGATTGGCTTCCTCTCCTGTGAATGGAGAAGCAGGTTTTCTCCTTTCGCGAGGCAATATTGACGATAATTACCTCTATCGCAATTTAGTAGATTCTTTGTGGCAGGAGGAGAGTTATCAGCTTGCTCAGACGATTTTCCAAGATGAAGCAGACTAAGGAGGCGTTCTATGAATGAAAAGACCTTCGCTCAAGTGAATACAGAAATTAGCATTCATGAGAGTAGCTTTTTAAGCTTAGCGCAATACGAGCAGTTGTTGCGGACTTTCACTTCTGAAAGTCGGTCAGCAGCTTTGGAAGGAACGGTTTATAATCTGGATTATGAGCAACTAACAGACTTAAATGCGATTGAGAGGTTTCTCATGAAACATTTGTTTGCAGAGTATACTTGGGCTTTTGAAGTTAGTCCAGAATCTGCTTTGGTGGAGTTTTTTACGCTCAAATATACCTATCACAATCTTAAGGTGTTGCTTAAGCACAAGGCGACAGGTTTGAATTTAAAGCATCTGTTGATTTCTGTTGGACCTTATCCTTTAGATATTTTGGAGCATTTGGTTGCAACCTTTTCTGCTGAACATTGTCCTAAATTTATGGCGGATGAAGTGGCGGCGACTTGGGCGGAATATCAAGATTATCAAGATGTACGCGTTCTGGAAATTGGAATGGATCTGGCTTATTTCAAGCACTTAAAAAGCTTGGAGTCTGCATTTGAAGATGAGCGGCTCAAGCAATTGGTACAGTTGACGATTGATTTTTATAATGCAGTAACGGTGCAGCGAGCGATTCGGCACCAAAAACCGCACAGTTTCATGACACAGTTGTTATCAGATGAAGGCTCTTTGACGAGTGTAGAGTGGATTGAGTTGGCTGAAAAAGGCGATCTTGCTGGCTGGTTTTCCAAAGTTAATCCATTGGAATTTGACGCAGAACTGAGCACTTATGAAGAAAAAATGCGTTCGGGTAAGTTGACAAATCTTGAACTGGAATATTTGGCAGACTTGGTTCAGTTTAAACTCTTAGAGCAAGGACGATTTGAAACAAGTGGTCCGCTTCTGCTGGTTCGTTATTTATTTGGAAAAGAGTTGGAAGTGAAGAATCTTCGACTTATTTTGACTGGTTTGACGAACCAGCTTCCAGTAGAGATCATCAAAGAAAGGATGAGACCGATTTATGGCCAGTAAAACTTATAAAATTGGTGTGGTGGGGAACCGCGATGCCATTCTGCCTTTTCGCCTGATTGGTTTTCAGACTTTTCCAGTCACCGAAGTGACCGATGTGGTGAATACTTTACGACGACTGAGCCGAGAAGATTTTGCTATTATTTATTTGACAGAAGACATGGCTGCTGAAATCCCTGAAACGCTGGCTTACTATGATAAGCAAGTGTTGCCAGCGATTATCTTAATCCCGACTCATAAAGGAGTAACAGGATTAGGACAGAGACGTATTCGTAAGAACGTAGAAAAAGCAGTTGGACAGGATATATTGTGAGGTTTTTATGAAAATAAATGAATTAGGCCAGCCCATTGGAGATGCCCTGCCGAATTTCAAGCCGGGAGATTTGCCCAATCTGGAGCGACTAGAAGGACAATATGTTATCGTTGAATGCCTGTCCAAGGACAAACATGGGGCGGATTTGTATGAAGTCTATGGTCCGGATTCTCCTGCTGATATGTGGACGTATCTCTTTCAAAATCCTGTTCAAAGTCAGGATGAGTGGTCGGCCTTGCTAGATCAGATGCTGGCAGCTCCAGATCGTTTTTACTATGCCATTGTGGACAAGGAGAGTGGCAAGGCGCTGGGAACTTTCGCTTTAATGAGGATTGACCGAGGCAACCGTGTCATTGAGGTGGGGTCTGTGACCTATTCGCCCAAGTTAAAACGAACCAGACAAGGGACTGAAGCCCAATATTTGCTGGCGCGCTATGTCTTTGAAGAGATGGAGTATCGCCGCTACGAATGGAAATGCGATGCACTCAATCAGCCTTCAAGGCGCGCAGCAGAAAGGCTTGGTTTTACCTACGAAGGCAGGTTTCGTCAGGCAGTTGTTTATAAAGGCCGGAACCGAGATACTGACTGGCTAGCCATGATTGACAAGGACTGGTCAGCGGTCAAAACTCGTTTAGAAAAATGGCTAAGCCCAGATAATTTCGATGAAAATGGGCAACAAATAAAAGCCTTATCTGATTTTTAAAATAAGAAGTATCAATTTTTGCTGTAGAGATAGCTAAGAAAGATTTCAAGATCACGGCAAGGATAGAAAATAAGCAAAAATCTCCCAAAGAATGGAGGAAGATTGTGAGTCAAGGAAAGATTATAAAAGTTTCGGGTCCTTTGGTAGTTGCCTCTGGGATGCAGGAAGCGAATATTCAGGATATTTGTCGTGTGGGCAATTTGGGCTTGATTGGGGAAATCATTGAGATGCGTCAAGATGAGGCTTCTATTCAGGTATACGAAGAAACCTCTGGTCTTGGGCCAGGAGAACCAGTAGAAACAACAGGGAGTCCGTTATCGGTTGAGTTGGGACCGGGGCTGATTTCGCAAATGTTTGACGGAATTCAGCGGCCTTTGGCACGCTTTCAAGCGGTGACGCAGAGTGATTTTCTGGTGCGCGGAGTGCAGCTGCCTCATCTGAATCGTGAGACCAAGTGGAACTTTGTGCCTTGTCTGGAGATTGGAGCAGAGGTGACCGCTGGAGATATTCTGGGTACGGTTCAAGAAACCGAGCTGGTAGTCCACCGCATTCTAGTGCCAATTGGTGTCAGTGGTCGTGTGACCAAGATAGAAGCAGGGAGTTATACTGTCGATCAGCCTGTCTATGAGATTGAGCAGGCAGATGGATCTATCTTTGTTGGCAGTCTTATGCAGAAATGGCCGGTTCGCCGAGGTCGCCCATTTGCTCAAAAGCTGATTCCAGAGGAGCCTTTGGTGACGGGCCAGCGAGTGATTGATACCTTTTTCCCCGTGACCAAGGGCGGTGCGGCTGCTGTTCCAGGTCCTTTTGGAGCAGGCAAGACCGTTGTTCAGCACCAGGTCGCTAAATTTGCCAATGTGGATATCGTTATCTACGTGGGCTGTGGCGAGCGAGGCAATGAAATGACCGATGTACTGAATGAATTTCCAGAGTTGATTGATCCAGCAACTGGTCAGTCTATCATGCAGCGAACTGTTCTGATTGCTAACACGTCCAATATGCCAGTTGCGGCGCGTGAGGCTTCTATTTATACAGGAATTACGATTGCTGAATACTTCCGAGATATGGGGTATTCTGTCGCTATTATGGCAGATTCAACATCTCGTTGGGCAGAAGCACTTCGTGAAATGTCCGGGCGTTTGGAAGAAATGCCAGGTGACGAAGGCTATCCAGCCTATCTGGGCAGCCGAATTGCTGAATATTACGAACGAGCTGGTCGGGTTAAAACCTTAGGGAGTGACGAGCGTGAGGGAAGCATTACCGCAATCGGCGCTGTCTCCCCTCCGGGTGGAGATATTTCTGAGCCAGTCACGCAAAACACTCTGCGGATTGTCAAAGTTTTCTGGGGCTTGGACGCTCAGTTGGCACAACGTCGCCATTTCCCTGCGATTAACTGGCTTAGCTCTTACTCGCTTTATCTAGACGAGGTGGGTCAATATATCGATCAGCATGAGCAGTTGGCTTGGTCGGAAAAAGTGACCAAGGCGATGAATATTCTCCAAAAAGAGAGTGAGCTACAGGAAATTGTGCGGCTGGTTGGTCTGGATTCTCTGTCTGAAAGGGATCGTCTCACCATGAATACAGCAAAGATGATTCGTGAGGATTACCTGCAGCAGAATGCTTTTGATGAGGTTGATACCTACACTTCCTTTAAAAAGCAAGTGGCTCTGCTCACTAATATCCTAATATTTGATGAGGAAGCCAATCGTGCCTTGAATTTAGGTGCTTACTTTACTGAAGTCATGAATGGTACTGTGGAGCTACGCGATCGGATTGCCCGCTCTAAATTTATCCCAGAGGATCAGTTGGAAGCAATTCGCAGTTTGGATACCGCTATTCGAGAAAAACTGCATGATATTCTTGCCCAAGGAGGAGCAATCAATGAACGTGATTAAAGAATACCGTACCGTCAGTGAAGTTGTCGGTCCCTTGATGATTGTGGAGCAAGTCGAAGGTGTACATTTTAATGAGCTGGTGGAAATCCAGCTCCATGACGGAACCAAGCGTCAGGGACAGGTCTTGGAAGTGCAGGAAGACAAGGCGATGGTGCAGCTATTTGAAGGCTCCAGCGGTATCAATCTAGAAAAAGCCAAGGTTCGTTTTACCGGCAGACCGCTTGAATTGCCAGTGTCAGAAGATATGGTAGGACGAATTTTCAACGGTATGGGCAAGCCTATTGACGGTGGACCAGATATTTTGCCGGAAAAATACTTGGATATTGACGGTCAAGCCATCAATCCAGTCGCACGAGATTATCCCGATGAGTTTATCCAGACTGGGATTTCAGCCATTGATCACCTCAATACCTTAGTTCGAGGACAAAAATTGCCAGTTTTCTCTGGTTCAGGTCTGCCTCACAAGGAATTGGCTGCCCAGATTGCTCGTCAAGCTACGGTGCTCAATTCAGAAGAAAATTTTGCAGTAGTCTTTGCGGCTATGGGGATTACCTTTGAAGAAGCCGAGTTTTTCATGAATGACTTGCGAGAAACGGGAGCTATTGACCGCTCTATCCTCTTTATCAATCTAGCCAATGATCCTGCTATTGAGCGGATTGCGACACCGCGGATTGCCCTGACTGCTGCTGAATATTTGGCTTATGAAAAAGACATGCATGTTCTCGTCATCATGACAGATATGACCAACTACTGCGAGGCCTTGCGCGAAGTATCCGCAGCTCGTCGAGAAGTGCCGGGACGTCGAGGTTATCCGGGCTATCTCTATACCAATCTTTCCACCCTTTATGAACGGGCGGGGCGCTTGGTGGGAAAGAAAGGATCGGTGACGCAGATTCCTATCCTCACCATGCCTGAGGATGACATCACTCACCCCATTCCTGATTTGACAGGCTACATCACCGAAGGCCAGATTATCCTGTCGCGTGACCTTTACAACAGCGGTTATCGTCCACCGATTAACGTATTGCCGTCTCTTTCGCGCCTCAAAGACAAGGGGTCTGGCGAAGGAAAGACTCGGGGAGACCATGCAGCAACCATGAATCAGCTCTTTGCGGCTTATGCACAAGGCAAACAAGCCAAAGAATTAGCGGTTGTACTGGGAGAATCCGCACTATCTGACACCGACAAGCTCTATGTTCAATTTACCGAGCGATTTGAAAAAGAATATATCAATCAAGGTTTTTATACCAATCGGACGATTGAAGAAAGTTTGGATTTAGGCTGGGAATTGTTGTCTATTTTGCCACGGACGGAGCTTAAGCGGATCAAGGACGACATGATTGATCAATATTTACCAGAAAGTAAACAGCAAGCCTAAGGAGGTGATCTGAATGGCTCGTTTAAATGTCAAACCAACCCGAATGGAGCTGAACAACCTGAAAGAGCGCCTGAGAACAGCTACTCGCGGTCATAAACTTCTCAAGGATAAGCGAGATGAACTGATGCGTCGTTTCATTGAAGCTGTTCGCGAAAACAACCGCCTTCGCCAAAAAGTTGAAACAGCTCTGGTTGGTCACATGCAGGATTTTGTATTGGCGAAAACCTTGGAAAGTGACCTCATGGTAGAAGAGATTTTTGCTGTCCCTATGCGAGAAGTCAACCTCCATATCGAACAGGAGAATATCATGAGTGTGCAGGTGCCAAAAATGCATGCTCATATTGATAATCCTTATGGTGATGATGAGGGAGATGTGGTTTATAGCTATGTGGCTTCTAACAGCCAGATGGATGAGACGATTGAGGATATGGGCAACTTATTGCCCGACCTCCTGCACTTAGCAGAGATTGAAAAGAGCTGCCAGCTGATGGCAGATGAGATTGAAAAGACCCGCCGTCGGGTCAATGGCTTAGAGTATGCAACCATTCCAGATCTCACAGAAACCATTCATTATATCGAAATGAAGCTAGAAGAAGCC
The DNA here is from genome assembly GCF_003963555.1 of Streptococcus periodonticum. NCBI lineage: Bacteria > Bacillati > Bacillota > Bacilli > Lactobacillales > Streptococcaceae > Streptococcus > Streptococcus periodonticum. The sequence goes on from NZ_CP034543.1 coordinate 92,807, forward strand.
GAGCGCGCTAGTCTAGTGAGAGTAATGAAGGTGAAATAAAAACAAAACGGATGGTGGATTCTATGAACTCACGTCCGTTTGTTTTTTTGAGGTAGCTATATAAACAATAAAAATCTCCAACTCCACTCTCTCACATTTCCCATAAAATGCGGGAATTTTCTGATAAATCATGTTATAATAAAACAGACTACACGAAAAGGACAGAAACTCATGACTTTAGTTTATCAATCAACGCGTGACGCAAACAATACGGTGACAGCCAGTCAGGCTATTTTGCAGGGGTTAGCAACGGACGGTGGTCTCTTTACGCCAATTTCTTATCCGCAACTAGAGCTGGATTTTACTAAACTCAAAGATGCTTCCTATCAGGAAGTTGCAAAATTGATTTTATCTGCTTTTTTAGATGACTTTACAGATCAAGAGCTGGATGACTGCATTAACAATGCCTATGACAGCAAATTTGACACACCAGAGATTGCTCCCTTGGTGAAACTGAACGGGCAATACAATTTGGAACTTTTCCATGGTTCTACGATTGCTTTCAAGGATATGGCCTTGTCTATCCTCCCACATTTGATGACGACGGCAGCGAAAAAGCATGGTTTGAAAAATAAAATTGTCATTTTGACGGCGACTTCTGGTGATACCGGAAAAGCAGCTATGGCAGGCTTTGCCGATGTGCCAGGAACGGAAATCATCGTCTTTTACCCTAAAGACGGTGTCAGCAAGGTTCAGGAGCTGCAAATGACCACTCAGACGGGGGACAATACTCATGTGGTGGCTATTGAGGGCAATTTTGATGACGCCCAGACCAATGTCAAAAGCATGTTTAATGATGCGGCTCTTCGGGAACGTTTAGCTACACATCAGTTGCAATTTTCTTCTGCCAACTCTATGAATATCGGGCGTTTGGTGCCACAGATTGTTTACTATGTTTATGCCTATGCACAATTGGTTAAAACCGGTCAGATTCAGGCAGGCGAAGCAGTTAATTTTGCTGTTCCAACTGGAAACTTCGGCAATATCTTAGCAGCCTATTATGCTAAACAAATCGGTCTTCCGGTGGGCAAGTTGATTTGTGCTTCCAATGAAAACAATGTTTTGACCGATTTCTTTAAGACGCAGGTCTATGATAAAAAGCGTAGCTTTAAGGTAACGTCTAGTCCGTCTATGGATATTTTAGTTTCTTCAAACTTAGAGCGTTTAATTTTTCACCTGTTAGGAAATAGTGCAGAAAAGACAGCGGATTTGATGAAGTCTCTCAATCAGCATGGTCAGTATGAGTTGACTGATTTTGATCCAGCTATTTTAGAACTCTTTGCGGCAGAATATGCCACCGAAGTTGAGACAGCAGCTGAAATCAAACGAGTTCATGAGGCGTCTGATTACATTGAAGATCCGCACACAGCGGTCGCTTCAGCTGTTTATCAAAAATACCGGACAGCTACAGGTGATGAGACTACGACTGTTATTGCTTCAACCGCCAGTCCTTACAAATTCCCAGTTGTGGCAGTCGAAGCTGTGACTGGGCAGACAGGTCTGAGTGATTTTGAAGCATTGGCTAAGTTACATGAGCTTTCCGGTGTGGCAGTTCCGCCAGCGGTGGATGGCTTAGAAAACGCACAAGTCCGCCATAAAACGACTGTCGCTGCTGACCAAATGCAGGCAGCAGTAGAAAGCTATTTAGGACTTTAATAATCTAATAAATTTTTGTAACAAACACTCAGTTGGCTACCAGCTGAGTGTTTTCAGATTGCAACAGGGTGTAAACAAAATATTGCCAGCAAAGTGCAGAAAAGTGTATAATCAAAAGCAGGAGTTTCATGATGTATGACCACTTATAAAAAGATTTTAAATATTGCCCTACCAGCCATGGTCGAAAACTTTTTGCAGATGCTAATGGGAATGGTGGACTCGTATTTGGTAGCGAGTCTCGGTCTCGTGGCTATTTCAGGAGTTTCGGTTGCTGGTAATATTATTACGATTTACCAAGCTATTTTTATTGCGCTGGGAACAGCAGTATCCAGTCTCATTTCCAAGAGTTTGGGAGAAGGAGATCGAGACAATCTGGCTTATCACACTAGCGAAGCCATTAAATTAACTTTGATTTTGAGCGTCTTTCTAGGACTTTTCTCGCTTGTTTTTGGACGCCAGATATTAGCTTGGCTGGGAACGGAGCCTGTCGTCGCCAATGCAGGTGGTCTTTATCTGGCTTTAATCGGGGGAACGATTCTCCTTTTGGGTCTGATGACTACGCTAGGCTCCTTGATTCGGGCAACTAGCAACCCTCGCATGCCCATGTATATCAGTTTTTTAAGCAATCTGCTCAATGTCTTTTTTTCTAGTATTGCGATTTTTATTTTCCACATGGGAATTGTGGGAGTGGCACTAGGAACTATTTTAGCTCGTCTAGTAGGCGTATTGATTTTATGGAAAGAATTGTCTCTGCCTTTAGCGCCTTGGAGTTGGAGGCTGGATTGGGACTTGTTGCGTTTATCTCTGCCAGCTGCTGGAGAGCGGCTGATGATGCGGGCTGGAGATGTGGTGATTATTGCCATTATCGTTAAGTTCGGGACAGATGCCGTTGCGGGAAATGCTATTGGAGAGGTTCTGACTCAGTTTAACTATATGCCGGGTTTTGGAGTCGCTACTGCAACGGTTATGTTAGTGGCTCATGCGGTGGGACAGGCAGATTTTCAAACAGTTAGAAAGCTGACGAAGCAGACCTACTGGCTATCTCTTGGACTCATGCTAGCGGTGGCTCTGCTTATTTTTGCACTTGGACAGCCACTAACACATCTTTATACAAAGGATAGCGGCGCTGTAACAGCTAGCTTGTCGGTCATTCTTTTTTCACTTTTGGGTGTGCCTATGACAGCAGGAACAGTCATCTACACGGCTGTTTGGCAAGGATTGGGAAATGCGAAGTTACCTTTTTATGCCACGACGGTTGGTATGTGGCTGATTCGCATTGTGGCGGGCTACTTTCTGGGAGTAACTCTGGGATTGGGCTTGCCCGGAGTTTGGACAGCCACCCTTTTGGACAATACCTTTCGCTGGATTTTTTTACAAATCATCTATCAACGAAAAATGAGGAGTCAAACATGACAAGAGCTTTTATTTGGGATTTGGACGGAACCTTGCTGGACTCTTATGATGCGATTTTGGCGGGGCTTGAGGAAACCTATATGCACTATGGCTTGGATTTTGACAGACCAGCTATCCATGCTTATATCTTGCAACATTCTGTTCAGAAATTACTGGAAAAAGTCGCAACAGAAAAAGGTTTAGATGCTGAAGAGATGAACCGCTTTCGAGGTCAAAGTTTGCAAGAGAAAAATGCTCACATTCAGCTCATGGATGGTGCTAAGGCTATTCTTACTTGGGCGCAGGAAGCAGATATTCAGCAGTTTGTCTATACTCATAAAGGGAAAAATGCTTATCAAATTTTGGCGGATTTAGAGATTTTGGATTATTTCACAGAAATTGTAACTACTGCTAATGGATTTGCAAGAAAGCCCGACCCAGAAGGTGTGAACTATCTCGTAGAGAAATACCAGCTGGATAAGACAAGCACTTACTATATCGGCGACCGGACGTTGGATGTAGATGTTGCCTTTAACAGCGGTATTCAATCAATCAATTTCTGCGATGACCGACCAAACATTAATCACGAAATCAACCATTTACTAGAGATTAAACAGATAATCTGTTAAAGGGGAGCAAAATATTTGCTTTTCTTTTTTTGATAGTCTATAATTGATTTATCAATAATTGACTAGTCAATTAAAGCCGGGAAGGAGAATATATGGTTGCCATTCATCACCTGCTGTACCAATTGCATTTAACTGATCAAGCTATCACGCAACTCTTTGAGCAAAAATTAGAAATTAGCTTAACGCGGTACGAGATACTGGATTTTTTATTGGACAATGCTCCATGCAGTCAAGTTGCTGTGCAAGAGGTCTTAAAAATCGATCCTGCGGCTTTAACTCGGCATTTCAAACTTTTAGAAGAGCGCGGATATGTTCAACGGCGTCGCAATCCCAAAAATCAACGAGAGGTTCTAGTGAATGTAACGAATGTTGCAAAAGAGCAGCTTTTGCATGAGCCACCGACCTATCATGTAAATGTCAAAAAGCAAATGGAAAAAGTTCTCTCGGATGATGAGCAAAGGACGCTGAGCACTTTATTAGAAAAACTTGTATCTGGCTTAGATCAGATTACTGTAGAAAAACATTAGAAAGAAAAAATTATGTCACTCATTACTACTATATTAGCTACACTTGTCGCACTGGAACACCTCTATATCTTTTATCTAGAAAGTATCGCTACCCAATCAGACAGCACCAGCCGAGTCTTTAACATGACAAAGGAAGAATTATCTCGCCCGTCCGTCACTTCCTTGTTTAAAAATCAAGGGATTTACAATGCCTTTTTAGCTCTTTTCTTACTATATGGCTTGTATATTTCACATAATTTAGAAATTGTGACCATTTTTGTTTTGTTTGTTATCGGGGTCGCAGCTTATGGTGCTGTAACGGCTAATAAGAAAATCATCTTGACCCAAGGCGGACCTGCGATTTTAGCTATTTTAAGCATTTTATTGTTTAAATAGCACCAAATATTAACCATTATAAAATTATAAATTAACCACCGTTAATAGTTTGTGCTATAATATATAGTAGAAATAATTCTACAATAGAAAGAATGATAGAAATGTCAGACAAAAAGGTTTCCTTAAGTGAAGTTAACCAAAGCATTGCAACGCCTAAAAACGCTGGTTTCTTTCGTACTTTATTAGCTTTTTCAGGGCCGGGAATGTTGGTTGCCGTTGGTTATATGGATCCGGGAAATTGGATTACAAGTGTTGTAGGTGGTGCCACCTATCGTTATTTGCTCTTATCAGCTGTCTTGGTTTCTTCTGTAATGGCTATGCAGTTACAACAAATGGCGGGAAAATTAGGAATTGTCACAAGGATGGATTTGGCACAAGCCATTGCGGCTCATACGTCAAAGCCAGTTCGCTATCTCCTTTGGGTTATTACAGAGTTGGCTTTAATGGCAACGGACTTGGCAGAAGTCATCGGTGCAGGGATTGCGCTTCATTTACTATTTGGTTGGTCTTTGCTATTTTCGATTCTGATTACAGTCTTTGATGTTTTCTTGTTGCTTTTTTTGATGAAATTAGGCTTTCGTAAGATTGAAGCAATCGTTGGAACGCTGATTTTAACTATTTTATTGATTTTCTTATATCTGGTAATCCTTGCAAAGCCCAATCTTCATCATATTTTATCAGGATATTTGCCAAATGTGGCAGCTTATCAACATACGGCTAGTAAAAATGGAACGTCCGTTTTGACCTTAGCACTGGGCATTGTGGGGGCAACGGTCATGCCACACAATCTGTATTTGCACTCTTCTATCGCGCAAACGCGAAAAGTTAACTACAAGGCTAAACAATCTGTACATGAAGCTGTACGGTTTATGACGTGGGACTCGAATATTCAATTGAGTTTGGCTTTTGTGGTTAATTCTTTGCTGTTGATTTTAGGGGCAGCATTATTCTTTGGACATGCGGATAAAATTGGTGCTTTTTCTGCAATGTACAATGCCTTAAAAGACCCTCAAATTGCTGATGCTATTGCTAGTCCTATCCTCTCAACGCTCTTTGCAGTGGCTTTGTTAGCTAGTGGTCAAAACTCAACAATCACAGGAACCTTAACGGGACAAATCGTGATGGAAGGCTTTTTAAACATGAAGCTGCCGCCGTGGTTTCTTCGCTTGGTAACTCGCTTACTAGCTCTTTTACCGGTTGTGATTGTTGCTATTTTATACGGAGACAAAGAACAGGTGCTAGACAATCTTTTGGTCTATTCCCAAGTCTTTCTTTCAGTCGCCTTGCCATTTTCAATCTTTCCACTCGTGTATTTCAGCTCTAATAAAAAGCTCATGGGCGAATTTGTCAATAGCAAATGGAATACCTATTTAGCTTATTCCGTTTCTATTTTATTAACTATTTTGAATGTAAAACTTGTAGTTGATCTGTTTTAAAAATTTGTCTATCATTTCATTTTTCTCTAGAATAAATGGCTTAAAAGCGCTATAATGAAAGAGGAAAGATTTGCATATATGGAGGTGTTAAAATGGACGAATTGAAAAAAGTTTTGCTGGCAGGTATTGGATTGACATTTATGACCTATGATAAAGCCACTGAATTTGTTAAAGAATTGATTGCCAAAGGTCGCTTGACGGTGGATGAAGGCAAGCAGCTTCAGTCAGAGCTAAAGCGCAAAGTAAATGAAAAAACGGCTGAAAGTCCAGAGGAGCAATCCGATGATGTATATGCCACCAAGCAAGATATTGAACGACTAGAAGATAAACTAGATCAGCTACTCAAAGGACTTTCAAAAACAGAAGAATAATCTTCCTGATAACGCAGTCACAACTTTATAAAGGCTGCGTTTTTTGCTAAACTAAAAGTAGGATTTGAAAGAAAAAATGATGATGACAAACAGGATGGAGATAACCTTATGGCAAACAAGCGCTTACGAGAGATTCTAACAGCCTTTAGTGCAGTCGGCTGGTCCAATCTGAAAGATCGAAAAAAACCGTTGGACGAGAAAAAAGCTCCCAAGCAATTGCGAGAAGCTTTTGAACAACTAGGACCCAGTTTTGTAAAAATCGGTCAAATTTTATCTACCCGTAGTGACTTATTGCCAGAAATCTATATCAAGGAATTGAGCAAGCTGCAAGATGACGTCAATCCTTTGGACAAAGAGACGGTTATGGCTGCGATTGAAGATGAGTTAAAGCGTCCGATTGAGCAACTCTTTTCAGATGTTTCACAAGAGCATTTGGCGAGCGCTTCCGTGGCACAAACTCATCGTGCTGTTTTGTTAAATGGCGATGAAGTCGTACTGAAAATTCAGCGTCCGCACATTCAAGAGCAAATTACAGAAGACCTTGCTCTTCTGGTTCGTTTAGCCCGTCATTTTCCCAAACATTTGCTGCCCATGGTGGATTTACCAAAGATTTTGCAACAGTTGCAGACAACATTGCTGAACGAAATTGACTTTCGCAACGAAGCTAAGTACATGGATGAGTTCGCCCAATATAATCAAGATATTCCTTGTGTGGGAGTTCCTAAGGTTTATCCAGAGTTTACTACTCCGCACTTGATTGTCGAGGAATACATTCCTGGTGTCCGTATCAATCAATATGCTTTTTTACAAGAGGCTGGCTATGACTTGGCAGATATTGGTCAGAAACTTATGTTGAGCTTTATCAAGCAGGTATTTAAAGATGGCTTTTTTCACGGTGATCCACACCCCGGCAATCTTTTAATCTATGAAGGAAAGATTTATTTTATTGATTTTGGAATTACAGGGGAATTGGAAACGGGTTTTCGTGTGTCTCTAAACGACATGTTGTCTAGTTTTACGACACAGGATATTGACTCGATGACACAAGCCATCCTGACCATTACGACTGCTAGTGAACCAATCAATAAATTGCAATTAGAGCAAGACGTTGAACGCATGCTAACCAAATATGGCAATTTAGAGTTAGGCTCCTTGTCTATTACAAATATGTTTGAGGATGTAGTAGCGATTTGTAGGCGTCATCATTTGCAAGTACCGTCCCAGATGACGATCTTAGAAAAAGCAGCCTTGCAAATTGAGGGACTTTTTCGCGAGTTAGCTCCTAACATCAATCTGATGACTTTAGCCAAGCAATATTTCCTCGAAAATATGAAATCAGACATCTTGCACCAGACTTTGAGTTACGATTCTTTCTTAATCGAACTACTTTACTTGCTACGGCATGGAAAAAGTATTCCGCGACGACTACACCAACTTGTGGAGCAAGTGGTGAACGGTCGCTTGGTTGTCAATCATGACTTAATTGACTACAATCAACGATTTCGGCATATTGAATCCTTAGCCAATCGTCTTGTACTAAGCCTTGTCTTCCTAGCTTTATTACTGACAGGAGGGATTTTAACCCTTAATCCAGACATGCTGTTTTTAGCAAAATTTCTGTTAACATTAGCAGGATTGGTATTAGTGTGGTTATTCTATCTTATCATCTGCTCCACAAAAAAATAACATAAAAAGTGAGCGTGACAACTTACTTCTTCATCCGTTTTTCAAGCTCAGAAGAGCTATGGGAGATAAGACTATGAACTAAGAATTTTCAAGATTAGTTCGGTTTCACTCCCTTTCTTTATCTTCCAAACTGTTTGTAACGATCAGTTTGTCATTAGAAGAAGTTTGCTTGAAACAAACATAGTCTGTGAGAGGGAAATGAATCAACTTTAAAAAGGTTTCTGCAAATTGTTCAGGAGGGGTAGTTTCAGGTTGGGTAATCCAAATTTCGATAAAGATCAAAATTCCTCTAACAAGAACTTGAGCGGCCTTTTCTTTTGGAATATTTAATTTTTGATAGTCAATTGTAATATGTTGTTCAATCCATTGTCCATAGGTATTTCGTAAAAATTCCCTCCAATATGGATCTGCTGCTGTTGTAAAAAGACAGCTGATTTGTTTTCGGTGGGTGTATAAGATAGGAATCACTACCTCTGCAAAAAAGACAAAAGGATCAGGATAAACTTTCTTATCATAAGTTTGAAAAATCATTCGAAATTCAGCATCAAGTTCTTTATGAATATAGTCTAGAATTTCATGATTTCCATTGAAATGACGTTTGTAAATGGCTTGTCTTGAAATTCCAGCCTTTTTGGCAATTTCTGCTAAAGAAAAATGCATTTTATTTGGATGTTCCATAGCAAGCTCAAAAAAAGCCTCTAGAATTTTTTCTCTCGTATTAAGTACCATCTTGCTCCCTCCTTATAAATATTCTAATTTAAAAAATATATGTAGTCTAGCAAAACCATCGAAAAAAGTTTACATTTTGTAAACCACCTGCGAGATATCCTGTTGTATATCAATGGGGTGTTTAAAACTTTACAGTTTGTCAAGAAATAGAACTAAAATATAGAGCGTTTTGATTGAAAGGACTATAAGGTAGTTGATATACTGGTATTAGTGGAGTTTTGTACTTTTGTACAAAGTCCTGAAAAACCATAGAAAGGAAATCATCATGATTAAAAAAGCGATGAATCTTGTTGGGGTTGCATTATTGCTGGCTTCAACAATCTTATCACCAGCTAGTGCTGTTGCTCAGACATTGTCGAATCAATCTTCTACAGTGACAACTCAGTCATCTCCGAAAACAGGAACGACTGAACAGCCAACGTCTCCTACTGAGTCAACGCAAAAGACAGCAGATACTAGTTCTAGTCAGGGGCAGCAGCCTGCTACTGAGAATAAAGCGGAAGCTAATTCAAATGAGCAGGAAAATAAGCCAAGCACCTCAAAAGAAGAAAGCTCTGATGCTAGCCAAGTAAAAGAAGATACATCTTCACAAAAAGCTAGTAAGGTAGAGGAAAAGAGTGAGACTCAGCCAGGAGCTCCACCTGCTGCTAAAGATACTAAAGATACCCAAGCAGCTCCTAAAACTCAAAGAGCCCCTAAAGAAATAGATGCGATTACGAAATTTAGCATTACCGATCATAATGGAAAACCGTTAGACAAGCCATTGCAACAGTGGGAGCGGTTTAAAATAAATGGAACATTTACCTTACCTAATAATGAAGTTCAAGAGGGTGACTATACAACAATAACCCTTCCAAAGGAACTTGTTCTTGTAAAATCTTCTGATTTTGATATTGTAGATAAAAACGGTAATATTGTGGCTCGTGCAGCTGTTGATGCAGAGAATCGAACGTTAAAGTTGACCTATACAAAATATGTTGAAGACAAATCAGATATCAAGGGTAGCTTTTATTTTTATACTTATGTTAATCATCATATCGTAAAGGAAAAGAAAAAAGTTCCACTCCAAATTACAGTTAATCGGAATATAGTTCCGATAGGAGAAGTAGAGTTTGGAGGTTTAACTCCGCCATCACAAAAAGATTTGACAAAAGTAGGTAATTTTAAACCAGACAATACCATCACTTATGATATCACTGTAAATCAGTCAGGAAAAGAAGTTCCGGATGCAAAAGTAACTGATATTTTAAAAACACCAAATATTTCCTATGTTAAAGATAGTTTTGAAATTTATAAAGGAAAATGGGTCATTAAAGACAACCGATGGGTTTTAGAAAATAAAAAAACTGTTACAAACCAATTTAATGTGGAATTTTTATCTGACTCAGAATTTTCTATTAAATTAGGAAAAATAAATAAGGATGAAGGCTACCATATTAAATATAAAGCTAAGGCAAATTATAAATTACAAAGTGGTGAAGTCGTTGAAAATATTGCATCTCTTTGGTCCAGTGAAACAAAAATTATAGACTCTATCGCCAAAACGACCTATCTAGAAGCGGGCGGAAGTGCAGAAGGCTATGTTTATTCTATAACCTTGCATAAAAAAGATGAGACCTCTGGATCATCTTTGGCAGGAGCAGTCTTTAGAGTAACACGTGATCGGAATGGTGCTGTTGTAGGAAACTTCACTACGGATAGTACAGGAAAAGTCACGATTCCTAATTTGCTGAAAGACAATTATACTATTAAAGAAATCAAAGCGCCGGATGGTTATCAGTTAACAGGCAAAGAAATTAAGGTTAAACCAGAAAATTTCAATAGTAGTAAGTCTTACAGTTTAGATATTTCAAATAAACGGCAAAAAGTATCTGCGACTTTACAGGTAAATAAGAAGCTCGTTGGTCGCAAACTGAAAGCGCAAGAGTTTGAGTTTGATTTAGTTGATAATACTGAGGTTAGTCCAACTGTCGGTAAAATCTTGCAAACTGTTAAAAATAACGCCAATGGTGAGGTCAATTTCAAATCATTGGAGTATACTAAAGCAGGAACTTATGAATATTTTATCCGAGAGAACAAAGGTTCTGCACCAGGAGTTACCTATGACCAAAAATTTATCACGGTAACAGTAGAAGTCAAGGAGAAATCCGGTAAACTTGAAGTTAGCAAAGTGACTTATATGACAGATGGAGAAGAAATTAAAAAACCAACTTTCAATAATCGCTATACTCCAGTTAAAACATCTGCTAAGTTAGAGGTGAAAAAGGTTTTAACAGGTCGTCCTCTTCAAGAAGGTGAATTTGAATTTGAACTCAAAGATTTACAACGAAATAAAAAGATTTTAGAAACTGTAAAAAATACGGCTGATGGTAAGGTTCAATTCAAAGAGCTTGAATATACTAAAGCAGGAACCTATCATTATACCATTAGTGAAAAAGCTGGTGATGTTCCAGGAGTTGAATATGAACCGAATCTTATCACGGCAACCGTAACTGTCGAAGATAAGGGAGGAAAACTTGAAGTTACAAAGGTCACTTATTCGAAAGCTGGTGAGGAGACGAAGGATCCAACCTTTATCAACCAATACACTCCAGGAAAAACGTTTGCTAAATTACAAGTAAACAAGGTTCTAACTGGTCGAAATCTTCAAAATGGTGAATTTGAATTTGAATTAACGGGTACAGAGGATCATAACCATCAAGTGAAGACGAACGACGCAAATGGTAAAGTTGAGTTCGATCGGATTGAATATACTAAAGCAGGTGAATACCATTACACTATTAAAGAAAAAAACAATGGTCTAGGTGGCATTACTTATGATACGAAAGAAGTAAAAGCTACTGTCAAAGTTACAGATAATGGCAAAGGTCAACTGCATTCTGAAATTATTTATGAGAATGATGACACTACTTTCAACAACACCTACACCATTCAAGCTACTTCTGCAACCTTCGATGTAACTAAGGAGTTAACGGGTCGTAAACTGAAAGCGCAAGAGTTTGAGTTTGAGTTGAAGGAAGATGGTAAGTCAGATGTTCTTCAAACGGCTAAAAATGATGCCCAAGGAAAAGTTCAGTTCCAAGCTATTAACTACGACAAGGCAGGTGAGTACCACTACACCATTACAGAAAAAAATAATGGTCTGACAGGAGTTACTTATGACTCGAGCAAAGTCAAAGTCACAGTTAAAGTAACGGATGATGGTAAAGGGAAGCTAAGTACTACTGTGACTTATGACGGTGGTAAAAAGAACTTTAAGAATACGTTCATACCAAAAGAAATCACAGTGCCTCTGCAGGTGACAAAAGCCTTAACGGGTCGAAATTTACAAGATGACGAGTTTGAGTTTGAATTGTACGATGGACAAAACAAGCTACTTCAAATAGTTAAAAATAAAGCGGATGGTACAATTCCTTTCACAGCTCTTAAGTTCACTAAGGCTGGTCTCTACAACTACCTTATCAAAGAGAAAGCTGGTAAGGTTCCAGGTGTTGACTACGATAAACAACCAATTAAGGTTACCATTCGTGTTCAACAGGAAGAGGATGGACAATTGATTTACAATATCGTCTACCTCGGTTTTAACGAGAGCGGTAAGAATAAAATTTCTAAACAAAGCTTTACAAATAAATATACTGCCAAAGGTACCGATGCTACTTTCTCTGTCACGAAGAAATTAACCGGACGTGCTTTGAAGGATGGCGAGTTTAGCTTTGAACTGAAAGAAGACGGCAAGGCAGACGTTCTTCAAACCAAGAAGAATGACAAAGCTGGTAAGGTTCAATTTGATGCAATCAAGTATCAAACTGTTGGTACCCACAAGTACACCATTACAGAGAAAAACACAGGATTGGGTGGTGTGACTTACGACACCAAGACCATCAAGGTAACAGTTGAAGTCACTGATAATGGTAAAGGTCAGCTTGTTTCAAAAGTAACCTATGAAAACAATGACCAAACTTTCAACAATACATACTCTAGTCAAAAGGTTAGTGCACAACTAAGCGTGACCAAAGAACTGACAGGTCGTGCATTAAACGATCAAGAGTTCGAATTTGAATTAGTCGGAACTGATGACAACGTTCGTCAGACTACGAAAAATGCAGCAGACGGTCGTGTTACTTTTGATGCGATTGACTATACAAAAATCGGAACTTATCGTTACACTATCAAAGAGAAGGACAATGGCTTAGGTGGTGTGACCTATGATAAGAAAGAAATCAAAGCGACTGTCAAAGTTACTGATGATGGCAATGGTCAGTTAGTTGCCCAAGTATCTTACGATACAGCTAATCCAACCTTCCGCAATACTTACCTTGCTAAGGAAACAACTGCGACATTAGAAGCGAACAAAGTGCTAACTGGTCGCGACCTAGAAGCAAATGAATTTGCCTTTGACTTGATTGATCCAAACGGTAAAGTGGTGGATACCGTTAAGAACGCTAAAGATGGTAAGATTTCATTTAAAGAGTTGACATTCAAAACAGCTGGAACTTATACTTATACCATTAAAGAACAAGCTGGTGCTTTAGGCGGTGTGAAATATGACACCAAAGTAATCAAAGCAACCGTTACTGTCACGGATGATGGTAAAGGTCAACTACATACAACAGTTGCTTATGAAAACAACCAAAACACCTTCACGAATACTTATTCAGCAGATAAAGCCACTGCGACACTTTCTGCTAAGAAGCTATTAGAAGGTCGTAACCTCAAAGAAGGGGAATTTGAATTTGAACTGACTGGTACAGACGATCAAGTTCATCAAACGAAGACAAATGCACAAGATGGTAGCGTCACTTTCGATACCATTGAGTATACTAAGGTAGGTACTTATCACTACACCATCACCGAAAAAGATACGAAACTCGGTGGTGTGAAATATGACACCAAAGTGATCAAAGCGACTGTCACCGTCACAGACGATGGTCAAGGTCACTTGGTGACAAAAGTTGCTTATGAAAAAGATGATCAGACCTTCAAGAACACTTATTCCGCTGCAAAAACAAACGCACAACTCTCTGTTAAGAAAGACTTGACAGGTCGTGCTTTGAAAGATGGCGAGTTTGAGTTTGAATTGAAAGGCCAAGATGATAAAGTTACTCAAAGCAAGAAGAATGCTCAAGACGGTAGTGTCACTTTCGACACCATTGAGTACACGAAAGCTGGTACCTATCATTACACCATCACTGAAAAGGATACAAAACTAGGTGGTGTGACCTATGATAAAAAAGTAATCAAAGCAACGGTCACTGTCACAGATAATGGTCAAGGCCAATTGGTAACACATGTTGCCTATGAACAGAATGACCAAACCTTTACAAACCAATACCAAGCTGCTCCAACGGATGCTCAGCTTTCAGCTAACAAGCAATTAAGTGGTCGTGACCTTAAAACTGGTGAATTCAGTTTTGAACTAAAAAATGATAAAGGCGAACTGCTTGAAACGGTGACAAATGATAAGGACGGTAAGATTACCTTTAAGAAGTTGACTTATACAGCAGTTGGTACTTATCAGTACACGATTACCGAAAAAGATACGAAGCTTGGCGGTGTGAAATATGACACTAAGGTAATCAAAGCAACCGTTACTGTGACCGACAATGGCGCAGGGAAACTGGTAGCAACTGTATCTTATGATACAAAAGATCGTGTCTTCAACAATACTTATACGGCAGATTCAGTCCAAGCAACGGTTGAAGTAACTAAGAAATTGGTCGGTCGTACCTTGAAAGCAAATGAATTTGAGTTTGTATTGAAGGATGAAAGAGGTCAAGTGCTTCAAACGAAGAAAAATACCGCAGATGGTTCGGTAAACTTTGATGCTTTTGAATACAAAACAACTGGTACCTACCATTACACGATTGCAGAAAAGGATACAAAACTTCAAGGAATCACTTATGATAAGAAGGTGATTAAGGTGACAGTAACAGTCACAGATGATGGTAATGGTCATTTGGTTGCCAAAGTAAGTTATGACAAGAACATAAAGACATTTGAAAATCGCTATACTCCACCAAAGAAAGGTTTGCCTAAGACAGGTACGGTCATTCATACAGTAGCTATTTTCATTGGTTTGATTGTTTTGGTCGGTGCAGTTTATCTCATCAAGAAGAAATCTTGATAAAATCAAGACTTCAGAAAAATAATAAGTTTAAATTGGGAATCTAGAGAGCATTCTCCTCCGAAATGGGGGCTCTTTAGATCCCCTTTTTGATGCCTAAAGCATAGAATGTGAAAAGAAAAAGGAAGAGCTGTTTCCTAGAGAAAATGGACTTAGAAAAGTTATACAAAAATTTAGAGAATACTTAATCCTTTTCGTGGAAACTATGCTGAAATTTTCACTTGACTCTTTTTTTCTTTATGATATACTTAACTAGTAAAGAATTAACTGGTTAATCAGAAAAGGAGCAACATGAGTCAATTAGCACATGAAATGGATCATTTCTTAAATGAAATCATTTTAAAAGCCGAGAATCAGCATGAGATTTTGATTGGTTCTTGTACAAGTGGAATGCCTTTGACAAATACTCAAGAGCACATCTTGATGTTGCTGTCTGAGGAGTCGTTGACAAACTCAGAGTTGGCGAAGCGCTTAAACGTCAGTCAAGCAGCTGTAACAAAGGCCATCAAATCGCTCATCAAACAAGAAATGCTGGAACCTTTTAAGAATCAGAAAGATGCGCGTGTTATTTTTTATCGGTTGACAGAATTAGCGAAGCCAGTTGCCGCGGAGCATCATCATCATCATCAGCATACATTGGAAATTTACGAAAAAATCGCCAATCAATACACTCCTAATGAGCAAGCTACCATTCAAAAATTCTTGGAAACCTTAGTAGGAGAAATCGGAAAATGAGATATATCACAGTTGAAGATTTGTCCTTTTATTATGATAAGGAGCCTGTGTTGGAGCATATTAACTATTATGTGGATAGTGGTGAGTTTGTGACTTTGACAGGTGAAAATGGAGCAGCAAAAACGACCTTGATCAAGGCTAGTCTTGGGATTTTGCAGCCTCAATTTGGTAAGGTGACGATTTCTAAGACGAATACAGCTGGCAAGAAGTTGCGGATTGCTTATTTGCCGCAGCAAATCGCTAGTTTTAATGCGGGTTTTCCAAGCACCGTCTATGAATTTGTTAAATCAGGTCGGTATCCGCGTAAAGGATGGTTTCGTCGTTTGAATGCGCATGATGAAGAACATATCAAGGTCAGTCTGGACGCCGTTGGCATGTGGGAACATCGAGACAAGCGGATTGGCTCGCTGTCAGGCGGGCAAAAGCAGCGGGCAGTGATTGCGCGCATGTTTGCTTCGGATCCGGATGTTTTTGTCTTGGATGAGCCGACAACGGGGATGGATGCTGGTAGCAAGGATGAATTTTATGATTTGATGCACCACAGTGCGCATCGGCATGGCAAGGCTGTTCTGATGATTACACATGATCCAGAGGAAGTCCGAAAATATGCGGACCGCAATATTCATTTGGTACGAAATCAAAATTCGCCATGGCGCTGCTTCAATGTTCACGAAAGTGACAAGGAGGAGGTGAGCCATGTTTAATTTATTAGCTTACGATTTTATGCAGCGAGCTTTTCTAGCAGTGATTGCTATGAGTCTGTTTTCGCCGGTTTTAGGAACTTTCTTGATTTTACGTCGTCAGAGTTTGATGAGTGATACGCTCAGCCACGTGTCGCTTTCGGGGGTTGCTTTTGGCTTGGTGCTAGGCATCTCACCTACGATTTCAACTGTCATTATTGTGATGATTGCGGCAGTCTTCTTAGAATACTTGCGGACAATTTACAAGGATTTTATGGAAATCGGAACAGCAATTTTGATGTCGACAGGACTTGCCATTGCTTTGATTGTGATGAGCAGGGGTAAAAGCTCTAGTTCCATGAGCTTAGACCAATATTTGTTTGGTTCTATTGTCACGATTAGTACGGAGCAGGTGATTTCACTCTTTATCATTGCGGCAATCGTGCTGGCATTAACCTTCCTCTTCATTCGACCAATGTATATTTTGACCTTTGATGAGGATACAGCTTTTGTGGACGGTCTGCCTGTGCGCACCATGTCCATTCTGTTTAACATTGTGACAGGTGTTGCCATTGCCCTCATGATTCCAGCGGCAGGTGCGTTGCTGGTATCAACCATTATGGTTTTGCCGGCAAGTATTGCTTTGCGGTTGGGGAAGAACTTTAAATCCGTTATCTTGTTGGCAAATATCATCGGCTTCTTAGGTATGATTGCTGGTTTGTATATTTCGTATTATGCAGAAACGCCAGCCAGTGCAAGTATTACCATTATTTTTGTCGGCGTATTTTTACTAGTAAATTTATTGAAAAAATTTATCAAATAGGAGTAAGAAATGAAGAAAATTGGTCTATTAGTAGCAAGTTTACTGAGCATCTTTTTAGTGGCTTGTTCCAATCAAAAAAGTGCAAATGGGAAATTAAATGTTGTCACAACATTTTACCCGATTTATGAATTTACCAAGCAAGTGGCAGGCGATACTGCCAATGTCAAACTCTTGATTGGTGCAGGAACAGAACCACATGAATATGAACCTTCTGCTAAGGCGGTTGCAACGATTCAAGATGCAGATACTTTCGTTTATGAAAATGAAAACATGGAAACTTGGGTGCCAAAATTGCTTAAAACCTTGAAAAAAGGTAAAGTGAATGTGGTGAAGGCGACTGGGAAGATGTTGCTACTGCCTGGTACAGAAGAGGAAGAAGACCATGATCATGGGAGCGAAGGACACCATCATGAATACGATCCCCATGTATGGTTGTCACCAAAACGTGCCATTAAAATGGTGGAGAATATTCGCGACAGCTTAAGTAAACGCTACCCAGATAAGAAAGTCACTTTCCAAAAGAATGCAGCAGCTTACATTAAAAAATTAGAAGCTCTGGATAAGGAATACGCAGCGGGATTGGCAAATGCCAAACAAAAGAGTTTTGTGACACAGCACGCAGCCTTTCGTTATTTAGCGTTAGACTACGGTTTGAAGCAAGTGCCTATTTCAGGACTTTCACCAGATAGTGAGCCTTCAGCGGCACGTTTGGCTGAATTGACAAAATATATTAAGAAAAACAATATCAAGTACATTTACTTTGAAGAAAATGCTTCTCAAGCTTTGGCATCTACTTTGGCAAAAGAAACAGGTGTGAAGTTGGATGTGCTCAATCCACTTGAAAGTCTAACAGAAAAACAAACCAAAGACGGGGCAGATTACATTTCAATCATGAAGTCCAACTTGAAAGCCTTGAAAAAGACAACCGATCAAGCAGGCGCTGAGATTTCTGCTGAAAAAGAGGAAAATACGAAGACTGTACAAAATGGTTACTTTGAAGATAGTGCTGTTAAAGACCGTACTTTGTCTGACTACGCTGGTCAATGGCAATCTGTCTATCCATATTTGCAAGACGGAACTTTAGACCAAGTCTTTGATTACAAGGCAAAATTGAGTGGTAAGATGACAGCAGCTGAGTACAAAGCGTATTATGAAAAAGGCTACAAGACAGATGTGTCTCATATCAATATCACAGATAAGACTATGGAATTTGTAGTCAACGGACAAAAGAAGAAATATACTTATAAATATGTTGGTAAGCATACATTGACGTACTCTAAAGGAAACCGAGGCGTGCGTTTCATGTTTGAAGCGACAGACCCAGATGCAGGTAAGTATAAATACGTTCAATTTAGCGACCATAATATTGCACCAACGAAAGCAGCGCATTTCCATATCTTCTACGGTGGTGAAAGCCAAGAAGCCCTCTTTAACGAATTGGAAAATTGGCCAACTTACTACCCAACGAAATTAAGCGGACAAGAAATCGCTCAAGAAATGCTTGCGCATTGATAAAACCACAAATTTCTATACAGAAAGAGAAAAATCGAGTTGAGCAATCTTCTCGATTTTTTGCTTGACAATTGTTGATTACAGATGTAAACTATAAAAGAATCAAAAATTACAATTGTAATCAGAAAAGAGATGAGAGAATGGAACAACAAAATATTAGTCAGGCAGAGTGGCAAGTTATGCGCGTACTTTGGGCATATCCTCATATCAGAAGCACGGAAGTGATAGAGCGGCTAGAAACTGATTTTGCTTGGAAGCCCGCTACTGTTAAAACCTTACTTAATCGTCTGAAAACCAAAGAGTTTATTTCAATGGAAAAAATTGAAGGCAAATTTTACTATGATGCTCTGATCTTAGAAGATGAGCATTTGGAAAATAGTTGGCGAACCTTACTTGACAATATGTGCAATACCAAGCATGGTGATTTAGTGATTTCAATACTAGAAAGCAATCAATTCAGTCAAATGGATTTGTCCCGAATTTTGGATGTTGTAAAAGAAAAGCAAGTTCAAGCGCCGGAGACGATTCAGTGCAATTGTCCACCAGGTCAATGTACTTGTGGCGCGCATTGTCAAGATGACACGAATCAATCGAAAATGGCGGAGTAAGAAATGGGAAAAGACAAAAAAGAGTATAAATTATCCGGCATGACCTGTGCAGCTTGTGCGATGACCATTGAAATGGTCGTCAACGATTTGTCAACAGTAGAAGAAGCCACGGTGAACTTGGCGACGGAAAAATTGACAGTTTTTCCCAAAGAAGGATTTGCAAGCGAGCAAGTCTTAGACGCTGTGAAAGAAGCAGGCTACCAAGCGACAGAAAAGGGAGAACAAAGGCGGTCTGATTATGCGAAGCAAGTCGCAGAAAAGCAAGAAAACGTGCGCAAAATGGCGTGTCAGATTTGGTTTGCGGCAGGAGCGACCGTGCCACTCCTCTATATTTCAATGGGGAGCATGATTGGCTTGCCGTTACCCTCCTTTTTAGATCACATGACGCATCCCATTGCCTTTGTATTGGCGCAATTTTTCCTTACTTTGCCAGCGATTTGGGTTGGCCGCGGTTTTTATGTACGTGGTTTTCGGAATTTGGCAAAACGGCATCCGAACATGGATAGTTTGATTGCTGTAGGAACGAGTGCAGCCTTTCTGTATAGTTTGTACTCAGTCGTTCAAGTTTTACTGGGGCATCATACTTTTGTACACCAGTTGTATTTTGAATCAGTTGGTGTGATTATCACTCTTGTTTTACTGGGGAAATATCTGGAAGCCAATGCCAAGGGTCGAACCTCACAAGCGATTCAAAGTTTGATGAGTTTAGTACCCGACCAAGCGACCGTTATTCGCTATGGCGAAGTCGTAACAATTGATACAGAAGACATCAAGGTTAGAGATATTGTGCGGATTAAACCGGGAGAACGTATGCCAGTAGACGGTGTGGTTATCTCTGGACAAACCTATGTGGATGAGTCTATGATGACAGGTGAAAGTGTTCCTGTCGAAAAAAACGTCGGAGATGTGATTACCAGTGCCACTATGAATCAAACGGGTTCTATTGACTATGAAGCAACCAAAGTCGGTTCGGACACAACTTTAGCTCAGATTGTTCATTTGGTAGAGGAAGCGCAAGGCTCGAAAGCGCCTATTGCGGCTATGGCAGATAAGATCTCGCTCTATTTTGTACCAATTGTCTTGAGTTTGGCAGTTTTAGCAGCTCTGTTGTGGTACGTTCTGGCAGGAGAAAGTTTGCAATTCTCGCTTTCTATCTTTATTGCGGTGTTGGTCATTGCTTGTCCCTGCGCGCTTGGGCTAGCTACTCCGACGGCTATTATGGTCGGCACGGGGAAGGGCGCTGAAAATGGCGTCTTGATTAAGTCGGGGCAGGCTCTTGAAGCGACTCATTTGGTAGATGTTGTCGTTCTGGATAAGACAGGTACGATTACCGAAGGGAAGCCAAGTTTGACGGATGTGTTGACTTTTGGTGATGTCACACGGGAAGAATTGCTGCATTTGCTTGCAAGTAGTGAGCAACATTCAGAGCATCCGCTGGCAATTGCTATTTTAGAAGCCGCTAAAGCGGAAGCTATACCATTAGCATCGGTAACAGATTTTCAAGCGATTTCAGGTAAAGGGATTATAGCTCAAGTAAAAGCTCAAGAAATTCTAATTGGGAATGAAAACTTAATGAGACAATACCAAGTCGAGCTCGGAGAACATATCTCTGACTTGATTTCTTTATCTCATCAAGGAAAGACGGCTATGTTTGTCGCTTTGGATAGACAACTGGTGGGGCTGGTAGCGGTCGCTGACCAAATCAAAAAAAATAGCCGTGAAGCTATTGCTGAATTGCAAAAAATGGGCTTAGAAGTGGTGATGCTGACAGGGGACCGTGAGGAAACAGCTCAAGCCATTGCAAGAGAAGCTGGTGTCGATCAAGTGATTGCAGGGGTATTTCCAGGCGGCAAAGCAGATGTCGTCAAGAATTTGCAAGCGCAGAGGAAAAAGGTTGCCATGGTGGGTGATGGAATCAATGATGCACCTGCTCTGGTGCAAGCTGAAGTTGGGATTGCCATTGGTTCTGGAACGGATGTGGCTATTGACTCAGCCGACATTGTTTTGATGCACAGCGACCTTTTAGATGTGGTGACAGCCATTCGCCTCAGTCAGGTTACGATTAAAAATATCAAAGAAAATCTTTTCTGGGCTTTTGCCTACAATACCTTAGGAATACCAATCGCAATGGGTCTCCTGTATGTATTTGACGGTCCGCTGCTCAATCCTATGTTAGCCGGCCTTGCCATGAGCTTTAGCTCTGTTTCTGTCGTCACCAATGCGCTGCGTTTACGGCGCTTTAAAATAAAATCATAAAAGGAGTTCATCATGAAACAAATTGTTACTTTAGAAAATATATCTTGCCAAAATTGCGTGAAGCATGTCACCGAGCACTTCCTAAAATTAGAAGGTGTATCGGATGTCCAAATTGATTTAGATACAAAGGTTGCTACTGTCACGACCGATCACACTCACAGTGCAGAAGATTATCAGGCGGCACTTGCTAAAACAATTTATAAAGTTGTTACTGTTGCATAGAAAAAAGAGGCTGGGCAAAAAGTGTCCCAGCTTCTATTAGAATTAGTAATAAACGAATAACTCAGCTTCAACAATTCACTGAATTGTTGAAGGCGGGAAATCAGCCTTGCACAGCAAGCTGCTATGATTGCTCAAAGCAGTACTTTGGGGTGGCAGATAAAACTTGCGAAGCAAGTATCAAAGCTGTTCGCTTTTCAAGCTCGGAAGAGCACTTTTGATGAAAACTTCGTTTTCTTCATCTGCAACTTTAAACAGCTTGATAATTGTTTAAGCACTCTTGCGGGGGAGGGACTACGAACTAAAAATTTTCGATTTTTAGTTCTGCCCCACTCCCATTATTTTTTAAATCAATCCTTTTTCAAAACTTTGAGAGGTAGCTTCGACACTAATTTTTTCGAGTGTAAAAGGATGTGTGAAAGTTAAACGATGAGCATGGAGCATGAGACGTTTTGTTTTTTGCGGATTGTACAATGGGTCGCCAACAATGGGGTATCCATGATGAGCGAGGTGTACACGGATTTGATGAGTTCGCCCAGTTTTAAGTTGACACTTGATAAGGGTGTTGTTTCCAATTTCTTTGAGCTTAGTGACCTGCGTTTCAGCGTATTGACCGTTTTTGTTATCCACTAGCCGTTTTCGCCGATTGTGACGGTCGCGCCCGATTTTATCTGTATAGATTTGACGTTTTTTGGGGAATACTCCTTGTACCAAAGCCCAATATTCACGCGAAATTTCCTTGTTTTCTAGCAATCGATTTAAGATTGGCAAGATAAAAGGATTTTTCGCAAAAAGGACAGCCCCACTAGTTTCCTTGTCCAAGCGATGAACGACATAGCATGTACTTCCAACATGAGCAGAGACATGATTTAAAAGCGCCAGCTCTGCCGGTTCATTGGCATGTGTTTTCATACCTTCAGGTTTATTGACAATGATGATGTGTTCATCTTGATATAATTCTTCCACAAGATCAGCTTTGCCCATTAAAATAGACTTTTCTGGATAATCTTCTTCGTCAAAGATTAAAGCAATCGCATCAGCTGGATGAATCCGACTTTGCCAGTTAATGGGTTGTTGGTTTACAAGGACGTGTTTTTTAATGCGCAGAAAATGGCGAATCTTTCGTGGAATCAAAAAATGTTCTTCCAGCAGTTCTTTGACTGTCATCTCTGGCAGACCTTGTGGAATCGTAATTGTAAAATGCATGATTTTATTGTAACAAAATAGTAGATGATTGCAAATAGTCAGCTAACTCTTGAACAATTTCTTAAAGTTTTCTAAACGAAACGCTTGATAAGAGGTCCTTTCTTGTCTGGATATGGAGAAGGTGATAGAATAGGGATATGAAAAAATTGAGTGAATTATTTGAAATAGTAGTGAATCATTTTAAAAAGGACAGTCCTGAGCGCAACCATCAAGAGGTGACAGAGGTAGAAGAAAGCGAATCGCATTTGAGCCGTTCTGGGAAAAGCCGAAAAAAGCCAATTTCTCAGCATCCATTTCGTCGATTTTGGCGTCGCTATCACCTGACGAAGATTGTTTTGATTCTGGGACTTGGTTTTGGTTTGGTGACAGGGGGCTATCTCTTTTATGTTGCCAAATCCACTAATGTGAATGATTTACAGAATGCGTTGAAAGCAACGACATCAATTTATGATAAGGACGGAAAAAAAGCGGGCAGCTTGTCAGGGCAAAAGGGAACTTACGTAGAATTGTCCAAAATTAATCCGAACTTACAACATGCCGTCATTGCGACAGAAGACCGTTCCTTTTATAAAAATAGTGGGATTAACTACGGTCGTTTTATTCTAGCAATTTTAACGGCTGGGCGTTCTGGTGGTGGTTCTACCATTACACAACAATTAGCTAAAAATGCTTACTTATCTCAGGATCAGACCATTGAGCGGAAGGCAAAAGAGTTTTTCCTAGCTTTAGAATTAACTAAAAAATATAGTAAAAAGCAGATTCTCACTATGTACCTCAACAATTCTTACTTTGGGAATGGTGTGTGGGGTGTAGAAGATGCCTCTAAAAAGTACTTCGGCGTATCTGCCAGTCAGTTGACCCTCGACCAATCTGCTACTTTAGCAGGAATGCTCAAAGGACCGGAACTATATAATCCGCTTGCTTCTATCAAAAACGCAACGAATCGACGCAATACCGTTTTACAAAATATGGTAGCAGCAGGTTATATCAATCAAAATACTGCAAACCAAGCAGCAGCAAATGGTTTAGGTAGTCAATTGGTAGATGCTTATACAGGAAAATCGGCAGATTATCGTTATCCGTCTTACTTTGATGCGGTTATCAATGAAGCAGTACGTGATTATGGCTTGACAGAAGCTGATATTGTCAATAACGGCTATCGCATTTACACAGAGCTAGATCAAAATTACCAAGCTAGCATGCAAGTTATCTATGATCGTAAAGATTTATTTCCACAAGCAGCAGATGGTACGAGGGCCCAATCTGGCAGCGTAGCACTAGACCCTAAAACGGGAGGAGTTCGTGCGCTTGTTGGGCAAATCAATAGTACGAGTGCCAATTTCAGAAGTTTTAACTATGCCACACAATCTTCAAGAAGCCCTGGCTCGACTATTAAGCCCTTAGCAGTTTACAGCCCGGCAGTTGATGCAGGCTGGTCCATCAATAAAGAGTTAGACAATAGCACAACAACGTATGGAACTTACACCGTGAACAACTATGGTGGGATTCAATCCAGTTCGACTGTGCCAATGTATCAGGCTTTAGCGCAATCCTTAAATATTCCAGCGGTTGCTGCTGCTAATGAATTGGGACTGAAAAAAGTTTTTGAATATGGTAAAAAATTTGGCTTGAATATGGATAAAGTGGATCAGACTCTTGGGGTGGCTCTCGGCAGTGGCGTAACAACCAATCCGCTACAAATGGCACAAGCCTACTCGACTTTTGCCAATAATGGTGTTATGAATGATGCTCATTTGATTACCAAAATCGAAAATGCTAGTGGACAAGTAGTCAAAACTCATAAATCAACTTCAACGCGAGTGCTTAACCGCTCAACAACAGAAAAAATGACCAGTATGATGCTGGGAACATTTACCAATGGTACCGGTGTTTATGCTGCTCCTTACGGCTATGACATGGCTGGGAAGACAGGAACGACAGAGACTGACTTTAACCCAGATTTATCAGGAGACCAATGGGTTATTGGTTACACGCCAGATGTGGTGATTAGTCAGTGGTTAGGTTTTCCAAAGACAGATGAAAATCATTATCTGACAGGTACAAGTGCCAATGAAGCTTCAGCTATTTTCCGAAGTGTGGCAAATAGTATCTTACCGTATACAAAGGGTACGAAGTTCGGTGATGAAAATGCCTATGCAAAAAATGGTATTGCACCGGTTGATACGAGTGGTACAAATAACACTACGAATCAAAGTGACAATCGTTCAGATGTCTTGAAAGATGTGCAAGATAAAGCTAAGAATTTGGTTGACCAAGCGAAGAAAGCAATTGACGATGCTAAGATTCCTGAAAAAGCACAGAATCTTTGGGACACGGTTAAGAGTTGGTTCCAATAGACTTGTCAAAAATAGGCTTTCTTGATATAATAAACAAGATGGAGGCGTTATGGCACTAAAAAAAGCGAGTCTGGCGTGCACGGTTTGTGGATCGAGAAACTATTCAATCAAAGTGAGTAGTACGCCAAAACCAAAACGTCTGGAAGTAAATAAATATTGTAAACATTGCAGTAAATACACGATTCATAAAGAAACTAGATAGGAGAAAGTTGTGAAATTTATTAAAGATACATTTCAAGTATTAAAAGATACAACTTGGCCAACTAGAAAGCAAAGCTGGGTAGATTTTATCTCAGTTATGGAATACACAGCTTTCTTTGTCGTCATTATTTATCTTTTCGACTTACTTGTCACAAGAGGTTTGGTACGATTGTTAAATATCTTTTAAATTTTAGCCTGCTTGTTGTTTTATCAAGTAGGCTTTTATCTTTTATTATAAAAATAGCAGTAAAAAGATTGCATTTGCTATTTTTGTGGTATAATAGGGCTAGAAAGAAACCGAAGCCCACAGGCTTTTTTATTTAGGAAAGGAAGAACTCATGGACAGTTTTGATAAAGGCTGGTTTGTCTTGCAGACATACTCAGGATATGAAAATAAAGTAAAAGAAAATCTTTTACAACGTGCACAAACCTATAATATGTTGGAAAATATTTTGCGCGTAGAAATTCCAACGCAAACGGTACAAGTGGAGAAAAACGGAAAAACCAAAGAAGTTGAAGAAAATCGTTTCCCAGGTTACGTCTTGGTAGAAATGGTGATGACAGACGAAGCATGGTTCGTCGTACGGAACACACCAAACGTAACAGGCTTTGTCGGCTCACATGGAAACCGCTCTAAACCAACACCGCTTTTGGAAGAGGAAATTCGCCAAATCTTGATTTCAATGGGACAAACCGTTCAAGAATTTGATATTGATGTGAAAGTTGGCGATACCGTACGTATCATTGACGGCGCTTTTGCAGATTATACGGGTAAAATCACCGAAATTGACAACAACAAAGTGAAAATGATTATTTCGCTATTCGGGAATGATACAGTTGCCGAAGTAAATCTAAACCAAATTGCTGAATTATAATCAAAAAGCAAGCTAGAATCAGTATATGCAGAAATTGATTCCTAGCGTGCTTTTTTATGCTATCTATTTTTATCCAAAATAATAAATTCATTCTAAAACTACTTGTCCACTATTTGCCCACCAACTTTATCAGATTTGATCTGATTTAACCTGACGGAAAATCAAAAAAGCCCGACTTTACGGGCTTTTCATTCGGTTAATTCCTGTTAAATTAGGTACTGAAAGGCGGTAGACGGATTTGAACCGACGATCAAGCTTTTGCAGAGCCGTGCCTTACCACTTGGCTATACCGCCACAACGTTTATTATTTTATCCTAAAAAATCGTTTTCGTCAAGAGTGTAGATTGGTTTCTCTTTGTAAAATTTTAGTGTTTTCCGATTAAATTTAATCATTAAAGTGGTGAAATTATCATTTTGATAAGCCAAAGAAAAGGTTGGATTGATAGTTTTTCTTGCTTTAGTTAAGGTAACAATAAGATAAACTTGTTTAGCTGAACCAACTGACTTCAAAAATATCAGCCACCATCTTCCTAAAAGTAAAGAAGTCATAAGTTAATTTCTCGTTACTTGCTTCCTTTTTTTAATAATTATATCCATCTCATATGACATTTCTAAAATTAGATGTTTGTATTTTTGGCTATGGGAACTTCTTTAATAAAAACAAATAAATGTTGCCAGCTATCAAATTGAAAGAAAAAGTTTAAGAAAAATAAAAAAAGCTGAAAAAAGGTATTGACAAGAAGAGAAGGAGATGATATACTAAGATAGTTGTCGCTTGAGGGGCGACAAAGACCTTTGAAAACTGAACAAGACGAACCAATGTGCAGGCGACTGTTTAAGAAGACAGTCCGTCAAACATTAAGAAGAAACAATAAATCTGTCAGTGACAGAAATGAGTGAGAACTCAAACTTTTAATGAGAGTTTGATCCTGGCTCAGGACGAACGCTGGCGGCGTGCCTAATACATGCAAGTGGAACGCACGAGGTACACCGTAGTTTACTACACCGTACTTTGTGAGTCGCGAACGGGTGAGTAACGCGTAGGTAACCTACCTTTTAGCGGGGGATAACTATTGGAAACGATAGCTAATACCGCATAAGATATCTTACTGCATAGTAAGATATTAAAAGATGCAATTGCATCACTAAGAGATGGACCTGCGTTGTATTAGCTAGTAGGTGAGGTAACGGCTCACCTAGGCAACGATACATAGCCGACCTGAGAGGGTGATCGGCCACACTGGGACTGAGACACGGCCCAGACTCCTACGGGAGGCAGCAGTAGGGAATCTTCGGCAATGGGGGGAACCCTGACCGAGCAACGCCGCGTGAGTGAAGAAGGTTTTCGGATCGTAAAGCTCTGTTGTTAAGGAAGAACGAGTGTGAGAATGGAAAGTTCATGCTGTGACGGTACTTAACCAGAAAGGGACGGCTAACTACGTGCCAGCAGCCGCGGTAATACGTAGGTCCCGAGCGTTGTCCGGATTTATTGGGCGTAAAGCGAGCGCAGGCGGTTGGAAAAGTCTGAAGTGAAAGGCAGTGGCTCAACCATTGTAGGCTTTGGAAACTGTTTAACTTGAGTGCAGAAGGGGAGAGTGGAATTCCATGTGTAGCGGTGAAATGCGTAGATATATGGAGGAACACCGGTGGCGAAAGCGGCTCTCTGGTCTGTAACTGACGCTGAGGCTCGAAAGCGTGGGGAGCGAACAGGATTAGATACCCTGGTAGTCCACGCCGTAAACGATGAGTGCTAGGTGTTGGGTCCTTTCCGGGACTCAGTGCCGCAGCTAACGCATTAAGCACTCCGCCTGGGGAGTACGACCGCAAGGTTGAAACTCAAAGGAATTGACGGGGGCCCGCACAAGCGGTGGAGCATGTGGTTTAATTCGAAGCAACGCGAAGAACCTTACCAGGTCTTGACATCCCGGTGCCCGTCCTAGAGATAGGATTTTGCTTCGGCACACCGGTGACAGGTGGTGCATGGTTGTCGTCAGCTCGTGTCGTGAGATGTTGGGTTAAGTCCCGCAACGAGCGCAACCCTTATTGTTAGTTGCCATCATTCAGTTGGGCACTCTAGCGAGACTGCCGGTAATAAACCGGAGGAAGGTGGGGATGACGTCAAATCATCATGCCCCTTATGACCTGGGCTACACACGTGCTACAATGGCTGGTACAACGAGTCGCAAGCCGGTGACGGCAAGCTAATCTCTGAAAGCCAGTCTCAGTTCGGATTGTAGGCTGCAACTCGCCTACATGAAGTCGGAATCGCTAGTAATCGCGGATCAGCACGCCGCGGTGAATACGTTCCCGGGCCTTGTACACACCGCCCGTCACACCACGAGAGTTTGTAACACCCGAAGTCGGTGAGGTAACCGTAAGGAGCCAGCCGCCTAAGGTGGGATAGATGATTGGGGTGAAGTCGTAACAAGGTAGCCGTATCGGAAGGTGCGGCTGGATCACCTCCTTTCTAAGGAAAAAACGGAAGCCATTGAGTTTGTCTTGTTTAGTTTTGAGAGGTCTTGTGGGGCCTTAGCTCAGCTGGGAGAGCGCCTGCTTTGCACGCAGGAGGTCAGCGGTTCGATCCCGCTAGGCTCCATTAGGATAGAATCCTACTGAACTTAATAAAGAAGTGAAGTTGAATACGAGACTAACTTCTTAGGAAAAAAGATAAACTTCCTTGTGTTCATGGAACACAGCGTTAGTTTCTTATTTTTCTACAGAAGTTTTCGCAAGCGAACCGTCTCTTAATATCCTAAATTTAGCACATTGAAAATTGAATAACGATATCAAATAGTAACAAGAAAATAAACCGAAAACGCTGTGAATATTAATGAGTATATGACTGAGAGGTCAAAAATAAGGTTAAGTTAGTAAGGGCGCACGGTGGATGCCTTGGCACTAGGAGCCGAAGAAGGACGTGACAAACGACGAAATGCCTTGGGGAGCTGTAAGTAAGCGTAGATCCAGGGATGTCCGAATGGGGGAACCCAACAGGTAGATACCTGTTACCCGTATCTGTTAAGGATATGAGGAGGAAGACGCAGTGAACTGAAACATCTAAGTAGCTGCAGGAAGAGAAAGCAAAAGCGATTGCCTGAGTAGCGGCGAGCGAAAGGGTAAGAGGGCAAACCGAGAAGTTTACTTCTCGGGGTTGTAGGACTGCGATGTGGACTTAAAGATTATAGAAGAAGACCTTGGGAAGGGTTGCCAGAGAGAGTAAGAGCCTCGTATTTTAAATAATCTTTATACCTAGCAGGA
>NZ_CP034543.1:127500-1430000 GCF_003963555.1 Streptococcus periodonticum
TAACTCGCGGATTGAATTGAGGAATATACATAAAATCTCCTTCTTAAAACTTTACATGCAAAATTTCTTCCACAGTACTAATAGGAACAGCTCCTAAACGTTTATTGCTGTAAAATTTAAAGCCTTGATTTACAAGTAACATTTTAGCTTCATGAATCACTTTTCTTGCTGTCCCCTCTTTTAAACCTTGCTTAATAAGGTCATTTTTTGTGATAAGTTGTTTTTCCATTTTTCTTTTTCCTTTTTCCTTTTCTATTTTTTACTTCCCAATCACATAAGTAAATTGGCTAGCTGTTGCTTTATCAAATGTGCGATAAGAAATAACTCCAAGTCCTTTGGCGTTTGCTTCTGAAATGAGAATAGACCCGTCTGGTTTGACCTGCTCTACAAATGCAATATGCCCGTAAGTTGGGTCTGCGCCAGCTTGTCCAGGAGAGAAGCTAAGAGCGCTATGTTCAGTTGGTGTATGTGTGGTTTGGTAGCCTGCTTTCTGCTTCCAATCCCCACCATTGCCCATATAAGGGTCAAAATGAACGCCCACCTCTTTGGCTCGGTTATAGACAAACCATGTACATTGTCCCCAAGGATAAGTCGCAGAAGTATAGTCAGAAGTGTTGATTGCCTTTGTAAGGCTATATCCAACAGGCACTCCATCAGAAGTTACGCCTCCACCGTCTCGTGTTTTGGTATTGGCTGTATTACCTGTTAAAGTATCTTTGAAGAGGTTATACCATTTTCTCGCATTCTTTTTCAGGTCACTAGCTTTTGTTTGACCGTCTGATAAAGCGACCCCTTCATAATGTTCTGACCAATAAAGGGCTGCCTTTTCAGGGTCAGTCGCTTTTTGCATTTCTGTTTTGACTTTGCTATAAGAGCCGTTTAGCTCTGTAGATAAGAGGTCTAGTTCAATATCAGAATCTAATTTCTTTTGCTTTGCTTTTGACCAGCGATTGCCATTGATAGTAGAAGACCAACCCGACCATTGGAAATAACCAGCTACGCCACCACCTGTATTGACGGCTTTAGGGTCAAAGCCACTTTCGCGCTCTGCAACCGCTAAACTTCCAGAAGCTCCTGCGATAGTAAATTGCTCT
The DNA here is from genome assembly GCF_003963555.1 of Streptococcus periodonticum. NCBI lineage: Bacteria > Bacillati > Bacillota > Bacilli > Lactobacillales > Streptococcaceae > Streptococcus > Streptococcus periodonticum. Next base: position 128,595 of record NZ_CP034543.1, read on the forward strand.
TGTGAGAGTTCATAATTCAGAATTTTAATGACATCACTTGCCCGTTCTTCTGAAATATTGGCTTTTTGAGCTACTTCTTTAGCGGTTAGTTTCGTTTGTAATCCCTTGGCTTGTCCGTTAGAAGACGCACTACCCGCAAAAGCTCCCATGATAATGACGACTAAGAATAAGGGTAAAACCAGAGCACTTAGAACACTAACAATTACTAGTTTTTTCTTCATCTTCCCTCCTAAGTTTTCACATAGACAGTCATCATTACCGTTTCAAATCGCCATTGAGCCGTCAAAATAAGAGGATTTTCTTTGATAGTTGCCAACAGTTGCTCTTTCTCAGTCTCTTTTACTGAAAATAAAAGGAGAAAGTCAATAGAAGGCTTTCTCCTTTCATAGGCAAGGGCAACCGCATTGTTCACCGCCTGTTCAAAACCTCTTTTAGAATAAATGCGTGTATTCATCATTCCTTTCCTCCTCTCAATCGTGCTAATTCCTCTATTATCTGATGTTTACGGTTAATATTGGCTTTCAATTTATCGTCTTTCGGCAAGGTTTTACGATAGTTCTTGATAAAGGCATTTGAACCTTGCGCTTGGTATAGTGCTTCATCATCTTTGTACGGTTCTAATTCCTTTTCAAGTTTATTGATGTGATGTTTTTGTCTCCAAGAGAGGCGATTTTGACGGCGTTCTTCAAACTCCTTCTGTTCTCTGCTTTGCTTTGTATCCATTAGCGGAGAAGGTTCTGTATCAAAAGGTTGAACGCTTGTGTCTTCTTCCTGAATAGCAGATTCAAAAGTCTCCCTTGGCATATCTGGCTCTTGAAACGGTGTTGTTACCTCGTCGGGAGCGCCTGTTTCTTCAAAGGAAGAAGTAGCGGGTGTTTCCTCCTCGTCATTTTCTGAAGGCGTTGAACTTTCCGTTTTTTCTGAAGTCGGATGGGGATTTGAAAAAAGAGTTTTCATTTGTTTACCAGCATTCATGAAGAGTCCAGCCCCAAATCCTGCTCCTGCAAGGAAAAAGTTTCCGGATGTTTGAACCATTTCAAAGGCGTTAGTGGCTTTTGCCGGCAGCTGCTTCACAGTTTCCTGTCCATTTGTCACGGTTTCTTTGACTTTGGTATTTACCTCATCAAACGTAATCTTAGCTCGTGAACCGAGTAACAATTCAATCAATTCTCCTTTGTATTTCCAAAGCAACCAATAAATCACGCCTTTAGCACAAACAGAGACGATTAGTTTAAAAAGAGCGCTAAAAGTAGACAAGGAAGAAAAATCTCCAATGACCTTATCAAAGCCACTATTTACTAAACCTTCAATGATTTTTTCAAGGTAAAGCAAAGCTAAGGTTAAAAGGCTTGTAATGGCTGGGAAAGAAAGACCACCAAACATGACCTTAAAAACTCCAAAAAGAATATCTTGCATTTTGGGAATAAAGGAAACCAAAAGGGCAATAGGAAAAAGAAGAATCATGATAAGGACAAAGGCTTGTGCAAGGACATTGAGCAACTGAATTAAGACAATAGGAATGGCAATGACAATCGCTTCAACCATTTTAAAAAGGATATAGAAGAACTTAACAGGGATATAATCAGGAATGGCTGATAACCAACGGTTATGTTCATTATCATCACCTGCTCCATTTCCTATTTCTAAATATTTATTCCTATCAGCGGTAGAAACTGCTTTAAACTTGCCTGATTTATCCAAGCTTCCTAGAACTTTTGAATCCTCAAACGGTTTTTCTTTTCCTGTTTGACGGTCTTTGTATTTCCCATTTTCTTGCCCCGTATTGACAAAGAGATAGGCTTTATAAGAAATTTCTGCGATATAAGAATCAGCTACGGAAGACCCTATTTTTAAAGACTGATTTTTTCCGTAGGAGACGGATACATTGGAAATGTGATGAATCGTAGTACTAGCGACATTATCTACTGTATTGAGCAGATACAATCCACCAGAAGTTCCAGCAACTGTCCCGAACCAACCAAAGCCTAAAAAGAGAACTAAAAGGACATGAAGCAATCTTTGAGAGAAATTGCCTTTAGACATGAGGAACTGATAAAAGAGATAAAAAGCTAGGCAAAGGAGAATCAGAAAGACTAATGATGATTGAGCCACACCAGAAGGAGCTCCTGTAAAGCCTCGCCAAATGGATTGAGCCCCATTAAAGACATATTGCTTGTAAGTGTCGTAAAGACGGACATTTTCTAAAATCCGAATCATCAAGGAGAAGAAACCAACAATAAGGTTAAGGAGGAAAAAGGGGAAGTTGACAAAGATTTCGTTGAACATCACCCAAACACCGCTGAAATCTCCAAAGCCAGTTTTCATCATGTAGGATTTTAAAGAAAAAATATCCATGCCTTTTAATTTTTCAAATGCTTCTTGCACAAGCTCACCTCCTTAAGATGCGTATTTATTTTCAAGATTGGAAGAAACCGTAGCTTTCATTGGTTTTAGAAGTGGGTCAATACTGTCAAAAATGTTATAAATGGAAATCATATTGAGATTGCCGTAAACGTCTTTATAGAGACATTGCCCTGAAATCATATTCTTTATCCATTCCAGATTTTCTTCATTAGCCGTTAGTCCAACATGTTCTAAAATATCGGAAAGTTCATTATCTTCTCTAAAGGCAAAGAGTGTTCCAAAGCCTGTGGTATCATCATCTCCTTCAGCGTCATGGACAGATTGCGTAATCAGGCAGAGGACATTGTTAAAGAAACGTCCAACACGGCGCATGGATTGGATAACGGCTCGTCCTTCTGCCGACTTCATCAGTACCCACGCTTCATCAAAGAATTCAATGGTATCTTCATAACGATTGAGTTCTCCAAAACGTGTACAGAAAGCTCCCAAAGCAAACATCAGCGCTGTAGAATTGATTTCTTTATCTTCTGGGGTGACATCTTGTTGAGTGTCTTTATCTGGTAAGGATAAGTCCGCTACTTCTAAAACGGTCACCCGTTTATCGTAAGACAATCCTTCTACATTACCGTCTGAAAAAGCCAATTCTAAAATGGAATTTTCGACAATGGACGTCAAATAATCTCCTACTTCAAAGATAGTGCTATCTGGATTATTGGTGAGCTCTTTGAGAACGTGTTTTAACCCAACGGTTTCTCCCGCTTGTCTTTGAGCCACCACTTTGTTAATCGCTCTAGAAATAGCGGTCATTTGCTTCATTGTGACCTTAATTCGCTTGTTGGAGAAGATTAGATAATTGAGCATATTCTTTGAAACCGAAACAGCGTCATCTTTATCGAGCATGACAATGGGGTCAAGAGCCCCATGATTGGATTTCACCTTACTATCCAAAGTGACAAAGTTTATCTGTTTGATATGTTCAGCCAGAAGCGGGAATCGCTTTTCAAAGTCTGGGTGATGAGCAATTGCTTCAAAGTGTTTCCGGATAGAGCGTTTGGGGTCAACATACAAGCATTTCACATCTTGAAGAGAGGTTAGAAGAAAGATAAGTTCTGCCAAAAAGGATTTTCCTTCACCCGTTGCGCCAGTAATCAGGATATGTGGATTTTTGGTGAGTTTTCCTGCAATCCCTTCTTTATTTCCAACGGTCGCATTAAAGAGCACCATATTTTTAGACGCTTCTTGTGCCTTTTCAATACTTTCCCAGCGTCCTGTCCAATTATCCACCCGTCCGATATGCCAGCCAATATGATTTCCTGAAGCTGTATTGGTAAAGGGCATTAACTCCGCAAAGCCTCTTGGAGTGACATAGTGTGTCCACGTTCTGGTCTTGTTTTCAAGTGGTTGACCATAGAGAAGGGACTGAAAGAGATAAGGCGTATCATGGCTTGCTTCACTGACTTCTACGTGCATATCCTCAAAGTAACTTAAGACCACCTGACGGCGACGTCGTAGTTGGGACAAGCTAGAAGCAGAAACAATGAGGTAAGCGCCGTATTCAATGACTTCTTCTTTTCCGCCTACCTTTTTCATGAGGTCTTTTAAAGACATTGCCCCCAGAATAATTTCATCTTGTTGGACGGTATCAGTACTTTCGGCTTCATTCATAATGTTGCGGTAACGAATATTAGAACGTGCCATTCGCCCTTTTAAAGAGTTCTTTTCGATAAATTCTGCCTTTATCCGTAGTTCTACAGGGAAGTTAAAGCGTTGGGTAAATTCCCCCAGATGAAAGCCATTAAAAATAATGGGTGTTTTAGCAATCGGAAGAATGGTGAGAAAAGAAGAGCCATAGGGGCTGTCTAACTTCATAAAGCCCCCTGCCATGGGTCGTAAGACCGTATCTGTCACATTAAAGAGCGCCCGATTGGCGGTGACTTCTTGCTTTAGATGAGGGATATAGCGCAAGTATTGCATGCGTTGATAGTAAAAGAGCTCTTCATTGGTTAAGCGTTGTGCCCGAAGAGCAGAAAGGGGTTGATAGACGGTCGCTTCACTCACCAGATAGTCTTGCGCCCAATCTTCAGGAATCTCATATTGAAAGCCCACGCTATTGGCAATCATTTCAGAGACTTCAGAGAAGCGCTCAACCGCCATATCCTGAACGGTGGTGTTTTGGTCATCTTTTAAAAGATTGACGCCAATCAACCAGTCAAACTGATAGGGAATTTCCATTTCTTGTGTCAGTTTATCTGTCGAATACTGCAACAGTTCTTCCCCCAATGCTTGGCTATCGGAAGACAAGGCATGAGAAAAGTCTTTCATCTTTTCTTCTAGCAAATAGTCCTTTGGAATCAAGGAGACTTCAAAGGACTTGTTTTTAACTAGTTTTTTTATTAGTTGAGCAGTAGTCAGCTTGTGTTTTTGTTTCTTGGCTTTATCGGTAATGGTGATGGGAGTATTGGGAATACGATAAAAACTCATCACCGTTTTATCTGTTGTTAAAGCTATATTATCCTGTGTTTTAAGAATCGGATAGACTAGTTTTAGAACCATTAGACCTCCTTTATAAATCTGTTTTTTCAAAGACTATTTCTTCTTCATCCATCATTTTAATTCTATCTTCATGATAAATCGCTTTATGATTGAGGCGAAAATCTATAAGATAGCAGATATAATCCCATAAGAAAACGTGCATTTTCTTTCCTTGTGGTTCATATTCTGTATAAAATTTGGCGAGTTTATAAGGGATATACCAATAAAGATAAAACGAAATGGAATGCGTTAATTTGTTCAAGGGAAGAAGAAGTGAGCTAAATACTGTTAACATTAAAATCAAGATGAGGGCAAAGACCACAAAAAAGGAAAGTTGCATGGGTGTTGCAAAATACCAAATGCGTTTTCCTTTTTGTGTTTTAACTTCTTGAATCCAGTAGGGAGCGTTTATCCCTCTAGCGTAATCATACAATCGTTCTTCTTCCATATCACAACCCCGTTTCAATTCCAAAGAGACGGAGGAACCAGCCAAGGACATGGAGCAACTGTTTTCCACCTCCTGTTAAAGATGCAATAACAGTATAGAAAATAAGGGTTGAAAACAGACGCCCCCAAGAGCTGTTTCTCCAAGCTAAAATGATAAGGATAATCGCTCCAAAGGTAATGAACCAGAAACCGTCTCCTTGTAAGCATGTTTGTAAATTAGATGAACTCATTGATTAAACTCTCCTTTTATTCTTTTGTATTTGCGTAATTAGCAGGAATGGTATGGCTGACTTTCTCCACATAATAGGACTTCCCTTTTTCTGATAAGGTCAAGGTGAAGTTTTCAGCATGTGTCGAGCCTGCAACTTCAAACGTTACTTGAACATAGGCCATAACTGCTTTATCGGTTGCTTTGTAGTAACTAAAATCTAAGGTTTTAAAAGTAGCATTTTTTACAACCGTTATATTGTGAGCCACTAAGTCCAAGTTGTCTTGGTCAGTAGTATAGTTAGTGAAGAAAACATTGAGAAACTTACCTAGTTTCTTCTTTGCTTTCTCTGAAATCCTATCTGACTGATTGAGTTTGACTTCTGTATCGGTACTTTTCTTATCTGCCTGATTGGTCGATAAACTTGAAAACCAAGGTAAGCCCGTAACATAGTAGCCTGTTTTTGTTTTAGCATAAGGAATATTAAACCCCGTCACCAATTCTTTTTCTTCTGTCTTATCCCCATTTTTTACCATTTGTTTGTAATGCACCTCATACGTTGCCACATTATCTGTAACGGTTAGCAAACGTGACCAGCTCAATTGGCTAGGATTTTTGACTTGACCTTGTGCTTGAATATCAGGCTCTGAACCGTAGAAGCTCTTTAATTGCTTAGCTTGTTTGGTTTGACCGTCTGAATCCGCAGGAATGGTGAAATAACACTCTACAAAATCATTCAGATAATATTGCAGGCGATTATCTATTGTTTGAGGAGCAGAAGAAGTAGAAGAAGTAGCTTGCTTAGAAGTTATCAGTTTTTCAAGATTGGTGACTTTACTAGACATTGTCATGGCACGAATACCTCCTAGTAGCCCCACAAGCAAAATAAAAGCCAATCCTGACAGAACAGCAAGATTGACTGTTTTTTTGTTGGCAAGGGTTAATGTGGGTTTTCCTTTCTTTTTAGGACGTTTGGTGAAATTTCCCAAATAAGTTTTCAAGTGATGATAGATAAGTTTTACTGTATTCATAAGTGCTCCTTACTGATTGGCTAGTTCAATCAATTTATTTCCTTTGGCGTAAAGCTGTTTATGAAGTTTATTGAGTTCACTATTGACATAATAGTAACCTCGCAATTCAGCATGGAGACTTTCAACCAGTGCTTCAGGGAGTTGTTTCACCTCTTCTTTTTTAAGAAGCCCGTGCAATTCCCCTGCTTTTTTCCAAGCTTCTTTATCATCATGGGCTTTCATCAGTTCTCCTAGCTCCAATGAGACCGCTCTGACTTTCTTTTCGAGTGTGTTTTGTGTTGCCATTATCAGTTCCTCCATAAATGTTGTTTGATTTTCTAAGATAACCTGTCTAAAAAGAGTGACAAGTTGTGTCGTCATGTGTTGATTGAAATCTAACACTTGACCATCCAGTGTAAAATAAGCGTGTTGGTAGTGGGCGGGATAATCAAGGTCAAGGGTGTCCCGTGCAAAAGCGTCTAAGAAAAACTCTTTTTCCTTCATCAGGACAATGTACAGATTCCAGAATTCGTTTTTATCAGGAAAGCAGGAAATTCCCTCGTAAATTTTCTTTACAAGCTTCATACGTCATCTTCTACCAAATCATGATAGCCAAGAAATCGATAAATATCATCAGAATCAAACCAAAGCCAATCATTGATTTCTGTTTCTGTGGGGATACTTCCTGAAAAAATATCTTCACCAAGTGAGGTTAGTCTGTCCATATCCCCCCGTTCACGGACAGTGGCTAGTGTATTGCGTGCACCTGACCAAGCCCTGAAATTGTCCAGACTATTTAATTCAACTTTATATTCCATTTCCTTTTTTCCTTTCAGTTTTATAGTACCAATTGAGCATAACCCGTCTGTAGGAGCATCTCTGCCACCCAGCGAGCGTTTTGACTCATCTTGTTTAATAGTTTTGTTTTTAATTCCTCAAAAAAAGGCTGTCTAGCTTCTTGTCTAGTTGCCTTTTTAATCGCATTTTGTCGGTGATTTTCATCTTTAAAGGATTGCTTTCTAAATTGTTCCGCATATTTCAATTCAGAATCTTTCTTAGGTTGATAATATAAGAGACCCCAATAATCAATCAAATCTTTAACCAATTCAAAATCGTAAAACGATAGGTAGAGTTCTTCATAACCGACTGAGAAGGTCTTTGTTTGAAGAGGACGATTGAATTTATCGGGGACATTTATAGGTTTATATCTGTCCGACAATGACATCAAAATCAACTCCATTTCGTTCACAAATTTCTTCTGCTAGTTTTGTATGATTGTTACTTAGATAAGCTTCAGAAATGATTTCTGACAGCTCATCTGTCTGATAGACCATATCAACGATTTTCAATAATTTCAAAGCACTAGAAACTTGTTTTGTGACCCAATGTTTTGTCCTTGCATAGTTAATTTGGCGAGGACGTGTGACAAATTTAAAACCCGCTTGTGTGCCAAGCAGGTTATCCCATTCACTATCATAGTTCCCGTTCCAATCTTTCACTTCAAAATAGTTATTTAAAATCCGAGCGCCTATTTTGGTCAAGTCTGTTTCCAGCGTATACCATTCTTTCAAAATATCAAACGCCTTGGTATCATGTAGTTCAATCTCATAGCGGTTTTTGTAATTATAGGCTTCATGGATATAGTCGACAGAAACATCTTTTAAGAGGGCTTGTTCATAATCTTTTTGATAAAAGCGAATCATGAGACTGGATTGACGGCTTCCAAAGTTTAAGGTCAACCCTTGATTGACAAAGCGATTTTCAACTTTTTTCAAGCCCTCAATAGCAGTAAAGGTGCGGAGTTTGCGCATGATGATTTTATTGTCAAAAATCCGATTTTTAATATCAAATAAGTCAAGATTCCCTGACTTTTTGTATAATTCATCAAGGGCAATATCAAAGCGTGGGAAGGCTAAAAAGTCTTCCAAAGGTCTATCTTTTCGTTCTTGTTCCGCAAAGAGAAAAACATCATGAAGAAAAGAAAACCAATCCCGACCTTGTTGTTTTAATAACAATTCAAGTTCACGACAACCACCTCCCGTCAAGTCAATCAGTGTTCCAGCTTCTGCCTTCTTTTCAGAATGGGAGTAAAGCACCCGAACTGAACCATAGGTTACCATATCTGAATAGCTGTATAGGCTTTTTTCTTCGTGAAAAAAATCCGTTGGTTTTAATTTTAGAACAGAGGTGATAACAGCTTTAAAATCAAGCGTTTTGAAGCGAATTTTTAACCAATCCACCGTGCTTTCCAATTTGGTTTCTGATTTACGATTCAGAAAGTGAAAGAGTGTTTGTTCAAATTCCTTGGTCATCTTTTGTTGACCTTGTTCAATGTTTCGGTAGTTGTAGTAACTATAACCAATCATCGTTGCCATTTTACGTTGGGTAAACCCTAACTCAAGCCTGATACGTTTTAATTCAACATTTGTCACAATTTACTTTCCCTCCTTTTAACAATAAAAATAGCAGCCAATGGATAATGACTGCTTTTATTTATAGTGGTCTCGAAAGGATAAGAAATAAATCTCATTTTCTTCCACCATATAGACTAATCGGTGTTCATCTGTAATTCTACGAGACCAAGCACCGGAATAACGGTATTTTAAGGGTTCAGGCTTTCCAATCCCTTCAAAAGGATTTCGTTTGATATCCTCCATTAAACGATTGATCCGTTTGAGTATCTTTTTATCTTCTTGTTGCCAAGAAACATAATCTTTCCAAGCTTGTTCTGTAAAGTTAAACATCTTCCACCTCTAATAATGGGCGTTGAATGACTTTCTTTTGCTTGACTTGTTCCATTCCTGATAGAACCTTGTCTGAAAGGTACTCGTTATTCATTAGACGAATGGTTTCTTGGATACTATCCCAGTTTTTCTTAGATAAGACTACAATATTTTCATCAGGATTTTTATTGACAACCATTAGAGGTTCATATTCATCGTTGACTTTTTTCATGTAATTCTTTAAATTGTTTCTAAAATTTGAATAGACGACAGCTTCCATTTTATATCACCTCGCTTTAAGACTATTCTTATTATAACACTTGACAGGAAATTGTACAAGTGTTGGCAGCTAGTTTTAACCCTCTTGTTTTAAAAAGTTGAAAATAAAAAATACAGTTCACTGCCGTTGCATAAATATTGATTCCAGAGATATTATTTTCATTTTATACATTATTATTGAAGTGAAAAATAGTTGGATTTTGATGTGAAAGGGCTTTTGTATATATGCATCATAACTGATTGATGCGCTTGTCTAGACCAATTGAGATTTAAAAGTTGTTGGCGCTTTAGATTACTCTTTTATCAATTATCTATTGTTTATCTATAACTTATCTATGTTTCTTTACAAGGCGTAAACAAATGTAAAATACTTCTGTAATGAGATTAAATAAATCTGTGAAAATGCTGTAATCGACTTGACATTTGAGGAAAATATCACTATCATAAAAGTGAATAGTTTTTTTAAACTAGGCCTTAACATATCCAATATGTTAAAATATTGAGAGGATATTTAGAATGAAAAAAAGCAGGTTCTTTTTAGCGTCAACGGCTGTATTGTTATCAGCCTTAGGTGCAAATCCTGTGTTGGCTAGGGATGTTGAGCGCTCTATCTCCACAACGATTGTCACACCGACTGTTGACAGCAATAAAAAGGCTTCTACTGAAACGCCAGAGTCTAAGCAGGGAAATGCAAATACCTCTACGGCTGTGACGCTGGCTGCTCCTGTAACTCCTGACAAGTCCACGTCAGCTGTTTCGGATAAGGATAAGCCAAGCGTGCCAGACAAGGTAGAGGCACCAAAGACAACGCCAACAACACCGACTGCTCCAGAAAAGGACAAGTCGGAACCGTCGGATTCCTCAAGTAAGGTAGAACCGCCGAAGATAGACCCTGTACCACCGGCTACACCAGATAAGGATAAGTCTGGAATATCAGACTCTGACTCTTCAAAGCCAAATCAATCGGAGCCAGAAAAGAAATATGGTGATGTCACTGTTGAGTACAAGAGTAAAGATGGCGCTTTGATTGCACCAAAAGAGTTAGACACGCCGACTTCTGAGGTGGGAACGGATTATGATACGACAGATTACCGAAGAGAGACGATTATTAGTTCAGAGGGCAAGAAATACCGTCTTGATCCGCAAGCTACTCAAGGTTATGAAAAAGGAAAAGTCCTTGAAGGAAATACCAATATTACTTATTACTATGATCTGGTTACAGAAACGCCAGACTCTAATAAGGTGGTACCACCGAAGGCAGATCCCGCTCCACCAGATAAGGATATACCAAGTACATCGGATTCTTCTAGTAAAGTAGTGCCTTCGCAGGATAAAGCTCAAGTGCCAAGTGTTCCGGCTCCCCCCTCATCAGATTCATCGGTTAGCCCAGATACTTCTATAGCAGATACGATCGCACCGACAGATACAATACCAACTGATGAAGCAATAGATGCAAAAGATACGGTCAATCCGTCAATTTTGACTGAAAAGGGTACGGACGAGACAACAATTTCAGATATGGACTTGAAAAAGGATGAAACATTCAGTCTTGATAATGCTTCATCTGTGACTACTAAAAAAGGTGACACGATTGACAATCCAATCAAATCAATCATCTCACCAGCTGATCCGCTTTTGACGGATAAGGGCTTTGAGATTATTGGTAATGATCAAGGAGAAGTCACTATCAAAAACGCAGACGGTTCTAAAACATCTGTACCAGCTGCGCAAGTAGGTGCTAGAGCAAATCCTGACGGAACAGTCACTGTCAAATCAAGTAATGGTAAGTTTACATTGTTGCCGGATACGGGGGAAGCAACCACGATTCTTGCAACGATTGGTTTATTTATCTTGGCTCTATTAGGCTTCAAAAAAGTCAAGCCTTTTGAGAAAGATAATTGGTTAATTGGGTAATTATTAAAAAGAAAAGAGGAATTTTATGTTTCATAATAGCAAAACGAAGGGTCATGGTTCGATCCGGAAAAACAAAGTTTATGGCACCATTGGTATCTTGACGCTTGGAACCATTGCAATTCTTAGCGCTCACCAAGGTGTAGCGGCTGATGAAGTGACGGCAACGAAACCAACAACGTCCACTCCAGTAGCAGAAGCTTCTGATACGAGTCTTGCTGTGCAATCAAAAGCAGCTTCAACTGAAGCAGCTAGCAGCTCTACAGCAGCAACCACTGCAAAAGCTGAAACAACAGCACCAGCAGGAGCTACTTCAACAGCTGACACTACAACAGCGCCAGCGACTACAACAACTGAAAGTGCAACGAAGCCAACTGCTACTACAACAACTGAAAGTGCAATGAAGCCAACTGCTACTACAACGGCTGAAACACCAGTGGCACCTAAGTCTCCAGCACAAGCAAGTACAACAGATGTAAATGTGGATTCTTCTGAGCTTGATAAAGCTGTCAATGATGCTAAAAAAGCAGGAGTTGAGGTTACTAAGGAAGCAGATGTTGATCATGGTACGGTCACAACAGAAGCAGAAAAGAATCAAAAAGTAGCCGAAATTAAAGAAGATTATAAAAAGCAAGCTGAAGACATAAAGAAAGTAACGGAAGTTGCGAAAACTGAAGCAAATGAATACAATACCGCAAAATCTAAGTATGATATTGCTAAAGCGAAATATGATCGTGATTTAGCTCAATATCAGGTGTATAAAGCTCAGTATGATACGGCGAAATCTAAGTACGATCATGATTTGGGACAATATCAAGTTCTTAAAGCTCAGTATGATGCAGCTAAAGCTCAATATGACTTAGATAAAGTGGCGTATGATAAAGCTAAAGCTAAGTATGATATTGATAAAGCTACTTATGATGCAGCTAAAGCTCAATATGAAACTGATTTAGCTAAATATAAAGAAGCTAGCGAACAGTATAAACGCGATTTGGAAGCATATACAAAAGCTTTAATTGAGGCTGAAGCTAGAAAACATCAAGATGGTTATCTTTCAGAACCTAAATCACAATCTTTAATTTTTAAGAGTGAGCCAAATGCTCTCCGTTCGATAGATTCATCAGTACATCAGTACACTAAAGCAGAATTAGATAAGCTAGTTAAATCATGGGGAATTGATCCAAAAAGTCCAGATAAGACAAAATCAACAGCTTACTCTTACTTTAATCAAATTAATTCAAATAATGGCTATGCAAGACTTGTTTTAGAAAAAAACAAACCAGTAGATGTTACCTATACTGGTTTAGAAAACTCTAGCTTTAATGGTAAAAAGATTTCAAAAGTTGTCTATACTTATACCTTGAAGTCTACAGATTTTGGTGATGGAACTAAAATGACCATGTTTGCCTCAGATGATCCAACTGTGACAGCTTGGTATAATGACTTCTTTACCGCTACCAATATTAATGTAAAAGTAAAATTTTATGGGGAAGATGGTAAGTTAATTGACCCTACAGGAAGCTTAGTTAGTTTCTCATCTCTAAATCGTGGAAATGGTAGCGGAGCTGTTTATAAAGATGCAATCGAAAGTGTTCGTTACTTTAACGGGAAGCTAATTCCGATTACAAACTCTTCCATTAAAATTCAAGCTAACAATTCAGCTTATGCCAATTCTTCAAATGCAGAAAAATCATTAGGTTCTCGTTGGGATACTTTAGAATGGGATACTGCTGAAAGTGATAAGAAATGGTATGGGGCTATTGTTGGGGAAGTAACTCAGCCAGAAATTAGCTTTAATATGGTTTCTTATAAGAGTGGTAATGTTTGGTTTGCATTCAACTCAGATATTAAAGCTATAGGTGTCCCACAAAAACCAGTTGCACCAACAGAACCAAAAGCACCAACAGAACCAAAAGCACCAAAAGCACCAACAGAACCAGTTGCACCAACAGAACCAGTTGCGCCAACGGAACCAGTTGCACCGACGCCTCCTACTGCCCCAGAAAAACCAGCTACTCGTACTGCAACTTATCATTATAATACTCTGAAATATCAAACTACTCCAACACCAGAAAAGAAATATGGTGATGTTACCGTTGAATACAAAAATAAAGACGGTATGACAATTTCACCTAAGGTGACGGATACGCCACGTTCAGAAGTGGGAACAGACTACGATACAACCGATCAACGGAAAGAAACAATCACAACAGTTGACGGTAAGAAGTACAAACTAGATTTGAAAGCCACTCAAGGTGCAGAAACAGGTAAAGTTGTCGAAGGCAATACCAATATTACCTACTACTATGACCTTGTACCAGATGTTCCAACACCAGAGAAGAAATATGGTGATGTTACCGTTGAATACAAGAATAAAAGTGGCGCTACAATTTCACCAAAAGTAACGGATACACCACGTTCAGAAGTGGGAACAGACTACGATACAACCGATCAACGGAAAGAAACAATCACGACAGTTGACGGTAAGAAATATCGTCTTGATCCAAAAGCTACTCAAGGTGCAGAAAAAGGTAAAGTTGTCGAAGGCAATACCAATATTACCTACTACTATGACCTTGTTCCAGATGCACCAGAAGAGTATGGTAACGTAGTTGTCGATTACCAAGATAAGAAGGGCAATACTATCGCACCACGTGTTGTTGATACACCAGATAGCAAAGTTGGTACGAACTACGATACAACAGATCACAAACCAACTAGAATTACTACAGTCGATGGTAAGGTTTATCGCATTGATCCAAAAGCAACTCAAGGTCAAGAAAGCGGTAAGATTGTCAAAGGCACTACTCGTGTTGTCTATGTTTATGATGAAGTGGTTGGTGATGTAACCGTTCATTATAAAGATGAAGATGGCAAAGTTATCAAAGAACCTGAAAAAGATACAACTGGTGCTCCAATCAATACTGTTTATGATACTCGTGATCACGCTCATAAGACAATCACTACAAAAGATGGTCGCACTTATGAAATTGTTCCTGAAAAGACTCAAGGTATCGAACAAGGTAGAGTCGTTGAAGGAAATACAGATGTTACTTATATCTACAAGCAAGTATTCGGTGATGTTGTGGTTCACTATGAAGACGAATCTGGCAAGAAGATCAAAGAAGATGTAACGGACACTTCTCATGCTAAAGTTGGTGAAAACTACGATACAACAGACCACAAGACGACAGCAATCAAGTCTGGTGATAAAGTGTACAACCTCGTTCCTGAAAAGACAAAAGGTAATGAAAAAGGTAAAGTTACCAAAGGTGTAACCGAAGTTACTTATGTCTACAAGGAAGTGAAAGCAGAGCCTAAGAAGAAGGGAACTAATGCTAAGGGTGAAGATGTCAATGGTAAGACTATGTTGGCAGGTTCAACTGAAGTTTATACGATTGATATTGACAATGACCAATACAAGGGTATGACAGGCTTAACGGATAAAGATAAGCAAGCAGGCTTGATGGTTGTTGAAAAATACTCTGGTAAGTATGTCACTCCTAACTTGGCTGGTGTTCGTGTAACAACAGAAGACGGTAAAGTTCAAAGTGGCTTCACAACGAAGATTTACAAGTCTGTTGCAGAAGCTCCACAAAAGGTTCAAGATTACATCAAGGCTAAGGGCTTGAAGATTGATGGTGAGTTTGCCGTAACCACAGCAGATGATCCAGTAGCTTACACAAACAACTATGTTTTGAAGGGTATCAATCTGAAACTTGTCTTCCCAACAACTGTTAAGAAGGAAATCAAGGAAGCTAGCAAGTATGATAACCGAGCTTATCAAATTGACTTTACTGGTATCCATGAAACAAATCTAGTAACGAATAACATTCCGAAGATCAATCCGAAGAAAGATGTTGTAGCGACTGTTGAAGATGGTCAAAAAGACCAGAATTCATTGAATAATAAGACTGTTAAGGTTGGACAAGTCTACAACTTTGAATTAGAAACTTCTTATTTACCAGCAAATCGTGGACAAGCTATTGAAAAGATGGAAGTAAGAGATAAATACTCTTCATTAGTAGAATACAATGGTGTTCACAAATGGTATGCGAAGACAGATATTCTTCTTAAGAATGGTCAAAAACTTGCCAAAGGTACAGATTTGACACAATACGTCAACCAAACAATTGACCATAAGGCAAGAACAGTTCTGTATTCATTCTCTAAAGATTTCTTGAGCAAGATTTCAGATAATAGTGAATTCCAAGCTACAGGTTACATGCAAGTGAAACAATTAGGCAATGGTACAGTGAAGAACACCTTTACTGAAATTATTAACAATGTTGAACGTGATTCTAATACGGTAACAGTAGACTCACCTCAAGATTATGGTGATGTTGTGGTTCACTATGAAGACGAATCTGGCAAGAAGATCAAAGAAGATGTAACGGACACTTCTCATGCTAAAGTTGGTGAAAACTACGATACAACAGACCACAAGACGACAGCAATCAAGTCTGGTGATAAAGTGTACAACCTCGTTCCTGAAAAGACAAAAGGTAATGAAAAAGGTAAAGTTACCAAAGGTGTAACCGAAGTTACTTATGTCTACAAGGAAGTGAAAGCAGAGCCTAAGAAGAAGGGAACTAATGCTAAGGGTGAAGATGTCAATGGTAAGACTATGTTGGCAGGTTCAACTGAAGTTTATACGATTGATATTGACAATGACCAATACAAGGGTATGACAGGCTTAACGGATAAAGATAAGCAAGCAGGCTTGATGGTTGTTGAAAAATACTCTGGTAAGTATGTCACTCCTAACTTGGCTGGTGTTCGTGTAACAACAGAAGACGGTAAAGTTCAAAGTGGCTTCACAACGAAGATTTACAAGTCTGTTGCAGAAGCTCCACAAAAGGTTCAAGATTACATCAAGGCTAAGGGCTTGAAGATTGATGGTGAGTTTGCCGTAACCACAGCAGATGATCCAGTAGCTTACACAAACAACTATGTTTTGAAGGGTATCAATCTGAAACTTGTCTTCCCAACAACTGTTAAGAAGGAAATCAAGGAAGCTAGCAAGTATGATAACCGAGCTTATCAAATTGACTTTACTGGTATCCATGAAACAAATCTAGTAACGAATAACATTCCGAAGATCAATCCGAAGAAAGATGTTGTAGCGACTGTTGAAGATGGTCAAAAAGACCAGAATTCATTGAATAATAAGACTGTTAAGGTTGGACAAGTCTACAACTTTGAATTAGAAACTTCTTATTTACCAGCAAATCGTGGACAAGCTATTGAAAAGATGGAAGTAAGAGATAAATACTCTTCATTAGTAGAATACAATGGTGTTCACAAATGGTTTGCGAAGACAGATATTCTTCTTAAGAATGGTCAAAAGATTGCTAAGGGTACAGATTTGACGAAGTTTGTCAACCAAACTGTTGATCACAAGACAAGAACGGTTGTGTACTCATTCTCTAGCGCCTTCTTGAACAGTATTTCAGATAATAGTGAATTCCAAGCTACAGGTTACATGCAAGTGAAACAACTTGACTATGGTACTGTGAAGAATACCTTTACTGAAATCATCAATGGTGTTGAAAGAAATTCTAATACGGTAACAGTGGTAACGCCAGACAAGCCTAAGACTCCTGACAAACCACAAACACCGCCAGAAACTCCTAAGACACCTGAAAAACCGCAAACACCTCCTACACCAACACCTACTCCAGTAGTGCCAACTACTCCAAAACAACCTGTAACTCCACAAGTAACCTTGCCTTCAACAGGTGAATCTACAAATGATGGTGCAGCATTGGTAGGATTAGCGTTTGCTGCTACAGCATTGTCAATGCTTGGCTTCAAGAAACGTAAAGAGGAAGAATAAGTCCCTAACGATGATTATCCTAACTCTTGCTAGGCAATAGTGACAAAAAGAGGTTGAGACCGAGTCTCAACCTCTTTGTTATAATATAATGTCGTTGTTGATTGTGTATTTGGATATATGATAAATAAGTCAAAAGCGCTTCGTTCTGCTTCTATTTTAAAATTTAAGTCAATCCTTTTCAGATTGAAAAGAGGACAAAAGAGGCTGGGACAAAAGTCCGACCTCAAATATAAAAAGCGAATAAAACTAGTTTTCTGGTAATCAGAATTCTGCTTTGTTCGCTTTTCGCATTTAATTATAGATTTGAAGGGCTTAATAATTAAGATTTTTAAAAATTGAAATCTCTTTGTCCCAACCTCTTTAATATTATTGAAAATTGTTACTATCCAAGGCTGTCAATGGTTGCATTGATAATTTTAATGGATTCTTTTGTGTAATCTTTTTTTTGTTGTTGTCTTTCAGATTTTGTCATGGGACGTGGCTTTACTACTGGGTCTGGTTTTACGATAGGTTTTTGTTGTTTAACCTTCGTTTCAGCGGTAGGTGCTGGTTGGACAATTGGTGCGGGCTCAGGTTCTGGTTCTGTCTTTACATCAACGACTGCCTCTTCAACAACGGGCTGTACCTCTTCAGAAATGTCTTCTGAAGGTTGCTTTTCTCCCCATTCTTTGCGTGCATCTAACTCACGAAGAACAAATGATTTCCCACGATATTCTTTTGGAACAATAGTTGCGATTTGCTCGTCTGTGAAGAGTTCAGCTTCATCAATATCTACAACATCCCAGACAATTTCCCCATCAGCATTGCGTACATAATAACCGTTTTCGTCTTTTTGTCCAGCTAAGAAACTAGAGACGCCAATAATTTCTGTGACATTGACATAACGCATGCCGGTATCAACGTCCCAAACACCTGAAAATACAGCTTCAAACAGTGCTTTGTATTGTTCTTCTGAATCTAATGAGAAGCCATTGATCGTTTTCATGGCATTAGCGCTATAAGCTCTTGATAGCACTTCAAGTTTCTTTTTATAAGTATCAAATGATTTGTTTTTTAAGAAGCGATCTTGCTCTAGTGTTAAAACGGGTTTATCTATTTCTGACATGATTGTAGACTCCTATTCATTATTATTGATATTAAAGTTTAAGGTAATCAGCATTAGTTTTGGCTGAGTGATTTTAAATAATTTACGAGCTAGTGAAATTTTGAAAATACCGATGATATTTCCTTTTGCATCTTGCCTAAAATTTTTTCCGACAACTTCTACATTTTCTTTGTGACCGTCCTTGACTGCTTCACGGACAGCTTCTAACATCGAGTCTTTTATCTCTTCAATACTTGAATACTCACTGTAAAAAGAGACAGAGTGATGTTTTTTAAAGACAGCACGGTAAATCATTTTTCTATAAAATTTTTTATAAATAATGGCAATCAAAAATGGTATGGCTAAGCAGATATCAACGACTGGATTTTTTAAATAATCAAATAGTTGATTGTCAAAGTAGCTAATGACTGCTAAGTAACCAAGCGCGGATAGGATTTTAAAATAATTGCTGGCGATTACGATGTCTTCGGAACTATTTGCCACTAAAAATCCAGCCAATATGTAGATGAAAGAAGCAATTAAAGCTGCAATGTGGATATAGTCTAGCGGTATATTGAGAATATTATATGTTAAGAGTAGGAGAGCTGTACCGGCAACGAACACAATTCCTACGAAATAAATCAGTTCAGCTAACCACTTCAGCAAGACTAGAAAGACTAACGGTGTGTCTTTTTTCTTTTTTGACATTTTAATCCTTTCTATTCTTTGTTTATTTTTAAGGATAGCCAGACACTAACTTTCCTCATACAAGTACTTCTGTATTATTATTATATATATTACCAAAATTTCACAAATAATACAATAAAATTCATATATTCTACAAGCGAAAATCCTTATTATTTCTATGTTTTCTTCCGTTTTGAGATGCAGTTGTAACAAGTGAAAGAAGATCTAATAGAAGCAGCTGGAACAAAAGAGCTTTTAGCTGCTTTTGTTTATGTAGTTATCATTACAAAGTGTGGTAGTTTGGAAAATCTCTGTTGCCTTTAATCCACTTAGAGTTTCCCAGGCATAATGGGAGCTGGTAGTCTCACTCCCCGCAAGGGTGCTCAACAGAGTCCTTTAGACTGTTGAGGTGGTGGATAAAGAAAACAAAGTTTTCGTCAAAAGTGCTCTTTCGTACTTGAAAAGCGCATGGTGTTTAGATTTGTTTTGCAAGCAACGTTAGCGATTTTTTGTATAAAGCCAGGTCGTACTTTGTGATAACTCTATTTTTGGATAAAATATTTTCAAAAAAGTGTTGACTTTGACCTAAGTGGAGGGTTTATAATGAGATTTGTAAGGAGGAAATGATGTATCAAATCAAAGAAGCTGCGCAGCTTTCAGGTGTTTCTGTCAAAACCCTGCATCACTATGATAAGATAGGCTTGCTTGTGCCGCAAAAGTCTGAAAACGGGTATCGCCTTTATAGTGAAGCAGATTTAGAGCGTCTGCAAATTATTTTATTTTACAAATATCTTGGATTTTCTTTAAAGAAAATAGCAGAGCTGCTAAGTCAGGAAGAGCAGGAACTATTGCCTCACTTGAACAAGCAACTGCAGTTTTTGCAGCAGGAAAGGGAGCGTTTGGATACCTTGATTTCCACCTTACAAAAGACAATTCAAGCTCAAAAAGGAGAAAGAAAAATGACGACACAAGAAAAATTTGTTGGATTTACCTACGATGAGCATGCAAATTATTATCATCAAGCTGTAGAAAAATATGGACAAGCCGTTATGGATGAGGCGGCAAGTAGGCAAGCAGGTCAGGAGGAGCATGCAACAGAAGCCTTTAATCAAGTATTCCGAAATTTAGCAAAAAATCTGCAACAAGGTTTGAAGGTGGATGCAGTAGAAAATCAAGTGCAGGCAGCCAATCTTTTACAGGCTATCCGAACCTATGCCTTTGATTGCTCGCTGGAAGTTTTCGCTTTTATCGGAAAAGGCTATGTGGCAAATCCAGAATTTAAGAAAAATATTGACCAATTTGGAGTTGGAACAGCCCAATATGCAGCAGATGTTATCCAAGCATACGTTCACAAGTAAAATAAAAAATAGGGCAAATGCTAGTATTCTGCATGGTAGCATCTGCTCTATTTTTAGTATTCCACACTTCCAGCGACCCAGCCAGTACAGAGAGCGACTGTAATATTAAATCCACCAGTATGAGCATTGATGTCCAGCACTTCGCCAGCAAAATAAAGCCCAGGAACTAGTTTGCTTTCTAAAGTCTTGGGATTGATTTCCTTAAGACTGACACCGCCTTTGGTCACAAAAGATTTAGCTAGAGACATTTTGCCGGTAATAGGAATCGGTAGAGCTTTGAGTTGTTGAATGAGCTCTTCTTTTTCTTTTCCAGTCAATTGTTTGCCTTTTTTAGGGAATGGCTGCGCGAAAAAGTCTGCCAGACGTTCAGGAAGTAATTGTTTGAGACTATTTTTGAGCGATTTTTCTCGGTTATTTTCTAAAAATGCTGCCAAATCTTCCGCAGAAAACTGTGGTAAGACATCTAAATAAATGGTTTCACCGCCTTTGAGGAAACTGGAGAGCCGCAATGCGGCAGGACCTGACAAGCCGAAGTGGGTAAAAAGCAAGTCATGGGTAATGATGTGTTTATTATAACGAAGGGTGACGTTGGCTAATGGAATCCCCTGTAAAGCCTTGTGTGGAAAATCTGTCAAAAGTGGGCTTTCTGCAGCTTCTAACTCTGTTATTGTATGGTTGAAATGGCGCGCAATCTCATAGCCAAAGCCAGTAGAGCCAGTTGAAGGATAGGATTTTCCACCTGTTGTGACAATCAATCGAACGCAGCTCCAAATGCGCTCACTTGACTTGATGATAAAGCAATCCGCATTTTTCTTTACAGAAACTACTTCCGTCTGGATCATGATGGTGACGCCTAGCTCCTTCATTTTTCGTTCTAATGCTTCAATAATTGTAAAAGATTTGTCTGTTGTTGGGAAAACGCGTCCGTGATCCTCTACTTTGAGTGCAACACCATTCTCAGTGAAAAAATTCATAATATCATGATTGTCAAACTGGGAAAAGACGCTGTAGAGGAAGCGACCGTTGCCTGGTATGCCAGCTAATAAATCTTCTAAAGTGCCATTATTCGTCACATTGCAGCGTCCGCCACCTGTTCCGGCGAGCTTCTTACCCAAGCGTTTATTTTTTTCTAAGAGGAGAGTTTTTTGTCCATGAAAGGAGCTGGAAATAGCAGCCATCATACCAGCAGGTCCTCCGCCTATCACGATTGTATCAAAATGGTTCATTGTACTTCTTTCTTTAAATGAATATGTCAAATTTATTGTATCATAAATGTGATGAAATTCCTTGAAATCCGGAGCAAATTTGACAGTTAAGCCTTGATATGATAAGATTTAGGTATATATCTAGAAAAAGTTTCAGAGGAAATTATGGCAATTGAAAAGACAGTCAGCGAGCTAGCCGAGATTTTAGGGATTAGCCGTCAGGCGATGAACAATCGGGTCAAAACTCTTGCGCCCGAAGATACCGACAAGAATGAAAAAGGGGTCACCGTTGTGACGCGCAGCGGTTTGATAAAGCTGGAAGAAATTTACAAAAAGACGATTTTTGAAGATGAACCGGTCAGCGAAGATGTCAAGCAACGTGAGCTCATGGAAATTTTGGTAGATGAGAAAAATGCAGAAATTGTGCGTTTGTATGACCAGTTAAAAGCAAAAGATGCTCAATTAGCTAAAAAAGATGAGCAATTGCGCGTGAAAGATGTGCAGATTGCTGAAAAAGACAAGCAATTAGACCAGCAGCAGCAATTGACTGCTAAGGCCATGAGTGAGCGTGAAACTTTGCTATTAGAATTGGACGAAGCTAAAGAAAAAGTGCAAGCACAAGAGCAGAAAGGTTTTTTTGCAAGATTGTTTGGACGATAGAGAGAATCTCGGTTGAAGAAACTGAGATTTTTTTATAGAATGAAAAATATGATGAAAGAAAAAGTCGCAAAAGATATCAATATTCTTGCTTCTTTTTGTGGGAAGCGAGATTTGCCAGAATTAACACAGAAAGCTTTAGAAGATAAATATAGCCTAAAACAGGCTGATGTCATGGTGCTGTTTGATGGGAGTATTCTAGTGGGTGGAGATTCCGACAGAGGTCAGAATAGTTTTTGAAGCATTAAAACAAGATTATGCTGACTTAATCCGTCTAGCAAATCCTCTCTATGCTTCAGTTGATGAAAAATAAGTTAAAGGAGAATGATGAAACAACAGCGTTTAGGTTTTCAAAAACTCTATCAAAATCTTGATAAAATTCTATTTTTGTTTTTTATTATTTTTATGCTGACAGAATATGCTTGGTTGCCTTTTAATTCGTGGGCGGCAGGTACTTTGCTTCGTCAGACGGGTTATCAATTTCTATCGTATAACAATGTAGTTGGAGTGTTGTCTAGTCATCCTCTAGTTACTCTGGCTTTTATCCTCTTGTTTTTAGCCAATCTGTTGGTCGCTTATATTCAAATCATACTTCTTTTTTTAGGAGCGCACAATCTATTGACTCAAGACAAGCGAACCCTCTTGAAGTTTACCAAGAAAACCATAGCAGACAGTTTGCTCACCTTAAAGCAGGCACGTCCTAGTAAAATCTTGTTTGTCTTGCTCTACATCGCTCTGCTCTTTCCTTTTCTCCGAAAAATCCTCAAAATTTACTATCTAAACAAAATTTTAGTTCCAAATTTTATCTTAACTTATTTGAAAGAGACGTATTTTTGGGGTGCTGTCGTCCTGACTCTACTTGTATGGCTGATGTTATTGGTTGCTGTCCGTTTGATGTTTGCTTTGCCCAAGATTCTGATTGAGAATGTTTCCGTCAGAGAAGCGGTGCGGTTCAGCTTAGAAAAAACCAAGAAACGAACTTTCTTTTATTCTTGGCACTTGTTTTGGATTGTGACAAAGACTTTTCTCTTCTTTTTTGGAATGGCTCTGCCTCTCTTTCTTTTACAGCATGTTGCAGACGGTCATTCCAATCAAGTGGCAACGATTGCTGGTGTGATGAATTATGTGTTGCTGAAAAATGCTCACTATCTGATGTTGAGCTATTTCTTGATTAAATTTGTTTCTTTTCTAACTGAGCAAGGCTTGGCGGATTGTCCGCGGCGAAAGTTCGATCGCGTTTTGCGCTGGCTTGTGATTTCCATTGCTTCTATATTCTTTGCTGTAGAAGGTTATATGTATCTCATTTTTCCATTGGAAACGATTCCTGTTACGATTTCTCACCGAGGAGTATCACAGGAAAATGGTGTACAAAATACGATTCAGTCATTGGAAAAGACCGCTTTGCTGAAGCCAGATTACATAGAAATGGATGTACAAGAGACAAAAGATGGTCAATTTGTCATGATGCACGATGCTAATCTTTTAAATTTGGCAGGTGTCAATGCAAGTCCGCAGGATTTGACCTTGGCAGAACTAACTGCTTTAGAGGTTTCAGAAAATGGCTATCGGACAAAAATTTCCAGTTTTGATGCGTATCTCAAACGTGCCAACGAATTGGGGCAGCGATTGCTCATTGAAATCAAAACCAGCAAAAAAGATTCTTCGGATATGATGGAGCGCTTTTTGAAAAAATATGGCCCAACGATTAAAAAGTACGGTCATCAAATGCACTCATTGGACTATCGCGTGATTGAAAAAGTTGTGAAATACGATGCTAGCATTAAAAGCTTTTTTATCCTGCCTTATAATACAATCTTCCCACGAACCAAAGCTAGTGGTTATACTATGGAATACTCCACACTAGATGAAAACTTTGTTTCTAAGTTGTGGCAAGCAGATAAATTGCTCTATGATTGGACGGTCAACGATGTAAACAGCATTGCAAAATCTTTCCGCTTGAATGTTGACGGTATCATAACGGACGATGTTCAACTGGTGCAAAGTTCCATTAAAGAGCTGAAAGACACTCCAAAATATACAGACTTACTCCTCAATAAAGCCTTTGATTTCTTTAATTTTACATAAAATAGCCCCCTCTTAGTGGAATTGACTAGGAGGGGGTGAGTTTTTTGAGATTTGTTTTAAAACGGCATTTTGCCTGCAAAGGCACCTAATTTTTTCTTAGTTGCGGCATCAATTTCTACGAGGGCAGCGTTGATAGCTTGGGTTGTCATGTCAGATAAAGTTTCTAAGTCTTCTGGGTCGACAACAGCTTCTTGGAAGTCGATTTTGACGACTTTTTTGTCACCTGTAAGAGTTGCGACCACGAGGTCTTGAGCGGATTTGCCAACAAATTTTGTCGCCGCAAGCTCAGCTTGCCCTTTTTCCATTTGTTTTTGTAATTTTTGTGCTTGTTTCATCATTGATTGCATATTCATCATTGTTTTGGTTCTCCTTAATTATAATTGCTCTTTTATTATAACATGTTTTCGGATGATAGCAAAATTGTAATTGATTGTAAAATAATTTGTTTTCTAGTATCATTGAACTGATGAGATGATGAAATTAGCTAAAAACAAAGATATGACTTTTTCAAGTTTTTTGATTCAAGTTAAGAAATTTATTTTAAAAATGTGAGGGAATAGAGCAGAAGCAGAGAAAGGTTTAAAATACACTTATGAATAATAATTTAGAAAATCAAGAAGATACAATTCGAGTGGACAGAGATCATTGAGAGGTTTGAGAAATTTATTATTTTTATCTTTTACTTTTTTAAAATTTAGATCTTTGGTGAATATATAGTTTATAGTTAATTTTTCAAAGGAAGGATTTATTATGAAGAAAAATAACGATAATTCATCTGTTGTTATTAAAGAAATTACATTTAATGATGGAAATAAATGGAAATTTAATAAAGACGATATAGTATTATTAGTTGGTCCCAATAATGTGGGTAAAAGCCGTACATTAAAAGATTTGAGAGAAGATTTGAATGATAAATCCGAATCAAAACTGTTAGTCAAGGAAGTTAAGTATGAAACAACGGGTTTTTCTGAAGAACAACTTAGAGATTATTTTGAAAGGAATATTGCTAAAACGAGTTATGGAGACTACTGTGTATGGATAGACGAGAACAGTTCTCATATTTTCGATGAACAATCTTTCACTAACATTTGGGATGAAAAAATTTATTATAAAGCATTGTTTTCATTTTTATCTACTGTGAGAATCGCTTAGGTCTCACTAGACCAATAAATTTTAATTTAGGAGTTGATAATCAAAATTTAAATATTATGAGAAAACTTGATATTGATTCGGAGTCAATTGGAAAATTAAACGAAGCTTTACATTCAGGTTTTCAAAAATCTGTTGAGGTATATGAAGACTACCTAGATGGAAATATGACAAAAAAATATAAAATTGGTGAAACTAATGATATTTGCAATGCTATTACATCTAATAGACGTGATAACTTAAATAAATTGAAACAATTTGAAGATTTACATAATCAAGGAGATGGGATAAGAAATGCAGTTGCAGTTTTAGCATCTCTTATTGTGAATGAACATTCATTATTCTTAATTGATGAACCTGAAACCTTTTTACATCCGCCTCAAGCAAGGGTGCTGGGAAAAAATATAGTTAGGTTGTCTGAAGGTAAACAATTATTTATTTCGACACATAATATTGATTTCATTAGAGGTGTTCTAGAAGAGGATTCTTCAAGGGTTAAAATAATAAAAATAGATAGGTATGATAACAATAATACATTTAATTCAATTGACAACGATAGTATTAAAAAGATTTCCAATGATAGAAATCTAAAGTATACAAATATTCTTAACGGGTTATTTTATAATCAGGTTGTATTATGTGAGAATGAAAGTGATTGTAAATTTTACTCCGCAGTATTAGATCATGAATTTTTAGCAATTTATCAAAACACTTTATTTTGTGCAGTTGGAGGAAAAGAACAGTTTAAAAAAATAGTACCCTTGTTAAAAGAATTAAATATTGAGTATAAGATTATTGCTGATATTGATTTAATAAGTAATACAGATAGCTTGAAGCAACTGTTAAATTCAATTGAGTCTCAGTGTTATAAAAGGATAGAAAAGCAACATAAACAATTTTTAGAGAATTTTGAAAGAGAAATGAATTCTCAAGTCAAAACTCAAGAGCGGATAAAAACAATATTAAGAGATATTAGTAGTTTGAAACTTTTAAAATCTGGTGGAAAAAATATCATTCCGCAGGGAGATTGTATGGCTCTATTCAATGAAATAAAAGAATTCTTAATAGACTATAATATTTTTATTCTAGAGTGCGGAGAAATAGAGAGATTCGTGCCAGAGGTAAGCGGTCACGGGAATACTTGGGTTGAAAAAGTATTTACGAATTATGCAGATATTAGTACAGATGTTTATGACGAAGCAAGGAAATTCATTAGAACTGTTTTTATCCAATAGCAATAAAAGATTGCCCTCCAAGACATATCAGTTATAATTGGCAAATAATTTAACAAAATAAAAACCGTTTTACTTCATTACAAGTAAAGCGGTTTTTGAATTATCAAGAAGATACTGCCGTTGTCTATTTTTTGTCTTATTAGTATTGATTTAAGTGATTTTAGTTTGATTTAGTAAATTAAGAAAGGACTTAAATCAACATTTCTGACGATTATCAGACTTAGAAAATCGTGGAACAAGTCTTGCATGTTCATCATTGTTTGGGTTCTCCTTAAAATTCGATAGTTATTATCTTATTTTATCATATCTGGCACATCTAAGCTAGAGTTTGCTAGGTCAATGGTCAAATGATAGTCGGTATTATCGCGGACGGTGTGCTCAAAGTCGGTTGTGTAGAGGACAAGGCGGAGTGTATCGCCTGCTACCATTTTGTAGATAGTTGGTTGGAGTTCAAAAGAAATTTCCATCCATTGATCTGGTGTGACTTCTTCGACTGTTAGCAAATCGGTGCGGTTTTGCAGATTGAGAAATCCTTTGGTGATGACGCGGTGAGGTGTCTCTTTGAAAGGCAATTCCATTAAATGATCTAGCATGTAGTAACGCCCGTTGTCCATGACTTTTGGTGCAAGGACGCCAGGAATTGGGGTGAGGCGTTTAGCTTGCCCAAGATCTAATAGCTGTGCAGAAATCAAGCCTTTATCGGTACTGGATTTTAGGCGCAGATTGAGCTTAGCGGGACCGTTAAGGAAAAGGTCTTTTTTTAAGGTGAAGTCAACAGTTACTTGATTGACTTTTCCGTCAAAGAGTTCATTTTTGAAGGTTTGATAGGTCTTGCTGAAACGCTTGTAGTCCGTCTCAGAGTAAGCATTTTGAATATCTTGAGTAGTACTACCTAGATTGAAATGAGTGTAGTGCTCTTGATTGCCGAAATTCTTTAGTGACAACCAGCTTTGTGCTTGACTATTGTCTTGCCAGATTACAGTTGGCAATTCAAAGTGGGAATTGTAGCCCAGCAGTTTCTTGCTGAGAAGTGCATTCATAGATTCACGAAAGTCAATGGATTGCCAATTGTTCATGTAAACGTGAGCGCCATTGTGGAAAAACAAATGCTTTTTGATGTTTTGTGGCAGGGCGTGGAACATGTTGTAAACATTGAGCGGCTTGACATTCCAGTCTTGGGAGCCATGAGTGAAGACGACTTCGGCTTTGACTTTGTGTGCGTGAATCAGATAGTTGCGGTCATGCCAAAATTGATTATAATCACCCGTTTCGCGCTCCAAGTTTGCTTTTAATGTTTTGAGGTTCTTTTGATACTCGGCATTGTGACGAAGACGTTCGCCCGCTAGAAGATTGCGTGAGTAAGTTAATTCTGTCAAAGAGTCAAAATCTTCACCGGGATAGCCACCGGGGCTCGTCACTAAGCCATTTTCACGATAGTAATTGTACCAAGAAGAAATTCCAGCTTCAGCAATAATGACCTCAAGACCATCTACGCCAGTTGTAGCTAGCCCATTTGACAGAGTTCCGAGGTAAGAAATTCCTGTTGTAGCAACCTTTCCATTGGACCAAGTGGCTTTGATTTCTCGTTGTCTGGTATGGTCTGTGAAAGCACGACAGCGACCATTTAACCAATCAATAACATTTTTATAAGCCTCGATTTGATAATAATCTCCGCTCGTCATGAGACCGTCAGAGTCCTTTGTTCCCACACCTGATACATATAAATTAGCAAAACCACGAGTAAGAAGGTAGTCATTGAGTGTATAAGTTCCGATATGACCGAGTGTTTCTTCTGCTTGCTCCGCTAATACAGCTTCCTTTTGCGTTTCAATCAAGTGAATTTCTGGGTCACGAACAGTGATTTTTCCAGCTTCTTTTTTAGCCAAATCCACATTCATGTTATAGAGCGCTTTGTCGCTGGCTTTGTCGTTGGTTCCTTGGTGATAAGGGCTAGCAGTCATGACAGCAGGAATTTGTCCGTCAAAATGAGGACGAATGATGCTGACCTTAATCAAATCAGGCAGCCCATCTTCGTCGGTATCCACGCGCGATTCCACATAGACCACTTCGCGGATAGCATTATGGCTAGTAAAGGTCGCAAGACTTTTACCATTGAAATAGTGGTGGGTATTGTCTTCAGGGATCAAGCCTTCGCTTACCAACTTATCAATCAAGAGATTGCCGTTTTTGGTGCGCGTATTGAGCAATTGATAGAGATTTTCGAGCGAATTTCCATAGGTAATGGGAAAGTTCACGTCCTTGCGGAATGTTTCTACATCGTCAAAGTCAACAAAGGGCACAAATCCCAGCAATTGAAAAATAATGGTATAAAAAATCTCTGCTGTCAATTCCTGATTGGACGTAAAAAAGCTGAGTAAGTCTGTTTTTGAATTGGCAACCAAAGATTTTAAGGCATAGTCTGTATTTTTATAATTAAAAAAAGTTCTACGTACAAAAGTCTCTAAATTTTCTTTATCAGAATACTCTGGGTGGAAAGAAAATCCAATGCTTTCCATTTCAGCCAGCATTTTTTTGTTTGTTTCTGGTGTATAACTATACTGATTATAGCGCATATTTTTACTCCTTTTTTACACTTTGTCAAAAAATAACCTTTACATTATCCATTGTAACTGATAAAATAGGATTTGTCTAAAATTTTTTTAATTAAAGAGGAGAATAAAAATGGATGTCACATGGACTGTGAAATATATCACAGAATTTCTTGGAACGGCAATTCTCATTATTTTGGGGAACGGTGCTGTTGCCAACGTTGAATTAAAGGGAACAAAGGGTCATCAAAGTGGCTGGTTGGTGATTGCAGTTGGTTATGGTATGGGGGTTATGATTCCTGCTCTTATGTTTGGAAATGTATCAGGGAATCATATCAATCCTGCATTCACACTAGGACTTGCGATTAGCGGATACTTCCCTTGGGCACAAGTTGCGCCTTACATTATTGCACAATTATTGGGAGCGATATTTGGACAAGCATTAGTAGTAGCAAGTCACCGCCCTTACTATTTGCAAACAACAAATCCTAATGCGATTTTGGGATCATTTTCAACTATTGTAAATACGGATGACGGAAGCAAGAAATCACATGCTGCTTCTATGATAAATGGTTTTGTCAATGAATTTATTGGTTCATTTATCTTGTTCTTTGCAGCAATGGCCATGACCAAAAACTATTTTGGTGCAGAAGTTGTTAAATATGCTGCTACTCGTGGAGTGGATGCTACTCAAATCCAAGGAAAAGTTGCAATTGGTTCTCACATCAATGCCGGACTTGCTGTTGCCCACTTAGCACTTGGTTTCCTTGTCATGGCATTGGTAACGTCACTTGGTGGTCCTACAGGTCCAGGTTTGAACCCTGCACGTGACTTAGGCCCACGTATTCTTCATTTCCTTCTTCCAAAATCAGTTCTTGGTGAGCACAAAGGAGATTCAAAATGGTGGTATGCTTGGGTGCCAGTCGTATCTCCAATTCTTGCCGGTATTGCTGCAGTAGCACTTTACAAGATAATTTATGGATAAGTTGTTAACAAAAAAGAAACGGTTCGTTACGAGCCGTTTTTTGATAACGAAGAGATAAGATTGAGCGAAAAAATAGATAAGTGACTAGACGCTTACCAAGATAAAATGCTATACTAAAGAGTAAGGATAACAACAGTAATGGGAGTGAGACAGCAAAACGGATTTTTTGCAAAGTAGCAATTTTTGTCTCATTCCTACCTTTTATTTGGGAGAGATGAAATGGAATTAGATAGATTAAGTGGGAGACGGACTCTATTGTTTGGTATTTTGGCGATTATTTTTGGCGTTATTATTATTGAAAACGGTGTTGATTTTACAAAATTTGCCCTAGATTTATTGGTCATTTACTTTTTATTTGTCGGAGTTATCAATCTTTTTTTCCGTTTCTTAGTGAAGAAAAATCGTATCAGTCTTGGTTCTGCCCTCCTCCATGTTTTGGTGGGGCTGGTTGTTGGCTTTCTTAACCGTGCCAGCAATCTGCCAGTCAATATTGTCATTATTATATTGGGCTGCTATCAGTTGTGTACGGCGGCAGTCTATGGCATTACTTATCTTCTTTACCGTCAAAATAAGCTAAAAGGCGGTTTCCGTTATCTTTTTGATACCTTGCTTTATGGTGGGATTGGACTGACAACTGTCTTTTCTCCTAGCACGGATGGTAGGATGCAATTTTTGATTGTTGGTATTTATCTGATATTACTAGGCTTTTCTAACGTTCGAGACGGTCTTATGTTCAACACCGATGTGGAACAAAAGCAGCTTCGGCGCCGTATTCGAATCAACCTGCCTGTTATTATCGCTGCCTTTTTCCCAGCAGAGCAACTGAATCGTTTTAATCGTTTTTTGCAGGGTGAAAAACGAGAACACCAAAAGGTTTACAGCCGTATTCGAGATGAACAAAAGCTAGTTGACTTAGAAGTGCTGATTCATACATCAGATCAAAATCTTTTTGGGATGATTGGTCACGTTGATATTTGCTATAAAGGAAAAGTTGTTTCCTATGGTAGTTATGATGTTTTTTCAGAGCGTTTATTCGGCACGATTGGAGACGGTGTCTTGTTTAAAGTGGATAAAGACGCTTATATTGATTTGTGCAAAGAAGAAAGCAAAAAAACCTTGTTTGGTTATGGGTTATCTTTGACAGATGAGCAAAAGCTAGCTGTGGAGAAACGGTTGGCTGAGATTGATGAGTTGTTGGAAGTGTGGGATCCACCGGCGAATTTGAAAGATGGTAAGCGCACGTATGCTTATAAATTGAAGCATGAGTTGAATGCTCGTTTATATAAGTTTAAAACAAGTCGTTTTAAGACTTATTTTATCTTGTCTACCAATTGTTGTCTGCTAGCCGATAGCATTATCGGACAGGCTGGAACAGCCATTTTAGATATGCGTGGGATTATTGCGCCGGGAACTTATCAGTCTTACCTTCAATATGAATTTGAGTCGGCAAATGAGCTGGTAGTGGTACAAAATATTTATCAGTAATAGCACAATTTTTTCTATTTTTACATAAATATTTGTAAAATACACAAAAATTATTTAAAATAGAAAGGCTTGGAGGAATTTATGTGTTCAACAAATAAAATTGTAAATACGATACCAGTATTAAAAATCAATAATCGAAAAAACAATCTTGCATTTTATTGTCAAACTTTAGGAATGAAAAATTTGCTAGAGGAAGGAGCTTTTGTCAGCCTTGGAGATCAGACAAAAGTTGAAAAATTGCAGCTAGAGGAGTCGCCCAGTATGCGCACTCGCAAAGTTGTTGGGACTAAGAAATTAGCGAAAATTGTTATTAAAGTAGCCGATTCACGAGAAATTGAAGCACTTTTAGCGCGTGGCAGCAAAGTTGATTATCTTTACCAAGGTGATAATGGCTATGCTTTTGAAGCAACTTCGCCGGAAGGAGATACGTTTTTACTGCATAGCGAGGAAGATTGGACAACCTTGCAGAGAGTGATGATTGCACCAGCATTTACGCCGCTAGAGGATTTTGTTGGGCTCAGTCAATTTACTATAGAGCAGATTCATATCAATGCTCCAGATAAGGAAAAAGCAGTCACTTTTTATCAGGAATGGCTAGGAAATCAGTCTATTCTAACATTCTCACCAGCAAGCGGACCAGATTTGCTGACGGAGAGTACTCAAACTTGGGATTTAGCAATGATTAAATTTACAGTTGAGCAGTTTGATGTGGCGGATTTGCAAGCATTATTTCAAGGAAGAGAAATTTTTATACCTAAATCGGGCAGATTTTTCCTGACCAAAGATGATAGTCAGATTGAAGTTTGGATTGAAGCGGTATGAGTTCAAGCAAGATACTCTCAAAAGTCGAAGAACAGATAGCACAACAAATCTATCCTGGAGCCAGCTTAGCTTTGTATACTCATGGAAAATGGCAAGAATATTATCTTGGTGAGAGTAATCCTGAGCGAGGTGAGAAGACTCAAGCAGGACTGGTCTATGACTTAGCGAGTGTCAGCAAGGTTGTGGGTGTCGGAACGATTTTGGCTTTTCTATTCCATGAGAAAAAACTAGATTTAGATGCACCGCTAACACAATATTATCCCGCTTTTCATGACAATTCTGTCACGGTAGGTCAGCTGGCTACTCACACATCAGGGCTAGATCCCTTTATCCCCAATCGAGATGCACTCAATGCGGTCGAATTGAAAGAGGCGCTAAATCATTTGAAAGTGCTTGATAACAAGCATTTTCGTTATACTGATGTAAATTTTTTGTTGCTGGGTTTTATGGTAGAAGAAATTTTTCATTCTTCTTTGAGTGACATTTTTGAGCGGAAAATTTTTCAGCCTTGGGGTATGAAAGAAACAGCGTTTGGACCTGTTGCGCAAGCGGTGCCAACGGTTCGCGGTGTAAAGGCGGGAGTTGTACATGACCCCAAAGCGCATGTGTTGGGCAGACATGCTGGTAGTGCAGGCTTGTTTTCGACAGTTCGGGATTTAGAGCTCTTTTTGGAGCATTATTTACAGGATAACTTTGCAGCAACTTTGACAAAAAATTTCTCAAAGGAGATTGGAAAAACACGCAGTCTTGCTTGGGATTTAGACAAAGAGTGGTTGCAGCACACAGGCTATACTGGAACGTTTATTATGTTTAATCGTTTACAGCAGAAAGCGGTCATCTTCCTTTCCAACCGAACGTATGAGAAAGACGAACGTGCACAATGGATTTTAGACCGCAATGAGCTTATGGATTTGATTAAACAAAATCTGTAAAATGAAGACAGTTAGGATAAGAGCTGGATTTCCTGCTCTTTTTCGCTGTTTTAAAAGTTGAAATAAATTAGTTTGGAATATAAAAGGAATTGACTACTAACAATCGCTTTTTTCTATGAATTATATTAAAATAATAGATGAAGTATTGTGATGTAGAGAGAGAATATGACAAAAAAAGTAGGTGTCGGTCGGGCACATAGTAAGATTATTTTGATAGGGGAGCATGCCGTTGTCTATGGCTACCCTGCTTTGGCTCTACCTTTAACTAATATTGAAGTGACTTGTCGCATTTTGCCGTCAGATCATGCGTGGATTTTGTATGAAGAAGATACTCTTTCTATGGCGGTTTTTGCTTCTTTGGAATTTCTAGGGGTGCAAGAGGCTTATATTCGCTGTGAGATTGAGTCAATGGTGCCTGAAAAGCGCGGAATGGGTTCTTCTGCGGCAGTGAGTATTGCTGCGATTCGAGCTGTTTTTGATTACTATGAGCAGGGGTTGGATAGGGAAACTCTGGAAATTTTAGCCAATCGAGCGGAGATGATTGCCCACATGAATCCGAGTGGTTTAGATGCTAAGACATGCTTAAGCGATCGTGCTATTAAATTCATCAAAAATGTTGGTTTTTCAGAGTTTGAGACGAATCTTGGAGCCTATCTTGTGATTGCAGACACAGGGATTTATGGGCATACACGGGAAGCTATCCAAGAAGTTGAGCAACTCGGAATGACCGCTTTGCCACATCTTCATCAGCTTGGAAAATTAACCAATGAAGTTGAAGAAGCTTTAAAAGTAAAAGATTTAGAGAGAATCGGGATTGCCATGTCAAAAGCTCACCTCAGCTTAAAAAATCTAGGCGTGAGTTGCCCTGAAGCCGATTGGCTTGTTGCCACAGCGCAAGAAAATGGAGCACTTGGTGCGAAAATGAGTGGTGGTGGTCTAGGCGGCTGCATTATCGCTCTAGTGGCAAGCAAAGAAAAGGCTATCAGTTTAGCTGATTTATTGAGGGAGAAAGGAGCGGTAAACACATGGATCGAAAGCCTGTAAAGGTGCGGTCTTATGCCAATATTGCCATTATCAAATATTGGGGTAAGAAAGATACTGTCAAGATAATTCCTGCAACGAGCAGTATTTCTTTGACCTTGGAAAATATGTACACAGAAACAACTCTGTCTAGCTTACCAGCGAGTGCCCAGTCAGATGAATTTTACATCAATGGTGTTCTGCAAGATCAAACTGAACATAAAAAAATGGGCAATATTGTAGATCGTTTTCGCCCTCACGGAGCTGGATTTGTACGCATTGATACAAAAAATAATATGCCGACAGCAGCGGGGCTTTCATCTAGTTCAAGCGGTTTGTCTGCGCTTGTTAAGGCTTGTAATGACTTTTTTGAATTGCACTTGTCCACAAAAGAGCAAGCACAAAAAGCAAAATTAGCTTCGGGGTCTTCCTCACGGAGTTTTTATGGACCGATTGCAGCTTGGGACAAGGATAGCGGAGAGATTTATCCAGTAAAGACAGATTTGAAATTAGCGATGATAATGCTGGTTTTGTATGATCAGAAAAAGCCGATTTCAAGTCGTGAGGGAATGAAACGCTGTGCAGAAACCTCCACGACATTTAGTGATTGGGTGAGACAGTCCGAAGAAGATTATAAAGCCATGTTGACTTATTTGTCTAACAATGATTTTGCTAAGGTGGGAGAATTAACAGAAAAAAATGCGCTTGCCATGCATGCTACCACTCAGACAGCAACGCCAGCGTTTTCTTACCTGACCGAAAAAAGCTATGAGGCAATGGACTTCATCAAACAATTACGCAGTCAAGGAGAGCGTTGTTATTTCACCATGGATGCAGGACCAAATGTAAAAGTGCTGTGTTTGGAAGAAGATTTGGAGCATTTGGTGCCGATATTTGCAGAAAAATACTGCCTCATTGTCTCTAAAACGAAGGAATTGCCAGATGACTAAAACAGTAAGAACATGCGGGAAATTGTATTTGGCAGGGGAATACTCTGTATTGACAGAGGGGCAAGGCGCGATTCTGAAAAATATTCCGATTTATATGACGGGAAAAATTCATTTTTCTGAACGTTATCAGTTGTTTTCAGATATGTTTGACCATACTGTGGATTTGACACCTGATGATGAGTACAGTCTCATTCAGGATACGGTTGCTGTTATGAATGAGTTTTTACAAAGTCGATCCATTTCACTACGTCCCTTTTTCTTAACCATTACTGGAAAAATGGAGCAAGATGGAAAAAAATTTGGTCTTGGCTCTAGTGGGAGTGTCGTAGTTTTAACCATACGAGCAATAACAGCCTTGTATGGTCTGGCGTTATCTGCTGAGGAAACCTTTAAGCTGGCAGCCTATGTCCTTCTTAAACGTGGGGACAATGGCTCAATGGGAGATGTGGCTTGTATCGCTTATGAAGATTTGATTTATTACCAATCTTTTGACCGCAAAAGAATAGCGGAGCAGATCAATGAGTCGCCCTTAGAAAGTATATTAGCTCAGGATTGGGGAACTGTCATTCGGAGAATCCAACCACATCATCCATTTGATTTTTTTGTAGGCTGGACAAAAGAACCAGCTATTTCTAGAGATCTTATCAATCAGGTCAAATCAGCAATTTCATCCAGTTTTCTAACACAAACACAAGAAGAAGTTCTTCGACTGGAGAAGGCGCTGCTTGCTGGTGAGAAAGAAATTATGAAAGAAAGCCTAGAAAAGGTTAGCCACCTATTGGCGGAACTTAGCCCCGCTATTTACAATGAAAAACTGAGAGCTTTAAAAAGAGCCAGTCAAGGATTGGACTGTGTGGCAAAGAGTAGCGGTGCTGGCGGTGGTGACTGCGGCATAGCATTGTCATTTAGCGAGACAGATAGTCAAATCTTAGTGGAACGTTGGCAGGGGGCAGGAATTGACCTTTTATATAAGGAAAGGTGGGGAATGGATGAATAAAAATCGCAAAGACGAACACATAAGATATGCGCTTGAGTACGATTCGCCTTATAATAGTTTTGATGACATGGAGCTTATTCATTGCTCGCTTCCTAAGTATGATTTGGACGAGATTGATTTGACGACGCAGTTTGCAGGCAGAGATTGGGAATTTCCGTTTTACATCAATGCTATGACAGGTGGAAGTGAGAAAGGGAAGGGCATCAATCAGCGCTTGGCACAAGTTGCAGAAGCTTGCGGTATTCTTTTTGTCACAGGCTCTTACAGTGCTGCCTTGAATAATCCAACAGATGACTCATATACTGTCAAGCAAGATAAGCCAAACCTGCTCCTTGCAACGAATATTGGACTGGATAAGCCGTATTCCTCAGGGCAGCAGGCAATCACAGACCTTCATCCTCTTTTTTTGCAAGTGCATGTCAATCTCATGCAAGAATTGCTCATGCCAGAAGGAGAACGCTCTTTTAAAACTTGGCGAGCACATTTAAAAGATTATGCTGAGCAAAGCACAGTCCCGGTAATGTTGAAAGAGGTTGGCTTTGGTATGGATTTGGCAACGATCGAAACTGCTTATGACCTCGGTATTCGAACGGTTGATCTTTCTGGTCGTGGCGGAACGAGCTTCGCCTATATTGAAAACAGGCGCGGTGGCAATCGAGACTATCTCAATGATTGGGGGCAATCGACACTCCAAGCCTTACTAAATGCTCAGCCGATGATGGATAAAATGGATATTTTGGTGAGTGGTGGCGTACGGCAGCCGCTTGATATGGTGAAGGCTTTTGTGTTAGGAGCTAAGGCTGTAGGACTTTCACGCACCATGTTAGAATTGATTGAAACGCATTCGGTGGATGAAGTCATCACGATTGTAAACAGTTGGAAAGAAGATTTGCGCTTGATTATGTGTGCACTTGGTTGCCAAAATTTGAGAGAGCTAAGACAAGTGCCTTATCTTTTGTATAGACGTTTGCGAGAAGCACAAGGTCAACTAAATAAAGAAATCCGATGAGTTTTTTCACTTATCGGATTCTTTTTTTCTATGATTTTTGACGAATGTTTTCTAAAATTTCTTGTGCTCTTTTGAGACTAAAATGTTTCTCAGAAATGAGCTGAGAAACCAGAGGAGCGATTTCTGTATCCTTAGCTCCCGCTAAAAGAGCTAGAGATTTGGCTTGTAGCTTCATGTGTCCGTGTTGAATACCGGTGCTAACCAACGCTTTCAAAGCCGCAAAATTTTGCGCTAAGCCGATAGACGCAATAATACTGGCTAACTCTTTTGCGGTTGGTTGTTTTAGCAAATCGAAGCTAACTTCCACCGTAGGGTTGAGCCCAATGGAACCCCCTTTTGTAGCAATAGGGAGCGGGAGAGTAATCTCTCCGCAGAGCTTTTGAGTGGCTTCCTTGATTGACCAAGTAGTCAATCCTTGATAGGAACCATTTCTACTAGCATAGG
Source organism: Streptococcus periodonticum (assembly GCF_003963555.1). Lineage (NCBI taxonomy): Bacteria > Bacillati > Bacillota > Bacilli > Lactobacillales > Streptococcaceae > Streptococcus > Streptococcus periodonticum. The sequence goes on from NZ_CP034543.1 coordinate 166,561, forward strand.
TATGCGCGCCTGCTTCAATCGCCCGCCAGTCATTTCCTGTCGCTAATACGACAGCATCAATTCCATTGAAAATGCCTTTGTTGTGGGTACTGGCACGGTAAGGATCTTGTTTGGCAAATTGGCTTGCCAGCACTATTTTCTTAGCAATGCCAAAGGCTTCTGATTTATTTCGACTGAGAAAACGAATATCAATTTCACAGGTGGCAGTGACCAAGGCTTCTGTTGCATAATTTGATAGAATTGCCATCAAGCTTTCACCGCCAGTCAACTCTTCTAATGCTGTTTTCAACGCTTCTAGCATGGTATTGAGGATATTGGCGCCCATAGCTTCTTGGGTGTCAACTGTTAGATAAACGACTAAAAATTCAGCTTCTCCATTTAGCCATTCTACACGTAAATCACGCGCACCACCTCCGCGGTTGACAATTGATGGGTGTGCTTGATTGGCCAGCTCTAGCAATTTTTGCTTGTGGTTTTGGATATTTTTTATAGCTACTTCGATATTTGCTACTTGATAGAGAGCAACTTGTCCAATCATTTGACGCCTGTGAATAGTCGTTTTGAAGCCCCCAGAGCGTTTAATAATTTTTGCTGCAAAGCTAGCAGCCGCAACGACAGAGGGCTCTTCTGTTACGAAAGGTACCTGATAAACTTCCTCGTCTACCACAACATCAGGAACGAAAGAGTAGGGCAGAGCAAATGTCGCCAGAACATTTTCGCTCATTTGGTCGGCTGTTGAGAGAGGGAGCATGTGATTATGTTCAAGGTTTGTTTGATTATCCTCGTTTAGTAAGTGATAGTCTTTTAAAATTTGCAAACGTTCTTGCAATGATTTTTTGGAAAAACCCGTCCAACTTATCTTCATATTATTTTTCCACCTTGATATATGTACGTTGGTGTTCTACGATTTCTGCTAAGGCAAAGTCTTGATTTTCATAGCCTGTGAAGTTAGCAGAGCCATTTTCATCTAGTTTTGCTTCTTCAAAAAATACCTTCTCATAATCTGGAATGCTTAAAGGCGTGCGCTTATTGAGTATTTCCATACGATTGGCTTTGAGTTGTTGGTTAAAACCTGCTACGAGTTGACCACTAAAGATTTCTGATACAGCTCCGCTTCCATAGCTAAAGAGCGCAATCCGATCGCCTGCTTTAAGTGTCGTACTATTTTCAAGTAGGGAAAGGAGACCTAAAAAGAGGGATCCCGTGTAGATATTCCCTACCTTTTGGCTGTAAAGAATGGATTGCTCAAAATTCGCTTGTAGTTGCTCTTGCTGCTCAATTGGCAAACTCTTATCCATAATCTTTTTCATACCCTTTAAAGCTAATTTAGGATAAGGCAAATGGAAGCAAACTGCTGCAAAATCTTTTAAGGACACTTGATTGCGCTTTTGGTACTCCGCCCAAGTTGTTTTTAGACTGTCTAAATACTGTTGCGTAGAATACATGCCATTGACAAACGGCGTTGTCGAATAATTTGGCCGCCAAAAGTCCATAATATCTCGTGTTTGAGCAACATTGTCTTCATTAAAACTGAGAATCCGTGGATTACTTGTGATGAGCATAGCCACTGCTCCAGCTCCTTGTGTTGGCTCCCCTGGTGTCTCAATACCGTATTTGGCAATATCGCTTGCAATGACCAAGACCTTTGAGTCTGGATGTTTTTCAACGTGTAGTTTTGCATAATCCAGTGCGGCAGTAGCACTATAGCATGCTTCTTTCATTTCAAAACTACGCGCAAATGGCTGAATTCCAAGCAAACCATGAATAAAAACAGCAGAAGCCTTGCTTTGGTCAATTCCAGATTCACTGGCCACAATCACCATGTCAATAGCCTGTTTATCTTCTTCAGTTAAAATAGATGCTGCTGCACTAGCTCCCATGGTTACAATATCTTCTGTGACTGGGGCGACACTGATTTCTTTTAGTAAAAGTCCCTTGCTTAGTTTTTCCGGGTCAATGTTGCGTGCGGCTGCTAAATTTTCTAATTTTAATACATAATTGGCTGTTGCAAAGCCAATTTTATCAATTCCAATGTTCATCATTACCTCTATATATTTTTCGGTTTGATACCAAACTTATTCTATTCCATTTTATCATAATTAAGGTAGAAACTGAGAAAAAAGCCTTCTTGCGAAAAGAAAGACTTGGGACATTTTCAGGAGTTATGTCGAATTATGAGGAGCGATGCTTTTGCAGGTAATGGTAGAGTCTGAGCACCACCGTACCACTTGCCATTCCAATTGAAATGACCAAGGCTAAAATCACCACCAAGGTAGCATTAACCATAGCATGACTATAATCTCCAGTGACAAAAAAGGCCGTTGTACGATAAGAAAGATAGCCCGGAACCAATGGAGCTAAAATGGCTAAGATAAAGACGACAGCAGGGGTTTTATAAAGAATGCTCAAAACTTGACTAATGCAAGATCCGATAATAGCTGCGATAAACGTAGCAATAATCACATTTGTTGGACCTTTTAATACATAATACAAAAGCCAGATGAACATTCCAAGGATTCCTCCTGGAATGAGCATTCTTTTTTGAACATTTAAAACGATTAAGAACATTACAATTGCAAGAAAACTTGCTGCAGCTTGTAGTAAGACAGTCAATGGATTCACCTTTTATTTCATTAAGACGAGAGCTACGGAAGTGCCAGCTCCGAGTGCCAGAGTAATTAACAGTGTTTCAAAAATTTTGCTCATACCAGAATTGAGATGATTGGTCATCAAATCACGTACGGCATTGGTCAGAGCAATACCGGGAACAAAAGGCATGACAGCACCAGCGATGATTAAGTCCGCACTGGAAGGAAAGCCAGAATAGCGCGCCCAGATCTGTGCCAGCAGACCAAAAATAAAAGCTCCGGCAAAAGCTGTGACAAAAGGAATGCGCACGTATTTATTGACCGAAAGAGAAAAGGCAAAGCCAAAGAAGGTCGCAAGAGCAGCGCCGAGCGCATCATAGAGATTGCCACCAAACATTATAGAGAAAAAAGGGGCACTAATAGTAGCAGCAAATGTCAGTTGCCTGTTTGTGTAAGGTGTCTTTTTCTTTTTTAGCTGAGTTAATTTCTCAAAAGCATCTTCAAGACTGATGTCCCCACTAACCAGTTCACGCGATACTTGATTGACATCGCATACTTTTTCGATATTGTAATTTGAATGAGTAATGCGTTTCATACGCGAAATATTGGTGTTTTCAATTGAAAAGAAAATGGCAACTGGCATTGCGAGTGCATTACAATCCATAATTCCTTGAGAATGAGCAATCCGAATCATGGTATCTTCAACCCGATAAATTTCAGAACCACTTTGAAGCAGAAGCGTACCTGCTAACATCAGGACATCAACAGTTAGATTAAATTTGTCTTCCCTTTCTACATCTCTTTTCTCCACCATTTTTACACCCTTTTCTTTTAACTAACAATACCTCTATTATAGCATAAAAAAGAAGAAAACCAGCTGGAATTTCCAACTGGTTTTTGAGAATAGAATTGAATTAGCTAAGGGCATCATCCATTGAAAGCACTTCGTGGAAGACACGTTGAGTCAATTCAGTTTTTTGTTCTTTAGTAAGGTATTTGGTATTGACACAGTAACCTGAGATACGAACGATAACATCTTCACCATTCATAATCTTATCATAGACATCTTTAAGATCCATAACGTTCAAGTTGACGTGTTGTCCTCCATTTTCAAAGTAACCGTCAAGAATTGTGACCAAGTTATCCACTTGTTCTTCACGAGTCTTACCAAGAGCACGAGGTGAAACTTGTGTAGTGAGAGAGATACCATCTGCTGCATAGCCAAAGTCAAGGCTGGCTAGTGAGTTGAGGTTTTGCAACCAACCACCACGAGCTTTGTTAGATGGGTTCGCACCTGGTGAGAAGAATTCTAATTTAGATAAGTTCACTGAACCATCTTCGTTGAGGTATACCCCTTTGTGGACCGGTGAGTTACCAGTTTGTTTAGAGTAAGCAACGTTGGAAGTGATCGTCAAGAGTGATACAGTTGCTTCAGCGTTCTTGTAAAGTCTGTGGCTACGAAGACGAGTTGTGTAGGCTTCAATCAGCCATTCGGCCAATTCGTTTGAGCGAGGATCGTCTTCACCCCAACGTGGATATTCGCCAGTAGTTTCGTAGTCGTAGATATAACCATTTTCGTCACGGATTGGTTTGACTGTCGCATACTTAATAGCTGACAATGTATCAACTGTATTGGCAAATCCACAGATACCAAATCCCATATTAGCACGTTGATGGGTTGGTAAGAAGGCCATTTGAACAGCTTCGTAGTTGTACTTGTCTGTCATGTAGTGAATGATGTTCAAAGCATCTACATAAGTGTCTGTCAACCAATCAAGTGATTTTTCAAAGTTTGCCTTAACAGATTCAAATTCAAGTACTTCGTCGCGGATAGGGTCAATATCAAATACTTTGTAATCTTTATGAACATCATCGTAACCACCGTTAAGACCTGTAAGAAGAGCTTTTAATACGTTTACACGAGCACCGAAGTATTGGATGTTATGGCGTTGTTCTTCATTTTCTGGGTCAAGTGGTGACACACAGCAAGAGATACAGCTCATTTCACCATAGCCATCTTTCGCCATTGTTGTTACACCTTCGTATTGGATAGAAGAGTGTTTGTGACTCATGTGCATGCAGTAATGACGGAATGAGTAAGGAAGTTTGTCAGTCCAGAGAACTGTCAAGTTTGGCTCTGGTGAGTTACCGATATTGTCAAGTGTATTCAAGAAACGGTAGTCCATTTTTGTCACACGGTGACGACCATCATTTCCCATACCTGCCATAGACGTTGTGATGAAGGTTGGGTCACCTGAGTAGAGTTGATCGTATGCTTTTGTACGAGCAAATTTTACAGTACGAAGTTTCAAGACGAAGTCATCAACAAATTCTTGGATCTCTGATTCTGTGAAAGTACCACGAGCAAGGTCGCGTTCTGCATAAATGTCAAGAACGATTGGCACACGTCCAAGAGAAGTAGCAGCACCATTTACGACACGGCAGACAGCCATGAAAGCGATATTCACCCATTGGATAGCTTCTTTTACATTCATTGCAGGTCTACGAACATCAAGTCCGTAAAGGTCACCCAGGCGGACAACTTCTTTCAATGATTGGTATTGAAGGTTGACTTCTTCGCGAAGACGAATAGTTTCTTCATCAATGTCTGTCAAAGCATTCCAATCTTCGACTTTTTCTGCCATCAAGTAATCTGCACCGTAAAGAGCAAGACGTGCGTAAACACCAATGATACGTCCACGTGAATAAGCATCTGGCAAACCTGTTACAGTGTGTGCGTGACGTGCACGACGGATATTTGTTGTGTAGGCACGGAAAATACCGTCATTTACAGTTGTTACGTATTTTGTGAAGATTTCATGCATCTTAGGATCTGGTTCATAGCCATGTTCCTTCAAAGCGGTTTCCGCCATACGGATACCACCTTTTGGCATGAAGTTGAGTTTGAACAGCTCATCGTTTTGGATACCATAAATCAATTCATTATCTTTGTCAATATATCCAGCTGGAATATCAGCGATTGAAGTAGCACGTGTATCCATTGGGAAACGTGTTTCTTCATAATGTGCTTTTGTATCTTCGATAATTTTTTTAATGTGAAGAGAGCGTTCAGTTGGACCAGCTAAGAAACTTTCATCTCCGTCATAAGGAGTGTAGTTTGCCTGTACAAAACGAGATACGCTAGCTTTTTCGCGCCAATCTTCCCCTTTGAAGCCTTCCCAGGCTTTGTCAAAAATATCCTGTGCTTCGACAACAGTTTTAACAACCATGTTTTTTTCCTCTTGTATCTTTCTAGTAACACAAATCTGTTACATTTATAAAATAAGTATATCATATAGTAATCGTTTCCACAAATGGAATCTGGTCATAAAAGTACTTTCTTTTATAATACAGATTAAAAAATCAGCGTAAATTGTATTATATTTTTGAAAAAATCAGCATATTTTCAAATATTTTGGAAAAAATGATAAAAATTGTATAATGGAGGAAAGAAAAGAGTCAAGAAAGGAGCTGTATTGATGTTAATTTTTCCCTTAATCAATGATACATCTCGGAAAATCATTCACATTGATATGGATGCCTTTTTTGCTTCGGTGGAAATCAGAGATAATCCTAAGTTAAAGGGTAAACCTGTCATCATTGGGAATGACCCCAGACAAACAGGTGGGCGGGGAGTCGTTTCTACCTGTAGCTATGAGGCACGAGCTTTTGGTGTTCACTCAGCCATGAGCTCCAAAGAAGCTTATGAGCGTTGTCCACAGGCGATTTTCATTTCGGGAAATTATGAGAAATATCAGGCAGTCAGTCAGCAAATTCGAGCCATTTTTAAACGATATACAGATGTGATTGAGCCAATCAGTATTGATGAAGCCTATCTGGACGTAACCAAAAATAAGCTGGGTATGAAATCTGCTGTCAAGATAGCCAAGCTAATCCAGCGTGAGATATGGACAGAGCTTCATTTGACCAGTTCTGCTGGTGTGTCCTACAATAAATTTTTGGCAAAAATAGCTAGTGACTATGAAAAACCTCACGGTTTGACGGTTATTTTGCCAGAAGAAGCAGAAGCCTTTCTCTCTCAAATGGATGTGGCAAAGTTTTACGGTGTTGGAAAAAAGACGGTGGAAAAGCTGCATGATATGGACGTTTATACAGGAGCAGATTTATTAGAAATTCCTGAGATGACCTTGATTGACTTGTTTGGTCGATTTGGATTTGACCTTTATCGCAAAGCAAGAGGAATCAGCAATTCACCAGTAAAAGTCAACCGTATTCGTAAGTCTATCGGCAAGGAAAGAACTTATGGGAAATTGCTCCATAACGAAGACGACATAAAAAAGGAGCTGACCCTTTTATCACAAAAGGTAGCTCGTAGTTTAAAAAAGCATGGAAAATCTGGTAGGACGATTGTTCTGAAGATTCGCTATGCGGATTTTTCAACATTGACAAAAAGGCATAGCTTAGCGACAAGAACGCAAGATGCGGAGCAGATTGAGCGCATTGCACATGAGATTTATGATAGCTTGGACGAGCAGACAAAAGGTGTGCGTCTTTTAGGAGTGACAGTAACAGGATTTGGGATGTAAAAAAGTTTGGGATGGGGAGTTCCAAACTTTTTTGGTTCTATAATTTCTGTAGTGGGTAACACCACTGCAGAGATTATGGAGTTATTTTTCTACCATTCGTCAAGTATATCAAGTTTTTTTGAAGTTTTAATTTTCAAAAATGTTGTTTTCATCAAGCAGTGGTCTTGTGTTGAGTGATTTTTGGCTAAAAAAGAGTACACAAAATCAACATCATACCTAGCGAAATTTTTTGTAAGGTGTTACAATGATAATGCATAGACGGCTTTAATGATTTTGGGTTAAAGTGTAATCGTAAAGTTTGTTATGCGTAATGAGGTAATACATTGTCTTTATGAGGCGATGCATTGAGGCAATCGTATGAGGCTTAGTTGAAGTCGTCTGCGATTGTCTTTTTCGTTTCTCATAAAAGTCCGCAATATGATAGGGCTTGGTATGACTGACCGAAGCAATGTTGTGAATGGTCTTGAAGAGAATTTTTCTGGCATGAGGATTGCCCCGTTTGGTGATGTGTTCTTAAGCCAGAAAGTTTCCAGATTCGTAGTGTCTGAGATCAATTCCAATAAAGGCGTTGATTTGATTGGCAGACTGAAAACGGCGAATATCTCCTAATTCGCCTATGATAGAGGTGGCTGTTGTTTCAGCGATACCAGGGATGGAGAGGAGAATCTTGTACTCTGGTAGGGGCTGGGTCGATTTCACCATCTCATCCAGCACAGCTTGTCTACGGTCAGAAAGTCTAACCAGTTCCTGAGCATAGTAACGAACCTCTTCGATCATTGGAGAGGTTTTCTTGGTAGCACAATAAGACTGTTTGGCTAACCCAATCAGTTTATCAACGAGATACTCCACTCGTTTATCAGAAATCCGCTTTGAAGTGGATTGGTGAATGATTTCAGCTAAGTCCTCCTCAGACAAGTCTAAGACGAAAGCTTTACTTGGGAATGCCCTCACCAGCTACCAGTATTGTTCACCTGTTGGCGCTGATAAAATAGACTCTATTTCTGGGAAGGTCACTTGCAGTACTTTGTGAAGCGGTTCTTAGTACGAACGGTATCCTCTGTCAGATTTTGATAGAAGCGACTCAAATCTCGCAAGTCTTGATAAACCTCCTCTTGAATATAGGTCGGTTTACGGTTCAAGATAAATTGTGACTGTGCTAACTTCTCTGCATCGATTTTATCTGTTTTACGGACACGCAAGTTGTCTAGTTGTTTCTTGGCTTCCAGAGGATTGAGCCGTGTATAAGCATAGCCATTTTCCTCAAGAAATGCCTAAAGGCGCCGTGAATAGACCCCAGTCGCCTCAAAGATGATTTCAGGGTGTTGAACGGTTTTTAAATCGCTCAAGAGACGTGCAAATCCAATGGTATCGTTGGACATGGTGTAGCCATGAACTTTCTCCCCATTCACTAAAATCGCTACCTCTGAGCTTGCCTTGCTCACATCAATTCCGAAAACAACTCTCATGAAATTACCTCTTTGTCTTGAATGATTCCTTGTTTTAGTGATGTTATTTTCAATACTCGACGTTGAACGTCCCACATACTTTGATAACATTCTTCCTAAAACAGGTGTCTTGCCAGTTTTGTGTACGACGTCTAGCGTCAAAAAGACCCTCGACTTAACAAGACACCTCTACTTTAACATAAAGAAAAAGAAGTGAGTACCATCTCCCGTCGGAGATTTCCTCACTACTAATCTTAGTATGTTTTGTTTTGTGAATATTGGTCATTTAGCATTTTAGTTGATTGTATTTTGTGATATAATGATTCAAATTATCAGTAAGGGAGGAGATTAGATGATAAAGAAAGTAGGAATTGTCAGTTTATCAAGCGGGATTATAGGAGAAAGTTTCGTTAGACATGAGTTTGAGCTGGGATTGAAGCGCTTGAAAGACTTGGGACTTGAAGTGACGTTTTTAGAGCATGCACAAAAGGGAATGGATTATCTGAAAGACCATCCTAAATCAAGAGCGCAAGATTTGATTCAAGCTTTTGAAGATCCTTCAATTGATATGATTTTATGTGCTATTGGTGGAGATGATACGTATCGATTGCTTTGAAGATAACCAATTAAAAAAGGTTGTGAATCAGAAAGTATTTTTAGGCTTTTCAGACACTACTATGAATCACCTCATGCTCCATAAGTTGGGAGTGAAGACTTTTTATGGTCAGTCATTTCTTGCTGATGTTTGTGAGTTAGAGGAAGAAATGCTGCCTTATACGCTTTCATATTTTAAGGAACTGATTGGAACAGGAACTATCTCAGAAATCAGATCGAGTAATGTCTGGTATGATGAAAGGACAGATTTTAGTGAAAAAGCCTTAGGAACGAAGCGGACTCGTCATGAAAATCAGGGATTTGAATTGCTGAAAGGAAAAGCAACATTTGAAGGGGAAATTTTAGGAGGCTGTTTGGAGTCGCTTTATCAGATATTTGATAATACAAGACATGAGGATACGATTGAACTGTGTGCTCACTATCAGCTATTTCCCAGTCTTTCAGAGTGGGAAGGAAAAATTCTTTTGTTGGAAACCAGTGAGGAAAAACCAGAACCAATTTTATATCGAAAAATGCTAGAAGCCTTAAAGGCGACAGGGATTTTTTCTGTTTTAAATGGGATTCTTGTCGGAAAACCAATGGATGAAACTTATTATGGAGAATATAAACAAATCCTGCTTGATGTCATTGATACAGATATTCCTATTTTATATAACTTAAATGTTGGACATGCTACCCCAAGAGCAATTGTTCCTTTTGGAGTGAAAGCTGAGGTGGATGCCAACGAGCAAGTCATTCGATTTTTGAATGAACTGAAATAACTTCAAAAGTGCAGGTTGAAGAATGACCTGCATTTTGCGTGTTGTTTACGAATTTAGTATAATAGGGGAAGCAAATGTAGAAAAGAGAAAAATATGCGAATTCGTGGTTTTGAGCTTGTTTCAAGCTTTAAAAATAAAAATTTACTGCCAAAGCGTGAGACGGCTCATGCGGCTGGTTATGACTTAAAAGTGGCAGAGCGTACAGTGATTGCGCCAAAAGAGATTAAGTTGGTGCCGACAGGTGTCAAGGCCTATATGCAGGCTGGTGAGGTGCTTTATCTTTATGATCGTTCCTCTAATCCACGTAAAAAAGGATTAGTTTTGATTAACTCTGTGGGCGTTATTGACGGGGATTACTATGGCAATTCGGGAAATGAAGGGCACATTTTTGCGCAAATGCAGAACATTACAGATCAAGAAGTGGTTTTAGAAGAAGAAGATCGTATCGTTCAAGCTGTCTTTGCACCATTTTTGCTTACTGATAATGATGAAGCAGACGGTGTACGGACAGGTGGTTTTGGAAGTACTGGGCATTAAGAAAGAGGAATCTATCATAGCCAAGAAAAAAACGACATTTGTTTGTCAAAATTGTGAATACCATTCGCCCAAGTATCTGGGGCGTTGTCCGAATTGTGGTGCTTGGTCGTCCTTTGTTGAAGAAGTCGAAGTTACAGAGGTTAAGAATGCGCGTGTTTCGCTGACGGGTGAAAAAAGTCGCCCGATGAAGTTAGCGGAGGTGACTTCTATCAATGTCAACCGTACCAAGACAGATATGGATGAGTTTAACCGCGTCTTGGGTGGCGGCGTGGTGCCAGGAAGTTTAGTTCTAATCGGAGGAGATCCCGGTATTGGGAAATCTACCCTTTTATTGCAGGTTTCGACCCAACTCTCTCACAAGGGAACGGTATTGTATGTCAGTGGGGAAGAGTCTGCTGAGCAGATTAAGTTGCGTGCGGAGCGATTAGGCGATATTGACAGTGAGTTTTATCTTTATGCCGAGACCAATATGCATCAGATTCGTGCTGAGATTGAAAAAATTAAGCCAGATTTCTTGATTATAGACTCTATTCAGACGATTATTTCGCCAGAAATTTCCAGCGTGCAAGGGTCGGTTTCACAAGTCCGAGAAGTGACAGCGGAGCTGATGCAGTTGGCAAAAACCAACAATATTGCCACCTTTATCGTGGGCCATATGACCAAGGAAGGAACGCTGGCTGGACCTAGAACCTTGGAACACATGGTGGATACGGTACTTTATTTTGAAGGTGAGCGACAGCATACTTTTCGTATTTTGCGGGCGGTCAAAAATCGCTTCGGCTCTACGAATGAAATCGGCATTTTTGAGATGCAGTCAGGTGGGCTGGTTGAAGTGCTCAATCCTAGTCAGGTTTTCTTAGAGGAGCGTTTAGATGGGGCAACAGGCTCTTCTATCGTGGTGACTATGGAGGGGACGCGTCCAATCCTTGCGGAAGTACAGGCTTTGGTGACACCGACCATGTTTGGCAATGCCAAGCGGACAACGACAGGATTGGATTTCAATCGTGCTAGTCTGATTATGGCTGTTTTGGAAAAGCGAGCAGGGTTATTATTGCAAAATCAAGATGCCTACCTCAAGTCAGCAGGCGGTGTCAAATTAGATGAGCCAGCTATTGACTTAGCTGTTGCCGTTGCAATTGCTTCGAGTTATAAAGATTTGCCAACGAATCCACAAGAATGTTTTATTGGTGAAATCGGTCTGACGGGCGAAATCCGCCGTGTCAATCGCATTGAGCAGCGTATCAATGAAGCTGCTAAGCTGGGCTTCACCAAAGTTTACGCTCCTAAAAACTCTCTGAACGGATTGAACATTCCCGAAACTATTGAAGTTATTGATGTAACAACGATTGGTGAAGTGTTGAAGAAGGTGTTTGGGTAAGTCAGTGTAACTGAGCAGTGAATTGATAGGTGAGACAGACGGTGGCTTCTACATTGCTAAGGAAATTCTGTAAATGATTGGAAGAATAATAAAGTTTCATCGTTTCTGTTATTTCTTTTCGACAACTATGTGGTATAATAGTAACGTTTGAAATAAAAACAGGTTTTTCCTGTTGAAAATATAAGATAAAAATTAGGAGACATACAATTGGCGAATCAAATTCGTGTGCGTTATGCACCAAGTCCAACGGGACTGTTACACATTGGGAATGCGCGGACTGCGCTCTTTAATTATCTTTACGCTCGTCACTACGGCGGAACTTTTATCATTCGGATTGAAGATACTGACCGTAAACGTCATGTGGAAGACGGGGAACGTTCGCAGTTGGAAAATCTGCGTTGGTTAGGAATTGATTGGGATGAGAGCCCAGAAACGCATGAAAAATATCGCCAGTCTGAACGCTTGGACATTTACCAAAGCTATATCAATGAGTTACTTGAAAAAGGCTTGGCTTACAAATCATATGTGACGGAGGAAGAGCTGGCAGCAGAGCGTGAGCGTCAGGAAGCTGCTGGAGAAACACCTCGTTACATCAATGAATATCTGGGAATGTCTGAAGATGAAAAAGCAGCTTATATCGCAGAGCGTGAAGCAGCAGGCATTGTTCCAACAGTCCGTCTTGTGGTCAATGAATCTGGTATTTACAAGTGGAACGATCTTGTCAAAGGTGAGATTGAATTTGAAGGTGGTAACATTGGTGGTGATTGGGTTATCCAGAAAAAAGATGGCTATCCGACCTATAATTTTGCGGTGGTGGTAGATGATCACCTAATGAAAATTTCCCATGTTATTCGTGGGGATGACCACATTGCCAATACCCCTAAGCAGCTCATGGTGTACGAAGCGCTCGGTTGGGAAGCGCCACAATTTGGTCACATGACCTTGATTATTAACTCCGAAACGGGTAAGAAATTGTCCAAACGTGATACAAACACGCTTCAATTTATCGAAGATTACCGTAAGAAAGGCTACCTGCCTGAAGCCGTCTTCAACTTTATTGCCCTCCTTGGCTGGAATCCTGGCGATGAAAATGAAATCTTCTCTCGTGAAGAATTGATCCAACTCTTTGATGAACATCGTCTCAGCAAGTCTCCGGCTGCTTTTGACCAAAAGAAATTAGACTGGATGAGCAATGAATACATTAAAAATGCGGATTTTGAAACCATTTTTGAGATGGCGAAACCTTACTTGGAAGCGGCTGGTCGTTTGACTAACAAAGCTGAAAAGTTGGTTGAACTCTATAAGCCACAAATGAAATCTGTAGATGAAATTGTACCGCTCACAGACCTTTTCTTTGAAGATTTTCCAGAGCTAACGGCAGAAGAAAAAGAGTTTATGGCAGGCGAAACGGTACCAACGGTTTTGAAAGCCTTTAAAGAAAAATTGGAAGCTATGAGTGATGAAGACTTCAAGTCAGAAAATATCTTCCCGCAAATCAAGGCAGTACAAAAAGAAACGGGTATCAAGGGAAAGAACCTCTTTATGCCAATTCGTATTGCTGTTTCAGGCGAGATGCACGGTCCAGAATTACCAGACACCATCTACCTGCTTGGACGTGAAAAATCCATTGAGCACATCGAAAATATGTTGAAGAACATCCAATAAATTTAACGAAAGAAGCTGAGACCAAAGTGCCCAGCTTCCTTTGTTTTATATAGTTAGAATTATAAGACGCAGTGGTTGAGTGGACTCTAATACGTTGATAAATCAACTTTTACAGCCCTACTCAATCGTGCGGAGATGGGACAGAAATCAAGTTTCTACGAAACTACTGATTTCTGTCCCACTCTCTTTTGCTTTCATATTATGAAATGCTTGATTTTATGTTATAATAACCCTTAATACTAGATCAAAGTGAGGAATGCTTATGCCAGCTACTAAAATGACCGCACAGGAAATTATTCAGTTTATAGCGGATGCTAAGAAAAAGACAAATGTAAAAGTGACTTTTGAAGGAAAACTAGCGGGCGAAGTGCCGAATTCTGTTGTCAAATTGAGCAATGTTCTATTTGGTGACTGGGAAGAAATTAAACCTCTTTTGGTTAATCTAGAAGAGAATAAAACCTATGTGGTGGAGCAGGATGCCCGAAACTCTGCCGTGCCGCTGTTAGACAAGCGTGAGGTCAATGCTCGGATTGAGCCAGGCGCTATTATCCGCGACCAGGTGGAAATCGGTGATAATGCTGTGATTATGATGGGAGCTGTTATCAATATCGGAGCTGAAATTGGTGCTGGAACGATGATTGATATGGGAGCCGTTTTGGGTGGTCGAGCTATTGTTGGAAAAAACAGCCACGTGGGTGCTGGGACTGTTCTTGCCGGTGTCATTGAGCCTGCCAGCGCAGATCCTGTCCGAGTGGGGGACAATGTCTTGATAGGGGCCAATGCTGTCGTTATTGAAGGAGTGCAGATTGGCAATGGTTCTGTCGTCGCTGCAGGGGCTATTGTGACGAAGGATGTGCCAGAAAATGTTGTTGTAGCTGGTGTGCCAGCGCGTGTGATTAAGAAAATTGATGAACAAACCCAGCAGAAAACAGCATTGGAAGACGTTCTTCGGACGCTTTAAAGAGGGAAATGTATGATTGATTATCAAAAAATTCGCCGAGACTTGCATCAAATTCCGGAGATTGGACTGGAAGAGTATAAGACTCATGCCTATCTGATGCGAGTGATTGATGAGTTGACTGCTGGCTTGGATTTCGTTGAGATTCGGACTTGGCGTACGGGAATTTTAGTCTTTATCAAAGGGAGTACACCTACTAAGACAATTGGCTGGCGGACAGATATTGACGGTTTGCCGATTGTTGAGGAGACAGGGTTTGCCTTTGCTAGTCAACATGAGGGACGTATGCATGCCTGTGGGCATGATATGCACATGACAATCGCTCTGGGTTTGTTGGAGAAATTAACTACTGAGCAGCCTAAGAATAATCTACTTTTTCTTTTCCAGCCAGCTGAGGAAAATGAAGCTGGGGGTATGCTGATGTATGAAGATGGAGCCTTTGGCGATTGGTTGCCAGATGAATTTTATGGGCTTCATGTGCGACCTGACCTCAAGGTAGGAGATATTGCTACGAATACTAGTACACTTTTTGCAGGGACTTGTGAAGTTAAATTAATTTTTAAGGGCAAGGGTGGTCATGCTGCATTTCCACATAATGCTAATGACGCTTTGGTAGCAGCTAGCTATTTTATCACTCAGGTTCAGACCATTGTGAGTCGCAATGTAGATCCGATTGAAGGAGCTGTCGTCACCTTTGGTGAATTCCATGCTGGAACAACGAATAATGTGATTGCTGAAACTGCCTTTCTGCACGGAACCATTCGAACATTGACGCAGGAGATGAATTTGCTCACTCAAAAACGCCTGCGGGAAATCGCTGAAGGAGTAGCCCAGTCTTTTGGTGTAGAGCTTGATTTGGAGCTGAAACAAGGTGGTTATCTTCCTGTGGAAAATCATCCTGAATTAGCTGCTCAATGTATGAACTTTTTCCAAAAAGAGAGTGATGTGCATATGATTGATATTTCACCCGCAATGACCGGTGAGGACTTTGGTTATCTGCTCAGTAAAGTCAAGGGTGTGATGTTCTGGCTGGGGATTGATAGTCCTTATGCACTTCATCATCCTAAAATGGCGCCAGATGAAGCAGCCTTGCCTTTTGCTATTGAAAAATTTGGGAAGTTTTTAAGTGCAAAAGTTAATGAATGATGGACTGGGAATGTTGATAATATTTCTGATCGAGGAGAAGATAAATGAAGGCAGATTTGCGCAAAACTATAGTCAGGAAAATGAAAGAGCAGGAATTGATAGTAAAACAGCAGAGAGATGCTTTGCTCACTCAGTACTTGCTGGAATCTTCTGCTTATCAACAAGCTAGAACAGTTGCTACTTATTTATCTTTGCCACACGAGTTTGATACAAGGATTTTCATCAGGCAGGCTCAAGCAGATGGCAAGCGGGTTTTGGTCCCTAAGACTTATCCCCAAGGGCGCATGACTTTTGTAGATTATAATCCAAATGACTTGGAATTGACTGTTTTTGGTATCTGGGAACCAAGAAGTGAACGAACGGTGGAAAAATCTCATATTGATTTGATACATGTTCCGGGTGTTGCTTTTAACAAAAAAGGCTATCGTATTGGCTATGGAGGTGGCTATTATGACCGCTATTTGGCTGATTTTAAAGGGATGACAGTAAGTACAATTTATCCTTACCAGTTAGTTGATTTTCAACCAGATGATTGTGATATTCCCGTTCAGGAGGTATTGATTTGTGAATAAAATTTATGATAAACGTTATCCAGTAACGAGCTTATTGTTGCTTATCACGACAGGAGTTTTCCTAGCAATGTTTCTGTTGCGTGGCTTTAATTATGCTAGTACCCAAACGATTTATGAATTTGGGGCAATGAATGGTCGAACAATCCAATATTTTCCAAGTCAGATTTGGCGCTTGGTATCGGCGATTTTTGTTCATATCGGCTTGGAGCATTTTGTGATGAATATGATTACGCTGTATTTTATCGGACGACAAGCTGAGGATATTTTTGGCTCGTGGAATTTTCTGTTTCTTTATCTGATGTCTGGTATTTTAGGAAATGTCTTTGTCTTCTTTTTCACTTCAAGTGCTGTGGCTGCAGGTGCCTCTACATCTTTGTTTGGGATTTTTGGTGCTATTATTACTTTGCGCTATGCGGTGCGAAATCCTTACATTCAGCAACTCGGTCAATCGTACTTAGTTCTTCTGGTTATGAACTTAGTGTTGAGTTTGACACCGGGAATTAGTCTGGCAGGACACTTAGGTGGTGCAGTCGGAGGCGCTTTGTGTGCGGTTATTTTTCCAGTCCGTGGGGAAAGAAGAGCTTATCAAGTGGGGCAACGGTTATTGGCGTTGATTGCTTATATTGTTTTAGCTTTGGGAATGATTTGGTTAGCTTTTAATCGAAGCATATAAAAAGAGGTTAGATAGACTGCTGTATCTCGCAGCAATCTATCTAACCTCTTTTTGCTTTATATTTGTTGACCAACTAAAATCTTTGCAGCAATCGTGATGTCAGTTAATGGTGACCAATCTATTTTATCAATGTCAATATTAAAAAGAAGCGGTGTCATATGAAGAAGTGCCGCTTTTTCGTTTTCTCTCAAGTTGAAAGTAGCTGCAACGTCATAAGAATTTGTAATGGTAAAGGCTTCTTCAAAATGCTCAATGATTTTGTGATTGAAATAATTTGTGTTTGTTAATTGCTCGGCAACGATACTACGAATTTCTTGCAAGTGTTGGCTGCTAGGAATAACCTTAATGAGCAAGCCGTTTTTCTGCAAGACGCGCTGAAATTCTTGGTAATTGGCAGGAGAGAAGATGTCTAAAATCATATCCATGCTAGCATCTTGAATAGGGATGTGCGCCAGATCTCCAACAAACCAATTTACCGTCAGGCTGTGGTCACTTTTGGCTGCTAGTTGAATAGACTCTTTTGACAAATCGAATGCATAGATATGTTTATCTGGTAATTGTGCTTGCAAATTTCGAGCATAATAGCCTTCTCCGCAACCAATGTCCAGCAGATTACCATGTTGTGGTAAAGATGATAAAATTTCTAGTAATTTCTTCAAAATTGGCTGGTAAAATCCTGCTTCGAGAATCAATTGTCGATTTTGAAAGTTGGATTTATCGTAGTCTTTTGATTGCTTCACCTGTGGAGCCAAGTTGACATAGCCAAACTTTGCCAAGTCGAAGGAATGCTTATTTTTGCATTTGAGACTATTTTCTGCTAAAAACAAGGCTTGCTGACAAAAAGGGCAAGAAAAAAGCTTAGCTGTTTCAAAGCGTTTAAGTTTGGGTTTCATGCGTTTTCTCTTTCATCAATTTCTATGTCTAGTGTAACATGTGAGAAATGCTTTGACAAGTAGATAAAGAAAGGGAATTTTAAAATGAACCACACTTTTAAAGCGGTTGGAGCTAAAACAAGCACTATGACAATATGCTTTTTGCTAGTGAGAATGAAAAGAAGCTGGAGCGAAAAGTCTCCAGCTTCAAAGTATATAGCGCAATAAACCAACGATGTAGTAGTTGATTGCTCTCTTTCCTATTTTAGTAAGTCAAAACAAAATATTTTTTCTTACCACGACGAATAACAGTTAGTTCGTTTTCTAATTTATCAGCGTCCGTTAATCTGTAGTCAAGGTCTTGAATGCGTTCACCATTGATATAAATAGCGCCGTTTTGGACATCTTCACGCGCTTGGCGTTTAGAGTTGACAACGCCAGCCGTTACCAAAAGTTCTACGATATTGAGATTATCATCTGCTTTCACTTGATAATTTGGTACGCCGCGAAGTCCTTGTTTCAGCTCTTTGACAGAAAGATTTTTGATATTTCCGGCAAAAAGCTGCTCGGTGATATTGAGTGCTTCTTTGTAGGCTTTTTCACCGTGCACGAGTGTAACGACTTCTCGCGCTAAGATTTTTTGTGCCAAACGTTCATGTGGAGCTGCTTCAAATTGTTTTCCGATTTCTTCGATTTCATCAAGCGGAAGAAGAGTGAAAATTTTAAGGAAACGAACGGCATCAGCGTCCATGACATTCATCCAGAATTGGTACATTTCGTAAGGACTGGTTTTATCAGCATTGAGCCATACAGCGTTGCCTTCTGACTTACCAAATTTCTTACCGGTTGCGTCTGTGATAAGGGGCACTGTAATAACGTGAGCTGTTTTGTCTGCCTTCCGACGAAGCAATTCAGTACCAGCAGTCATATTGCCCCATTGGTCAGAACCACCGATTTGTAAAGTGACACCGTATTGGCGATTTAGCTCAAAAAAGTCATAGCCTTGCATGATTTGGTAAGCAAACTCGGTATAAGAAATCCCTGTTTCAATTCGTTTTTTTACGGATTCTTTACTCATCATGTAGTTGACGGTGAAATATTTTCCGACATCGCGCAGAAAGTCAATAAAGCTAATATCAGAGAACCAGTCGTAGTTGTTGACCATTTCAGCCTTGTTATCACCATTTTCAAAATCAAGAAAACGAGATACTTGCGCTTGAATGCTTCGTACCCAGCCCTCAACTGTGTCTTTTGTTTGTAAACTCCGCTCTGTATCTTTAAATGATGGATCGCCAATTAAGCCAGTTGCACCGCCGACGAGAGCGTAGGGTTTGTGACCTGCCAACTGTAAATGTTTCATGACAAGGATTGGTACAAGATGACCGAGGTGCAGGCTGTCAGCTGTTGGATCATATCCAGAATAAAAACTAACATTTCCTTCCGCTAAGGCTTTGCGCAACGCTTCTTCGTCAGTTGTTTGAAAAACCAAACCACGTTCTTTTAGCTCATCAAAAATGTGCATGTCTGTCTCTCCTTTATAAAATTTCTAGTTATTGTAACATTGTATCACAAACAGCCATTAGAATGTAGTAAAATTGCAAAAATAATTTTTAAAAAACAATGATTCTAGCCAAGGATTGCCTTTCCTGTTGTCAGAAGTTTCATAAATTTGCTATAATAGGCAGAGAACGTTCAAGGAGAAAGAATGAGTAAACAAGTTTTTGAAAAGATCAAACGATTGTTTGAGAATTTTTTTCAAACAGATCGTCCTAGCAAAAATGAAAAAGAAAGCTGGACACTTTGGAGTGTTGGCGAGACTGTCCTTCGTACTCTGAAATTATTATCAAATGTCTTTTTTGTATTTGTTTTTTTAGGTTGCTTGTTTGGTGGAGGCATTGCATTAGGATATGGTGCACGAATCTTTGACAAGGTTGAAACTCCTAAAAAAGAAGAGCTCATCAAAAAAATTCAAGATATTTCAACCATTTCTGAATTAAAATATGCTGATGGCAGCTCCATTTCAGCCATTGATAGTGATTTGTTGCGAGTGCCAATTAAGAGTAAAGATATTTCTGACAATGTGAAAAAAGCAGTCATTGCGACAGAAGATGAGAATTTTCGGAAGCACAATGGGGTTGTCACAAAAGCTGTTTTGCGGGCGACGCTAGGCTCTGTTGCAGGGATTGGTTCCTCAAGTGGAGGTTCTACCTTAACTCAACAGTTAATCAAGCAACAAGTTGTTGGCGATGCTCCAACCTTTAGTCGTAAAGCATCAGAAATCATTGATGCGCTGGCTTTAGAACGCTACATGAGCAAAGACGATATTTTAACGACTTATTTGAATGTGGCACCGTTTGGGAGAAATAACAAAGGGCAAAATATTGCTGGTGTGGAAGAAGCTGCACAAGGAATTTTTGGAGTTCCTGCCAGCAAATTGACAATTCCTCAAGCAGCTTTTATTGCCGGTTTACCACAAAGTCCGATTGTTTACTCTCCTTATGCAGCTGATGGTAGCCTGAAAAGTGCTAAAGATATGACTTTTGGTCTCAATCGTGCGAAAAATGTTATTTACAATATGTACCGAACAGGTGCGATTAGTAAAAACGAGTACCAATTGTATAAAGATTATGATTTAAAACGAGACTTTTTACCAAGTGATACGACTTCAGCAAGAACACATGACTATCTATATTACGTTGCTATGAAAGAAGCTCAAAAAGCAATGTATGATTACTTAATCAAACGTGACAATGTTTCACAGCAAGAGTTGAAAAATGATGCAACAGTGAAAGCTTACAGAGAACTAGCTGCGAAAGAGTTGAGTGAAGGCGGCTACACTGTCACCACAACTATTAATAAGAATGTGCATAATGCAATGCAAAATGCAGTAGCTAATTTTGGTAGTGTCTTAGATGATGGAACAGGTGCAGTCGAAGCTGGAAATGTCCTCATGGATAATCGCACAGGAGCTATTTTGGGGTTTGTGGGAGGACGTGATTATGCTTCTAACCAGAACAACCATGCATTTGATACAGAGCGCTCACCAGGCTCAACCATTAAGCCGATTTTAGCCTATGGTATTGCCATAGACCAAGGGCTTATGGGAAGTGCCAGCATGCTGTCTAACTACCCTGCAAATTTCTCTAGCGGTGAGCCGATTATGCACGTAGATAGCCGTGGTACAGCCATGATGGACTTGCAGGAAGCTTTGAATACTTCTTGGAACATTCCAGCTTATTGGACCTATAAATTGCTTCGTGACAAAGGAGTTAATGTCCAAGGGTACATGGAGAAAATGGGCTATCAAATTGAAAATTATGATATTGAAAGTCTGCCAATGGGAGGAGGTATTGAAGTATCTGTCGCCCAACACACCAATGGTTTCCAAACTTTAGCCAATAATGGGGCATACCAAGAGCGCTATATGATTGAAAAGATTACGACAAAAAACGGGAAAGTTGTCTATGAACACAAAGCAAAACCTGTTCAGGTTTACTCTAAGGCAACGGCGACGATTATGCAAAGTCTTATGCGTGGGGTATTGAGTTCGGGTGCTACGACGACCTTCAAATCTCGTTTAACGCAGATTAATAGCGGTTTAGCTAGTGCTGATTGGATTGGTAAAACGGGTACGACTAACAGTAATGGTGACATGTGGCTCATGGTATCCACTCCTAAATTAACGTTAGGTGGTTGGATTGGTCATGACAATAATGCTTCAATGGCAGCTTTGACGGGTTACAATAATAATGCGCAGTATATGGCTCAACTAGTAAATGCAATTTATCAAGCCGACCCAAGTCTCTGGGGAGTTGGTGATAAGTTCAACCTAGATTCTAGTGTTATTAAGTCCAATGTTCTTA
This sequence comes from Streptococcus periodonticum, assembly GCF_003963555.1. Classification (NCBI taxonomy): domain Bacteria; kingdom Bacillati; phylum Bacillota; class Bacilli; order Lactobacillales; family Streptococcaceae; genus Streptococcus; species Streptococcus periodonticum. Next base: position 188,181 of record NZ_CP034543.1, read on the forward strand.
AAGCAACGGGTGAACGAGCTGGCACAGTAACAGTCAATGGTCGCAGTATGAACCTGACCGGACAGACAGTTACTAGTTACTGGGCAAAAAACGGTGCTCCGATGACCACCTATAAATTTGGAATCGGTGGTACAGATAGTGATTATCAAAAAGCTTGGGCAGCACTTTTAGGCGGACGCTAAATAAAGGTAAATAAAAACACTTTCATAAGTAAAAAACTTGAAAAGCAGAGTTAAATAAGGTATAATATTACTAATAATTTGTCGTCTGCTTTATTTGAAATATTGTCCATATAAAGCTTACAGCAGTTAAATCATACTTTTAGAGTCAGATTTAGCTGCTCTTTTTGTGCCTATTTTTAGGATTTTTGTGGTTTGTTATCAAAACTTAAAGATTCTGAAAATTACTTACAAAGGACAAATGAAAATTGCTACTCTATCATGTAATAGAGAATGTAGAAAGAAGAAGGAGTAAAAAACTTGGCAGGACATGAAGTTCAATACGGGAAACACCGTACTCGTCGTAGTTTTTCAAGAATCAAGGAAGTTCTTGATTTACCAAATTTGATTGAAATCCAGACAGATTCATTCAAAGATTTTCTTGACCATGGTTTGAAAGAAGTATTTGAAGATGTACTTCCTATCTCAAACTTTACAGATACAATGGAGCTAGAGTTTGTTGGTTATGAAATTAAAGAATCTAAATACACTTTAGAAGAAGCACGTATCCATGATGCCAGCTATTCTGCACCTATTTTTGTGACTTTCCGTTTGATTAATAAAGAAACTGGTGAAATCAAAACCCAAGAAGTGTTCTTTGGCGATTTCCCAATCATGACAGAAATGGGAACTTTCATTATCAATGGTGGTGAGCGGATTATCGTATCTCAGCTCGTTCGTTCTCCAGGTGTTTACTTCAACGATAAAGTAGACAAAAATGGTAAAGTTGGTTATGGTTCAACTGTCATTCCTAACCGTGGAGCTTGGTTAGAGCTGGAAACAGACTCAAAAGATATTGCTTATACTCGGATTGACCGTACCCGTAAGATTCCGTTTACGACACTTGTTCGTGCGCTTGGTTTTTCTGGCGATGATGAAATCTTTGACATTTTCGGCGACAGCGATCTCGTTCGCAACACGATTGAAAAGGATATTCATAAAAATCCAATGGATTCACGTACCGATGAAGCGCTTAAAGAAATCTATGAACGTCTTCGTCCAGGTGAGCCTAAAACAGCTGATAGCTCACGTAGTCTATTGGTCGCTCGTTTCTTTGATCCACATCGTTACGACTTGGCGGCAGTTGGTCGTTATAAAATCAATAAAAAATTAAACATTAAAACACGTTTGTTAAATCAAACGATTGCGGAGCCTTTGGTAGATCCAGAAACAGGTGAAATCTTGGTTGAAGCTGGAACTGTTATGACACGTAGTGTCATTGATAGCATTGCAGAATACTTGGACGGTGATTTGAATAAAATTACTTATATTCCAAATGATGCAGCTGTATTAACGGATCCAGTCGTTCTTCAAAAATTCAAAGTGGTGGCGCCAACTGATCCAGATCGCGTGGTGACTATTATTGGTAATGCCAACCCAGGAGATCGAGTTCATACGATTACGCCAGCAGATATTTTGGCTGAGATGAATTACTTCTTGAACCTCGCTGAAGGACTTGGTCGTGTGGATGATATTGACCACTTGGGAAATCGTCGGATTCGTGCCGTTGGTGAATTGCTTGCTAACCAAGTACGTCTTGGATTGTCTCGTATGGAGCGTAATGTTCGCGAGCGCATGAGTGTGCAAGATAATGAAGTGTTGACACCGCAACAAATCATCAATATCCGCCCAGTCACAGCAGCGATTAAAGAATTCTTTGGTTCATCTCAATTGTCTCAGTTCATGGACCAACACAACCCACTGTCTGAATTGTCTCACAAACGCCGTTTGTCAGCCTTGGGACCTGGTGGTTTGACTCGTGACCGTGCTGGATATGAAGTGCGTGACGTGCACTACACCCACTATGGACGTATGTGTCCAATTGAAACACCTGAAGGACCAAACATTGGTTTGATCAATAACTTGTCTTCTTATGGGCACTTGAATAAATATGGCTTTATCCAAACGCCGTATCGTAAAGTGGATCGTGAAACAGGTCTGGTCACCAATGAAATCGTTTGGCTGACAGCGGACGAAGAAGATGAATTTATCGTAGCGCAAGCAAATTCTAAATTAACAGAAGATGGTCGTTTTGCAGAAGCGATTGTCATGGGACGTCACCAAGGGAACAACCAAGAATTTCCTTCAGATCAAGTGGATTTCATGGATGTATCACCTAAGCAGGTAGTTGCGGTTGCGACAGCATGTATTCCGTTCCTTGAAAATGACGACTCAAACCGTGCTCTCATGGGTGCCAACATGCAACGTCAGGCGGTACCGTTGATTGATCCGCATGCACCATATGTTGGTACTGGTATGGAATACCAAGCAGCTCACGACTCTGGTGCGGCGATTATTGCACAACACGACGGTAAAGTTGTCTATTCTGATGCAGCCAAAGTTGAAGTTCGTCGTGAAGACGGTTCCCTTGATGTCTATCATATTACGAAATTCCGCCGTTCAAACTCTGGTACTTCTTACAACCAACGTACGCTGGTAAAAGTTGGCGATACAGTTGAAAAAGGTGACTTTATCGCAGACGGACCTTCGATGGAAAAAGGTGAAATGGCACTTGGACAAAATCCAATCGTTGCTTATATGACATGGGAAGGTTACAACTTTGAAGATGCCGTTATTATGAGTGAACGTTTAGTGAAAGACGATGTTTACACATCTGTTCACTTGGAAGAATTTGAATCAGAAACACGTGATACAAAGCTTGGACCTGAAGAAATTACGCGTGAAATTCCAAACGTCGGTGAAGATGCTTTGAGAGACCTTGACGAAATGGGAATTATCCGCATTGGTGCTGAGGTAAAAGAAGGCGACATTCTTGTCGGTAAAGTAACACCGAAAGGTGAAAAAGACTTATCTGCTGAAGAACGCCTGCTTCATGCAATCTTCGGTGATAAATCTCGTGAAGTACGTGATACCTCCCTTCGTGTACCACATGGTGGTGCAGGTGTTGTCCGTGATGTGAAAATCTTTACTCGTGCAAACGGTGATGAATTACAATCCGGTGTCAACATGTTGGTACGTGTTTACATCGCTCAAAAACGGAAAATCCGTGTTGGGGATAAGATGGCTGGACGCCACGGAAACAAAGGGGTTGTTTCCCGCATTGTTCCAGTTGAGGATATGCCGTATCTTCCAGACGGAACACCAGTTGATATCATGTTGAATCCTCTTGGGGTGCCGTCACGTATGAATATCGGACAAGTTATGGAACTGCACCTCGGTATGGCTGCTCGTAACCTTGGTATCCACATTGCAACGCCAGTCTTTGACGGGGCTAGCTCAGATGATCTTTGGGAAACCGTTCGTGAAGCAGGTATGGATAGCGATGCTAAGACAATCCTTTATGATGGACGTACTGGCGAACCGTTTGATAACCGTGTGTCCGTTGGTGTCATGTACATGATCAAACTCCACCACATGGTTGATGATAAGCTCCATGCCCGTTCCGTTGGTCCTTATTCAACCGTTACGCAACAACCTCTTGGTGGTAAAGCGCAGTTTGGTGGACAACGTTTTGGAGAAATGGAAGTTTGGGCTCTTGAAGCCTACGGTGCTTCTAACGTCCTTCAAGAAATCTTGACTTACAAGTCAGATGACATCAATGGTCGTTTGAGAGCTTATGAAGCCATTACCAAAGGTAAGCCAATTCCAAAACCAGGTGTTCCAGAATCCTTCCGTGTCCTTGTAAAAGAATTGCAATCACTTGGTCTTGACATGCGTGTCCTTGATGAAGACGACAATGAAGTCGAACTTCGTGACTTGGATGAAGGCATGGATGATGATGTGATTCATGTAGACGATCTTGAAAAAGCACGTGAAAAAGCAGCACAAGAAGCAAAAGCCGCTTTTGATGCTGAAGGGAAAGAATAAGAACTGATTCAATAGATAATAAAGAAAGGTAAGAAATAGTGGTTGATGTAAATCGTTTTCAAAGTATGCAAATCACCCTAGCTTCTCCTAGTAAAGTCCGCTCTTGGTCTTATGGAGAAGTGAAGAAACCTGAAACAATTAACTACCGCACACTAAAACCAGAACGCGAAGGACTTTTTGATGAAGTCATCTTTGGTCCTACGAAAGACTGGGAATGTGCATGTGGAAAATATAAACGGATTCGCTATAAAGGAATCATTTGTGATCGTTGTGGTGTTGAAGTAACTCGTACCAAAGTTCGTCGTGAACGCATGGGACATATTGAGTTGAAAGCCCCAGTCTCTCATATTTGGTATTTTAAAGGAATTCCAAGTCGCATGGGCTTGACCTTGGACATGAGCCCTCGTGCTCTTGAAGAAGTCATCTATTTTGCAGCTTATGTGGTGATTGATCCTAAAGATACACCACTTGAGCACAAATCCATTATGACGGAGCGGGAATATCGTGAACGCTTACGGGAATATGGTCAAGGTTCCTTTGTTGCAAAAATGGGTGCTGAAGCAATTCAAGATCTCTTGAAACAAGTAGATTTGGAAAAAGAAATTGCAGAGCTCAAAGATGAATTAAAAACGGCAACTGGTCAAAAACGTGTCAAGGCTATTCGTCGTTTGGATGTTTTAGATGCCTTCCAAAAATCTGGTAACAAGCCAGAATGGATGGTCTTAAACATCTTGCCAGTTATTCCGCCAGACTTACGTCCAATGCTTCAGTTGGACGGTGGACGTTTTGCCTCTTCTGACCTGAACGACCTTTACCGTCGTGTTATCAATCGGAATAATCGTTTGGCACGTCTTTTGGAACTAAATGCTCCTGGAATCATCGTGCAAAATGAAAAGCGGATGTTGCAAGAAGCGGTTGATGCTTTGATTGACAATGGTCGTCGTGGTCGTCCTATTACTGGACCAGGAAGCCGTCCGCTCAAATCATTGAGCCACATGCTCAAAGGGAAACAAGGACGTTTTCGTCAAAACTTGCTCGGAAAACGGGTTGACTTCTCGGGACGTTCGGTTATTGCGGTAGGTCCGACACTCAAGATGTACCAATGTGGTGTGCCACGTGAAATGGCTATTGAACTCTTCAAACCATTTGTCATGCGTGAAATTGTCGCGCGTGATATTGTGCAAAATGTCAAAGCTGCTAAGCGCTTGGTAGAACGGAATGATGAACGCATCTGGGATATTTTAGAAGATGTGATTAAAGAACACCCAGTGCTCCTTAACCGCGCACCGACGCTTCACAGATTAGGAATTCAAGCATTTGAGCCAGTCTTGATTGACGGGAAGGCTCTTCGTTTGCACCCACTTGTGTGTGAGGCTTATAATGCCGACTTTGACGGAGACCAAATGGCTATCCATGTGCCCTTGTCAGAAGAAGCTCAAGCAGAAGCACGGATTCTCATGCTGGCAGCCGAACACATCCTCAATCCAAAAGACGGGAAGCCAGTAGTAACCCCTTCACAGGATATGGTCTTGGGGAACTACTACCTGACTATGGAAGAAGCTGGTCGTGAAGGAGAAGGAATGGTCTTTAAAGACCGTGATGAAGCTGTAATGGCTCTCCGTAATGGCTATGTTCACTTACATACGCGTGTTGGGATTGCAACAGATAGTTTAAACAAACCATGGACAGAAAATCAAAAACACAAGATCCTCTTGACAACAGTGGGTAAGATTCTTTTTAATGATATCATGCCAGATGAATTGCCATATTTGCAAGAACCAAATGCTTCAAACATGGCAGAAGGTGTGCCAGCTAAGTATTTCTTAGAACCTGGTCAAGATGTCAAAGAAGCTATCAGTAAGCTAGAATTAAATGTACCATTCAAGAAGAAAAATCTTGGAAATATCATTGCTGAAATCTTCAAACGTTTCCGTACAACTGAAACATCTGCTTTCCTTGACCGTCTGAAAGATCTTGGCTATCATCATTCAACGTTAGCAGGCTTGACAGTAGGGATTGCTGATATTCCGGTCGTTGAAGATAAGGCAGAAATTATCGAAGAGTCTCACAAACGTGTGGAACAAATCACCAAACAATTCCGCCGTGGTATGATTACAGACGATGAACGCTACAATGCAGTTACTGCTGAATGGCGTGCAGCTCGTGAAAAATTGGAAAAACGTTTGGTTGCCAACCAAGATTCTAAGAACCCAATCGTTATGATGATGGACTCTGGAGCCCGTGGTAACATTTCTAACTTCTCACAACTTGCTGGTATGCGTGGTTTGATGGCCGCTCCTAATGGCCGCATCATGGAATTGCCTATTCTATCTAACTTCCGTGAAGGTTTGTCTGTTTTGGAAATGTTCTTCTCTACTCACGGTGCTCGTAAAGGGATGACTGATACAGCCCTTAAAACAGCTGACTCAGGTTATCTGACTCGCCGTTTGGTTGATGTGGCGCAAGATGTGATTATCCGTGAAGACGACTGTGGAACCGATCGTGGTCTTGTTATCCGCTCAATTACTGATGGTAAAGAAATGATTGAGCCATTAGAAGAACGCTTGATTGGTCGTTATACGAAGAAATCTGTTAAACATCCTGAAACAGGCGAAGTCATCGTTGGTCCAGACGTATTGATTACAGAAGATATGGCGCATGAGATTGTTAGCGCTGGTGTCGAAGAAGTCACTATTCGCTCTGTCTTTACATGTAATACACGTCATGGAGTTTGCCGTCGTTGTTACGGTATCAACTTGGCAACGGGTGATGCGGTTGAAGTCGGTGAGGCAGTCGGAACGATTGCTGCCCAATCTATCGGTGAACCTGGTACACAGCTTACAATGCGTACTTTCCACACGGGTGGTGTTGCCTCTAATACCGATATCACACAAGGTCTTCCTCGTGTCCAAGAAATCTTTGAAGCCCGCAATCCGAAAGGGGAAGCAGTTATTACTGAAGTTAAAGGCGAAGTGACTGCAATTGAAGAAGATGCTTCTACTCGGACTAAGAAAGTCTTTGTTAAGGGTGCAACTGGTGAAGGAGAATACGTTGTACCATTTACAGCTCGCATGAAAGTGGCTGTAGGAGATAAAATCTCTCGTGGTGCTGCTTTGACAGAAGGGTCTATTCAGCCTAAGCACTTGCTGGCTGTTCGTGATGTCTTGTCTGTTGAAACTTACTTGCTTGCTGAAGTACAAAAGGTTTACCGTAGCCAAGGGGTAGAAATCGGTGACAAACACATTGAGGTAATGGTTCGCCAGATGATTCGCAAAGTGCGTGTCATGGATCCAGGAGATACAGACCTTCTCATGGGTACACTCATGGATATCACAGACTTTACCGATGCTAACCGTGATGTGGTTATCTCTGGAGGAGTTCCTGCGACTGCTCGCCCAGTCCTCATGGGAATTACTAAAGCATCTCTTGAAACAAATAGTTTCTTGTCAGCTGCTTCCTTCCAAGAAACCACTCGTGTCCTCACAGACGCGGCTATCCGTGGTAAGAAAGACCACTTGCTTGGTCTTAAGGAAAATGTTATCATTGGTAAAATCATCCCAGCTGGTACAGGTATGGCTCGTTACCGTAACCTTGAACCGCAAGCTGTCAATGAAGTCGAAATTATCGAAGATACAACCGTAACAGAACCTGTGGAAGAAACTACTCCAGTAGAATAATAAAGAGTCGAGCCTTCTCGGCTCTTTCGTATTTAGATTTCATATTTTAGTCAAATTATTTTGTGAAAACTTTCTTTATATCAAGAAAACTTTTAGAAAATATGATATAATAGTTTCGTATAAAATAGAAAAAGGAGTTTTTGTAACATGGCAAAACTTACTGTTAAAGACGTTGAATTGAAAGGCAAAAAAGTCCTTGTTCGCGTTGATTTCAATGTGCCGCTTAAAGACGGAGTTATCACAAACGACAACCGTATCTCAGCTGCTCTTCCAACAATCAAGTATATCCTTGAACATGGTGGACGTGCTATTCTTTTCTCTCACCTTGGACGTGTGAAAGAAGAAGCTGATAAAGAAGGAAAATCTCTTGCACCAGTTGCGGCTGATTTAGCTAAAAAATTAGGTCAAGATGTTGCTTTCCTTCCAGGAGTAACTCGTGGAGCAGAGCTTGAAGCAGCTATCAATGCCCTTAAAGACGGTGAAGTTCTTCTTGTTGAAAACACTCGTTTTGAAGATGTTGATGGGAAGAAAGAATCTAAAAACGATCCAGAACTTGGTAAATATTGGGCAAGCCTTGGAGACGGTATCTTTGTAAATGATGCATTTGGTACAGCTCACCGTGCTCACGCATCTAACGTAGGTATCTCAGCAAACGTTGAGAAAGCAGTTGCAGGTTTCCTTCTTGAAAACGAAATTGCTTATATCAAAGAAGCTGTTGAAAATCCAGTTCGTCCATTCGTAGCAATCCTTGGTGGTTCTAAAGTATCAGACAAGATTGGTGTTATCGAAAATCTTCTTGAAAAAGCTGATAAAGTGCTTATCGGTGGTGGTATGACGTATACTTTCTACAAAGCACAAGGTATCGAAATCGGTAACTCACTTGTAGAAGAAGATAAGTTGGAGGTTGCAAAAGCTCTGCTTGAAAAAGCAAACGGTAAATTGATTTTGCCAGTTGACTCGAAAGAAGCAAATGCTTTTGCGGACTACACTGAAGTGAAAGATACTGACGGTGAAGCAGTAGATCCTGGCTTCCTTGGTTTGGATATCGGTCCTAAATCAATCGCTAAATTTGACCAAGAATTAACTGGTGCGAAAACAGTTGTTTGGAATGGTCCAATGGGTGTCTTTGAAAATCCTGACTTCCAAGCTGGTACAATCGGTGTCATGGATGCTATCGTGAAACAACCAGGCGTGAAATCTATTATCGGTGGTGGTGACTCAGCAGCGGCAGCTATCAACCTTGGTCGTGCAGACAAATTCTCATGGATTTCTACAGGCGGAGGCGCAAGCATGGAGCTTCTTGAAGGTAAAGTATTGCCAGGATTGGCTGCTCTTACAGAAAAATAAGGCGGTCAGTCAGAAATCTATGATTTCGTTGATTGTCATTTCTGATTTTTAGGGAACAACTTCAACTCATCCACTGGAAGAGTTGAACCCTGCAAGGCTGAATAGGTTGGTCACGAGCTTAGCGAAGTGAACTGCCATTCAGCTATTGCGCTATAAGTAGATGAAAAGGGCTGGATGTCAGCTCTTTTCTAGTGCACACGCTAGATTTTCTGCGAAACGAAGTGAGCTAAGAAAATCAGTGGAGGTAAAGATAAAGTACTGCCAGCTCTTGCAGCACTTATGGAACAATAATTCTAAAGGAGACTGGAACAAAAAATTTCCAGTCTTAAATTTATGTAATCATAAATGATGACTGCAGTAGCTGATTGCTCACAGCAGTACTTTAAGGTTGCAGTTAGGATTTGTGGCACAAGCTTCAACTTTTTAGAATGAAAAGAAATTGTTTTCATTTCTTGTAATCATTATTATCTTTTCTCTAAAATATGTTAGAATAAAGGTAAAAGGAAATGCGTGAATGGGTTATTTTAAAAAGTATAAGTTTGATAAGTCGAAATTTAAATTAGGAATGCGAACCTTTAAAACGGGGGTCGCGGTTTTTATTGTTCTTCTTATCTTTGGGCTTTTTGGTTGGAAAGGATTGCAGATCGGTTCTCTGACAGCTGTTTTCAGTTTGCGTGAAGATTTTGATAAGAGCGTCCATTTTGGAACCTCTCGTATTTTAGGAAATAGCATTGGTGGTTTGTATGCCTTGCTCTTCTTTCTCATCAATAACCTGTTTCATGAGCAGTTTTGGGTGACCTTACTGGTCGTTCCTATTTGTACGATGTTAACGATTATGACAAATGTTGCTATGAACAACAAAGCGGGAGTGATTGGTGGTGTCTCTGCCATGCTGATTATTACTTTATCTATTCCAACAGGAGAGACAGTTTTGTATGTATTTGCACGTGTCTTTGAGACTTTCATGGGGGTTTTCGTTGCCATGCTGGTCAATTCTGATGTGGATCGCTTGCGGAAAGTATTGAAATTAAAAAACGAAGAATAATGTTAGAAAATATAACATGGGTTCTTGACATAGAAATTTTTTCAGATTATAATAGAGCATGAGAAAGGAATTTGCAATGAAGGAAAAAGAATTTCGTCGCAATATGGCTGTTTTTCCCATTGGTAGCGTTATGAAATTGACGGATTTGACAGCACGTCAGATTCGTTATTATGAAGATCAAGAATTGATCAAGCCTGATCGAAATGAAGGAAATCGCCGCATGTATTCATTAAATGATATGGATCGCTTGTTGGAGATTAAAGATTACATTTCAGAAGGTTACAATATTGCTGCGATTAAGCGAAAATATGCCGAGCGCGAAGCGAAATACAAGAAGCCGGTGAGTGAGAAAGACGTTCGTCGAGCCCTTCATAAAGACATTTTACAACAAGGTCGCTTTGCTTCTTCCCTTCCACCATTTGGTCGTATGCATTGACCAATATCAATTTTTTTAAATTTCATAAGGAGATACTCATGCCAATTACAGTAGCTGACATTCGTCGCGAAGTGAAAGAAAAAAATGTTACCTTTATCCGTTTGATGTTTTCAGACGTTTTGGGAACAATGAAAAACGTTGAAATTCCAGCGACCGATGAACAGCTGAATAAAGTTTTGTCAAATAAAGTAATGTTTGACGGATCTTCCATTGAAGGTTTTGTGCGTATCAATGAGTCAGATATGTACCTTTATCCTGACTTGGATACATGGACGGTTTTCCCTTGGGGAGACGAAAACGGAAGTGTCGCAGGACTGATTTGCGATGTCTATACGACGGAAGGAACGCCTTTTAAAGGGGATCCGCGTGGAAATTTGAAACGCGCTTTACGTCACATGGAAGAATTAGGATTCAAATCCTTTAATTTAGGTCCTGAGCCAGAATTTTTCTTATTTAAACTTGATGAGAATGGTGATCCAACTCTTGAGGTAAATGATAAGGGTGGCTATTTTGACCTTGCTCCGACTGACCTGGCTGACAATACACGCCGTGAAATCGTCAATGTCCTTACAACAATGGGATTTGAAGTAGAAGCCAGTCACCATGAGGTAGCTATCGGTCAGCACGAAATTGACTTTAAATACGATGAAGTTCTCCGTGCCTGTGATAAGATTCAGTTGTTTAAGCTGGTTGTTAAGACAATTGCCCGCAAGCATGGTTTGTACGCTACTTTTATGGCAAAACCAAAATTTGGTATTGCTGGTTCAGGTATGCACTGTAACATGTCGCTCTTTAATCAAGACGGTCAGAATGCTTTCTTTGATCCAGAAGATCCAAATGGCATGCAATTATCAAAAACTGCCTATTATTTCCTTGGTGGTCTGATTAAGCATGCTTACAATTATACAGCTATCATGAACCCGACTGTTAACTCTTATAAACGTTTGGTTCCGGGTTATGAAGCTCCTGTGTATATTGCTTGGGCAGGACGGAATCGTTCTCCGCTTGTTCGTGTGCCAGCTTCACGCGGTATGGGAACCCGTTTGGAATTGCGCTCTGTTGACCCAATGGCTAACCCTTATATCGCTATGGCGGTTCTTCTTGAAGTTGGACTTCATGGGATTGAAAATAAAATTGAAGCACCTGCTCCAATTGAAGAAAATATCTATGTTATGACAGCAGAAGAGCGTAAAGAAGCAGGGATTACGGATCTTCCATCTACTCTCCACAATGCGGTAAAAGCACTAACAGAAGATGAAGTTGTAAAAGCTGCCTTGGGTAGTCATATCTATACAAGTTTTGTAGAAGCAAAACGCATCGAATGGGCAAGCTATGCCACTTTCGTTTCCCAATGGGAAGTAGATAACTACCTTGATTTGTATTAATAAATTGGAAATGAGGCTTAGAAAAAGTCTCGTTTTCTTATCTGATGAATGAAAAACGACTAATCAGAATAATGACACTTTTTTCTACAGTTTTGAGCAAATGGCGAAAAAACTTGTATAATGGAGCATATTTATTGAAAATTATGACATTTTCGGTATAATAAACAGAACAAAGGGAGGTGAAGCAGGTGTATCGTGTTATTGAAATGTATGGCAAAGATGAACCGTGGTGGTTTTTCGATGGCTGGGAAGCTAATATCGTATCAGTACAGCATTTTGATAACTATTATGCTGCTTTAAAATATTATAAACGCCAATGGCTGAAGTTAGCAGCTACTTTTCCTTTCTATAAAAGTCGAAGTGATTTGATGTCTATTTTTTGGGATACAGGAGATTTGCGCTGGTGCGAGGAATGTGGCGACTCTGTTCAGCAGTATCATTCTCTCGCTTTGTTGGAAAATGATGGTGTCATTCCTAAAGAGAAATGGAGACCGGGCTATAATAAACAAAATAGTGAAGAGGAACACCGTGCTTGCTCTCTAACGTTTAAATAATTTACAAAATGGTGATTTTTCATCATTTTTTTATTTTCTTCTGCGAATAATATAAAGTGAGGAGGAGATATGGTTCAAAACATTGCACAGGCTATTATTTGTCAGGCTAAGGAAGAACGAGCACAGGACATTTATTTTGTTCCGAAGGAAAATGTTTACGAGTTGTATATGCGAATTGGAGATGAACGCCGTTTTATATGCAATTATGAATTTGAAGAGCTAGCTGCTGTAATCAGTCATTTCAAGTTTACTGCTGGGATGAATGTCGGCGAAAAACGTAGAAGCCAGTTAGGATCTTGTGATTATCAATATGGTGATAAGAAAACGTCATTACGACTATCAACAGTAGGGGATTATCGTGGATACGAAAGTCTGGTGATTCGTTTATTGCATGATGAAGAGGCAGAGTTGAAGTTTTGGTTTGCTCAAATCCCAGAGTTAAAAGAACGCTTCAAACAACGAGGGCTTTATCTTTTTTCGGGACCGGTAGGAAGTGGTAAAACTACTCTTATGCACCAGTTGGCTCAAGAGCGTTTTGCCGATCAGCAAATCATGTCAATTGAAGATCCGGTTGAAATCAAACAAGCAGGGATGTTACAGCTGCAGCTGAACGAAGCGATTGGTTTAACTTATGAAAGTTTGATTAAACTTTCTCTTCGGCATCGACCAGATTTATTGATTATCGGAGAGATTCGTGATGCAGAGACAGCAAGGGCAGTTGTTCGAGCTAGCTTAACGGGAGTGACTGTTTTTTCAACTATTCATGCTAAAAGCGTACGAGGTGTCTATGAACGGTTGCTGGAGTTGGGAGTGACAGAAGCCGAGCTGAAAGTTGTCTTACAAGGGATTTGTTACCAACGCTTAATTGCGAAAGGAGGAATAGTGGATTTTGTCAGTGAGAAGTATCAAGAACACGAGCCAATCGATTGGAATAGGCAGATTGATCAGCTTCATGCAGCAGGACATATCAATCTTGAGCAGGCAGAAGCGGAAAAAATTATCCACAGTTAGGCAGAAAAAGGTCGTAGAGTTGCTGAATAATCTTTTTTCTAGTGGCTTTCATTTGGCAGAAATTATCGACTTTTTGAAGCGAAGTGCCTTGTTAGAAGAAGTCTATGTGGACAGGATGAAAGAGGGTTTGTCAACAGGAAAGCCTTTTTCGGACATTATGGCTAGTTTAGGTTTTTCAGATAATGTGGTAACACAACTTTCGCTGGCAGAATTACACGGAAATCTCTCACTCAGTCTGAGTAAGATTGAGGAATACTTGGAAAATGTCTCAAAAATTAAGAAAAAGTTGGTTGAAGTGGCGACTTATCCCTTTATTTTGTTTGTTTTTTTGATATTCATTATGCTGGGATTACGTAATTATTTACTCCCGCAACTCGATCGTCAAAATGTAGCAACGCAGATTATCAGTAATTTGCCGCAACTTTTTCTGGGTTCATTAGGGGTAGTCTTTGTTTTGTTCGTGATAGGTTTTTATTGGTTTCAGAAAAGCTCCAAAATAGCAGCATTTCGTTTGTTGGCTCGACTTCCTTTTTTTGGCACTTTTATTCAAACCTATTTGACAGCTTATTATGCGAGAGAATGGGGAAATATGATTGGTCAAGGTTTAGAACTCAGTCAGATTTTTCAGATGATGCAAGGGCAACGCTCTGCTATGTTTCAAGAAATTGGAAAAGATTTAGAAGTTGCGCTGCAAAATGGCCAGGAATTTTCACAAGTAGTGAAATATTATCCATTTTTTAAAAAGGAATTAGGCTTGATAATTGAATACGGTGAAGTGAAATCCAAATTGGGATGTGAATTAGAAGTTTATGCCCAAAAAACATGGGAGACATTTTTTAAACGTGTTCATCAAGCGATGAATGTTATTCAGCCACTAGCGTTTGTCTTTGTGGCCTTGATGATTGTATTGTTATATGCAGCCATGTTGCTGCCAATTTATCAAAATATGGAGGTTCAATTATGAAAAAATTAAAAAGTTTGAAGGTTAAAGGTTTTACTTTGGTAGAAATGTTAGTCGTGCTTCTTATCATCAGTGTTTTGATGCTTTTGTTCGTGCCGAATTTGACTAAGCAAAAAGAAGCGGTGACGGAAAAAGGAAATGCAGCGGTGGTAAAAGTTGTGGAAAGCCAGGCGGAGCTATTTGAGGTCAATCACACCAATGAAAAAGCGACACTCTCAAAATTAGTCAACGATGGCACGATTACAGACAAGCAGGCAGCATCTTATAAGGCTTACTATGCGAAACATACAAAAGAAGCTCGTTCTGTTGCAGATTAAGGGATTTACGCTTTTGGAAAGTTTGCTGACATTATTTATAACGAGTTTCTTATTGCTTGCGGTGTCGGGCTCTGTTCGTTCTTCTTTTGAACAGGTGGAAGAGCAGATTTTCTTTCTGGAGTTTGAGCATTTTTATCGGGAAAGTCAGAAGTTGAGTAGCTCGGCTCAAAGTCAGCTGGACATGAGTTTTTCTCGCGAGAGGATTTCCAATGGTTATACTCAGCTAGCGGTTCCTCATTCGATTCAAGCTCCAGATGAGTTGACACTTCATTTTGATAAGGCTGGTGGCAATTCATCGCTCGGAAAGATTGTCTTTCAGACGAAAAAGCAGACAGTTACGTATCAATTATATCTAGGAAATGGGAAATTTAAGAAAACAACGCGTTAGAGGAACGATTTTATTAGAGGCGCTGCTGGCTTTGGCTGTTTTTGCGACAATTGTGACCCTGTTGTTGGGACAAATTCACCAGTCTCGAAAAGCAGAAAATGACTTGCTTAGAGAAGAAGAAGTTTTAAGGGTAGCTAAAATGGCTTTGCAAACAAAGCAAAGTCATCTGACAATGAATGGTATTAAAGTGCGTGTTGAAACAAGTCAACAAGGTATTCAGATTTATCATGGAAGGGAACTAATTCTTGATGTTCAAGGCAAATAAAGTGAAAGCTTTTACCCTTTTAGAGGCTCTGGTTGCCCTCTTTGTCATTAGTGGAAGTGTGTTGCTGTTTCAATCTATGACGCGCCTTCTAGCTTCTGAAGTCCAAGCTCGTCAACACAGTGAACAACGAGAATGGCTTTTGTTTGCAGATCAACTAGAAGCAGAGTTGGCTCGTTCTTCATTTGAAAAGGTGGAGAATAATCGTTTATATATGAAACAGGACGGCAAGGTGATTGCATTTGGAAAGTCAAGTGGACAGGATTTCAGAAAAACTAATGCGAATGGGAAAGGTTACCAGCCGATGGTTTATGATGTGGAAAAAGCAGAAATCTCACAGAAAAATGAGCTGATTCATATCAGAATGACGTTTAAGCGAGGATTGGAAAGGGAGTTCGTCTATTGTGTGGAAACAAAGAGTTAAAGCAGGTATTATGCTCTATGCCCTTTTTATAACAGCTGTCTTTAGCTTGCTTTTGCAATTTTACCTTCATCGGCAAACTGCTAATCACAGGAATTTTGCTTTGAACAAAGAAGGAACACAGGCTTATACAATGGCTCTTCTAGCAAATAAAAATTCTAAGCAAAGAGAATTTGATAAAGGGCATGTCCAAGACCAAAAGAGTGAGAAAGAACTCATCCTGACCGTAACAATGAAGACTGGTCGCCGTTATCAATTTTCTTTTCCGCTTGAGAAGACCAGCCAAAACAATGACAAACTAGACAAATAAGCGAGAATAGAACTGTATGTAAGTAACTGAGGATTCGCTCGCAAAAAGAGCTGAATTTTGGTATGATAGGGAGCGGAGGATGCTATGAATTTTGAAAAAATTGAACAGACCTATATGCTCTTGTTAGAAAATGTCCAAGAAATCCAAAATGATCTTTTAACGAGCTTTTATGATGCTTTGATAGAGCAAAATGGCAGCTATCTGGACGGGGATATTGAACTAGATAGTGTTCGGCAGAACAATGAAAAACTGAAAGCGTTGAAATTAAGTAAAGAGGAATGGCGCCGAGCCTACCAATTTTTGCTGATGAAAGCAGCTCAAACAGAGCCTTTGCAAGCCAATCATCAATTTACTCCAGATTCTATCGGGTTTATCTTAACTTTTCTCATTGACCAATTGAGTAAAAAAGAACACATTGATATTTTGGAAATTGGTAGCGGAATGGGGAATTTAGCAGAGACGATTCTCAATAATACACAAAAAAATATGGATTATCTAGGACTGGAATTGGACGATCTGCTAATTGATATATCAGCCAGTATCGCAGATGTGATGGATGCAAAAGTTAGTTTTGTGCAAGGTGATGCAGTGCGTCCGCAAGTATTGAAAGAAAGCGATGTGATTATCAGTGATTTACCAGTTGGCTTTTATCCTGATGATAGCATTGCGGCGCGCTATGAAGTGGCTAGTACACAGGATCATACCTATGCTCATCATTTGTTAATGGAACAATCGCTCAAGTATCTCAAATCAGGCGGTTATGCTATTTTCCTTGCACCAAATGATTTATTGACTAGTTCGCAAAGTGATTTATTGAAGAAATGGCTACAAAAGCATGCACAAATAGTTGCAATGATTGCGTTACCAGAGTCTCTTTTTGGAAATGCAGCATACGCTAAAACAATTTTTGTACTGAAAAAGCAAGATGAACAAGCTGTCAAACCATTTGTTTATGCTTTATCTGATTTGCAGAATCAAGCGGATTTATTGACATTTAGCGAAAAGTTTCAAAATTGGAGCCAAGAAAGTGAAATTTAAACAAGTTTTTGATATAATAAATGAAAACGCTTAAAAGAGGTAGTTTATGTCAAAAACAATTTCAATCAATGCTGGAAGTTCAAGTCTAAAATGGCAATTATACGAAATGCCAGCTGAAAAGGTTATTGCCAAAGGGCTGATTGAACGGATTGGTCTCAAGGGCTCCATTTCAACAGTAAAATTTGATGGTCGTGCAGAAAAGCAAATTTTAGATATTGATGATCATACGCAAGCTGTAAAAATTTTGTTAGATGACTTGATGCGCTTTGGTATTATCAAATCCTATGAAGAAATCACAGGTGTCGGTCATCGTGTTGTTGCAGGTGGTGAATACTTTAAAGAATCTGCACTTGTTGATAGCGAAGAAGTGATTCAAAAAGTAGAAGAATTAGCGCTTCTTGCACCACTTCATAACAAAGCAAATGCAGCAGGAATTCGTGCCTTTAAAGAATTGTTGCCAGACATTATAAGTGTCGTTGTGTTTGATACATCTTTCCATACAACAATGCCAGAAAAAGCCTATCGTTATCCATTACCGACTAAGTACTATACGGAGAACAAGGTTCGCAAATATGGCGCTCATGGTACAAGTCATCAGTATGTTGCCAAGGAAGCCGCCAAAACGCTTGGTAAGCCACTTGAAGAGTTGAAGCTAATTACTTGTCATATTGGGAATGGCGCTTCTATTACAGCGGTTGATAAAGGAATTTCTGTAGACACTTCAATGGGCTTTACTCCGCTAGGTGGCGTGATGATGGGAACTCGCACAGGGGATATTGACCCGGCTATCATTCCTTATTTGATAGAGCATACAGAAGATTTTAATACACCAGAAGACATCAATTATATTTTAAACAAACAGTCTGGGCTTCTAGGAGTATCTGAAACATCAAGTGATATGCGCGACATTATTGCAGGAATGCATGAAGGCAATCATAATTGTAAACTGGCTTTTGACATTTTTGTTGATCGCATTCAAAAACATATCGGTCAATATTTTGCTGTTTTAAATGGTGCGGATGCGATTATTTTCACAGCTGGCATCGGAGAAAATTCTGATGAGGTGCGCGAAGCTGTTATTTCAGGTCTATCTTGGTTTGGTTGCGATATTTTACCGGAAAAAAATGTACGTGGAGCTGAAGGGATCATCTCAAGTGATGCTGCTAAGGTGAAAGTGCTTGTCATTCCTACAGATGAAGAATTAGTTATTGCACGTGATGTTGAGCGATTCAAAAACCAAAAATAAAACTTGGAATTTACAAGTCATAATATTTAAGAAGAGAAGCTGAGACAGACAGCCATGAGTGCGCAGCAATCATGGCTGTCTGTCTCACTCTCTTTCATTTTTAGTTTGAAAAAAGATTGTTGAAGTGATTACCTAATGCTCCTGGAACATAAAATGTGAATAAAAATGTCTGAATCAACCGTACAGGTAGGAGAATGAGCTGTTTAAAAGTCTTTTGATTTCCTCTATACTTTCTTTTTGAACTATACCAATTTTCTTGTTGACAAATTCACAATAAAATTATATACTGATTTCGCTTGTTTTGGATAGCTAGGATTAGACTATACCAATTTATAAAACGAAGGAGGAGATAGCAGACTTCTGAAAGTTGTTTGCTATAAATAATAGTATGTGTGGAATCGTTGGAGTTGTTGGAAATCGAAATGCAACAGATATTTTAATGCAAGGTCTAGAAAAATTAGAATACCGGGGTTATGATTCGGCTGGGATTTTTGTGACCAATGGGAAAACATCTAGTTTGGTGAAATCAGTTGGTCGCATAGCTGATCTTCGTGCAAAAATCGGGATTGACGTGGCTGGAACTGCTGGTATTGGCCATACACGTTGGGCAACGCATGGAAAACCAAGCGAAAGCAATGCGCATCCGCATACTTCTCAAACGGGACGCTTTGTTTTGGTGCATAATGGTGTGATTGAAAATTACCTAGACATCAAGAACACTTATCTTGCTGGACATGATTTGAAAGGTCAAACGGATACAGAAATTGCGGTTCACTTGATTGGAAAATTCGTTGAGGAAGAGAATTTATCAGTTCTTGAAGCATTCAAAAAAGCTCTTCATATTATTGAAGGCTCTTATGCCTTTGCTTTGATGGATGCTGAAGATGCAGATACAGTTTATGTTGCCAAAAATAAATCCCCTCTTTTGGTTGGCTTAGGAGAAGGCTACAATATGGTCTGCTCGGATGCTATGGCAATGATCCGTGAAACAAGTGAATTTATGGAAATTCACGACAAAGAATTGGTTATTGTGACAAAAGATAGTGTTCACGTGCAAGATTATGATGGTAATCCTATTGAACGTGAAAGCTACACAGCAGAGCTTGATTTGTCAGACATTGGTAAAGGCACTTATCCTTACTACATGTTGAAGGAAATTGATGAGCAGCCAACTGTGATGCGCAAACTCATTCAAGCTTACACCGATGAAAATGATCAAGTTTCAGTAGATCCAGCCATTATCAAAGCTGTTCAAGAAGCGGACCGTTTGTATATTCTTGCGGCTGGGACATCTTACCATGCTGGTTTTGCGACCAAGCGCATGCTAGAAGAATTGACAGACACACCGGTTGAATTGGGGATTTCTTCTGAATGGGGCTACAGATGGCCATTGCTTAGCAAGAAACCAATGTTTATCTTGATCAGCCAATCTGGCGAAACAGCCGACAGCCGTCAGGTTTTGGTCAAAGCCAATGCTATGGGAATTCCAAGTTTGACGGTGACCAATGTACCGGGTTCAACTTTGTCTCGTGAAGCGACTCACACGATGTTACTTCATGCAGGGCCAGAGATTGCAGTTGCTTCTACAAAAGCCTACACAGCACAAATTGCGACTCTAGCATTCCTTGCGAAAGCAGTTGGCGATGCCAATGGCAATGAAAAAGCAAAGCAGTTTGATTTAGTGCATGAATTATCCATTGTGGCGCAAGCCATTGAGGCTACGCTATCTGAAAAAGACAGTATTGACGAAAAAGTGCGTGATCTGCTCGCTACAACACGCAATGCTTTCTATATTGGTCGAGGGCAAGACTATTATGTTGCCATGGAAGCCAGCTTGAAATTAAAAGAAATTTCCTATATCCAGTGTGAAGGATTTGCTGCGGGAGAGTTAAAACATGGAACGATTTCCTTGATTGAAGACGGTACGCCAGTAATCGCCTTAATTTCGTCCGATGAGCAATTGGCCAGTCATACTCGTGGGAATGTATCAGAAGTGGTGGCGCGTGGTGCAAATGTCTTGACCGTTGTAGAAGAAAATGTAGCAAAAGAAGGAGACGATATTGTTTTAATGTCTGTTCATCCATATTTATCACCAATTTCTATGGTCGTGCCTACGCAGTTGATTGCTTACTTTGCAACTCTACATCGTGGACTTGATGTGGATAAGCCACGGAACTTGGCTAAATCTGTAACAGTTGAATAATACCTATGAAGAATCATCAAGTGTTGGCTTGGTGATTTTTTAGTTCCATTGAGATAAAGGGGAAGTTTGATTTTTAAAAATTATGTAAAATATAAAGATTTAAACTAGAAAGACTAATATTAAATCAATTTTAAAAAAGAAAAACGCAAAAATTATGTAAATTTTTTCTAAAAATCTATTGACTTTTTTATTTTTATAGTATATAATTACATTTGTAAACGGAAAGGAATAAAATCCGTTACACTCGTCCAAACAAGATGAAATTCCTAGCTGTGTTCAGTTAAAAGGATTTCATCTCTATTTTGGAAGAGGTTTAAAATTATGTAAACTATTGACTGCCTTTTATAAATATAAATCCAAAAGATAGAGTTGCTCACTTTGTCTTATATTTTAAGCAGTTGCAAAAATTATGTAAAATAACAAGTGAGGTACAGATATGAACAACAACTACAACAACTTTGATAACATGGATGATCTTTTCAACCAATTGATGGGAAGAATGGGCGGTTTTAATAGTGAAAATCGACGTTATCTCATCAATGGACGTGAAGTAACACCAGAAGAATTTGCACAATACCGAGCAACGGGAAAACTGCCGAAACAAGCAGTAGAGGGTCAAAACCCGCAAATGCAAGGACAAGCAGGTGCTCCAAAGCAAGATGGCATTTTAGCAAAATTGGGTCGCAATTTGACAGAAGAAGCGCGCCAGAATATGCTGGATCCCGTTATTGGACGCAATAAGGAAATTCAAGAAACAGCAGAAGTTCTGTCTCGTCGGACGAAGAATAATCCAGTGCTAGTCGGAGATGCTGGGGTTGGTAAGACCGCAGTTGTCGAAGGTTTGGCACAAGCGATTGTCAACGGCGATGTCCCTGCTGCTATTAAAAATAAGGAAATTATTTCTGTAGATATTTCTGGCTTAGAAGCAGGTACGCAATATCGCGGTAGCTTTGAAGAAAATATTCAAAATTTAGTATCTGAAGTGAAAGAGGCCGGCAATATCATTCTCTTCTTTGATGAAATTCATCAAATTCTCGGTGCTGGAAGCACAGGCGGTGATAGTGGATCAAAAGGTCTAGCAGATATTTTGAAACCAGCTTTATCTCGTGGAGATTTAACGGTGATTGGTGCGACGACGCAAGATGAATACCGCAATACCATTTTGAAAAATGCGGCTTTGGCTCGTCGTTTCAATGAAGTAAAAGTAAATGCTCCGTCTGCAGAAGATACTTATAAGATTTTGCAAGGGATTCGTGATTTGTACGAAAAACACCACAATGTCATCTTGCCAGATGAAGTGTTAAAAGCAGCTGTGGATTATTCGATTCAATACATTCCGCAACGCAGTTTACCAGATAAAGCGATTGACCTAGTGGATGTGACAGCAGCTCACTTGGCAGCTCAACACCCTGTTACAGACGTACACGCCGTGGAACGTGAAATCGCAGAGCAAAAGGCCAAACAAGGAGCTGCAGTTGAAAAAGAAGATTTTGAAACGGCTTTGAATGCTAAGATGCGCATTGAAGAGCTGGAAAAGAAAATTGAAAATCATACAGAAGACATGAAAGTGACAGCAACTGTCAATGATGTGGCAGAGTCTGTAGAACGCATGACGGGTATTCCTGTTTCCCAAATGGGCAGCAGCGATATTGAGCGCTTGAAAGAGATGAATGCGCGCTTGAAAACAAAAGTCATTGGACAAAATGAAGCAGTTGAAGCGGTGGCGCGTGCTATTCGTCGGAATCGTGCAGGCTTTGATGAAGGAAACCGTCCAATTGGTAGCTTCCTTTTTGTCGGACCAACTGGGGTCGGAAAAACAGAGCTGGCTAAGCAATTAGCGCTTGATATGTTTGGTACAAAAGATGCGATTATCCGTTTGGATATGTCTGAATACTCTGACCGTACAGCCGTGTCGAAGTTGATTGGTACAACAGCTGGTTATGTGGGATATGATGACAACAGCAATACGTTGACAGAACGTGTTCGTCGCAATCCATACTCGATCATTTTGCTGGACGAAATCGAAAAAGCAGACCCACAAGTCATCACGCTGTTACTGCAAGTTTTAGATGATGGTCGTTTGACAGATGGACAAGGAAACACTGTCAACTTTAAGAATACAGTTATTATTGCTACTTCTAACGCAGGATTTGGTTATGAAAGCTTTACAGGCGACGAAGAAAAGGATATGAAAATTATGGATCGGTTGAAACCATACTTCCGTCCAGAATTCTTGAACCGTTTCAATGCAGTCATTGAATTCTCTCATCTTAGTAAAGAAGATTTGGCTGAAATTGTTGAATTGATGCTGGATGAAGTCAATCAAACGCTTGCTAAAAAAGGCATCACTCTGACGGTAACGGATGCCGCAAAAGCTTATCTAGCAGAAGAAGGTTACGATGAAGTCATGGGTGTTCGTCCGCTTCGCCGTGTGATTGAACAACAAATCCGTGACAAAGTAACAGATTATCATCTGGATCATCTGGATGTGAAACATCTTTTGGCAGATCTTAAAGATGATGAATTAGTCATTGAGGAAGCAACAGATGATTCAGCTACAAAAGCATAATTCTCCAGAGAAGTGGGCAGTTTCCTATGATTGTAGAACAGCTGTGGAATCCTTTGACCGAACCTGCTTAGTGACACTTCCAGTTGACGGTGCGGATGCTCGAGACGGTGAGCTGAAAGGGCTTGCTGTAACTGACGAAGAAATGGCGCGTAAGGCAGTTAACTACGTCTTTGAAACACCGGGCGGTACGATTTATCATGGCGCAGATTCTCACTTCTCAAACTATTTTGCCAAACATGGAAAAGATTTCAATATTGATGTAGCGATTAACAACTACGGTGACAACCCAATCGGTATTCAAGACAAGATGACTTCGATTGATTTGCTTCGTATGGCTGAAAATCTGCGTGCCAAAGTCATTATTCCAGTTCACTACGACATCTGGTCTAATTTCATGGCTTCAACAGATGAGATTCTTGCCCTCTGGAAAATGCGCAAAGAGCGCTTGCAATACCAATTCCATCCATTCATTTGGGAAGTCGGCGGTAAATACACTTATCCGCAAGACAAAGACAGAATTGAATACCACCATCCACGTGGTTTTGATGATTGCTTCGAGCACGATTCAAATATTCAATTTAAGGCTTTACTATAAAAAATTAAGTGGGAATTATCCGTATACATTGCGATATGCGGATAATTTTCATATAATGATAGTGTAGAATAATTGCTACTGAAAGGGTAGTATTATAAAAGGAGAATTCAATGTCAAATTTATCTGTCAATGCCATTCGTTTTTTGGGAATTGATGCTATTGAAAAATCAAAATCTGGTCACCCAGGTGTTGTCATGGGCGCAGCTCCGATGGCTTATGACTTGTTTACCAAGCAAATGCGTGTGAATCCAGAAGTACCAAATTGGGTCAATCGTGACCGTTTTATCTTGTCAGCAGGTCATGGGTCTATGTTGCTCTATGCACTTCTTCACTTGTCTGGCTTTCAAGATGTCACAATGGACGAAATCAAGAACTTCCGTCAATGGGGTTCTAAGACGCCTGGACATCCAGAATTTGGACACACGGCTGGTGTAGATGCGACCACTGGCCCACTTGGTCAAGGAATTTCTATGGCAACTGGTTTTGCGCAAGCAGAACGTTTCCTAGCTGCTAAGTATAACCGTGAAGGCTATACGATCTTTGACCACTATACCTATGTCATCTGTGGTGATGGAGACTTGATGGAAGGCGTGTCTGCTGAAGCGGCTTCTTATGCTGGACTGCAAAAGCTAGATAAGCTCATCGTTCTCTATGATTCAAACGACATCAATTTGGACGGAGAAACGAAAGATTCCTTTACAGAAAGTGTTCGTGACCGTTACAATGCTTACGGTTGGCACACAGCTTTGGTTAAAGACGGAACAGACTTAGAAGCAATCAATGCAGCGATTGAAGCTGCAAAAATTTCTGGCAAACCTTCCTTGATTGAAGTCAAAACGGTCATTGGCTATGGCTCGCCAAATAAACAGGGAACCAATGCTGTTCATGGAGCTCCTCTTGGTGTAGAAGAAGCAGCCGCTACTCGCAAAGCTCTTGCTTGGGATTACGCACCATTTGAAATTCCAGAAGAGGTGTACGAAGATTATCGGGTTAATGTTGCAGAACGCGGCAAAGCTGCTTATGATGCTTGGGTAAAACTCGTTGAAGAATACAAACAAGCTTATCCAGATTTAGCTGATGAAGTTGCTGCCATTATTGCGGGACAAGACCCAGTTGAGATTCAGCCAGAAGATTTCCCAGTAGTAGAAACAGGTTTCTCACAAGCCACTCGTAATTCTAGCCAAGATGCTTTAAATGCTGCTGCAAAAGTTCTCCCAACTTTCCTTGGCGGCTCTGCTGACCTTGCGCATTCTAATATGACTTACATCAAAGAAGACGGCTTGCAAGACGATGTCCACCGCCTTAACCGTAATATTCAATTCGGTGTGCGTGAATTTGCTATGGGGACTATTTTGAATGGTATGGCACTTCACGGAGGACTTCGTGTTTATGGCGGTACGTTCTTTGTCTTCTCAGACTATGTTAAAGCGGCTGTTCGCTTGTCAGCTCTGCAAGGTTTGCCTGTGACCTATGTCTTTACACATGACTCAATCGCAGTTGGTGAAGACGGTCCAACTCATGAGCCGATTGAGCATTTAGCAGGACTTCGTGCCATTCCAAACCTCAATGTTTTGCGTCCAGCAGATGCGCGTGAAACACAGGCTGCTTGGTACTTGGCACTCAAGAGTCAATCAACTCCAACAGCTTTGGTTCTCACGCGTCAAAACTTGACTGTTGAAGCTGGAACTGACTTTGACAAGGTAGCGAAAGGCGCCTATGTTGTGTATGAGACAACAGATGGTTTTGATACAATCCTTCTTGCATCTGGTTCTGAAGTCAACTTAGCTGTTGCAGCTGCAAAAGAATTGGAAGCGCAAGGAGAAAAGATTCGCGTTGTCAGCGTACCGTCAACAGACATCTTTGATGCACAAGATGCTGCTTACAAAGAAGAAATTTTACCAAATGCAGTTCGTCGCCGTGTTGCTATCGAAATGGCTGCAACCCAGTCTTGGTACAAATATGTCGGACTTGACGGAGCTGTTATCGGTATTGACAAATTCGGTGCTTCTGCCCCAGCTGCTAAGGTAATGGAAGAATATGGCTTCACCGTTGCTCATGTCGTAGAAGTTGTGAAAAATTTGAAATAGTAACTTTCAAAAAGAACCGAGGCTTGCTTCGGTTTTTCTAATTAGAAATGCTATAATGAAAATAGGAAATTTTAGCTCGGAGGTGTGAAGATGACAAAGGAAAGTATGATTTATCAGCTGTTGGATGAATTGAAAATTTCTTATGATCGTCTGGATCATGAACCAATTTCTTCCGTTATTGAGGCTGCTGAAAAGGGAATTGTCCTACCGGGGCAACAGGTCAAAAATCTCTTTTTGAAAAATAAAAAGGGGCGTCAATTTTATTTGGTCATTTTGCGGGACGAAAAAACGGCAGATATCAAGCATTTGGCAGAAGTCTTAGATGAAAAACGATTATCTTTTGCTAATGACACGGAGCTGGAGGAACTTTTGCAGGTAGAGCCAGGTGCGGTCACGCCTTTTGGGCTGCTTTTTGATAAGGAAAAGAAAGTCCAGCTGATTGTGGACGAGGAGGTTGATCCGAACTTGACCGTGGGTTTTCATCCTTTTATCAATACAACAACGCTCAATATAGCTTATGCGGACTTTTTACGTTTTTTGGAAAAAGCAGAGCATACTGTCAAAAGAATTCGCTGCTAATCAGGCTTAAGGAGGAATCCTTTTAGAAATTTCAGCCCTTCCTTGTAAATTCTCTAGGAATCTGCTATAGTAGATAATATATGAAATCTAAAGGAGACTAAAATGGGTAACGGTTTTTCAATTTTAATTATGTTGGTTGTGATGATGGGCTTGATGTTCTTCATGCAACGTTCTCAAAAGAAACAAGCAGACAAACGGATGGAAAGCTTGAACAAACTACAAAAAGGATATGAAGTTATCACAATTGGTGGCTTGTATGGTACGGTTGATGAAGTTGATACTGAAAAGAAAACAGTTGTTCTTGATGTAGACGGTGTTTACTTGACATTTGAATTAACAGCTATCAAGACTGTATTACCTCTCACAGAGGGAATCACAGCAGTTGCTGGTGCAGACGGAAGTGTTGATATGTCAGAAGATACAGCTATTGAAGAAGAATAGTAGTGTTTTAAGCTAGAAAAAGGGATTGGAGTTTCTCCAGTTCTTTTTATTTTTGTTTGAAGGTTTCTTTTACAACTTATAAGAATAATTCTTTTACTGCTTTGACGTTGTCAATTAGCTATTTTGATGCCAAAGCTAACTAAGTAACAAATATTCCCCTAGCAGAATAGGAATTTAAAAAAGATAAAGTATTTAATTTTTATCGTAAAATAATGTGAAAAAGAAGTTGGAGCCAAAAATTTCTATGTTTCGGCTTCTTTTTTATCTGAAATTTAGCATAAATCCCATTTTTAGAGGATTTATGATATAATGAAATGTAAAACTTTATTAGGAAAACAAGCAGATGTTTAGTTTTAAGAAAAAAGAAAAAATTGAAGTTCCATTACAAATACCGAGACATATCGGTATTATTATGGACGGGAATGGTCGTTGGGCTAAAAAGAGAATGCAGCCGCGCGTTTTCGGACACAAGTCTGGAATGGAAGCTTTGCAAAACGTTACCATTGCAGCTAAAGAGTTGGGTGTCCAAGTATTGACGGTTTACGCTTTCTCCACAGAAAATTGGTCGCGTCCTGAAAAAGAAGTCAGCTTTATCATGAACTTGCCGGTTGAATTTTACGACCGTTATGTGCCTGAGTTGCATAGAAATAACGTAAAAATTCAAATGATTGGGGATACGGAGCGGCTACCTAAGGCAACGTATGATGCGCTTTGCAAAGCAGAAGAATTAACGCGGCTCAACACAGGCTTGATTCTGAATTTTGCCTTGAATTATGGTGGTCGTGCTGAGATTGTTCAGGCGGTTAAAATGATTGCTCAAGATGTGTTAGATGCCAAGTTCAGTCCAGGCGAGATTGATGAAGAGATAATTGCCAATTATCTACAAACCAGCAATCTACCTCGATTATTGCGCGATCCGGATTTGGTCATTCGAACGAGCGGAGAATTGCGTTTGAGTAATTTCTTACCTTGGCAAAGTGCATATAGTGAGCTGTATTTTACAGACATTTTATGGCCGGATTTTGATGAGAAAGCTTTGAAAGCAGCTATTGAAGAATATAGTAAACGAAATCGTCGATTTGGCGGCGTGTAGGAGAATTTATGGATAAGGATTTACAAAGACGTGTTATTTTTGGCGGAGTGGCACTTGCTATCTTCATTCCAGTTTTGATGATAGGAGGCGCTCTTCTGCAAATTGGAATGGGGCTTCTAGCCATGTTGGGTGTTCATGAATTGCTGCAAATGAAAGGGCTGAGAAGTACCACACTAGAAGGTGTCTTAGCCATGTTAGCAGGTTTTGTGCTGACGATTCCACTCGAAAACTATTTGAAATTTTTGCCGGTAGATGGAAATGTTGTGGCCTATAGTTTAGTTGTTTTTCTTCTATTAGGCTCAACTGTTCTAGGGAAAAATTACAGTTTTGAAGATGCGGCTTATCCAATCGCTGCGAGTTTTTACGTGGGAATTGGCTTCAATGCTTTGCTAGATGCACGGGTGGCTGGTTTTGACAAAGTGCTCTTAGCCTTGTTTATCGTCTGGGCAACGGATAGCGGAGCTTACTTGGTCGGACGGAGATATGGCGTACGTCGCTTAGCTCCGCGAGTTTCACCAAATAAAACTGTTGAGGGCAGCCTAGGAGGCATTGCTTCAGCAGTCCTTCTAACATTTATTTTTATGTTGTTTGATAGAAACGTTGCCGCACCTCATCATATGTTTGTCATGCTTCTTTTCACAGTATTCTTTAGTATTGCAGGTCAGTTTGGGGACTTGGTAGAAAGTGCAATTAAGCGCCATTTTGGAGTCAAAGATTCTGGTAAATTTATACCCGGACATGGTGGTGTATTAGATCGTTTTGACAGCATGCTGTTTGTCTTTCCCTTGATGCATTTCTTTGGATTGTTCTAATGAGAATGGTGAAATGAAGTGGACAGACTAATGTGATTGTTTTGTAATCACTCACAGAAAAATGAAATCTGAGAAGATGACATAAAAAATCAATATTTCGCAAGAAATTGATTTTGTCATTTTACTTTGTGCAGTTGACTAGGGTTTGGTCGTCATGCCTTGCGTAGCAAGGGATTAGAACTGCCACTCAACAGTGATTGATTGGCACTAAAGTATCTAATCAATTGTGCATAGAAACTCTAAATTGACTAAAGTCAACAGAGTTTCTCATTACTGCGTTTTGTTGTAAAAATAATTATTGTAAGAGTCTGGGAAACGTTCCTTCCAGCCTCTTTGTGAATGAGCTTTATAAGGAAATCTTAAGCCGAGTGAAGTAATCTTGATTTGCTGGGTACAATTCAGTAAGATGATCATGTCAGAAAGTAGAAAGGTTGGTGTAATGCAATCTGGTATTATAGGAATTATCACCTTTATCATTGTTTTTGGAATTATTGTAGTTGTTCATGAGTTTGGACATTTCTATTTTGCGAAAAAATCAGGCATTTTGGTGCGGGAGTTTGCTATTGGAATGGGCCCGAAAATTTTTGCTCATATCGGAAAAGACGGCACGGCCTATACTATTCGGATGTTACCGCTAGGTGGCTATGTTCGTATGGCTGGTTGGGGTGAAGATTCGACCGAGATTAAAACCGGAACACCTGCTAGTTTGACTTTAAATGAGGCAGGCAAGGTCGTCCGAATCAACCTTTCGGGCAAGAAAATTGATCAAACTGCTCTGCCGATGAATGTGACGGGCTTTGATTTAGAAAACAAGCTTGAAATCACTGGTTTGGTACTAGATGAACAAAAGACCTATGCGGTTGACCATGATGCAACAATCGTAGAAGAAGACGGCACAGAGGTTCGGATTGCTCCGCTTGATGTGCAGTATCAAAATGCTAGTTTAGGCGGGCGCCTCATTACCAACTTTGCAGGACCGATGAACAATTTCATTTTGGGGATTGTAGCTTTTCTGTTGTTGATTTTCATGCAGGGTGGCGTTGCCAATCCCAATACAAATCACATTCGTGTCTTACAGGACGGTGCCTTGGCACAAGCTGGTGTAAAAAATAACGACCAGATTTTAAAAGTTGGTCAAGCCGAAATTAAGAATTGGTCGGATTTGACCCAAGCTGTTCAGTCTGAGACGAAAAACAGTAAAGGGCAATCAGAACTAAATGTGACGGTTAAAAGCGGAAATAAAGTTCGAGAGCTGACAGTTAAGCCTAAAAAAGAGCAAGGAAGATATCTATTAGGAGTGATGCCGGGCTTGAAATCAGATTTTCCGTCTATGATCGCGGGTGGGTTTAGCATGGCTTGGAACGCTAGTTTCCGCATCTTTGACGCTTTAAAAAATTTAATTTTCCACCCAGACATCAATAAACTAGGCGGTCCTGTGGCGATTTACAAAGCCAGTAGTGACGCTGCTAAAGGCGGTCTTGAAAGTGTTATCGCTTTATTAGCTATGCTATCTCTAAATATTGGTATTTTTAATCTCATTCCTATCCCAGCGCTTGACGGTGGAAAGATTGTGCTCAATCTTCTTGAAGCCATTCGGCGCAAGCCATTAAAACAGGAAACAGAAACCTATGTCACTTTAGCAGGTGTCGCCATTATGGTGGTGTTGCTGATTGCGGTGACTTGGAATGATATTATGAGAACCTTCTTTTAAAAGGTGAATTCTAAATAATAAATAAAAGGAAGAATTTATGAAACAAAGTAAAATGTTAATCCCAACACTACGTGAAATGCCTAGTGATGCACAAGTCATCAGTCATGCACTTATGCTGCGTGCGGGCTATGTCCGCCAAATTTCAGCAGGTGTTTACTCTTACTTACCATTGGCTAATCGCGTGATTGAAAAAGTAAAAAAAATCATGCGAGAAGAATTTGAAAAAATCGGTGCGGTCGAAATGTTAGCTCCAGCCCTCCTTAGTGCCGACCTTTGGCGTGAATCAGGTCGTTATGATACCTACGGTGAAGATCTCTATAAGTTAAAAAATCGCGAAGGTTCAGATTTTATCTTGGGGCCCACTCATGAAGAAACATTCACCGCAATTGTACGGGATTCTGTAAAATCTTATAAGCAATTACCGCTCAATCTTTATCAGATTCAGGCTAAATACCGTGATGAAAAGCGTCCTCGCAATGGCTTGTTGCGGACACGTGAGTTTATCATGAAAGACGGTTATAGCTTCCATGCTAATTATGATAGCCTAGATGTGACTTACGATGAGTATAAGATGGCCTACGAGAATATTTTTACACGAAGTGAGGTTGATTTCAAAGGGATTATCGGTGACGGTGGTGCTATGGGTGGAAAGGATAGCCAAGAATTTATGGCCATTACACCTGACCGTACCGACCTTACGCGCTGGGTTGTCCTAGACAAGTCAGTCACTAGCTTTGATGAAATTCCGACAGACGTACAAAAAGCGATAAAAGAAGAATTGACGAGCTGGTTGGTGTCTGGTGAGGATACTGTTGTTTATTCGAGTGAGTCAGGATATGCTGCAAACCTTGAAATGGCAACAAATGAATACAAACCAAGCAATCGTGTTGTGGCCGAAGACGAATTAACTCGTGTAGAGACTCCGGATTGCAAGTCGATTGATGAAGTTGCTGCCTTTCTTCATATGGATGAAAGTCAAACAATCAAAACCTTGGTTTATATTGCTGACGAAAAGCCTATCGTGGCTCTGCTTGTCGGAAATGATCAACTGAATGAAGTGAAGTTGAAAAATTATTTGGGTGCTGATTTCTTTGAACCGGCAAGTGAAGACGAGGTTCGTGAGTTGTTTGGAGCAAACTTTGGTTCTCTTGGACCCGTTCATCTTCCAGAAGATGTTCAAATCATCGCAGACCGCAAGGTGGAGGACGTTCGCAATGCAGTTGTTGGTGCGAATGAAGACGGTTATCATTTGACAGGTGTCAATCCAGGGCGAGACTTCACAGCAGAATATGTAGATATTCGCGAGGTGCGTGAAGGAGAAGTTTCACCAGACGGACAAGGCGTTTTGAAATTTGCACGCGGCATTGAAATTGGACATATCTTTAAATTAGGAACTCGTTATTCAGAAAGCATGAATGCGACTGTTTTAGATGAAAATGGTCGTGCAGTTCCTGTCGTAATGGGCTGCTATGGTATTGGTGTCAGTCGCCTCTTATCAGCTGTTATGGAGCAACACGCTCGTCTCTTTGTCAATAAGACACCAAAGGGAGACTATCGCTATGCTTGGGGAATCAATTTTCCAAAAGAATTGGCACCGTTTGATGTGCATCTAATCCCTGTAAATGTCAAAGACGAGGAAGCTCTTGCATTGACAGAACAACTAGAAGCGGAGCTGCTCAAAGCTGGCTACGAGGTCTTGACAGATGATCGTAATGAACGTGCTGGTGTGAAATTCAGCGATAGTGACTTGATTGGCCTACCAATCCGTGTGACGATCGGGAAAAAAGCTGCTGACCGCATCGTTGAAGTCAAAATTAAAGCGACAGGTGATACCATTGAAGTGCATGTTGACAATCTTCTTGAAACACTTGCAATTTTAACGAAGAAAGAAGAAAGATAAATAAATAGATCTAAAACAAGAGCTAAATTATCATTCAAAAAACAGGAAAAATCTTAATTGGAGACAATCCGAAAGAGATTTTGCCTGTTTTTTTGAGTTGATACTTTGCGTCGACTTGTTGGCGTGGGACAAAGAAGGACTGTTGAGGGAAATGTGTTTTACTTTGCTTTCATTTTTTACTATTTGAAGATAAAAAATAAATTTTTAGGGCATCTTCTGAGGAAACCTTTGAAATATTTTATACTAAAAAGGTAGAAAAAGGAGTTGAAATGAGAAAGATAAAAAATATTCTTCAAATGAGTTTGCTAATCGTTCTGACACAGATTGCTTTGGTATTGCTGACGACGCCATTGTCCAAATCATTGACCTTTCAGCAGTCAAGTTTTGTATTTTTGTTCATTCTATTTTCTTGTGGCTTGCTTTATTTTCGCTATTTTTCCAGAGAGTTAACAGATTTTAAATCAGAAATCTTAACGGCTCGTTACTGGCTTCTCCTGCGATTATCCTATCTCATGATGGTATTTATCAATGCGATAGGAGTTTATCTGATGATTTTAGAAGGGACGGCTGCTGTTTCAGAAAGTCAACAATTATTTATGAGCCTGTTCATCCACTCCTCTCTTTTTTTGCTGGGTGTTGATGTGATAGCTCTGGTGCCTGAAGTACGGTCATTTATGTACTGCCCCCAAAAAGTTAGACAAAAAATATTAGTGAAAGGATTTAGTTCTGTACTGCACAGGACTAAGTCCTTTTAGTTTTGTTTTAATCCGTTTATTGTTGTAATAAACAATATAAGTTGCAATAGCTTTCTCCAGCTCATCAAGCGATTGATAACTCTTCTCATAACCGTAGAACATCTCCGATTTGAGGATGCCAAAGAAGGACTCCATCATCCCATTGTCTGGACTATTGCCCTTGCGAGACATAGATGGGACAATTCCTTTCGCTTCTAAGAATTGATGATAAGACTGGTGCTGATACTGCCAGCCTTGGTCACTGTGGAGAATGGTTCCCTTGTAGGTTCCAGCAGGAAAAGCCTTGGCTAACATTGTTCTGACCTGGTTCAAGTCAGGTGAACGTGACAAGGTAAAGGCAATGATTTCACTATTATACCCATCTAAAATAGGAGACAGGTAGAGCTTTCCATTGACGTTTGGTAAGGCAAATTCGGTTACATCTGTATAGCACTTTTCGTAAGGCCTAGAGCCTTCAAACTGACGCTGAATGAGATTCTCTGCTTTCTTACCAATCTCCCCCTTGTAAGAAGAATATTTCCGTTGACGGCGAATTCGAGCTTGTAGCCCCATCACTTGCATCAATCGCTGAACTTTCTTGTGATTGATATGAAAACCACGATTTTTCAGTTCAAGATGAATTCGACGATAACCATAGTTTCCCTTGTGCTCATCATAAATCAATTGAATTTCAGCTTTTAACTCTTGATCCTTGTCTGGTTTATCTAGCTGTTTTAGCTGGTAATAGTAAGTTGCACGAGAGAGTTTAGCGGTAGCTAGTAGGAAACTTAATCGGAATCCTTCCTTGACCATCTCTCTAATTGTCTCTGCTTTTCGCGCTGTAAGGCTTCGTCCCTTAAGCGTAACTCCCTCAACTTTTTTAGATAGGCATTCTCCGTTCTAAGACGCTCGTTCTCTTCTTGAAGTCGCTCTAGTTCCGTCATTTCTTCCCAAGTTTTCTTTTTCTTACGTCCCATCTTTGGTGGTCTCCCTCTTTGTTTCTCAACAATAGTATAGCCGTTTTTCTTATATTGTGCCAGCCAATTTGGGAGAGTCCCCCTGTTAGGAAGGGCAAAATCGAGAGAGACTGACAATTGAGAACGCCCTTCAAGAAGAACTTGATGAAGGATTTTTTGCTTTAGTTCAGGAGAATAATAAGTCTTCTTACCTCTCTTGACAATGTCTACTCCATGCCTATCAATTAGTCGAATCAGATATTCGATCCCTGACTGATTGAGGTTAAACTGTTTTGATAATGACTTGAGAGTTGCGCCGCTTTTTCGCAAGTAATAGATTTGAACCTTGTCTTCATAACTTAATTTCATAAAAATAACATCCCAAAAGTTAGAGTTTTCTTGTCTAACTTTTGGGGTGCAGTTCATTATTATTCATCTTTTTGTTTCAAAAGATCAAGCAAGAATGAGTTTTGTGATAGGGAGTTTGTTTTTTATCCTTTTACGAAATCCAGCTGATATCAGTTGTTTTATCGTTTATACGGGCTTAGGATTTCTGTTTTCGCTCTTTATTCCCAAGCCACTTCCTCGTTTGGAGTTCTCCATTTTCAGTCATTTGGTGCGCAATAGCTTTTCTCTTCTTTTCTTGCTCATTTTTTGGTAAATTCCTTTTGTAGAAATCTCACTTCTATGATAAAATGAGAGCATTATAGATTGGATGAGAAGGACAATGATACAAAAGGAAGAACAGTTAGAATGGTTGCACCAACACCAAACAAAAGAGCCGCATTTAGGCTTAGAACGAGTGAGACGACTATTAGCATTGCGAGGTAATCCGCATTTACAAATCTCGGTCATTCACATTGCAGGTACCAATGGAAAAGGATCAACGATTGCGCATTTACGTCAGCTATTGCAAGTAAAGAAGTTGTGTATTGGAACGTTTACATCGCCTTATCTTCTTAACTATAATGAGCAAATTGCAATCAATGGTTTACCTATTTCAGACGAAGACTTTTATTCTTTGTTGCAATCTTATCAAGAGTTATTAAAAAAGCAGGTAGATGATACGGTATTGCAGGCAATAACAGAGTTTGAGATTATCACGGCGTTGGCTTATGATTATTTCTGCCAGCAAGAGGTAGATGTGGTCATAATGGAAGTAGGTCTGGGTGGTTTATTGGACAGTACTAATGTGTGTCGACCGGATTTGACAGCTATTACGACAATCGGACTAGATCACACGGCTATTTTAGGTGCCACACTAGCAGACATTGCAGAGCAGAAGGCAGGTATTATCAAAGAGAGGGTACCAGTGGTGACAGGGAAGATTTCTTCAGAAACACTGGCAGTTATTCACACTATTGCTCAGCAACATCAGGCTTCTCATGTCTGCTATGGGAAAGATTATCAAGTGGAGTCTGTGCAAGGCTTAGAAGAGGGAGAAGACTTCCTCTTTTCCAATGCCTTTCGGCAGAAAGAAGACTATCAAACTGTTCTTTTGGGCATTCATCAAGTTGAAAATGCAGGACTTGCACTTGAATTATGCGATCAATATTGCTACTTGAAAGGTTTACCATTGTTGAGTGAAAATGAGGTGCGACGAGCATTGAAACAAACGTATTGGCCTGCTCGCTTGGAGAAAATTACAAATGCACCGTTGATTTTGCTAGATGGTGCGCACAATCCTCATGCAATGAAAGCTCTGATAGCTTCCCTAGAAAGCTATTTCCCAGATTATCAAAAGCACATTTTATTTTCTTGTATTCAGACCAAGGCATTGGATGAAATGGTTGCTTTGTTAAAAACTGTTTCCAAATCTCAGTTATTTCTCACTACATTTGAGGATTCACGGAGTTTTTCAACAGAAGAAATGCAAGGCTTGGCAAAGCGAGAAAAGTTAGCATATGTAGAGTGGTTACCTTATTTGGAGCAATACAAAAAAGTCAAGCATGGAGAGAAAGAGCTGCTGCTCATCACAGGCTCTCTCTATTTCCTTGCAAATGTGAGAAAATATCTAATAAGCGATTAGGTAAAAGGAGGTTTTCTAAATAGTTAAAATGTGATAGAATGAAAGAGCAATTCATTTGCACAGAGTAAGTGGTCTGCGTTAAGTGTGTATGGATGGGATGTTGCCATACAACGAAACATTTGTGCGGTAGACCATTGCATCCGCTGTCATTTTGACGGCTCCCGAAAGAAAAGGAGCGAATATGAGAAAAAACTCGCCTAAGTTGTCGGTGCAACTTTTGGTTGCCCTTGCTATGATTGTAGCTCTCTGCTTTGTCTTAGAGAAGTTTTCAATCTTTGTCATC
This sequence comes from Streptococcus periodonticum, assembly GCF_003963555.1. Lineage (NCBI taxonomy): Bacteria > Bacillati > Bacillota > Bacilli > Lactobacillales > Streptococcaceae > Streptococcus > Streptococcus periodonticum. Next base: position 224,617 of record NZ_CP034543.1, read on the forward strand.
CCTCGTTTGTTGAAGCTGAGCCCAGCTTTCATTGGTTATACCCTTATGGGAAGTGTCGCTGGTCCGATTTTATCTGGTCTGGTTTCTGCCGTATATGATATGCTTTCCTTTTTCTTTTTGAGTCAGGGGCAACCATTCATTATCTGGTTTACATTGATTGAAGCCTTGCAAGGTATTCTCTATGGTTATTTCTTTTATGGCAAAGAATTACGATTTGAACGGAAGAAAGACTGGCTTTGGGTGACACTAGCAACTGTCGCTGTTATGGGAGTAGGGACCTTTACCTTAACGCCCTTAGCTCTCCATTTACAATATGGAGTACCCTTTGTTGCACTATACGCTACTCGGGCATGGTCTGTTTTTGAAATTCCTTTACGAGTATTTGTGACAATGCTCATTGTCCCACAGTTGCAACGAATCCCCGAATTACGTAAGTTAATGGGATTAAACAATAAGTGAAAAAACGAGAGCAGAAAAAGGCTGAGACATCACTGTCTACAGCCTTTTCAAATATGCATTTTTTAATAGTTTTTTATCAAATCAACAGTTGAACGATCCAATTTCTTAACAAGAGCTTGTAAGAAAGCTTGAGCTTGTAGAAAGTCGTCCATTGCGTAGAGTGTTTGATGAGAATGAATGTAACGTGCACAAACACCAATAGTTGTAGAAGGCACACCACCGTTTTTGAGATGAGCAGCGCCTGCATCGGTTCCGCCTTTGCCACAGTAGTATTGATACTTGATGCCTGCTTCTTCTGCTGTTGTTAGAAGGAAATCTTTCATATTTGGCAACATGAGGTGACCTGGGTCAAAGAAACGAATTAGAGTCCCTTCTCCGATAGCTCCTTGATCTCCGTAAATGTCGCCAGCAGGCGAACAGTCTACTGCCAAGAAAACTTCTGGGTCAAACTTAGTCGTTGAAACATGGGCTCCACGCAATCCGACTTCTTCTTGGACATTGGCTCCAACATAAAGTTCGTTGTTAAGCTTTTGTCCAGCCAGAGCTTGAACCAGTTCACTCACCATGAGGACACCGTAACGATTGTCCCAAGCTTTTGAGATAACGTTTTTCCCATTAGCTGTGAGAATAGCAGAGCTGTCTGGTACAATCGTATCGCCTGGACGAATGCCGTAGCTTTCAGCTTCTGCTTTATCAGCAAATCCACCGTCAAAAACAATATCTTCAATCCTTGGTAGACTTGGTCCACCTGTTCCACGTGTCAAATGTGGCGGAACGGAGCCTGAAATCACAGGAATTTCATCTCCTGTACTAGTAAACAATTTAAATCGTTGGCTGCTAACGACGAGTGGATTCCAACCGCCGATTTGCACTACACGAAATGTTCCGTCGGGTTTGATTTCACTCACCATGAAGCCAACTTCATCCATGTGGGCAGCTACCAAGACACGTGGTGCATTAATAGCTTCTGAATGTTTTACTCCGAAAATACCACCTAAGCCGTCGGTTATGACTTCGTCTACATGAGGAGTGATTTTTTTACGCAAATAATTGCGAACAGGCGCTTCATGCCCTGAAACGGCAGCAATTTCTGTTACTTCTTTGATTTTTGAAAATAATTCTGACATCATTAACCTTCTTTCTGTTCTTATTTTAGCATTTTCTATCATAGTTGGGTAGCATTCAAATATAAAAAACAGTAGTGTTTCGATTTGTCCCAATTTATCTTTTGTGTTAAAATATTGTCATGAAAGCTAAAAAGATTCTATTAACAACGGCTGCACTTGCGGGAGTAGGGCTTGCAGCTTATGCTACTAAAAAAACGTTGGACGAGCGAAAAGAAGCTGAGCGGCGTGAGCAATTAGTTGCGGAAATTCGGAAAAGTTTGTCTGAGCTAGGCGATATTGCCACACTATATGTGCAGTTATACAAGTCAGATGAGCATCGATTGGTTGGTGGTGTGGTGTATGAAGATGATCGGCACATCACATTTGTATATGAAAATGGCGAATTGACCTATGAGGAAGAACAATGATTATTCCAGCAAATATAGAAGAATTGGCATCATTTGTGAAACGCGAAGGAAAGATTGTGTTCTTTTTCACAGCCGAGTGGTGTGGAGATTGTCGTTTTATTAAACCTTTTTTGCCTGAGATTGAAGCAGAAAATCCTGATTTTACCTTTGTTGAGGTCAATCGTGACGATTATATGGAAGTTGCCAAAAAGTGGGATGTGTATGGGATTCCTAGCCTAGTAGTCCTAGAAAATGGACAAGAAATTGGTCGTTTTGTTAATCGCGAGCGAAAAACGAAGACGCAAATCAATGAATTTTTAGCCCAGTTAAACTGAACATATAGGAGAAATAATGATTTTTACATATAATAAAGAGCACGTTGGAGACGTGCTGATGGTGATTGTTGCAGACGGTCAAGGAGTTAAGTTAGCTGCTGAACGCAAGGGAAACGTAGCGCGTATTTATCGTTTGGACAATGGAGAAACAGTTGCTTGGAATATTTTTCAGGTTTCTAATCTTTTTAATATTACCGAACGTGGGCAAGTTTTTCTGACAGATGAAGAAATTTCAATTCTGAATCAAGAATTAAGCCAAGCAGGTTTTGAACCAGAATTAGTCAATGATCTTTCCCCAAAATTTGTAGTAGGTGAAATTGTGAAAATGGTAGCTCATCCAGATAGTGATCACCTTAATATTTGTCAAGTAAAAGTAGCAGCAGATAAAGTGGTTCAAATCATAGCAGGTGCGCCTAATGCTAAAGTAGGTCTCAAGACGATTGTGGCGCTTCCGGGTGCTATGATGCCAAAAGGAAACTTGATTTTCCCTGGTGAGTTGCGTGGAGAAAAGAGTTTTGGTATGATGTGCAGCCCTCGTGAATTACAATTGCCCAATGCTCCGCAAAAACGTGGGATTATTGAATTAGCAAGTTCAGAAGTGGTAGGAACAGCATTTGATCCAACTAAGCATTGGCAAGGGTAAAATAGAAATTAAGTTTTAATCGTGAATTTTCACGATTTTTTCTTTTCTCTTACGAATAAATAGTTAGGAGGAAAAGAAAATGTATAATAAAGTAATTTTAATTGGTCGCTTGGTGAATACACCAGAGTTAAACAAAACAGCTAATGATAAATCTGTGGCGCGTGCAACACTTGCTGTCAATCGTCGCTACAAAGGACAAAATGGTGAACGAGAAGCGGACTTTGTAAATGTCGTTGTCTGGGGTAAGTTAGCCGAAACTTTGGCAAGTTATGCAAGTAAAGGCAGCCTGATTTCGCTAGACGGTGAACTTCGCACTCGCCGCTATGAGAAGGACAATGTTACCCACTATGTCACAGAAGTACTTTGCAATGGCTTCCAGCTATTAGAAAGTCGTGCACAGCGAGCTCTTCGTGAAAATAATGCAGGTGCAGACTTGGCAGATTTGCTTCTGGAAGAAGAGGAATTGCCATTTTAATAAAGATAAGCTAGGCTGGATAAAATTCAGTTTAGCTATTTTTAGTTGGTGAAAAATAATCAACATTTTATACTTTTAACAAAGTACGAATAACATGCGCAAGATAGAAGTCAACAGTCTGAGAAGGTGTTGTATTTGATTTCAACTTGAGTTTAAAAACAAGGAAGTTAGGGGGATTTTTCAAGTTTTCACACTTCTTTTTTTTGGCGAGGTTTTGCTTTTTTGTATAAATATAATATAATAAACCTAGATAAAACAAAGTTTTCTGTTTAAGATTGCTGTTGATAAGGAGAAAAATGGGAGCAGGTAAAGGAAAAAAGCAATATCGCTATTATCGTAAATATCTATTATTTTTTCTGTTTGTCTTCGTCTTGGCTAGCTTAGTTTTCCTCTATGTAAAAGGGGATTCATCAGATAGCAAGCAAGTCAAGATAGGAGCGACCTATATGACGATGAACAATGATTTTTATAAAACCTTAAATGCTGAAATTGAGAAAAAAACCAATCAACAAGGAAGTCGACTTTATGTGCGGGACCCAGAATTAGACGAAGACAAGCAAAGTCAGCAGATTGATTATTTTGTTCAAGAAAGAGTAAATGTGATTGTTATAAACCCAGTTAAGAGTGACAGTCCAAAGATTCTGACTTCTTTAAATAAAGCCAGAAAAGCGGGAATCAAGATTATTGTTGTGGATGCACCTGTTAGCAAAGATGCAAAAGTTGATACTACTATTGTGTCAAACAATTATCAAGCCGGTGTGTTGATAGCAAACGATATGATGAAACGATTGTCAAGTGCGAAGATTTTACTATTGGAACATCATAACGCTGTGTCTGCGATGGATCGGATTCAAGGATTTTTAGATACGATTAAAGGGCATCCTGCTTATCAGGTGGTTTCTAAGCGGGAAACATTGGGGCAGACGGAAGAAAGTATGCCTCAAGTAAAAAAAGCATTGAACGAAGGAATGCAATTTAATGTGGTCATGTCTTTAAATGATCGTGCTGCAATCGGAGCTCTCGCAGCCATAAAAGATCAAGGTGTGACAGACAAGATTGCAATTTATGGCGTAGATGGCTCGCCTGATATTAAGAATTTCCTTGCCAACACCAATGATATTCAAGGAACGGTTGCCCAGTCTCCGATTCAAATGGGCAGAAAGGTGACAGAAGTGATTGAGCGCATGATGAAGCATCAATCTTACAAAAAGGAGTACCTGATTCCTGTTCATTTGGTGAATAAAGATAACATTGGGCAATATACAATTACAGGGTGGCAATAATGAGACGAAATAAAAGTATTTTTTATAGCAAGATTGCTTTAATGGTCATCAATTTCATTGCCATTGTTTATAATGCCTCTATTTATCTTTTTGCAACAAATTACGTGGTCGCAAGAGGTTATGCTCATTCACTATTGGGGCGTTTGGATGCTATCCCAGGCTCGCCGAGCTTTAGTTTTTGGATGTCGATTGCCTTTTATGCTTGCTTATTATTGGTTTTTTATTACCGTGAGAAGCATCCAAATCAGCTATCTGTTTATGATAAAGTAACTATTATTGAGATTTTGCTGATGTTAGTTATCTTTGCTGTCTTGCATTCTTCTTATAATGGTCTGATTCTCTTGGTTTTTGCGGATATTTTTTACGGTTCCAAGGAGTTTAACACTTCAAAAGATCGGAAATATTGGTTTTCCTTTATCATTTTGAGCTTTACTATGTTGCTCTTATCCAACTATGATTTGATGTCGCTTTTTGTTAAATTGCCTTCGTTAGATACTTATATTCGCTTTTGTCCAGAATCTATTCGCATGGTCCTCCTTTTTGGAAAGAATTTTCTCTTTTCACTAAATCTGGTTGTGTTTATGATTTCTTTGCTCTTTTATATTTTATCTGCAATGACCGAAAAGCACCATATTGAAGAAGAACTGCGGATGGCGGCACAAGCCAATCGCGAGTTGAATAGTTATTTAGCCTTATCTGAAAAAATTGCGGAAGACCGTGAAAGAAAACGAATCGCTAGAGAAATTCATGATACGCTAGGGCATGCTTTGACAGGGATTTCTGCGGGGATTGATGCAGTTAAAGTATTGGTGGATATTGACAAAAATCGTGCTAAGGAACAGTTAGAAAATGTTTCTGTGGTTGTACGAGATGGTATCCGTGATGTGCGAGGTTCACTCAATAAAATGCGACCTGGTGCTTTAGAAAATAATAGCTTAAAGGAAGCGTTGTTCAAAATTATTCGAGAATATGAAGCCATTTCTAATTTGGAAATTCATTTTCGCTATGAATGGACCACAATTGATTTGGATGTTGCAAAAGAAGATATTGTCTTTCGGGTGATTCAAGAGTCCATTACCAATTCGGTACGGCATGGGCATGCCAAAACGGTTTGGATTGAGTTATTAGAAGAAGAGAATTATATCATGACTATACAAGATGATGGAGTTGGTTTTGACGAGCTTCACTATGGTTATGGTCTAAAGCAAATGCAGGAACGCCTAGCGATTATTGGTGGTAGTGTCCATTTTGAAAATCGTAATGGCTTTTATACCTATATTAAAATTCCGAAAATAGGAGGAAAGAATGATTAAAGTTTTAATTGCAGATGATCAGGCCTTGATTCGTGAGTCTTTACAAATTATTTTATCGGCTCATTCAGATATTGAAGTGGTGGGAACAGTCGGTGACGGCAAGGAAGTGCTCGAAAAACTTCACCATATACATCCAGATGTGATTTTGATGGACATTCGAATGCCTGTTATGGATGGCGTTCTCTGTACAAAAGCGGTCAAGGAGCACTATCCAGATATCAAAATTATCATTTTAACAACTTTTGATGACGATGATTTCATTTTTTCAGCATTGAAATACGGAGCTTCTGGTTACATTTTAAAAGGAGTTTCTACTGACGAACTGCATCAAGCCATTCAAACGGTTCACAAAGGCGGTGCTATGATTAACCCCAACATTGCTAGCAAAGTGTTTAAAATCTTTTCACAAATGGCGCAGTCGAATTTTGCCATTTCTGTTGCGGAAGAAAATGTAGAAGATATGAGTCAGACTGAGTGGAAGATTATCCAACAAATTGGTTTTGGAGTTTCAAACAAGGAAATTGCAGCGAAGTTGTTCTTGTCTGAAGGGACAGTGCGGAATTACTTGTCAGGTATTCTGACGAAATTAAATTTGCGAGATCGCACGCAATTAGCTATTTGGGCTGTGCAGACAGGTGTTACCCAACGTGATTTTAGTAAGGACAATGACAAATGAAGTGGCGGATGAGGTATTTGACGATGTTCATCTCGGCTCTCCTTTTAGTGACCCTTAGCTTTGTTTTATGGACTTCCAATCAAAAAAAGATTTTGCGAATTGGAGTGTATGCAGGCAGTAGCTGGGACGTTCCGAATAGTCGTGAGAATAGAGTGTTAGACAATATTATTCGCCAATTTGAAAAGTCATATCCAAACGTCAAAGTCGTCTATGAGAGCGGTATTCCTAAAAAAGACTATGACAATTGGCTAGCAGAAAAGATTCTAAAAGGTGAGCAGGCAGATGTATTTATGGTGCCTGAAAATGATTTTTCAATGTTGGCATCTTCTGGAGCATTCAAATCTTTGGATTCTTTGATTAGTAAGGAAGAAGCCGTGGCTTACTATCCAGTTGCCTACCAAGCTGGACAGTATCAGGGGCATAGCTATGCTTTACCGATTGAAAGCAATCCTGTTATGATGTGTGTTAATAAAGATCTGCTGGAAAAAGAAGGCATTTCAATTCCTGACTCTAATTGGACTTTAGAGGATTTATATGCGATTTGTCAAAAAGTAACAAAGGATACAGATGGTGACAGTCTGATTGACCAGTATGGCATTACGGATTATACTTGGAAGCAAGCCTTGGTGGCGTATAACGGGCATTTAAGAAATCAAAATGGTGTTAATGTTGATAGTGTCGAAATGCATCAGGCACTCTCCTTTATCAGTAAATTGGATTCATTAAATCAACGGTACAAGGTAACGTCAAATGATTTTGATGAAGGTAAGGTCGCCTTTTATCCAATGAGTTTGGCTCAATATCGAACCTACAAACCCTATCCCTACCATGTGGCAAAATATTCTAGATTTTCTTGGACCTGCATTCCTATGCCGGCCGCTAAAGCGGGCATTCCTGCGACCCAAGTGAAAACATCTCTTTTTGCTATGTCTTCAAAGACAAAACAGGACAAATTAGCTTGGGAGTTTATGAAATTGCTGTGTCAAAATCATAAAAATCAGCAAGAGCTATTTGCAAAATCACAAGGGACCTCTGTCTTGACTTCCGTAGTTAAAAGCAGTCAGACGAAAAAGATTTTACAGGCAGATGACTTTGGACTGGATTCGCTGACATCGCAACGACTGGATCATATGATGAAGCATTCGGTGTTAGATATTAGCAGAGACTTAGATTATCATTCTTTGGAACGACTGGATTATTTACTAGGAAATGCTCTCAAAAACAATGAAATAGACAGTATCTTACCAAGTATTCAAAGGGAAATGGAAGAAACAGGCAAATAGAAGTTTAACGAAGAATAAATATCAAAATAGTCAGATGAGAGATTTTTGAGCTCAAAGCTGGCTATTTTTCTTTTTGAAAAACTATATGACATTTGTCATATTTTAACTAACAAATGTCATCTTTACAAAGTGACATTTGACAATGTGAAACCGGTTCCAGATTTAGTAAAATAAAGACAGAAATGAAGGAGGAAAGAACATGAAATATCTAGTACTAGTCAGTCATGGTGGACTAGCAGAAGGTGTGCAAAGCTCTTTGAGGATGTTCGCTGGGGATAAGACCGACCAAGTCATTGCAGTAGGTCTAAAAGAAGGCAAGTCTGTTGAAGATTTCGCTCTTGACTTTCGTCAAGCGTTAGCAAATCTGGGAACAGAAGATACGGTTTTGGTGTTGGCAGACATTGTCGGAGGAAGCCCTTTGACGACAGCTTGCAATGTTTTATCAGAACTTGGCAAGTTAAACACTGCAGTCGTACTTGGTGGTCTCAATTTGACAATGGCACTCACAGGCTTAGTGATGAAAGATATGTTGGAAGGAAAAGAATTGGCACAAGCCATTCTCTCAGAAGCATCCGCAGCGCTGCAAGAATTTGATGTAGTTGCTAGTGACGAAGAGGATGAAGACGATATTTAAAAAAGATTAAAAAGGAGATTTATCATGACAATTTCATTTGTACGTATTGATGACCGTATGATTCACGGTCAAACAGTAACTCGTTGGGCAAAAGAATATCCTTGTGACGGCTTAGTTGCTGTCAATAATGCTGCAGCAGGAAATACAGTTTTGAAACAAGCCTACAAAGCAGCTTCTGATAAAAAAACATTTGTTTGGACAAAAGAAGCATGGAAAGAAAAATCACAAAAGGTATTGGATTCCGATAGTCGCTATTTCTTGATTACTAAAAATCCAATTGATATGAAAGAAATACTAGTTGATCAAGGTTTTGTGCCTAGTGATATCAAAGAAATCATCGTTGGTCCAGCCAATGACCGTCCAGGAGCTATTAAATTAGGAAACAACCAATCCATCACACAAGAGGAAGCGGAAGCACTTGAAGCGATTCAAAAAGCTGGCTATAAAGTGAAATTCCAACTCTTGCCAGATGTGTCTATTGGCTACTGGGACGATTTCAAATCTAAATTTGGTTTTTAACAAAATATAATAAGCATTAAGGAGGCTTTATTATGACAATTTCGTGGTTTCAAGCCGCTTTACTAGGGTTATTTGCCTGTCTATCATCTATGCCTGGTCTAGGTGGTACTTCCATTGGTAACTATACTCTTGGGCGCCCGCTTGTAGGTGGTTTAGTTTCAGGACTGATTTTAGGAGATGTGAAATTAGGTATTATCTGTGGGGTTGCTATGCAGCTCGTTTATATCGCTTTGGTAACACCTGGTGGTACGGTTTCAGCTGACGTGCGTGCGGTTTCTTATATTGGGATTCCTCTGGCAATGGTTGCCATTCAATCGCAAGGACTATCACTTGACTCTGCAGACGCTGCTAACTTGGCTAAATCAATGGGAACACTCGTTGGTACAGTCGGTACAGTTCTTTTCTATGGTACCGCTACTATGAACTTGCTTTGGCAACATATTGGTTGGAAAGCTGTTGAAAAAGGTGAATTTAAACGCCTGTACATGGTAGACTGGGGCTTCCCTTGGATTTCACACTTGGTATTCTCATTCTTGCCAACCCTCATTATGTGTAAATTGGGTGCAGATGCAGTTACGGCCTTGAAAACGGCACTTCCATTGGACGGTATTCCAATGAAAACCCTCTTTACAGTCGGTTCTCTCCTTCCATGTGTCGGAATTGCAATCCTCTTGAAACAAATTGTTGAAAAAGCTGTCGATTTCATTCCATTCTTTGTTGGATTTACTTTAGCAGCTTCACTAGGACTTAACCTTGTATCTTGTGCAGTAATTTCATTGATTTTCGCAGTATTATTCTATGAAATTCAAATGGCTAAAAATGTAAGAGCACAAGCAGCTTCAAGTGCAAGTTTTGATGATGACGACGATGAGGAGGATATTTAAAATGGTTAAATTAACGAAAAAAACATTAGGAAAATCTTTCCATCATTGGTATTATGGGAACTTAACTTGCTTCTCACAAGAACACATGCAAACCTTTGGTTACCTAGCTTCAATGCTGCCAATCGTGGAAGAATTATATTCTAAAAAAGAAGATCAAGCAAAAGCAATGCACACTTACACAGCATTCTTCAACACAGAACCTCAATTAGGTGCTTTGATTGTAGGGATTACAGCTGGTCTAGAAGAGGCGCGTGCTAATGGTGCTGATGGAGTAGACGACGAAACGATTAACGGTCTTCGTGCGGGGCTGATGGGACCTGTTGCAGGAATTGGTGATTCACTGATTGTTGGTACCTTGATTCCGATTATACTAGGTATTGCTCTCGGTTTGTCAAATGGTGGCTCACCACTTGGTGCGATTTTCTATATCGTGGTTTGGAACTTGCTCGCCTACTTTGGTATGAAATTCGCCTACTTTAAAGGCTATGAACTTGGTGACAAAGCAGTTGAATTTCTTGTCGGACCTCAAGGACAAGCTATCCGTAAGTCTGTTTCTATCATTGGTGGTATGGTTATCGGTGCTGTTGCAGCGACATGGGTACCTGTTAAGACAGCTTTCAAATTGAAAGACTCTTCAGGAAAAGCTTTCTTGGTACTACAAGATCAATTAGACGGTGTCTATCCAGGTCTATTGACAGCTTTGTTTATCGTCTTTTGCTGGTGGTTGATGGCGAAGAAAAATCTTTCACCAATTAAAGTAATGTTACTTCTCGTTGTAGTAGCCTTCCTTGGTGTATTGGTTGGATTCTTCAACCCAGGATTGAAATACTAAAAATAGGAGAAAATTATGACAGAACAAGAATTGATTCAAGGATATGAAACGGAAATTCAATATCAAAAACACATGATTGAAAATCTCGGACGTTGGTTTAGTCTCTTCTTTACTATTGCTAGTATCGGTCTTGTTCTGATCTATTTCTTCCGTCAAACCAATCTCATTGCCTTTGTTCTTGGAATAATCCTAGCAGTGTTGGGAATATTAGCCATGCTTGTCTTTGGTTATGGTATTTACAAAGGACGACTGAATCTTCAAAGAGTCATTGATGATTTTGAAGAAAAATTAAGATTGGTTCGATAAAAATTTATTTGCTTTCCCCCTAAAAACTTTGTCGTTTGACAGAGTTTTTTTCTTGACTATTTCTGACCAAGTGATACAATAGAAAATGTAAATATTAGCACTCGCACTTGTAGAGTGCTAAAACAAGATATTGGAGGTAAACAAATGCTTAAACCATTAGGCGACCGTGTGGTCTTAAAAGTAGAAGAAAAAGAACAAAAAGTTGGTGGTTTTGTCATTGCAGGTGCAGGACAAGACGCAACAAAGACAGCAAAAGTTGTAGCTGCGGGGGATGGAATTCGTACACTCAACGGTGAACTCGTTGCGCCAAGCGTAAAAGCTGGTGATACCGTTCTCGTTGAAAGCCATGCGGGAATTGAAGTCAAAGATGGCGAAGAAAAGTACCTCGTTGTCAATGAAGCAAATATTTTAGCGATTGTTGAATAAATAAAAATTTATAGAAAGAGGAATTGTAAAAATGGCAAAAGATATTAAATTTTCAGCAGATGCAAGAAGCGCCATGGTGCGCGGCGTCGATATTTTAGCAGATACCGTTAAAGTAACCTTAGGTCCTAAAGGCCGCAATGTTGTTCTTGAAAAATCATTTGGTTCACCACTCATCACAAATGATGGTGTAACCATTGCAAAAGAAATCGAACTCGAAGATCATTTTGAAAATATGGGAGCTAAATTGGTGTCAGAAGTTGCTTCAAAAACCAATGATATTGCTGGTGATGGAACAACCACTGCGACTGTACTGACCCAAGCCATTGTCCGCGAAGGGATTAAAAATGTAACGGCTGGTGCAAACCCAATCGGCATTCGTCGTGGTATTGAAACAGCTGTTGCAACAGCTGTTGAAGCCTTAAAAGCAAACTCTGTTCCAGTTTCTAACAAAGAAGCTATTGCGCAAGTTGCGGCTGTTTCATCACGTAGTGAAAAAGTCGGTGAATACATCTCTGAAGCTATGGAAAAAGTTGGCAATGACGGTGTTATTACTATTGAAGAATCAAAAGGTATGGAAACGGAGCTAGATGTGGTTGAAGGAATGCAATTTGACCGCGGTTACCTTTCCCAATACATGGTGACAGACAATGAAAAAATGGTTGCTGACTTAGATAATCCATATATTTTGATTACAGATAAGAAGATTTCTAATATTCAAGAAATTCTTCCTTTGTTGGAAAATATTTTGAAAACAAGCCGTCCGCTTTTGATTATCGCAGATGATGTGGATGGTGAAGCTCTTCCAACTCTTGTGTTGAATAAAATCCGCGGTACTTTCAATGTCGTCGCTGTGAAGGCGCCAGGATTTGGGGACCGTCGTAAAGCAATGCTAGAAGATATTGCTATCTTGACTGGCGGTACAGTGATTACAGAAGATCTTGGTCTGGAATTGAAAGACGCAACGATTGAAGCGCTCGGACAAGCCTCAAAAGTAACTGTGGATAAAGATAGCACCGTTATCGTTGAAGGTTCTGGCGATGCCGAAGCTATTGCCAACCGTGTGGCTGTTATCAAATCCCAAATCGAAAGTTCTACATCTGACTTTGACCGTGAAAAGCTCCAAGAACGCTTAGCGAAATTGTCAGGCGGTGTAGCTGTCATCAAAGTTGGTGCTGCAACAGAAACAGAACTCAAAGAAATGAAACTCCGCATCGAAGATGCCCTCAATGCAACTCGCGCAGCTGTCGAAGAAGGAATTGTTTCAGGTGGTGGAACAGCCTTTGTGAATGTTTTAAGTGCTGTTGAAGCCTTAGACTTATCAGGTGATGAAGCAACTGGTCGCAACATCGTTCTTCGTGCGTTAGAAGAACCTGTTCGCCAAATTGCTTTGAATGCAGGATTTGAAGGTTCTATCGTCATTGACCGCTTGAAAAATTCGGAAGCAGGAACTGGTTTTAATGCTGCTACAGGTGAATGGGTGAATATGATTGATGCTGGGATTATTGACCCAGTCAAGGTTACTCGTTCTGCCCTTCAAAATGCAGCTTCAGTAGCGAGCCTCATCTTAACAACTGAAGCAGTTGTTGCTAACCAACCAGAACCAGCCAGTCCAACTCCAGCAATGGATCCAAGTATGATGGGCGGGATGATGTAATATATAACTAAAACCCTTGTAATATCAAGGGTTTTACTATTGTCTGAAACACGATTAAAGGCAAGGAGGGGCAAAAAAGGGGCAAAAGATTATAACTTGTTTAGAGCGTCTATAGCATTCTTTCTTGCGTTTTTTGTGACGTGATTATAAATAGCTAGAGTAGTTTCAGGGTCAGAGTGTCCTACTTGCTCCATAATTATCTTAAGTGACAGGCTTAGCACGGACAATAAAGAGATGTGAGAATGTCTGAATATGTGGCTAGTTAAATGCTTTTTGAAATGCAGCTCTTAACCATGTTCAATTTTGAGAGTGGGACAGAAATCAATCATTCGAAGAATTTGATTTTTCAGCAAGTCCCAATTTCTAGTTGCTGACCTAAAACAGTCCACAGGACTGTTTTGACTTTCACCTCTGCACAGTTGGTTAGGATAGCCGCTATCACCGGTATAACAAGGGATAAGGTTATCCAACCAACCACTGCGTCTTACAAGCCAAACTATAAAATGCATGAGGTTGGGAACTTTTGTCTCAACCTCTTTTTTAGCTTGAGTTCATATAGAAGACAAAAAGGATACAAAGTAAAAATAGAAGCTCCAAAAATGTTCGATGAATATTAGGAATTTATTGCTGTTACTTAATAAATTAGTACCACTTGACAAAGCCATTCTCTTTTGTCCATTTGTCTCCACTCTCTTTCTGTGGTAAAATAGTCTTACATTCTAAGGAGAGAACGATGATTGATGTTGAAGACGTTTTGAGCAAGATGAATCCCAATCAAAAGATCAATTATGACCGCGTGATGCAAAAAATGGTCAAAGTTTGGGAAGCAGACCAGAAGCGTCCTACGATTTTAATGCACACCTGCTGTGCACCTTGCTCAACTTATACACTGGAGTATTTGACCCAGTATGCGGACGTGACGGTTTATTTTGCCAATTCAAATGTTCACCCCAAAGCAGAATACCAACGCCGCGCCTATGTTGCACAAAAATTTGTTCACGATTTTAATGAAAATACTGGTAATCATGTTCAATATTTAGAAGCTCCCTATGAGCCTCAGGAATTTTTCCGGACAGTACACGGTTTGGAAGAAGAGCCAGAAGGTGGCGATCGTTGCAAAGTCTGCTATGATTATCGCTTGGATAAGACAGCGCAAGTGGCGGTTGATTTGGGATTTGACTATTTTGGAAGTGCCTTGACAATCAGCCCTCATAAAAATTCGCAGACGATCAATAGCGTTGGAATTGAAGTGCAGAAAGTTTACGCAACGCAGTATCTTCCTAGTGATTTCAAGAAAAATCAAGGCTATAAGCGCTCGGTCGAAATGTGCGAGGAGTACGACATTTACCGCCAATGTTATTGTGGTTGTGTATTTGCAGCACAAGCGCAAAGAATTGACCTCGTTCAGATTAAAAAAGATGCGACGGCTTTTTTGAAAGGAAAAGATTTAGAAAAAGATTATTCGCATATTAAATTTACTGTCACGAATGGAGAATCCTAAAATAACGCTTGTATTGGAGTTGATTGCGCTTCTTTATACAAGGTTATTTTTGTTTGTACATTTAGAAGTTTTATATCTTGACGTCATCAATATATTGTGCTAACATTTTCTTTGGTACAATATGTGGTGGTTCGGTTGAGACCGATAACCTGATATTGGATAGATTTGGGAGGTGCAGGAAGATAGTGATTATTTTAGCGGGCATGATTGGGGTAGGCAAGACGACTTACACTTATCGACTAGCCGAGGAATTAGGAACGCAGCCTTTTTTTGAACCTGTAGAAGAAAACCCTATTTTGGATAAGTATTATGAAGACCCTGATAAATATGGTTTTGCTTTGCAGATTTACTTTCTAAACAAACGCTTTAAAATGATTAAAGCGGCCTATCATGATGACAATAACATTCTAGATCGTTCTATTTATGAAGATGCTCTGTTTACTTACATCAATACCCTCAAAGGCAGCATTAGTGAGCAAGAGTACAATATCTACTTGGAACTTTTGGACAATATGATGGAAGAAATCCAAGGTTTGCCTAAGAAGGCGCCAGATTTGTTGATTTATTTAGACGGAAGTTTCGATCATATTATGAACAATATCAAAAAACGTGGTCGCGATTATGAGCAACCAAATGAAGAAAATGGGCTCGCTGACTACTATCAGCTGCTTTACAAGCATTATCAAAATTGGTATGAAGATTACAATTATAGTCCTAAAATGAGAATTGCAACGGATGATTTAGATATTGCAAATCCAAATGACTGGAATCACGTGTATCAACAAATTCAACAAAAAATGAAAACGATTGGGCTTGAAAAGTGAGTCCAATCAAAAAATCTCAAAATCGCTTCGAGATTTTTGTGTATATAAATAAAAAGGGTGACAGATGATAACGGATAGACAAGCGAAAATTCTTCAAGAAGCGAGAGATTTTGTTTATGCTGAACTGAAAGACGAGATGAGCGGGCATGACTGGTGGCATATTGTGCGTGTCACGAACAATGCTGTAGAAATTGCTACACAAGAACAAGCAGATGTTTTTATTTGCGAGCTAGCTGCCTTGCTACATGATATAGCTGACGGGAAGTTAAATGAGAGTGAAGAAGTGGGCTTGCAAAAGGTTGAGCGATGGCTACAGAATCATCAGGCTTCAGAGGTGGAAATAGCTCATGTGTTAGAGATTGTTTCAACAATGTCATTTAAAGGTGATTATCAACAGAAGAATATCAGCACTTTGGAGGGGAAAATTGTTCAAGACGCTGACCGTTTGGATGCGATTGGAGCGATTGGAATAGCGCGAGCTATGGCTTATTCAGGTCATATAGGGAGACCGATTCACGATCCAGATTTGCAGCCGAGAGAAAACATGACATTGGAAGAATATCGTACTGGGAAGAGTTCAGCTATCATGCATTTCTATGAGAAATTACTCAAATTAAAAGACATGATGAATACCGCTGCTGCTCAAAAAATGGCAGAAAGTAGACATCACTTTTTGGAAGAATACTTAGATCAATTCTATGCTGAATGGAATGCGAAAAAGTGACAAATAAGATATGAAAAAGCTGAGAATGTAACTTCCCAGCTATTTTAATATGCCCAAAATGGCAGCTAGATTATTTACGAAAGGCATCAACGATATAGGTAAAACCAGCAATTAAAAATGCAAAAGCAACGGCATAAATGACAAAGACGCTTGTAGCTATTGGATTGAACAAAATGACTAATCTAAGCAGAAATACAAGTAGCGCCACCCACATGATGTGATTGCCAATAGCAGAGAAAATCAGTCCTAGACAATTACCTTTAAAGAAAGCTATAATGGCTTCTACAATTAACTAAATTCCTAAAATGGTTGGAATGATGACAGGTAAGGTCACAATCCATAGGCAACGAGGTAAAGAGCTAAGAGCAGGTTGATAATCCTTGGAAAAGATAAACAGGTGAGCGAAGCTCTTTTGGTACAGAGAAATAGCTTAAAATAGCTGCTATAGAAGCAACCAATAAACCAAATGCAATCCACCAGCTGTAAGCAACAAGATTAGCTGCTGGGTTTGTAAATAGAAAAAGTGCTAAAAGGACAAAAACAACTCCTGCAAGGAATAGCAATAAACGATTAGAAAATTTCATTTCAATACTCCCCCTATATAGTATAGTTTGATAATAGAAGTATTCTACATTTTTTATAGGAAATGTCAATAAAATAAATGGACAATTTGGAAATTTCAGTCTGATTCATGAAAAGAAAATCAGTTTTTATCATTTTGAAAATAAAAAGAGAAGATAAAATTTGTCTTCTCTACATGAAAATATTGTATGGCATCAAAGCAAAAGTAACTGGCTTTACACTATTTGTTAAGATGTAATTTGATTCAAAAAGAAAAGATAGATTTAAAAGTGGGGCAAATGATGGGGCAAAAATAGTTGAGAGTAAGTAAAAAAGCCTATATGATAGGCTTTTGTATGTAAATATTAGATGCCCCCTACAGGGCTCGAACCTGTGACCCATGGATTAAGAGTCCACTGCTCTACCAACTGAGCTAAGGAGGCAACAGAAAAAGCTGTATTGGTGCCGGACCTTCACGATTTGTATTGAACCCGCGCAATTAAGCAGGTGGGCAACTCGCTCTAACTGAAGCTGCTTCCGCGTGAAACGGCCTGCAAGCTGTTAGAAGTCTTTTGTTTCCCTAATAATACAAAAAATAGTCGGTCAACACTTAAGTGTGAAGTCGTACACCACAGCGTTTCTATAATTATGATACCACAATTTTTGAAAAATTCAAGAGAAAAAATTGATTTTTTGCAAACGATACCACGATTTTTTAGTGGTTTTTGAGTTGTTCAATCTTATTTTTAGTCATGCCAAGGGCTCGTTCATACTTTCCATTTTCATTTGGAATGAAATAATCGGCATATTTAATTTTTTCAGGAAGGTAGTCTTGCTGCACCCAATTACCAGGATAGTTATGTGGATATTTGTAATCTTGCGCATTTCCCAGCTCCTTGCTACCAGCGTAGTGACCGTCTCGTAGATGGCGGGGGATAGGTAAGTTTCCATTTTGTCGCAAATCAGAAAGAGCTTTATCTATAGCTACTATGGCAGAGTTGGACTTAGGAGAAAGTGCTAGGTCAATGACAATGTTGGCAATGAGGATGCGAGCTTCTGGGAACCCAATTTTTTGAGCAGCTTCAAGTGCGGTCACTGTATGAATCTGAGCATCGGGATTTGCCAAACCAATGTCTTCATAAGCAATGACCGTCAGGCGTCGTGCGAGGCTGGGAAGGTCTCCAGCTTCAATCAAGCGAGCTGCATAATGGAGACTGGCATTGACATCAGATCCCCGAATAGACTTCTGTAAGGCGGACAGGACGTCATAGTGACCATCCCCGGCCTTGTCCATAGTGATGTAGCTCTTTTGTAGGCTGTTTTCCATAATATCCAGAGTGATATGGCGAACGCCTGCATGATCCGCTGAGGTAGAGAGGACTGCTAAATCTAGAGAATTAAAGGCTGAGCGCAGATCTCCATTCGTGGAAGTGGCAATGAAGTCCAGTGCGTCATCATCTAATTGAACAGGAAAATCAAAACCTCGTTCGGTGTCCGTCAGGGCTGTTTGAATGGCTTGTTTAATATCATCATTTGTCAGAGGTTCCAACTCGAAAATCTGTACCCGGCTGCGAATAGCGGGAGTGACGGAGAAAAAGGGATTTTCTGTTGTGGCGCCAATCATGATGATCAGACCGTTTTCCAAGAGAGGCAGGAGGAAGTCCTGTTTGGTCTTGTCCAAGCGATGAATCTCGTCTAACAGCAGCACCAAACCACCAGAGAATTTGGCTTCTTCCGCAATCTCTTGCAGATGCTTCTTACTATCAACAGTAGCATTAAAGGTCCGAAAAGCAAATTTGGTAGTTCCGGCAATAGCCGAAGCAATTGAAGTCTTACCGATGCCGGGCGGTCCGTAGAGAATCATAGAAGACAGGCGATTGGCTTCAACCATGCGACGGATGATTTTTCCAGGTCCGACCAGATGCTGCTGGCCGATGATTTGGTCAATGCTGGTTGGCCGCATGCGAATCGCTAAATTGTCTGGCATACGTTTTCCTCCTTACTGGTATTCTTTTCAACTGTTCTGATTTATGTTACTATAGTTGTATCTATTTTAACACATTTTAAAGGATTGGAGAGAGGCTGGCTATGGCTAAATATGGATTTTTGGATATATTAGATGAAGAAATGGAGAAATGTTTTCCATTTGACTATGAAATCAATTGGGATAAGAAGAATCATGCCGTAGAAGTGTCCTTTCTCTTAGAAGTACAAAATGCAAATGGCATCGAACTGTTAGATGTGGATGGAGAAAGCAGCACAGAAGATATTTTCTTTGAAGAAAGCGTTCTCTTTTATAATCCTACTAAGTCTCACTTTGAAACAGAGGATTATCTAACAGTTGTCCCTTACGAGCCAAAGAAAGGCCTGTCTCGTGAATTCCTGACCTACTTTGTGGACTTCTTGAAGAAGACGGCCGAAGAGGGATTAGATGCTCTCATGGACTTTCTGGCAGATCCAGCGGCAGAGGAATTTGAAATTGTCTGGAATAATAAAGTTTTTGAAAAAGCCAGAGCAGAGCTGACGGAGACGGAATTTTATCCATATCCGAGGTACTGAAATACAAGCGTGTCTAAGAAGAACACTGATTTTACGGAGGTAGGGAAGAATAAGCGATATGACTGTTTTGCATCAAACGTTTGATTTCTCAGGCTGTAAAATTGCTTTGCTGCATGGCGATACAATTTTAACCATTTTAAGAGACGATATTCCCACTATTCCTTATCCCAATATGTGGGATTTTCCCGGCGGTGGGAGAGAAAAGGACGAGACACCTTTTGAGTGCATTAGAAGAGAAGTCTTTGAGGAGCTGGGCATTGAACTGATGGAGGATTCCATTGTTTGGGTCAAATGTTATCAGGGATTTGTTCATCCTGAGAAAGTTTCTGTTTTCATGGTGGCTTCTATCTGTCAAGAACTGATAGATCAGATTGTCTTTGGTGACGAAGGACAGGGCTACAAATTAGTAAATATAGAAGAATTATTAGCGGATGAAAGCGTCATCCCGCAGTTAAAAAGTAGATTGGGAGATTATTTGGAGGTGCAGATATGATTCATATAGAACAAGCAGAAGCTACAGATTTAGAAACCATTATCAGTATTCAACGTGCTAGTTTTAAAGCTGTCTACGAAAAATATCATGACCAGTATGATCCTTATCTGGAAGATAGGGAGCGGATTAAGTGGAAGTTGGTGGAACGTCTTAATAGTTTTTACTATTTTGTCAAAGATGATGAGAAAATTGTTGGTTTTCTTCGCTTGCAAACCAACGATGAGCGAACAAAAGGTTGGCTTGGTACAGCTGCGATTTTACCTCAGTATCAGCGAAAAGGCTATGGCTACGAAGGAATTCGCCTGCTAGAGAAAAAATTTCCGACGATTACTCAGTGGGATTTGTGTACAGTTTTCCAAGATGAACCTATGGTCAAATTTTATGAAAAATGCGGCTATCATCAAATGCATACTGAACCAGAGCAAGAGGGCATGGATATGGTTTATATGACGAAGAGTATTAAAAGAAAGGAATGACACATGAACACTTGGCAAGAACTAACCATTACGGTCAGCCGTGAGGCGGAAGAAGCGGTCAGTAATATTCTAATTGACCTAGGTAGTCAAGGCGTGGCTATTGATGACAGCGCAGATTATCTGGGGCAGGTTGACCAGTACGGTGAGCTTTTTCCAGAAGTTGAGCAGAGCGAGCGGGTCAGGATTACCGGCTATTATCCGGATTCGGTGGATATAGAGGATATTGCAGCTCAGGCCAATGAGCGACTGGCTGAGCTAGACGGCTTCGGCTTGGAGACGGGAGATATTGAGCTGACTCGTCAGGAACTGGCAGAGGAAGATTGGGCGGACAATTGGAAAAAATATTTTGAACCGGCTCGAATCACCCATGACTTGACCATCGTGCCGTCCTGGACGGACTACGAGGTGACCACTGGTGAGAAGATTATCAAGCTGGATCCTGGCATGGCCTTTGGTACGGGCACTCACCCGACGACCAAGATGAGCCTCTTTGCTCTGGAGCAGGTCCTGCGGGGCGGAGAAACGGTGCTGGATGTGGGTACAGGCAGTGGGGTTCTCTCCATTGCCAGCTCTCTCTTGGGTGCCAAGGAGATTTTCGCCTATGACCTAGACGATGTGGCTGTCCGTGTTGCTCAGGAAAATATTGCGCTGAATGCTGGGACTGAAAATATTCACGTGGCAGCTGGCGACCTTCTCAAGGACGTTGCTATCGAGGCTGATGTCATTGTAGCCAATATTCTGGCAGATATTCTGGTAAATCTGACGGATGATGCTTACCGTTTGCTTAAGGATGAGGGCTACCTGATTATGAGCGGGATTATCTCTGAGAAATGGAATCTGGTACGGGAGTCAGCAGAAGCTGCTGGATTTTTCCTTGAGACCCACATGATTCAGGGCGAGTGGAATGCCTGTGTCTTTAAGAAAACCAAGGAGATTTCAGGAGTGATAGGAGGCTAGATGCAGCAGTATTTTGTGAAGGGACAGGTTGAAAAGCCTGTCATTATCAAAGATAAAGATACCCTTAAGCATATGTTTTCTGTGATGCGTTTGGTAGAAGATGATGAAGTGGTGCTGGTTTTTGAAGATGGCATTAAACGTCTAGCAAGAGTTTCGGATAGGGAGCGCCATGTGTTGAATCTGGTAGAAGAATTGCCAGACAACGCGGAGCTGCCGCTTCATGTGACGGTTGCTTCTGGCTTTCCCAAGGGAGACAAGCTGGAATGGGTGGCTCAGAAAACGACAGAACTGGGTGCAGCTGCTATCTGGGCTTTTCCGGCAGACTGGTCTGTTGCCAAGTGGGACGGCAAGAAATTAGCTAAAAAGACAGAAAAACTTGAAAAAATCGTTTTGGGAGCAGCAAAGCAGAGCAAACGCAATCGGGTACCAGAAGTCCGACTTTTTGAGAAGAAAATTGATTTTTTAGATTGTTTGAGTCAGTTTGACTGCGTCATTGTAGCTTATGAGGAATCTGCCAAAGAGGGAGAGTCTGCTGCTTTGGTCAAGGCTGTGACAGAACTCAAAAAAGGAAGTCGGATTTTATTTATTTTTGGTCCAGAAGGTGGCCTGTCTCCAGCAGAAATTGCCACATTGGAAGAGATGGGAGCTATACTTGCAGGGCTGGGTCCACGTATCTTGCGGACAGAGACAGCTCCGCTTTACGCACTCAGTGCAGTCAGTGTACTGACAGAGCTACTGCAATAGGGAAAAATCATTGGGAAAGCTAATTTCTATTGTCCTTAACTCCTGACTTTGGTATAATATAAGTGAAATATCTAGCTTAGCTAGAAAGGATGGAAGTACAGGAACAAATTTGCTAGCTAGATGACGAAAAATGCTTTTGCTTGATAAGGAGAGGAGGTTCAATCATGTCTTTATCTACCTTATTTGAGTTGTTGATTGCTATGCTAGGCGTTGTATCAGCTTGCTATCTCATTTATGCTTATGTTGAATTTATCGGAGATATGTTGCATACTGAAAAACATCACTTCTTCCATCACAACCCGCCTATTTAAAGGCGGGCTTTTTACCTGAAATGGTGCCATGTTCTTTTTCCTAGTATTGGGGAAATGGTATTGAATCTGCAGCTTTTAGGTATTTCTTATGATTCTATTGCTTTCTTCTGTATTTCCTTGTTTTCATATCGGTCTAAAAATGATAAAATGGTAGGAAGAACTGGAGAGAGAAAATGCCAAAAGAAGTGAATTTGACGGGCGATCAAGTGGTCGCTCTTACTAGAAAGTATTTATCATCAGAAGATGTTGCCTTGGTTCAAAAAGCTTTGGTTTATGCAGTAGATCGGCATCGGGGGCAATTTCGCCAATCAGGTGAGCCATATATCATCCATCCGATTCAAGTGGCAGGGATTTTAGCTAAGCTAAAGTTGGATGCGGTCAGTGTCGCTTGCGGTTTTTTACATGATGTTGTAGAAGACACAGCTGCAACTTTGGACGATTTGGAAGGCGAATTTGGACATGATGTGCGCGTGATTGTCGATGGTGTGACCAAACTTGGTAAAGTCAAGTACATGTCTCACGAGGAGCAGTTGGCTGAAAACCACCGAAAAATGCTAATGGCGATGTCTAAGGATATTCGTGTCATTTTGGTCAAGCTGGCAGACCGTTTGCACAATATGCGAACGCTCAAGCATCTGCGCAAAGACAAGCAGGAACGCATCTCACGTGAAACCATGGAAATTTATGCTCCGTTGGCTCATCGCTTGGGGATTTCGAGCGTCAAATGGGAATTGGAAGATTTAGCTTTTCGATATTTGAATCCGACAGAGTTTTATAAGATTTCCCACCTGATGAAAGAAAAACGTCGGGAACGTGAGGAGTTAGTGGACGAAGTGGTTCATAAGATTGAAACCTATGCGTCTGAGCGTAATCTTCATGGGGAAATTTACGGTCGTCCAAAACATATTTATTCCATTTATCGCAAAATGCAAGACAAGAAAAAGCGCTTTGATGAAATTTATGACCTGATTGCCATTCGCTGCATTTTAGATACGCAAAGTGATGTGTACGCTATGCTGGGTTACATTCATGAACTTTGGCGCCCCATGCCTGGGCGTTTCAAAGACTATATCGCCAATCGCAAAGCGAACGGTTATCAGTCTATCCACACTACCGTTTATGGACCCAAAGGTCCGATTGAGTTTCAAATTCGGACGAAAGAGATGCACGAAGTGGCTGAATACGGAGTTGCCGCTCACTGGGCTTATAAAAAAGGCATTAAGGGTCAAGTTGATAGCAAAGAATCTGCGATTGGGATGAACTGGATCAAGGAGATGATGGAACTCCAAGACCTGTCTAATGATGCACAGGATTTTGTGGATTCTGTCAAAGAAAATTACCTTGCTGAGGAAATATATGTCTTTACACCGGACGGAGCTGTCCGCTCGTTGCCAAAAGACTCTGGACCGATTGATTTTGCTTATGAAATCCATACTAAAGTTGGTGAAAAGGCGGTTGGTGCCAAGGTCAATGGTCGCATGGTGCCGTTAACTACGAAGCTAAAAACTGGAGATCAAGTTGAGATTATTACCAGTACCAATTCATTTGGTCCAAGTCGTGACTGGATTAATGTTGTAAAAACAAGCAAGGCCCGCAATAAGATTCGTCAATTTTTCAAAAACCAAGACAAGGAATTATCCATTTCTAAAGGGCGCGAACTTTTACAGGCACAATTTCAAGAACATGGCTATGTAGCTAATAAATACATGGACAAAAAGCACATGGAAGAAGTCCTGCAAAAAACGAGCTACAAAACAGAAGAAGCTCTTTTTGCGGCGATTGGTTTTGGTGAGATTGGTGCGATTTCTATTTTTAACCGTTTGACAGAAAAAGAACGCCGTGAGGAAGAGCGTGCTAAAGCGAGAGCTGAAGCAGAAGAGCTTGTCAAGGGCGGAGAAGTGAAGCGTGAGAATAAAGAAACGCTGAAAGTCAAGCATGAGGGTGGCGTCATTATCCAAGGTGCGTCAGGGCTTTTGATACGGATTGCCAAATGTTGCAATCCAGTTCCTGGTGACGAGATTGTCGGGTATATTACCAAAGGTCGTGGGGTGGCGATTCACCGTAAGGACTGTATGAATCTGCGGGCGCAGGAAAATTATGAACAGCGCTTGATTGATGTCGAATGGGAAGAAAATACCTCTACTAAGGAATACACAGCGCATATTGATATTTATGGTTTGAATCGAGCAGGTCTGTTGAACGATGTGCTGCAAGTTTTGTCCAATACAACCAAAAATATCTCCACTGTCAATGCACAGCCAACGAAGGATATGAAATTTGCCAACATCCATGTTTCTTTTGGAATTGCTAATCTATCTATGCTCACAACAGTTGTAGATAAGATTAAGAGCGTGCCTGAAGTTTATTCTGTCAAACGGACAAATGGCTAGGTGAGAACAGCAGAGCGGAAATGTTTTGCTAGAATTGCGTTCTTGTGAATTTATTCACAAGAACGCAACAAAAATTAGGAAGTTCAACAATGAAAATAGTGATTCAGCGTGTGAAGCGAGCTTCGGTATCGATTGATAGCGAACTTTATAATCAAATTCAGCAAGGGCTGCTGTTGCTAGTCGGTGTTGCTCCAGATGATGCTCAAGAAGATGTGGCATATGCAGCGAGAAAAATTGCCAATATGCGGATTTTTTCAGATGATGAAGACAAGATGAACTTGTCCGTCAAAGACGTAAATGGAGAAATTCTTTCTATTTCTCAATTTACCCTTTACGCAGATACAAAAAAAGGCAATCGCCCAGCTTTTACAGGCGCTGCTCAACCAGATTTGGCTAGTCAGTTATATGATGATTTTAACGAATTGCTAAGTCAAGATATACCTGTCAAAACAGGTGTTTTCGCAGCTGATATGCAGGTTGAGTTAGTCAATGACGGACCGGTGACGATTGTGTTAGATACGAAGAATCGTTGAGAAAATGATAAATAAAAACGAGTCTGGACAAAACTGTTCCAGACTTGTTTGCTTTCTAGGATAGAACTCAATACGCATTGAGCAGTCTCTAATGTGTTGATGTTATCAGCTTTGACTTCCTTTTATATTTTTTCCACATAAAGCTGTTGAGCGATAACAGAGTTGACTTGCAGCTCTTTTTCATTGACCTTGAGCGCATACAGTTGAGCGTAAGGATCGTATTGCTCCAGTATCAGCGTATCTCCCAGATGTAAATCGTGTTTTTCCAAATATTTTAATAGTTCAAATTCATCGTGAACTCGTGCTAAACGATAGGTTCCAGCATTTTCGACTTGATTTAAAGTCAATTGGTATTTTTCGACCAATAATTCACCTTTTGCAGGAATGGTTCCGCCGTGGGGACAGGTTTCTGGGAAATTCAGCATTTTTTCTAAGCGCTCGACAAATAATTCTGAAACGGTGTGTTCTAAGACTTCCGCTTCTTCATGGATTTGATCAGTCGTATATCCCAAATCATGTACGAGAAAAGCCTCGATGAGTCGGTGCTTGCGATATAGCTCAGAAACAAGATGTAAACCAAGATCTGTCAGTAAATAACCACTTGTTTTATCTTTTACAATCAATTTTTCGGCTTTCATCTTTTTAATCATTTCTGTAACAGCTGGGGGAGATACCTGCATTTGGGCGGCAATTTCTTTATTTGTAATTTTTTGAGTATGCGTACCAATCTCATAAATACATTTGAGGTAATCTTCTTTGTTTGGGGTCATGTTGTCCTTTTACTCCTTATCTTACTAGTATATCAAAAATAACTTAAGAATACAGCCGATAACCGCTTGTTTCAGAGAATGAAAGGCTTATTATTCAAGAAGAATTTCAAGTAAAAAGGAACTGGCAATCAAGTCCGGCTCCTTTTACAGTTCTTATTTGCTAAGACCTTCTGAAATCTTATCTAAGTTCCATTTCATCATATCGTAATAGCTATCGCCTTTTTCGCCTTTTTCAGCAACTGAGTCGGTGAAAATTTTAGCATAAATTGGAATCTTCGTATCTTTTGAAACAGTCTTCATTGGACGGTCATCAACACTACTTTCAACAAAGAGTGATGGCACTTTTGTTTTACGAAGTTTTTCAACCAATGTTTTGATTTGGTCTGGAGTTCCTTCTTCTTCTGTGTTGATTTCCCAGATGTAAGCAGATGGTACGCCGTAGGCTTTAGAGAAGTATTTGAAGCAACCTTCGCTGGTAACAATCATTTTCTTTTCAGCAGGAATGTTGTTGAATTTTGCTTTTGCTTCCTTGTCCAATGCTTCAAGTTTCGCAGTATAGGCTTTCAGATTCTTTTCGTAAGTTTCTTTGTTTTTAGGGTCTTTTTCAATCAAACGTTTTGCAATATTTTTTGCATAGATAACTCCGTTTTCAAGATTGAGCCAAGCGTGTGGGTCTTCTTTTCCTTTTTCGCTTTGACCTTCAAGATAAATGACCTCAACACCGTCACTTACAGCATAGTAATCTTTGTTTTCTTTCTTTTTCGCGTTTTTAACTAATTTTGTAAACCAAGCATTTCCGCCTGTTTCCAAATTGATACCATTGTAGAAAATCAAATCAGCTTTTGATGTTTTTTTCACATCTTCTGGTAATGGTTCGTATTCATGTGGATCTTTTCCGACAGGAACGATACTGTGCAGATTGATTTTATCACCAGCGATATTTTTGGTAATATCAGCGATGATCGAGTTGGTAGCAACAACATTCAATTTTGAAGATTTGTTGGTAGAA
Organism: Streptococcus periodonticum; assembly: GCF_003963555.1. Lineage (NCBI taxonomy): Bacteria > Bacillati > Bacillota > Bacilli > Lactobacillales > Streptococcaceae > Streptococcus > Streptococcus periodonticum. Next base: position 251,704 of record NZ_CP034543.1, read on the forward strand.
GTTCCTTTTTGACCAGCGCAGGCAGCAAGCCCGACGATGGCTAAAAACAGAACGGCGATAAAACCTAATTTTTTCATATAAGGTTCTCCTTTAATAAATGAAATACTAATTTTATTTTAGCTTGGGTTTGTTTTTAAGTTTGTTAAATCGTTGTTTTGGAGCGATAAAGAAACTAATGGCAAAGATAATGGCAGATGTCAGTACAATACTTGAGCCGGCCGCAACATTAAAGGTATAGCCAATGAAGAGTCCTAAGACAGATGCAATTGCCCCCAAGCTAGAAGACAAGATAATCATTGTTTTAAGACTGTTAGCGTAAAGATAAGCAGTAGCAGCAGGTGTAATCAGCATAGCAACAATCAAAATCGTTCCCACACTTTGCATAGCTGTAACTGCAACCAACGTCAAGAGAATCATCAAGAGATAATGATAAAAATTGACTGGCATCCCCATCGCTTTTGCCAGAAGTGGATCGAAAGAAGTAATCAATAGTTCTTTGAAGAACATTCCAATGACAATCAGGACAGCGATTCCGACACCGATTGTAATCCACATGTCGATGTCTTGTACGGCCAAGATATTCCCAAAAAGAATATGGAAAAGGTCAGTTGAACTATTCGCAACCCCGATCAAGATGACTCCAAGAGCTAAAAAGGAGCTAAAAGTTATTCCAATGGCAGTATCACTTTTAATAATTGAATTTCCTCTAATATAAGTAATAATAACCGAGGCTAAAAGTCCAAAAACAATGGCTCCGATAAAGAAGTTGATTCCTAAGATAAAGGAGAGCGCAACTCCCGGTAAGACCGCATGTGAAATGGCATCGCCCATCAAAGACATGCCTCTTAGAATGATGAAGCAACCAACTGCTCCAGCAACAATCCCGATGACAATGGCTGTAATCAGTGCATTTTGTAGAAAATGGAAATTTTGTAGTCCATCAAGAAATTCTGAAAACATATTAAAGACCTCCATTCACAAAAAGCTGAGAGCCGTAGGCTTTTTTCAAGTTTTCTTCTGTGAAAGTTGATGAAGTTTCCCCAATGGCAATGAGTTCTTTATTCAAAATTAAAACTTGATCAAAATAATGCGGGACTTTTCCTAAGTCATGGTGGACGATGAGAATCGTTTTCCCTTGTTCTTTTAGATTGCGTAGCGTTGTCATGATAATTTCTTCGCTGATCGAATCAATCCCGACAAATGGTTCATCTAGAAAGATACAGTCTGCTTCTTGTACCAGACAGCGCGCAATCAAGACTCGTTGAAATTGCCCTCCTGATAATTGGCTGATTTGGCGTTCAGCATAATCCTCTAAGCCGACAATGCGCAGTGCATTTGTCACCTTGTCCCAGTCTGTGCTTTTTAGTCTGTGAAACAATTTTACTTTTGGATACAGTCCAAGCGACACACATTCTTTTACTTTGATAGGAAAGTTGTAATCAATGTGAACTTTTTGTTCCACATAAGCTACATGGCTAAGTACTTTTGAGAATTCTTTATCATCAAGATAAGTTTGTCCAGCGTGGTCAATGATGCCCAACATCCCTTTTAAAAGGGTGGATTTGCCAGCTCCGTTTGGACCGATAATTCCCATGATAGTTGGGCCTTGGATTTCCAAAGAAATCTGATTGAGAGCAAGCGTTTCCTGATAAGAGACACTTAAATTTTCGATACGTATCATTTTTATACACCCCTACTGTTAATATACATTAAAATAAAAATTAAGTCAAGTTAATTTTTAGAATTTTTAAGAAAAATCAGAAGCAAGGTTTGCCAGAAAACTCCCTTTTGATAAAAGTTTGATTATTCAGAACTTTTTTGATAGGATTAAGATAAAACAATGAAAGCGAGAACAAGATGACACGTTTACAAGATGATTTTTTTGACTATGTTAATGGTGAATGGGAAAAAACAGCAGTTATTCCTGATGACAAGCCTATGACAGGTGGATTTATGGATCTGGATCAAGATATTGAAAAATTGATGCTAGCTACAACTGATAAATGGTTAGCAGGTCAAGATGTACCGGATGATCCAATCTTGCAAAATTTTGTGAAATACCATCGTTTGGTGGCAGATTTTGACGGACGGGAACAAGCAGGAGTTGCTCCAGCGATGCCGCTTGTGGAAGAATATAAAGCGCTTGGCTCTTTTAAGGAATTTGCAGATAAGATTGCTGAATATGAAATGGCTGGAAAGCCAAATTTCTTTACTTTTGATGTTGCTCCAGACTTTATGAATGCGCAAATGAATGTTCTCTGGGCCGATGCGCCTGGAATCATTTTGCCAGATACAACCTACTATGAAGAAGGAAATGAAAAAGGCAAGGAATTGCTGGCAATCTGGCGGAAAATGCAGGAAGAATTGTTGACTAAATTTGGCTTTTCGGCAGAGGAAACAAAAGATATTTTGGATAAATATCTGGAATTGGATGCTAAATTAGCCAAGTATGTCCTGTCAAATGAAGAAAGTTCAGAATATGTGAAATTGTATCATCCTTACGATTGGGCAGATTTTACGAAGCTAGCTCCAGAATTGCCGCTTGACGCGATTTTTACAGAGATTTTGGGACAAGTCCCAGACAAAGTGATTGTTCCTCAAGAGCGTTTCTGGAAAGACTTTGCAGCAGAATGTTATTCAGAAAAGAATTGGGAGCATTTGCATGCGGCACTGAAGTTATTCTCTACTGGAGCATGGACTTCTTTGCTCACTGAAGAAATTCGTGTCCTTTCAGGTACCTATGCACGCGCTATCTCAGGTGTCCCAGAACCACGTCCAAAAGAAAAGGCAGCTTACCAGCTAGCGCAAGGTCCGTATAACCAAGCACTTGGTTTGTGGTATGCGGGAGAAAAATTCTCACCTGAAGCAAAAGCAGATGTAGAGCACAAAGTTGCTGCTATGATTGATGTTTATAAGTCGCGTCTGGAAACGGCGGATTGGCTCGCTAAGGAAACACGTGACAAAGCGATTGTCAAACTCAATGTCATCACACCGCATATCGGCTATCCAGAGAAATTGCCAGAAACCTATGCGAAAAAAGTGATTGATGAGAATTTGAGTTTGGTGGAGAATGCTCAAAATTTAGCAAAAATTTCTATTGCGCATACATGGAGCAAGTGGAACAAGGAAGTGGATCGCAGTGAATGGCACATGCCAGCCCATATGGTCAACGCGTATTATGACCCACAGCAAAATCAAATTGTGTTCCCAGCAGCTATTCTCCAAGCGCCATTTTATGATTTACATCAATCTTCATCAGCTAACTATGGTGGAATCGGTGCGGTGATTGCTCATGAAATTTCTCATGCCTTTGACTCAAATGGAGCTTCATTTGACGAACACGGAAGTTTGAACAATTGGTGGAAGTCAGAAGATTACGAGGCCTTTCAAGCACGTACTCAAAAGGTGATTGAGCAATTTGACGGACAGGATTCTTACGGTGCTAAAGTCAATGGGAAACTAACTGTTTCAGAAAATATTGCAGACCTTGGTGGTATTGCGGCAGCACTGGAAGCCGCTAAGAAAGAAGCAGACTTCTCTGCAGAAGAATTCTTTACTAACTTTGCCCGTATCTGGCGCATGAAAGCTCGGCCAGAGTTCATGCAGATGCTAGCCAGCGTGGACGTGCATGCTCCTGGAAAACTTCGGGCAAATGTTCAATTGCCAAACTTTGATGATTTCTTTACGACTTTTGATGTTAAAGAAGGCGATGGCATGTGGCGCAAACCAGAAGACCGCGTGATTATTTGGTAATGGTTCACTTTACTTAAAACCAGTTGGAAGGCACTAGCCCCATAAAATGAGACACAAGAAAAACCCTCCTGTTGAAATCTAGTAAACTAGAAACAGGAGGGTTTTGTTGTGGTTAAAAAAGCGTATTCGGTAGAAACTAAGTTAGCCTGCATTGAAATGAAGAAGGCAGGTAAGTCAAATAAGGTCATCATGGAGACTCTGGGCATCAAAAATGTTAGTCAGGTCAAGACCTGGTGGCGATGGTATCGAAATGATGAACTGCACCGTTTCCATCAACCTGTGGGGAAACAATATACCTACGGTAAAGGAATGGGACAGCTATCTGAAGTGGAACAGTTACGACTACAGGTAGAACTACTAAAAAAGTATCGGAGCTTGGTAAGGTCATCGACAAAGTAAGTCTTATCAAGCTGGTGGAAGAATACAAAAACGTCTGCCCAGTATCCGTCATTCTGGACTGTTTTGGTATCAAACGATCCACTTTCTACCGTTGGAAAGTAGAAGGTAAAAAAACTAAGCAAAGGGACGAGGTTGTAGAAAAAATAGAGCGAATCTGTATGGGAAATCAGTTTATCTACGGCTACCGTACCATCACTCGATTGCTCAAGAAGAGGGATAACCTTGTCATCAATCCTAAAAAGGTTTATCGTATTATGAAGGAGAATGGTTAGCTCTGCCGTGTACGTCCTAAGAAGGGGCCGAGTCTAGGTAAGCCCTACTATGTAACAGAGAATAAGCTAGATCGTGATTTTAAAGCAGAAAAGCCACTGGAGAAGCTGGTCACAGACATGACCTACCTCTACTTTGGAAACTGTAAACTCTACCTGTCCTCTATCATGGATCTCTATAATCGTGAAATTGTGGCTTATACCATCTCAGATTGTCAGGATACGGACTTTGCGTTGGATACTTTGAACCAACTGAATGTGTCTCAAGGAGCGCTCTTGCACAGCGATCAGGGCTCTGTCTACACCTCAAAAGCTTATTACCAGGCTTGCACAGAAAAAGGCATCACCCGCTCTATGTCCCATAGGGGAACACCAGCGGATAATGTCTGTATCGAATGGTTTCATTCTGTCCTAAAGTCTGAAACCTTCTATCTCCATAACTGGAGAAACTTAACCAAAGATAGTAGAACAGATATTGTCAAATCTACATCATATTTTATAATGAAACTAGAATTCAACAGAGATGAAACGACCGATCTCCTGTGGATTACAGAAATCTGGTCGCCCAAAAAGGGGTTTTCTTCTGTCCCATTATTGGGGTGCAGTGCCGAATGACCAGCTGGTTTTTTGTGTTTGAGAATATAGAAACAGACTTTCCTTAATTATGCCTTTTAAAATCGCCTAAAAATGGTATAATAATAACATCACAAAATTGGAGTGAATCAATGACTTTTTATAATCACAAATCAATTGAAAAAAAATGGCAAAATTATTGGGCGGAAAATCATACGTTTAAAACAGGAACAGACGCTGACAAACCAAATTTTTATGCGTTGGATATGTTCCCTTACCCGTCTGGTGCTGGTCTTCACGTAGGACACCCAGAAGGCTACACGGCGACTGATATTCTTAGTCGTTTCAAACGTGCGCAAGGCTACAACGTTCTTCACCCAATGGGTTGGGATGCCTTTGGGCTGCCTGCCGAGCAATACGCAATGGATACAGGTAATGACCCAGCTGAGTTTACGGCAGAAAATATTGCCAACTTCAAACGCCAAATCAATGCACTGGGCTTCTCTTATGACTGGGACCGTGAAGTGAACACAACGGATCCTAACTACTACAAATGGACTCAGTGGATTTTCACAAAATTATATGAAAAAGGGTTGGCATACGAAGCTGAAGTGCCAGTTAACTGGGTTGAAGAACTAGGTACAGCCATCGCTAACGAAGAAGTACTTCCTGACGGAACATCTGAACGTGGTGGTTACCCAGTTGTCCGCAAACCCATGCGCCAATGGATGCTGAAAATCACAGCTTACGCTGAACGTTTGCTGGAAGATTTAGAAGACCTTGATTGGCCTGAATCTATCAAAGATATGCAGCGTAACTGGATTGGTAAATCAACTGGTGCCAATGTGACCTTTAAAATCAAAGATACTGATAAAGATTTCACAGTATTTACTACTCGTCCAGATACATTATTTGGTGCAACCTATGCTGTTTTGGCTCCTGAACATCCGCTTGTTGAGGTGATTACAACGCAAGATCAAGCGCAGGCTGTTGCGGATTATAAACACCAAGCAAGCCTTAAATCTGACCTTGCTCGTACAGACCTTGCTAAAGAAAAAACAGGTGTCTGGACTGGTAGCTATGCCATTAACCCAGTAAATGGTAAAGAAATTCCAATCTGGATTGCCGACTACGTTCTGGTCAGCTACGGGACTGGTGCGATTATGGCGGTTCCTGCCCACGATACACGTGACTGGGAATTTGCTAAGCAATTTCATTTGGAAATCATCCCCGTTCTTGAAGGTGGAAATGTTGAGGAAGAAGCATACACAGAAGACGGCCTTCACATCAATTCTGGCTTCTTAGACGGCCTTGATAAGGCACAAGCTATCGATAAAATGGTTGACTGGCTGGAAGCAGAAGGTGTCGGAAACAAAAAAGTAACTTACCGTCTGCGTGACTGGCTCTTCAGCCGTCAGCGTTATTGGGGTGAACCAATCCCAATCATCCACTGGGAAGACGGCACAACAACAGCTGTTCCAGAAGAGCAATTGCCGCTTGTATTGCCAGTAACCAAAGACATCAAACCTTCAGGTACAGGTGAAAGCCCACTTGCTAACTTGACCGATTGGCTGGAAGTGACGCGTGAAGATGGGATGAAAGGTCGCCGTGAAACAAACACAATGCCACAATGGGCAGGCTCTAGCTGGTATTATCTTCGCTATATCGACCCACACAACGATGAAAAATTAGCTGATGAAGAATTACTCAAGGCTTGGCTGCCGGTTGACATTTACATTGGTGGTGCAGAACATGCAGTGCTTCACCTTCTTTATGCTCGTTTCTGGCACAAATTCCTTTATGATTTAGGTGCCGTTCCAACCAAAGAACCATTCCAAAAGCTCTTTAACCAAGGGATGATTTTGGGGACCAGCTATCGTGATAGCCGCGGAGCACTGATTGCCAGTGACAAGGTTGAAAAACGTGACGGTTCATTCTTCCATATCGAAACTGGAGAAGAACTGGAGCAAGCTCCGGCGAAAATGTCTAAATCACTTAAAAATGTTGTGAATCCTGATGATGTGGTTGAACGTTACGGAGCGGATACGCTGCGCGTGTACGAGATGTTCATGGGACCGCTTGATGCTTCTATCGCTTGGTCTGAAGAAGGCCTTGAAGGCTCACGCAAATTTCTTGACCGTGTCTATCGCTTGTTGACAACAAAAGAAATTGTTGTAGAAAACAGTGGCGCACTTGATAAAGTCTACAACCAGACAGTCAAGGCAGTGACCGAGCAGCTTGAGGAACTCAAGTTTAACACAGCCATTGCTCAATTGATGGTATTTGTCAACGCTGCCAATAAAGAAGACAAACTCTTTGTTGGCTATGCTAAAGGCTTTGTACAATTGTTAGCACCATTTGCACCACACCTTTCTGAAGAATTGTGGCAAACATTGACACAATCAGGTGAATCAATTTCATACGTTCCTTGGCCAACATGGGATGAAGCAAAACTCGTTGAAGATGAGGTTGAAATTGTCGTGCAAATCAAGGGCAAGGTTCGTGCAAAACTTGTGGTCGCAAAAGACTCAAGCCGTGAAGAGCTTGAAAAGCTTGCCCTTACCAATGAAAAAATCCAGTCTGAAATCGCTGAAAAACAAGTGGTTAAGCTGATTGTAGTCCCTAACAAACTTGTTAATATTGTTGTCAAGTAATAGGTTCTGTTAGCCTTATCTGCAACCTTCAATAACGTTTCAAGTTATTGGAGCTACCTAAATTGGTGAATATTGTTGCGAAATAAAAGAAAAATGAGGATTCTGATAACATTTGGAATCCTTTTTTGCTGCTTTAAACTAAAAAAGCATAAACTTAAAAACAAGAAAAATAAAAAAAGCTGAAAAAAGGTATTGACAAGAAGAGAAGGAGATGATATACTAAGATAGTTGTCGCTTGAGGGGCGACAAAGACCTTTGAAAACTGAACAAGACGAACCAATGTGCAGGCGACTGTTTAAGAAGACAGTCCGTCAAACATTAAGAAGAAACAATAAATCTGTCAGTGACAGAAATGAGTGAGAACTCAAACTTTTAATGAGAGTTTGATCCTGGCTCAGGACGAACGCTGGCGGCGTGCCTAATACATGCAAGTGGAACGCACGAGGTACACCGTAGTTTACTACACCGTACTTTGTGAGTCGCGAACGGGTGAGTAACGCGTAGGTAACCTACCTTTTAGCGGGGGATAACTATTGGAAACGATAGCTAATACCGCATAAGATATCTTACTGCATAGTAAGATATTAAAAGATGCAATTGCATCGCTAGTAGATGGACCTGCGTTGTATTAGCTAGTAGGTGAGGTAACGGCTCACCTAGGCAACGATACATAGCCGACCTGAGAGGGTGATCGGCCACACTGGGACTGAGACACGGCCCAGACTCCTACGGGAGGCAGCAGTAGGGAATCTTCGGCAATGGGGGGAACCCTGACCGAGCAACGCCGCGTGAGTGAAGAAGGTTTTCGGATCGTAAAGCTCTGTTGTTAAGGAAGAACGAGTGTGAGAATGGAAAGTTCATGCTGTGACGGTACTTAACCAGAAAGGGACGGCTAACTACGTGCCAGCAGCCGCGGTAATACGTAGGTCCCGAGCGTTGTCCGGATTTATTGGGCGTAAAGCGAGCGCAGGCGGTTGGAAAAGTCTGAAGTGAAAGGCAGTGGCTCAACCATTGTAGGCTTTGGAAACTGTTTAACTTGAGTGCAGAAGGGGAGAGTGGAATTCCATGTGTAGCGGTGAAATGCGTAGATATATGGAGGAACACCGGTGGCGAAAGCGGCTCTCTGGTCTGTAACTGACGCTGAGGCTCGAAAGCGTGGGGAGCGAACAGGATTAGATACCCTGGTAGTCCACGCCGTAAACGATGAGTGCTAGGTGTTGGGTCCTTTCCGGGACTCAGTGCCGCAGCTAACGCATTAAGCACTCCGCCTGGGGAGTACGACCGCAAGGTTGAAACTCAAAGGAATTGACGGGGGCCCGCACAAGCGGTGGAGCATGTGGTTTAATTCGAAGCAACGCGAAGAACCTTACCAGGTCTTGACATCCCGGTGCCCGTCCTAGAGATAGGATTTTGCTTCGGCACACCGGTGACAGGTGGTGCATGGTTGTCGTCAGCTCGTGTCGTGAGATGTTGGGTTAAGTCCCGCAACGAGCGCAACCCTTATTGTTAGTTGCCATCATTCAGTTGGGCACTCTAGCGAGACTGCCGGTAATAAACCGGAGGAAGGTGGGGATGACGTCAAATCATCATGCCCCTTATGACCTGGGCTACACACGTGCTACAATGGCTGGTACAACGAGTCGCAAGCCGGTGACGGCAAGCTAATCTCTGAAAGCCAGTCTCAGTTCGGATTGTAGGCTGCAACTCGCCTACATGAAGTCGGAATCGCTAGTAATCGCGGATCAGCACGCCGCGGTGAATACGTTCCCGGGCCTTGTACACACCGCCCGTCACACCACGAGAGTTTGTAACACCCGAAGTCGGTGAGGTAACCGTAAGGAGCCAGCCGCCTAAGGTGGGATAGATGATTGGGGTGAAGTCGTAACAAGGTAGCCGTATCGGAAGGTGCGGCTGGATCACCTCCTTTCTAAGGAAAAAACGGAAGCCATTGAGTTTGTCTTGTTTAGTTTTGAGAGGTCTTGTGGGGCCTTAGCTCAGCTGGGAGAGCGCCTGCTTTGCACGCAGGAGGTCAGCGGTTCGATCCCGCTAGGCTCCATTAGGATAGAATCCTACTGAACTTAATAAAGAAGTGAAGTTGAATACGAGACTAACTTCTTAGGAAAAAAGATAAACTTCCTTGTGTTCATGGAACACAGCGTTAGTTTCTTATTTTTCTACAGAAGTTTTCGCAAGCGAACCGTCTCTTAATATCCTAAATTTAGCACATTGAAAATTGAATAACGATATCAAATAGTAACAAGAAAATAAACCGAAAACGCTGTGAATATTAATGAGTATATGACTGAGAGGTCAAAAATAAGGTTAAGTTAGTAAGGGCGCACGGTGGATGCCTTGGCACTAGGAGCCGAAGAAGGACGTGACAAACGACGAAATGCCTTGGGGAGCTGTAAGTAAGCGTAGATCCAGGGATGTCCGAATGGGGGAACCCAACAGGTAGATACCTGTTACCCGTATCTGTTAAGGATATGAGGAGGAAGACGCAGTGAACTGAAACATCTAAGTAGCTGCAGGAAGAGAAAGCAAAAGCGATTGCCTGAGTAGCGGCGAGCGAAAGGGTAAGAGGGCAAACCGAGAAGTTTACTTCTCGGGGTTGTAGGACTGCGATGTGGACTTAAAGATTATAGAAGAAGACCTTGGGAAGGGTTGCCAGAGAGAGTAAGAGCCTCGTATTTTAAATAATCTTTATACCTAGCAGGATCCTGAGTACGGCGGGACACGAGGAATCCCGTCGGAAGCTGGGAGGACCATCTCCCAACCCTAAATACTCCCTAGTGACCGATAGTGAACCAGTACCGTGAGGGAAAGGTGAAAAGCACCCCGGGAGGGGAGTGAAAGAGAACCTGAAACCGTGTGCCTACAACAAGTTCGAGCCCGTTAATGGGTGAGAGCGTGCCTTTTGTAGAATGAACCGGCGAGTTACGTTATGATGCGAGGTTAAGTTGAAGAGACGGAGCCGTAGGGAAACCGAGTCTGAAGAGGGCGCATAGTATCATGATGTAGACCCGAAACCATGTGACCTACCCATGAGCAGGTTGAAGGTGAGGTAAAACTCACTGGAGGACCGCACCAGGGCACGTTGAAAAGTGCTTGGATGACTTGTGGGTAGCGGAGAAATTCCAAACGAACTTGGAGATAGCTGGTTCTCTCCGAAATAGCTTTAGGGCTAGCGTCGACAGAAAGATTCTTGGAGGTAGAGCACTGTTTGGGTGAGGGGTCCATCCCGGATTACCAATCTCAGATAAACTCCGAATGCCAATGAATTATGGTCGGCAGTCAGACTGCGAGTGCTAAGATCCGTAGTCGAAAGGGAAACAGCCCAGACCACCAGCTAAGGTCCCAAAATAATTGTTAAGTGGAAAAGGATGTGGGGTTGCACAGACAACTAGGATGTTAGCTTAGAAGCAGCTATTCATTCAAAGAGTGCGTAATAGCTCACTAGTCGAGTGACCCTGCGCCGAAAATGTACCGGGGCTAAAACAATTTACCGAAGCTGTGGATCCTTTAGGGGATGGTAGGAGAGCGTTCTATGTGTGGTGAAGGTGTACCGTGAGGAGCGCTGGAACGCATAGAAGTGAGAATGCCGGTATGAGTAGCGCAAGACAGGTGAGAATCCTGTCCACCGTAAGACTAAGGTTTCCAGGGGAAGGCTCGTCCGCCCTGGGTTAGTCGGGACCTAAGGAGAGACCGAAAGGTGTATCCGATGGCCAACAGGTAGAGATTCCTGTACTAGAGTATAGAGTGAAGGAGGGACGCAGTAGGCTAACTCAAGCGTGCGAATGGAAGAGCACGTCTAAGCAGTGAGGTGTGATAGGAGTCAAATGCTTCTATCTGTAACATTGAGCTGTGATGGGGAGCGAAGTTTAGTAGCGAAGTGAGTGACGTCACACTGCCAAGAAAAGCTTCTAGCGTTAATTTATACTCTACCCGTACCGCAAACCGACACAGGTAGTCGAGGCGAGTAGCCTCAGGTGATCGAGAGAACTCTCGTTAAGGAACTCGGCAAAATGACCCCGTAACTTCGGGAGAAGGGGTGCTGGCTTAAAGTCAGCCGCAGTGAATAGGCCCAAGCAACTGTTTATCAAAAACACAGCTCTCTGCTAAATCGTAAGATGATGTATAGGGGGTGACGCCTGCCCGGTGCTGGAAGGTTAAGAGGAGTGCTTAGACGTAAGTCGAAGGTATGAATTGAAGCCCCAGTAAACGGCGGCCGTAACTATAACGGTCCTAAGGTAGCGAAATTCCTTGTCGGGTAAGTTCCGACCCGCACGAAAGGCGTAATGATTTGGGCACTGTCTCAACGAGAGACTCGGTGAAATTTTAGTACCTGTGAAGATGCAGGTTACCCGCGACAGGACGGAAAGACCCCATGGAGCTTTACTGCAGTTTGATATTGAGTGTCTGTGCCACATGTACAGGATAGGTAGGAGCCAAAGAGATCGGGACGCCAGTTTCGATGGAGGCGATGTTGGGATACTACCCTTGTGTTATGGCCACTCTAACCCGGATAGGTGATCCCTATCGGAGACAGTGTCTGACGGGCAGTTTGACTGGGGCGGTCGCCTCCTAAAAGGTAACGGAGGCGCCCAAAGGTTCCCTCAGATTGGTTGGAAATCAATCGCAGAGTGTAAAGGTATAAGGGAGCTTGACTGCGAGAGCTACAACTCGAGCAGGGACGAAAGTCGGGCTTAGTGATCCGGTGGTTCCGTATGGAAGGGCCATCGCTCAACGGATAAAAGCTACCCTGGGGATAACAGGCTTATCTCCCCCAAGAGTTCACATCGACGGGGAGGTTTGGCACCTCGATGTCGGCTCGTCGCATCCTGGGGCTGTAGTCGGTCCCAAGGGTTGGGCTGTTCGCCCATTAAAGCGGCACGCGAGCTGGGTTCAGAACGTCGTGAGACAGTTCGGTCCCTATCCGTCGCGGGCGAAGGAAATTTGAGAGGATCTGCTCCTAGTACGAGAGGACCAGAGTGGACTTACCGCTGGTGTACCAGTTGTTCTGCCAAGAGCATCGCTGGGTAGCTATGTAGGGAAGGGATAAACGCTGAAAGCATCTAAGTGTGAAACCCACCTCAAGATGAGATTTCCCATAACGTTATGTTAGTAAGAGCCCTGAGAGAAGATCAGGTAGATAGGTTAGGAGTGGAAGTTGTGTGAGCAATGGAGCGGACTAATACTAATAGCTCGAGGACTTATCCGAGAAATAAATTCATTGAGAAGCAGCGCAAGGTTTAGCCTGTAGTATTTGAGACGTTATTCAATTTTGAGTGTGTTAGATACTCAGCAGTTAAGTGACGATAGCCTAGGAGATACACCTGTACCCATGCCGAACACAGAAGTTAAGCCCTAGAACGCCGGAAGTAGTTGGGGGTTGCCCCCTGTGAGATATGGTAGTCGCTTAGCATTTATCCGGCATAGCTCAGTTGGTAGTAGCGCATGACTGTTAATCATGATGTCGTAGGTTCGAGTCCTACTGCCGGAGTTGATACATGATTAGAAACCCTGATATAATCGGGTTTCTTTTTTGCTATTTTTAAAATAGAATGCAGAATCTCGGGTTAAAATTATTATTTATAACACTAATTCAGGCTCTTGGTTGATGAAAAGCAGAGGACGAAGTTCATTCTCTTTTTTTTATGTTCAAAGCAATGAGAATGTATTTTTTTAAAATTTTCATTTTTAGAGAATGAGTTACACTGTTTCATTTATCGAGAGGATTGTATTATCTTAATCAAATTAAGATTGTTTGGTTTTTAGACTGCTCATGGATGATTATATTTTGTAATAGATTTCCAGGTGAGATGCCTGACGAGTTCACCTATAAATAATACACTCTGGGGAGATTACGCATAGCAATCAATCAAAATTTGAAAATTTTTAGTTCGTACTCCTACCTACCCTATTCTGTTGCTTTTATCATCAGCTACTACATCAAGATTTTGGGGTTAATATAATGCAAGTGGCTGAGCAAAAACTCAATTCATGGTCAAAGTGTAATAATCGCTTATAGCGAAAAAAGCTTAAAATCAACCTTTTAATTAACTTGATTTTAAGCTTTTTGACTATTTTTATGAATTTTTACCTAGACTCTCAATTTTTATTCAAAAAAAGCTTTGTACAGTGCTTTTATAGCTGCTTTTTCTTGTTCGGAATTGATAACAATCATGATAGAAACTTCACTAGATCCTTGGGAAATCATTTGGATATTAATGTGATTATCTGACAGTGCTTTAGTTGCGGTAGCAGTCAAACCGATGTGACTTTTCATTTTTTCACCGACAATCATAATGATTGAGAGATCATGTTCGATTTCTGCGTGGTCAACTTCTAATTTTTGTCTTAATTGACGAAGAATTTCTTCCTCTTTAATGGGGGTTAACTCACGATCCCGAAGAATAATAGATAAGTCATCGATACCGGTAGGCATGTGCTCCCAGCGGATATTTAGATCTTCCAATATTTGCAGAACTTTTCTACCAAAACCGATTTCACGGTTCATGAGGTATTTAGACATGTTAATACTGGTGAAATGGGCATCTGCAGCAATACCTACTACAGGGAAGTCCCTGTTGCTGTGCTTTAAAACAATTTTTGTACCAGGATGAGTAGGGTTATTTGTATTTTTAATAACGAGTGGAATTTTCCCACGGTAAGCTGGAATGAGTGCTTCGTCATGTAATACAGTAAAACCTGCATAAGCTAATTCGCGCATTTCGCGATAAGTTAATTCTGGAATGGAGTGTGGCATGTGGATAATGCCAGGGTGTGCTGCAAAAATACCATCAACATCTGTAAAATTTTCATAAAGATCAGCTTTTACACCTGCAGCAATAATAGAGCCAGTAATATCAGACCCACCACGTGAAAAGGTGCAAATCTGGTCGTTTTTTGTTACTCCAAAGAATCCTGGTATAATCAATACTTCATCAGCTTCATTTAATTCTTCGATTTTATCATAACTGGAGGGGAGAAGTCGCGCATTTCCTGGTTCACTGGACACAATAAGTCCTGCTTCTCTGGGATGAACATAACGTGCATTTATCCCATTTTGGGAGAAATAGGCTGCAGTAAGTTTCGCATTATTATTTTCACCTGCAGCAAGAAAAGTATCGTACAAGAACTTATTATTTTCGATAGGAAGGCTTGCGAGCTTTTGGAAACTTTTTGAAATTCTTTCTAGAATATTTGGTTTGAGCTGCAGTTCTAACGCCATATCTCGATAACGCTGAATAATCCATTGTTGGTGCTTTGTTACGTCATTACCAGCAACATAGTCTCTATAATATTTAATGAGGGCATCTGTTACCTTTGTATCCTGAGTGCTTCTCTTCCCAGGCGCAGAGACAATCACGAATCGACGTTCAGGATCAGCTTTTATAATCTGTAATACTTTTTCTAATTGACCAGCAGAGGCAAGTGAACTTCCTCCAAATTTAACAACTTTCATAAATTCTCCTATAGGCTGATTGTTTAAATTATAGCAAAATTCTGAAATCTTTTCAAATTTACTTGTGCTTACTTGCTAAAGCAAATATTTTATGTTAGAATGTAACCATATTATTTGATATTCAAATAATTTAATTGACAAAGAAAATAATTGTCGGAGGCAATTAAATGCAATTTGAAAATATTTTATATAACGTTAATGACGGTGTTGCAACATTGACTTTGAATCGCCCAGAGGTTTCCAATGGGTTTAATGTTCCCATGTGTGAAGAAATTTTAAGAGCGATAAAAATGGCTTCTGAAGATGAAGAAATCCAAATTTTGCTCATCAATGCAAATGGGAAAGTATTTTCTGTTGGCGGTGATTTGGCAGAAATGCAACGAGCGGTGGAGGCAGATGATATTCAGTCTTTGGTCAAAATTGCTGAATTGGTCAATGAAATTTCTTACTCAATGAAACAATTATCTAAGCCGGTCGTTATGAGTGTAGATGGGCCAGTCGCTGGTGCAGCAGCTAATATGGTAGTCGCCGCGGATTTCTGTATTGCAACGGATCGTTCTCGTTTTATTCAAGCTTTTGTGGGAGTAGGTCTTGCTCCTGATGCGGGTGGTCTATATTTACTTGCTAGAGCGATTGGTGTGACGAGAGCAACTCAATTAGCAATGACAGGTGAACCGTTAAACGCAGAAAAAGCTTTAAATTATGGTCTTTTGTATAAAGTTTGTGAAGTTGAAAAGTTAGAAACTACAACGAATCAAGTGATTAAGAAGTTGAAACGTCATTCACTTAATTCTTATCGTGCTATTAAAGAATTGGTATGGAAGAGTTTGTTTACTGGTTGGGATGAGTATGCAAAACTCGAACTACAGTTGCAGAAGACATTGGCTTTCACAGAAGATTTCAAAGAAGGGGTGCGAGCTTATGCTGAGAAGCGTCGACCAAAATTTTCTGGGAAGTAAAAAAGTAGTTGCAATTTAATTTGATATTTGATATACTTTTTTAGTCAAATGTTTTGATGTTGAAAGTTTTTTGTTAGAGGAGGATAGATTTTTGAATTACCAATTAGTCAATGATTATTTAACATCTATTTTCAATAATGTATTGGTTATTGAAGAATCTAGTTTGAGAGGCAGTCGCTTCAAAGATATCTCTATCAAAGAAATGCACACGATTGATGTTGTTGGAAAAAATCCCAATGCGACTCCTAGTCGCGTAGCAAAGGAATTGATGGTGACATTAGGAACCGTAACAACTAGTTTAAATAACCTTGAAAGAAAAGGCTATATTGAACGGACACGTTCAGAAGTTGATCGTCGTGTCGTTCATCTGAATTTGACAAAAAATGGTCGCCTGATTTATCGCTTGCACAGAAGATTTCACAAGAGAATGGTTGAAAGAATCATTGAAGGAATGGATGCTGAAGAGATGAAGGTCATGGGAAAAGGTCTGACTAATCTGTATCATTTTTTAGAGGATTTGAAATAATGAACTATGCTAAAATTAGTCAAGTTGCTCATTATGCTCCAAGTCAGGTAGTTACAAATGATGATTTGGCAAAAATAATGGATACGAGCGATGAATGGATTTCAAGTCGAACAGGAATAGAGCGTCGTCATTTATCACAAATAGAATCAACGAGTGTTTTGGCTACCAAGGTGGCAGAACAATTGTTGAAAAAGGCGAATATCCATGCAGATGAGCTAGACTTTATCATTGTGGCAACTATCACCCCAGACTCTATGATGCCTTCAACGGCTGCACGAGTTCAGGCAAATATTGGTGCAAATCATGCTTTTGCCTTTGATTTAACAGCGGCTTGTAGTGGATTTATCTTTGCTTTATCAACAGCTGAAAAGTTGATTTCTTCAGGTCGTTACCAGAAGGGTTTTGTTATAGGAAGTGAAACCTTATCAAAAGTCCTTGACTGGTCTGATCGTTCAACTGCGGTTCTTTTCGGTGATGGTGCTGGTGGTGTTTTGCTAGAGAGCTCAGAGCAGCAGCATTTTTTAGCTGAAAGTCAATATACAGACGGTTCGCGTGGGGAAAGCTTGACTTGTGGTAAAGTTGGTTTATCTTCACCTTATTCTGAAAAGGAAGAGGCGGCACCATATTTGACAATGGATGGTCGAAAAATTTTTGATTTTGCTGTTCGAGATGTGGCAAAATCTATAAAAAATACGATTGAATCCAGTGATATTCAAGTGGAGGATATTGACTATTTACTATTACATCAGGCCAATATTCGTATTTTAGATAAAATGGCGAAAAAGATTGGTGTAACAAGGGAAAAACTTCCTGCAAATATGATGGAATATGGGAATACGAGTGCAGCGAGCATTCCAATTCTTTTATCTGAGTGTGCTGAAAAAGGACTCATTCACCTTGATGGCAGTCAAACAGTTTTGCTGTCAGGATTCGGTGGAGGTTTGACATGGGGCACACTTATTGTTACAATTTAGTTATTATGTGGTAAACACATGAATATAAATATTTATTTTTAAAGGAGTCTATCATGGCAGTATTTGAAAAAGTACAAGAAATTATTGTGGAAGAACTTGGTAAAGAACCTTCAGAAGTTACTCTTGAGTCAACTTTTGATGATCTTGACGCAGATTCATTGGATTTGTTCCAAGTTATCTCAGAAATTGAAGATGCATTCGATATTCAAATCGAAACCGAAGAAGGATTGAACACAGTTGGTGACTTAGTTGCCTACGTTGAAGAAAAAACAAAATAAAAAGATGAAACGGGGCTGAGATAAGATTCTCGCCCTCTTTTGAAAAAGGTATTGAGGTAGGCAGTAAAGTTGACTGTATAACCGATTTTCTTTTGAGAAAAGAGCAAGAGACAGTTGATTTTGCTGGGGTGGAACAATAAAATCTATAGTTGGATGGCATGTTTCACTCCCTCTTGTTTAGGTAATAGTTTGATTTTCAAAGTATACAAGTGCTTGAACTGAAAGGATTGAGCCATTACTTAAGCAATATAAAGGAAGGTATTATGCAAACACGTGTTACAGAATTGTTAAATATTAAATATCCTATTTTCCAGGGTGGGATGGCCTGGGTTGCTGATGGTGACTTGGCTGGTGCAGTTTCTAAAGCGGGAGGTCTTGGCATTATCGGTGGTGGTAATGCACCGAAAGAAGTTGTCAAAGCTAATATTGATAAAATTAAGTCATTGACAGACAAACCTTTTGGCGTGAATATCATGCTGTTGTCACCGTTTGTGGAAGATATTGTTGACTTAGTGATTGAAGAAGGTGTCAAGGTTGTGACAACTGGTGCAGGAAATCCAAGTAAATATATGGCTCGTTTCCACGACGCAGGTATTACAGTCATTCCAGTAGTTCCAAGTGTAGCATTGGCTAAGCGAATGGAAAAAATTGGTGCAGATGCAGTCATTGCTGAAGGAATGGAAGCAGGTGGGCATATTGGAAAATTAACCACCATGACTTTGGTTCGTCAGGTAGTTGAAGCAGTTGATATTCCTGTGATTGCAGCGGGTGGAATCGCAGATGGTCGCGGTGCAGCTGCAGGCTTTATGCTTGGTGCAGAGGCTGTTCAAGTGGGAACACGTTTCGTCGTTGCAAAAGAGTCAAATGCGCACCAAAATTATAAAAATATGATTTTGAAAGCTCGGGATATTGATACCACTATTTCTGCTCAACATTTTGGTCATGCGGTACGAGCTTTGAAAAATAAACTAACTAGAGAATTTGACCAAGCAGAAAAGGATGCTTTTAAGCAAGAAAATCCTGATTTAACTGTTTTTGAGAATTTAGGAGCTGGCGCTCTTGCAAATGCAGTTGTTCGCGGTGATGTTGAACATGGTTCTGTCATGTCAGGACAAATTGCGGGGCTTGTCAGCAAGGAAGAAACAGTTGAAGAAATTTTAAAAGATATTTACTACGGTGCAGCAGAGGTAATCCAAAAAGAAGCTAGCCGTTGGGCAGGAGTAACTAGAAATGACTAAAACAGCCTTTCTATTTGCAGGTCAGGGTGCTCAGTATCTGGGAATGGCTCGTGACCTTTACGATCAGTTTGATGTAGTGAGGGCAACCTATGATGAAGCAAGTCAAGTATTGGGCTATGATCTACGATATCTGATAGATAATGAGGAAGAAAAGCTCAACCAGACACGCCATACTCAGCCAGCAATTTTAACCACTTCGGTTGCTATTTACCGATTATTGCAAGAAAAAGAAATGCAAGCTGATATGGTAGCAGGCCTTTCTCTTGGGGAATACTCTGCCATGGTAGCAGCAGGTGCTTTGGATTTTAAAACAGCGGTTGCTTTGGTTGCGAAACGTGGTGCTTTTATGGAAGAAGCAGTTCCTGCTGGCTCTGGTAAAATGGTTGCGGTTTTAAATGCTGATTTAGCTACAATTGAAGTAGCTTGTCAAAAGGCAAGCCAGCTGGGAATTGTATCACCAGCAAACTACAATACGCCTAGTCAGATTGTCATTGGTGGCGAAGCAGAAGCGGTTGACAAAGCTGTGGAATTGTTAAAAGAAGCTGGTGTTAAGCGTCTCATCCCTTTGAATGTCTCTGGTCCATTTCATACAGCTTTGCTAAAACCTGCAAGTGATAAACTGGTAAAAGTTTTAGAAACAGTTGAATTTGCTGATTTCAAACTTCCTTTGGTAGGCAATACCAAAGCAACTGTCATGGAACAAGGACAAATTAAGGAACTCTTAACTCGTCAAGTTATGGAACCAGTTCGTTTTTATGATAGTATTGCAACGATGCAAAAAGCTGGTGTAACTAATTTTATTGAAATTGGTCCAGGTAAGGTTCTTTCTGGTTTTGTTAAAAAAATTGATAAATCAGCAAAGGTTGCTCACGTTGAAGATGTTAGAAGTTTATCTACTCTTCTAGAAAATAAGGAATAGGTATGGAACTGAAAGGTAAAAATGTTTTTATAACTGGTTCAACACGTGGAATTGGTCTTGCAATGGCACATAAGTTTGCAAGTCTAGGTTCCAACATTGTTTTAAACGGTCGCCGTGAGATTGATGAGGTGCTCGTCTCTGAATTTTCAGATTATGGTGTACAAGTGGCTTCTATCTCTGGTGATGTGTCAGATAGCACGGATGCTAAGCGGATGGTAGAAGAAGCTATCGAAAAACTTGGAAGCGTGGATATTCTAGTCAATAATGCAGGGATTACAAAAGATAAACTCATGCTAAAATTGACAGAGGAAGATTTTGAACAGGTCTTGAAAGTGAATCTTGTTGGTGCTTTTAATATGACTAAAGCGGTTTTGAAGCCAATGTCGAAAGCTCGTCAAGGTGCTGTTATCAATGTATCAAGTGTGGTTGGTTTGATTGGCAATGTCGGTCAAGCAAACTATGCGGCTTCTAAGGCTGGACTGATTGGATTTACTAAGTCTGTAGCGCGTGAAGTAGCAGCTCGCAATGTACGAGTGAATGCTATTGCGCCAGGTATGATTGAGTCAGATATGACCGATGTTTTGTCTGATAAAGTGAAAGAAGCTACGTTAGCACAAATTCCAATGAAACGCTTTGGGAATACCAACGAAGTGGCAGAAGTGGCAGCCTTTCTAGCTCGTCAAGAGTATTTAACTGGGCAAGTCATTGCCATTGATGGCGGGTTAACCATGAGGTAGAAGATGACTAAAACGTACGAGTTTTAAGCATGTGATATATTTTCTTAATAAAGGAGTTTGAAATGAAACTAAATCGAGTTGTTGTAACAGGATATGGAGTAACTTCACCTATTGGAAACACACCCGAAGAGTTTTGGGATAGTCTAAAAGAAGGGAAGATTGGTATTGGTCCAATTACGAATTTTGATCCTAGTGTGATTGGTGTACATAATGCAGCAGAAATTAAAGATTTCCCGCTAGAAAAACATTTTGTTAAAAAAGACAAAAATCGTATGGATATGTATTCTATTTATGCCATTCATGCAGCTTTAGAAGCGTTAGAAAATGCTCATCTAGATACCGAGACAGTTGACCATGATCGATTTGGTGTCATTGTATCTAGTGGGATTGGTGGCTTAAAAGAATTGCAAGATCAAATTATCCGAATGCATGAAAGAGGAGCCAATCGTATCCAACCGCTCTTCATTCCTAAAGCACTTTCAAATATGGGAGCTGGAAATATCGCTATTCGTGTGGGAGCTAATGGGGTATGTAAATCTATTACAACTGCTTGTGCGTCTTCTAATGATGCTATTGGAGAGGCATTCCGTGAAATCAAATTTGGTTTTCAAGATGTTATTTTAGCAGGTGGTTCTGAATGCTCTATCAACGAAATTGGCATCGGCGGTTTTGCAGCTCTTACAGCTCTGTCCACAAATGAAGATCCAAAACGTTCATCTATTCCATTTGATAAAGATCGAAATGGATTTGTAATGGGAGAAGGTGCAGGTGTTTTGGTAATTGAAAGCCTAGAACATGCTGAAAAACGTGGGGCAACGATTTTAGCAGAAATTGTGGGATATGGAAATACTTGTGACGCTTATCACATGACAACACCATCACCAGCTGGTACAGGGGCTGCTAAAGCTATGAAACTAGCCATTGAAGAAGCAGGATTACAACCTTCAGACATTGCCTATGTGAATGCTCACGGGACTTCCACACAAGCCAATGAAAAAGGTGAAAGTCAAGCGATTGTTAGTGTTCTTGGAAAAGAAGTACCAGTTTCTTCTACGAAATCTTTCACAGGTCACCTTCTTGGTGCAGCTGGTGCAGTAGAAGCTATTGCAACGATTGAGGCAATGCGTCATAACTTTGTACCGATGACTGCAGGAACGCAAGAACTTTCAGATGATATCGAGGCGAATGTCATCTATGGTCAAGGGCAAGAACATGATATTCCGTATGCGATTTCAAATACCTTTGGCTTTGGTGGGCACAATGCTGTACTTGCATTCAAGCGCTGGGAGGCTTAAATGAATATCAATGAAATCAAAGATTTGATGGCTCAATTTGACCAATCAAGTCTGCGTGAATTTTCTTATAAAAATCAAAGTGATGAATTAACGTTCAGTAAAAATGAAAGAACAGTTGAATCAATTGCTCCTTCTGCAGAGGATTCAACAGTGAACACCAATCTTGTTTCACAAGTCGAAGTTACCCAGCCAACTGTTCCTCCAATTGTGGAGGAAACCATTAGTCCAGAAATACCCATAGCTGAAGGCGATGTAGTAGAAAGTCCATTGGTTGGAGTTGCTTATCTTGCTTCAGGTCCTGATAAACCTTCTTTTGTTTCTGTTGGCGACCAAGTGAAGAAAGGGCAAACCTTGATGATTATTGAGGCCATGAAAGTGATGAACGAAGTACCATCACCTAAAGACGGTATTGTGACAGAAATCCTTGTCCAAAATGAAGAAATGGTCGAATTTGGGAAAGGTTTGGTGCGGATTAAATGATTGATATCAATGCGATAAAAGAAGCTCTTCCACATCGTTACCCTATGCTGTTGGTTGATCGTGTGTTGGAAGTAAAAGAAGATGAGATTGTAGCGCTTAAAAATGTCACAATCAATGAGCCTTTTTTCAACGGACATTTCCCTGAATATCCTGTCATGCCGGGAGTTCTTATTATGGAGGCTTTAGCTCAAACAGCCGGTGTTTTGGAATTGTCCAAGGAGGAAAATAAGGGGAAATTGGTCTTTTATGCCGGAATGGACAAGGTGAAATTTAAAAAACAAGTTGTTCCTGGTGATCAGCTCATCATGACAGCGAAGTTTGTGAAGCGTCGTGGCACCATTGCGGTTGTGGAAGCGAAAGCAGAAGTTGACGGGAAGTTGGCAGCGAGTGGTACTTTAACTTTTGCCCTCGGACAATAAAAAAGGAGATTTCACCATGTTTCGTAAGATTTTAATTGCCAACCGTGGGGAAATTGCGGTCAGAATTATTCGGGCAGCTAGAGAGTTAGGGATTGCGACAGTAGCAGTCTATTCTACTGCTGACAAAGAAGCTCTCCATACTTTACTGGCGGATGAAGCGGTTTGTATAGGTCCAGCAAAGTCAACGGAATCCTATCTCAATATGAATGCGGTTCTTTCTGCTGCAGTTTTGACTGGAGCAGAGGCGATTCATCCAGGCTTTGGTTTTTTGAGTGAGAATTCTAAATTTGCGACCATGTGCGAGGAAGTTGGTATTAAATTTATCGGTCCTTCTGGAGCGGTAATGGATTTAATGGGTGATAAAATCAATGCGCGTGCTCAGATGATTAAGGCTAATGTGCCTGTAATCCCAGGTTCTGATGGCGAAGTTCATACGTCAGACGAAGCACTTGCAGTTGCAGAAAAAATCGGCTATCCAGTCATGTTGAAAGCTTCTGCTGGCGGTGGTGGCAAAGGCATTCGGAAGGTTGAAAAAGCAGAAGATTTAGTAGCTGCTTTTGAATCGGCTTCTAGTGAAGCCAAGGCGGCTTTCGGAAATGGCGCCATGTATATGGAGCGGGTTATTTATCCGGCTCGGCATATTGAAGTCCAAATTTTGGCTGACCAACATGGTCATGTTGTCCACTTAGGCGAGCGCGATTGTTCACTTCAAAGAAATAATCAAAAAGTGCTGGAAGAAAGTCCGTCGGTTGCGATTGGCAAAACGCTTCGTCAGAAGATTGGGGAAGCAGCTGTTCGAGCTGCAAAATCTGTCGGATATGAAAACGCTGGAACGATTGAATTCTTATTTGATGAAGGCAAAAGAGAATTTTATTTCATGGAAATGAATACTCGTGTCCAAGTGGAGCATCCGATAACGGAATTTGTAACGGGGGTGGACATTGTTAAGGAGCAAATCAAAATTGCTGCGGGGCAAGAGCTGCCTTTTAACCAAGAAGATATTCATATAACAGGTCACGCGATTGAATGCCGAATCAATGCAGAAAATCCTGCATTTAACTTTGCACCAAGTCCGGGAAAGATTTCCAATCTCTATCTACCGAGTGGGGGAGTGGGGTTGCGTGTGGATTCTGCAGTTTATCCTGGCTACACGATTCCGCCGTATTATGACAGCATGATTGCCAAGATTATTGTTCATGGTGAAAATCGCTTTGATGCATTAATGAAAATGCAGCGTGCGCTCTATGAATTAGAAATCGACGGCGTTGTGACAAATAGCGGTTTTCAGTTAGATTTGATTTCAGACCCACATGTCATTGCTGGCGATTATGATACAGCTTTTCTTATGGAGAAATTTTTACCAGCTTATCAAAAGAAAAAGTAGAGGAGTAAAGGATATAAGTCATGGCTTTGTTTTCCAAAAAGGATAAGTATATTCGGATCAATCCAAACCGTTCCAGTCGTGAGAAACCTCAAGTGAAACCAGAGTTTCCGGATGAACTGTTTTCAAAATGTCCAGGATGTAAGCATATCATTTACCAAAAAGATTTAGGAAGTGAACGGATTTGCCCGCAATGTGGCTATACGTTTCGTATTTCAGCTTTTGAACGCCTCAATTTAACGGTAGATGCCAATAGTTTTGAGGAATTATTTACAGGAATTGAAACATCAGACCCCTTGAAGTTTCCTAAATATCGTGAAAAATTAAGAACTGTCCGTGAAAAAACAGGTTTGGATGAAGCGATACTAACAGGAATTGCGACAATCGGTGGTCAAAAAACTGCACTGGGGATCATGGATTCCAATTTTATCATGGCTTCTATGGGAACGGTTGTTGGTGAAAAAATTACTCGTCTTTTTGAATATGCTACAGAACATCAGTTGCCAGTCACCTTGTTCACAGCTTCTGGTGGCGCTCGCATGCAAGAAGGCATTATGAGTTTGATGCAAATGGCAAAGGTTTCCGCTGCTGTGAAACGCCATTCTAATGCTGGCTTGTTTTATTTGACGATCTTAACAGACCCGACAACGGGTGGAGTGACGGCTTCTTTTGCCATGGAAGGAGACATCATTTTGGCTGAAACGCAAGCGCTTGTTGGCTTTGCAGGCCGCCGAGTAATTGAAACAACTGTTCGTGAAAAATTGCCAGATGACTTTCAAAAGGCGGAATTTTTGCTTGAGCATGGTTTTGTTGATGCCATTGTCAAGCGCTTGGAATTGCGCTCCACCATTGCAATGCTCTTGGCTTTCCATGGAGGTAAACAATGACGAATATTACTCGAATTATTAAAGAAGCACGAGATCAGGCGCGGTTGACAGCTTTGGATTTTGCACAAGGAATTTGCGAGAATTTTATTGAATTACATGGCGATCGTTCTTTTCGAGATGACGGAGCGGTTATCGGTGGAATCGGAACTTTAGATGGTCAGCCCATCACCGTTGTTGGGATTCAAAAAGGACGCAATCTACAGGATAATTTGCAACGGAATTTTGGGCAACCTCATCCAGAAGGTTATCGAAAGGCACTTCGCTTGATGAAGCAGGCAGAGAAATTTGGTCGTCCTGTCGTTACGTTTATCAACACAGCCGGTGCTTATCCAGGAGTCGGTGCTGAAGAGCGCGGTCAAGGAGAAGCTATTGCGCGTAATTTGCTCGAAATGAGTGATTTAAAGGTGCCGATTATTGCTATTATTATCGGTGAGGGTGGCTCTGGAGGAGCACTAGCTTTAGCTGTTGCAGACAAGGTCTGGATGCTAGAAAATTCAATTTACGCGGTGCTTAGTCCCGAAGGTTTTGCTTCTATCTTGTGGAAAGACGGCAGTCGTGCTATGGAAGCTGCAGAACTCATGAAAATCACTTCTCATGAGCTTCTTGATATGGGAGTAGTGGACAAGGTGATTCCAGAAGCAGGACTCAGCAATCAAGATTTATTGTATGCTGTGAAACAAGAAATAGTCGCTGAATTAGCAAATTTGTCTCAACTACCACTTGAACAACTTTTAGAAGCACGTTACCAACGATTTCGAAAATACTAATAAAAATCAGAAGTGGATTAGCTTGTACCGTTCACTTCTGTTTTTTTATTTTTAAAATCCGCTTTTCTGTAATATTTTCTGCTATAATAGAGAATGGACAAAAGGAGAAGAGATGTTTATTATTGATTTTATCTTGCATATTGATGCACACATTTATAATATTGCTCATGCTGTAGGTGGCTGGACGTATTTGATTTTGTTTTTGGTGATTTTTATTGAGACAGCTGCGGTAGTATTTCCATTCTTGCCGGGAGACAGCTTACTTTTTGCTGCAGGCGCTCTATCAGCTAATCCAGCAATGCATTTTAATGTTCTACTTTTTATGCTTCTATTTTTTGTGGGAGCTTTTGTCGGTGATACCTGTAATTTCTTCATTGGCAGAACCTTGGGTTATCGTTTTGTACATTATAAATTTTTCAGTAAATTGATAAAAGAAGAAAATATCAAAGAAGCAGAAGTGTATTTTGAAAAACATGGCTCTACTTCTATTATTTTAGGACGCTATATTCCCATTATTCGTACCTTTGTGCCTTTTGTAGCAGGCATTAGTCAATTCCCTGTTCATTCTTTTCTGAAACGAGCTTTTATCGCTGCTTTGTCTTGGTCTTTGATTGCGACAGGGGCAGGATATCTTTTTGGGAATATTCCCTTTGTGAAAACTCATTTTTCAGCTATTATTTTGGGAATTGTCATTGTCACCTTACTCCCAACTGTGATAAGTGTGGTTCGAAGTGCAATGATTAAAAAGCGAAACAATCAAATGAAGAGATAAGAAAACTCTGAGATGATTTGAAAATCTCAGAGTTTTTATGTTATTTTGGAGCAATCACTTTCACACCGCCCATGTATGGACGAAGAATTTCTGGAATAGTGACAGAGCCGTCTTCATTTTGATAATTTTCAAGAACAGCTGCAACGGTACGACCAACTGCAAGACCGGATCCATTCAACGTGTGTAGGAGTTTGACCTTGCCATCTGCTTCGTCACGGTAACGGATTTGGGCACGACGAGCTTGGAAATCTTCGGTATTGGAACAGCTAGAAATTTCACGGTAGGTATTCTGTGCTGGAATCCAGACTTCCAAGTCGTAGGTCTTCGCTGCAGAGAAGCCCATATCCCCTGTAGAAAGTGCAACGACACGGTAAGGAAGATTCAACTTTTGCAGGATATTTTCCGCATTAGCGGTCATTTTTTCTAATTCTTCATAAGAATGCTCTGGCTTGGCAAATTTGACCATTTCTACTTTGTGGAATTGATGCAAACGAATCAAACCACGGGTGTCACGACCGGCAGAACCAGCTTCAGAACGAAAAGACGGACTCATGGCTGTGAAGTAGATTGGCAAGTCTTTTCCGTCTAAAATTTCCCCTCGGTAGTAGTTTGTCAAAGGAACTTCAGCAGTTGGAATGAGAACGTAATTTGTATCGCTCAATTCAAACGTATCTTCTTTGAATTTTGGATATTGACCAGTCCCAAACATAGAATCGTGATTAACCATGTAAGGAGGGATGACTTCTGTGTAGCCCTCTCTTTGATGCTCGTCTAACATGAAATTATAAATAGCGCGTTCTAGACGAGCTCCTAATCCTTTGTAAAAGAGGAAGCGAGCACCGGTTACTTTTGCCCCGCGTTCCCAGTCGAGAATATCAAGATTTTCACCAAGATCCCAGTGAGCTTTTACATCAAAGTCAAACACACGTGGCGTCCCCCAACGGCGAACTTCTACATTATCGTCTTCGTCAGCACCTACCGGCACACTATCGTGAGGAATATTTGGCAAAGTCGTTGTAAACTCGGTTAATGTAGCGTCAATTTCTGCTAACTCTGCGTCTAATGCTTTAATTTCAGCAGATAATTTTTGCATGGCAGCAATTTTATCATCAGCATTGTCTTTATTACGTTTCGCTTGGGCAATTTCTGCTGAAACCGTGTTACGCTCTGCTTTTAAATTTTCAACCTTGACCAAGAGTTCACGGCGTTTGCTATCAAACTCTTTCATTTTATCAAGTGTTGCAGCGTCAACGCCACGAGTAGCTAGTTTTTTTGCGATGATATCAAAATCTGTGCGAATGCGTTTAATATCTAACATCAGAACCTCCTTAAATAAAAATACACTTATGGAAAGTGTTGGAGTGGCAGAGCCACGGTTCCATCCAACTTCACATAAGTGCACTTGATTGTTTATGAAATTAGTATCACGGTAGAATTTCAAGCTAGCTCCCTATCTGCTCACAGCTGCCGCAGACTTTCTGAAAGAGATACTAGATTTACTTATCCGTTTCCTATGATTATACAAGAATTCTTATTTTTTTGCAAATAGATTTTTAAAAAATTGACCAATTGTTTGAATCAGTGTCGGTAATTTAACGACCTTTTCATTGCCGATATGATTTCGAGCGTATTTCAAAATAGTTCCAGCATCTTTTGAAGCGAAAAGGAATTTTCCTTTATTGGTAAAGACTTCAAAATGACGACTAATTCGTTTGCCAGACACATTGGCACCGATTTGATGAATAGTATCCCAAGGAATTTGAATGTAGTCTTCGACATTGGCATCGGCATAAAACTCGAGCGCTTTATCTCCCACTAAGAATTTACCAACTTTCCCTCCAATTCCCAGATAAGAAGTCCCCGTTGTTTGAAATTCAATTTTTGTATTTTGTGACTGTGCCATGTTCAATCCTCGTTTTATCTATTATCCTACCTATTATAGCACATTTATTGTCAATAAAAAAGAAGGCCGAAACCTTCTTTTTGTTGTTTACATAATTCCGAAGAAGCGTGCCACAATACCAACGATGAAGAGACCGATGATAATTGTGATTGGAGAAACTTTTTTCTTAAGTAACCACATGCATAGAAATGTAAGAAGAAGGCCCATCAAGCCAGGAATTAAAGCATCTAACTGTCCTTGAAGTGTTTGAGCTTGTATTTTATCAAGTCCAAGACCACTATTTACTTGACCAAGGATATCATGTAATTGTTGACCAGTAACATTTCCTTTAGGGAATTCAATGTAAGCACCTTTAGACAAAGTCTTAGAAGGAAGTCCTACCGTAAAGGCAATGTTTACCCAACGTTCAACAAGAACGGCGATGATGAACATACCGAGGATTGAAGCTCCTTTGGTGATGTCTTGAAGAATACCACCTGACATGTCTTTTGTAATTTCAGAACCAGCTTTGTAGCCAAGTTCTTGAGTGTACCATAAGAAGGCCATACGGATAAGATTCCAAAGTACGAAGAAGAGGATTGGCCCCATCACGTTACCTGCCATAGCAAGTGAGGCACCAAGAGCACCGAGGATAGGACGAACGGTAAACCAGAAGACTGGGTCACCGATACCAGCAAGAGGTCCCATCATACCGATTTTAACCCCCTGGATAGCAGTGTTGTCAATTTCAGCACCGTTAGCCTTTTCTTCTTCAAGGGCAAGTGTCACACCAATGATAGGAGCAGCTACGTATGGGTGAGTATTAAAGAATTCCAAGTGACGTTCAAGAGCCGCAGCACGGTCTTCTTTAGAAGTGTAAAGTTTTTTGATAGCTGGGATAAGTGCGTACGCCCAACCTAAGTTTTGCATCCGTTCATAGTTCCAAGAACCTTGCAAGAAAGTTGAACGCCACCAAACTTTTTGACGATCTGATTTTGATAATTGAATTTTTTCTGTCATGGTATTAGTAGCTCCTTTCTTAGTAGTCTTCTAAAATATCACCAATTGGGTCATTTGATGTAGCAGAACCGCCACCACCATTTCCGCCTTTTTTAGAAAGGTTGATGTAAATCAAGGCAATTGCGACACCAATAGTACCCATAGCAATAAGAGTAAGGTTTGATAAAGCTGCAAGTGCAAAACCGATAGCAAAGAATGGCCATACTTCGCGAGTTGCCATCATGTTGATAACCATAGCGTAACCAACGGCAACGACCATACCACCACCGACAGCCATACCACCTGACAACCAAGCAGGCATAGCATTCAAGACACCTTGAACAACTGATGTTGGAACTGCAAGAAGAAGAGCAGCAGGAATAGCAATACGAAGACCTTGAAGAAGAAGTGCAACTAAGTGAGTACGTTCTACAGCGCCGATGTTACCTTCTTTAGCAGCAGCATCAGCACCGTGAACAAGACCTACTGAAATTGTACGAACAATCATTGTAAGGAAGAGACCTGCAACTGCAAGAGGGATAGCAGTTGTATAAGCGAAACTGATACCTTTATCAGTGAAGTCGCCACCTTGTACCATGATGATTGCAGATGCTACAGAAGCAAGTGCAGCATCAGGAGCAACGGCAGCACCAATGTTTGCCCAACCAAGAGCAATCATTTGAAGTGTACCACCAAGGATGACACCTGCTTCCAAGTGTCCTGTTACAAGACCAATCAAGGTACAAGCAACAAGTGGTTGGTGGAATTGAAATTGGTCCAAGATTCCTTCGAGTCCAGCAAGAAAGGCAACGAAGACCACTAAAATCATAGAAATAATTGACATATTCTAAATCCTTTCCATTATTGAACGTTGGCTTTTTTAATTAAGTCAAACAAATCTTTTTTGGAGTCATTTGGTACTTTACGTACGTCAAATTCCACTCCGAGGTCACGCAATTTTTCAAAGGTTGCAACATCGTCTTTGTCCATTGACAAAACGTTATTGACCATTGTTTTACCAGTTGAGTGAGCCATTGAGCCAACATTGAGTGTTTTGATATCGACACCGCCTTCAACAGCACGGAGTGCATCTTGAGGAGTTTCAAAAAGAATTAGTGCATGTGTGTTACCAAAACGAGGGTCTTTTGCTACCGCAATCAATTTGTCAATTGGGACAACATTTGCTTTGACATTACCAGGAGCAGCTTGTTTGATCAACTCTTTACGAAGTTTATCAGCTGATACGGAGTCAGAAGCAACGATGATACGGTCTGCTTTAGAATCTGGTGTCCAAGCAGTTGCAACTTGACCGTGAAGAAGACGTGTATCGATACGAGCAAGATTGATTTTCAACTTGCCATCGCCGATAACGGTTCCTTCTGGAATGGCAGCTTGAGCAGTTGGTGCAGCCGGTGCACTTGCTACCTCAGCTACAGGATTTAGTTCTTCAGGAAGAGCTTTCACTCCGTCCTTGGCTTCTTTGATGATGTTTGCGGCAACAGCGTCAACGCCAGCATTGGCATCCATCATTCGTTCTGTATAAGCTTGAATCAACATTGGCAGATTCAAACCTGTAATGATCGCGAACTTACGGTCAGGATTTTCACCCATTACGCGGCTAGCTTGGTTAAATGGAGAGCCACTCCAAAGGTCAGCCAAAACTAGAACTTCATCGTTCGCGTCAAAAGCAGCCACAGCGTCATTGAACTTAGCATACAAATCATCAGGACCTTCGTTTGGCATAAAAGTTACAACTTGAACTTTTTCTTGCTCACCAAAAATCATAGAACCTGATTGATGAATACCCGCAGCAAATTCACCATGGCTTGCAATAATGATTCCGATACTCATTATTGTCTTTCCTCCTTATAAAATGTTTGACTTAAGTTTAAGAAAAATTTAAGACTACTTAAGTATAAAACGTTTTCATGAAAAATGCAATAGTTTGAGCTAAAAAAATCAAAATCTTTCATATTTTTGACAGATTGTAAACGGACAAAACTAGCCATTTAAACAATATATTAACCTTGAAAAACGATTGGAAAAATAATGAAAATTTTGAAAAAATAATTCTATCTACATGAATTATTAAATAAGAAAGAGGAAAATCAATAAAAAATCTAGAAACATTTTAAATTTAAAAAACAAAATTTATAATATTCAATTTATAGCATAAATAAACTGATAGGAAATAATTGAAAATCAACAGCTGATGAGACCGCCCCATGATTGCTAGTGCACAATCAGTCGTAGAAAAATGAAATCTGGGAAGATTACGTGTAAATATTAAAGAGTCAGGCAGAAAATCTGTCCAACTCTAAGTCTCATTATAAAAATAGTTTCAATAATTGATGAGCGACTCCGTCTTGATCATTGGTCAGCGGTAGTTGCTCATCTGCGTAAGGAAGAAGTGTTTGGCTAGCGTTTTTCATGGCATAGCCAGTACCGGCAAAAGCTAACATCTCTGTATCATTGTGCTCGTCACCAAAAGCAATCAAATCTTTTCGCTCCACGTTCAGAACCTCTAATAAATATTTCAAAGCAAAAGCTTTGTTGACGCCTTTTGGAGTGCATTCAAGAATATTGAGCGGACCGCCCCAAGTGTTGATAGATAATTGTTGTTGATAAAATTGATTCAACTCATCCGCTAAAGCGTATTTATCATTGGCATGCGTTTGCAAGAGGATACAGTTGGGATTTTTAGTCACTAATTCTGGATTAAATTGATTTTCAGGTTGAAAAGACTCCACACCAAATAATTTCGGGTCGGCAATCGTTTCATTGGGGGCTGTGATATAAAATTTCTTTCGATATTCTCCAGCAATGAAGTCTGCTTCAATCTCTTCCTTCCTTTTGACAATGTCTAATAGATATTCTTTATCTAAAGTGATACATCTTTCCTGTTGCCATTTTTTCTCCGGAATATGGGTCAAAGAGCCATTAAAGTTGATCATTGGAGTGTGTAGTTCCAATTCTTTATAAAATTCCCGTGCCATTCGATAAGGGCGTCCGGTTGTGATGACAACATGATGTCCTTTTTTAGAAATTTTTTTAATTGTTTCTTTTGTAAATTCAGATAGTTTGCTGTCAGAATTGAGCAAGGTTCCGTCTAAATCTACTGCAATTACTTTTTTTGTCATAGTCTACTCTTTCATTTGTGCTGTTTTCTATTATAGCAGATTTTAAGATGAAAGTGCAGAATTTGTGATATAATGTTTTCTTATATAACGAAGGAGGAAATCGAGTATGCGTAAAACAATTATCATTCATATTTTCTTTGCGATTATTTCTGCTATCATTTATGCTGAAGGAATTTTGACAAAAGGTCCAGATTTGATTTGGAATATGTTTCTAGCTTTGGTTGCCTATGATGCGGCTTTTCTAGCCATTCAATTTAAGAAAAAATGGTTTTTCTTGCCTATAGCAATTCTTTGGCTGGTGTTTTATCCCAATACGTTCTATATGATTACGGACTTGGTACACATGCACTGGGTGAGTGACACCTTGTGGAACCGAGAAAGTCTGCATCTTTTTATGGCCTTTGTTCCAAGTATTTTCTTCGGGGTTCTGTGCGGAATAGAGAGCTGGAATTTGATTTCTGGCTATTTGAAGCTCAGATGGTGGCTGGAATATTTGGTTATTGGAGCCGTCTCATTTTTATCGAGTCTCGCAATTTACATTGGTCGCTATGATCGGCTCAATTCTTGGGATTTAGTCAGCCATCCTACGTTAGTCTTTGAGCGGTTGGCAGCTGCTTTGCAGAGGGAGCGCCTGTTATTCATTTTAGGGTTTACCTTTATTCAAATCATGTCCTTGGTCTTTTTGAGTAAAAATCACTCTAAATAAAGATTTTCTGTATAAAACATTGAATTAATTTGTTTGTTTTTAAAACTTCTGTTGAAATCGTGAATGTTTTGTGATATTATATCTATTATCGTTCGTAAAATTTAAGGAGATTTGAAAAATGGACAAGTTTTTTAAACTAAAAGAGAACGGTACGACTGTTCGTACAGAAGTTCTTGCTGGTTTAACCACTTTCTTTGCAATGAGTTATATTCTCTTTGTCAATCCTGAAATGCTCAGTCAAACAGGCATGCCAGCACAAGGTGTTTTCTTGGCGACCATCATTGGGACTGTTGCAGGGACGCTGATGATGGCTTTATATGCCAACATTCCTTACGCTCAGGCACCTGGTATGGGACTGAATGCTTTCTTTACTTATACCGTTGTGTTTGCACTGGGGTATACTTGGCAAGAAGCACTTGCCATGGTTTTCCTTTGTGGGATTATCAGTATTATTGTCACGTTGACCAAGGTTCGCACAATCATTATTCATGCAATTCCAGAGAGTTTGAAATACGCTATTTCTGGTGGGATTGGGATTTTCCTAGCTTATATCGGAGTGAAAAAAGCAGGACTTTTGAAATTTTCAATCGATCCGGGAACTTATAGCGTTACAGGAAAAGGTGCTGATAAGGCACAAGCGGCTATTACAGCCAATGGAATGGCAACACCGGGCTTGGTAGATTTTAACAACCCAGCTGTTCTTGTAGCTTTGTTTGGAATTTTCATCACCATTTTCTTTGTTCTCAAACGCATTCGCGGAGGGATTGTTCTCTCCATTGCAGCAACCACGATCGTAGCCATTTTGGTGGGAGTTGTAGACCTTTCAAAAATCAATTTTGCTTCCAATAATATCGGTGCTGCTGTTCAGGATTTAGGAAAGATTTTTGGTGCAGCTTTAGGCAAAAACGGTTTGTTAGCTTTATTTGCAAAACCTTCTCGCATTCCAGAAGTGCTTCTTGCTATTTTGGCCTTTTCATTAACAGATATTTTTGATAACATCGGAACGTTGATCAGTACAGGGCGCAAAGCGGGCATCTTTAACATTGCAGATGAAGAAGCTGCTAAAGATTCGTCTGGCCTTCAAACTAAAATGGATAAGGCATTATTCTCAGACATGGTTGGGACAACTATTGGCGCGATTGCAGGGACTTCAAATGTTACGACTTATGTAGAAAGTGCAGCTGGAATTGAAGCGGGCGGTCGTACTGGCTTGACAGCGCTTGTCGTTGCAGCTTTGTTTGCTGTGTCAAGTTTCTTTAGTCCACTTCTTGCTATTGTACCAACAGTAGCGGTAGCACCTATTCTTATCATTGTGGGAATTATGATGCTCTCTAGCATGAAAGATATTGAATGGGACGATTTATCAGAAGCAGTACCAGCATTCTTTACATCCGTTTTCATGGGCTTTACTTATAGTATTACTCATGGTATTGCCGCAGGATTTATCATGTATGCTTTTGTGAAAATCATCAAAGGTGAAGCCAAGGAAGTCCACCCTATTATCTGGGTATTGGATGCTTTGTTTATCCTAAACTTTATCAGTCTAGCTTTGGCTTAATGATTGAAAAATCGGGAGTGGGACAAAAATCGGTAATTTCGAAGAAATTTGATTTTGTCGTCCCACCCCCGCACAGTTGAGTAGGGATGTAAAGGTTTATTTATCAACCGAATAGAACCCACTCAACCACTGCGACTTGCAAGAAACTCATAAAAATCTGACGAGGTTAAGGACTTTTGCCCCAGCCTCTTTTCTTTTGTTAAATTTCAGCAGAAAATGAAAACTTCTGGTATAATAAAAGAATGTTTAGCCATAATGAAGATGAGTTGATGGCGTGGGGCGAGAAATTAGGCGCTTTACTCCGAAAACAAGATGTTTTGATTTTAACGGGTGACTTGGGTGCTGGGAAAACAACCTTCACCAAAGGTTTAGCGCGTGGACTGGGTATCAAACAAATGATTAAAAGTCCGACCTACACTATTGTACGAGAATATGACGGACGCCTGCCGCTTTATCATTTGGACGTTTATCGCATTGGGGAAGATCCAGATTCTATTGATTTAGACGATTTTCTCTTTGGAGATGGAGTGACGGTTATTGAATGGGGCGAATTGTTGGGAGATAGTTTGCCAAGTGACTATCTCAAATTGACAATTTTAAGAAAAAGTGATGGTCGAGAATTGGTCTTTGACGCAAAAGGACATCGAGCTGAGAAACTGCTTGAGGAATTTGTCAATGGCTGAGTTAGAGCTAGTTATAAGAGAAGCAGAAC
Source organism: Streptococcus periodonticum (assembly GCF_003963555.1). NCBI lineage: Bacteria > Bacillati > Bacillota > Bacilli > Lactobacillales > Streptococcaceae > Streptococcus > Streptococcus periodonticum. The sequence continues at coordinate 287,449 of NZ_CP034543.1, forward strand.
CTCAAGATGCCAAATCTTTAATTGATTTTCTTAATCAGGTTGGGCAAGAGTCAGATTACATGACATTAGATGACGCAGGGATTTTGATGACAGAAGAGCAGATGAGAGCATTCATTCAACATCAAGCCGCGTCAGATAACCAGATTTATCTAATTGCACTATTAGAAAATGAAATTGCTGGGCTTGTGAGCATTACAGCTGATTTTCATGAGCGAATTCGTCATATCGGGCAGGTCTTTATCGTGGTTAAAAGAGTATTTTGGAGTCAAGGCTTAGGGAAATTTCTTCTAGAAGAAGCGATAGACTGGGCAGAGAATTCTGGAGTGATTCGACGATTAGAATTGACCGTACAAGTCAGAAATGAACGTGCTGTTCATTTGTATCAAGCGTTTGGGTTTGAGATTGAGGGCATTCAAAAAAGAGGAGCCTATCTTGCAGAAGGGAAATTTCTTGATGTTTACCTAATGGGAAAACTGATAGATTAGAATAATATGTTAAAAAAAATTATCTTAATGTTTTTAAGCTTGTGTCTTGTAACAGTTGCAGGACTAGGCGTTTATGGATTTACGATTTATAACCAATCAACGGATGTATTGTCTAAGACTTACAAGAGCTTTGGGAAAGATACAGATGTTATTGCAGCTACCAAACCGCTTACCTTGCTCTTAATGGGGGTGGATACGGGTAGTGGTTCACGCTCAGATCGGTGGGCTGGAAATAGTGACTCCATGATTCTCATGACGGTCAATCCTAAAACAAAAAAGACCACGATGATGAGTTTGGAGCGGGATATTCTCACCAATATAAAAAATGGCGATGAAACCATGCAAGCAAAGCTTAATGCGGCTTATGCAAATGGTGGAGCTGAGCTAGCTATTTCCACAGTGCAAAAGATGATGAATATTCACATTGACCGCTATGTGCTTATCAATATGAAAGGTCTGGTACAATTGGTTGATGCTGTTGGCGGTATCACGGTCAATAACACACTTGGTTTCCCTATTTCGATTGAAGAAAATGAACCAGAATACAAAGCAGTTGTTGAGCCGGGTAAACAGCACATCAATGGTGATCAAGCACTTGTTTATTCTCGCATGCGTTATCAAGATCCAGAAGGAGATTATGGTCGTCAAAAGCGTCAACGAGAAGTCATTCAAAAAGTGATCCAAAAAGTGCTGAGCTTAAACAGTGTCAGCCACTATCAAGCAATTTTAAAAGCTGTTAGCAACAATATGCAGACCAATGTTGAGTTGTCTTCGGGTAGCATTCCGCAATTATTAGGTTACCAAGATGCTTTTAAAAATATTGAAAGTAAACAATTGAAAGGTGAGGGGGCCACTTTACCAGACGGTGGATCTTACCAAATCGTAACTTCGGAGCATATGTTGGAAATGCAAAATGTTCTGAGAAAATCGCTTGGCTTGGACGAAGTGACTGAATTGGAAACCAATGCAGTTTTATATGAAGAATTGTATGGCAGTGCCGCTCCTAGTTCCAGTCAGTCAGGAAATGGCGCAACAACTGGTGTTGCTGATTCTTCTGCGTATTCCAGCAATCCTTATGGAACAGACCAAAATGGACAGTATTACGGTCAATACGGACAATGACATAATAAAAAAGAATTTAGCGTGTGTCTAAATTCTTTTTTATTTCTTAGTTGATGTGAGCCTTCCAGATATCTTGAATTTGTTGAAGTCGAGCAGTAGCGTCTTGCTCAAAAAGTTTGAATTGGTAAGTCAAATCCTGTGAAATTGTTTGGAGATTGTCTTTTTGCTCTTGAACGACTTGGAGATTTCGTTGAATATTTTGTAGATTGTCTTGAACCCTGTCCATTAGCTCATAACTTTCAACAGCCTCGTTCATGAGTTTTTCTCTATTTTTAACAAGGAAAAAGCTGGCTGCAGCTGCACCGGTGAATAATAATAGATTACTAAGTTTCATGGTTTCTCCTTATGCTTTTGAAATTTTTTCGGCTAATTCTGCAAGAGCAGGGAAGTTTGGTTCGTGCGCCACGAAAGTCAGTTTTAAATCATCATTTTCTGTATAGCGTGGTGCTAAATGGACATGTGTATGGAAGACAGATTGACCGGCAATTTCTTCGTTGTTATTGATGATATTCATCCCCTTTGCACCAGTCGCCTTCATCACTTTACGAGCAATATCTGGAATGCGTACAAAGAGTTGACTGGCAGCTTCACCGTCCATTTCAAGCATGTTGCGGAAATGTTTTTTAGGGACAACCAAGGTATGTCCGGGCGTTACTTGTGAGATGTCTAAAAATGCTAGAATTTCATCGTCTTCATATACTTTAGAAGCTGGAATTTCTCCTGCAATAATCTTACAAAAAATGCAATCTGCCATCAAATTTACCTCTACTTTGCTAGATTTTGTTATAATATAAGAACATTATACCAGAATTTGGAGAAAATATGTTAGAAATAAAAGGGCTTACAGGGGGCTATGTGAATATCCCTGTTTTAAAAAACATCAGTTTCACAGTAGGAAATGGGGAACTGGTGGGGTTGATTGGTTTGAATGGTGCGGGTAAATCCACTACAATCAATGAAATTATCGGACTTTTAACTCCTTATAAAGGTGAAATTTTAATTGACGGTGCCAAACTGCAAGACAGTCCTACGGCTTATCGTAAGAAAATTGGTTTTATTCCGGAAACACCTAGTTTGTATGAGGAATTAACGCTGCGCGAGCATATTGAAACGGTTGCTATGGCTTATGATGTGGAGCAAAAGGTGGCTTTTGCGCGCGTGGAGAAATTATTGACGATGTTTCGCTTGAAAGAAAAATTAGATTGGTTTCCGGTGCATTTTTCTAAAGGAATGAAGCAAAAAGTCATGATTATCTGTGCATTTGTGGTTGACCCCAGCCTTTTTATCGTTGATGAACCATTTTTAGGACTTGATCCAGTTGCCATTGCTGACTTGATAGAGCTTTTGGAGGATGAAAAGGCAAAAGGCAAGTCAATTCTTATGAGTACGCATGTGCTGGATTCGGCAGAAAAGATGTGTGATTCATTCGTGATATTGCATAAGGGAGAAATCCGAGCTAAAGGCAATTTAGCAGAATTACAAGCAGAATTTGCCATGCCAGAAGCTAGTCTCAATGACATTTATCTAGCTTTGACAGAAGAGGCGAGCCTATGAGAAATCTGTTTCAAAAGCGCAGGCAAGTATTTCGCAATCAATGTTTGAAGTATTCACGCTATGTTTTTAATGACCATTTTGTCCTCTTTTTATTGGTCTTTATTGGCTTTTTAGCTGTTCAATACAGTCAACTGTTACGAAATTTTCCTAAAAATCACCTGCCAATCATTCTTGCTTTAGTGGTTCTTTTGTTCTTATTATTGCCTTTGGGACGAATTGCGACTTATATGGAAAAACCAGATAGTTTATTTTTGTTAGTCAAAGAGGAGGAATTAAAAAGCTACCTACAAGAACAAACGCGTTTATCTTATCGATTATGGGCCTTGCTTCAAACCGTTGTGTTGTTACTATTAGTACCGCTTTTTCTTGCCTTAGGCATGCCGCTTTGGGGCTGGTTTATTCTTGTTTTTCTTATGTTGATAGCAAAATGGTTCGTATTTTTGCAGAAAAGTCAAAAATTTTACCAGGGTGCAGGGGTGAATTGGAGCTATCTCATTGCTTATGAAGAAAGACGTAAGCAGACAATCCTACGTTTCTTTGCTCTCTTTACCAATGTCAAAGGAATTTCTAATAGTGTGAAACGCCGTGCGTATCTTGATGGTTTGACAAATATTCTACCAAAAAGACAGTCAACTACTTGGCAAAATATATATTTGCGTTCTTATTTACGAAATGGTGATTTTCTTGCCTTGACTATACGGTTGCTGTTTCTGTCTCTTTTGGGAATTGGTTTTATCAGTCAATCGTGGATTGCTGCCATATTTGTGGCATTGTTAAATTATCTCCTGCTATTTCAGTTGACAGCCTTGTACCATGCCTTTGATTACCAATATTTGACGTTCTTATTCCCTTTAGAAATCAACTCAAAGTTAAAAGGAGTGAAACAAGTGATTGCTCTTATTGGCTACAGCGTGCTTTTTGTGGAAACAATGATGGCTTTGCTGTTTTTCCAAGATAGAGTAGCTTTGCTTTTTATGATAGGAATCACATTGCTACTCTATGTCATTTATTTACCATTCAAATTAAGAAGTTTGGTTGACTAAAGGAAGTAAAATTAGTAAAATAGATAGGAAACTTTTTACGGAGGGGAACAATGGACTTGGTTGATAATGAGCTAACTCTGACACCAATTGCAGGTAAAAGTGGGAAAGCCTACATGGGCACCTATCCAGATGGGGCGCGCGTTTTCGTCAAGATGAATACAACCCCAATCTTAGTAGGTTTAGCTAGAGAACAAATCGCACCGCAATTATTGTGGAGTCGTCGCATGGCAGACGGCAACGTTATGAGTGCGCAAGAGTGGCTGTCAGGAAAGATCTTGACACCAGCTGAAATGGACAAAAAGCAAATTGTAAATATTTTGACGCGTTTGCATCGCTCACGTCCCTTGATGACACAACTGCGTCGGCTGGGTTATGCTTTGGAAACGCCAGCAGATTTAGTGGAATCCTGGTTGGAACATGCTCCAATCGCACTTAGCAATAATCAATATTTACGGTCTGTTTTAAGAGATATGCGTAGCAATCTGCCGCAATTTCGTGAGGATTATGCAACGATTGTACATGGAGATGTTCGGCATAGTAATTGGATTGAAACGGACAGCGGTTTGGTGTATTTGGTAGATTGGGATTCTGTGCGTTTGACAGATCGAATGTTTGATGTGGCCCATATGTTAAGTCATTATATTCCAGAAGCGCGTTGGAAAGAATGGTTGACCTACTATGGCTATCGCTATAATGAAACGGTATTGAAGAAATTATACTGGTATGGTCAGTATGCTTACCTATGTCAGATTGCGAAGTATTATGAAAATGCAGACTTGGAAAATGTGAATCGGGAGATTTATGCCTTGCGCAACTTCCGCTCAAAATACGGAAGAAAGGTGTCATGAGAGTTAGAAATCGCAAAGGCGCAACGGAATTACTAGAAGCAAACCCGCAATATGTGATTTTAAATCCTGCTGAAGCAAAGGGCAAGTGGCATGAGATTTTTGGGAATAAGCACCCTATTCATATTGAAGTGGGAAGTGGGAAAGGTACGTTTGTTTCAGAAATGGCAAAAGCTCATCCAGAAATTAACTATATCGGAATTGATATTCAAAAATCTGTTTTGAGTTACGCCTTGGATAAGGTTTTAGTAGCTGATGTTCCTAATATCAAGCTCCTTTGGGTAGATGGTTCTGACCTGACCAACTACTTTGAAAATGGAGAGATTGATCGTTTGTATCTGAATTTTTCTGATCCTTGGCCCAAGAAACGCCATGAAAAACGGCGCTTGACCTACAAATCTTTTCTCGATACCTTTAAGCAAATTTTACCAGAACATGGTGAGATTCATTTCAAAACAGATAATCGTGGTCTCTTTGAATATAGCTTGGTGAGTTTTTCTCAATACGGCATGAAACTAAATGGCGTTTGGTTGGATTTGCACGCGAGCGACTTTGAGAATAATGTGATGACGGAATATGAGCAAAAATTTGCCAACAAAGGTCAAGTCATCTATCGGGTTGAGGCAGAGTTTTAAGGTGAAATAGATAATTGAAAGAGGCTGGGCAAAAAGTATCCCAGCTTCTATCAGATTTAGTAATAAACGAATAACGCAGTAGGTGATTGGGCTCTTCATTCGCTGTTCAAGCTCGGAAGAACACTTTTGGCGAAAACTTCGTTTTCTTCATCTGCAACCTTAAACAGCTTGATAACTGTTTAAGCACCCTTGCGGGGGTGGGACTACGAGAGTTTGGAACAAAAAGATTTCAATTTTTAAAAATCTTAATTATTAAGCCCCTCAAATCTATAATTAAATGCGAAAAGCGAACAAAGTAGAATTCTGATTACCAGAAAACTAGTTTTGTTCGCTTTTTATATTTGAGGTCGGACTTTTGTCCCAGCCTCCTGTCCCACTCCCTTTTCTGATTTTCAGGAGAAAAGATTGCTAAAAAACAAGAGGAGCAAAAGAATGTCTCAAGCGACAAAATGAACTTTAGAAGCTTCATTTAAACATTTTGTTATAAAAGCTATTAACAAAATTTACGATTCAGGACATTGTAGAAGATTTTGGTATCAATCGGATGATCTCTTATTATACATACATATGTATATATATATGTGTGTGTGTGATTTGGTAGAATGGTCTTGTTTTGAGCTTGCTAAAAAGTAAAACGTTGCTGTCCAAGTAGATGTTCAAGAAATTTTATTAAATAGTAGAACTTTTCTCATTTTGTTCTTTTCTCTTGTGCTTGATTAAGTTTTTATTTATAATAATTCTAAATAAAGAAAAAAGAGAAGGTTGACGATGATGAGAGAACAAGAGATTGATAAGAATTTTAGCGGTCGGCTTAATATTTTGCGAGCTGGAGTATTGGGGGCCAATGATGGTATTATTTCTATCGCGGGTGTGGTAATAGGGGTAGCAAGTGCGACAGAAAGTATTTGGATTATCTTTCTTTCTGGGTTAGCAGCAGTCTTTGCGGGAGCTTTTTCCATGGCAGGTGGTGAATATGTATCTGTCTCCACTCAAAAGGATACGGAGGAGGCCGCAGTTGTCAGAGAGCGAGATCTTTTAATGAAAAATCCAGATATTGCTAGGCAGTCGCTCTATGCAGCTTATATCCAGAATGGCGAGTGTGAGACTTCTGCCCAGCTTTTAACGAATCGAGCTTTTTTAAAGGATCCTCTCAAAGCTTTGGTAGCGGAAAAGTATGGTATTGAAGTGGAAGAATTTACTAATCCTTGGCATGCAGCAATCTCCAGCTTTATCGCTTTTGTAACAGGAGCTATCTTTCCCATGCTGAGCATTGTCTTCTTTTCTGCTAGTTATAGAATTCCGGCGACAGTAGTCATCGTTGCTTTATCGCTATTGGGAACGGGATACACCAGTGCCAAGTTAGGAAAAGCACCGATAAAAAATGCCATGATTCGAAACTTAGTCATTGGACTTTTGACTATGACAGTAACTTATCTTGTAGGTCAATTATTTGCTATTTAATTTCGAAATAAAAAACCTTTATGAGGAGTGATTTTGATTGTAGGTTATTCTATTTGACTTTATAGTCAATTCTTTTTAGAATTATCTGTCAACCACAATGCTGAAATCAATCAATTTTCTTACGATTGATAAGTATAATAGCATCAAATAAAATACAAGAATAAATTTTCTTGTATTTTCCTTTTTCTTATGCTATAATGTAGATAACGAATATGAAAGAGAGGCGAGGAAATATCTTCGCCTCTTATCTGTGAGGAGGTGTAGTCTTATCACAACGATTGTCAAATTAGTAAAAGAAGTTGTTGAACCAGTCGTTCAAGAACCGTATGAATTAGTGGATATTGAGTACGGTATGATGGGGAGCGACCATGTTCTTAGTATTTTTGTAGATAAGCCGGGAGGAATTACTGTAAATGATACGGCAGAATTGACGGACATCATCAGTCCACTTTTAGATATGATTAAGCCGGATCCCTTTCCTGAGCAGTATTTTCTTGAAGTAACTAGCCCAGGGTTGGAACGTCCGCTGAAAACGAAAGAACAATTAGCAGATGCAGTTGGGCAATATATCCATGTTAGTCTGTATCAAGCAGTTAATAAAAGTAAAACCTTTGAAGGAACATTGCTTTCTTTTGAGGAAGATAGTTTAACAATGGAATATATGGATAAGACGCGTAAGAAAGTTGTTCAAATTCCTTACAAGCTAGTATCCAAAGCAAGATTAGCAGTAAAATTTTAGTAAGAAAAAAGAAAGGATTGCTTTTGTTTTTACAAAAGCGAAAAAGACATGAGTAAAGAAATGCTAGAGGCCTTCCGCATTTTGGAAGAAGATAAAGGGATTAAAAAAGAAGACATTATCGAAGCAGTGACAGAATCCTTGCGCTCCGCTTATCGTCGCCGTTATGGTCAAGCAGATAGCGCAGCTATTGAATTTAATGAAAAAACAGGAGATTTTCGTGTTTATACCGTTCGTGAAGTGGTGGACGAAGTTTTTGATAGCCGTTTGGAAATCAGCTTAAAAGATGCTCTTGCCATTAGCTCGGCTTATGAACTTGGTGATAAAATCAAATTTGAAGAAGCACCGGCTGAATTTGGTCGGGTAGCAGCTCAATCTGCTAAGCAAACAATTATGGAAAAAATGCGCAAACAAACGCGGGCAATTACTTACAATAAGTACAAAGAACATGAGAATGAAATCATGTCAGGAACAGTCGAACGTTTTGACAATCGTTTCATCTATGTCAATCTTGGTAGCATTGAAGCGCAGTTGTCTAAACAAGACCAAATTCCTGGAGAAGTCTTTGCTTCACATGATCGCATTGAAGTTTTTGTTTATAAGGTTGAGGACAATCCTCGCGGTGTGAATGTTTTTGTTAGCCGTAGTCATCCAGAGATGATTAAACGCTTGATGGAGCAAGAAATTCCTGAAGTTTATGACGGAACGGTTGAAATCATGAGCGTTTCTCGTGAAGCGGGTGATCGAACCAAGGTTGCGGTACGCAGTCACAACCCAAATGTAGATGCAATTGGTACAATCGTTGGACGTGGTGGCGCAAACATCAAGAAAATCACCAGCAAGTTTCATCCAGCTAAGTATGATGCAAAATCAGACCGTATGATTCCTATTGAAGAAAACATCGATGTGATTGAGTGGGTAGCAGATCCTGCTGAATTCATCTACAATGCGATTGCTCCGGCAGAAGTGGATCAAGTTATCTTTGACAGTCAAGATAGCAAGCATGCTCTTGTCGTTGTGCCAGATAACAAATTGTCTCTTGCAATCGGTCGTCGCGGACAAAACGTACGCTTGGCAGCTCATTTGACAGGTTACAGAATTGACATCAAATCTGCAAGTGAATTTGAAGCTATGGAAGAAGCTGGTGAACTCGGCGGATTTGCTGAAGAAGTAGAAGAATTTACAGCAGTTGAAAGTCCTGTAGAAACAGAATTTGTGGAAAGTGAAGTTGAAGCAGCAGACTAAAGGAGGGAAAGAATGGCAAAAACAAGAAAAATCCCTTTACGAAAATCAGTAGTTTCTAACGAAATCATTGACAAGCGTGATTTACTCCGCATTGTCAAAAATAAAGAAGGTCAAATTTTCATTGATCCGACAGGTAAGGCGAACGGACGTGGAGCTTATATCAAACTTGATAATGAAGAAGCGCTTCAAGCTAAGCAAAAACGAGTCTTTAATCGCAGTTTCAATATGGAAGTGGAAGACGATTTTTACGATGAACTGATTGCTTACGTGGATCACAAGGTCAAAAGAAGAGAGTTAGGTCTTGAATAAGCAAAAACTAGCAAATTTACTTGGCTTAGCACAACGAGCAGGTCGCATCATATCGGGTGAAGAATTGGTTGTTAAGGCAATACAAGATAAGAAAGCAAAGTTAGTCTTTTTATCCAATGATGCTGCTCCAAATTTGACCAAGAAAATTACTGATAAAAGTCATTACTATAAAGTAGAAGTATCAACCGTGTTTTCAACACTGGAATTAAGCACTGCAGTAGGCAAGGCAAGAAAAGTGCTTGCCATCACTGATGCTGGATTTACAAAGAAAATGAGGTCTCTTATGGAATAGAAGAGGAGGACAAGATTTGTCTAAAGTAAGATTGTACGAAATCGCGAAAGAACTGGGAAAAGAAAGCAAGGAAATTGTGGCGCGTGCAAAAGAGCTTGGTATTGAGGTAAAAAGTCATGCCAGCAGCGTGGAAAGTGAAATAGCAACACGTATCACAGCTAGCTTTTCTCAAGCAGCAGCTCCTAAAAAAGAAACGACTCAAAAGCCGACTCAATCGTTGCCTAAAGAGCAACCGTCAGCTCCAACGGCAGTGAAAGAAACGACCGAGGCTGAGAAGAAAGCAGAGCCGAAGGCAGTAGCTCCGACGCAAAAGTCGGAAGTGGAAGCGAAGTCGGCGTCTGCAAAACCAAAAAGTCGTAATTTTAAGGCTGAACGAGAGGCAAGAGCGAAAGAACAGGCAGAACGACGAAATAAACAGCGAGACAATCGTCCGCAAAAACAACAAAATGGCGATAAACGAAATCGAGATGAACGTAATCAGCGTAATGATCGAAGCAATCAAAATCGCAATGACCGAGGAAATCGCAACGAACAACGCGACAACCGCAATCATCGAAACCAAGACAATCGTCGCCAAGGGCAAAATCGTTCACATGTTGCAAATCAAAATCGCCCTCAAACGGATCAAGGGCCACGCATTGATTTTAAAGCACGTGCAGCAGCTCTGAAAGCTGAACAAAATGCTGAATACGCTCGTGGTAGTGAAGAACGTTTCAAACAAGCTCAGGCTGCGAAAGCAGCTCAACGCGAGCAGAATAAACGGAAAGAACCTGTAGAAGAATTATTCAAAGCAGCAGCGCCTATCGTGGAAGCAACAAAGCCAGCTCCACAGCCCCAAGTTGCTCCTGAAGCGAGTCAAACTCCCGCAGTTGACACTCGTCGTAAAAAACAAGCCCGGCCAGACAAGAAGCGCGATGACTTTGATCGTGAAGAAGATGGTCCAAGAAAACAACAAAAGAATCGAAGCAGTCAAAATCAAGTGAGAAATCAAAAGAATAGTAATTGGAATCATAACAAGAAAAATAAAAAAGGCAAGAACAATCGGAATAACACTCCAACTCCAAAACCAGTTACAGAACGCAAGTTCCATGAATTGCCTAAAGAATTTGAATACACAGAAGGTATGACCGTTGCAGAAATTGCAAAACGGATTAAACGTGAACCAGCCGAAATTGTCAAGAAACTCTTTATGATGGGAGTCATGGCGACCCAAAACCAATCGTTAGATAGTGATACCATTGAACTCCTCATGGTGGATTATGGTATTGAAGCTCATGCTAAAGTTGAAGTGGACAATGCAGATATTGATCGTTTCTTTGTGGATGATGATTATCTTGATCCAGATGCCTTGGTAGAGCGTCCGCCAGTTGTGACCATCATGGGACACGTTGACCATGGGAAAACAACACTTTTGGATACCTTGCGTAATTCTCGTGTTGCTACAGGTGAAGCAGGTGGGATTACACAACATATTGGTGCTTACCAGATTGAAGAAAATGGTAAGAAAATTACCTTCCTTGATACACCAGGGCATGCGGCTTTTACTTCTATGCGGGCACGTGGTGCTTCTGTCACAGATATTACGATTCTTGTCGTAGCAGCAGATGATGGAGTCATGCCTCAAACGATTGAAGCGATTAACCACTCAAAAGCAGCAAATGTACCAATTATTGTAGCGATTAACAAGATTGATAAGCCAGGTGCTAATCCTGAACGGGTTATCGGTGAATTAGCTGAATATGGCGTTATGTCAACTGCTTGGGGCGGTGATTCTGAATTTGTCGAAATCTCAGCTAAGTTCAACCAAAATATTGATGAACTGCTCGAAACCGTTCTCCTTGTAGCTGAAATTCAAGAGCTAAAAGCTGATCCAAAGGTTCGCGCAATTGGTACGGTTATCGAAGCGCGCTTGGATAAAGGAAAAGGTGCAGTGGCAACTCTGCTCGTTCAACAAGGTACTTTGAATGTGCAGGATCCAATCGTTGTCGGAAATACCTTTGGACGTGTACGTGCCATGACCAATGACCGTGGACGCCGAGTGAAAGTTGCGGGGCCATCGACACCAGTATCTATCACAGGTTTAAATGAAACACCAATGGCTGGTGACCATTTTGCCGTATATGAAGATGAAAAAGCAGCGCGTGCAGCTGGTGAAGAACGTGCAAAACGTGCTCTCATGAAACAACGTCAAGCAACGCATCGTGTTAGTTTGGAAAATCTCTTTGATACCCTTAAAGCTGGTGAAGTCAAGTCTGTCAATGTCATTATCAAAGCAGACGTGCAAGGTTCTGCCGAAGCCTTGACAGCTTCCCTTCAGAAGATTGAAGTGGAAGGTGTTAAAGTAACAATTGTTCACTCAGCAGTTGGTGCGATTAACGAGTCGGACGTGACTCTTGCAGAAGCTTCAAATGCCTTTATCATTGGTTTCAACGTTCGTCCGACTCCACAAGCTCGTCAACAAGCAGAAGCTGATGATGTCGAAATTCGTCTTCACAGCATTATTTATAAAGTCATCGAAGAAGTAGAAGATGCTATGAAAGGGATGTTGGACCCAGAATACGAAGAAAAAATTATCGGTGAAGCTGTTATCCGTGAAACCTTCAAGGTTTCTAAAGTCGGTACCATTGGTGGCTTTATGGTGGTTAGCGGTAAAGTAACGCGTGATTCTAAGGTTCGTGTGATTCGTGATGGTGTTGTCATCTTTGATGGTGCGCTTGCTAGCCTCAAACATTATAAGGATGATGTGAAAGAAGTTGGCAATGGGCAAGAAGGTGGTCTTATGGTTGAGAACTACAATGACATCAAGGTAGACGACATGATTGAAGCCTACATCATGGAAGAAATCACAAAATAAGATATGAATGGAAGAGAGACAGACTATGATTTATTGAAGTCTGCCTCAACCTTTTTCTAAAGTAAGTGAAAGGAGATATCATGGCAAATCAATTTCGTGTGGATCGTGTGGGCATGGAAATCAAACGTGAAGTCAATGAAATCTTGCAAAAAAAAGTTCGTGATCCGCGTGTTCAAGGAATTACCATTACAGATGTGCAAATGTTAGGCGACTTGTCAATGGCAAAAGTGTACTACACACTGATGAGTAACCTTGCTTCGGAGCAAGAAAAAGCTCAAATTGGTTTAGAAAAAGCCAAAGGAACCATCAAACGTGAATTGGGTCACAATTTGAAGATGTATAAAATTCCTGATTTGACATTTATCAAAGATGAATCCATTGAATATGGGAATAAAATTGACCAAATGCTCCGCGATTTAGAACAAAAATAAAACGTGATTTTAGCTATATCAATATATTTAAAAAAGAAAGGAAATTCTATTTTTCTTTCTTTTTTTGATAAAAATGCTAAAAAAGGCTTGTTACTTTTTCCATTATCCATTAAAATAGAAAAGGAGATGATCCGCTACACATTTTCGGAGGGAACAAGATGTCCATCAATTGGCAGCAAATTATATTTAGCTTCTTAGGCGGTTTAGGACTTTTTCTATATAGTATTCGAATGATGGGAGATGGCTTGCAGCAGGCTGCAGGTGATCGGCTTCGTTATTTTATTGATAAATATACAAGCAATCCATTTTTTGGCGTTCTAGTTGGGATTGGTCTAACAGCTCTGATTCAATCAAGTTCGGGTGTGACAGTTATTACGGTTGGACTGGTAAGCGCTGGACTATTGACTTTGAAGCAAGCGATTGGTATTGTCATGGGAGCCAATATCGGAACGACAGTGACCTCCTTTATTATTGGTTTTAAGCTAGGTGATTATGCCTTACCCATTCTCTTTTTAGGAGCAGTCTGTCTCTTCTTTACCAAAAAGCGCTCTATCAATAATATTGGTCGTGTCTTATTTGGGGTCGGTGGGATTTTCTTTGCTTTAAATCTGATGAGTGGCGCTATGGAGCCATTGAAAAATTTAGATGCTTTTCGTGAATATATGATAAAGTTAAGTGGAAATCCAGTCCTTGGTGTGTTTGTAGGAACAGGGATTACATTGCTCATTCAAGCTTCGTCTGCTACCATTGGGATTTTGCAGAATCTGTATGCAAGTGGCTTGATTGAGCTAAAAGGAGCTTTGCCAGTTCTTTTTGGGGATAATATCGGGACAACGATTACAGCGATTATTGCGTCCTTAGGTGCCAATATTGCAGCAAAACGTGTGGCAGGTGCTCATGTAATGTTTAACGTGGTTGGTACCGTTTTATGCTTGATCGTTTTAGGTCCATTTACAAGCTTGATTCAGTGGTTTCAAACAGCTCTCCATTTAAGTCCAGAAATGACCATTGCCTTTGCTCACGGAACTTTTAATGTCACCAATACCATTATTCAGTTTCCATTCATTGGCTTGCTGGCTACTTTGGTAACGAAGTTGATCCCAGGTGAAGATGAAGTCGTGAAATACGAGCCGCTTTATTTGGATGTGATTTTGATTAAACAAGCTCCATCGCTTGCTTTAGGAAATGCAAAAAAAGAATTGCTGCATTTAGGAAGTTATGCAATGCGCTCATTTGAGCTAGCTTATGATTATATTGTAAATAACACTGAAAAATCAGCAGATAAAGGGCATAAAACAGAAGAAGCTATCAATAAGATTGATGAAGATTTGACGCGCTATCTGATCGATTTATCCAGTGAGCCTCTGAGTCAAAAAGAAAGTGAAGTCTTGACCAATATTTTGGACTCTTCACGCGATTTGGAAAGAATTGGAGACCATGGCGAGGCATTGATTAACTTGACAGACTATATTCGCCGTAAAAAAGTAGAATTTTCTCCAGCAGCTTTGCAAGAGTTGGATTTGATTTACAATATGACGCTCAGCTTCATAAAAGAATCATTGAAGTCTGTAGAAGATAATGATATTGAATTGGCCAATAGTTTGGTGGCTAAGCATGAAGCGATTGATAAAATGGAACGAAAGCTACGGAAAACGCACATTCATCGTCTGAACAGAGGTGAATGCTCTACGCAAGCTGGGGTGAACTTTATTGATATCATCTCTCACTATACGAGAGTAGCGGATCACGCCATGAACTTAGCGGAAAAGGTCCAAGCGGAACAAATATAATCATGAGAAATAAACTGCTGGTGCGGTTTATTTTTTTGTACCCTACTTATCTTGTATGATCAAGTAGAAAGTTTATTAATAATGACTCTGTGAGATCAAGTTGGGTACACAAGAAAAAGTGGAACATCTGTGCTGTAATACTGGCTTGACTCTGTTATCAATCCAATGTGATAGAGCAAATAGAGGTAGAGTAGAACTTGAAAGATGTCACAGTTTATCTTTATCAAAACTTACAAACTCTAAACCAGTTCATCAAGGAGAAAAATATAAATTTCGAAATATACTTTTTACTTTTGATTAAATCTTTCTTGTAAAGTTGCATTTGTTAAACTATTCGAACCTCTTATTGCTAGTTATCAGTGGATTGTGGATATTGGTTTAGAAAAGTTTTTGGTATGTTTTGTAAGATAAACTTATGTTTTTGATGAAAACATCACTGTGATGAGGGCTTGTCATAACTAGTGGTAACGAAATCTGCTCTGAAACTAGTCATATAAAAACCAGTCCTCATTAAGCGAGGACTGGCTAGTTGTTTAGTTTGTTATTAGAACAATATATCAAAAGTTAGTTTAACCACTGTGTGCTGAATGGTATACATAAATAATGTAAGAAAACCTATAAATTAGCCCTACTGCATTATTCAAAAGTTACCTTAATTGGTATTTTGGCAACAGTTTCTGTAATATCATAAATGACTTCTAAATTGCATTCTAAAACTTTTGGTTTGGTAATACTAGCTGCTTCTAAAGCATTTATTGGTAATTTAATACTACCTTCAGAAGTAGCAGAAGCTTTTAAGGTATCAGAGCAAATGATAATTTTGTGGTCATCATTATTGGAAATATTATTGACTTTACCATTACGAGTTTGCACTTCATATTCTTTATTGGAAGTATTTTTATATGCTAACTTAAGGGTATATTCATAATCATCTTTTTCTAGCCCTTTATAGGTAAGTGTGACACCTTTACCTTCGTAAATAACTGTGTCAATAGCTGTGGTAGAAAATTCAATGGTTTTTGAGCTTTGTTCTGCTTTTTGACTAGAACTGGTCTTGGGTATTTCAGAAGATGATGTGTCTGTTGATTTCTTATTATTACCGCAAGCAACTAAAAGCAGAATGGTAAGTAAGGAGACAGCGACTGTAAAGACTTTCTTTTTCATGATACACCTCCAAAGATAAGTGTGCTAGGCGCAGACTAAAGTCGTTTAAAGCCGATTTGTCTCTTTTAAATTGGGAATCAGCTCCTTGCGACAAAAATCAACACAAAATACTTTTTCCATATTTATTATAACACAATACAGACAATTATTCAAATAAAAGATAGAACATAGAAGTGTAAATAATTAGAAAGTAATGTATTAACTTGATGGAGTTTAATAGCTAAATCAACCTATTTGGTAGGATCCATCTATTTCGCACTAGGTAAAATGACATCAATTATACAAATAGATAGGGCTTGCAGAATTAGATATCAATTATCATCTGCAAACAATGGGAAAAGAATTAAGACGATTATAGAAATGGTATGAATTAAATATTAAAAACTATCTAGCAAACAAAAATTTAAATTGTAGTGTCCACATTATTATCTTTTTTAGAATAAACAGTATCAAAGCCAGATTTTTCCAATATGAGGCTGGTTAACTATTTAGCTTGTTAGTTAAAATGACGTGTATCACAAATTCATTATACTGTAGCTGAATAGTATAAACAGTAGTGTAAGAGTTAAATTTAATCCCTACAGGATCACCTAAAACTCAGTAAATAGGTCTATACCATTTACAAAAAAAGAAGAAAGCGGTATAATAAAAGGGACATAATGAATAAATGTGAGAGTGACTCAAAATATCAATTACAGTTGCTAAAAATAATAGTAGCTTAACATAAACTCTCATCGAATGAAGGAGGTTTTATTATGCCTAAATACATTCAAGCAGATCAATTTTTCTATCCTCATGGTATTCGTCAAGGTGGCTATCTGGAATTAGTTAATGGCAAATTTGGAAAATGGGTAACAAAAATCCCAGCAGATGCGGAAGTGATAGATTACACAGGTTATTCTATTGCACCAGGCTTGGTAGATACTCATATTCATGGCTTTGGTGGTGTAGATGTGATGGACAATAATATCGAAGGAACGTTACACACCATGAGTGAAGGACTGTTGTCAACAGGTGTTACCAGTTTTTTACCGACAACTTTGACCTCAACTTTTGAATTGTTGCTAGATGTGACCGAAAATATTGGTGCTCATTATCAAGAAGCGACAGGTGCTAAGATTCGTGGGCTTTATTTTGAAGGTCCGTATTTTACAGAAAAATATAAAGGGGCTCAAAATCCAACCTATATGAAAGATCCTAGAATGGATGAATTTCGCGCTTGGCAAAAAGCTTCAAATGGTTTGCTCAATAAAATCGCTCTGGCGCCAGAACGAGAAGGTGTTGAAGACTTTGTCCGTACCATTACAGATGAGGGTGTAACGGTTGCGTTGGGACACTCAAATGCAACTTTTGAAGAAGCAAAAGTTGCTGTGGACGCGGGTGCTAGTGTCTGGGTTCATGCTTATAATGGAATGCGTGGATTGACCCACCGAGAACTTGGCATGGTCGGAGCTATGTACGAGCTGCCTCATACTTATGCGGAATTGATTTGCGATGGACACCATGTAGATCCGAAAGCCTGTGATATTTTGATGAAGCAAAAAGGACACGAAAATGTAGCGCTCATTACAGACTGTATGACTGCAGGCGGCTTGGAAGATGGAGATTATATGTTGGGCGAATTTCCAGTAGTGGTCGCCAACGGAACTGCTCGACTCAAATCAACAGGTAACCTCGCAGGATCTATCTTGAAATTGAAAGACGGGTTAAAGAACGTTGTCAAATGGGGTATTGCTAATCCACACGAAGCAGTTATGATGGCAACCCTCAATCCGGCTAAATCTGTTCATATTGAGGATGTTTGTGGTCAAATCAAGGAAGGACATGATGCAGACTTCATTGTGTTGGACAAGGATTTGGAACTGGTTGCGACCTACTTGGATGGCGAAAAGAGATACGAAGCTAAATAGAATCTTTTTATCTTGAAAGAGTTGGGAAACCGACTCTTTTCATTTTACTTTTTAAAATACATGTAGTTAAGAAAAGGTTTTTAAGGATTTGAATTGCAATAAGGGGCGTGATATAATGAGGTTATCTGAGTCGTATACTCATGATTGTAGTTGGCATAACTTTTATTACTTATAGTTTTCTCGGCAGGGGAATGGCACCAACCAAGGAGAATGTCTTTAAACCCAAATCCTTGAAAAAGAAAGCTAAGAAATAGATTTTTTGTTGGAAGGGGTAGTTGACTGGGCTGCCTGCTTGCTTAATAAAGGAGACGGAGATGGAACGTTATCAATTAAACAATGGTGTAGAGATTCCGGTTTTGGGCTTTGGAACTTGGAAGGCTCAAGATGGTGAAGAGGCCTATCAGGCGGTGCTAACAGCACTTGAAGCAGGCTACCGACACATTGATACTGCGGCTGTTTATAAGAATGAGGGAAGTGTGGGTAGTGCAATCAAAGGCAGTGGTATACCGCGAGAAGAGCTCTTTATTACGACCAAGCTCTGGAATGGTAATCATACTTATGAGGAGACTCAAGGAGCTTTTGCCCGCTCCTTAGAGCGTTTGGAGCTGGACTATCTGGACCTCTATCTTATCCACTGGCCCAATCCAAAACCTTTGCGGGAGCAGGACGCTTGGAAACAGCGCAACGCAGAGGTTTGGCGGGCTATGGAAGACCTCTATCGGGAGGGGAAAATCCGAGCTATCGGTGTCAGCAATTTCCTGCCTCACCACCTAGAGCCTCTGCTTGAGACAGCGCGTATTTTGCCTGCGGTCAATCAAATTCGTCTGGCGCCTGGTGTCTATCAGGCTGAAACAGTGGACTATTGTCGTAAGCATGATATTCTCCTAGAGGCTTGGGGTCCCTTCGGTCAAGGGGAACTTTTCCGCAATGAAGAAGTCAAGGCTGTGGCCGATAAATACGGCAAATCTGTCGCCCAAATCGCTCTGGCTTGGAGCCTGCAAGAGGGCTTCCTGCCCCTGCCCAAGTCGGTTACGCCTGAGCGAATCAAGAGCAATCTGGACTGCTTTGACATTACCCTCAGTCCAGCAGACCTAGAAGTGTTGAAAAACATTCAAGGTCTTGAAGGCGGCGCTCCAGATCCAGATAAGATGGATTTTTAGATGATGATTGACTGAAACTGTAATCAAAACTTTCTCTTCTGTGCGATAAAGAAATCAAAGGGCTGATTGAGGAGGTTATTGAGCTACTGGGAGTGGGAAGATAAGGAAGAAAAGAAGCAGTCAAGGCTTCAGTCAATATCATTTATCAACGTCCTACTCCAATCTAGGAGTCGAATCGTCTTCCTTACTAAAATTTAGAGGGAATCTAGCTTTCAGATAGTCCTATTTATGAAAATTTCCAAATAATCTATCCCTCGAATGACAGGATTTACTAAAATTGATTGGCATTCTATGTCTAGGATGACACTAATCACTAAAGTTTCTAGGTATTCTAAGTCTTGAATGATCGGATGATTCGCTTTTTATAGACAAATAGTCCCCGTCGGAAGGTTTACTAGCAATCAGATGGGGATTTTTGCTGTCTTTTTTCTTTGAAAAAGAGGAAAATGCTCTTTCGGGTTTTAAAAATAACATTTCAGAGTAGCCTTGTCAAAGATTTATCACCACATGCTATACTTGTTTTATCATGTTTTTGGAAAGGATTATTATGACAAAAACCTACACCATTCGCCCCCTGCCTTACAGCAACTTTACTAACCGTGAGTTTGAGAGCTTGATGACGGACTCTCATCAGGTTCTTACTAGCTTTGCCAAGTCCTACAAGGATGAGGCTATGTATGATGATCATCTTGAAGTCTTTGACAGTAAGCTGGAGCAATTCCAAGCCCAGTTGGCCAGCGTAGAAAATAAACAAACCTTGAGTCTAGCAGAAGTGGATAAGGAGCGGGACAGTGCCCTAGTCGGACTGTTTACCTTGCATAGGGGCTTTGCCAAAATCAAGGAGCCCAATCTCAAAGCTGCCCACGAAACCCTAACGCCAGTCCTTGCGAAGTATAAGGACATCACCAAGCATACCAACGATGTCGCAACTGCTGAAATCAAGAGTCTCCTCAAAACCCTCAAGGAGGAACCTTATGATGCAGCAGTGACTACCTTGGGTCTTCTGCCGATGCTTACCGCCGTGGCAACAGCTCAGGAAGACTATGACCGGGCAGAAACTCTGGCGCGTGCAGCCAAGTCCAGCAAAGAAGTCGGCAAAACCAAGCAGTTGCGTACCGAGCTCTCCCGTATCTATGACCTCTTTATGCGCTATACCGCAGCCTCCGCAGAAGCCTATCCCGAAAAACTCCACTTTGCTAAACTCCTCAAAGACCTCAACACCATCCGCGACAGCAAGCGTCGCCTATCCAGTCCAAGCAAGAAAGCAAAAACGGAACAAGTGGCAGAGATGGCAGGGTAAAGTCAATCCCTTAGAATGATTTCTAGGGGATTTTTGGTGGTTTCGTGGTATAATTCTATCAAAAGAAACCTACACAAACTTGATGAAACTGCAGGTGAGTGAAAAATGGGAAGCGAATTATTATGAACGAAGAAAAATTATTGGGAAATATATCATTTATACTTTCTATTACAAGAAACGATGGAAGCAAAGCAAATTTTATATATAATAACTAATTTTACCGACGATTTTGATAATTCTGAGATATTCATACCACTTTTCCCGTTTTTATCATCAATTTGTTTAGGCTGGATTGAGAAGTTTCAAGAACAAGGAATCATTTTAGAATTACCAAACATCAGAGATGTAAACCTTGTAACCATGATGAAAAAAATTAGAATTGGCGTGAAGCTCTATTCTGATAATAAATTTGCAAAAGCTTGTAATAAGTTAAGTAATAGTGCGGTTGAAAGAAAGCGCCTATTAGAGTCGAACTATAATTTTTATCAAAAATTTTTTGTTTATTGCTTTGTGCAGCACGATTTGGGAGTTTTACTATTGATGATATTCCTTATGGAAACATTAGTCAAATGAGTATATATTTTGAGGTTAAATAAATTTACAACTATAGAAAAGTGGGAACAAGAAATAGAACCAATTTTTATTGATTATTCTCGTGATCTGTCTGCTTTTATCAATTCGGTCACTTCAAATTTTGAAAAAGATTTTAATTTAGATCCAGCAATGAAACTGGATATTTCAAGTTGTAAATTAAGACATATTGATAAGTTTTTAATGGATAACAGAAGGCAAGATATTTTACTAGGGAATCTGCCACTTGAAGTTCAATTACAGTTATTCAATATTCTATGTCAGAACAATTTTCTAAATAGCTTATTCCCGAAAGTATTCTAAAATAAAGGTAATATATTCTATCGTTCAAAAATCCAATCTTATCTAGTTAGCGTCAATTCTTTATCAAAAATTCTAAGTAAATATTCCAAAAGTATTAATTCTGGTTTAGCAGAAAAAATACAAACTACTATTTACGTAAAAGGTAATATTTTCTTAGAGATAGTCAATTTAGAAATAATATTTTTCATTATTCTATTAAAGAAATTCCTTATTCCCAGTTTTCAACTCCGGACAATTATTTTAGGGATTTTATTGAGTATTATGTAGATATTAATTTTGACAATTTCATGAAAATAGTTGATGAAGAGATAGATAAAATTAATGAAGTTGTTGAGGAATTAATAAAATATAGATAAAGGAGAATTATTGTGGTTGATACTATTTGGATTTTGGGAATGGTTTTGATATTGTGATGGTACGAAAAACGTCTTTTCTTTATGTGTGCTAAACGAAAGAATGCTAGAAGATAATTGAAAAGTTAGGGAGAAGAGATGAATTTATTGACTATTAGAGGATTTATTGGTACAATTTTACTATTTTGTATGTATTATTTTCTAAAAAAGATTCGGATGAAAATAATTTAAGGCTTTATTTGTCCTGATATACAACATAAATCTCAGGATATATTGAATATTTTAAACGATGAATATTCTTCAAAATTTAATAAACTATTAGATGAAAAGGGTATATCAATTGATAATTAAATGAAATTTGGAGTATAGGTGATAGAAATTATTATGGATAAGGTAGATATTTGTCAAAACTTGGGTAATTTTTTAAATTCACAGTTTATCAGTTCAACGCTTGGAGCATTGGTTGGTGGTGGGATAGCTGTGTATGTCGCACATATCCAGAATAAACAACAAACAAAGCAATTACAAGAAGAACATAAGCTACAACGAGAATATTTTGATAAACAAGAGGAAAACGAACGAGAACGCATCTTCTTACAATTTACGATTGAACGAGCTGAAAGATCTTATCAAATTTTGAATGAGTTGAAAAAGGCTGAGACAATGTTTCGTGATGAGGGGATATGGTTTGTCGAAAATGTTGCAGAGAAATTGGATTTCAAAACTGAGTTCGTTAAATATTATTATAAACACTTAATTAATAAATATTATCACTATATAGATTTAAGAGATGATTTGTTATTAAGTATCGTCATTCAAGATGATGTCAAACTTTCTCAGTTAAAAACAGCAGTTAATGAGGAAGTTGTCCTATTTAGTAATTTTTTTGAAAAAATTTCTAAGGTAAATAACTTTGATGAATATACAAAAATTGCCGATGAATTCTCGGAGAAAACGAGATTAATTGAAAAATGTGATGAATTTAAAACCTACTTAACTAAATATATTAGGGATAGTACATTTAGATTAGTAACCCCAGAAAAAATGGCTGAAAAGATATTAAAACAAACAACGGGAAATTCAAAAATTCAATTTGAAATTGTGAGAAAGCAAGAAATGAATGAACAAGGTAAAAAATAGATTTGAAAACTTTAGTGAAGAGTGCAAGAAAGAAAAATTAGACACTTTTGTTGACTTTTTTTGATACCCAATGTAAAATAAAATATTTTCCTTTTACAAATTTCCTATTTCTTGCTATAATGTTTTGTATGAAAGAAGTCTCATGCAATTACTTGCTAGCGAGTCTGGGATGGTGGAAGCCAGATAAGAGCTAAATGAAGATGGAGCTTTCGGTAAATTTTAGTCCTTGATGTTATCTTAAGGCTATATTAACAATGAAGTAATAAACTAGGGTGGAACCGCGTTTTGACGCCCCTATGCAATTTGTGTAGGTGTCGTATCGATGCAGTTCCACTTTTTTGATGATAAGGGATAAGGAGTTATAAATGTCTAAAAAATTAACCTTTCAGGAAATTATTTTAACGTTGCAGCATTTTTGGAATGAACAGGGCTGTATGCTCATGCAGGCCTATGATAATGAAAAAGGTGCTGGAACCATGAGCCCATATACTTTTCTTCGTGCCATTGGACCTGAGCCATGGAATGCGGCTTATGTAGAGCCTTCACGTCGCCCAGCAGACGGTCGTTATGGGGAAAATCCAAATCGTCTTTACCAGCACCACCAGTTTCAAGTGGTGATGAAACCAAGTCCAAGCAATATTCAAGAACTGTATTTGCAGTCTTTGGAGTTATTGGGAATTGATCCGTTGGAACATGATATTCGTTTTGTCGAGGATAATTGGGAAAATCCTTCAACAGGTTCTGCAGGCCTAGGCTGGGAAGTATGGCTTGACGGTATGGAAATCACGCAGTTTACTTATTTCCAACAGGTCGGTGGTTTGCCTACCAACCCAGTGACATCTGAGGTTACCTATGGTTTGGAGCGTCTGGCATCTTATATCCAAGAGGTGGATTCTGTTTATGATATTGAATGGGCTGATGGCGTAAAATACGGAGAAATCTTCCGCCAACCAGAATTTGAACATTCAAAATACAGTTTTGAAGTGAGTGATCAAGCTTTGCTGTTGGCTAATTTTGATCATTTTGAAGCTGAGGCTAAGCGTTGTTTAGAGTATAATCTCGTTCACCCTGCTTACGATTATGTTTTAAAATGTTCGCACACCTTTAATCTATTGGATGCTCGCGGAGCTGTTTCGGTGACGGAGCGGGCAGGTTACATTGCTCGGATTCGCAATTTGGCACGTATTGTTGCTAAAACTTTTGTGGCAGAGCGCAGACGACTAGGCTATCCATTATTAGATGAAGCAACACGTGAGAAATTATTGGCTGAGGAGGAATAAAAATGACAAAGAATTTATTGGTTGAGTTAGGGCTGGAAGAAATGCCGGCCTATGTCGTAACACCAAGCATGAAGCAATTACGTGATAAAATGGCAGCCTTTTTAACAGACAATCGTTTAACTTTTGATAAGATTGAAATGTTTTCAACTCCTCGTCGCTTGGCTGTGCGCGTGTCCAATCTAAGTGAAAAGCAAACAGATTTAACAGAAGATTTTAAAGGACCAAGCAAGAAGATTGCTTTGGATGCAGATGGAAATTTCACTAAAGCCGCGCAAGGTTTTGTTCGTGGAAAAGGCTTGACTGTTGAAGATATCACATTCCGTGAAGTCAAAGGCGAAGAATATGTCTATGTGACCAAGCAAGAAATCGGAAAACCTGTTGAAGAATTGATTGACGGAGTTGTTGATGTGCTGACTTCACTAAGCTTTCCGGTCAATATGCACTGGGGGAGCAATACATTTGAATATATCCGTCCCGTTCATACCCTAACTGTGTTGTTGGACGATGAGTCCTTTTTGATGAATTTGTTCGATATTGAAAGCGGACGGACAAGTCGGGGTCATCGTTTTCTCGGTCATGAAGTGAAGATTCAGTCAGCAGATTCTTATGAAGAGGACTTGCGCAAAGTTTTTGTCATTGCCAGCCCAATGGAACGCGAAAACATGATTTTGGATCAAATCAAAGAAATCGAGAAAATGCACAATGTTCATGTGGAGATTGACGAAGATTTGCTGGATGAAGTGCTGAATTTGATTGAATACCCAACCGCTTTTATCGGACGTTTTGACGAGCGTTACCTAGATGTACCTGAGGAAGTCCTTGTGACTTCCATGAAAGTCAATCAACGCTACTTTGTTGTTCGTAACGAAAATGGCAAGCTACTTCCATATTTTGTATCGGTACGTAACGGAAATGCAGAACATCTCGAAAATGTGGTCAAAGGGAATCAGAAAGTGTTGGTAGCTCGTTTGGAAGATGCAGAATTTTTCTGGCGCGAAGACCAACGATTGGTTATTTCTGATTTGGTTGAAAAGTTGAAAAATGTGACCTTCCATGAAAAAATCGGCTCTCTAGCAGAGCACATGGAGCGAACAGCAAAAATTGCAGCCCTTTTAGCAGAAAAAGCTCAGTTATCTAAGCAAGAAATGAAAGACGTAGCGCGAGCTGCAGCTATTTACAAGTTTGATTTGTTGACTGGTATGGTTGGTGAGTTTGATGAGCTGCAAGGTATCATGGGGGAAAAATATGCCCTGCTTGCAGGAGAAAACACAGCAGTAGCTAAAGCCATTCGGGAGCATTATTTGCCAACTGCCAGTGACGGTGAATTGCCAGACACGAAAGTTGGTGCCATTTTAGCCATTGCAGACAAGATGGACACGATTCTTTCTTTCTTCTCAGTCGGGCTTATTCCAAGCGGTTCAAATGACCCTTATGCTCTTCGTAGAGCAACGCAAGGTGTCGTGCGTATTCTTGATAAATTTGGTTGGCACATTGCTTTAGATGAATTGGTAGAAGAGATTTATGCGCTGCAATTTGACAGTCTCACATATAGCAATAAAGAACAAGTGCTTGATTTCTTCCGTGCACGTATTGAAAAAATGATGGACAGCGATGTTCCAAAAGATATCGTGTCTTCTGTTTTAAATAGTTCAACCTTTGTTGTACGTGATCTGGTCGAAGTAGCTACACTTCTAGCAGAAAAAGCACAAGAAGATTCTTTCAAATCGTCGGTCGAAAGTTTAGCACGTGTCTTTAACTTGGCAGAAAAAGCAGAAACGGCTAGTGTTGTGGACGAGAGCCTCTTTGAAAATGCCGAAGAAAAAGCTCTTCATGCAGCAGTAGAAAACTTAACGTTATCTGATGACTTAGCAGATAATATTGAGCAACTCTTCGCTTTAAGTCCAGTGATTGATGATTTCTTTAACAATACTATGGTTATGGCTGAAGATGAAGCAATCCGAGCAAATCGTTTGGCACTCTTAGTTGCCTTAACAACAAAAGCCAAAAAAGTGGCACAATTTAATCAAATCAATACAAAATAATCCAAGGAGGGAAAAATGGAACCAAAGAAAATTGAACGCATCAATGAACTTGCCAAAAAGAAAAAAACAGTTGGCCTAACGCCAGAAGAAAAAGTAGAGCAAGCTAAATTGCGTGAAGAATACATTGAAGGCTATCGTCGTAGCGTTCGCCACCACATTGAAGGGATTAAAATTGTGGATGAAGAGGGAAATGACATCACGCCAGAAAAACTTCGCCAAGTCCAACGTGAAAAAGGTTTGCACGGTCGAAGTTTGGATGACCCAAATTCGTAATAAAGACAACAAAAATCGCTGAGAATGTTTCTCAGCGATTTTTGCTGGGCTATTTTGTAATATCTTCAAAATGGTCAAATGTTTGACTGTCAATAACTGCCATTAACAATTCGTCCTTTTTAAAGGTATAGTCAGGTGATGTATCAATGTTGAGAACACCGTCGGGCATTTCTCGAAAACCAATGATATTGAGGTTGTAGTTTTGACGAAGTTTTAATTGGGCTAAATTCTTACCAATCCAAGACTGAGGTGGATAAAATTCGATAATAGATACATTTTTATCTAGTTCAATGACGTCAGTCGTAGCTTGATGCAGGATATTTTTTGCAAGTGAAATTCCTGTTTCACGCTCAGGGGAGATACAGCGATCTGCTCCGACCTTTAGCAGCACTTCACGGGTTGTTTTACTTTTCACCTTGGCAATTACTTTTTCAACGCCTAATGATTTGCAGTGCATGACGGCAAGGACACTCGATTCTAGATTGTCACCAGTAGCGACCACTACCGTATCACAGGTATCAATTCCTGCAGCTTGCAGCAAATCATGGTCTGTAATATCGCCGACCACGCCTCGTGCTAAAATGGGTTCAAAATGGTTGATGACATCTTCATGATCGTCAACAGCGATAATATCGCAGTTGTATTTACGGAGCGTGTTAATGATACTGCGACCAAAAACTCCTAGTCCCAGTATGCCGATTGTTCGTTTATCCATAAGATTCCTTCCTATCCAATAATAATATTTGCATTGGCAAATTTAATTGTGTCTTTTTTCTTCGGTTTTTGATTGGAAAGACTTACAATTAAGGTCAATGGTCCGATACGTCCGATAAACATCAAAAACATAATCACCGTTAAGGCGGCATGATTTAAAGTAGGCGTTAGATTTGCCGTTACGCCTACCGTTCCAAGAGCGGACATGGCTTC
Source organism: Streptococcus periodonticum (assembly GCF_003963555.1). Lineage (NCBI taxonomy): Bacteria > Bacillati > Bacillota > Bacilli > Lactobacillales > Streptococcaceae > Streptococcus > Streptococcus periodonticum. Next base: position 314,694 of record NZ_CP034543.1, read on the forward strand.
AAACATTAAGTAAATAAAACGATATCCGTTATCAGCGACCATAGTCAAAAAAGTCAAGCCAATGATAAAGGTTGTTGTAAAGACAATCAAGACACTAAAGGCTTTTTGAATGGTAGAGGGAGAAAACGTATGGTGTCCAAAATTAGTATGAGGCAAGCCAAGGATTTCCGTTCGGGCAAAGGCTAATACGACCAAAAAAGTAGTGATTTTCAGTCCCCCTGCTGTTCCTCCGGGAGCACCCCCTAGAAACATTTGAATGATGTAAAGGAGAAGTGTCACTGGGCGAGCTTGTGTATAGTCAATTGTTGCAAAGCCGGCCGTCCGCATGGTGACGGTTTGAAAGAAGCTGACTAAAAGTTTCTTTTCAAAGGGAAGTCGACCAATAGTAGCTGTATTTTGATATTCTGTCAGAAATGTCAAGCAGGTTCCACTGATTAAGATGAAAGCTGTTAAAGCAAGAACCAATTTTGTGTGAAAGCGTAATTTCCGCTTGTGTCCTTTTGTCTGAATATTTGTTTTTAAGTCAAACCAAACTGAAAAACCCAAGCCTCCCATGATAATCAAGGCAGCAATGGTCAAATTGACCAAGGCATCTGTTTTATAAGCTAGCAAGCTAGTGCTTCCTAAGTTGTCAAATCCAGCATTACAAAATGCAGAGATAGCAAGGAAAATGGAGGTTAGAAGTCCTTTTCCCCATCCTAAAAGGGGGACAAAGCGAAAACTGAGGATAAATGCTCCAAGAGCTTCAATGCTGAAAGTAATGAGAAAAATGGAGCGAAGAAAGTCGCGAATAGAATTTGTCTCATCTCGACTAAGACTTTCTTGTAAAGTAGTACGATTGGAAAAACTGAGTTTCTGATTGGAGCGGACGTAAATCAGCCCGATGAAGCTAATCAGCCCCAAACCACCGATTTGAATAAGAAGCATGCAGATAATCTGTCCCCAAATATTGTAAGTATCTGCAACAGACTGCGTAAAAAGCCCCGTCACACAAACCATTGAAACTGATGTAAAGAGGTGGTCAAAATAATTAGCTTTAGAAGTCGCTGTCTGCATAAAAGGCAGATTTAAAAGAAGAGAGCCCACCACAATTACAAGGGCAAAGCTCAATAAAATGCGCCTAGCAGGAGATAATCTTGATAAAAAATGTGACATTCGTATCTTCCCTCATAGAATAATGACTTTATTTTACCACAAAGCAGCTTAAAAGACGAGAAAGAAGGCACAAGAAGTCTAGTCCTTCTTTAAAAGTTTTCGACCGAAAAATATGCAACCAGCAATCACTGCCACATCTATCCAGAACAAGATCGGATCTGTCAAGGTGAAGAAAAAGTAGAAGGAAATGATAAGGAGAATTGCTAGAAGAGGTAAGATAATTTTTTTGTATTGTTGAAGTTTCATTTGAATGTAGCCTTTCTATTTTTTACTTATTCCAAAAAAGTGTGTTTAGGTCTGTCTTTAAAGCTAGTGCTAGGTTAATGCAAAGTTCTAGTGTTGGGTTATATTTGTTGTTTTCAATCATGTTAATTGTCTGCCGCGAAACGCCAATTTGTTTGGCAAGGCCTCGTTGCGAGAGTCCTAGATTTTTTCGGAAATCTTTCACGCGATTCATGCATTTCTCCTTATCCTAGTGTCAAATATAAGTGACTTTTGTCCTTTTATTATAAATATACTTGTGAAATATGTCAAATATAATTGACAAAAAACTTTACATGATTCTAAAATTCTTTTTTTAAATCTTTGTGGTATAATAGTAAAGATATGACAAATGAATTTCATCATGTAACAGTTCTTCTGCACGAAACCATTGATCAACTTGATATAAAACCAAATGGAGTCTATGTTGATGCAACATTAGGTGGAGCAGGACATAGTGAATATTTATTGAGTAAATTAGGAAAAAACGGTCATCTATATGCTTTTGATCAAGATCAGACTGCTATTGAGCATGCTCAAAAACGCTTAGCACCCTATGTGGCGCGAGGAATGGTGACTTTTATCAATGACAATTTTCGTCATTTAAAGGCTCGTTTGAATGAGCTAGGTGTTGAAGAAATTGATGGTATTTGTTATGATTTAGGAGTTTCGAGTCCGCAACTTGATGAGCGTGAGCGTGGCTTTTCCTATAAACAAGATGCCCCGCTTGATATGCGAATGAATCGTGAGGCAAAGCTAACAGCTTATGAAGTAGTTAATCAATATAGCTATCATGATTTGGTGCGGATTTTTTTTAAGTATGGAGAAGATAAATTTTCAAAACAAATTGCTCGTAAAATTGAGCAAATGCGTGAAAAGAAACCGATTGAAACCACTACGGAGTTGGCAGAGATTATTAAATCTGCTAAGCCTGCCAAGGAATTAAAGAAAAAAGGTCACCCAGCTAAACAGATTTTTCAAGCCATTCGTATTGAGGTCAATGATGAGTTGGGAGCGGCAGACGAGTCCATTCAACAGGCGATGGATTTGTTAGCGGTTGATGGGCGGATTTCTGTGATTACTTTTCATTCGTTAGAAGACCGCTTGACCAAGCAACTTTTTAAAGAGGCATCAACAGTGGATGTGCCGAAAGGCTTACCATTTATTCCAGAGGATTTACAACCTAAAATGAAATTGGTTACTCGAAAACCTATTTTACCAAGTAAAGAAGAACTAGATAACAATAATCGCGCGCATTCAGCCAAGCTGCGTGTAGCGCAAAAAGTACATAAGTGAGGATTGAGATGGCAAATAATAGACCAAGAACGACTAGTCAGATACTTCAGGCGCGTATCCAAAAATTTTCTCGTGTTGAAAAGGCATTTTATGGCGCTATAGTCTTGACAGCGGTTATCTTAGCAACCAGTGTTGTCTTTATGCAAACAAAATTATTGCAGGTGCAACGTGATTTAACGACTGTCAATTCAAAAATTGAAGCAAAGCGCACAGAACTAGATGATGCTAAACAAGAAGTAAACGAATTGATTCGTAGTGAACGTTTGTCAAAATTAGCGAGTTCGCAAGAAATGACTCAGAATAATGAAAATATCAGAACGGCGGAGTAGAGTATGAATGGACTCAGAAGACGAATTTTAAACCATGCTTTGAAAAATCGTAGGAATCCTGGTTACAACCGTAGACGAGTAGGGAAAAATCTAAGCGTTTTGACGGTTTTTGTCTTTTTTGTTTTCCTAATCAATTTTGCAATTATCATTGGAACGGGAAAGAAGTTTGGTGTGAATTTAGCTGAACAGGCAAGTCAAGTGCATCAAATCACAAAGATCGTCCCAGCTAAACGTGGAACTATTTATGACCGTAATGGTTTGCCAATAGCTGAAGATGCAACTTCTTATAATGTTTATGCTGTTATTGATAAAAGCTATAAGTCAGCAACAGGAGAAATTCTCTATGTAGAAGAATCTCAATACGATAAGGTAGCTGATGTATTTAACAAGTATCTTGGTATGGACAAGGACTACGTCAAAAAACAACTATCTCGAAAAAAATTACAACAAGTTTCGTTTGGTGCTCAAGGAAATGGTATCAGTTATAGCAATATGAATACCATTCGTGAGGAATTGAAAAAAGCGAAAGTAAAGGGAGTTGATTTCACAACTAGTCCAAATAGAAGCTATAAAAATGGGAATTTTGCTTCAGTATTTATAGGATTAGCGCAACTTCAGGAAAATAAAGACGGTAGCAAAATGCTTGTTGGGACGACAGGTTTAGAAGCCGCTTTAAACAAGACATTAGCCGGAACAAATGGGGTTATCACCTATGAAAAAGATAAAAACGGAAATATAGTACCGGGATCTGACAAGGTTTCAAGGCAAACACAAGATGGAAAAGATGTTTATACAACCTTATCTTCAGACCTACAATCTTTCCTTGAAACACGGATGAATGCTTTTGTGGAAAAAGCTAAGGGAACTTATGCCAGTGCCACATTAGTCAGTGCAAAAACTGGAGAAATTCTAGCAACGACGCAGCGTCCAAGCTTTGATGCCGATACGAAGCAAGATCTGACAAAAGACTTCGCTTGGTCTAGTGCTCTCTATCAAAATCAGTATGAACCTGGCTCAACGATGAAGGTTATGACACTAGCTGCAGCTATAGACAATAACACTTTCCCAGAAAATGAAACGTATAATAATAGTGGCTTACAAATTGCGGATGTAACGATTCGAGACTGGAATGTCAACATGGGACTTTCTGAAGGACAGACATTAACCTATGCTCAAGGCTTTGCTCTTTCTAGTAATGTGGGAATGGCTTCTCTTGAGAAAAAAATGGGTGACGAAAAATGGCTAGACTATCTTAGCAAGTTTAAATTTGGACTACCTACACGCTTTGGAATGAATTATGAAGATTACGGTGGTCTTCCGGCAGATAATATCGTTACGTATGCAATGAGTGCTTTTGGTCAAGGGATTTCAGTTACTCAGATACAAATGTTACGTGCTTTTTCTTCCATCGCTAATGACGGTGTAATGGTTGAACCAAAATTCATCAGTGCAATTTATGATTCCAAAAGTGGGAGTGCGCGTAAGGCTTCTACAGAAATTGTCGGGCACCCTGTTTCTAAAGATGCTGCTAAGTCAACGAGAGACCATATGGTGACTGTCGGTACAGATCCTATTTACGGAACCTTATATAGCAAGGCAGAAGGTCCGATTATCAAAGTGCCTAATCAAAATGTGGCAGTTAAATCCGGTACAGCACAAATTGCCGGAGAAAATGGCAGTGGTTATCTGACAGGGGCAAATGATTACATCTATTCTGTTGTGGCAATGACACCAGCAGAAAATCCTGATTTTATCATGTATGTAACTCTGAAACAGCCCTCAGAATCTTTCCAACCAATCTTCTGGAAAGAAGTTGTCAATCCGGTGCTAGAAGAAGCTGCAGCGATGAAGGATACGTTGAACTTGACGACGCAATCACCTGTTTTAAAGTCAGTTTCAAAAGAAATAACTTATAAAATGCCCTCTACTAAAAATACCAGCTCTGGTGATTTAGCGGATGAGTTACGACGCAATCTTGTACAACCTATTATCCTAGGTACTAGTAAAAATATTAAGAAAGTGTCTGTAAAAACAGGTGAAGCACTGAAATCCAATCAGCAAATCCTTGTCTTAACAGATGACTTTACTGAAATGCCGGATATGTACGGTTGGACCAAGAAAAATGTTGAAACATTCGGTGAATGGTTGGGCATAAAAGTGCATGTTAAGGGCAAAGGCTCTAAAGTCGTTGCCCAAAGTGTTAAAACCAACGCATCACTCAAGAAAATAAAAGAAATAACAATTACATTAGGAGATTAGCATGTTACAAGCTATCGTTGCAGGTGTTGTGACCTTTATTCTAACTCTGGTTGGAATACCTGCTTTTATTCGTTTTTATCATAAAGCCCATATTTCTGGGCAACAAATGCACGAGGATGTGAAGCAGCACCAAGCAAAAGCGGGAACTCCAACCATGGGTGGGACTGTTTTCTTGCTAGCTTCCGTTTTGTCTAGTTTTGTGATTGCGCTTATATCAAGAGAACTCTCAAGCGCTGCCTTGATGATATTGTTTATTCTTGTTTTGTACGGCATTGTTGGTTTCTTAGACGACTTTTTAAAAGTTTTTCGCAAAATAAATGAAGGCTTAAATCCTAAGCAAAAATTAGCTCTTCAAATTATTGGTGGTATTGTTTTTTACTTCTTCTTTGACACCCACGGTGGAGGCGATTTGCTTAATGTTTTTGGTTTCCCACTTCATTTAGGTTATCTTTATATCGCTTTTGCCCTCTTTTGGTTGGTTGGTTTTTCCAATGCAGTCAATTTAACAGATGGTATTGATGGATTAGCCAGCATTTCTGTTACAATCAGTTTGACAGCTTATGCAGTTATTGCGGTGGTTCAGCATCGTTTTGATATTTTAATTGTCATTTTGAGTATGATTGGCGGTCTGCTTGCCTTCTTCATTTTCAATCATAAACCAGCTAAAATTTTTATGGGTGATGTAGGGAGCTTAGCACTTGGTGGTATGTTAGCAGCCATTTCGATGGCGCTTCATCAAGAATGGACGCTGCTCATCATTGGAATTGTCTATGTCTTTGAAACAACTTCGGTTATGATGCAGGTTTCTTATTTCAAATTGACCGGCGGCAAACGTATTTTTCGGATGACACCAGTTCATCACCATTTTGAACTGGGAGGTCTATCAGGGCATGGTAAAGCTTGGAGTGAATGGAAGGTCGATTTCTTTTTCTGGGGAATTGGTCTTGTAGCTAGCTTACTAACACTTGCAATTTTATATTTATAAGAGAAACGAGGTGGGGACAATATTATTTCTGCCTCGCTTTTTTGTGATGAAAACTTCGTCCCTACCTCACTAGTCTTCTAGATTGCTGAATAACCACCCCTCTGAGAGATGAGATTAGAAACTAAAAAATGCAAATTTTATCTCTGGATGTCTCTTTTTTGTTTTTAAATAGCAGAAAATCCGAAAAATATATTAAAAAATCATGATTTTTCTTGTACTTATACGAAAAAAGTGTATAATAGGTTCAATATTTAGTTGAAGGGGGAGAGTAGTTGCTATCTTCATAAAGTAGAATGGCTTATTTTTTTAACTTTAAAAGAATGTTTATTCAATTTGAGTCAAAAGATAAATTTATTATTTTTGCTTCTTTATGTATTTTGCGGCTTATTTTAATCATATTATGTAGCGAATAACTAGTATTTTGAATAAATAATATTTTCTGTCAAAAACAGCTCTTTACTTTTTGAAACTATTTCGGTATAATATTCAATGTAACAAGATGTGACATTAGAGGAGGTTTATCTATGAAATCATCAAAATGGATTATTGCAACAGGAGTTGTGCTAAGCGCTGGAATCCTATTATCAGGTTGTGGCAAGTCAGCTTCTAGCACATCAACTTATTCATACGTGTATACACAAGATCCAGACACGCTAAATTATCTGATGGCGAACCGTGCGACAACTTCAGATGTTGTGACTAACTTAGTTGATGGATTATTGGAAAATGACCAGTACGGAAATTTAGTTCCGGCGCTTGCTAAGTCATGGACAGTCTCCAAAGATGGCTTGACATATACGTATAAATTACGTAAAGATGCTAAATGGTACACATCAGAAGGTGAAGAGTACGCAAGTGTAAAAGCGCAAGACTTTGTAACTGGCTTGAAATACGCCGCAGATAATAAATCAGAAGCTCTTTACCTCGTTCAAGATTCTGTCAAAGGTTTAGATGCTTACATCAAGGGTGAAACGAAAGATTTTTCAACGGTTGGAGTAAAAGCTCTAGATGACTATACAGTACAGTATACACTCAGCCGTGCAGAGACTTATTGGAATTCAAAAACGACCAATAATATCCTCTTCCCAGTTAATGCAGATTTCTTGAAATCACAAGGAAAAAATTTTGGTTCTGTAAAACCAACCAGCATTCTATACAATGGTCCTTATCTATTGAAGTCTCTGACAGCCAAGTCTTCTATGGAATTTGCTAAAAATCCTCATTACTATGATAAAAAGAATGTTCATTTGGATAACATTAAATTGACATATTATGACGGCTCTGACCAAGAAGCCCTTATCCGTAACTTCACAGATGGTGCCTATAGTGCAGCTCGTCTTTATCCAAATAGCTCTAGTTTTGCTTCTGTTAAGAAACAATATGCTAACAATATCATCTATAGCTTGCAAGATGCGACCAGCTACTATTATAACTTTAACTTAAATCGTCAGTCCTATAACCATACATCGAAGAAAACAGATGCTCAAAAGACTGCGACCCAAGAAGCGGTGCTAAATAAAGCTTTCCGCCAAGCTATCAACTTTGCCTATAATCGTACTTCTTATGGTGCACAAAGTAATGGGAAAGACGGAGCGACAAAGGTATTGCGGAACACACTCGTGCCACCAACATTTGTTTCTATCGGTGATAAAACGTTTGGTGATGTTGTGTCTTCTAAGCTGGTAAACTATGGCTCAGAATGGTCAAACATGAATTTGGCTGATGCACAAGATGCTTATTACAACCCAGAAAAAGCTAAAGCAAAGTTTGCTCAAGCTAAAGCAGAACTGCAAGCAAAGGGTGTTCAGTTTCCTATCCACTTAGATGTACCAGCTGATCAGACAAGTAAAATTGGTGTTCAATGGGAAAGTTCCATGAAACAATCTGTTGAGTCTGTCTTAGGCACAGAAAATGTTGTCATTGATATTCAACAAATGAGTTCAGATGAATTAAATAATATCAGTTATTTTGCTAATACAGCTGCTCAAAAGGACTATGATTTGTATAATGGTGGTTGGTCTGGTGACTATCAAGACCCATCTACTTATCTAGATACTTTGAATATAAAAAATGGTGGTAGTTTACAAAACTTTGGTCTGGAACCAGGTCAAGAAAATGATAAGATTAAGACAGTTGGACTGGACACATATACAGAGATGCTAGCAGAAGCAAATGCTGAAACCAATGAAGCTACACGCTATGAAAAATATGCCGAGGCACAAGCATGGTTAATCGATAGTGGCTTGACAATGCCAAACCTCTCTCTTGGAGGAACACCGTCCGTGACGAAAACAGTTCCATTTAGCCGTTCTTACTCATTAGTTGGAATCAAAGGTGCTTCAAGCAGTTACTTTAAATATGTCAAATTGCAAGACAAAATTGTAACAACAAAAGAATACGAAAGTGCTAAAAAGAAATGGCTAAAAGAAAAAGAAATCTCTAATAAAAAAGCACAAGATGACTACGAAAATCATGTGAAATAAAACAAATGTAAGAAACTTCTATGAACGATAAGCTTCGTAGGAGTTTCTTTTTGTTGTTCCTATCTAAAGAACCTATATCGAAGAAGTCTCAAACAAGAGTTGACATTAGGGAGTGATTTTAAGTGCTGACAGATACATTTTTTCAAAAAATTTTCTTGACAAGGAGTTTCTATCCTGTTATACTAATAAGGTACTCAATCGCGGGGATGGCGGAATTGGCAGACGCGCAGGACTAAGGATCCTGTGACCGCTTTAGGTCGTGAGGGTTCAAGTCCCTCTCTCCGCATCAGGTAAGCTGGCTTCGGCCGGTTTTTTGTTTCATTATTTTTGAAATGTGAGGAAAGAAAAACAGTTTTATAAGAGAAAGCGCTTAAAAGATTAGGAAATGCTGGTATTTTTTCCTAAAAAGTGATAAAATAAACAATGTAAATGGGAAAACCCATAAAAATAAATAGGAGGCCTAATACTAATGGCAATCGTTTCAGCAGAAAAATTTGTCCAAGCAGCTCGTGACAATGGTTATGCAGTTGGTGGATTTAATACAAACAACCTTGAGTGGACTCAAGCTATCTTGCGTGCAGCAGAAGCTAAAAAAGCTCCAGTTCTTATCCAAACTTCTATGGGTGCTGCTAAATATATGGGCGGTTACAAAGTATGTAAACTTCTCATCGAAAACCTTGTAGAATCAATGGGAATTACTGTACCAGTTGCTATTCACCTTGACCATGGTCATTATGAAGATGCACTTGAATGTATCAAAGTTGGTTACACTTCAGTTATGTTTGATGGTTCTCATCTTCCAGTTGAAGAAAATCTTGAAAAAGCTCGCAAAGTGGTTGAATTTGCGCATGCAAATGGCGTGTCAGTAGAAGCTGAAGTTGGTACAATCGGTGGTGAAGAAGATGGTATCATCGGTGATGGTGAATTGGCTCCAATCGAAGATGCAAAAGCAATGGTTGAAACTGGAATTGACTTCCTTGCAGCAGGTATTGGGAACATTCATGGACCATACCCAGCTAACTGGAAAGGTCTTCACCTTGACCACTTGCAAAAATTGACAGAAGCTGTTCCTGGATTCCCAATCGTACTTCACGGTGGATCAGGTATTCCTGACGACCAAATCCAAGCAGCTATCAAATTGGGTGTTGCTAAGGTAAATGTAAACACTGAATGTCAAATTGCCTTTGCAAAAGCTACTCGTAAATTCGTTGCTGAATACGAAGCAAACGAAGCAGAATACGATAAGAAGAAACTCTTTGACCCACGTAAATTCTTGAAACCAGGTTTCGAAGCAATTACAGAAGCTGTTGAAGAACGTATTGACGTATTTGGTTCAGAAGGTAAAGCTTAATCGCTTACTAAATAGACAAGAAAATCTCGCCTTGTGCGGGATTTTTGTTTTTCTTTGAGTTATTTGATTGAATGTAGTGTGGGATTTATTATTTTTTCTTTTCCTCTTGACAAATCAAATTTGCATGCTAGAATAGATTTATACGTTTATTTCGCCGATTTAGCTCAGTTGGTAGAGCAACGCACTCGTAACGCGTAGGTCGTAGGTTCAAGCCCTATAATCGGCATCATTGAAGGTCTTCATTGAATTGAAGGCTTTTTTTGTTATTTATAAAGTGTTGTTGCGTAAAAAGGTGCTAGAATCTGGTCAACTTATGAAAAAGCAAGGAAGTTATTCAGATTTCACGACCACTTGCGTCTCGAAATGAACCACTTACTGAAAACCGCTTGAATTTCACGAACCAATTGTTATAATAAAATAAAGAAAAACGAGGGGAGCGTTTATGAAAATTCGAGTTGAGCTAGATTCTAATCTGGAAGAAGCAGAAATTATCATTAAGGCACCTCGCTTTGATGAACAGATAGAGCGCATTCAGCGTTCTCTGGAAGAAGTTGCTAAGCCGTCTATTCTTTTTTACAAAGATACGAGCGAATATTATGTTGATTTAGCAGATATTCTCTTTTTTGAGACAGAGGGAAATAAGATTTTTGCGCATGCTCGAAATAATGCTTATGAAGTCAAACTGAAATTGTATGAGCTGGAAGAATGCTTGCCGCGGTATTTCTGCCGTATTTCTAAGTCAACGATTACGAACATTAAAGCAATTTATTCATTAGAGAAGTCTTTTTCAGGGACCAGCAGTATTCGCTTTTATGATACCCATAAGCAAGTGCATGTGTCTCGGCATTATTTTCAATTCTTAAAAGAAAAATTAAGTGAAATGAGGTAAATATTATGAGAAAAACATTGTTTGGAGTGGGGCTTTTGGTATTGGCGGGATGGGTGCTGCTACAAGGAAATTTTGGCATTCCAGTTATGGATTTTAATTTTTGGCCGATGCTCGTTGTACTGGGCTTTGCTTACTTTGCGATTGAAAATTTTTGGAGAGGAAATTTATCTGGTGGGGTTATTTTAGCCATTATTTCCTTAATCGTTGCAAATAGTAGCTATCACTTTTTGCCAATCTCATCTGGAACGATTTTCTTAGCAGGGATTCTGGCTTCTATTGGTATTGGCTTAATTTTCAAACCAAAACGGATTTGGGGTGTTTATCGTGGTTCAAATGATCATCGCATTATAAATGGGGATATTAATTTTGGAAGTGGTACGCGCTACATCAATTCGGAAGATTTTACCTATGAAACGCTAGATTGTACCTTTGGTAATGCCACAGTTTATTTTGACAATGCCACGATTAAAGGTGATTCCGCTACTTTTGATGTTGATGTATCTTTTGGGAATGCAACGTTATATGTGCCTAGTAATTGGCGTGTAGAGTTGGATGTAGATAATGCTTTCGGCACAGTTACCAATCCCCGTAACATCAATGAGAAAGACAAGACCCTCTATGTAAAGGGAGATGTATCTTTCGGTCGTTTGGGAATTATCTATATTTAAGACTGATGGATTGGGCTGCCTTGGCTAAATTTTGAAATATAGAGAAAATAGTCTTGCAAAATCTTAAAAATTGTGATAAAATTTTACGGTATGTGGTATAAAGCCCGTGAAACTAATCAGGAGGACAAGTATAAATGGCAAAAGTATGTTACTTTACAGGTCGTAAAACTGTATCAGGAAATAACCGCTCTCACGCAATGAACCAAACAAAACGTACTGTGAAACCAAATCTTCAAAAGGTGACAATCTTAGTTGATGGTAAACCTAAGAAAGTTTGGGCTTCAGCACGTGCCCTTAAATCAGGCAAAGTTGAACGCGTTTAATTTATGAAGAATCGGACCTCTGGGGTCCCTTTTCTTTTTGTACAAGAAAATAGATTTTTTAGGTCAAGGAAAATCCCCAACATTGACTGAATCCTTTCTAATTATGTACTCTCTCTTTTACAGTCCGCGTAAAATATGGTAAAATAAACTATAAAATACTTTTGAGGTAGAAACTATGACTGTAAAAATCAATACAAAAGATGGTCAAATCGAACTGACAGATGATGTCATTGCGACAATTGTTGGTGGGGCAGCAACTGAAATTTTTGGTGTTGTTGGAATGGCCAGTAAAAATGCCATTAAAGATAATTTCCAAGCTTTATTAGGCAAAGAAAATTATGCGAAAGGCGTTGTAGTAAAAACAACGGAAGAAGGTAGCATTGCTGTTGATGTTTATACAGTTTTGAGCTATGGTACCAAGATTAGCGAAGTGTCTAAAAATATTCAAGAGCGTGTGAAATTCAGTCTTGAAAATCAGCTTGGAATTACTGCTGAAACAGTAAATGTCTATATCCAAAATATTAAAGTTGTAGGAGAATAATCGTGTCAAATATTACTACTAGTTTATTTCAAGAAATGGTGCAGTCTGCATCTACTCGTTTGAATAAACAGGCTGAATATGTCAATTCTTTAAATGTTTTTCCTGTGCCAGACGGTGACACAGGTACCAATATGGGAATGACCATTGAAAATGGTGCAAAGGAAGTTGCGGACAAATCTGCTTCTACTGTTGGTGAAGTGGCTGGAATTTTTGCAAAAGGTCTCTTAATGGGTGCGCGTGGGAATTCGGGTGTTATCACGTCTCAGCTTTTCCGCGGCTTCTCTCAAAGTGTGAAAGAGAAGGAAGAATTAACAGGACAAGATTTAGCCCTTGCTTTTCAATCTGGAGTAGAAGTAGCCTACAAAGCTGTGATGAAACCGGTTGAAGGAACGATTCTGACTGTTTCTCGCGGAGCTGCAATTGGTGCCAAGAAAAAAGCAGAAGAGACTAATGATGCTGTTGAAGTCATGAAAGCAGCTCTTGATAGTGCTAAGGTGGCTCTTGCTAAAACACCTGACATGCTTCCGGTCTTAAAAGAAGTTGGTGTTGTGGACTCTGGTGGTCAAGGTCTTGTTTTCATTTATGAAGGCTTTTTGTCAGCATTGACAGGCGAATATATTGCGTCTGAAGAATTTCAAGCAACGCCTGCAACTATGACAGAAATGATCAATGCAGAACACCATAAGTCAGTAGCTAGTCATGTGGCAACAGAAGACATCAAATATGGTTATTGTACGGAAATCATGGTAGCCTTGAAAAAAGGTCCAACGTATGTTAAAGAATTTGACTATGATGAATTTCGCAACTACTTGAATGAACTGGGCGACTCACTTCTTGTCGTAAATGATGATGAAATCGTAAAAGTTCATGTTCACACGGAAGACCCAGGTTTGGTCATGCAAGAAGGCTTGAAATACGGAAGTCTTGTCAAGGTCAAAGTAGATAATATGCGCAATCAACACGAAGCGCAGGTTGAAAAAGAAGAGCGTGAAAATAGCCAGCCAACAGAAGAAAAAGAATATGCAATCATTGCTGTCGTTGCAGGAGAAGGATTGTCAGACATCTTTAAAGCGCAAGGTGTGGACTACATCATCTCTGGCGGGCAAACGATGAATCCTTCAACAGAAGATTTCATCAAGGCAGTTGAACATGTGAATGCTCGTCATATCATTATCCTGCCAAACAACAAGAATATCTTCATGGCGGCGCAATCAGCGGCTGAAGTGATTGAACAATCTGCTGCAGTGATTGAAACAAGAACAATTCCGCAAGGTTTGACTAGCTTGTTAGCTTTTGACCCAAGCAAATCCATTGAGGAAAATCATGATCGGATGACTGCTGCACTTGCAGATGTTGTCAGTGGTAGTGTGACGACAGCTGTCCGTGATACAACGATTGACGGTCTTGAAATTCATGAAAATGATAATTTAGGTATGGTAGACGGAAAAATTGTTGTTTCCAATCCGGATATGCTGACAACATTGAATGAAACGTTCAGTAACATGTTAGATGCAGATAGTGAAATTGTGACGATTTACATTGGTGAAGATGGAAGTGAAGACTTGGCCAATGAATTAGCACAAGATATTACTGAAAAATTTGAAGATGTAGAAGTAGAAATTCACAATGGCGGACAGCCAGTTTATCCATATCTCTTTAGTGTTGAATAAATAGAATAACTGATGAAAAGGACGACTTGAGAGTGTACTGCCCCCAAAAAGTTAGACAAAAAATATTAGTGAAAGGATTTAGTTCTGTACTGCACAGGACTAAGTCCTTTTAGTTTTGTTTTAATCCGTTTATTGTTGTAATAAACAATATAAGTTGCAATAGCTTTCTCCAGCTCATCAAGCGATTGATAACTCTTCTCATAACCGTAGAACATCTCCGATTTGAGGATGCCAAAGAAGGACTCCATCATCCCATTGTCTGGACTATTGCCCTTGCGAGACATAGATGGGACAATTCCTTTCGCTTCTAAGAATTGATGATAAGACTGGTGCTGATACTGCCAGCCTTGGTCACTGTGGAGAATGGTTCCCTTGTAGGTTCCAGCAGGAAAAGCCTTGGCTAACATTGTTCTGACCTGGTTCAAGTCAGGTGAACGTGACAAGGTAAAGGCAATGATTTCACTATTATACCCATCTAAAATAGGAGACAGGTAGAGCTTTCCATTGACGTTTGGTAAGGCAAATTCGGTTACATCTGTATAGCACTTTTCGTAAGGCCTAGAGCCTTCAAACTGACGCTGAATGAGATTCTCTGCTTTCTTACCAATCTCCCCCTTGTAAGAAGAATATTTCCGTTGACGGCGAATTCGAGCTTGTAGCCCCATCACTTGCATCAATCGCTGAACTTTCTTGTGATTGATATGAAAACCACGATTTTTCAGTTCAAGATGAATTCGACGATAACCATAGTTTCCCTTGTGCTCATCATAAATCAATTGAATTTCAGCTTTTAACTCTTGATCCTTGTCTGGTTTATCTAGCTGTTTTAGCTGGTAATAGTAAGTTGCACGAGAGAGTTTAGCGGTAGCTAGTAGGAAACTTAATCGGAATCCTTCCTTGACCATCTCTCTAATTGTCTCTGCTTTTCGCGCTGTAAGGCTTCGTCCCTTAAGCGTAACTCCCTCAACTTTTTTAGATAGGCATTCTCCGTTCTAAGACGCTCGTTCTCTTCTTGAAGTCGCTCTAGTTCCGTCATTTCTTCCCAAGTTTTCTTTTTCTTACGTCCCATCTTTGGTGGTCTCCCTCTTTGTTTCTCAACAATAGTATAGCCGTTTTTCTTATATTGTGCCAGCCAATTTGGGAGAGTCCCCCTGTTAGGAAGGGCAAAATCGAGAGAGACTGACAATTGAGAACGCCCTTCAAGAAGAACTTGATGAAGGATTTTTTGCTTTAGTTCAGGAGAATAATAAGTCTTCTTACCTCTCTTGACAATGTCTACTCCATGCCTATCAATTAGTCGAATCAGATATTCGATCCCTGACTGATTGAGGTTAAACTGTTTTGATAATGACTTGAGAGTTGCGCCGCTTTTTCGCAAGTAATAGATTTGAACCTTGTCTTCATAACTTAATTTCATAAAAATAACATCCCAAAAGTTAGAGTTTTCTTGTCTAACTTTTGGGGTGCAGTTCAGAGAGTCGTCTTTTTTATGACATTTGTCATGTTGAGCGATGACAAAATCATCTAGTGGCGATAAAAGAGTTGAGCTATAATGAAAGTAACAAGAGGAAATGTAGAGTTAGAAACCAAGTCTACAACCTGTTTTATTCTTCTTGCTGCAAGTAACTCTGTGGTAATTCAATCGTTGACCAGAAACTTTCCTGAGCCAATTGCTAGGAGTTCTGCATGGGTTGTATTTCCACCAAAGAAATAATGAGGAGAAAAAGATGAAGCTGATTGAGGTGAACCATTTATCTAAAAAGATTCATGGAAAAGATATTTTGAAGGATATTTCTTTTACGATTAACGATGGAGAATGTGTGGCGTTGATTGGTCCGAATGGAGCTGGGAAAACGACTCTCATGGATTGTTTGCTAGGGGATAAATTTCTTACGAGTGGACAGGCTAGTGTTCGAGGATTAAAGCCAACAGATGAGCAATTACAGCAGATGGTTGCTATTTTGCCACAAGAAAATACAGTAGTGGAAGATCTGAAAGTGAAAGAACTATTGAACTTTTTTCAAAATATTTACCCAAACAGTCTAACCAATCAGGAAATTGATGCTCTTTTAAAATTTACGGATAAGCAAAAAGAACAGTTGGCTTCTAAATTATCAGGTGGTCAAAAACGCTTATTTTCCTTTATTTTAGCTCTTATTGGTCGTCCGAAGATACTTTTTTTAGATGAACCAACTTCTGCTATGGATACGTCAACTCGCCAGCATTTTTGGGAAATTGTGGATGAATTGAAGAAAAAGGGTGTGACTATTATTTATTCTTCTCACTATATTGAGGAAGTGGAGCATACAGCAGATCGTATTTTGGTTTTGCATAAGGGCGAATTGATTCGTGATACGACGCCTTATGCCATGCGCAGCGAAGAACAAGAAAAACACTTTACTATTCCGCTTTCTTACCAAACTATTTTGGAAGGGTTATCTGAAGTGACCGAAGTTGAAATCAAGCAAAATGCTCTGTCCTTTGCAACTAGAAAGGCTGGTCAAGTGTGGCAAGTCTTGGTAGATAATGGCTGTACGATTGAGGAAGTAGAAGTACGCAACCGGACACTATTAGATAGTATTTTTGAGACAACGCAAGAGTAAAAGGAGATGTATCATGAAAAATATGACCAGTTTAATGAAGGTTGAATTGATTTTAATGAAGCGGCAGGCCGCTTATTACCTCTTGTCTATTGGTTTGCCTAGTGTCTTTTATCTGATTTTTTCAGGCGTGATGTCAAGCGACACACCAACCAGTGTACTTCGACTATATCTCTTTTCAATGACGGTTTTCAGTATCATGTCTAGTGCTTTCTTTAGTATTCCCAGCTCCTTGCAATCTGATAAAACCAATAATTGGCAAAAAATGATTCAGCACTCACCTGTTTCTATGGTAGAATATTATATATCCAAACTTTTCAGTGCCTTACTGACTTTCCTTCTTTCCATAGTCGTTGTTTTTTCTGTTGGGCATTTTGTTCGTGGAGTCAGTCTTCCTACAATGGATTGGTTAATCATCGCCCTAATTATCCTGTTCGGAAGTTTGGTTTTCATCGCCATGGGAGTATTAGTGAGTTTGCTTCCCAGCGCTCAGCTTATGTCTGTTGTGGGGAATATTGCCTATATGGCTTTGGCAGTCCTAGGTGGTCTTTGGTTTCCTTTGAGCATGTTCCCAGCCTGGCTTCGCTCTATCGGTAAATTGATGCCTAGTTATCAACTCATGCAGGTTGTATCTTCTTATTTGGAACATCGTGAGTTTAATGCCATTGCAGCACTGATTGTTCTGGTTTACACAGTTGGTGTCAGTCTGGTGGTTCTTCAACTTAAAAAACGGATTGAGGTAAAATAAATTTATGTGGAAAAAACTAAAAAATATTCACTATATGTTTCATATTGCTTTAGTTTTTATTGTCTTTCCAATAGCGGGTGTCATCGGTGGGGACTACTCGCTTTTGCTCTTGTTGTGGACAGTATTTTTTATCGGAGCTTATTACAATCTTCTACTCGATAATCATCCGTTTCATCAGTGGCTGTCTTGGTGGATAATGATTGCCTACATTTTTTATAGTTCTATTTGGCTAAATCCAAGTTTTGTTTGGTACATCTTTTATCTATCAAATCTACTAATCTATCACTTTAATGAAATTCCATTTAAATCTTGGCGCTTTTGGACCTTTTTTACCTTACAGCCAATCATTCTGTTTTCTATTTTTCTGAAAAATCCGAGTGATTTATCCTATCTGATATTTTTGATTGCGACCTTTTTATTTGCTGATTTATTGACCTTCGGATTGTATCGCATGCAGGTGGCTGAATTGCTTCAGGAGGAAAAAAGAAAGCAGAATGCTCAACTCAATCTGTTCCTAGCTGAAAATGAGCGCAATCGTATTGGACGAGACCTACATGATAGTCTAGGGCATACATTTGCTATGCTCAGTGTCAAGACAGAATTAGCACAACAGTTTCTTCAAATGAAATCCTATGAGAAAGCTGGTAAAGAATTGCAGGAAGTGCATGAAATTAGCAAGCAGTCTATGGCAGATGTGCGACGGATTATTGATAATCTAAAAACACGAACCTTGGATGAGGAGTTAGTGACTATTCAGGCTATGCTGGAAATGAGTGGGATTCAGGTACAAGTACAGCATCAACTCAATATTGCTAGTATCGCACCAAATATTCAATCAAGTTTAAGTATGGTTTTACTAGAATTAGCAACGAATATCATCAAGCATGCTCAGGCAAGCAGTTGCCAAATTCATTTGTATTCTGAAAAAAATCGGTTAATTACAGATGTTGAGGATAATGGGAAAGGTTTCAAAATTGTCACAGGAAAAGAGTTGCATTCCATTCGGGAGCGTGTGGAAGCATTGTCTGGACAAGTAGAGGTTTTAAGTTATAAACAGCCAACTATGATTCGAGTAAACTTACTAATGGAGGGATACAAATGAAATTATTAGTAGCCGAAGATCAAAGCATGCTACGGGATGCTTTGTGCCAATTGCTAGAAATGCAATCAGATGTGGAAACAGTTCATCAGGCTTCTAATGGGCAGGAGGCAATGGCCTTGCTGCAATCTCAAAAGATAGATGTAGCTATTTTAGATGTGGAAATGCCTAAGCAAACAGGGCTGGATGTGTTGGAATGGGTCAAGGTGCAGCAGTCAACCGTCAAAGTCGTTATTGTCACCACATTTAAACGTCCTGGTTACTTTGAGCGAGCGGTCAAAGCAGATGTAGATGCCTATGTTTTAAAGGAACGCAGTATTGCTGACCTCATGAAAACAATTCATACAGTATTAAAAGGGCAAAAAGAATATTCTCCTGAACTAATGGAAGCCATGATGACGAGTAAAAATCCCTTGTCCAATCAGGAAATTTTGGTTTTGCAAGCAGCAGCAAGAGGTCTGTCTAGTAAAGAAATTGCTCAAAAGCTTTATCTATCAAATGGCACTATCCGCAATTACATGTCAAGCATTCTAACGAAATTAGCAGCGGAAAATCGATTAGAAGCAGTTCGAATTGCGCAAGAAAATGGCTGGATTTAGTAAAAAGATTTAAAAAAACTTAAGCAAACTTATGGAGTGTTGCAACTATCGTTTCTGTTTGATAAACTTTTATAAGTGTGCTATAATCTTGGAAAAAGAAGATAGGAGTTTCATATCATGTTATTTTTAGTAGTACCAATTGTTGTTGTCGTACTTATTCTCATTCTTTTTAGTTCCTTATATGTTGTTCGTCAACAGTCTGTCGCGATTATAGAACGTTTTGGGAAATATCAAAAACTCAGTAATAGCGGGATTCATTTGCGTTTGCCGTTTGGTATTGACCATATCGCAGCGCGTGTACAATTGCGCCTCTTGCAAAGTGAGATTGTGGTTGAAACTAAGACACAAGACAATGTATTTGTCATGATGAACGTTGCGACACAATACCGTGTCAATGAAAATAACGTAACAGATGCTTACTATAAATTGATTCGCCCAGAAGCTCAAATCAAGTCTTATATTGAAGATGCATTGCGTTCATCTGTTCCTAAATTGACCTTGGATGAATTGTTTGAAAAGAAAGATGAAATTGCGCTTGAAGTCCAAAAGCAAGTGGCAGAAGAAATGTCTACTTACGGTTATATCATCGTAAAAACCTTGATTACTAAAGTTGAGCCAGATGCAGAAGTCAAGCAATCAATGAATGAAATCAACGCTGCCCAACGGAAACGTGTTGCTGCGCAAGAATTAGCTGAAGCCGATAAAATTAAAATTGTCACTGCTGCAGAAGCAGAAGCAGAAAAAGATCGTCTTCATGGTGTTGGGATTGCAGAACAGCGTAAAGCGATTGTGGATGGCTTGGCAGACTCTATCAAAGAGTTAAAAGGTGCAAATGTTGAATTGAAAGAAGAACAAATCATGTCAATTCTTTTAACCAACCAATATCTTGATACATTGAATAATTTTGCAGATAATAAGGGAAATAATACAATTTTCTTACCAGCCAATCCTGACGGAGTAGAAAGTATCCGAACGCAAATTTTATCAGCTCTTAAAGCAAAATAAAGAATATTCTGAATTGTTTTATTCATCAAAATAGACAGCCTTTTCCATTGACAAAACAAACAAAAACCTTTACAATATTTAGTTAGAAATAATAAAATAGGAGAAGGAAATGGCTAAATCTAACTTTGAAAAAGTAGAATCAGTTGTTAGCTGGGTTCGTGATAAAAAAATCACGGGTTATCGCATCAGTAAAGAAACGAACGCTCGTGAAATGTCTATCATTGCCCTTGCTCAAGGCCGTGCTAAAGTGAAAAATATTTCATTTGAAACCGCTCTTGGATTGATTGATTTTTACGATAAAAACCACGAAAAGTTTGAAAACTAATCGTTGTATTTTTAGCAGGCTATCAGCCTGCTTTTTTTGTTTGCAATTGTAAAATAGTATGATTTTATATGGAAATAACAAATAATTATAAAGTGGAAAGTTTATTTATTCCTTATCTATCTAATTTTTAAAAATGAATATTTTTACAGAAAAATGATAAACCGCTTTCTACAATACAATCTATTTTAAAAAATATTCTTAAAAATTAGAGTTTTATTTTTAACAAGAAAATGTTCTAATGAATGTGTATTCAAACATTCTGTTTTGTTTGAATAAAAATTAGTTTTTCAATTGACTTCTTAAAGATTTTGAAGAGAAAATAAAGACGAGACTGGGACAAAAGTCCTTAACCTCGTCAGATTTTTATGAGTTTCTTGCAAGTTGCAGTGGTTGAGTGGGTTCTATGCGGTTGATAAATCAACCTTTACAGCCCTACTCAACTGTGCGGGGGTGGGACGACAAAATCAAATTTCTTCGAAATTACCGATTTTTGTCCCACTCCCGTCGGTTGTGGATTATCGTAAGTAACGTTGTAAAAATTCTTTTGTGCGTTCTTTCTTAGGGTGAGTAAAAATGTCTTCAGGCTTGCCTTCTTCAGCAATGATGCCTTTGTCCATGAAAATGACACGATTGGAGACATCACGCGCAAACTCCATCTCGTGCGTGACAACAATCATGGTTAAGCCCTCTTGAGCAAGGTCTTTCATTATTCTCAGCACTTCGCCGACCATTTCAGGGTCAAGCGCTGAGGTTGGCTCGTCAAATAAAATGGCATCTGGGTTCATGGATAAGGCGCGTGCAATAGCAACCCGTTGCTTTTGTCCTCCAGAGAGTTGTTTTGGTTTGGCTTGCCAGTAAGGTTGCCCCATGCCAACTTTTTCAAGATTTTCTTTGGCGATTTTTTCGGCCTCTGCTCGTTCTCGCTTGAGAACAGTTGTTTGTGCGACAATGGTATTTTCAAGAACATTAAGGTTTTCAAAAAGGTTAAAGCTTTGGAACACCATACCGAGTTTTTCACGGTAATGAGTGAGGTTATAGTTTTCTTCTAGTACATTTTCACCACGATAAAGGATTTCTCCTCCACTTGGCTCTTCAAGGAGATTGATAGAGCGTAAGAAAGTAGATTTTCCACTACCAGAGCTTCCGATGATAGAAATGACTTCGCCGGAGTGGACAGTGAGAGAAATGTCTTTTAAGACTTCATTTTGTCCGTAGGATTTTTTAAGATGATTGATTTCTAAAATGGTATCGCTCATGCCTTTACTCCTTTCGTTTGCATTTGATTAGCGCCCGTTGTGTAATCATCTGTGTCAAAACGCCGTTCTACATAGCGGAGAATGCGTGTTACCGTAAATGTTAGGACAAAGTAGATCACGGCAATAATCGTAAAGGTTTGGAAATATTGGTAAGTTTGGGTGGCAATAGTATTTCCTGAGAAATAAAGTTCAACAACGGAGATAACATTCAGTACGGAAGTATCTTTGATATTGATGACAAATTCATTACCTGTAGCAGGTAGAATATTGCGCACGACTTGAGGAAGGACAACTTTGCGCATGGTTTGGTTATGTGTCATTCCCAGAGCAGTTGCGGCTTCAAATTGCCCCTTATCAACAGCAAAGATTCCTCCGCGGACAATTTCACTCATATAAGCACCCGTGTTAATGGAAACGATAAAGATGGCTGCGATTGTACGATCAATGGAAACTCCAAATGCCTGTGCTGTTCCGTAGTAAATAACCATAGATTGAACAATCATAGGTGTTCCACGGAAAATTTCGATGTAGACATTCAGGAACCAACCGAATAAAGTTTGTAAAAGAGCGAGAGCTTTATTTTTGGCTGTAGGAGCGGTGCGGTAAACACCGATTAAGAGACCAATGATGAGCCCTGCAATTGTACCAGTAATGGAAATGAGAAGGGTTAAGCCAGCTCCGCGCAGAAATTGGGGCCAGTTGTCTTTCAGAATCTTTGTCACTTGGCCAAAGAAAGTAGTTTTATCTTTGCTGGTGTCAGTTTCAACAGGTTGGTTTTGAATCATCTTGTCCATTAAAGCGACTTGGTCTTTGGCACTGATTTTAGCGATAGCAGCATTGACTTGTTCTAGACGATTGTCGTTTTTGCGCATTCCGATTGCAATCGTAGCATCCTCTTCATTAACTTCAAAACCTTTTTTGAACTGAATCATTTTAAATTTTGAATTAGCGGATTCTGCTGTGAGGGCTTCGGGACGTTCAGAAATGTAGCCGTCTATCACTCCTGACTCAAGTGCTTGGCGCATTTGAGCGAAGTCGCCCATTGCAGTTTCTTGCTTAGCGCCTGTCAGTTGGGAAATCAAATTGTAGAGGTAGACACCTTGTTGAGAAGTGATTTTTGCTCCTTTGAAGTCCTTCAACGTTTTTGCATTGGCATAGGCTCCGTCTTTGTTGACTAGTACCACAGGCTCACTGGTATAATAACTATTGGAAAATGCGATTTCCTTTTTCCGCTCAGCAGTTGGACTCATTCCAGCGACAATCATATCTAATTTACCTGATGTCAATGCAGGAATCAATCCATTCCAAGAGGTTTTGACCACTAACGGTTTTTTGCCCAATGCTTTTGCGACTTGTTTGGCGATTTGGACATCGTAACCGTTAGCATATTGATTGGTGCCTTCGATTTTGACGGCACCATTTTTATCGTCATCTTGCGTCCAGTTGAACGGTGCATAAGCCGCTTCCATTCCGATTCGCAAGTATTCATCGGCTTGAGCTCTATTTGCAAATCCGAAACTAAGCAGCAGAAGTGCAAATAGAGATAAGAATAATTTCTTCATATTTTCTCCTCATCTAAAAATAGCTTCCTTTCATTGTACCGAAAAATGACATGCTTTTCAATATTGGGGAAACCCTTACTTAAAAAAATGGTATAATAAAAGCAATCAGTATAAGGAGATTGCTAGATGAAAAAGTTTTTTTGGAGTATCATAATTTTTTTCTCATGTTTGTTCTTCAGTCAACGAGTCTTGGCGGTGAGTTATGATATTGAATCCTATAAAGGCAATTTACAGATTCATTCTGATAATACAGCGACATTTGTTGAAACAGTCACTTACCATTTCTCAAGCGGCTACAGAGGACAAATCATTACTTTGGGGACATCTGGTAAAGTTCCTCTGGGCTTTGATGTGGAAGGAAAGCCGACGATTCTAGCTTTAAGAAATGGACAACCAAAAACGGATATTACTGCTGTTCAGGAATACATTGCGGGTGGTTATAAATATAAAATTTATAATGCTGGTAATAAAGGGGATCGTGTGACTATTGCGGTTACGTGGAAACTGAAAAATATGCTGTTTGTCCACACTGACATCGTGGAGTTGCACTGGATTCCGATTAGTAACTGGGATAAGAAGTTAAACGATGTGGAGTTTCGGATTTCAGTTCCAAAAAGTTCTCAGCAGACCGAATTGTATGCTCATACAGGTTATTTTATGAAACCAGCTCAGGTGACGCATTCTGGGAACACTTACCTTATTCATGCGGGCAATATTCGTAAAGGAAAAAAACTAGAATTTCATGCTTATTGGGATCGGTCATTAATGACGGTTCCTGAAAATAGCTTGGCTATCACAAATCAGAATCGATTGCAAGGATTTTGGCAAGTCGAAAGAGAAGCTGCTCAGAAAACAAAAAGATATCAGAGATTGATGGGCTGGGATTTACCACTTGTTTTTGTGTTAGTTGGTCTGATTAGTCTAGCTTTTTATGGCTTCTTTCAATTCACTATAAAATCCCGTGTAACGTTTCCTAAGCATGCTCGTTTGTATGAAATACCGCAAGATTTACCACCAATGGTCATCGCTTCCAATGTTTATTCGGTAGACTTGACAGAGCTGGATCCAACGGAGAAGCAAGCAACGTCTTTGAAATTTGAAAATCTTGTACAAGCCACTTTATTAGATTTGATTGATCGAGGCAATCTTATTTTTACAGATGATACGAAGCAACCAAGGCTGCAAAGAGTGACGGATAAAGGTTTATTCGGTTTTGAAAAAGAATTTTTAAAAATGGCTATGGGCAACAACAAGCAGCTTCTTGTAAAAGAGTTCTTTTCAGATTTTAAAATTGATAAGAAAGTGTATAACAGAGGTGAGCAAGCTGTCCGTAAAGCGGGAAACAGGGTAAAAAATCTCTTAAAATGTTATTTGAAGAATATTACAGAAAATGTGCATGAGATTATTGAGCGGGAGCAATTGCCAAATAATTACCGTCCAGTTGCTAAAAAGGAACTCTTGTATTTATATCTTTCAATCTCCTTGATGGCACTTATTATGGTTGTTTCTCTTGGTATTTTGGCCTGGATATTCTTGTGGTACAGACTGATTTTCTTCCAATTCATAGTTAGTTTTCTCATTGCCGGCGGATTTTTGTATTACCTCTGGAGAAAATGCAAAATGGTGAAACGTGATGGAGTTTTAAATGAAGAAGGGGCAGAAAACTATTATTACTGGAAGAGTTTTGCCAATATGCTACGTGATATTGCTCATTTAAAGGACACAGAAGTTGACGGGGTCATTTTATGGAACCGATTATTGGTTTATGCTACTATGTTTAATTGTGCTGATAAGGTGACCAAGGCTATGAAGCTACGTAAAATCACAATTGACAATCCGTCTATGAATGCTTTTGTTTATCAGGATATGTCGTATACCTTCCATACTAGCTCCCACGCTTTTGTTAGTTATGGCTCAGAAGCCAATTCAGCTAGTAGCTTCACTGTTTCATCAGGTGGTAGCAGCGGAGGCGGCTTCACTGGTGGAGGCGGTGGAGGTGGAGGCGGTGCTTTTTAAAAAGTGCCTCTATTCTCTCACTTGAAATTATGCTATAATGAAACAAATCAACCTTAGGAGAAGAACATGTTTATCATTGAAATTTTAAAATCCATCATCTTTGGGATTGTGGAAGGAATTACAGAGTGGTTGCCTATTTCTAGCACAGGTCACTTGATTTTGATACAGGAGTTTATCAAGTATAAAAATCAGAATGCTGCCTTTATGGAAATGTTCAATGTCGTTATCCAATTAGGAGCAATTTTAGCAGTTGTCGTGATTTATTTTGATAAATTAAATCCGTTTAAACCGGGAAAGACAGCGCGTGAAGTGCAGAAAACATGGCAATTATGGGCAAAAGTAGTGGTTGCGGCTGCACCTGCTGCTATTATTGGTTTGCCTTTAGATAGTTGGTTTGATGCTCATTTTTATAACTTCATTTCTGTTGCTTGTATGTTGATTATCTATGGTGTTGCTTTTATTTTACTGGAAAAACGTAATAACAACGTAGAACCGACAATTACCAGCTTAGATCGATTGCCTTATAAAACTGCTCTCTACATTGGGTTATTTCAAGTATTGTCACTCTTTCCTGGTACCAGTCGCTCTGGAGCAACGATTGTAGGAGGGCTTTTAAATGGTACTAGCCGTTCCGTGGTGACAGAGTTCACCTTTTTCTTAGGGATTCCTGTTATGTTTGGTGCAAGTGCTTGGAAGATTTTGAAGTTTATCATCAAAGGAAATACACTTGGATTTGGTCAGTTCTTCTTGTTGCTTGTGGCAATGGGCGTTGCATTTGGGGTTAGTCTCTATGTCATTCGCTTCTTGACAGACTATGTGAAAAAGCACGACTTCACAATCTTTGGGAAATACCGTATTGGACTTGGTGTCCTGCTTATTATTTACGGCATTTTTAAAGCCATTTTCTAAGCATACAAAAACTCAGCAGAGATTGTTGAGTTTTTTATTGATAAAAGAAGACAAAGGCTATCTATTTTTTGTAAAAAACCCGAAATTTTAGTATAATGAAAAGACTAGAAGTATGAGGTAATGCTATGGAAATGAAGCAAATTAGTGATACAACGATTAAAATCACAATAAAATTAGAGGATTTAGAGGAACGTGGGATGGAAATGGCAGATTTTCTAGTCCCACAAGAAAAAACAGAAGAGTTTTTCTATGCGATTTTAGATGAGTTGGAAATGCCAGAGAGCTTTTTAGATAGTGGCATGCTCAGTTTTCGTGTGACACCAAAGCCCGACCGATTGGATGTCTTTGTCACCAAGTCTAAGATTGATAAGAATTTGAACTTCGATGATTTGGCAGATTTACCAGATGTAGAAGAGCTGTCTCAAATGTCTCCAGATGAATTTTTAAAGACATTAGAAAAAAATATTTTTGAGAAAAGTAAAGACGATATGGAGGCTGTTCGTTCTTTGGAAACGGCGGAAGCAGACGATAACACAAGCACTTCTGATATGGAGTCAGAGGAAAATAGTGACGAACTAACGCAGAAATATATTTATTACATTTTGAAATTTTCCAGCCTGAAAGAAGCAATTGTTTTTTCTAAGACAGTAGATTATGCTGTCAATACTTCGGAGTTGTACAAAATGGACGACCACTATTATTTGACAATCTTGGTTGATATTGAAGGGCGTCCAAAGCGTTATCCAGCTTGGCTCCTGGCTTTGATGCGTGAACATGCAGAAGATACGGATGTGACAAGAGCTGTTTTGCAAGAGCACGGTTACTTATTGCTTGTCAACGAGGCGGTTGCCAGTCTTAAAAAGGTTAAATGCTTATGATTCCCTTCCCTTTAAAATTCATTTTGGTGTTGCTTGGAACCTTTTTCATCGGTGTGATTCTCACGCCTTTGGTGCGTCTATTGGCATTTAAGATAGGTGCGGTTGATTATCCAAATGCACGAAGAATCAACAAAAAGCCGATGCCAAGCAGCGGCGGTTTAGCTATTGTCATTGCTTTTTCGGTTGCTACACTTGTTTTTATGCCGATGATTGTACAAGCGACCTTTCATGGAAAGGGTTATTTTGATTATATTTGGCCGGTTGTCTTAGGAGGCGGAATCATTGCTCTGACAGGATTGATTGATGATGTGAAAGAGTTGAAGCCTTTAGCAAAGATGTCAGGAATTGTGTTGGCTGCCAGTTTGATTTGGCTATTGACGGATTTCCGTTTGAATCATTTTAAAATCCCTTTTGGTGGGCCGCTGCTGCACTTTGCTCCTTGGTTGTCTTTTATTTTGACGGTTATCTGGATTATTTCGATTACCAATGCCGTTAATTTGATTGACGGGTTGGACGGATTAGTGAGTGGTGTATCCATTATTTCGCTGGTGACAATGGGGATTGTTTCCTACTTTTTCTTGCCAGATCACAATGTCTTTCTAACCTTAACTATTTTTGTCTTGGTCATGTCTATCGCAGGATTTTTCCCTTACAATTACCACCCCGCTATTATTTATCTGGGAGATACAGGAGCGCTGTTTATCGGTTTTATGATTGCGGTTTTGTCATTGCAAGGCTTGAAAAATGCGACAGCTGTCGCTGTGATTACTCCGATGATTATTCTGGGTGTGCCGATTACAGACACATTTTTAGCGATTGTGCGTAGAACTTTATCTGGACAAAAATTTTATACACCAGACAAGCGACATCTTCATCATCGGCTGTTATCCTTGGGCTTAACACACCGTGGGACAGTCTTGGTTATTTATGGCATTTCTATGATTTTTGCCATGATTTCTCTTTTGCTAAATGTTTCGAGCCGTATTGGTGGGACACTGTTAATTATTGGACTACTTTTTGGAGTGGAACTTTTGGTAGAACTAATTGGTGTTCTGGGTCCAAATCGAACACCGCTACTCAATATCCTTCGTTTTATCGGAAATTCTGCTTATCGGGAAGAAATCAGAACAAAGTTCAGAAATAGAAAAAAGAAGTAGACTCGCACTTAAACAAAATCAAAGCCTTTTTGGCTTTTTTTTGCTATACTGGTAAGGTAGATTATGGATATGAAGAAAGGAAAGTTTGCCATGTCTGTGTTAGAAATCAAAGACCTCCATGTAGAAATTGAAGGAAAGAAAATCTTAAAAGGAGTCAATCTGACTCTTAAAACAGGAGAAATTGCCGCCATTATGGGACCAAACGGTACGGGGAAATCCACCTTATCAGCAGCGATTATGGGAAATCCGAATTACGAGGTAACCGAGGGAGAAGTTCTCTTTGATGGTGTCAATATTTTAGAACTGGATGTGGATGAACGAGCTCGTATGGGACTTTTTCTTGCTATGCAGTACCCAAGTGAAATTCCAGGTATTACCAATGCAGAATTTTTGCGTGCAGCCATGAATGCAGGTAAAGAAGATGATGAAAAAATCTCTGTCCGTGATTTTATCATGAAATTGGATGAAAAAATGGAATTACTCAATATGAAAGAGGAAATGGCAGAACGTTATCTGAATGAAGGTTTTTCTGGCGGTGAAAAGAAACGCAATGAAATCTTGCAATTGTTGATGCTAGAGCCAACTTTTGCGCTACTGGATGAAATTGACTCTGGACTAGATATTGATGCACTGAAAGTAGTGTCTAAGGGCGTCAATGCTATGCGTGGTGAACATTTTGGTGCTATGATTATTACGCACTATCAACGTCTGTTGAATTATATTACGCCTGATGTGGTCCATATCATGATGGATGGGCGTGTAGTTGCTTCTGGTGGTCCGGAATTAGCTGTTCGTTTGGAGCAGGAGGGTTATGCCAAATTGGCTGAAGAACTTGGTTTTGATTACCAAGAAGAAGTCTAGTCAACCTTTCTTTTTACTTAGAAAAGATAGGAGAATGAAATGACAAAAGAAACCATTAAACATTTTTCACAAATGCATGCGGAGCCTGAGTGGTTGGCAAATCTCCGTCAAGCTGCCTTTGATAAAATAGATAAGTTGGAACTGCCTGTTATTGAGCGGGTGAAATTTCACCGCTGGAATTTGGGAGACGGCACGCTGTCAGAAAGTGAGGTTCTTGCAAATGTGCCTGATTTTACAGCACTGAATGACCATTTGACATTGGTTCAGGTTGGAACACAGACTGTTTTAGAGCAATTGCCGGCTGAACTAACGGAGCAAGGAGTTATCTTTACAGACTTTTACACTGCTCTTGAGGAAATTCCAGAAATCATGGAAAAGTATTTTATGTCTTCAGTTAAATATGATGAAGATAAGCTGGCAGCCTACCATACAGCTTATTTCAATAGTGGAGCGGTGCTCTATATTCCAGATAATGTTGAAATCAGTCAACCCATTGAAGGTATTTTTTACCAAGACAGTAAAAGTGATGTACCATTTAATAAGCACATTCTAATTATTGCAGGGAAACACTCCAAGTTTACCTATTTAGAGCGTCTGGAGACCTATGGTTCTGGCAGTCTTTCTGCAACAGCAAATATCACGGTGGAAGTGATTGCACAGGCTGGTGCTCAGATTAAGTTCTCAGCTATTGACCGTCTGGGGGAAAATGTGACAGCTTATATCAGTCGTCGGGGCAAGTTGGACGATGATTCAATGATTGACTGGGCAATCGGGGTCATGAATGAAGGCAAGGTGATTGCTGATTTTGACAGTGATTTGTTTGGTCGTGGCAGTCATGCGGATATGAAAGTGGTGGCTCTCTCTCGTGGTAGACAGATACAAGGGATTGACAGTCGCGTCACCAACTACGGTTGCAATTCAATCGGCAATATCCTCCAACATGGAGTTATTTTGGAAAAGGGAACTTTGACCTTCAATGGTATTGGACACATTATTAAGGGAGCTAAGGGGGCAGATGCGCAACAGGAAAGTCGAGTACTGATGCTATCTGACCAAGCACGTTCAGATGCCAATCCTATTCTTTTGATTGATGAAAATGATGTCACAGCAGGGCATGCGGCTTCTATCGGTCAGGTAGATCCAGAAGATATGTACTATCTTATGAGTCGAGGGCTAGATCAGGCAACGGCAGAACGGTTAGTCGTGCGTGGTTTCTTAGGTTCTGTTATCGTTGAAATTCCAGTCAAAGAAGTCCGTGCTGAGATGATTGAAACTATTGATGAAATTTTGGCTAAGAAATAAAAGATAGGAAAAGAAATGTCTAAACTTGATGTAGAAATCCTTCAGAGGGATTTTCCAATTTTGGATCAAATCGTCAATGATGAGCCCCTGGTTTATTTGGACAATGCGGCTACAACCCAAAAGCCTACGCAGGTATTAGAGGCGATTGCAGCTTATTACGAGAAAGACAATGCCAATGTTCATCGTGGTGTTCACACACTAGCAGAACGGGCAACGGCAGCTTATGAAGCTGCGCGGGAACGAGTGTGCTCCTTTATCCATGCCGCTTCAACGAAAGAAGTTCTCTTTACGAGAGGAACGACGACTGGGCTTAATTGGGTGGCGCGTTATGCCGAAAGTGTCTTGCAGCCAGGCGACGAAGTGCTGATTTCCGTTATGGAGCACCATTCCAATATCATTCCTTGGCAGGAAGCCTGTAAGAAAACAGGTGCTAGATTGATTTATGCTTATCTGAAAGACGGTATGTTAGATCTCGCTGACTTTCGGTCGAAATTGACTGAAAAGACGCGATTTGTTGCTTTGGCGCATGTTTCTAATGTACTAGGTGTGGTGAATCCCATAAAAGAAATAGCAGAGTTGGTGCACCAGGCAAATGCTCTTTTAGTGGTGGACGGAGCTCAATCAGTTCCTCACATGAAGATTGATGTACAAGATTTGGACGTTGATTTCTTTTCATTTTCAGGTCACAAGATGCTAGGTCCGACTGGTATCGGTGTTCTCTATGGCAAAGAAGAGCTACTTGAGCGAATGTCGCCTGTCGAATTTGGTGGGGAAATGATTGATTTTGTCTATGAACAAGAAGCGACATGGAAAGAACTACCTTGGAAGTTTGAAGCAGGCACACCCAATATAGCTGGTGCTATAGGTCTAGCTGTCGCCATTGACTATCTGGACAAGATTGGAATGGAAACAGTTCATCAGTATGAGCAGGAATTGATAGCTTACGTATTTCCAAAATTACAAGCTGTTGAGGGGCTTACCATTTATGGTTCGGAGGACTTGACTCAGCGGTCGGGTGTTATTTCTTTTAATCTAGCTGGGCTTCACCCTCATGATGTAGCAACAGCTCTGGACTATGAAGGCGTGGCTGTACGGGCTGGACATCACTGTGCTCAACCTTTGTTGAGTTACCTAGGAGTGGCAGCAACTGTTCGGGCTAGCTTTTATCTGTATAATACCAAAGCCGATTGCGATAAGCTCGTTGAAGCTTTACAGAAAACAAAGGAGTTTTTCGATGGCACTTTCTAAATTAAATAGTCTTTATAAAGCAGTTGTGACGGACCATTCAGCTCACCCTCATCATCAAGGTCGTTTGGATGGAGTGGAGCAAGTGAATCTCAACAATCCTACGTGCGGTGATGTCATCAGCCTGTCGGTTCAATTTGATGAGCAGGGCATGATTGAAGATATTGCGTTTGTGAATTCTGGTTGCAGTATTTCTACAGCTTCAGCCAGTATGATGACGGATGTAGTCCTAGGGAAGACAAAGGAAGAAGCGCTAGCTTTGGCAGAAATTTTTTCTCAAATGGTGCAAGGTAAGGACGATGAGCAGCAAAAGGAACTAGGAGACGCAGCTTTTTTAGCTGGTGTTGCTAAGTTCCCTCAACGCATCAAATGCTCAACCTTAGGTTGGAACGCTCTTAAAAAGGCGATTGAGGAAGCTGGAAATTCTGAAAAGTTGAGTAAATGAAGCTAAAATAAATAAGCTGAGACAAAAGTGCTCAGCTTTCTTTGTTGATATCGTTAGCATTACAGACGCAGTAGCTAATTGCTCAAAGCACTGCGTTGAGGTTACGGATAGAGCTTGAAAAGCAAGTCTCAAGGCGATTCGCTTTTCAAGCTTGGAAGAGTACTTTTGACGAAAACTTTGTTTTCTTTATCTGCCACCTCGACAGTCTCTCAGGCT
Organism: Streptococcus periodonticum; assembly: GCF_003963555.1. Lineage (NCBI taxonomy): Bacteria > Bacillati > Bacillota > Bacilli > Lactobacillales > Streptococcaceae > Streptococcus > Streptococcus periodonticum. The sequence goes on from NZ_CP034543.1 coordinate 347,127, forward strand.
GTTGAGCAACCTTGTGGGAATGAGACTACAAACTAAAAATTTTTGATTTTGAGTTTTGTCACATTCCCAATTACTATTGAATGAGCTATAATATGTTCTATATCAACTTTTACAGCCCATTTGTCATTAAGTTACATTTGCTTATTTCCAACCTCAAAAGGTTTTTCAAGTCTTTCGAGCTATGCGGAGATGAACGATGAAATCAAGCATCTACGAATACTGATTTTTATTTCGCTTGTTTATAATTTTTCATTGACATATTGGACGAATTCATTCCACCATGATTTGAGGAAGAAAGGACGACCAATTTTCTCTGCTGAAAGCATGGAAATAGTTGGTGGTTTCTTGTCAAGATAGCCTTTTCCAATCAAATCATTATCAGTATAGGTCAATTTCCCAACAACGACACCCTTTTTTAAAGGAGTGGGATAACCGTTTTTATCAGTTGTAAAATGAACAGTCGGTTTTTTATGATTGTATCTCCGCACAATGGTGAGTTTTTCACTAGCAACAGCAGTGACTTCATCTTTTTGCCCGTTAATGACGCGGGCAGAGCTTTTATTGTAGGCTTCACCTTTTTTCACAAGAGTTTGGACTGTGAATTGTTGATAAATATAGGTCATAAATCTAGAGGTAGCCGTAAAGCGGGCATTCTCATCCTCATCTGCATGATCAACATTGAGGAGAACCGTAATCAAACGCATCCCTCTTTGCTGGATTGTTCCGACAAAGGAAGAGCCTCCTTTATCAGAAGTTCCAGTCTTGAGGCCATCTACTCCGGCTCGAAAGGCGGGCATATTTTTGAGCATGTGGTTGGACGATGTAAGCGTCATGCCTGCAAAGTTAGACGTAGCTTTTTGGGTGATTTCTAGAACTTCTGGGTAATCAAGGATTAAACGCCGAGCAATAATTGCAACATCGTGGGCGCTCATTTTATTTTCGTCTTCTTTTCCTGAACCAGGATAAATATGTTCCTCTCCTAAAACAGAATTATTCAGCCCAGAAGCATTGATGATAGTAGTACCTTTGATTCCCCATTGTTGCAATTTAGCTTTCATCAAATCCACAAATTTTTTCTCACTGCCAGCGACTTTTTCAGCCAAGGCAATCGCTGGACTATTAGCACTTGCTATTAAAGAAGTTTCTAACAATTCTTCGACAGTATATTTTCTAGCTTCCAAAGGAACGTTACTGGCGTTCGGATTAACGGTTAGTTGATAAGGGTAGTCAGAAATATCTACGGAAGTTTGTAAAGTGAATTTTCCCTGATGAATCGCTTCATAGACTAAATAGGCTGTTAGTAGTTTAGTAATAGAAGCAATTTCAACTGGCTGATTAGCATCTTTTTCATACAAAATTTTTCCGGTTGCAACGTCAACTGCAATAGCATGCTTAGCACCTACTTCAAAGTTGTCTGCTAAAACCGTAGGAGCTAGGAAGATCAAGAGAGTCGTTACAAGAGTAATAATAAATTTTTTCATGGTCATCCCTTTTTTGTAAACTTATTATTATTGTACCATAAAATAAGGAGAGCTTCATAGAAAAGGGAGGAAATAAGAAGAGAAAAACATGATTCATTTTTATTTTTAAAGCAAGTTCTGGTATAATAGATAGGATAAGAGACGAATAGAGGAAAACATGAAATTTACAGAATTTAAGTTTAAAGATTATATCCAAGAGGCACTCAAGGATTTGAACTTTGTTGAGGCGACAGAAGTTCAGGAAAAACTCATTCCGGTTGTGCTTGCTGGTCGAGATTTGGTGGGAGAGTCCAAAACAGGTTCAGGGAAAACTCACACTTTCTTGTTGCCGATTTTTCAAACGCTGAATGAAGATGCAGATAGTGTTCAGGTCGTCATTACCACTCCTAGTCGTGAGTTGACTAGGCAGATTTATCAGGCTGCACGCCAAATTGCTACTTTTTCTGATAAGGAAATTCGAGTTGCTAACTATGTCGGTGGAACTGATAAAAATCGTCAGATTGGGAAATTGAGTTCCAGTCAGCCGCACATTGTCATTGGTACGCCGGGACGTATTTATGATTTGGTCGAATCAGGTGACTTAGCCATTCATAAGGCGCATACTTTTGTCGTTGATGAAGCAGATATGACGCTTGATATGGGATTTTTAGTGACGGTGGATAAGATTGCGTCTAGTTTGCCGAAGGATTTGCAATTTCTAGTCTTTTCTGCAACCATTCCGCAAAAATTGCAGCCATTTTTAAAAAAATATCTATCTAACCCGGTCATTGAGCAAATCAAAACCAAAACAGTTATTTCAGATACCATTGAAAATTGGCTGATTTCGACAAAAGGACGTGATAAGAATGCGCAGATTTATGAAATCACACAGCTCCTACAGCCTTATCTAGCTATGATTTTTGTCAATACTAAAACACGAGCGGATGAATTGCATAGCTATTTGACAGCGCAAGGTCTCAAGGTGGCAAAGATTCATGGGGATATTGCACCGCGAGAGCGAAAACGGATTATGAATCAGGTGAAGAACCTAGATTTTGAATACATTGTTGCGACAGATTTAGCTGCGCGGGGAATTGATATTGAAGGCGTTAGTCATGTCATCAATGATGCGATTCCGCAAGATTTGTCCTTCTTCGTTCACCGAGTGGGACGAACTGGCAGAAATGGTCTACCGGGAACAGCCATTACACTTTATCAACCGAGCGATGATTCAGATATTCGTGAGCTGGAAAAATTGGGCATTCACTTCATTCCTAAGATGATCAAAAACGGAGAATTTCAAGATACCTATGACCGCGATCGTCGTGTCAATCGTGAAAAAACGCAGGAAAAATTGGACACGGAAATGATTGGTCTGGTTAAAAAGAAAAAGAAGAAAATCAAACCGGGCTATAAGAAAAAAATCCAGTGGGCTGTCAATGAAAAACGCCGTAAGACAAAAAGAGCTGAAAATCGCGCACGCGGTCGTGCAGAAAGAAAAGCGAAACGTCAAAGTTTTTAGTCTTAAAATTTCTTTATCACTCTCATAAATAAAAACAATTATTCTTTAGAGAACGAATGTGATAGACTAGTCTTGCTAGTCTATTTTTATCGTAGTAAATAATTGGTGAAATAAAAAAATTGTGATAGAATTAGACATTATCGAGAAAGGGAAGTTACTATGATTGTTACAACAGCGATTTTAACCTCTAATTGGTATCAAGAATTGGTTCAAAAGATTCCAGACGGACAGCTTTTTAGCTGGCGCTCTGTGTTTGACGGACTACCAAGAATTATCGAAAAATTACCAACAACACTACTACTGACCTTAGGAGGAGCTTTTTTTGGCTTGATTTTGGCTCTCATTTTTGCTATTGTCAAAATCAACCGTGTGAAAATTTTATATCCTCTGCAGGCTTTTTTCGTTAGTTTTTTGCGAGGGACACCAGTGCTTGTTCAGCTCATGCTGACTTATTATGGGATTCCTTTGCTTCTGAAGGCCATCAACTTGCGATTCGGTACGGGTCTGAATATCAATGCTATTCCAGCCTATCTATTTGCGATTGTAGCTTTTGCATTTAATGAAGCAGCTTACGCCAGTGAAACTATTCGAGCAGCGATTTTATCAGTGGATTCTGGAGAGATTGAAGCGGCTCGTAGTTTGGGAATGACAAACAGACAGGTTTACCGCCGTGTTATTATTCCCAATGCCGCAGTGGTTGCCACACCGACCTTGATTAACTCTTTGATTGGCTTGACCAAAGGAACTTCCTTGGCTTTCAGTGCAGGAGTTGTTGAGATTTTTGCTCAAGCGCAGATTTTGGGTGGTGCAGATTATCGCTACTTCGAGCGCTTTATCTCGGTAGCTCTTGTCTATTGGGGCGTGAATATTGTGATTGAAGCATTTGGGCGGTTTATCGAAAAGAAAATGGCGATTGAAGCGCCTGATAATCTCAATCCACAAATACAGGCGAAAGGAGATGTTCGATAATGATTCGTATTTCAAATTTCAGCAAATCCTTTTCTGGACAAATGGTTTTAAACAATCTTAGTTTAGAGATTCAAAAAGGAGAAGTGGTTGCTTTAATTGGTTCATCTGGTGCGGGGAAATCCACTTTCTTACGCAGTTTGAATTATCTGGAACAGCCAGACAGCGGCACGATTGCCATTGATGATTTTACTGTTGATTTTTCTAAGATTAGCAAGGAAGAAGTCCTAACCTTGCGGCGAAAGTTGGCAATGGTATTTCAGCAGTTTAATCTCTTTGAGCGTCGGACGGCTTTGGACAATGTCAAAGAAGGTTTATTGGTTGTAAAAAAATTATCAGACCAAGAAGCGACGAATCTTGCCAAAGAAGAACTAGCAAAAGTTGGTCTGTCAGATCGTGAAAATCACTATCCTCGTCATCTGTCAGGTGGACAAAAACAACGTGTCGCTTTGGCGCGTGCGCTTGCGATGAAGCCAGATATTCTGCTTTTAGACGAGCCAACATCAGCGCTTGATCCTGAACTAGTAGGGGAAGTTGAAAAATCTATTGCAGATGCAGCCAAGGCTAGTCAGACCATGATTTTAGTTAGTCATGACATGTCTTTTGTGTCTCAAGTGGCAGACAAGGTGCTCTTTTTAGATAAGGGGCACATTATTGAAATGGGAACTCCAGATGAAATAATGAACCACCCTAAAGAAGAACGCACAAAAGAATTTTTTGCCAGTTACAAACGGACATATATTTGATATAATAGAAAAAGAAGCCCAGTTGGCCTTGCTAGCTGGGTTTATTTTCAAGTTTGCGGCATTTGTTTTGAATGCCTTTAATAAAAGTTAGTTAATAGAGGAGTGGCTATGCTGTCTCAAGTTTTTTTACTCTATCTAGAGAGTTTACTGATTACGGCGCTATTGGTAGGGAGTTTTCTCGGATTATGGATTGGGCTGCGTGCTGTTCGCCGTGTTGATAAAACAATCAAAGATCGACAAGCTCATCTGTATGATATGCTATTGATTGCAGTGATGACGATTCCGATTTTATCCTTTGCAATGATGGGGATTCTGCTTATCTTCAGAGCATAATGTTTGAAAAAAGAGCTTAATAACGTTAGAATAACAGTGATTACAATAAAGGAAGTAAATTTATGTACGACACAATTATTATTGGAGCTGGACCAGCAGGCATGACAGCTGCGCTTTATGCTGCTAGAAGTAATCTTAAAGTGGCTCTTTTGGAACGTGGCATTCCAGGCGGACAAATGAACAATACCTCAGATATTGAAAATTATCCTGGATATGCTAATATCAGTGGTCCAGAACTAGCCGAAAAAATGTTTGAACCGCTCGAAAATTTGGGAGTGGAGCATTTATTTGGCTCTGTTGAAAAAATCGAACACCAAGGAGCAATAAAAAAAGTCTTTACAGAAGATGAGGTTTTGGAAACGAAGACACTTATTATTGCGACTGGTGCCTTTCACCGCCATTTAGGAGTTCCGGGCGAAGAAGAATTAAACAGCCGAGGGGTGTCTTACTGTGCAGTCTGTGACGGAGCCTTTTTTCGAGATGAAGATTTACTTGTGGTCGGCGGAGGCGACTCTGCAGTGGAAGAGGCTGTATTTTTGACTCGTTTTGCAAAAACGGTGACCATTATTCATCGGCGCGATGAATTGCGAGCTCAAAAGTTACTGCAAGAACGTGCATTTGCCAATGAAAAAATTCATTTTATCTGGGATTCAGTTGTGAAGGAAATCAAAGGTGACAAGCGCGTTAGCAGCGTTATGGTAGAGAATGTCAAAACGGGTGAAATATCTGAACATGAATTTGGCGGTGTCTTTATCTATGTTGGTTTAGATCCAGTTAGTGAGTTTGCCAAAGATTTGGGCATTACCAATGAAGCAGGCTGGATTGTAACCGATAATCATATGAAAACGGCTATTTCTGGCATCTATGCTATTGGAGATGTTCGCGAAAAAGATCTTCGCCAAGTAACGACAGCTGTCGGTGACGGAGCGGTTGCAGGGCAAGAAGTCTACAAGTATATCACAGAGAATTTTTAGAGCGAAAGACCAAAATCATCTTGAAAATTTTTGGTTCGTAGTCTCAGCCACGCAAGGCTGCTCGGCAGTTTAGGTGGTGGATAAAAAACGAAGTGTTGGACAAAGGTACTCTTTCGAACTTGTAAAGCGAATGCCTTTAGACTTTCGTATCAGCCTCAATTGTACTCTAAATTGCCTAAGGGTAATAGAGTTTCTCCAAAACACACGATATAAACAAAAGAAGTTGAGCACTTGTCCCAGCTTCTTTTTGCTTAATAAAAACCCAGTAATGCATTGGAGGATTGGAAATGAAAGGATTTCTTTTGATTTGTTCAATTCTCGTGCCCTCATAAATGACTAGTGAAATTGTCAGAATTGTGGTACAATAGAAAAGTTCATGTGAAAAGGAGGCTTCGTATGAGTGAAAAGAATTCTGAAAATAATAAGAATAAAATGGAACGTGGCTTAAAAAATCGTCATGTCCAAATCATTGCTATTGCTGGGACAATTGGAACGGGTCTCTTTTTAGGAGCAGGACGTTCGATTAGTCTGACAGGGCCGTCAATTATTCTCATTTACATGCTCACAGGCATCTTTATGTATTTGATGATGCGGGCGATTGGAGAGATGTTGTATTATGATCCAGACCAGCACACATTTATCAACTTCATTACCAAGTATCTTGGGAATGGCTGGGGTTATTTTTCTGGTTGGTCCTATTGGATTTCCCTCATTTTTATCGGTATGGCAGAAATCACGGCAGTTGCACAATATGTCCAATTTTGGTTTCCGACTTGGCCGGCATGGCTGATTCAAATCGTCTTCCTTGCTGTTTTGAGTATGGTCAATCTGATTGCAGTCCGAGTTTTTGGTGAAGTTGAATTTTGGTTTGCCATGGTCAAGATTGTAGCGATTATTGCTTTGATTGTGACAGCGATTTTTATGGTGTTGACAGGCTTTAAAACGCCCAATGGTGTAGCCAGCATCAGCAATATCAGTCAAAATTTCCAATTATTTCCTAATGGTTTTATGAGTTTTGTCATGGGCTTTCAAATGGTCTTCTTTGCTTATCAAGCTATTGAATTTATTGGAATCACAACGTCTGAAACGGCAAATCCTCGGCAGGTATTGCCAAAGGCTATTAAAGAAATCCCCTTGCGGATCGTTCTTTTCTACGGTGGCTCTTTGCTTGCAATTATGGCGATTATCCCTTGGCGGGATTTAGCAACCACAGATTCTCCCTTTGTGATTGTTTTCAAGTTGGCAGGCCTTAAATGGGCTGCAGCTTTGATTAACTTTGTCGTATTGACTTCAGCTGCTTCAGCTTTGAACTCTACCTTGTATTCGACTGGGCGTCATTTGTATCAAATTGCACATGATTCACCTAATCGCTTTTTGAATGGAATCGGTGCTGGGAAATTATCCAGACAAAATGTTCCGCAAAACGCTATTTTGACCTCAGCGGTAGTGATTGCATTAGCTGCTTTTATTCAGGTGTTACCAGGAGTATCAGACTCCTTTGCTTTGATTACTGCTTCTTCATCAGGAGTTTATATTGCTATCTATGCACTCACTATGATTGCTCACCTGAAATACAGAAAATCAAAAGAATTTATGGCAGATGGCTATCTAATGCCAGCCTATAAGTTTCTCAATCCTCTTACTTTGCTCTTCTTTGCCTTTGTATTTATAACCCTCTTTTTACAAAAATCAACCGTTGTAGGAGCAATCGGTTCAGCTATTTGGATACTTGTATTTGGTATTTATAGCCAATTGAAATTTAAAGATAAATAATAATATAATAAAACCAAGGATAAATTTGCTACTTTTTTAAAGTTGTTCCAAACGCACCTTGGTTTTTAAGATGTTTTAAAACTGAAAATTTAAACAGCGCAATACAACAGAAAACTTGAGAATAGTTATTTAAACACCTAAAGTTGAACAAGATTTCCTCTTGCTCTTTTGATTTGTGGTATAATAAGTAAAAATACATCTTACAAGGAGTCGTTATGTATCCAGATGATAGTTTAACCTTGCATACGGATTTGTATCAAATCAACATGATGCAAGTTTATTTTAGAAGAAATATTCATAATAAACGAGCTGTTTTTGAAGTTTATTTTCGGAAAGAGCCCTTTCATAGTGGCTATGCGGTTTTTGCTGGCTTGGAGCGGATGGTTCATTATTTAAACCATTTGACATTTTCAGATAGTGATATTGCCTATCTTCGGTCTCTTGACTATGATGAAGAATTTTTAGACTATTTAGCAAATTTGAAATTGGAATTAACAGTGCGTTCTGCACAAGAGGGAGACTTGGTCTTTGCGAATGAACCCATTGTTCAAGTAGAAGGTCCTCTTGCTCAATGTCAATTAGTGGAAACTGCCTTATTAAACATTGTCAACTATCAAACCTTGGTAGCGACAAAAGCAGCTCGGATTCGCTCAGTCATCGAAAATGAGCCTTTAATGGAATTTGGTACACGCCGAGCACAGGAAATGGATGCGGCTATCTGGGGAACTCGTGCGGCAGTGATTGGTGGAGCAAATGGAACCAGTAATGTTCGTGCTGGAAAGCTCTTTGATATTCCAGTCTTAGGAACGCATGCTCATGCTCTCGTCCAAGTCTATAGAAATGACTATGAAGCTTTTAAGGCGTATGCTGAAACGCACCATGACTGTGTTTTCTTGGTGGATACCTATGATACATTCCGCCTCGGTGTTCCTGCAGCGATTCAAGTAGCGCGTGAAATGGGGGATAAAATCAATTTCCTTGGAGTCCGGATTGACTCAGGGGATTTGGCTTATATTTCTAAAAAAGTCCGCCAGCAGTTGGATGAAGCTGGTTTTCCAAATGCCAAAATCTACGCTTCTAACGACTTGGATGAAAATACAATCCTCAACTTAAAAATGCAAAAGGCAAAGATTGATGTGTGGGGCGTTGGAACTAAGCTCATCACGGCTTATGACCAACCAGCACTGGGAGCCGTTTATAAGATTGTGGCTATTGAAGATGAACATGGCAATTTGCGTAATACAATTAAGCTCTCTAATAATGTGGAAAAAGTATCAACACCAGGTAAAAAACAAGTTTGGCGGATTACTAGCCGTGCAAAAGGCAAGTCAGAAGGAGACTATATCACTTATGATGGCGTAGATGTGAATGCTATTGCCGAATTAGAAATGTTCCACCCAACTTACACCTACATCAATAAAACAGTGACAAATTTTGATGCAGTGCCTCTTTTGGTTGATATCTTTAAACAAGGCCAACTTGTCTATGAATTGCCAACCTTAACAGAAATCCAACAATATGCTCGCAAGGAATTTGACAAGTTGTGGGACGAATACAAACGTGTCCTTAATCCGCAAGATTATCCTGTGGATTTGGCGCGTGATGTATGGCAAGATAAGGTTGATTTGATTGATCAAATGCGCAAAAAAGCGAATCAAATGGGAGAAACAAAATGACCTTACAAGAAACGATTATCCAGCAGTTAGGCGTGAAACCTGTCATTGACCCAGAGGAAGAAATCCGTAAATCCATTGATTTTTTAAAGGATTATCTTAAAAAACATTCCTTTTTGAAAACCTATGTTTTGGGAATCTCGGGCGGACAAGATTCAACTTTGGCAGGACGTTTGGCGCAACTGGCAATAGAGGAAATGCGTGCGGAGACTGGCGATGCTAGCTATCAATTTATCGCAGTGCGTTTGCCATATGGGGTGCAGGCTGATGAAGACGATGCACAGCGAGCTCTTGCTTTTATCCAGCCGGATGTCAGTCTTGTGATCAACATCAAAAAAAGTGCAGATGCTATGACAAAGGCGGTTGAGGCTACAGGAGCAACGGTCTCAGACTTCAATAAAGGCAATATTAAAGCTCGCAGTCGCATGATTGCGCAATACGCTTTAGCAGGCTCTTATAAAGGAGCAGTGGTTGGAACGGATCACGCCGCAGAAAATGTAACAGCTTTCTTTACAAAATTTGGTGATGGTGGTGCAGACATTCTGCCACTTTATCGTCTCAATAAACGGCAAGGTAAGCAACTGTTGGTTGCCTTGGACGCTGATCCTGCCCTCTATGAGAAAGTACCGACTGCGGATCTGGAAGAAGAAAAGCCAGGCATTGCAGATGAAGTCGCTCTCGGTATCACTTATAACGAAATTGATGACTATTTGGAAGGTAAGACCATTTCTGACCAAGCGAAAGCAAGGATTGAATCTTGGTGGCACAAAGGGGAGCACAAGCGTCATTTGCCGATTACAATCTTCGATGATTTTTGGAAATAAGCAGGGGAATTGTTCTGACTTATGTTTTTTAAAATACGTCGGTTACTAAAATCAGCTGTATAACAAAAAGTTAGGTGCGCCTAACTTTTTGTTTGAAGAATTTTGAAAATAAGCTATAATGGTGTTTAGAATTAGAAGGAGGTATCTATGAATTCTATAGATCAACAATTTACAGATAAATTATATGCAAATTATGAAGCAACTGCCAAGTATGCTGCAATTGAAAATGCAGTTAGCCACAATGGTTTATTAACATCGCTTGAAAAGCGCAGCAGTGCAATTGAAAACAATCCTGTGTTTTCCATTGATTTAACCAAAGATAAAGTCAGCAATCAAAAAGCGTCTGGACGTTGCTGGATGTTTGCAGCGCTCAATACATTCCGTCATAAAATGATTGCAGGCTTTCAATTAGAAGAATTTGAATTGTCTCAAGCGCACACATTCTTTTGGGATAAATATGAAAAATCCAACTGGTTTTTAGAGCAAGTCTTAGCAACAGCTGACCAAGACTTAACCAGTCGCAAAGTGAAATTCCTCTTAGATACGCCTCAACAAGACGGCGGACAATGGGATATGGTTGTGGCACTTTTTGAAAAATATGGAGTTGTTCCAAAATCAGTTTACCCAGAATCCATTTCATCTAGCAATAGCCGTGAGCTCAACCAATATCTTAATAAATTACTCCGTCAAGATGCACAAATTTTGCGTGATTTGGTTACTAGTGGAGCAGATGCGATAGCTATTCAAGCTAAAAAAGAAGAGCTCTTGCAAGAAATCTTTAATTTCTTAGCAATGTCACTTGGACTTCCACCTCGTACTTTTGATTTTGCTTATCGTGATAAAGACAACAATTTCCACAGCGAAAGTGGACTGACACCACAAGCATTTTACAAAAAATATGTAGATCTTCAATTAGATGATTACGTTTCAATCATCAATGCTCCTACAGCTGACAAACCATACGGTAAATCTTATACAGTTGAGATGTTAGGAAATGTCGTAGGAGCACGTGATGTCCGTTATTTGAATGTTAATATGGAGCGTTTGAAAGAGCTGGCTATTGCTCAAATGCAGGCTGGAGAAACTGTTTGGTTTGGTTCTGATGTCGGTCAATCTAGCAACCGCAAGGCTGGTGTGATGGTGAATGATATGTATGATTTTACTTCAAGTATGGATATTGAATTGACACAAGATAAGGCAGGACGTTTGGATTACAGCGAAAGTCTCATGACCCATGCTATGGTCTTGACAGGTGTTGATTTGGATGAAAATGGAAAATCAACAAAATGGAAAGTAGAAAATTCTTGGGGTGACAAAGTCGGAGACAAAGGTTATTTTGTTGCCAGCGACGACTGGATGGACGAGTACACTTATCAAATCGTTGTCCGTAAGGAATTCTTAACAGCAGAAGAACTAGCCGCTTATGAGGCAGAACCAAAAGTACTTGCCCCATGGGATCCAATGGGAGCTTTGGCTAGCAAATAATAAGAATTAAAAAGAAGTGGGATAAAACTTTGAGACTTAATGAAAATCAAATTGCAAACTAAGAGATGAGTCATAAGCAGATCAAAAGAGGAGCTTTTGAGCTCGCAGACGAAACTGACGAAGTTTGAAGAGATTTTCATAAGGTATAAGACTGCTTCATGGTGATTTCATCAAGAATTGAAATATTAAAAACACGAACAATCTTATAGCCAGTTATTTACTGGTCTTGATTGTTCGTGTTTTTTAATTTTTACAAAACTCTGATTTGAAGGTGTTAACTTTTAAACGGCTTAGCTTTCAGGAACTTGTTCATTATCGATTTCGTGAAGGAGGAGTTTCTGAATTTCCACCGCTATTAGGAGAACTTGCAGACGTAGAAGCACTCGGTTCTGTACTTGATGAAGCAGAGCTGCTTGATGACTCTTGGGTAGAACTTTCTTGGCTGCTTGAAGAAGATGATGATTCTTCAAGGCTCGAACTGGAAGTAGAATTATAATAATTTCCTTGGTATCTATTAGTGGAATTGGCTAAAAAGACATAATTTCCGCTACGATAAAGGCCGCTAGGCATTTCCCAGTCTTCTGTCCCGCTTTCAGACAAGTAAGACATCATCGCACGGTAAACATCTGTTGCGACTTTCACACCATCGTCCAGAACGGGAGTAAGACGATTAGTGTAACCTGTCCATACCGCCATTGAATATTTCTGCGTATAACCAACAAAGAGTTCATCAGGAGTCACAACACTTGAACCACCATAAGGTTTTGTTAGTTTCGCCAATTCATCATCAGAATAATTGGAAGTCCCTGTCTTACCGGCTTGGTAGACACCTGATATAGCTGCATTGGTCCCAGTACCAGATGTAAGAACTGTTTTCAGCATATTTGTCATCATGTAAGCTGTTGTTTCTTTCATTGCGGTTGTACCTTGATTAGAGAAATCTTTTGAGGTTCCATCGCTAAAGACAACACGGCTGACATATTGTGGTTTGTAATAAGTTCCACCATTTGCAAAAGCAGCATAGGCAGCAGCCATTTTTTCACTGCTGGCACCATATTTTCGATCGGATTTTGTCGTGTTACTTGAAATGGCATTTGCATATACCATATCTGGATAATTAATGCCCAGTCCGCTTAGGAATTTCTTAGACTTGCTGAGTCCGACGGCTTCTAACGTCTTGACAGCTGGAACGTTCCGAGACTCTTGAAGTGCATACTGAATGGTGATGTTTCCAAAATAGCGCATATCCCAGTTGTAGACTGGAGTAGTTGTTCCAGGATAATTATAAGGAGCATCACTAATGTAAGCAGCCGTAGAAGTGTAAATGCCATTTTCAATGGCTGGAGCGTAATCCGTGATCGGTTTCATGGTTGAGCCCCAGTCGCGATTGGTTTCAACCGCTTGGTTAGTACCAAAAGAAACATTTGAAGCTTGATTTCGGGCGCCTAGTTGAGCAATCACCTTACCAGTTGTAGCATCTATAATGGTAGAAGCTACTTGTAATTCATCATCTGGATAAGCAACATATTCATTGCTATTATAAATGTTCCAAAGGCGTTCTTGAGCCGCTCTGTTTACGTTTGTATACACTTCCATTCCCGTCGTCAGCAAGTTATAACCCGTTTCTTCTTGGACTTGCTCAATAACTTGCTTTAAGTAGTTATCCATGTAAGCAGGATAAGAAGCTGAATTTTTTAAGCTTTGCAGACCATCTGTGACGGGTGTATTGACTGCTTTTTCATATTGCTCAGCAGAGATGTATTTGAGTTTATACATTTCTGACAATACAAGATTGCGACGATTTTTGGCTGCTTCTGGTTTTGTATAAGGGTCGTATTGGTTTGGTGCCTGAGGCATCCCCGCCAATAAAGCAGTTTGAGCTAAGCTCAAGTCTTTCAAATCTTTGCCGTAATAACTTTGAGCAGCTGTTTGCATACCGTAGTTACCATTTGACATATAGACCTTATTTACATAGTATGTAATAATTTCTTGCTTAGTGGCTTTGCGATCCAATTGAATAGCTAACCAGGCTTCTTGAATTTTCCGTGATAGTGTTTGGTCGGCACTTGAAGTGGAGAAGTAGGTCAGTTTAATCAACTGTTGCGTCAACGTTGACCCTCCTTGTCGATTTCCTCTGCGCAGATTATTCAAGAAAGCACCCAAAATACGAACAGAGTCCACGCCGCGATGATTGAAGAAACGGTGGTCTTCAATTGCAACGATAGCTCGTACTAAGTCAGTTGGAATATCACTTGTTGCCGCATTGACCCTTTTTTCAGAACCTAAGTCAGCAACAAGATTGTTTTCACTATCATAGATTTTACTGGAAGTTGTGGCGACTAGTTTCTTTTCTGACAAGGCAGGTGCCTTGTGAACTTGATAGAGAAAAATTCCTCCACCAGCTACAACTCCAAGCATAAATAATGTAATGAGACCGATAGCTACATATTTTGCAGCTGTCAGTAAAGATTGCTTATTCATTTATTTTACCACCTAGTAAATTTTGTTGAATGATTTCAAGATAGGGAATGCTAGGAAGACCATTCTGTGAGATAGAATATCCATGCTTTTGAATGTAGTCAAGTGGCATGGACTTTTTCCCCTTGTCAACCTTGAAGAAGTTAATTAAATAAGGAGCAGGAAGTAGATATGTCAATTTTAAGGCTGAAAAGTGCAATAAAACGAAACAAATTCCTCCTTGTTTGACGACTTGTTCCATGTGCTTGATTTGATGAGCATGAAAATTTTTCATCGGCATGGAAGCCTTTTGATGTGTTTCTTTTGCTTCAAAATCTATATAATGTCCTTGATAGACACCAGAATAGTCTGTTGTAGAGGCTTGTCGAAAGTAGGCTTCAACAATTTTTGCCCGACTACGTCTGGGATAATCCACTTTTACAATCTGAATAGGGGTTGGTTTCTTGTGAATGACCGCTAAATCGTGACTAAGATAATAATCATTCGTTTCATTGATCATTTTTTCAAACGACATTCCCCGATTCGCAAAGTCAACGGACTTCTTTTTGGGAAGTCTTAATGAATTTCGAGAGGGAACTTTATGTGGATAGTTGACCATATATCTCCTTATTGGTACAATAACATCACTCTATTATAACATAAAAAAGGAAATAAAGGGATAATTTAAGTGGTTAGCGTACTAATAGTGGGTTATCGGAATTTTGATTTGGGAATTTTTAATGACAAAGACCCTCGAATCAAGATTATTAAAAAAGCCATTCAGCGAGATTTGACGCGTTTATTGGAAGAAGGTGCGGAGTGGCTGATTTTTACTGGGAACTTAGGTTTTGAAGTTTGGGCACTAGAGGTTGCAAAAGAATTGCAGCAAGATTACGATTTTCAAATTGCGACGATTTTTACTTTTGAGAATCAAGGTGGAAACTGGAATGAAGCCAATCAGGAAAAATTAAGTCGTTTTAAACAGGTGGATTTTGTTAAATACGCCTATCCTCATTATGAAAATCCCATCCAATTTCGTGATTACAATCACTTTTTGCTCAGTAATACAGACGGGGCTTATATTTTTTACGATGAAGAAAATGAAACAAATTTAAAACATCTTTACCAAATGATGAAGAAACAAGAACAATATTTTATCAAACAATTAACATTTGATGACTTGAATGAGGTCGCAGAAAATTTTTCCGAAAATTAGATGTTTAACCTTGATTTTTGCGGTTCATTTTTTATATAATTAAAGTAATGAACGAGAATGGAGAGAGAAATGGCTAGTATTATTTACACACCGAAAGATATTTTTGATCAAGATTTTAAAGTTGGCGTCCGTGGATATAGCAAGGTTGAAGTGGACGAATTTTTAGATGATGTCATTAAAGATTACGAAACGTATGCTGCTTTGGTAAAGGAACTGCGTGAAGAAAATGCCCGTTTGAAAGCAGAACTCGCTAAAAAGTCAAATGAGGCGGCAACTTCACCTTTGACGCAATCTATCATGGAAACCCCTCAAGTGGCATCTGCTACGCTGACAAATTTTGATATTTTAAAACGCTTAAATCGTTTGGAAAAAGAAGTATTCGGCAAGCAAATCTTAAATAACGAAATTTAATAAGTAATGTGCAATTTTTGGATAATCGCGTGAAGAGTCGTCTTTTCATGAGGAAAGTCCATGCTAGCACGGGCTGTGATGCCCGTAGTGTTTGTGCTAGGTGAAACAATAAGCCTAGGGACGGAAATATCCGTTACGGCGACTGAAATGGCTAAGTCTTTGATAAGTCAAAATAGGTCTGAAAGTGCCACAGTGACGTAGTTTTTGTGGAAACACAAGAAGTGGAACGCGGTAAACCCCTCAAGCTAGCAACCCAAACTTTGGTCGGGGCACGGAATGCGTGGAAACGAACGCAGCATTCTGACTGGAAACAGTAGACAGATGATTATCGAAGGAAATGATACCTAGTTATTTCTGGAACAAAACATGGCTTATAGAAAGTTGCATATAGGTTTAGCTAGCGTATTATGCTAGCTTTTATTTTGAGAGGACGAATGAAAACAAAATTTAAGTTGATTGCGACTGCTGCGGCTGGTTTAGAGGCTGTGGTTGGTCGTGAAATCAGAAATCTTGGCTTAGAATGTCAAGTGGAAAATGGGCGCGTGCGTTTTGACGGAACTGTTGAAACCATTATTGAAACTAATCTCTGGTTGCGTGCAGCAGACCGCATTAAGATTGTTGTTGGCAGTTTTCCGGCTAAGACCTTTGAGGAATTATTCCAGAGTGTTTTTGCTTTGGATTGGGAAAACTATTTACCGCTTGGAGCAAAATTTCCAATTGCCAAGGCAAAATGTGTCAAATCAAAACTTCACAATGAACCAAGTGTGCAAGCTATTTCTAAAAAAGCAGTAGTCAAAAAGTTGCAAAAGCACTATGCTCGACCAGAGGGTGTTCCCCTAATGGAAAATGGAGCTGAGTTCAAGATTGAAGTTTCTATTTTGAAAGACGTGGCAACTGTTTTAATCGATACGACAGGCTCTAGTCTCTTTAAACGTGGCTATCGGGCTGAAAAAGGTGGCGCACCGATTAAAGAAAATATGGCGGCTGCGATTCTGCTCTTATCCAATTGGTATCCAGATAAGCCCTTGGTTGATCCGACCTGTGGTTCAGGAACTTTCTGTATTGAAGCAGCTATGATTGGCATGAATATGGCGCCGGGGCTTCATCGTCATTTTGCGTTTGAAGAATGGAATTGGGTTGACTCAGACTTGGTTGGGCGTGTTCGTGCTAGAGCTTTAGGACAGATTAAGCAAGACATTCAGCTTGATATTTTAGGAACTGATATTGATGCACGGATGGTGGAGATTGCCAAACGAAATGCCGAAGAAGCAGGTGTTTCTGAGCAGATTCTTTTCAAGCAAATGCGCTTGCAGGATTTGCATACCGACAAGATAAATGGTGTCATTGTTTCCAATCCCCCTTATGGAGAGAGATTGCTGGATGATGATTCTGTAACCAAGCTTTATCAAGAAATGGGGCAGACTTTTGCACCACTAAAAACGTGGAGCAAGTTTATCTTGACGAGTGATGAAGCGTTTGAAGCAAAATTTGGCAGTCAAGCCGATAAAAAACGAAAACTCTATAACGGGACTTTAAAAGTTGATTTGTACCAATATTTTGGTCAGAGAGTCAAACGCCAAATAGATTAGAAAGGATTTGCCGTGAGTAAAGACGAAAAACATTTGCCAGAACAAGAAGAAAAAGAATCAATTCTTGATTTTGAAACAGCTAAAGAAATGACAATTGGTCAGGCTGCTCGAAAAAGCGAAGAACTTGAAGCAGGAGTGACGGAAGAGGATAATGTGCTGGATAAATACATTAAACAGCACCGTCAAGAAATTGAAGCTGGGAAATTTTCGGCTCAATCTGCAGAAGAAATGTCTGAAGCAGAAGATCAAGAACAACTGAGCCAGTTAGACTTGGCAGAATTTATCCAGGAGATGCACGATGAGGTTCAAGAGGAAGCCCCCCTAGAATCTGCAGAGGTAGCGTCTGAGGAGTCTGCCTTTGATGAAACAGTAGCTGCACTTGCAGCCAGCGAAGCAGAACCGCAAGAAACTTCGGAAGAAAACAGTACACAAACTCCAGAGGAGTTAGAGGCTGAGACAAAAATAATGGAACCAATTCAGCCTGAAATGGATGATATTCCTGTGAGTTCAACTGAGTCAACGGAAAGCTATCCGACTTTTACAGCGTTAGATGAAGAAATGGAAACGGAGAAAGTTCCATTTTATAAAAATAAGAAAGTCCTCTATTCTGCAGCGAGTGTTGCTTTACTGGCTCTAATCGGTGGGACTGTTTATCTGTCGTTGAATAGAAAGCAAGCAAAGCCAGCTACAAATTCAACGAGCCAAACCAGTAAATCTTCTACTACTTCTAGCTCTGAAAATAAGGATTTGAAGGCTTTTAATAATCTTTATGATTCATTCTTTACAGATGCCAATAAATTAGCTTTGAAAAATAGTAGTTTTGGCAATTTAGATAAATTGAAAGTAGCACTAGAAAAATTAAAAAACACCAACGAATACAATGTTGCCAAAGCAAAATATGATAGTTTGGTCAAACAAGTTGAAGCTGTTCAAAATGTGAATGCACAATTCACTTCAGCAGCTATTACAGATGGTGTTTTGGATACTAAAGCAAAGGTTAAGGCTGATGCTAAATTTACAGATGTCACAACTGGAAATACGGACTTGGATAAGGTGTTGAAATCTGCGATTAGCTTAGGAAAGAATCAACAAACCTCTGCTCCTCAATCTGAGGCTGCTGCTGCACCGTCACAAAGCTCCGCTCAAGCACCTGTAGCAGAACAACCAGCTTCTGTACCAGCGCAAGCAACTGCTCCAGCAGCACCAGCGTCAGGCACGAATTTACAGCGTCAGTTGAGCCGAGTGCCGTACGACCAAACTAAAATTAACGACAGTAATAATCCAGCTTGGAATTTCAATCCTGGTGTGTTAGAAAAAATCTTGGCAACCTCACGGGAACGTGGCTATTTCACAGGAGATAATTATATTCTTGAACGTGTGAATATTATCAACGGAAATGGTTATTACAATTTATTTAGAACAGACGGAACCTACCTCTTTAGTATTAACTGTAAAACGGGTTATTTTGTAGGAAATGGCGCGGGTTACGCAGATGCTTTGGATTATTAGGAAACGTTTTCAAGCAAGATATTAGACACTGAAAATCTTATAGGCTATAATGGGCTTATAAGATTTTTATTTTATTATAAAACTAATTTTGGAGGTAATCTTATGTCACTTATTGGTAAGGAAATTGTCGAGTTTACAGCAGATGCTTATCACGCTGGAAACGGGAAATTTATCACAGTTTCTAGTGAAGATTTAAAAGGTCATTGGAGCGTCGTTTGCTTCTATCCTGCTGATTTTTCATTTGTTTGTCCGACTGAGTTGGAGGATTTGCAAGATCAGTATGCAGCTCTTAAAGAACTAGGTGTGGAAGTTTATTCTGTTTCAACAGATACGCATTTTACACATAAAGCTTGGCATGATCATTCAGATGCCATTGGAAAACTTGAATACATCATGATTGGCGATCCATCTCATGCTATTTCGCTTGGTTTTGATGTGTTAGATGAAAGTGGATTGTCTCAACGCGGTACTTTTATCATTGACCCAGATGGTGTTGTACAGGCACTTGAAATCAATGCAGACGGTGTTGGGCGCGATGCTTCTGTCTTGATTGACAAAATCCATGCTGCACAATATGTTCGGAGTCATCCAGGTGAAGTTTGCCCAGCTAAATGGAAAGAAGGAATTGAAACACTGACTCCAAGTCTTGATTTAGTTGGTAAAATTTAAGGAGGCTTATATGGCTTTAGATGAAACAATTAAAGCACAACTGAAGCAATACTTGGAACTTTTAGAATCTGATGTTGTATTTCAAGCTTCTTTAGGTCAAGATGAGCGTTCTGAGCAGGTGCGGGCTTTTCTAGAGGAAATTGTAGCAATGTCTCCACGTTTATCACTGGAAAATATAGAGACTAACCGCAAGCCAAGTTTTACCGTTACACAAGTGGGGCAAGCAGGGCGTGTGCAGTTTGCAGGACTTCCCTTAGGGCATGAATTTACATCTTTTGTGCTGGCTTTGCTGCAAGTCTCTGGTCGCGCACCAAAAGTAGAAGATGCTGTTATAAAACGAATTCAAGCTATTAAGCAGCCGCTTCATTTTGAAACTTATGTCAGCTTAACCTGTCATAATTGTCCAGACGTTGTTCAAGCACTGAATACAATGGCTGTGCTGAATCCAACTATCAGCCACACAATGGTTGAAGGGGGCATGTTTAGACAAGAAGTTGAAGACAAAAAGATCATGGCTGTCCCAACGGTTTTTCTAAATGGTGAAGAATTTGCAAATGGTCGTATGACCATTGAGCAACTGCTCGACAAGATTTCTGGACCTGCTTCAAGTGAAGAATTTGACAAAAAAGAACCATTTGATGTGTTGGTTGTTGGGGGCGGACCTGCAGGAAGCAGCGCAGCTATTTATGCTGCTCGTAAGGGAATTCGTACAGGTATGGTCGTTGAAACTTTCGGTGGACAAGTTATGGAGACTGTTGGTATTGAAAATATGATTGGTACTCCTTATACAGAAGGACCTAAGCTGATGGCGCAAGTAGAAGAACATGCAAAAAAATATCCAATTGATATCATGAAGAACCAACGTGTTAAAAACATCGAGAAAAAGGATTTGATTGAAGTGGAACTTGAAAATGGAGCTGTTCTGAAAGCGAAAACGGCAGTTCTTTCTGTTGGTGCTCGTTGGCGAAATGTCAATGTTCCTGGTGAAGAAGAATTCCGAACCAAAGGTGTAACTAATTGTCCACATTGTGACGGTCCTATTTTTACAGGTAAAAAAGTGGCTGTTATCGGTGGAGGAAATTCTGGAATTGAAGCAGCCATTGACTTAGCTGGTCTGGCAGAGCATGTTTATGTGTTAGAATTTCTACCAACTTTGAAAGCCGATCAAGTATTGCAAGACAGGGTACAGCAACTTAAAAACGTGACAGTTCTAACCAATGTAGCTACAAAAGAAATTCATGGTTCCGATCAAGTTGAAGCCATTACTTATCTCGATCGTGCAAATAATGAAGAACATAAAATTGAACTCAGCGGTGTCTTTGTTCAAATTGGTCTTTTGCCAAATACAGATTGGCTTAAGAATAGTTCAGTTGCTTTAAATGAGCGTGGTGAAATCATTGTTGACAAACATGGTGCAACAAATGTGCCAGGAATTTTTGCAGCAGGTGATTGTACAGATAGTGCTTATAAACAAATCATTATTTCAATGGGTTCAGGAGCGACGGCAGCTTTGGGAGCATTTGATTATTTGATTCGTCAATAAAAAAGAAAACGAGCAGGAGAATTTGCATTTCCTGTCCGTTTTTTTATTTTATACAAGATGCCGCTCAAAAGGATCGTCAGAGATTCCTTGAGCTAAAATTAATTTGCACCATTCTTTGGCAGAAAAGAGGCTGTGATCTTTGTAATTGCCACAAGATTCAATAGTTGTACCAGGGACATCTTCCCAAGTGGTTGCTTCAGCAATTTCCTCTAGAGAAGCTTTAATGACTTTAGCAATTTCAGTTGAGCTATGCTGACCCCACATAATCATGTGAAAGCCGGTACGGCAGCCAAAAGGCGAACAATCAATCATACCATCAATGCGAGTACGAATGAGCTTAGCTAGCAGATGTTCAATCGTATGAAGCCCAGCGGTCGGAATGGCATCTTCATTAGGCTGTACCAGACGAACATCAAAGTTGGAAATGATGTCCCCTTTAGGCCCCACCTCTTCGCCAATCAAGCGTACGTAGGGGGCTCTGACAATCGTGTGATCTAACTCAAAACTTTCAACAATGACTTCTTTGACCATAAATAGAACTCCTTTTACTTTTAATAAATTATACCATATTTTGCTCTAGCAAAGAAAAAAATTCTGCTTACCAAAGCCAGACAGGAAAAAGGATTCGCGAAAAAGAATGTGAAAACAGTCACGTATTTATAAGAATTTAGTTTGTGAAAAATCGATTTTTATGATAAAATAATTAAGAATTTTACAATTCAATATCAATAATTTGAGGTAAAAACATGGAAATGATTTTTGCAGGTGTTTTTGCCGTCATCATTGGTTTAGTCATTGGATATGTAAGTATCACAGTTCGCATGAAATCTGCGAAAGAAGCTGCGGAACTTACTCTTTTAAATGCTGAACAAGAAGCAACTAATTTACGTGGACAAGCTGAGCGCGAAGCGGATTTGTTATTAAAAGAAGTGAAGCGCGAAAGTAAATCCCTTAAAAAAGAAGCACTGTTAGAGGCAAAAGAAGAAGCCAGAAAATATCGAGAAGAAGTTGAGGCAGAATTTAAATCTGATCGTCAAGAATTGAAGCAATTGGAAAGTCGTTTGACAGAACGTGCGACAAGTCTTGATCGTAAAGATGACAATTTGACCAACAAAGAAAAAATACTCGAGCAGAAAGAACAAAGTATTTCTGATAGAAACAAAAACCTTGAGGCGCGTGAAAACAAACTGACAGAGTTGGAGCAGCACAAAGAAGCAGAATTAGAGCGTGTTGCTTCACTTTCACAAACTGAAGCCAGAGATATCATTCTCACTCAGACTGAGGATAAGTTATCAAAGGAAATTGCGACGCGTATTCGTGAAGCAGAGCAAGAAGTCAAAGAACGTTCTGATAAAATGGCAAAGGATATTTTAGTCCAAGCCATGCAACGGATTGCAGGTGACTATGTTGCGGAGCAAACCAATTCAACAGTTCATCTGCCGGATGATACGATGAAAGGTCGCATTATTGGACGTGAAGGTCGGAATATTCGAACCTTTGAAAGTTTAACGGGTATTGATGTCATTATTGATGACACACCAGAAGTGGTGACTTTATCTGGTTTTGATCCTATTCGACGTGAAATTGCACGCATGACAATGGAAGCCCTGCTGAAAGACGGTCGTATCCACCCAGCTCGCATTGAAGAATTAGTAGAGAAAAATCGTCTGGAAATTGACCATAAGATTCGTGAATATGGTGAAGCAGCGGCTTATGAAATCGGTGCACCAAACTTACATCCGGATTTGATGAAGATTATGGGACGCTTGCAATTCCGTACGTCATATGGGCAAAATGTATTGCGTCATTCTGTTGAAGTTGCTAAGTTGTCTGGTGTCATTGCAAGTGAACTCGGTGAAAATGCTAACTTAGCTCGCCGTGCAGGCTTCCTTCACGATATTGGAAAGGCTATTGACCGTGAAGTGGAAGGTAGCCATGTGGAAATTGGAACAGAATTGGCTCGTAAGTATAAGGAACATCCAATTGTGGTCAATACAATTGCCAGTCATCATGGTGATGTAGAACCTGAAAGTGTGATTGCAGTTATTGTTGCAGCAGCCGATGCGCTTAGTGCGGCTCGTCCAGGTGCTCGTAGCGAATCCCTTGAAAGCTATATCAAGCGCCTGCAAGATTTGGAAGAAATTGCCAATAGCTTTGAGGGCGTGAAAAATAGTTTTGCTTTACAAGCAGGTCGTGAGATTCGGATTATGGTCAATCCTGGTCAAATCAAAGACGATAAGATTACTATCTTGGCTCATGATGTGCGTGAAAAGATTGAAAACAACCTCGAATATCCAGGAAATATCAAAGTAACGGTCATTCGGGAAATGCGTGCTGTAGATTATGCCAAATAGACCTTGCTTAACATGAGCTACTCATCTATGATGTGCAGCTCATGTTAAGCAAATGATGCCTATATTGATTTTCAAAAACATGCACATATCTATGCGAAAAAGCAGTTGAAAAAATACTGCTTTTTTGTTACACTAGATAGAAAGACAATGAAGGAGATATGATGGCGGATCGTGGCTTGTTAATCGTTTTTTCTGGTCCCTCAGGTGTGGGGAAGGGAACGGTTCGACGTGAGATTTTTGAAAGCTCGGATAATCAGTTTCAATACTCTGTATCCATGACAACTCGTGCTCAGCGTCCTGGTGAAGTGGACGGAGTGGATTATTTTTTCCGTACGCGTGAAGAGTTTGAGGAGTTGATTCGGCAAGGTCAGATGTTAGAGTATGCAGAGTATGTTGGCAACTACTATGGAACTCCTTTGACCTATGTGAATGAAACTTTGGATAAAGGGATTGATGTTTTCCTTGAGATTGAAGTTCAAGGGGCACTTCAAGTGAAGAAAAAAGTGCCGGATGCTGTCTTTATCTTTTTGACGCCACCTGATTTGGCAGAATTACAAGATCGTTTGGTGGGGCGCGGAACAGATAGTGCTGAGGTAATTGCTAGACGCATTGCTAAGGCAAGAGAAGAGATTGCTCTCATGCGCGAATATGACTATGCGATTGTCAATGATGAAGTTCCCTTAGCAGCAGAGCGCGTCAAACGTGTGATTGAAGCTGAACATTTTCGAGTAGAGCGTGTTATCGGTCACTATCAAGATATGCTATCAGAACAACTTTCAGTTAGATAAGAATTTAGAAATTAGGTAAAGAATTATGATGTTAAAACCTTCAATTGACACCTTGCTTGATAAGGTGCCCTCAAAATACTCCTTGGTGATTCTTGAAGCAAAACGTGCTCATGAATTGGAAGAAGGAGCAGCTCCGACCCAAGAATTTAAGTCTGTCAAATCAACACTTCGTGCTTTGGAAGAAATCGAATCTGGCAATGTTGGGATTCACCCAGATCCTGAAGGCAAGCGAGAAGCAGTTCGTCGGCGTGCTGAGGAAGAACGCTTGCGCAGAGAAGAAGAAGAGCGTAAAATCAAAGAACAAATTGCGAAGGAAAAAGAAGAGGGTGAAAAAATTTAAGGTTGGGTCAGCTCAATCTTATTTTTTCTTTTACTGATAAATGAGAGGTGGTGAGAAAGTGCAGATTGCAAAAGTCATTGTGGATGTCCCTTTAATGCAGACAGATAAACCTTATAGTTATGCAGTGCCGAAAGAATTTTCGACTATGTTAGAAATTGGCATGCGTGTGCATGTGCCTTTTGGGAAAGCCAATCGCTTGATTCAAGGGATTGTCGTAGAGCTAGCAGAAGAAACGACAACAGAATTGAAAGAGATTGCAGAGGTTTTGGACTTTACACCAGTTTTAAATGAGGAGCAGCTGTGGCTGGCAGAAGAATTGAGAAAATTTGTCTTTTCTTACAAAATTTCAATTTTAAAAGCTATGTTGCCGGGGTTTCTGAACTCCAGCTATGATAAAATTCTTCATGCTCAACCCTCTTTGAATGAAGAAGATCGACTGCTCATTTTTGGCAATGCAGATTGGCAGCATTTCTCATCGCTTGATAAAGAATTGCAGGCTAAGGTGATGCGTTTGGCACGGCAAGGAGCGATTCAGGTAGAATACCAAGCGATAGATCAAAAACATGTCAAAACAGAAAAATGGTATCAGGTTAATCACGAGATTTTAGGTCAATTGGTCATTTCTAATCGGGCGAAAAAAAAGCAAGCCTTGCGAGACATTTTGCAAGTTCAGACTGGAATGAACCGTTTAGCAGATTTGAAGGAAACATTTTCACGGGAAATTATTCACTATTTTATAGAGCAAGCAGCTTTGCAAATCGTTGAAAAAGAGGTGAGTCGTTCTGAGGCTTATTTTGAAAATATTTCAGCGACTTCTGCCTTGGTATTAAATGAAGAGCAGGAAGCTGCGGTTCAAGCTATCACGCAACAAATCGGGTATGGTGGCAAGCCGTTTCTGCTAGAAGGAGTGACAGGTAGCGGTAAGACGGAGGTCTATTTGCAGGTCATTCAGGAGGCGCTCAGCTGTGGCAAGACAGCCATTATGTTAGTGCCTGAAATTTCCTTGACACCACAAGTTACCAATCGTTTTATTGCTCGTTTTGGAAAGAAAGTTGCCATTCTTCACTCAGGTCTTTCAAATGGGGAAAGGTATGATGAATGGCGCAAAGTTGAGCGAGGAGAGGCACAAGTGGTTGTTGGTGCTCGTTCTGCTATTTTTGCTCCGTTAAAAAATATTGGTGCAATTATCATTGATGAAGAGCATGAAGCGAGTTACAAGCAAGACTCCAATCCACGCTATCATGCACGAGATGTGGCTTTGTTGCGTGCAAAGTACAATCAAGCTGTCCTAGTGCTGGGGTCGGCAACGCCGAGCTTAGAAAGCAGAGCGCGGGCTGGTAAAGGCGTGTATCACTTTTTGCAATTGACCAAGCGAGCCAAGCCGCAAGCTCAGATTCCTGAAGTGGAAATTGTGGATTTTCGTGATTATATTGGGCAAAATGAAGCTAGTAATTTCACGCCTGTTTTGTTAGAAGCCATTCAAGACAAGCTAGATAGAAAAGAGCAGGTTGTCTTGATGTTGAACCGACGGGGCTATTCTAGTTTTGTCATGTGTCGTGAATGCGGAACGGTTGACACCTGTCCAAATTGTGATATTTCCTTGACCTTGCACATGGATACCAAAAGTATGAATTGTCACTATTGTGGTTTCTCAAAAGGGATTCCCCACAGTTGCCCGAATTGCTCCAGTCGGAGCATTCGATACTATGGAACTGGGACACAAAAAGCTTATGATGAATTAGCAGAAGCCTTTCCGCAGGCTCGTATTTTGAGAATGGATGTTGATACTACTCGGAAAAAGGGCAGTCACGAACAAATCTTAAAAGAATTTGGTGAAGGGCGTGCAGATATTTTGCTGGGAACCCAGATGATTGCAAAGGGTCTGGATTTTCCAAATGTTACTCTCGTGGGAGTGCTCAATGCGGATACGGCTTTGAATTTGCCAGATTTTCGTTCATCTGAGCGCACCTTTCAACTCTTAACTCAGGTTGCTGGGCGTGCAGGACGAGCTGAAAAGGAAGGTCATGTGATTATTCAAAGTTACAATCCGAAGCATTATGCGATTACTTTTGCGAAAAATCAGGATTATGAGGGCTTTTATGCTTATGAAATGAGTATTAGAAAGCAGTTGGCCTATCCACCTTATTATTTTACGGTGGGACTTACCTTGTCTCATAAAATAGAAGCAGAGGTCGTCAAAAAGTCATACGAAGTTTTAAATATGATACGTTCTGGTTTGTCAGACAAAGTTCAGATATTAGGACCAACTCCTAAGCCGATTGCCCGCACTCACAACCTCTATCATTATCAATTGATGATTAAATACCGTTTTGAGGAGCATTTGCAAGAGGTTTTAAATCAGATTTTGGATTGGACGCAAGAAAAGGACAATAAGGACTTACGTTTAAGTATAGACCACGAGCCACAAAGTTTTATGTAGCCTTATTTTAGCTTTTTTAAAGAAAAGCAGGCTTTCTTCTGATATAATAGTAAAAAAGAATATGAGGAAACCATGACAAACATTATTTTTATGGGAACGCCAGATTTTTCTGCAACGGTGCTTAAAGGATTGCTGGAAAGCAAACAGTACGAGATTTTGGCAGTAGTTACACAGCCAGATCGCGCAGTAGGACGTAAAAAAGAAATCCGCATGACGCCTGTTAAAGAACTGGCTTTAGACTATGGCTTACCAATCTATCAGCCAGAGAAATTGTCTAAAAGTGCTGAATTAGATAGTTTGATGAATTTAAACGCTGATGGTATCGTCACAGCAGCTTTCGGTCAATTTTTACCAAGCAAATTGCTAGATTCTGTCAATTTTGCCGTCAATGTGCATGCTTCGTTGTTACCAAAATATCGCGGAGGAGCTCCCATTCACTATGCCATTATCAATGGTGACAAAGAAGCCGGTGTGACTATTATGGAAATGGTCAAAGAGATGGATGCGGGTGATATGATTGCGCGTCGAGCGATTCCTATTGAGGAAACAGACAATGTTGGGACGATGTTTGAAAAGTTAGCGTTGGTCGGACGCGATTTGCTACTTGAGAGCTTGCCTAGTTATCTAGCTGGAGATTTAAAACCAGTTCCGCAAGACAAAAATCAAGCTACCTTTTCACCAAATATTTTACCAGAAGAGGAGAGAATTGATTGGACCAAGACAAATCACCAAATTTTTAACCAAATTCGAGGAATGAATCCTTGGCCAGTAGCGCATACGCTTTTAAATGGAGAACGTTTTAAAATTTACGAAGCTACTCCAGTAGAAGGGGCTGGTCAACCGGGAGAAATTCTTGCTATCAGGAAAAAGGAATTGATTGTAGCAGCTGGTGAGGGCGCACTTTCTCTGAAAACAGTACAGCCAGCTGGAAAGCCCAAAATGACTATCATTGATTTTCTGAATGGTCTGGGACGGCAATTATTAGTAGGTGATTTCTTTGGTCAATAAAATAAAAACAGCGCGGCAAACGGCTCTTGCAGTTTTAGAAGCAGTTTTTTCAGAAGGAGCTTATTCTAATATTGCTCTCAACCAGACTTTGCTAGGAGTGCCTTTAAGTTCTGCAGACAAAGGACTTGTAACAGAAATCGTATATGGTACCGTTGCACGTAAAATCACTTTAGAATGGTATTTGTCTCATGTTATTGAAAATCGAGATAAGTTGGATTCCTGGCTTTATATTCTTTTGTTGATGAGTTTGTATCAAATACAGTATCTTGATAAAATTCCGATGCATGCAATTGTCAATGAAGCGGTGGAGCTGGCAAAGGCGCGAAAAAAAGGAAGCGAAAAGTTCGTCAATGCAGTGCTGCGAAGACTATTGCGGGACGGTGTGGCAGATATAGGCAGTATTAAACGTAAAAATAAACGCTATTCTATTCAATATTCTTTGCCAGTTTGGCTGGTTAAAGTGCTGATTGAAGAGTACGGTGAAAAACGAGCTCTAGCCATTTTTGAGAGTTTATTTCTTCGAAATAAAGCCAGCGTTCGAGTGGTGGATTTAAGCCGTAAAGAAGAATTAAAACAACTGTTGCAGGCAGAAGATTCGCTATTAGCTCCGAGTGCGTTGGTGAAAAGCCACGGTCATTTTGCAGGGCATGCCTTGTTTGAGGAAGGTGCTATTACTATTCAAGACGAATCTAGCCAATTGGTCGCGCCAACTCTTGAATTGCGCGGCGATGAAAAAGTGTTAGACGCATGCAGTGCACCCGGTGGTAAAACCATGCACATTGCTTCTTACTTAACGACAGGACAGGTCACGGCATTAGATCTCTATGAGCATAAGTTGGCTCTGATAAAAGAAAATGCACAGCGCTTAGGTGTGGCAGATAAAGTGATTACGAAAAAGCTAGATGCGAGAAAGGTTTTTGAAACTTTTGGAGCAGACGCCTTTGATAAAATTTTAGTAGATGCGCCGTGTTCAGGAATTGGTCTAATC
Source organism: Streptococcus periodonticum (assembly GCF_003963555.1). NCBI lineage: Bacteria > Bacillati > Bacillota > Bacilli > Lactobacillales > Streptococcaceae > Streptococcus > Streptococcus periodonticum. Next base: position 376,195 of record NZ_CP034543.1, read on the forward strand.
CGACGGAAACCAGATATTAAATACAATAAAGAAAATGCAGATTTTGCCTCGTTGCAAAAAATTCAGCTTGAGATACTGGATAGTGTTTGTCAAAGCTTGCGAAAAGGTGGTATAATAACTTACAGTACCTGTACGATTGTTTCGCAAGAAAATTTTCAAGTTGTTGAGCAGTTTTTGGCAGCTCATCCAAATTTTAAACAGGTAAAACTAGAACATAATAGACAGGATATTCTAAAAGATGGCTGTATTTTAATTACGCCAGAATTGTATGGAAGTGACGGATTTTTCATCAGTCAATTCAAACGAATATCCTAACAGGAGGAAACTGACAGTATGGAAATTTCATTATTAACAGATGTTGGTCAGAAGCGTACAAATAATCAAGATTATGCCAATCAATTTGTTAATCGTGCCGGTATGACAATGGTTCTTTTAGCAGATGGTATGGGAGGTCACCGTGCCGGTAATATTGCTAGTGAAATGGCAGTAACAGATCTCGGTGCTGCTTGGGTGGACACTCAGATTGATTCTATTAACGGTGTCCGTGAGTGGTTCGCAGAGCATCTCGAAACAGAAAATCAAAAAGTTCACCAATTTGGTCAAGATGAAGAATATAAAGGTATGGGAACGACGCTTGAAGCTTTAGCGATTATTGGCAATCAAGCAATTTATGCCCATGTAGGGGATTCTCGTATTGGTTTGGTGCGTGGGGACAGTTACAAGCAATTGACAAGCGACCATTCTTTGGTGAATGAATTGCTCAAAGCAGGACAAATTACACCTGAGGAAGCAGAACGTCACCCACAACGCAACATCATCACGCAATCAATCGGTCAAAGAGGCGAAGTGCAGCCTGATGTTGGCATGATTAGCTTAGAAGATGATGATTACATTATTTTGAATAGCGATGGTTTGTCCAATATGATTTCAGAAAGTGAAATTTATGATATTATGACAAGCGATATTGCTCTTTCAGAAAAAGCGGAAACCTTGATTCGCTTTGCAAATAATGCAGGCGGTCTGGACAATATTACAGTTGCCCTGGTTCATTATCATAAGGAGGACGCAGAATGATTCAAGTCGGCAAGATATTTGCCGGACGATATAAAATCATCAAACAAATTGGTCGAGGTGGCATGGCAGATGTCTACTTGGCGAAAGACTTGATTTTAGACGGGGAAGAAGTCGCAGTTAAGGTTCTAAGAACCAATTACCAGACGGATCCAATTGCTGTAGCACGTTTTCAAAGAGAAGCACGCGCCATGGCAGACTTGGATCATCCTCATATTGTCCGGATTACCGACATTGGAGAAGAAGAAGGTCAGCAGTATCTAGCAATGGAGTATGTGGCTGGACTTGACTTAAAACGCTATATCAAAGAGCATGCTCCTTTGTCTAATGAAGAAGCGGTTCGAATCATGGGACAAATCCTTTTGGCGATGCGTTTGGCACACACGCATGGGATTGTTCACCGTGATTTGAAACCTCAAAATGTCCTTTTAACTCCAGATGGCGATGCAAAAGTAACAGACTTTGGGATTGCAGTAGCTTTTGCAGAAACGAGTTTAACGCAAACCAACTCTATGTTGGGGTCTGTACATTATTTGTCACCAGAACAGGCGCGTGGCTCAAAAGCGACCGTTCAGAGCGATATTTATGCCATGGGGATTATTTTCTATGAAATGCTGACAGGACATATCCCTTATGATGGAGATAGTGCTGTTACGATTGCCCTACAACATTTCCAAAAGCCTCTACCGTCTATTATTGCTGAAAATCCAAATGTTCCACAGGCATTGGAAAATGTAGTCATCAAGGCAACGGCCAAAAAATTGACGGATCGTTATCAGTCAGTTGCAGAAATGTATGTGGATTTATCAAGCTGCTTATCTGCTGACCGTCGAAATGAGAAAAAACTAGTTTTTGATGACACTGCTAAAGCAGACACCAAGACGCTTCCTAAGGTATCGCAAAATACGTTAACTTCTGCAAGCAAACCAACTACTCCTACGCCTATAAAAGAAGCTGTCAGTAGTAAGCCTACGCCTAAGCCAAAAGCAAAAAAGAAGCGCCGTTTAAGAACGCGCTATAAAGTTTTGTTATCAGCGGTGGTTTTAGTCATCGTAGCTCTGGTGGCTTTAGTCTATTTGAGTCCGTCAAATGTAAAAATCCCAGATGTTACTGGAAAAACTATTGCCCAAGCTCGTTCCGCTATTGAAACTGCAGGTTTGAAAGTTGGCAAGGAAAAAGACGAATACAGTGATTCTGTTAAAAAAGATTCAGTTATTCGCACCAATCCAGAAGCGGGAACGCAACGTCGTGAGGGCAGTACGGTGGATCTGATTGTCTCAAAAGGAACTAAAACTTTTATTATGGAAGATTATAAAGGTCAGAAAAGAGCAGATGCTATCAACAATCTGGTACAAAAATACAAGGTTTCAAAAGGCTTAATTAAAACAGAAGAAGTGGAAAGTAATGAGTATGCGGCAGGAACAGTTGTTGATCAAACACCAGCAGCAGGCAGCACTTATGATTTGACTTCAAAGACACGTATTACGTTAAAAGTAGCGAAGTCCGTTTCAAGTGTCACGATGCCAAGCTATATCGGCTCAACCTATGAATTTGCTTATAATAATTTGACGGAAGTGATTGGTATTCAAGGTGCGAATATTGAAAAACGTACGGTTACAACAGCTCCAGCGGGTACACAGGCAAATACGATTATCAGACAAACCCCAGAAGCTGGTCAGTCTTTGAATTTGAAGAGTGATCGCATTGTCTTATATGTATATGAGCCAAAAAACGAAGATTCTTCAACATCTGAAAGTAGTTCACAATCTGATAGCAGCTCAAATAAAACTAGCCCATCCTCTAGCAGTTCGTCAACTAGTGGTAATGATGGAAGCAGCTCAAAAACACCAGACACAAGTGCTAGTGCAAGTAATTAAAAAAGAGAGAGGATAAAATCGTAGTTTTGTTAAACCGATTTTCCCTCACTCTTTTTTTGCACTCGTTTTACATCATTGATAAGCATTGCTTCTGCTCAATCAAGTTTATCCAGTATATTGTAATTAAAAATATTAGCTTCTAGGACTACAAACTAGAACTTTAAAATATTTTCTTCCAGTTCACTCCCTTCTTTTCATACCTTAGCCGGAGGAATTTTTGTAAGTTTTTGATACAATAGAGTAAGAAAGGTATCGAGGCTATGAGAAAGATCCAATTTTTTATCTTTGTTGAATCTATTCTATTAACATTTGCATTAGTGACCATTTTGTCTGGTCATTTTTCACGTGTTATTCTTTTTTTGGTGCTCTTCTTGTTATTGCTCTATTATTATTTTGGAAAACAAAGAGGAAATTTTCTGCTAGTAACCTCTACCATACTGCTCTTTTTCATTATTATGCTCAATCCTTATGTTATTGCTGCCTTGCTCTTTGCGGTCATTTATGGCATGATTGTGGCTTATCCTTACATTTATAAGGAAAATGGAGTGACGAATCTCATCTTTGATGATGCAGTAGAACAAAAACGTGAAAAAAATCAATGGTTGGGAAATCTTCATCATTTTGGCTCATCAGATACCTGTCGATTTGATGACATCAATCTTTTCCGTCTTATGGGTAAAGATACGATTCATTTGGAGCAAGTGATTGTTACAAACCATGATAATGTGATTGTTTTGCGAAAATTTTTCGGGAATACAAAAATTATTGTGCCAGTTGATGTGGCAGTCAGCTTGAAAGTGAATAATCTATACGGTGAATTGCAGTTTTTAGACCAACCTATCTATGAATTGCGAAATGAAAGTTTCAGTCTAACGACGCCAGACTTTAAACGAGCACATAAAAGTGTCAAAATTATCCTATCAACATTTGTAGGGAATATTGAGGTGGTTCGTAAATGAAAAAAGTCTACTATCTCTTGATTAGTTTTTATTCCTTACTCATTTTAGGGATTATTATTCATTATATTTTTGCTCTATTTGATTTTGACTGGCAATTGGTTTTTAGTAATGTAGAGCGACTGGAAAAATTCAGTTTCTTTGTGATTGTGCTCACTGTATCTCTAACGATGCTGATGATTTTAGGAATCAAAGTGATTCAAACGGTAACATTGTCGACCATTCAGTCGAATTTGAAAAATATTTTGGAAGGTCGAAAATTACAAGAAGTACAGCAACCGGAAATTGACGCTTCCTTTCGGCAGGTATCAGAGAAAGTAAATCATTTAACAGAAAATCTACAAAAGTCAGAGAACCGTGCCTTACAAAATGAAGAGACGATTATTGAGAAAGAGCGCAAGCGAATTGCGCGTGACCTACATGATACGGTCAGTCAAGAGCTTTTTGCTGCCAATATGATTTTGTCAGGTGTGACAGGTCAAGTGGAGAATTTAGATAAAGATGCATTATCAAAACAATTGATTGGCGTATCAGGAATTTTAAATACAGCTCAGCGTGATTTGCGTATCTTGCTTTTACATTTGAGGCCGACAGAGTTGGAAGGGAAAAGCTTGGTTGAAGGGCTGAACCTCATTTTGAAAGAGCTATCAGATAAAAGCGATATTGAGGTAAGTTTTCACCATGATGTGCAAAAATTACCGAAACAGATTGAGGAGCATATTTTTAGAATTGCTCAGGAAATTATCAGTAACACGCTTCGCCATGCCAATGCAAATCATTTAGATGTTTATCTATACCAAACACCGTACGAATTGCAGTTAAAGATGACAGATGATGGAATTGGCTTTGAGCGTACCTCATCTGATGAATTGAGCTATGGTTTGAAAAATATGGAAGAAAGAGTAAATGATATGGCAGGAACAATGCAGATTTTAACGGCTCCTAAACAAGGAGTAGCGATTGACATTCGTGTACCTTTATTGAAAGGAGTTTAGGATGCAGATTTTATTAGTAGATGACCATGAAATGGTACGACTTGGCTTGAAAGGTTATTTGGATTTACAAGACGATGTGGATGTAGTGGCAGAAGCTTCAAATGGTCGCGAAGGAGTTGAAAAAGCTTTGGAGTTGCGCCCGGATGTGATTATGATGGACATTGTTATGCCTGAAATGAGTGGGATTGAAGCGACACTTGCTATTTTGAAAGAATGGCCTGAAGCTAAAATTCTCATTTTGACTTCTTATTTGGATAATGAAAAAATTTATCCGGTTTTAGACGCAGGTGCTAAAGGATATATGCTGAAAACATCTAGTGCTGATGATATTTTACGAGCTGTCCGAAAAGTAGCTAAGGGTGAACTTGCCATTGAAACAGAGGTCAGCCAAAAAGTGGAATATCATCGAAATCATATTGAATTGCACGAAGATTTGACTGCGCGTGAGCGAGATATTTTAGGACTACTGGCAAAAGGTTATGAAAATCAACGCATAGCAGATGAATTATTTATTTCTTTAAAGACAGTGAAAACACATGTGTCCAATATCTTATCAAAGCTAGAAGTGAGCGATCGTACACAAGCTGTTGTTTATGCTTTCCAACATCACCTTGTCCCACAAGATGACATTTAGTGGTATAATAGAAAGCAGAATAATTCCTAGAGGGAGATTATGGACGCAAAATTAAAATATAAATCCAAGAAAATCAAAATCGTCTTTTTCGATATTGATGATACGTTGCGAGTGAAAGAGACTGGCTATATTCCGGACTCTATCAAAACGGTGTTTAAACAGCTGAAAGAAAAAGGAATTTTGACAGGAATTGCTTCAGGGAGAGGGATTTTTGGTGTAGTGCCGGAGTTGAAAGCGTTGCAGCCTGATTTTTTTGTCACCTTGAATGGGTCCTATATTGAAGATAAGGCAGGAAAGGTTATTGCGCAAACTCCGATTGCTCGAAATGTGGTAGAAACTTATATCGCTTGGACGAAGGAAATTGGGATTGACTTTGGACTCGTCGGCAGTCATCAGGCAGCCCTTTCGACACGGACGCCTCTCATCAATGAAGCGATTGATATTGTGTATCCTGATTTACCTGTTCAACCGGATTTTTATCAAGACTACAATGTTTATCAGATGTGGACATTTGAAGATATCGGAGATAGTTTGCAATTACCAAAAGACTTGGGAGAACATCTGCGCTTGGTTCGCTGGCATCCGCATTCATCAGATGTGGTTCTGACAAATGGTTCAAAAGCATCTGGGGTTGCGAAAGTTGTTGAGTATCTAGGATTGAAACCGGAGAATGTCATGGCTTTTGGCGATGAACTCAATGATTTAGAATTGTTTGATTATGCAGGTATCAGCGTTGCTATGGGGATTTCCCATGAAAAGATCAAAGCAAAGGCTGACTTTGTGACAAAAACAGTAGAAGAAGACGGCATTTTTTATGCCTTAGAGGAGTTAGGAATGGTAGAAAAAGAATTGCATTTTCCGCAAGTGACGATTGAAAAAACAGAAGGTCCGAAAGCGACTATTAAAACCAACCACGGAGATTTGAAAATTCAACTATTTCCAGAGCAAGCGCCGAAGACAGTAGCGAATTTTATCGCTTTATCAAAGGATGGCTACTATGATGGCGTGATTTTCCACCGCATTATCAAGGATTTCATGATTCAAGGTGGAGATCCAACTGGTACGGGCATGGGTGGCGAATCCATTTATGGTGAAAAGTTTGAAGATGAATTTTCACCAGAATTGTATAATATCCGTGGAGCACTTTCAATGGCTAATGCTGGTCCAAATACAAATGGCAGTCAATTTTTCATCGTGCAAAATAGCAAGATTCCTTATGCACAAAAGGAATTGGAACGAGGTGGTTGGCCAGCACCGATTGCTGAAATCTATGCAAGCAAAGGTGGAACGCCGCATTTGGATCGCAGGCATACTGTGTTTGGTCAATTGCTAGACGAAGCTTCTTATCAAGTGTTAGATAAGATTGCGGCAGTTGAAACTGGTGCAATGGATAAACCACTGGAAGATGTTGTGATTGAAACCATTAAAGTTGAGGATTGAGATGAAAATTGGTGAAAAACTAAAAGGCCGAATTACCGGTATTCAGCCTTATGGTGCTTTTGTGGAACTAGAAACGGGTGACATGGGATTGATTCATATCTCAGAAATTCGGACAGGATATATCGAAAATATCCATGAAATTCTGCATGTTGACGATCAGGTCTTGGTGCAAGTGATGGACTATGATGAATTTTCGGGCAAGGCTAGTTTGTCAATGAGAACTCTGGAAGAAGAGAAGCATCATTTGCCTAAACGCCATCGCTTTTCAAATGACCGTTACAAGATTGGTTTTGCACCGCTCGCCAAAAGTTTGCCGACTTGGACCAAGGAAGCAATGGATTTTCTGAATCAATCAAAAGAAGAAACTGATGAATAAGCATCAAAGCAGACTTTAAATACTCAATATAAAGCCCTCAATAGAATGGTTCTATGAGGGCTTTTATGTGTTTTCGTACATTAAGGAGTGGTTGTATCATCACATATGCTCTACTTAATATACCATTACATCAAGGTATACTCATCTGGCAGCATAATAGTTTCTTTACCATTATTGTCAGTCACAAAGATTTCTCGTGGAAAAAATGGATCGAAAGCGTCATTAAAATCAAAAGAGACAGTAGTTGACAGACTTGCTTCGGAAAATCGAAATGTTAATTTTCCTTGATGGTTGATGAGTTCAAATCGAAGAAGTTCATCTAATTCAAACACACCTTTTAAAAAATTATCAATGATGTACCAGAAAGAATCAATAATGTCATCTGGCAAACTTGTTACAACGCCAAAGCTGGCATAACGTCCACGTGTATTTGTAAAAGCCATTGTTTCTTCCTTTCTGTGCTCATTCATCAAAGGATTTTCTATATGATACATAAAATAAGCTTGAATTGCAAGAAATTGTTCTTTGAAAATCAAAAAGGACCAGAGGTCCCTTGGCAACTTTAGCGATTCTTTAGCTCTACATAACGTTTGTACCAAATATTGACATAGGCTTGTGAAAAAGGTCCACGCTCATTATTAATCCAGTCTACTAAGATTTTCACATTCTCCTTGAGAATGTAATCTAAATCATTGGAATAGTTCATTTGCCGCTTGTGGCGCTCGTATTCATCTACATCCAGCAATCGCTTTTCACCATTGGTGAAGACTTTGACATCTAAATCATAATCTATGTATTTTAATGCTTCTGCATCAAGATAATAGGGGCTGGCTAGATTGCAATAGTAGGAAATCCCATTTTCGCGGATCATAGCGATAATGTTAAACCAATATTTTTTATGAAAATAGACAATAGCTGGCTCACGTGTCACCCAACGCCGCCCGTCACTTTCTGTGACCAAGGTATGGTCATTGACACCAATAATGGCATTTTCTGTTGTTTTTAGTACCATGGTGTCGCGCCAGGTGCGGTGCAGACTTCCATTATGCTTATAACTTTGAATTGTAATAAAGTCGCCTTCTTTTGGAAGCTTCATCTTCTACCAACTTTCTACAATTAATCAGGTTATCGCTCTTATTGTAACATATTTTCATGAAAAAACATAAATAAACCTTACATTTTTTATAGATATTCTCTGAGAGCGCTAGCAATATCAGAAAAATCATAACCTTTGCGAGCGAGTGCTTGGGTGAGGCGTTGTTTTAACTCATATTCGTCATATTTTTTAGAATATTTGCGGTATTGCTTATCTAATTCTTTGTACAGTAATTTCTGCTGAGTTTCCTCATCTTCTTTGATGTCTAAGGTTTGATAAGCTGCCTTAGCTTCGGTATAGGAAAAGCCTTTGTTCATCATAGATTGAAGAATTTTATCTTGCAGGGCCTTACTTGGTAGTTTGCTTTGATAGTTGCGGAGTAGTTTTGCAGCAACTTTTTGACTTACTTCTGTAAAATCAAATTTGCATAATTCTTCATCAATAATAGGAGCTGTGATACCTTTTTGAGCCAATTTTTGCTTGAGGACAAAAGCACCTTTATCACCAGATAGAAGATTGGAATGAATAAAGGAATAAGCATATTGTCTGTCATCTATCCAGTTATCTTTTATGAGAATCGTTAGTACTTTCTCGATGGTATCTAAGGAAATCTCGTATTTTGTCAAATAATCCCGCACTTCTTTGACAGTTCTTTGCTTGAAAGAAAGATAATATAGAGCTAGATTTTTTCCGTAAGAAAACTGTGCGTAGTCCTGAATTTCTTTTAATTCTTGCTCACTGATATTCATGCCTTTTGATAACATAAAGTGAACGATAGTATCTTCAGTGATGTAAAGTTTGTCAATTTCGTCCAATTCTAAAAGATAGAGACGCTTTTTCTTTTCAATTTTAGTGATTTTCATAATCATTCTTTCGATAACTTGTGTGAAATTTGGAGCTAATGAATGGGATAGTAAGTGTGACTATTAGCCAAATGCTTCAAAAGCTGCGATAAGTCGTAATTTCTCGGAGTTGATATTTTCTCGACCATAGTAGTCCAAAAATAGGTCGCCATATTTTGGATTGCCTAGATTATAATTCAGTGACCAGATAGCCCAGTAAAGGTCAATGTGGCGATCACTAAAGCCAGATAGCCCAACATCAATGAAACAGGAGAACGTCTTAGCGTCTTTTAAGATAAAGTTGGGCAAACAAGCGTCACCGTGAATAAATGCATCTCTTGTAAGAAGATGTCCCTGTTCTTGGATAAGCTGATAGGCTTCTTTTCTACTGCGAATCTGAAATTGTGGCAGGAGAGCTTTTTCATAGAAAAGCCCTTTTTGATAATTCTCTTCCGCTAGCTGAATATAGTTCTTTAGAAGTGAGTTTGTGGGAAAGTGGACTGGTTGGAGGTTATGGAGCTGTCTTAGCGCTGTTGCCATGGTTTGGCAGAGGACTTCTGGTTGGTCTAGCACTTCCAATCCTGATATGCCGGATGCTTCTTTAGTGAGCAAGTAGTCCCTGTCTTGGCTGATGTATGTCAAGACAGGAACACCGAGCCCTTGTTTGTCAAACCATTTAGCACATTGTGCCTCTCGTGCTAGCTTTCTTTTTTGGTCTATTTTAAGATAGTAGCCTGTGTCTAGATAAAGCACGGTTGCGCCTGAGTGGGAAGAACTGTCATACAAAGTGGCTTTCTCTGTATATATTCGTAATTCTTCTGGGAATTGAGAAATTGTGAGAGTTACTTTTTCTTTTTTCATACTGATTATTGTACCATATTCTCAACATTATCGTGTTGGCATGGTATAATAGGCTTATGAGTTTGAAAGTAAAGCAAAGAATCCCTTTAAAAATTAAGAAAATGGGAATTAATGGGGAAGGGATTGGATTTTATAAAAAGACATTGGTCTTTGTACCAGGTGCTTTAAAAGGTGAGGATATTTTTTGTCAAATCACGACGGTTAAGCGTAATTTTGTCGAAGCAAAACTGTTGACGATTAACAAACGCTCTAAGTATCGAGTAGAGCCTCCTTGTGAGATTTATGAAAAATGCGGGGGCTGCCAGATTATGCACTTGCATTATGACAAACAGTTAGAATTTAAGACAGATCTGCTGCGGCAGGCTTTGAAAAAATTTGCACCTCAAGGTTATGAAAACTACGAGATTCGTCCAACGATTGGTATGCAAGAACCTCAATATTATCGAGCGAAGTTGCAGTTTCAAACACGGAAATTTAAGGGAGATGTAAAAGCGGGTCTTTATGCGCAGAATTCTCATTATCTGATTTCTTTGAAAAACTGTCTGGTTCAGGATAAGGTAACGCAGAGAATTATCAATAAAGTGGCCCTCCTTTTGGGGAAGTACAATTTTCCTATTTATGATGAGCGAAAAAATGCCGGCGTTCGGACGGTTATGATTCGCAGGGCTCGGAAAACGGGACAGGTGCAGATGATTTTTGTTACGGGAAAGAAGTTGGACTTTTCTCCAGTCATTCGTGATTTGTCAGCAGAATTTCCAGAGTTGGAAATAGTGGCGGTCAATTACCATACGACAAAATCAAGTGAAATCTATGGAGATAGGACGGAGATTATCTGGGGGAAAGAAACCATTCAGGAAGGTGTTTTGGATTACGAGTTTTCCTTATCGCCTAGGGCTTTTTACCAGCTCAATCCAGAGCAAACAGAGGTGCTTTACAGTGAAGCAGTTAAGGCTCTGGATGTCGATTCAAAGGATTGCCTGATTGATGCTTATTGTGGTGTGGGAACGATTGGCTTTGCTTTTGCTAAAAAAGTAAAGTCTCTTCGTGGCATGGATATTATACCAGAAGCTATTGAGGATGCTAAGCGAAATGCCAAGAAGATGGGCTTTGACAATGCTTATTATGAGGCTGGGACTGCTGAAAGCATTATTCCTCGTTGGTACAAGGAAGGTTACCGAGCAGATGCCTTGATTGTGGATCCGCCACGGACTGGCTTAGATGATAAGCTGCTTGAAACGATTGTTCGTTATGCACCAAAGAAAATGGTTTATGTCTCCTGTAATGTCTCTACTCTAGCTAGAGATTTGGTGCAATTGAGCAAGGTCTACGATGTTCATTATATTCAATCTGTGGATATGTTTCCCCACACAGCCAGGACCGAGGCTGTAGTGAAGTTGGTAAGGAAAGAGGATTAGAATGGATATTTGGGAAAAAATGTATGAAGAAGCTAAGGAGCTCTATAATCCGCATGAGGTATCACCCTTTGTGTACGCTAATCATGTTGTAGCAGCTATTGAAGCAGAGGATGGAAAGATTTATACCGGCTTTTGCTTTGCTCCAACAGCTTGAGGGCTGTTGGAGGTTGCAGATAAAATCAACGAAGTTGATATCAATAAATCTGGTGTTTTTCATCTCTGCGCTGAAAGGGCAGCAGCTTTTAATATGTATCAGTATTCTGGACAGACAAAAATGAAACGAGTATTGGCTTTTCGTGATAAACCGCCTTATGGCGGAGGTTCTGGTATGCCTTGTGGGGCGTGTAGAGAATTTCTAATGGAGTTGAATCCTGAAAATCGTCATCTGGAGTTTATGTTGGATTTTGAAAAACGAGAAACGATTACTTTGGGAGAACTCATGCCTTACTGGTGGGGACAAGAACGTACTGAAAATGACGGGAAATGATATGAAACACTTTTACTGTATGTTAGAATAATATACGAGGCACTTTCTAACAACGAAAGTTCAAAGAATCAGGATGTAAAAATTGCAAAGAAGGTATTCTGTAGCAATGCTATTGATATTTTATAGTATTTGGTAAATGGAATAGAATGACTTGTTCATGAGTGAGTCTAGTTTGAGGCAGATGACAAATAGGCGACAGAAGTTGAGCAACTAAAATGAAACGCAAATATTTTAACTGCTTCAGCAATAGAAAAACTTGTAGAGATTATTTTCTACAAGTTTTTTCTATTTTACAAGGAAATCTCTATATTTTCCAATACTTTTTGTGCATCTGAGACGATTGTTTCAATGATTTCTTTGCATGGTCGGATTTCTTTTATCATACCAGCAATTTGACCGCACATCATGGAGCCGTTTTTGGTATCTCCGTCATATACAGCTTTTGAGAGAGCTCCGATAGTAATCTCTTCCAATTCCTCACGGCTGGTACCTTTATTTTCAAGCTCTATATAATGGTCTGTCATTTCGTTTCGGATACAACGAACGGGGGCACCCGCCCTCCTGCCTGTGACAGCTGTATCTGTATCATTTGCCTTGAGAACGGCTTCTTTATAACTTTCAGCGATTGGACATTCTTTGGATGCGAGAAACACAGTACCGAGTTGAGCTCCTTGTGCACCTAAAACGAAAGCAGCGGCAAGTCCACGACCGTCTGCAATACCTCCTGCACCAATTACGGGAATATCAACCGCATCAGCGATTTGTGGCAGCAAAGCCATGGTATTGGTGCTACCGATATGACCACCCGCTTCAGCTCCTTCAGCGATAACAGCGTCAACACCTAATTCCTGCATTTTTTTAGCATGTTTCACGCTGGCAATGACCGGAATAACCTTGATACCTGCTTCTTTGAGAGCAGGCAGAATAAATTTAGGGGTGCCAGCACCAGTTGTCACAACAGGAACTTTTTCTTCGATGATAACATTCACAAGCTCTTCGACATTTTTCAGCATCAGCATCACATTAACAGCGAATGGTTTGTCTGTGAGTTTACGCAATTCACGAATTTCTTCGCGCAATTGGTCGCCAGTCATACCACCTGAAGCAATAATCCCCAAGCCACCCGCTTCTGAAACAGCAGCAGCCAACTGATAGTGAGAAATTTGCGCCATAGCACCTTGAAAAATTGGATATTTGATGTTTAGTAAAGTTGTAATAGACATACTATCTCCTTAGTTCTGTTTTTGAAATTATTATATCACGATTATAAAAACGTTTTCAAATCCGTGATTTAATAATCTTTCTTTTATTTGTGAAATATTTTGCTTTGAAAAGAGGGGTTATCAATTATTTTACTTGTGAAAAATACAAAATCATTTTATTATAACAAATACTTATACTATATTAAAAATAGTTATAGATGCTTGATTCAGAAAAATGGAATGAGGCAAAGATAAAGAACGCTTTGATTTTGCTTAGAAAGCAACTGCTTTTTGTGTTATAATAATAGAAAAATGTTCATGAGGTGAAATATGGACAATATCATTGATGTATCCATTCCTGTAGCAGAAGTAGTGGACAAGCACCCAGAAGTGTTAGAAATTTTGGTGGAACTGGGTTTTAAACCGCTTGCCAATCCAATCATGCGCAATACGGTTGGTCGCAAGGTGTCGTTAAAACAAGGTTCTAAGTTAGAGGGAACCCCTATGGATAAAATTGTCATGACATTGGAAGCAAATGGCTATGAAGTGGTGGGGCTAGACTAATGGCAGATGAACGAATTGAGATTTTGAAATCCATTTTGCTGGATTTGCACCATGGCGCAACAGCAGAAGAGGTTCAAGAGCAGTTTAACAAGCATTTTACAGGCGTTTCGGCTATTGAGATCAGTCTTATGGAGCACGAACTGATGAACTCGGATACGGGTGTAACCTTTGAGGATGTTATGTCGCTTTGCAATGTTCATGCGAATCTTTTTAAGGGAGCAGTGAAAAATGTAGAAGTGGCTGACACAGATCATCCAGGACATCCAGTTCAAATTTTTAAGCAGGAAAATCTGGCTCTGAGAGCGGCTCTGTTGCGGATCCGGCGCCTCCTTGATACCTATGCTCAAACAGATGATGCAGAAATGAAGACAGAGTTGGAAAAGGGGTTGATGCGCCAGCTGGGCTTGGTCGGTCAATTTGACATTCATTATCAGCGCAAGGAAGAGCTGATGTTTCCGATTATGGAGAGATATGGTCACGATTCACCACCCAAGGTTATGTGGGGTGTGGACGACCAGATTCGAGAGCTTTTTCAAGAAGCAAAGACTGCTGCTGAAGATTTGTCCAATCTAGGTATCGAGCAAGTTCGAGCAACATTTGAAAATTTTGCAGCTGAGTTTGAAGCAATGATTTTCAAGGAAGAGTCCATCTTGCTTATGATTTTGCTGGAATCTTTCACACAGGACGATTGGTTGAAAATTGCAGAAGAAAGTGATGCCTATGGCTATGCGATTATCAAGCCGGCTGAAAAGTGGGTACCAGCTCGTCAATCATTCACGGAGGCAGAAAAAGAGACTGCTGAGAAGACTGGAAGCGAAGCGGCAGCCCGTGACGAGTTGGTGTCAGACGGTACTATTCAGCAAGTCATTGAGACACCTGATGGGCAGGTCACCATTTCTTTTAAACCAAAAAAGAAAAAGGCAGAAAACAATTTTGATCGACAGATCCAACAGTCTTTTGGACAGGGCTATTTGTCAGTGGAAGAGGCAAATCTAATCTTGAATCATCTGCCAATGGAGATTACCTTTGTTAATAAGAAGGATATTTTCCAGTACTACAATGACAGTGTGCCAGCTGATGAGATGATTTTCAAACGGACGCCGAGTCAAGTGGGGCGCAATGTCGAGCTGTGCCACCCGCCTAAGTTTTTAGAGAAAGTTCGCTTTATTTTTAAGGAATTGCGTGAAGGTAAGCGAGACAAGTTTGTTATGTGGTTCAAGTCTGAGTCGCGGGATAAATTTGTTCATGTGACGTATGCGGCAGTGAGAGATGAAGCAGGAGAATTTCAAGGTGTGCTGGAATATGTCCAAGATATTCAGCCTTTCCGTGATATTGAAGAAGATTTCTACCGAGGAGTAGATTAGAAGGAATATGATGACGTACGAACAGGAATTTTTAAAGGATTTTGAAGCTTGGGTCAAAACTCAGGTGGCAATCAACGAAATGGCTCTTCAAGAGAGTCAAAAAGTCTATGAAGAAGACCAAGATGAACGCGCTAAAGAAGCCGCGATTCGTTATGAGAGTCGTCTGGATGCTTATCAGTTTTTATTGGGGAAATTTGCCAACTATCAAGAGGGCAAGGGATTTCATGACCTACCAGACGGACTTTTTGGGCAGAGAAATTATTGATTTTCTCTAGAAAACATGTTAAACTAAATGCATTAGAGGTGTTTTGAATCCCATTTGTCACAGAAAGCGGCACTGCTGAGAAATCCGCACAAATGTCAAAACTGGTTGCTAAGGCTAAAAATGAAATAATGGTGTCTTTTTGTTTACTTTTAGGACTAAGCAGCGAGTTGCGGGCTGTACTGGCGTACATCTAAGCGAGCTAACAACGTAATAAAAGATGAACAAGAAGACCAGAGTTGCGGGCGTCTGCCCGAAATTGGGTGGTACCGCGGAGTGATTCGTCCCTGTCATGTATGGCAGGGACGAATTTTTATAAGCGGAATGGGGAGAGAAATTATGATAAATATTTTAGGTCAAATTGAAGATAATAAACTTCCTGATATTGAGACAGAGCGGCTGTATTTGCGCCAACGTCTAGTCTCAGATGCTAAAGAGATTTTTGCTTATGCGAGTTTGCCAGAGGTGACTTGGCCAGCTGGTTTTCCACCTGCAGAAAGCGTGGAAGAAGAGGAAAATTATCTCGAAAACATTATGCCAAAGCGCTGGATTGAGCAAAAAATACCGTCTGGTTATGGTATCTGCTTGAAAGGAACAGATGAAGTCATTGGCTCGATTGATTTTAATCATCGCCATGCTGATGATGTTCTTGAAATGGGCTATTTGCTTCACCCAGATTATTGGGGGCAAGGGATCGTGCCAGAAGCTGCGCGTGCTCTGTTGGAAGTTGGATTTACCCTACTCAATCTCCACAAAATCGAAATTGAATGTTATGGATACAACAAAGCAAGCCAGCGTACTGCTGAAAAACTTGGCTTCACCCTCGAATCTCGCATTCGTGACCGCAAAGACGCACAAGGCAAACGCTGTGATTTATTGCGTTATGGATTGCTGAAAAGTGAGTGGGAGTAACAATCAAATGTTTGAACTAGATAACGGTACTTTACAATATATTTTACAAACAGTAGAAGTTTTCAATGAAGATAGCGAAATCTTTAAATTTTTAGTGACAGTATTTTCTGGAACTGTTTTAGAAAATACAGAACTGGAACTACCTAATCAATTTGAGAAATTTCAACGCCCCTCTCTGCAAACCAAAGGGAAACAGAATATCGGTCAGACCCTCGATGAACTTCATTTTCTGGAGTTAGATATTCCAAATACTTTTACTCTTGGAAACAAGGGAATCAAACAATTAGTTGGTTGTGTTAGAACTGAGATAAATAAAAAAATAAGAAATAAGCTTTCATTATACAATAAAAATTACTTAATTTTACAAATGAGCTTATTGGCAAGTGTATTAAGTAAAATTACAATATATTTAGATACAAATTTAATAGAGTCAGAGAATGATTGTATTGATTCGTTGATTATTCAGTTTAATCAACTAAAATCGTTTATTTTTTTTGATCCAAGAGTATATTTGGGAGAATTAAAAACTTGTTTAGAAATCATCATTAATGAACTCTTAATAGGTGAGTCGTTAAAAGATGAAAAAAGCATGAAAATTGAATTTATAAATTTTCAAGATATGTTTGATTTGTTTGGTTTATGTTTCTCAATAATCCAATTAGATAATTATATAGACGCCTTGCCATTTATAAATGAGCAGGAACGGGATGATATCACTTTTACAAGGGAAGAAGGTATTGTATTTCCAAGGCGAGTCTTTGAGCAATTCACGAAGTATATTACTAATACAAGAAATGAAATAGTAGTAGTTGGGGATAAAAAGATTGATATTGTAATGAGGTATCTTGAGAAAGTAAAAAAGATCTCTCCATCAATCTTAGAAAACTACTTAAATGTAACAGATGATGAGAGAGCTGCTAAGTTGAGTAACAATTATTTAAGCATCTGTGAAAAGAATTTACTTGTTAAAGATTTAGCATTAAATCAGAAAATATCAGAAGAATCTGCGTCACTGATTATTGAAAATCTAACGCTTAACAATAAAGAATTTTATAGACGAAAAGTTGATAATCTAATTGGAGAACCAAATATGAGAATGTTTCGTTCTCCTTTGATAAGTTTTTCAAATTTTGATGTAATACCAACATTTTCATTTTTTGAATCTGCGAAGTATTTTTCCTACAGAATATTAAGAACAGACATATTAAATAAAAAAAATGGAAAAGAGTGGGCAAAGTTGATTAAAGAAAATTTTGATGAGCGTTTATTGCCTGAACTTAAGGATATCGCTTCGAAAATTGATAAAAATGCTAAGATCAATTACTATTTAAATCAGTCAAAAAAGATAGAAATAAAACAATTAATAAGGTCTAAGAAGTTAATAGAGGAAATTGATTTATTCTTTATACACGATTCTACATTATATATTTATGACTTAAAAAACTATGGTTTAGCAAGAAATATGAGGCAGTGTAAAAGCATTATAAATACTTCTATTTATAAAGAATTTTCAAAATTACGAAAGCTAAAAAACGAAATCAAGGCGCATAAAGAATTATTTGAAGTTGAGTTTGGTAAATTTGATAATGTAGAAATCGGCATAGTAACGGTCAACACTACTCCATATAAATATTTTAAAGATGACAGAGTTATATCAATGCCAGAACTACACATAGATCATCAACTTTTAATTAAAACATAAGATGAAAAGGAGAAAAACACATGTCAAAAGAACTTTCACCAAAATACAATCCAGCTGAGGTTGAGTCTGGTCGTTATCAAAAATGGCTTAATGAGGGTGTTTTCAAGCCTTCAGGAGATCAAAAGGCCAAGCCTTATTCTATCGTAATTCCACCACCAAACGTCACTGGTAAACTTCACCTTGGTCACGCTTGGGATACGACTTTGCAAGATATTATTATCCGTCAAAAACGTATGCAAGGTTTTGATACTTTATGGCTTCCTGGTATGGACCATGCGGGGATTGCAACACAAGCAAAAGTTGAGGCACGTCTTGCTGAAGACGGTATCTCACGCTACGACCTTGGTCGTGAAAAATTTCTTGATAAAGTCTGGGAATGGAAAGATGAATACGCATCAACAATCAAACAACAATGGGGTAAAATGGGTATCTCTGTTGACTACTCACGTGAACGTTTCACCCTTGATGAAGGTTTGTCAAAAGCGGTTCGTAAAGTTTTCGTAGAACTTTACAAAAAAGGCTGGATTTATCGTGGTGAATTTATCATCAACTGGGATCCAAAAGCTCGTACAGCCCTTTCTGATATTGAAGTTATCCATAAGGACGTGGAAGGTGCTTTCTACCATATGAACTACATGTTAGAAGACGGCTCATGCGCCCTTGAAGTAGCAACAACCCGACCCGAAACCATGTTTGGAGATACGGCTGTCGCTGTCAATCCAGAAGATCCTCGCTACAAAGATCTGATTGGACAAAATGTTATCTTGCCAATCGTTAACAAAGCTATTCCAATCGTGGCTGATGAACACGCTGACCCAGAATTTGGTACTGGTGTGGTTAAAATCACTCCAGCCCACGACCCTAATGACTTCCTTGTTGGTCAGCGTCATAATCTACCTCAAGTTAATGTCATGAATGATGACGGTACAATGAACGAACTTGCTGGTGAATTTGCTGGCATGGATCGTTTTGAAGCTCGCAAAGCCGTTGTTAAAAAATTGGAAGAAATCGGTGCGCTTGTTAACATCGAAAAAATGGTTCACAGCGTTGGTCACTCAGAACGTACAGGGGTTATGGTTGAACCACGTTTGTCAACACAATGGTTCGTTAAAATGGATCAATTGGCTAAAAATGCGATTGCCAACCAAGATACTGATGATGAAGTGAAATTCTACCCGCCACGTTTCAACGATACTTTCCTTCAATGGATGGAAAATGTTCACGACTGGGTTATCTCTCGTCAGCTCTGGTGGGGGCACCAAATTCCTGCTTGGTACAATGCTGAAGGTGACATGTACGTTGGTGAAGAAGCTCCAGAAGGTGACGGATGGACTCAAGATGAAGATGTTCTTGACACTTGGTTTAGCTCTGCCCTTTGGCCATTCTCAACTATGGGCTGGCCTGACACAGACTCAGAAGACTTCAAACGTTACTTCCCAACATCTACACTGGTAACTGGTTACGATATCATCTTCTTTTGGGTATCACGCATGATTTTCCAATCATTGGAATTCACAGGACGTCGTCCATTTGAAAACGTACTTATCCACGGTCTTATCCGTGACGAACAAGGACGTAAAATGTCTAAATCACTTGGTAACGGTATTGACCCGATGGATGTTATTGAAAAATATGGTGCTGACGCGCTTCGTTGGTTCTTATCAAACGGTTCTGCACCAGGTCAAGACGTGCGTTTTTCTTACGAAAAAATGGATGCCGCTTGGAACTTCATTAACAAAATCTGGAACATTTCTCGTTATATTTTGATGAACAATGAAGAGTTGACACTTGACCAAGCGAGTGAAAATGTTGCAAAAGTTGTGGCTGGTACAGCCGGGAATGTTACTGACCGCTGGATTCTTCACAACTTGAATGAAACAATTGCCAAAGTTACTGAAAACTTTGATAAATTTGAATTTGGTGTGGCTGGTCATATCCTTTACAACTTCATCTGGGATGAATTTGCTGACTGGTACGTTGAATTGACAAAAGAAGTGCTTTACAGCGACAACGAAGATGAAAAAGTGATTACTCGCTCAGTTCTGCTTTACACACTTGATAAGATCCTTCGTTTGCTTCACCCAATCATGCCGTTTGTGACGGAAGAAATCTTTGAACAAATTTCTGAAGGTTCAATCGTAACAGCTGAATACCCAACAGTTAACCCCGCATTTGAAAATGAAGCTGCGCACAAAGGTGTTGAAAGTCTCAAAGACCTGATTCGTGCTGTCCGTAACGCACGTAGTGAAGTGAATGTTGCCCCAAGCAAACCAATCACAATCCTTGTGAAAACAAGCGACAGCGAATTAGAAGCATTTTTCAATGCTAATGTCAACTACATCAAGCGCTTCACCAATCCAGAACATTTGGAAATCGCGGAGGACCTTGCTGTGCCAGAACTAGTCATGTCCAGCATCATCACAGGAGCAGAAATCTATCTGCCTCTCGCTGACTTGCTCAATGTTGAAGAAGAACTAGCCCGCCTTGACAAAGAACTGGCTAAATGGCAAAAAGAATTGGATATAGTTGCACGCAAACTTGGCAACGAAAAATTCGTCGCTAACGCCAAACCAGAAGTCGTCCAAAAAGAACGCGACAAACAAGCCGACTACCAAGCTAAGTATGATGCGACACAAGAACGTATCGAAGAGATGAAGAAGTTGGTTTAGCCAGACTAGATAGATACAAGAAAACACGGTGTAAAAACTGTGTTTTTATATGGTTATAATATTTGAAAGGGGTGGTGTATTCTTAATAATATATGACAGCCTAAAAAATGTATCCGTTTTCAAGAGCATAAAAATATGTTATAATATTATTAAAATTATTCTAGAAAGTAATTATTGAAAGGAGGGTGCTAGGGTGATTTTAGCACATTATGAACGTGAAACAGATAAAAAACAGTCATTGGAAGAACATTCCTTTAATGTAGCTAGCAAGGCAAAGGAGGATGCTTCAATTATTGGGCAAGGCGATGTACTTTTCTTGTTAGGTCTCTATCATGATCTAGGGAAGGCAGATCAACTTTTTCAAAAAAAGTTAAAAGAAAAACCAAGCTTACACGTTGATCATTCTTATGCAGGGGCAAAGTATTTATATAATAAAATTCAAATGCAGCTGTCTACAAAAGGAGTTGATAAGGCGGCACGCATACAATTCAATGATATTACTGCTTATGTTATTTCTGCTCATCATGGAATGTTTGATATTTTTGATAAGGATTCGGAGCAATTTCAATATAACAAACTAAGAAATCGAATTGCTAGAGAGATGTTAGATTATCATTTTGATAGCGATGTGAAGAATTTTGCCCACCTTTTGGAAACAAAGTTAGAACAGTATGGTTATCAGAATTTAGAAATACTCATTGATAAATCCTTTGAAAATTACCAACAAGCTATATCAAAATTAGATTGTCGGGATGATAGTGAAGAAGCTTATTATCAATCATGCCTCGTGCGACTATATTTATCCTTGCTAAAGAATGCTGATATTCTTGACACAATCAATGCTTATGAGCTACTTGTCAATCCTATAAAACAAGAAGAAAAAATAAAATTAAATAAATTCTATCTAAAATCTATTGAGCAAAAATATCGTAGTTTTAGTCATCCAACGAGTAAACTTAATGTCATTCGTACACAAATTAGTGAACGCGTTAAAGGTAGGGGAGAAAATGATTCGGCGGGTATATATCGCCTAGATTTACCTACTGGTGCTGGTAAGACGAATCTTAGTATGAGATATGCTTTTCATCAATTAGTGGATCAAAATAAATCAAGATTTTTCTACATTACACCGTTTTTATCTGTCCTAGAGCAGAATGCTGCTGAAATTAGGAAAATAACTGGTGATGTAGGTATATTGGAGCACCATTCAAATGTTATCCGACAGACTGATGACAACGATGAAAAAGAAACATTGATGTCTGAGTATCTGATTGATAGTTGGGATAGTCAAGTTGTTTTGACATCAATGGTACAATTTTTTCAAACCTTATTTAAAACAAAATCGTCTAACATTAGACGTTTTTCAAGTCTTATTGACAGTGTCTTAATTTTAGATGAAGTGCAGTCTTTGCCCATTGAAGTGACGACTTTATTCAATCTAACGATGAATTTTTTAAATAAAGTCATGAATACGACAGTTATTCTATGTACAGCTACGCAACCGGCTTACGATTCTAGCGAAATTACTCATAGACTATCCTATGGTGGGAAAAATGGAGAAACTACGGATATTGTTGATTTAACCGTTGAAGAAAGAGAAGTCTTTTCAAGAACAGAACTTAGAAAATTTGATGAGAATAACCAAAAGTCGAAACTTTCAGATTTAGTAGATTTTGTCTTGGGAAATGATGAATCCATTCTTGCAATTTTCAATACCAAAAAGACAGTTGATAAATTTTATACTCTACTTGAAGAACTGACTGATAGACCAATCTATCAGCTATCGACAAATATGTGTGCGCAGCACAGGTTGGATATTATTTCAGAAATTAAAAAACAATTAGCGGATGGTGTGCCTATTATTTGTATTAGTACGCAACTGATAGAAGCAGGAGTTGACGTTGACTTTAATCGTGTCATTCGTTCCTATGCAGGGATTGACTCAATTGTGCAAGCTAGTGGGCGTTGCAACCGTGAAGGTAAACGTGATAAAGGTCAAGTTACCTTAGTTAATCTGACAAATGAAGAAGAAAATACTTCACGGCTTAAAGAAATAAAAGCTAAGAAAGAGTCAACAGAATATATTCTACATAAAATTTCATCGCCTATTGACGTTTCGACTTTAAACCGAGATTTCTTTGAATACTATTATGCAAACAACAAAAATTCAATGGATTACCCTTTGGCGCATGGGGAGTCAGTCTATGATTATTTAAGTATCAATTTATATCAAAGAAAAACAGGCTTTAAAGGAAAGTTAAAACAAGCATTTAAGAAAGCAGGTTCCAAAATGAATCTGATAAACAATGATAGTATAGGGGTGTTGGTTCCTTATGGAGATGCGTTTGAAAAATTATATGTATTAGAAGAATTATGTGAATCCGACTACCCGTCGGTAGAAGATTATCAAACAATAAGATCTCTTTTAAAAGAATTGCAACCATATACCGTAAATGTTCGCGAGCATGATCCGATACTTGAAGCGACAAAATCTTATCTTCATGGTCAAATTCTTATACTGTCTGACGGTTATTATGATGATAATAAAGGCATTACTTTGGAATTAGGAAGTTTTTTGCTATAAATTTAAATGAAAACAGGCCAACGAAAGTCAGTAGAGGACTTTGTTGACCTGCAATTCATCTTACAAAAACACTAAATATAATTTCAATCCGCATAGATACTACTATGATGGTTAGATTATATCAAAACTATTTAATATAATCAACATTTTTTAAAACACTAAATATAGAATAAAAATATTTGACTTTTAGAAATTCAAGTGTTAAGATAGGATTATATAATAACAAGAAGGAGGTTTTGACCTTGTACAGATCGAGAAATTTCTATGCAAGGATTCGCGGAGATAGGGCTCTTTTTACGAATCCGGCAACTAAAGGCGGCAGTGAAAGATCGTCATATTCGGTTCCTACACGGCAAGCTTTGCAGGGAATTGTTGATGGTATTTACCACAAGCCGACGTTTATAAATGTTGTCACTGAAGTGAAGGTTATCAATCAAATCCAGACAGAGCTGCATGGTGTTCGTGCTTTGTTACATGATTATAGTGCTGATCTGAGTTACGTGTCTTATTTGAGCAATGTTGAATACCTTGTTAAATTCCATTTCATTTGGAATGAGAATCGTAAAGATTTAATGCAAGATAGGCTGCCTAACAAGCATGAGGCTATTATGGAGCGGTCTATTCGAAAGGGTGGACGACGTGATCTCTTTCTCGGTACTAGGGAATGTTTTGGTTTAGTTGATGAAATCAAGCAAGAAGAATATGAGAATATGCCTTCTTATTATGATAATGTTACCATTGATTTAGGCATCATGTTCCATTCATTTGCCTATCCAACAGATAATCAGACACTCTTGAAATCTTATTTTACTAAGACAGTGATGGAAAATGGGGTGATTAAGTTTAAAGCTCAGTCCGAGTGTGAGATTGTCAATACTTTATCTAGTTATGCCTTTAAAGTGCCCAGTCAGATTAAGTCGGTGGACAAAGAATACGCAGAATACGAAAAATATGAAGCTATGGAGAAAGGGGAAAGCTAATGGATTTTTTTACTTCTCTTTTAAAAGCCTATGAAAAAGCAGAGGAAATTGGTTTAGTTGACCAACAAAAAGGTGAAAATGAACCTGTTTTGCTGCCAATTTATCATACCAGCTTGAAGTCCAATGGTAAAAATATTATTTCGGTTAAATTGGATGCAGACGGTAGCTTTTATAAGGCAGAGTTTATGGGAGTAGACCAAACGATTCTATTTCCTGTGACAGCAGACTCTGTCGCTCGCTCTGGCAGTAATCCAGCACCTCACCCTCTTGTAGATAAGTTTTCTTATTATGTTTCGGAAGTAAATCAAACACAGTACGATACTTTTCATGAACAATTGAATAACTGGGTTGATTATTGTCAAGAAAGTAAAGTCAAGGATTTTTTGATGAAAATTCAGCAGTTTATTCTCCAAACAGATTTTCTAAGTAGCATTCTTCAGTCTTTATATGGCGAGCATTACCAAAGGGAGGGATTGAAAATCACCTATTCTGACTCTGATGGAAAAAACAAGACTGTTGATTTATCAGCTTATTTCTTAGAGTTTTCAATTGTACAATTTCATGGATTTAAGAATGAATCGGTAACTACTTACAAAGATTTGCACCAATCGTTTATCTCATTTATAGAAGCTAATTGGAAAAATTTAGGCACTTGTAATATTAGTGGACGCACGGAACAGATTACAAATAAACACAGAGGACTAATGGGAAATGCTAAAATCATTTCGGTTAGTAATAAAGGAGAAGCCTATAAAGGGCGCTTCAAGGAACGAGAAGACGTTTTTAGTGTTGGCTATGAAACCTCTGAAAAAATTCATCTGATGATAAAATACCTATTAGAAAATAAAAATAGCAGTGCTTGGTTAGGTTCATCACAATATTTGATCAATTGGTTTAGCGATGATTTAGCAAACGAGAGTCAATTGGATATTGTTAAGCCGATGTTTGATGATTTATTTGAAGATGATGAAAACGAAGAAGAAAATATGTTTTTAATTAAACCGAATGAAGAAAATAAGCAAATAGGTTCTTCGTTTATCAAAGGGCAAAAATTATTTGGTAATGATGCTACATATTACATTGCCATATTGAATAAAACCAGTAATGGCCGTATTGCTTTAAAATACTTCCGCCAGCTTCAAGTTTCTCAGTTATTGAAAAATTTGGAAGCGTGGCAAGGAAATTATTCTTGGGAAGCAAGAAATAAAGAGCGTCATTACAAATTAAAAACCCCAACCTTTATTGAGATTATCAATGCTGCCTATGGTGTGGATAGGGAACGTTATTTAGAATTAGATAATGATAGTTTCCGAAGTGACCAATATCAGCAATTAGTAACAGCTTTGATTGATGGAAATCCCATGCCCAGTACGATCGTTAAGAAATTAGAAGCAAATATTAAGCAGCGACAAAAGTACCCTAAACACTGGTCTCAAGTGCAGCAAGTAAGTTTAGCAATTTTACACAAACAATATGGAAGGGAGTTTAAACCAATGTTAGACCACGAAAATACCAATCGTTCCTACCTTTTTGGAAGATTATTAGCTATATTTGAGCTAATTGAAACTCAGCGATATCGAATAGATGGTAATAATCAGGAAAGAATTACAAATGCCGAGAGGTACTGGAACGCCTATACCAGCCAGCCTGCCAAGTTAATGATGAATTTGACAAATAAAATTAAACCTTATGAAGAAGCTGTAAAGTTAAATGCTCATGGAATTTTTAATAAATTGGATAAAGAGAGAGCAGAGATTGTTCAGTTACTCAATCCTCTAATGATAAAGAAGGATATCAACGATCCCTTGGATTATCAATTTATTTTTGGTTACTATGCTGAAAAGCAATTCTTTTATACAAAACAAGAGAAAAATGAAAGCGAGGAATAGCAGATGTTGGAACACAAGATTGATTTTATGGTCACGGTTGAAGTGAGGGAAGCTAATGCAAATGGAGATCCCTTGTCAGGAAATATGCCAAGAACAAATGCAGCCAATCAAGGCTTAATCAGCGATGTGGCCATCAAGCGCAAAATCCGCAATCGGATGCAGGATTTTGGCCACACCATCTTTGTACAAGCAAATGATCGCATTGAGGATGGGCTTAATTCACTCGAGAAGCGGTTCAAGACTCAATTTACGGGAAAAGAATCGGATGAAGAAATTAATGAAAAGGCCAATCAATTATGGATGGATGTCCGTTCGTTCGGTCAAGTTTTCACTTATCTAAAAGATCGTTCTTTTGCTATTCGTGGACCGGTTTCTGTCAGCATGGCTAAATCTTTGGATCCGATTATCATTTCTAGTTTACAGATTACTCGAAGCACAAACGGTGTAGAGCCTAAAAAAGCGAGTGGGCGTTCATCCGATACGATGGGAACTAAGCACTTTGTCGAATACGGTGTCTATGTCATCAAGGGGTCTATTAACCCTAATTTCGCTGAGAAAACCGGATTTTCTGATGAAGATGCTGAGGTGATTAGAGAAGCGCTTGTTAGCCTTTTTGAGAATGATGCGTCATCGGCTCGTCCTGAGGGGTCAATGCGTGTTCGCGAAGTCTTTTGGTTTATACATAGTAGCAAGCTGGGAAATGTATCCAGTGCGCGTATCTTTGATTTGTTAGAATTTGACAAAGAGAAGCAAGATAAGGACAGCTACCAAGACTACACTATTCATCTTAATCAAGAAAAACTGGCAGAATATGAAGCAAAAGGTTTACAGGTTGAAATTATAGAAGGGCTGTAATATGGCTTATGCAGAAGATGATTATTTGATGTTATCTGGCATTCAGCATTTTCAATTTTGTAAAAGACAGTGGGGACTGATTCATATTGAACAGCAATGGGCGGATAATGAGGCGACAGCACATGGTCAAATTTTGCACCAAAAGGCAGATAATCCTTACATTAAAGAAAAACGTAAGGATATTATCACTTCACGAGCTATGCATGTTTCATCAAAAGCGATTGGTCTTTATGGTATTCTTGATGTTGTAGAATTTTATAAAGATGAAAATGGTGTCAATTTGAAAGGTAAACAAGGAAAGTGGCTGCCTTGTATTGTTGAGTATAAACGTGGAAAACCTAAAAGGGATATCCGTGACATTGTTCAGTTGGTAGCACAAACTATTTGTCTTGAAGAAACCTTGGAATGTCACATTGAGACAGGCTGTCTCTATTACCATAGTGTAAATCAAAAAAAGGTCATTGAAATTACTAAAGAATTGCGTCAGGAAGTTTTTGATTTAGCTGCGCAAATGCATTATTATTATGACAATAAAATCATAGATAAGGCAGAGTATTTTAAAAATTGCCCACTATGCTCTTTGGCTGATATCTGTATGCCACGCTTAAGCAAAAAAACTCGTAACGTCAATAATTACATTAAACAGTCTTTGATGAGTGAGGATAGCTTATGAAAAAATTATTGAATACTTTGTATCTTACCCAAGATAATTTTTATTTAACGCGTGAGCGAGATAATATTGTTGTCAAGCAAGAAGGAAAGGTTGTTAGTCGCTTTCCTTATCGCATTATTGATGGTATTGTGTGTTTCTCATACTTGGGTGTCTCACCATCTTTGATTGAATTGTGTGCACAAAATCAAATCAATCTTTCTTTTCATACTCCTCAAGGACGTTTTTGTGGTCGCTTTGTAGGGCCAACCAATGGAAATGTTTTGCTCAGGCGTGAGCATTATCGTTTAGCAGATAATGATCTTTCAACGGAATATGCCAAGCGCTTTATCTTAGCAAAGGTGTCCAATTCTAGAAAATATTTGCTTCGTTTCAAACGTGATCATCGAGATAGAATTGATAGTCAGCTATTTGAAGAGATCAATACAGAATTAACATGGGCTTTAGAAATGATTCAATCGGTACCGGATAAAGAAACTTTACTAGGAATTGAGGGACAAGCAGCTAATCAATATTTCCGAGCATTCAATGAACTAGTTTTAGCTGACAAAGTTACATTCCAGTTTAAGGGACGTACACGACGACCGCCCCAAGATTGTGTTAATGCTCTTATGTCGTTTGGCTATAGTTTATTAACCTACGAGTGTCAATCTGCTTTAGAGGCTGTTGGATTGGATAGCTATGTTGGTTTTTATCATACAGACAGACCAGGGCGTGCTAGTTTAGCCCTTGATTTAGTAGAGGAATTTCGTTCTTATATTGTTGATCGTTTTGTTTTTTCTTTAATAAATAAAGGACAATTAAATAAAAGACACTTTGATATGAAGGAAAATGGAAGTGTTATTTTAACCGAAAAAGGGCGTGCTATTTTTATTGAAGCTTGGCAGAAGCGTAAACATACAGAAGTTGAACATCCTTTCACAAAAGAAAAAGTTAAATTAATGTTGGTACCTTATGTACAGGCGCAGTTATTAGCCAAAGCAATCCGTGGAGAATTAGAATCGTATCCACCATTTTTAATCTAGGAGTAGGCTTATGATGGTTTTAGTAACTTATGATGTTAATACGGAAGCAGCAGCAGGTAGGAGACGTTTACGACATGTGGCAAAACTTTGTGTTGATTATGGTCAACGTGTACAAAACTCAGTTTTTGAATGCTCATTGACTCCAGCCGAATTTGTAGAGATAAAAAATGAACTATTAACTATCATTGACCAAGAATCAGATAGTGTTAGATTTTACTTACTTGGCAAAAATTGGCAAAATCGTGTTGAAACGATTGGTCGAGATGATAGTTATGACCCTGATGTAGGGGTATTGCTTTTATAAAAATTTGTGTGCGAACCTAGGTTACACATCAAAACCTGTGACATTCGCGCATCAACTTAGAATTATAGTGGCAAAAATCTCGTTTTATTGGGGAAACTAGCTCAATAGATTCTTGATTTTAGCTACAAACAGTGTAACTATGCGCTGTCGCACCCTTCGCGGGTGCGTGGATTGAAATTTGAACTGGGTTGAAACAGTTGGCATCGCTAGGAATGTCGCACCCTTCGCGGGTGCGTGGATTGAAATAATTTTATTTGCAATCAAGCGTTGAAGTTTTAGATCGTCGCACCCTTCGCGGGTGCGTGGATTGAAATATCTTTTACTTGCTTGTCAAAAGCGGATTTTGTCTGTCGCACCCTTCGCGGGTGCGTGGATTGAAATTTGTTTGTTCATTTATTGATCCTTTCAACTGTAGTGTCGCACCCTTCGCGGGTGCGTGGATTGAAATAAGTGGTTTGGATTTTTTATCGGAACTAATTTTGTCGCACCCTTCGCGGGTGCGTGGATTGAAATCTGAAAAAGGGCGCACAATTGTAGAAGGAGAAATGTCGCACCCTTCGCGGGTGCGTGGATTGAAATAATCATTCTTGTTTTCCTCCTATGTTTTTTATTTCGTCGCACCCTTCGCGGGTGCGTGGATTGAAATTATCTTATCTGCAGGTTGCTTCGTGAAGACTTCGGTCGCACCCTTCGCGGGTGCGTGGATTGAAATTTGAACTGGGTTGAAACAGTTGGCATCGCTAGGAATGTCGCACCCTTCGCGGGTGCGTGGATTGAAATAATTTGATTATTTCCAATGAACGCTCGTCTCGTCGTCGCACCCTTCGCGGGTGCGTGGATTGAAATAACCTTAACGAAGACCAAAGCTTTGAACGATAGGTCGCACCCTTCGCGGGTGCGTGGATTGAAATATCAAAGAATCGCATACGTCCTTTTGGAACAAGTGTCGCACCCTTCGCGGGTGCGTGGATTGAAATAGAAATAATGACTTCGAATTACTTGTTCCAAAAGGGTCGCACCCTTCGCGGGTGCGTGGATTGAAATTCAAAAAGTCAATAATAAAACTACTTGGAAAAATAGTCGCACCCTTCGCGGGTGCGTGGATTGAAATCTGAAACAAGTGTACGCAGACATATTACCAAAATTGTCGCACCCTTCGCGGGTGCGTGGATTGAAATTCAAAAAGTCAATAATAAAACTACTTGGAAAAAGTCGCACCCTTCGCGGGTGCGTGGATTGAAATATCGCTGCGGTCATGATAGATTCATTGCTTGCTGTCGCACCCTTCGCGGGTGCGTGGATTGAAATTAGATTGCTCATATTGCCAGTACTTATTTCGTCGTCGCACCCTTCGCGGGTGCGTGGATTGAAATTATCTTATCTGCAGGTTGCTTCGTGAAGACTTCGGTCGCACCCTTCGCGGGTGCGTGGATTGAAATATTTTCGGTTTCGTTATCCGCAACGATTGCTTGTGTCGCACCCTTCGCGGGTGCGTGGATTGAAATATCGAATGAAGAACTTGCGATATACAAAGTACTGGTCGCACCCTTCGCGGGTGCGTGGATTGAAATATCAAATTCTTCGTATAAGATTTCATAAAGGTCGTCGCACCCTTCGCGGGTGCGTGGATTGAAATTATCAGCCAGTCAAGATTCTTTTTGGCTTTCTTTGTCGCACCCTTCGCGGGTGCGTGGATTGAAATCTGAAAAAGGGCGCACAATTGTAGAAGGAGAAATTGTCGCACCCTTCGCGGGTGCGTGGATTGAAATGATTTAAAACACTTATCCAAGGCGCTGGAAAAGAGTCGCACCCTTCGCGGGTGCGTGGATTGAAATAAACAATTGGCGGATGATAAGCTCGCCGATTTCGTCGCACCCTTCGCGGGTGCGTGGATTGAAATAAGTTCTTCCTTCGACATCCTGCTATATTTTTCTGCCGTCGCACCCTTCGCGGGTGCGTGGATTGAAATACCTAATCTACAAAACTAGCGTGGCAATGTGGGCAAGTCGCACCCTTCGCGGGTGCGTGGATTGAAATTTCTGCGGTAAAAGCTCCACTTGAAAAATCCGTAGTCGCACCCTTCGCGGGTGCGTGGATTGAAATTGTCTTTAGCTCGCTAATTTGTCGCTGCTGATGTTGTCGCACCCTTCGCGGGTGCGTGGATTGAAATTTTTGGAAGCGCAGCATGTATTTAATAGCGTTGCCGTCGCACCCTTCGCGGGTGCGTGGATTGAAATAATTGAGGTGGCACCGCGCTCATACGCCCTCACACGTCGCACCCTTCGCGGGTGCGTGGATTGAAATCGAACGAGTGAAACGGGTTTGATACTCACCCGAAAGTCGCACCCTTCGCGGGTGCGTGGATTGAAATTCTCCTTACAAATATCTGATAGGTATTTTTCCGTCAGTCGCACCCTTCGCGGGTGCGTGGATTGAAATCTTGTCATACTCATAAAAACCACCCACTTCGTCAGTCGCACCCTTCGCGGGTGCGTGGATTGAAATCGCAACTGCATTTACATTCTGCATAAACTCTTTGTCGCACCCTTCGCGGGTGCGTGGATTGAAATCTAAAGAATTG
The DNA here is from genome assembly GCF_003963555.1 of Streptococcus periodonticum. Taxonomy (NCBI): domain Bacteria; kingdom Bacillati; phylum Bacillota; class Bacilli; order Lactobacillales; family Streptococcaceae; genus Streptococcus; species Streptococcus periodonticum. The sequence goes on from NZ_CP034543.1 coordinate 407,808, forward strand.
ATTTTTGGAGACGAACCTAACAAAGTCGCACCCTTCGCGGGTGCGTGGATTGAAATAGGGAATTCTAAAAGATTGTTACACTATCAAATGGTCGCACCCTTCGCGGGTGCGTGGATTGAAATTCGTGTAACAACAGAAGACGGTAAAGTTCAAAGTGTCGCACCCTTCGCGGGTGCGTGGATTGAAATTGGTGGTTATAGACAGAATGTTGCTGAAAATTAGTCGCACCCTTCGCGGGTGCGTGGATTGAAATTGCCTTGTCTGGGAAATTAACAAAGCAAATTTGGTGTCGCACCCTTCGCGGGTGCGTGGATTGAAATATCGTTCCGGGTAGAAACACTAAAATGTTACTCCCGTCGCACCCTTCGCGGGTGCGTGGATTGAAATACAATCCCAAAATTGTATAACGGACGGCTACACGGTCGCACCCTTCGCGGGTGCGTGGATTGAAATAAACTTAGAACCAAACAAGGTTACAGGTCTTAAAAAGTCGCACCCTTCGCGGGTGCGTGGATTGAAATTTTATATTTGATGATGAACTTTACAAAGATGAAGTCGCACCCTTCGCGGGTGCGTGGATTGAAATTAGCATGAGATTCACACATTTGTCTTTTAAGGATGTCGCACCCTTCGCGGGTGCGTGGATTGAAATTAATAGTATTATTGGGCAGTTACGGGGTATGTATGTCGCACCCTTCGCGGGTGCGTGGATTGAAATAAGTGACGGCGGTCTTTTATGTGTCGAAAGAAAACGTCGCACCCTTCGCGGGTGCGTGGATTGAAATTGAATCCCATCTTGGCTAAGCAACGTTTAGGCTAGGTCGCACCCTTCGCGGGTGCGTGGATTGAAATTGGCGTTGAACGTTGGCGTCCGTTTGTAGAGCGTGTCGCACCCTTCGCGGGTGCGTGGATTGAAATAACCTCAGTCTGGTTAATATTAGTCTGGTTAATATGTCGCACCCTTCGCGGGTGCGTGGATTGAAATGTTTAAAAGCTCTTTAGCCCTCACTCTCTGTCTCCGTCGCACCCTTCGCGGGTGCGTGGATTGAAATTTGTACTAAGCATGTATGGCGGGTCAATATACATGTCGCACCCTTCGCGGGTGCGTGGATTGAAATTCCTGACTAAGTGAGATAATCTTGTCTTGTTGCTCGTCGCACCCTTCGCGGGTGCGTGGATTGAAATTTCGTCGTCAACGAACTCCATGAACACTCTCATCGTCGCACCCTTCGCGGGTGCGTGGATTGAAATTTAATTATTTGATAAAACTTGTGATAGGCTTAATGTCGCACCCTTCGCGGGTGCGTGGATTGAAATAAAGGCGAGCCAATCCAAAATCGCAAACTAACAAACGTCGCACCCTTCGCGGGTGCGTGGATTGAAATTGTTTTATTTTCATTGTGTTCCCTCATTTTTTTGTCGCACCCTTCGCGGGTGCGTGGATTGAAATAAATTGTTTGATAATGTTATCTCTTGCATACTTCCGTCGCACCCTTCGCGGGTGCGTGGATTGAAATCAATCTGTGCCAATCTTTCAGCTTGTCGTTGTATAACGTCGCACCCTTCGCGGGTGCGTGGATTGAAATTGGATGAATGAAACATGAACAATGTAAGCGAGAAGGTCGCACCCTTCGCGGGTGCGTGGATTGAAATATCATTAGCTTCAATTATTCCATTGATGATAAGGTCGCACCCTTCGCGGGTGCGTGGATTGAAATGTCGAATGAAATTGTTATAGGACGAGATATAAAATCGTCGCACCCTTCGCGGGTGCGTGGATTGAAATAAGGTGCAGAGTACTATTTGCAAGTTTGGGAATTGGTCGCACCCTTCGCGGGTGCGTGGATTGAAATTGACTTGGGTAAGGTAAAGTCTGGAGAAATTATCGTCGCACCCTTCGCGGGTGCGTGGATTGAAATAATGGCATCTAACACTTCTTTTTTAAATTCTACCGGTCGCACCCTTCGCGGGTGCGTGGATTGAAATTAACAGCATTATTGGGCAGCTGCGGGGTATGTAGTCGCACCCTTCGCGGGTGCGTGGATTGAAATCATTTTTAAAAGGCCGTACTATAAAATAAAAAAGGTCGCACCCTTCGCGGGTGCGTGGATTGAAATCCTATTATCCTAGGTACTAGTAAAAATATTAAGGTCGCACCCTTCGCGGGTGCGTGGATTGAAATATGAGTGAGAATATGATTCTTCCAGTCGCAGTTGGGTCGCACCCTTCGCGGGTGCGTGGATTGAAATTTTTCTGCTTCTTCTGCTACCAAATCAGCGATCGGTCGCACCCTTCGCGGGTGCGTGGATTGAAATTGTGTTGGCGTTTACATCACCGCTAGCGTCATCCGTCGCACCCTTCGCGGGTGCGTGGATTGAAATCCAGATTTGTTGTGTCCTTTTTTGACTCCCTGCAGTCGCACCCTTCGCGGGTGCGTGGATTGAAATAAAGTTTTCCCCGAAAAGTTCTAAAACCATTTTCCGTCGCACCCTTCGCGGGTGCGTGGATTGAAATATCACTACCAAGCATTTTTGCTTGATATATGCCGTCGCACCCTTCGCGGGTGCGTGGATTGAAATTTTCTGCCAAAGCTTCCATCTGGTGTGTATAAATGTCGCACCCTTCGCGGGTGCGTGGATTGAAATAACAACAAGTCGAAGACCTACAAGCACGAGTGCAAGTCGCACCCTTCGCGGGTGCGACAGAATATGCTTATAAGCCTTTGCTCCCTTTCAAAAGGTATGCTACATTTTTTAACTGTCTTAGTCTTTGACAATACTGAAATTTTGCAGAAGTGTCCTGAAATCTTAACAGTATTTTTTGAAATTCTCTTACTTAGTGGAAAGAACGATTTACTTAGTGAGAGAGTGTACCAAAACTTGAGATTGGATAAATAGCGGCCCCACTTACATCAACATCTGAGGTCAGAAAGGTTCTTACTTAGTGTATACATTTTAGGTGGAGTACCTGAAATAATAAAGTTACCAACATCTTCCAATATCCCCCCATCAAAAAAGAACAGCTCAATGGCACTAGCCCCATAAAATGAGACACAAGAAAAGCCCTCCTGTTGAAATCTAGTAAACTAGAAACAGGAGGGTTTTGTTATGGTCAAAAAAGCGTATTCGGTAGAAACCAAGTTGGCCTGCATTGAAATGAAGAAGGTAGGTAAGTCCAATAAGGTCATCATGGAGACTCTGGGCATCAAAAATGTTAGTCAGGTCAAAACCTGGTGGCGATGGTATCAGAATGATGAACTGCACCGTTTCCACCAACCTGTGGGGAAACAATATACCTACGGTAAAGGAATGGAACAGCTATCTGAAGTGGAACAACTACGCCTACAGGTGGAATTGCTAAAAAAGTATCGGAGCTTGGTAAGGTCATCGACAAAGTAAGTCTTATCAAGCTGGTGGAAGAATACAAAAACGTCTGCCCAGTATCCGTCATTCTGGACTGTTTTGGTATCAACCGATCCACTTTCTACCGTTGGAAAGTAGAAGGTGAGAAAACTAAGCAAAGGGACGAGGTTGTAGAAAAAATAGAGCGAATCTGTATGGGAAATCAGTTTATCTACGGCTATCGTACCATCACCCGATTGCTCAAGAAGAGGGATAACCTTGTCACAGACATGACCTACCTCTACTTTGGAAACTGTAAACTCTACCTGTCCTCTATCATGGATCTCTATAATCGTGAAATTGTGGCTTATACCATCTCAGATTGCCAAGATACGGACTTTTGTTAGACACGATCCATCAACTAGAATTGCCTCAAGGAGCGCTCTTACACAGCGATCAAGGCTCTGTCTATACCTCAAAAGCTTATTACCAGGCTTGCACAGAAAAAGGCATCACCCGCTCTATGTCCCGCAAGGGAACACCAGCGGATAATGCCTGTATCGAATGGTTTCATTCTGTCCTAAAGTCTGAAACCTTCTATCTCCATAACTGGAGAAACTTAACCAAAGATAGTAGAACAGATATTGTCAAATCTACATCATATTTTATAATGAAACTAGAATTCAACAGAGATGAAACGACCAGTCTCCTGTGGATTGCAGAAATCTGGTCGCCTAAAAAGGGGGGTTCTTCTGTCCCATTATTGGGGTGCAGTACCATCATTGAGTTGTTCTTTTTAAACTGTTAGCAAAGCCAAATTTAAAGTTCGTATTGTGTATATACCTCGATTTCTAAGCCTCAAAATTATAGAGAGCGGTTGAGAGGTAGCGCTCGCCATTATCGGGTGCAAGAGCTAGGACTTTTTTGCCTGTGCCTAATTTTTTTGCTACTTCAAGTGCGGCGTAGATAGCTGCGGCAGAAGAAATTCCTACAAGAAAGCCTTCTTGTCCACCGACACGGCGTCCAAGGTTGAGCGCTTGATCAGAGGTAACACGGACAATACCGTCATAAGCTTGAGTGTCTAGTGTCTCTGGGATAAAACCAGCTGAAATTCCTTGAATCTTGTGTGGTCCAGGCTTTTCACCAGACAGGATAGCGGACTCATCGGCTTCAACTGCGTAAACTTGTATATCTGGATTGACCTTTTTGAGAGCGTGAGAAACGCCAGAAATTGTACCACCTGTGCCAACTCCACCGACAAAGGCGTCCAATCCTTTTTCACCGAAAGCAGAGATAATTTCTGCTCCTGTTGTTCTTTCGTGTACTTCAGGATTAGCTGGATTGTTGAATTGTAGCGGCAGCCATCCGTTGCGTTCTTTGGCGATTTCTTCAGCTTTGGCAATCGCACCTTTCATTCCCTCACTTCCGGGAGTGAGCACCAATTCGGCGCCATAAGCTTGGATAATTTTGCGACGCTCCACACTCATGGTTTCTGGCATGACAATAACGACCTTATAACCTTTAGCAGCACCGACCCAAGACAAACCGATTCCGGTATTTCCGCTGGTTGCTTCGACAATGGTTGCACCCGGCTGAATCAAGCCCTCTTGCTCAGCGGTCTCAATCATGCTAAGAGCAATGCGATCTTTGACGGATGACCCCGGATTGAAAGCCTCTAGTTTGACATAGACATCAGCAGCACCTTCTGGAACAAGACTGTTTAATTTCACGATAGGAGTATTTCCAATGAGTTCTGTAATGTTATGATAAATTTGTGCCATAAATGATACCTCAATAATAGTGATAGAAACAGTATAAAACGAAAAGAAGTCTTTGTAAAATATAAAAAAACTATCAATGCGATAGCTTATGTTAATCGTTAGGATGAAGGTACCGGAACTTCGACTTTCCGCAATCCTCGATCAGTAATATCGACTTTTCCATTAAACAACTCAATTAACCCTTCTATCATGCTGTCCTTATCGTTTTTATCAACGAAAATGGTTGTTTGGACTTGTTCTGTAAAGGATGTATCTTGTTCTTGTAAATGGTTAGCTTTAAGAAAATTGGGTAATTCTTGATATTGACTGTAAGAGAGAGCGATCCTCAGTCCAAGTTGTTCTTTTATATGGACGATTCCGATTTCTTTGATAGCTAAAGCAACGTTGCCAGCATAAGCCCGAATGAGTCCACCCGCTCCTAACTTGATGCCCCCAAAATAGCGCGTCACGACAGCACAGACGTTGGTTAGTTGATGATTTTCTAAGACGCCTAACATAGGCACGCCAGCAGTTCCACTGGGTTCGCCATCATCGCTACTTCGCTTGATTTCGCTCTGCTCTCCTAAAATAAAGGCAGAGCAGTTGTGAGTAGCTTTGTAGTGTTCTTTTTTGACAGCCTGAATAAAATTTCGTGCTTCTTCCTCTGTTGTCACACGCTTAATGTGACAGATAAAGCGCGATTTTTTGATTTCTTCTTGGACTTGACCGTCCTCTTTGATTGTTCTAAATTCCATATCTTCATTTTACAAAAAAACTTTTATTTTGCCAAAGTTTTTCCGAATAAATAGATATGACGGAATTACAAGATTGTTTAGGTCGCATTTTTACCCAAAATCAACTGTCACCAGAATTGCAATTGCAAGCACAAAGCTTAGCTGGAATGGTAGAAGAGAAAGGAAAGTTAAGCTGTAATCGCTGTGGACAAGCCATTGACAAAGAAAAACACCAACTGCCAATCGGTGCTTATTATTGTAGGTCTTGCTTGATCTTAGGAAGAGTTAGGAGTGATGAAGAACTATACTATTTTCCACAGGAAGAATTTCCCAAAGCGAATGTTTTGAAATGGCAAGGAAAGTTGACAGCATTTCAAGCCAAGGTTTCTCAAGGACTTGTAGAGGCGGTTACCAAACGCAAAGATAGCTTGGTTCACGCAGTCACGGGAGCCGGAAAGACGGAAATGATCTATCAAGTGGTGGCACAAGTCATCAATCAGGGCGGAGCAGTCTGCTTGGCTAGCCCCAGAATTGATGTCTGCTTAGAACTTTATCGCAGACTGAAAGAAGATTTTGACTGTAACATTTCACTCTTGCACGGCGAATCAGAAGCATATTCCCGCAGTCCTCTCGTGATTGCCACCACACATCAGCTTCTCAAATTTTACCGAGCATTTGATCTTCTTATTGTTGATGAGGTAGATGCCTTTCCTTATGTGGACAATCCGATGCTTTATCATGCAGTTCATCAGGCAGTCAAAGTAGAGGGGACGAAGATTTTCTTAACAGCAACTTCCACAGATGAGCTGGATAAAAAAGTAGCTAAAGGAGAATTAACTCGTTTGAGTCTACCCAGACGTTTTCATGGCAATCCTTTGATTGTTCCTCGAAAAGTTTGGCTGGAAAATTTTCAAAAATACTTGAATCAAAAGAAGCTAGTTCCCAAGTTAAGGCAATTTATTCAAAAGCAAAGAAAAACAGAATTTCCATTTCTTATTTTTGCTTCCGAGATCAAAAGAGGGCAGGAGCTGGCAGAGATTCTTCAAAGCACTTTTCCTAATGAAAAAGTTGGCTTTGTAGCCTCGACGACTGAAAATCGGCTAGAAATTGTAGAGAAATTTCGTCAAAAAGAGATCACGATCTTAGTAACGACGACGATTTTGGAGCGTGGAGTGACTTTTCCTTGTGTAGATGTTTTCGTAGTGGAAGCCAACCACCGTCTGTTTAGTCGTAGCGCTCTGGTACAAATTGCTGGACGCGTTGGTCGCAGTATGGAGCGACCGACAGGCGAGTTAATCTTTTTTCATGACGGTGCGACTATGGCGATAGAAAAAGCGATTAAAGAAATTCAGGAGATGAATCAGGAGGCCGGTTTATGAATTCATGTGTTTTATGTGAAAATCCACTAGAAGAAAAGCTGAAATTCTGTGATTTATTGACCTTGAAGAAGCCAAAAGCAAGGACTTGTGATGACTGTTTTGAAAAATTTCAGCTCATTTCAGCGCAGCATTGCCCGAAGTGCTATCGTGAAGGGACATGCGAAGTCTGCATGGATTGTCAAGTATGGATAGAAAAAGGAAAAGAAGTTTGTCATAAAAGTTGTTTTGTATATAACGAAGCCATGAAAGACTTTTTCAGCCAATATAAATTTCAAGGAGATTATACTCTTTATTCTGTATTTACAGAAGTTTTGCAAAAGGAATTAAAAGGATACAGCGATTATACGCTTGTTCCCATTCCTGTAAGTGCCAAAAAGTATCAGACAAGAGGGTTTAATCAAGTGACAGCCCTTCTTGAGGGTACAAAGCTGCCATTTAAGGAAGTTTTAGAAAAGCATGATACAATTGCTCAATCAAGCAAGACGAGAGAGGAGCGCTTGCAAAGCCAGCAGTGCTTTAAAGTGAAAGACAATGTTCAAGTTCCGACAAAAGTTCTTTTGATAGATGACATTTATACAACAGGCTCAACCCTACAATTAGCCAAGGAAATTTTAGTGGAAGCAGGAGTGAAAGAAATTGTGACATTTTCATTGGCAAGGTAACAAAAAATTTGCAAAAAAATAATGAAAGCGTTATAATAAAATAAAGAAAAACAAAACGCTTAGAAAGAAGGTACTTATATGATTAAATATAGTATCCGTGGTGAAAACCTAGAAGTAACAGAAGCTCTTCGTGACTATGTAGTTTCTAAACTTGAAAAAATCGAAAAGTATTTCCAAGCTGACCAAGAATTGGATGCACGTGTAAACTTGAAAGTCTATCGTGAAAAAACAGCCAAAGTTGAAGTAACTATTCCACTTGGTTCTATCACTCTTCGTGCAGAAGATGTTTCTCAAGATATGTATGGTTCTATTGATTTGGTGACAGACAAAATTGAACGTCAAATTCGTAAAAATAAAACAAAAATTGAACGTAAAAACCGTAATAAAAAATCAACCAGTCAGTTGTTTACAGATGCTGTTGTTGAAGAAGCTGAAGCTGCACCTGCAAAAGTCGTTCGCTCCAAACAAATTGACTTAAAACCAATGGACTTAGAAGAAGCTCTTCTTCAAATGGATTTATTGGGACATGACTTCTTCATCTATACTGATGTAGAAGACAACACAACCAATGTTTTGTATCGTCGTGAAGACGGTGACGTTGGCTTGCTTGAAGTGAGATAATCAATCAATCCTCTGATTCATATCAGGGGATTTTTTATGTGGTCTGCAATCAGCTCGAGATAATTGCAAAAAACTGTATTAAAAATCATCATGTTTGAACTGCATTTCAAAAGTTAGACAGAAAAAACAATTGACTTACAGCTATCACAGAAGAAAAACTGATACATTCTTTAGAGATTTTGTTATAATATTCTTTATGAGAGTTGTTGCAGGGAAATATGGGGGGCGTCCTCTTAAAACATTGGAAGGCAAAACAACCAGACCGACGACAGACAAGGTTAAGGGAGCTATCTTTAATATGATTGGTCCTTATTTTGATGGAGGACAGGTTCTGGACTTGTATGCTGGAAGCGGCAGTTTAGCGATTGAAGCTATTTCGCGAGGCATGGTTTCGGCTGTTTTGGTTGAAAAAGACCGCAGGGCGCAAGCGATTATCAGCCAAAATATCAGTATGACTAAGGAAAAAGAACGATTTGAACTTCTGAAAATGGAGTCCAATCGAGCACTTGAATTGGTCACAGGACAGTTTGACTTGGTTTTGTTAGATCCACCCTATGCAAAAGAGCGGATTGCTGCAGATATTGAAAAATTGGTTGAACGAGAGCTTCTGAGCGATGATGTACTGGTTGTTTGTGAGACAGACAAGTCGGTGGATTTACCAGAAGAAATCGCAGGGCTAGGTATCTGGAAGCAAAAAATATATGGAATTTCAAAGGTGACGGTTTATGTCAGATAAAATTGGATTATTTGCGGGCTCTTTTGACCCGATTACAAAGGGGCATATTGACTTGATTAAGCGAGCTAGTAAGCTCTTTGATTGCCTTTATGTTGGTATTTTTTATAATCTTGAGAAAACGAGTTTTTTTAGTATTGAAGCGAAAGAAAAAATGATAGCAGCTGCTCTAGTTCATTTGGAGAATGTAAAAATTGTTACTTCTCATGATGAATTGGCAGTGGAAGTAGCTAGAAAGCTAGGAGTGACAACTTTTGTACGGGGATTACGTAATAGTCAGGATTTGGATTATGAGGGGAATCTCAACTTTTTCAATCATGAATTAGCACCTGAGATAGAAACCATTTTTTTGATAAGCAAACCAGCTTATCAGCATCTCAGCTCATCAAGAATTCGTGAATTGATTTCCTTTGAGCAGGATATTTCAAAGTATGTGCCCGAAAGTGTCATAAAGGAGTTAAAGAAACAATATGGAAAAATCAAGAAATAAATTTAAAAAATGGCCGATAATTGCAGTAGTAGGGTTGATTTTGCTTTTCTTATCTTTTGTAGTTCCCTTGCCTTATTATATTGAGGTGCCAGGTGGTGCAGCGGATGTCCGTCAGGTATTGCGCGTGGACAACAAAGAAGATAAGGAAAAAGGTTCTTATAATTTTGTAACGGTTGGAATTCAGCATGCGACCTTCGCTCATTTGGTTTATGCTTGGCTGACACCCTTTACGGATATTTATTCGGCGAAGGATTTGACTGGTGGAACTTCTGATAAAGAATACATGCGGATCAATCAGTTTTATATGGAAACGTCGCAAAACCTAGCTAAATACCAAGGGTTGAAAAAAGCTGGCAAAGACATTACTCTGAAATATCTAGGGGTTTACGTCTTGCAAGTCACAAAGAATTCTACTTTTAAAGGTATTTTAAATATTGCAGATACCGTGACAGGTGTGAATGATAAGACTTTCAATAGTTCAAAAGAATTGATAGACTATGTCGGCGCGCAAAAGATTGGCAGCAAGGTCAAGGTGAACTATGTAGAAGACGGTCAGAAGAAGTCTGCTACAGGTAAAATTATTAAACTTGAAAATGGGAAAAACGGGATTGGCATTAGTTTGATTGACCGAACAGAAGTCACAAGCAACACACCAATTGAATTTTCAACTGCCGGTATTGGTGGACCAAGTGCGGGCTTGATGTTTAGTTTGGCAATTTATACGCAAATTGCAGATCCAACATTGAGAGACGGCAGAAATATTGCTGGGACAGGTTCGATTGACCGCGAAGGAAAAGTTGGCGACATTGGTGGGATTGACAAAAAAGTTGTTTCAGCAGCTAAAAATGGCGCAGAAATTTTCTTTGCGCCAAATAATCCAGTTACCAAGGAAGCTAAAAAAGCTAATCCTAAAGCGAAAACCAACTATGAAACAGCTTTGGAAGCTGCTAAAAAAATTAAGACTAATATGAAAATTGTACCCGTGAAAACTTTGCAAGACGCCATTGATTACCTCAAGAGCACAAAGAAGTTGTAAAAATAATTCAATAAAAGAGCAAGTTAATGATAGAAATTTGACTTTGCTCTTTTCTTCTTTCCCTATTTCAACTATCAAAAACACTTCTTTTTATGGTAAAATAGGTTTAATACAAGAATAAATGATAAAGGATGACTATGCGAAAAGAAATTGCACCTGAATTATATAATTACAATAAATTTCCTGGACCAGATTTTCGGCAAATAGGAACAAAAGTGTTGACTGAGACAATCGAATTTGATTTGGTGGACAACTACAAAGAAGGTTTTGATGTCACAGCTTTTAATCAGCGTTTTTCAGATATTTTAACAAAATTTGATTATATTGTTGGCGATTGGGGCAACGAGCAATTGCGTTTGCGTGGATTTTATAAAGATGACAAGGCAAATGAAAGTGAAGAAAAAATCAGTCGCTTAGAAGATTACTTGTTAGAATACTGCAATTATGGCTGTGCTTATTTTGTTTTGGAAAATTTACAGCCGCGTCGTGCATCGTTTGATAAAAAATCACATCACAAGAAAGAAAGTGAGAACAAGCCACGTCGTTCTAAACAAGCTCGCTCCTATAAAGAAGAGCAACCCAAGCGAGAAAATCGCCAGCGCAGTAAGAGACAAAATCAAAAGCAAAGAGCAAGAAAGCAAAGTTCAACGAAGCAACAACAAACAAGCAGCCAGCGCCACTTTGTCATTCGTCAAAAATAGTGTATGGAATGGGGTTTTGTAACGAAATGAAGGAGAAAAAATGAAACCATCGATTTATAGCTTGACCCGTCAGGATTTGATAGATTGGGTAGAAAGTCAAGGAGAAAAGAAATTTCGAGCCAGCCAGATTTGGGAGTGGCTTTATCGCAAACGGGTTCAGTCTTTTGCAGAAATGACAAACATTTCAAAGGGGTTATTAGCAAAATTAGAAGATGAATTTGTTGTCAATCCACTGAAGCAACGAATTGTGCAGGAATCGGCTGATGGAACAGTCAAATATCTCTTTGAATTGCCAGACGGTATGTTGATTGAAACAGTTCTCATGCGTCAGCACTATGGTCTGTCGGTCTGTGTAACTACTCAGGTTGGCTGCAATATTGGCTGTACTTTTTGTGCCAGCGGGCTGATTAAAAAGCAGCGTGACTTGAATAATGGGGAAATTATGTCTCAGATTATGCTGGTGCAAAAATATTTTGATGAGCGTGGACAAGGTGAGCGCGTCAGCCATATTGTTGTTATGGGGATTGGCGAGCCTTTTGATAACTATGACAATGTTCTCAAGTTTGTGCGAACTGTCAATGATGACAAGGGGCTGGCTATCGGAGCTCGTCACATTACGGTTTCCACTTCCGGTCTAGCACATAAAATTCGTGATTTTGCAAACGAAGGAGTGCAGGTTAATTTAGCTGTTTCTCTTCATGCACCCAATAATGAATTGCGCTCCAGCATTATGAAAATCAATCGTGCCTTTCCAATTGAGAAGTTATTTGCGGCAATTGAATATTATATTGAAACGACCAACCGCCGAGTGACCTTTGAATATATTATGTTAAATGAAGTCAATGACGGAGTAGAGCAGGCATTGGAATTAGCTGAATTGCTCAAAAACATCAAAAAGCTATCGTATGTCAATTTGATTCCTTACAATCCGGTTAGCGAACATGATCAATACAGTCGCAGTCCCAAAGAACGTGTAATGGCTTTCTACGATACTCTAAAAAAGAATGGTATTAACTGTGTTGTTCGTCAAGAGCATGGAACGGATATTGATGCAGCTTGCGGTCAATTGCGCTCAAACACCATGAAGCAGGACAAGGAGAAAGCTCTTACCAAGCATGCTTAAATTGAACAATCTATTGAAAACAGATGGTGAATTAACCGTTAAGGGATGTACTTTTCTTACTTGGGGAAGCATTTTCTACATTTTATTATTATGTCTAATGTGTTTTCTCCCTCAAGTGCCAGAAAAGGGAATGGAGACGCCGGGGATTCAGCAGTTTGGTCGTGTCGTAGTCCTTCTCATTCCTTTCAATTCTTTTGTCAATCTTGGGCAAATTACTTCTCTACTTCAATTGATTAAGGTTTTCGTGCAAAATGGGATGAATGTTTTTCTGCTTAGCCCACTGATTTTTCAACTTCTCTGGCTTTTTCCTAAGTTGAGGAGCACTAAGCGTGTGCTATTTGCCAGTTTTGCAATAAGTCTTTTTATCGAATGTACGCAGATTTTGTTAGATATTTTAATTGATGCCAATCGTGTTTTTGAAATAGATGATTTATGGACAAATACATTAGGCGGATATCTGGCTTTTCTATTGTATAAAACTTGTGTCAGCCATTGGAAAGATAAGTTTCTGACTTCTAAGTAAAAATAAGGGTTATTGTTCGGATTTAGGATGCTTTTTCACTATTTTATTGACAGAATGGTAGAAAAACTCTATAATAATGCTCAAACATCAGAAAAGTAGTAAATTGATACTTCCAGAGAGCTTGTGCTAGGTGTAAACAAGTAGTAGATATCTATGAAATGGGCTGATGTAAATGATATGAATTTGAAACAATAAAAATTCGGTGTGCACACCTTACAGTACAGCTTGTTGATAGACAAGATAGAGATATGCGGATAAGGTATACTTTTCCCATAATTGAGGTGGCACCGCGCTCATACGCCCTCACACAGTTTTTGTGTGGGGGCATTTTGTTGTTTAAATTCAAGAATACTAAAGATTGTGAGGAGGCATCATGGTAGAAATAAAGGATATTTTGGTCAATTTGGTGGTAGCTTTGTACCGAAACCGATTCAAGTTTTATTAGACGAGCTAGAGGGGACATTTGAAAAGTATAAGAAAGATCAAGAATTCCTAGCAGAATATCATCGTTATTTAGCAGATTATGCAGGTCGAGAGACACCGCTTTATTTTGCAGAAAGTTTGACGGACTATTTAGGAGGTGCAAAAATCTATCTCAAACGAGAAGACTTGAATCATCTAGGTTCTCATAAATTAAACAATGTTTTAGGGCAAATCCTCCTAGCAAAACGGATAGATAAGACCAGAGTTATCGCAGAGACTGGAGCTGGTCAACATGGAGTAGCAACAGCTGCAGCGGCTGCTAAGTTTGGCATGAAATGCGATGTGTATATGGGAGCAGAAGATGTGGAACGCCAGCGATTGAATGTTTTCCGAATGGAAATGATGGGAGCAACTGTCCATGCGGTCGAAACAGGGACTAAAACATTAAAGGATGCGGTAGATGCTGCTTTTGCTGCTTGGATGACAGATTTAGATGCTTTTTATGTCCTAGGTTCAGCTGTTGGTCCTCATCCTTATCCAACGATTGTGCATGAGTTTCAAAAGGTCATTAGTCAGGAATCCCGCCGTCAAATTCTAGATAAGGAAGGTCGCCTACCAGATTATATTATTGCCTGTGTCGGCGGAGGTTCTAATGCAATTGGAGCATTTTCTGAATACGTGGCAGATAAAGAAGTCAATTTAGTTGGTGTTGAAGCAGCTGGTCATGGCTTGGATACAGACAAGCATGCGGCTACAATGGCTAAAGGCTCCATTGGAGTTGTCGATGGCATGAAAACGTATGCTGTATTTTCAGAAGATGGTCAGGTAGCTCCTGTTTATTCTATTTCCGCTGGATTGGACTATCCGGGAGTTGGTCCTGAACATGCCTTTTTTAAAGATTCAGGTCGAGTTGAGTATGTGGCTGCAACAGATGATGAAGCGGTAGATGCACTGTTATTGTTGACGCGAAAAGAAGGGATCCTTCCTGCCATTGAAAGTTCCCACGATATTGCAGAAGCAGTTAAACGCGCGCCTCGATTGAGTAAGGACAAGATTATTATCGTCAATGTATCTGGGCGCGGCGATAAAGATGTAGCCGCTATTGCTGACTATTTAGAAAAAAGAAACATGAAAAATCAAGAGTGAAATAGACGATCATGATTGCTGGTACATTATTCCCCAAAAATTATGAAATCTGGGAAGATTATGTCTAAAAACTAAAATTTGAAAATTGTAATCATCGCTCTCTTATTTCGAGAATCTGGATACATCCATCCTAGCCTCATGATAGGATGTCATTCTAATTTTATTGAAGTAACAACTCATACATAAGTAGAACAATCACTCCAATCAAAAGACAGGGAACGAAAGCTATCCTGTCTTTTCTCTTTTTTAAGCAAAAGAGACATAAGCCTACTAAGCTGGCAATTTGAATCAGCCAAAGAATCTCTGTCAACTTGAAAATAGTTGAACAAGAAGCTAGAAAAAGAAAATCTCCTGCACCGATACGCAAATCAACGAAATGAGCCAAAATTCCAAGAGCTAAAAAAATAGTCATTAGAAGATTAAAACCTACCAAAAATAGGAGAAGAAGATGAAAGAACAACCAAATGAGGATAGGATATTCCTGTTCTCTTTGATCATAAAGAGCTAGTGTAATTCCCATTATGAGCAAGACAAGTTGGCTGATAGTTAAGTAGCTTAAGGAAGTTGCGAGAAAGAGTAAACTACCTACCAACTCTAATATCAAGTAGCGAATGGGAATTTTTGACTGACAAAACCGACAGCGCAGTCGATTGATAAGCTGTGAAAGGACAGGGACTAAATCACGAGGTGCTAATTTCTGCCCACAAGCATTACAATGACTGGAAGGAACGATAATGGACTGTTCAGGAAAGCGATCAACAACCAGCCCTAAAAAAGAAGCCACAATGCTTCCAACCAAGAAAAAATAAAAATGAATCATACTTTTTTATTCGCAAATAATTCTAAAAAATTGCAACTTTTCTAATAAAAGAAATTTCTGAGTTCAATCATTTGACTTTCTTATTTAGAAACATTATAATTAAACTATAATCAAAAAGATTAGAATCATTCTAAATAAAAGCGAGGTAGGATAATGGTTAATCTAAAAAATGAAGCAGCAAAAGATGTTGCAACTTTCTCAAGTGTTGAGTCTTTCAGTAAGTCTCTTCCCAAAACAAAAGCAGTTTTAAACCAAGTGGTAGCGGATTTATACACCGCTCACATTGCTCTTCACCAAGTACATTGGTACATGCGTGGAGCTGGTTTTATGGTTTGGCATCCTAAGATGGATGAGTACATGGAAACCTTGGATACGACTTTGGATGAAGTAAGTGAACGTTTGATTACTTTAGGTGGAACGCCGTATTCAACTTTGAGTGAATTTATCCAACACAGCAATATTGAAGAAAAAGAAGGAAAATTCAGTAAGAATGTTGCAGAAAGTTTGGAACGTGTCATCGAAATCTTCCGTTACTTGGTAGGTCTCTACCAAGAAGCTCTGGATGTAACGGATGAAGAAGGAGATGATGTGACCAACGATATTTTTGTCGGTGCAAAAGCAGAACTTGAAAAGAATATCTGGATGTTAACAGCAGAAATCGGTCAAACTCCGGGTTTGTAAGTAAATTTTTGAGAGTAGAAAATAAATTTTTAAAATCTTTTAGAATTTAAGATAAGTTTAAGGAGGTGGCGTTATACTAACATCATCAGATGAAGACCTCCTAACTTTATTTGATAAAAATCCTAAACTTTTCTTTTTCATAATAATCTCCCTATAAGAGTCGCCCAATCGGCGGCTTTTTTGTTGTTTTTGAGCACTTGAAGAATGTTTTACTTACAAAATGAGTTCTTTTCAACCTTGAAATATTCCTAAAATTCTGGTAAAATAAGCCTCATGAAAACACTTTATGATGTGCAGCAATACCTCAAAAGTTTTGGCATTATTATCTATATGGGTAAGCGCTTGTATGATATTGAAATGATGAAAATTGAGTTAGAGAGGATTTATGATGCGGGCTTGATAGAAAGAATGGACTATCTAGAAGCTGAGCGGGTCTTGCGAAAGGAACATCAGTTGGAGTTACAATATTTGAAGAAGAATGAGGAGAAAACATGTTAAACTGGATTTTATTGGCAATTATTGTTGGAACGTTAGGCTGGATGGGCTTTAACTATATTCGTGTTCGTCGTGCGGCTAAGGTAGTAGACAATGCAGAATTTAGTGATATGATTCGTCAAGGTCAGTTAATTGATTTACGAGATCCAGCCGATTTTCGTCGTAAACATATTTTAGGGGCACGAAATATTCCGTCACAGCAATTAAAAACAAGCTTAGGAGCGATTCGTAAGGACAAGACTGTTTTACTATATGAAAATAGTCGTGGACAACGTGTGATGAATGCAGCTATTCTATTAAAAAAACAAGGTTATCAAAATATTTACATCCTCTCTACAGGACTAGATGGATGGAAAGGAAAAATCAAAAGTGAGTAATCCAAGCGGGTTGCTCACTTTTAATAGCTTTTTTCTAGATAGTGCCTCACTATTTCGAGTTCTGCTTGGTTCAATACTCGGTATTCTCCTGTGGCTAAGTTTGGGTTTAATTCAAAATCTCCGAAATGCGTTCGTTTAAGAGAAGTAACTTTGACACCAACAGTTAAAAACATCTTTTTGATTTGGTGAAATTTTCCTTCAGAAATAGTGACAGTAGCACTGCTTTTGTTTGAGCTAGAAGAATGAATTGTAAGAGTAGCTGGTTTACAACTTGTTCCGTCAAGAAAAACGATGCCCTTTTGAAAGGATTGCACTGCTTGGTCGTCTAGGGGACCATTAACTTCAACCTTGTATGTTTTTGTGACATGATATTGAGGATGAAGCAATTGAAAACCGAGCGGACCATTGTCAGTGATTAACAGCAATCCGCAGGTATCTCGATCGAGTCGCCCGACAGAATATAACTTATCATTGAAATCTTCAGGTCTAATGAGATCTAGAACCGTTTGGGATTTGGCATCGGAGTTAGCTGTCACGACACCAAGGGGTTTATTCATCATAAAATACTGATGAGGCTTGCCCAGAACAGGTTGTTCCTCTATCATAATCGTCTGCAAGCCTGTATCAACATTTTGACTAAGTTTTCGAGCAGGACAGTCATCTACCAAGATTTTCTTTTTTAGGAGAGCTTGCTTCATCTTTTTACGACTAATGTGAGCTTGAGCTAGTAGAACATCTAAACGCATACAGTTTCCTTTGTTTTTTTCTTATCATATCATAATTTTGCAATAAAGAATGTAAATAAATTTGTCGGACATTGATTTTCTAATGAAAACATTTACACCCAGTTTAACTGTGTTTTTTACTGTAATCTGTGGTATAATTGTTCAGTTAGAAATAAAACTTAAGATTTAGAGGATAAAATGACAAAATTAAGAGAAGATATTCGCAATATCGCTATTATCGCTCACGTTGACCACGGGAAAACAACGCTGGTGGACGAATTATTGAAGCAATCACATACTTTGGACGATCGAAAAGAGTTGCAAGAACGCGCAATGGACTCCAACGATCTTGAAAAAGAACGCGGAATTACCATTCTTGCTAAGAATACAGCTGTTGCTTACAACGGTGTTCGTATCAATATCATGGACACTCCAGGACACGCGGACTTCGGTGGAGAAGTTGAGCGGATCATGAAAATGGTGGACGGGGTTGTTCTGGTTGTTGATGCTTATGAAGGAACTATGCCACAAACTCGTTTTGTGTTGAAAAAAGCACTCGAGCAAGATTTGGTGCCGATTGTTGTCGTTAATAAAATTGACAAACCGTCTGCACGCCCTGCAGAAGTGGTGGATGAAGTCTTGGAACTTTTCATCGAGCTGGGTGCAGATGATGACCAACTGGATTTCCCTGTCGTGTATGCTTCTGCTATCAACGGAACGTCTTCTATGTCAGACGACCCTGCTGACCAAGAGCATACCATGGCACCGCTTTTTGATACCATTGTTGATCATATTCCAGCACCAGTGGATAATTCAGACGAGCCGCTTCAATTCCAAGTTTCTCTTTTGGACTACAATGACTTTGTAGGTCGTATTGGGATTGGTCGTGTTTTCCGCGGAACGGTGAAAGTTGGAGACCAAGTGACGCTTTCTAAACTAGACGGCACAACGAAAAACTTCCGTGTCACCAAGCTATTTGGTTTCTTTGGATTAGAACGCCGTGAAATTGACGAAGCCAAAGCAGGTGATTTGATTGCCGTGTCTGGTATGGAAGATATCTTTGTTGGTGAAACGATTACTCCGACAGATGCAGTAGAACCATTGCCAATTCTTCACATTGACGAACCAACGCTGCAAATGACTTTCTTGGTGAACAATTCACCATTTGCTGGTCGTGAAGGAAAATGGGTGACATCTCGTAAGGTTGAGGAACGCCTGCAAGCAGAATTGCAAACGGACGTTTCGCTTCGTGTGGATCCGACTGACTCACCAGATAAATGGATTGTGTCAGGTCGTGGAGAATTGCACTTATCAATCTTAATTGAAACCATGCGTCGTGAAGGCTATGAGTTACAAGTATCGCGCCCAGAAGTTATCGTCAAAGAAGTGGACGGTGTGCAATGTGAGCCATTTGAGCGTGTGCAAATTGACACCCCAGAAGAATACCAAGGTTCGGTTATCCAAAGTCTTTCTGAGCGCAAGGGTGAAATGTTAGACATGGTGGCTACCGGAAACGGACAAACACGTTTGATTTTCCTTGTGCCTGCGCGTGGCTTGATTGGATACTCAACTGAATTCCTTTCTATGACGCGTGGTTACGGGATTATGAACCATACCTTTGACCAATATCTACCATTGATTCCAGGTGAGATTGGTGGACGCCGTCGTGGAGCTCTCGTGTCAATTGATACAGGAAAAGCAACGACTTACTCTATCATGTCTATTGAAGAACGTGGAACTATTTTTGTCAATCCAGGTACAGAAGTCTATGAAGGAATGATTATTGGTGAAAATTCACGCGAAAATGACTTGACGGTCAATATTACAAAAGCAAAACAAATGACTAATGTACGTTCTGCAACGAAAGATCAAACAGCAGTTATAAAAACACCTCGTATTTTGACATTGGAAGAATCACTCGAATTTTTGAATGATGACGAATACATGGAAGTGACACCAGAATCTATCCGTTTGCGGAAACAAATTCTTGATAAAAATCAACGTGCCAAAGCTGCTAAAAAGAAAAAATCAGCTGAATAATGAAAGAATGATTTGCTTTGCTGTTAATATATGAAAGAAGTGGATAGGCTAGAAAGGAGCAGAAATGTTTTATTTGATCTTTGGAATTCTCATTCTATTATTTTACATTTTTGCTACTCCGCAAAGCATTAAAGGGACTTTAAATGTAGTAGTTTTAGTGATTGCTCTAGTCGCTTTTATCATTTTATTAGGATTGGCAGTATTTCAGATTTTTCAATTACCGTCTAAATTTTTCGTAGGAATTGCAATGATTGGCGTAGCATATTTTTCTCTACGTGATATTTCAAAATTGTCACAAAAAGATAGAAAAGTATCGTTTCGCTCAAAACTTCGTAACAGACAAGAATAAAAAGCCGTAAAGGCTTTTTTATTTTCTGAAAAAAAGGTAAAATAGATACAGAAGAATTAAAAAGAGGCATGTTATGAAGCACATTATAAATTTTGCAAATAAGAAAGTTTTAGTTTTAGGCTTGGCCAAGTCTGGTGAATCCGCTGCTCGTTTACTAGATAAGTTGGGAGCGATTGTCACAGTGAATGACGGAAAGCCATTTGAGGAAAATCCTGCTGCTCAGTCTCTTCTTGAAGAAGGCATCAAAGTAGTAACAGGTGGTCATCCTTTGGAACTCTTGGATGAAGAATTTGAACTAATGGTCAAAAATCCTGGTATTCGTTACGACAACCCTATGGTCAAGAAAGCATTGGAAAAGGAAATCCCAGTCATCACTGAAGTTGAGTTGGCTTATTTGATTTCAGATGCTCCAATTATTGGGATTACGGGTTCTAATGGAAAAACAACAACAACGACGATGATTGCGGAAGTCTTGACTGCAGGTGGTCAAAGTGGTCTACTTTCTGGAAATATTGGTTTTCCAGCCAGTCAAGTTGCAACAACTGCAACCCAAAATGATACTCTAGTTATGGAGTTGTCTTCTTTCCAACTCATGGGTATTGAAACCTTTCACCCAGAGATTGCAGTGATTACCAACTTGATGCCAACTCACATTGATTATCATGGCTCTTTTGAAAATTATGTGGCGGCTAAATGGAACATTCAAAAAAATATGAGCAAATCTGACTTCCTCGTATTGAATTTCAACCAAACATTAGCGAAAGAGCTGGCTGCAAAGACGCAAGCGACCGTTGTACCATTTTCAACGACAGAAAAGGTAGACGGCGCTTACTTAGAGGGAAACATGTTGACCTTCCGTGGAGAGCCTGTTATGGCAGCAGATGAGCTTGGCGTTCCGGGAAGTCATAATGTTGAAAATGCCCTCGCAACTATTGCAGTTGCGAAACTGCGTGGCATTGAAAAACAAGTCATCAAAGAAACTTTGGCAGGTTTTGGCGGTGTTAAACATCGTCTCCAATATGTCGGTGAAATCAACCATGTTAAATTTTATAACGATAGCAAATCCACAAATATTCTTGCAGCGCAAAAGGCTTTGTCTGGTTTTGACAATAGCAAGGTTATCTTGATTGCTGGTGGACTGGACCGTGGCAATGAATTTGACGAATTGGTGCCAGATATTCAAGGATTGAAGAAAATGGTTATTCTTGGAGAATCTGCAGCACGTGTCAAGAGAGCAGCAGATAAAGCAGGTGTTAGCTATATGGATGCTGCTGATGTGAAAGATGCAACGCAAAAAGCTTTTGCTGAAGCACAAGCAGGTGACATTGTTCTTCTCAGCCCGGCTAATGCTAGCTGGGATATGTATCCGAATTTTGAAGTCCGTGGCGATGAATTTATTGCAACATTTGAAGAATTAAAGGGTTAAGATGAAAAAGATTGTATTTACAGGTGGAGGGACGGTTGGTCATGTGACTCTAAACCTTTTGCTCATTCCAAAATTCCTAGAAGCAGGATGGCAAGTCCACTATATTGGTGATAAGCATGGGATTGAATACCAAGAAATCCAGAAGTCGGGGTTGGACATCGCTTTTCATTCTATAGCGACGGGGAAATTACGACGTTACTTTTCTTGGCAAAATATGTTAGATGTATTCAAAGTGGCTTGGGGCATTTTGCAATCTTTAGGAATTATGTTAAAGGTTCGTCCGCAAGCTCTCTTTTCTAAAGGTGGTTTTGTATCAGTTCCTCCTGTCATTGCAGCTCGCTTAGCTGGGATTCCAGTTTATGTACATGAATCAGACCTCTCTATTGGTCTAGCAAATAAAATTGCTTACAAATGTGCGATAAAAATGTATTCTACTTTTGAACAAGCCCATGCGTTGACAAAAATTGAGCATGTGGGAGCTGTGACAAAAGTAGGAGAAAAAACAACTACTCCAAATGAGCAGATTCAAGCGATTCGGCAGCATTTTGATGAAAACCTTCCGACACTTCTGTTTGTTGGTGGATCAGCGGGAGCAAAGGTTTTTAATGATTTTGTAACGGCAAATAAAGTAGAGCTAACTCAGCATTATAATATTATCAATTTATCAGGCGATGCTAGTTTAGACGAATTATCAAGTCATCTCTACCGGGTTGCTTATGTGACTGACCTTTATCAATCGTTGATGGACTTGGCGGATATCGTTATCACACGTGGCGGTTCTAATACTATTTTTGAATTGTTGGCTATGGCAAAACTCCATGTAATTGTTCCTTTGGGACGCGAAGCAAGTCGCGGCGATCAGATTGAAAATGCGGATTATTTTGTAAAAAAAGGCTATGCTAAAAAATTAGATGAGCCTCAACTGAATTTAGAAAATCTTCAAAAAATGATTGCAGAGTTGCTTGAACAGAAAGCATTTTATGAAGAAAACATGAAACAGTCCCACGAAATAAAATCGTTAGATGAATTTTATAACCTTTTAAAAAATGACATGGACAAAGGAAGAAAATGACAAAAAAGAAGCAAGAGGATCAGAAAGAGCAAGAAACAGAAAAACTTTCTGAGTGGCAAAAAAGAAACAAGGAATACCTTGAAAAAAAGGCTCAAGAAGAAGCTGAAAAAGAGAAAGAACTAGCAGAGCAAAAAAAGCAGCATTTGCCAAGTTCTGAAAAAGAGAATGTCGAAAAGAATGATGAAAATACAGAAGAAGTGACAGCGGATACTCAAGAGAACGAGTCAGAGGAGGCAGAAAAGCCTACCGAGACAGAAACTTCTGAGGAAGAACAAGATGAGCCTCTTGATAAAACAGACTTGAGAAAAAAGAAGAAAGCAGAACGCAAACAAGCTAAGCAGGAAGCAAAAGAGACAAGAGAAAAAATCGCTTCTCGCCATATCTACCGTGCTTTGCCAGTATTGATTCTAAGTTCTATTTTGTTAATTTTAGCTGTTTATTTTATAAGCCCCTATTCAAAATTAAAGAATATAGAGGTGACGGGCAATAAACAGCTTTCAAAAACAGAGGTGCTGGATGCTTCTAGTATTCAAAAAGAGGATTACACCTTGACGACATATTTAAGTCAAAAGGCACATGCTAGAAATATTAAATTGTCAAGTCTATGGGTGAAAAAAGCAGAGATAAGTTACCAATTTCCAATTACATTTAAAATAAAAGTAACAGAATACACGGTTGTTGCTTATGATTATTCTGGGGAGCAGTATTTCCCAGTATTATCTAGTGGAGAAGAAATTGCTACTCCAGTTAAAAAATCACAGTTGCCAAAAAGTTATATAACACTTGATTTTTCAGATAAAGCAATGCTTAAGAAATTTGTGCAACAATTATCAGGTATTTCTAATACAATCAAATCAGAAATTCAAACGGTTCAGCATACACCGAGTAAAGCGACTGAGGATTTGCTGACAATCACTATGACAGATGGAAATAAAATCTTAGTTCCTTTGTCAGAAGTAGCTAAAAAACTACCTTATTATGAAAAAATTAAACCACAATTGACGGAAACAAGCGTTGTGGATATGGAAGCGGGAATATTTAGTTATAGAAATAGCTAAAATAATGCAGAAAATCTACCCAATTTTTATTTTTTTATGTTATAATATGCTTTGAATAACTATACTTTTTTGATAGTTAAATTGATAAGTGAGAAACTTGGTAGATAGAGAGGAATGGTCTAATGGCTAGAGATGGCTTTTTTACAGGATTAGATATCGGAACAAGCTCCATTAAGGTCTTGGTAGCAGAACATGTAAACAATGAATTAAACGTAATCGGAGTTAGTAATGCAAAAAGTGCTGGCGTAAAAGATGGTATCATTGTAGATATCGAAGCAGCAGCAAGTGCTATAAAATCAGCAATTTCACAAGCAGAAGAAAAAGCAGGAATTTCCATTAAGTTGGTGAATGTTGGTTTGCCTGCTAACCTGTTGCAGATTGAAGCAACACAAGGTATGATTCCTGTGACAAGTGAAACAAAAGAAATTACAGATACAGATGTTGAAAACGTTGTGAGATCTGCTTTGACAAAAAGTATGACTCCAGATCGTGAAGTTATTACCTTTATTCCAGAGGAATTCATCGTAGATGGCTTCCAAGGAATTCGTGATCCTCGTGGAATGATGGGCATTCGTTTAGAAATGCGTGGACTTCTCTACACAGGACCACGTACCATTCTTCACAATTTACGAAAAACAGTTGAGCGTGCAGGAGTTCAAGTTGAAAATATTATCATCTCTCCGCTTGCTATGACCAAATCTGTTCTAAATGAAGGCGAACGTGAATTTGGTGCAACTGTTATTGATATGGGTGGAGGACAGACAACAGTTGCTTCTGTCCGCAACCAAGAATTGCAATTCACTAATATCTATCAAGAAGGTGGCGAATACGTCACAAAAGACATCTCAAAAGTTTTAAAAACTTCTAAAAAACTTGCCGAAAGTTTGAAGTTTAATTACGGAGAGGCTTATGTACCGGCTGCTAGCAATGAGTCATTCCAAGTGGAAGTGATTGGAGAAGTGGAGCCAGTTGAAGTAACAGAGCGCTATTTAGCAGAAATTATTTCAGCACGTGTTAAGCATATCTTTGAACAAATCAAGCAAGATTTAGAAAGAAGACACTTATTAGAACTTCCAGGTGGACTTGTTATTATTGGTGGTGGTGCAATTTTACCAGGTGTGGTGGAATTGGCGCAAGAAGTTTTCGGTGTTCCTGTTAAACTATATGTACCAAATCAAATCGGTATTCGTAATCCAGCTTTTGCTCATGTCATTAGCTTATCAGAATATGCTGGAAATCTGTCTGAAGTGGATGTTTTAGCACAAGCTGCCGTTCACGGTGATGAACTTCTGCGTCATCAACCGGTTGAATTTTCTCGTCCGACTCAACAAACTCAGTCGTTCAATCCGTTGCAGCGCTTTACTCAGCCGCAACAAACAACTGTGACTCCGATTGCTGAACCAGCAGAAGAAGTTGAACGTCCCGAACCACTTCCGACACAATCTCAACAACCAAAAGAAAAATTGACAGATCGTGTTCGAAATCTACTTGGCAATATGTTTGATTAAAGGAGAAGGTAATACATTATGACATTTTCATTTGATACAGCTGCGGCACAGGGAGCAGTAATTAAAGTTATTGGTATCGGTGGTGGTGGTGGTAATGCCATTAACCGCATGATTGATGAAGGAGTATCAGGCGTTGAATTTATCGCTGCCAATACAGATGTGCAAGCTCTGAGTGGCTCAAAAGCAGAAACAGTTATTCAGCTTGGACCAAAGTTGACTCGCGGCCTAGGTGCTGGAGGACAGCCTGAAATCGGTCGTAAAGCGGCTGAAGAAAGCGAAGAAGTGTTGACAGAAGCTCTTACGGGAGCTGATATGGTCTTTATTACTGCTGGTATGGGTGGTGGCTCTGGTACAGGTGCTGCACCAGTTATTGCTCGTATTGCAAAAGGTCTTGGTGCCTTAACTGTTGCAGTTGTTACTCGTCCGTTTGGCTTTGAAGGAAGTAAGCGTGGTAACTTTGCGATTGAAGGAATTAATGAACTTCGTGAGCATGTAGACACACTTCTTATCATTTCAAACAATAATTTACTTGAAATTGTTGATAAGAAAACTCCTCTTCTTGAAGCATTGAGCGAAGCAGACAATGTCCTTCGTCAAGGTGTACAAGGAATTACGGACTTGATTACAAGCCCAGGACTTATTAACCTTGACTTTGCTGATGTAAAAACCGTTATGGCAAATAAAGGTGATGCTCTTATGGGAATCGGTATTGGTAGTGGCGAAGAACGTGTTATTGAAGCTGCACGTAAGGCTATCTATTCACCGCTTCTTGAAACAACGATTGATGGAGCTGAAGATGTCATTATCAACGTTACAGGTGGTCTTGATATGACCTTGATTGAAGCAGAAGAAGCATCAGAAATCGTCAATCAAGCAGCAGGTCATGGTGTTAATATTTGGTTAGGTACTTCTATTGACGACAGCATGAAAGATGAAATTCGTGTGACAGTTGTTGCAACGGGTGTTCGTCAAGAAAAAATTGATCGAGTAAGTGGTGTTCGTCCAGTTGCTCAACAAAATTCTTATGCAGCTGGAACTCGTGAAAATCGTAATTCTAGAGGAAGCCAAGGTTATGACCGTAACTTTGATTTGACTGAAAATCTTGAAGTTCCAAAGCCAAGTCGTCAACGGACAGAAGCGCCACAGGCTTCAGCATTTGGTGATTGGGATTTGCGTCGTGAAAATATTGTTCGCTCAACAGATGCGAGTGCTGCACCAGCTGTAGAGCGTTATGAAGACACTAGTTCTGATGACGATGAATTAGAAACACCACCTTTCTTTAAAAACCGTTAAAATGGATTTAGAAAAGAATACATATCAAGTTTTGGAAAATGTAGCGCAAGCTACTCAAAAAGCTAATCGCTCAAAAAATTCAGTAGAAGTAATAGCTGTCACCAAATATGTTGACAGCTCTACTGCTAAAGAGCTAGTTAAAGCAGGAATTCATCATATCGGTGAAAATCGAGTTGATAAATTTCTAGAGAAATATCAGGCTCTGAAAGATGAACGTGTAACTTGGCACTTAATTGGTACACTTCAAAGGCGGAAAGTGAAAGACGTCATCAATTATGTTGATTATTTCCATGCCTTAGATTCCGTAAAATTAGCTCAAGAAATCAATAAAAGAGCTGAACATATCATTAAATGCTTTTTACAAGTAAATATTTCCAAAGAAGCCAGTAAACATGGTTTTGCTATAGAGGAAATTGATACTATTTTACCTGAGCTAGAAAAACTTGAAAACATCCAGATTGTAGGTTTGATGACAATGGCACCGATTGAAGCAGATGAAGCGGAATTAAATGTCATTTTCCAACAAGCCTATCAATTACAGCAAAGATTACAACGTAAACAGTTACCTAATATGCCTTTTACTGATTTAAGTATGGGAATGAGCCGTGATTATGCAATAGCTATTGCAAATGGTTCGACTTTTGTCAGAATTGGTACCGCATTTTTTAAATAGGAAAGTATTATGTCTCTTAAAGATAGATTTGATAAATTCATTGATTACTTTACGGAAGATGGTGAAGATGCTGGCGTTCAAACGCCTGAGCTACCACTACGTGCGAGTAGTCAATCTGTAACACCTACTAAAGAAAGAACAGTACACACAGCGAGTAGTTCTGTACAATCTTCTACAAGGTCAGGAGCAAATGAAAACATCACTCGTCTTCATGCGCGCCAGCAAGAATTGGCACAACATCGCACGATTTCAGATGACAAAGTGACCATCAATGTTCGTTACCCAAGAAAATATGAAGAAACAACTGAAATTGTTGATTTGTTAATTGTTAATGAAAGTATTTTGATTGATTTTCAATATATGACAGAAGTGCAAGCTCGTCGTTGTTTGGACTATTTGGATGGTGCTCGTTATGTGCTTGCAGGAAATATAAAAAAAGTTGCAAGTACAATGTACCTTTTAACACCAATCAATGTTATTGTAAATGTTGAGGATTTAAAATTGCCTGATGATTTGCAAAGTGGCGAATTTGATTTTGATATGAAACGTAGATAAAAACATGGTTTGGATTGTAAATATACTTTATAATTTGGTAAGAGTGTATTCATTTATTTTAGTGGTGTATGCTCTCTTATCTTGGTTTCCGGGTGCCTATCAAACATCACTTGGTCAATTGATTCTGCGGATAGTAGAGCCTGTTTTAAAACCATTTCAACGTTTCAACCTACAATTTGCTGGGATTGATTGGACGGTTCTTGTTGTTATCTTTCTTCTGAATTTTGTTTCTGGCATCATTTTGAATGCCCTTTTGCTTTTAGCTTAAATTCATGAAGAATAGCAAACATTTATATCAACATTTTGCAGAAGAAGAACGTGAATTTGTTGATAAAAGTTTAGAACAGATGCAGCGAGTTGAAGATTCTTATTCTTTTGAAGTGACTTCATTTGTAAATCCACATCAAGTTGAAGTTTTGCGAAATCTTGGGAATCGCTTACAATTGCAAATATTTTCAAGTTCGGATTATTATACGAGTGAATTTGCTAAAGTCATTATTGCTCCTCTCTACTATGAGTTGCAATTAAATGATTTTGAAATGGATCTGTTAGAAATCAGCTATGCGAATAAATTTCACCACTTAACCCATTCGCAAATAATGGGAACGTTATTGAATCAATTAGGGATTGAACGTAAAGTGTTTGGTGATATTCTTGTAGCTTCAGGTAGAGCACAAATTATGGTAGATAAGAAATTCACTCAATTTTTCATCGATCATATCTCAAGGATAGCAAAGACACCTGTAAAATTGAAGCAAGTGGATTTTTCACAACAAATTATCGCTCAAACTGATTCAAAGCTAAGAGATGTGCTTGTCTCTAGTATGCGTTTGGATAAAGTGGTAGCTGCCTCATTTCATTTGTCACGAAGCATTGCCGCTCGGCTGATAGCAACAAAGCAAGTTAAGGTAAACTATTCCATGCTGGATAATCCCAGTCATCATTTGTTATTGAATGACTTAATTAGTGTACGAGGATATGGGAGAGTAAAAGTTTTAAGAGAAAATGGCTTTTCAAAAAATGGGAAGTATAAGTTAACTGTTGAATTATTGTCTAGTAAGTAAGGAGAAAATATGGCTATTACATCGTTAGAAATTAAAGATAAAGCTTTTGCTCACAAATTTAGAGGATATGATGTTGATGAAGTAGATGAATTTCTTGATATCATTGTCCAAGATTACGAAGATTTAGTTCGTGTCAATCATGAGCAAGAGTCAAAAATTAAAAATCTGGAAGAACGTTTGACCTATTTTGACGAGATGAAGGATTCCCTTAGCCAATCTGTATTGATTGCACAAGATACGGCAGAACGTGTAAAACAAGCGGCAAATGACCGTTCTGAAAACATTGTTCATAAGGCTGAGCAAGAAGCCCAACATTTGTTGGATGAGGCAAAATACAAGGCTAATGAAATTCTTCGTCAAGCGACTGATAATGCTAAGAAAGTGGCTGTTGAAACAGAAGAGTTGAAAAATAAAACGCGTGTTTTCCACCAACGTTTAAAATCAACCATTGAAAGTCAATTAAGCATTGTGAATTCTTCAGAATGGGAAGATATTCTTCGCCCAACAGCTACTTACTTGCAGACTAGTGATGAAGCCTTTAAAGAAGTTGTTCAGTCTGCTTTGGGTGAAGTCGTAACGACTCCAGAAGAAGATGAAGTGGATGTGACGCGTCAGTTCTCTCCAGAGGAAATGGAAGAATTACAAAGACGCATTGAAGAAGCAAATCGTGAATTAGCCGAAACACAAGCGTTTGAAACATTAGATGAGTCTGTCTTAGGATTAAATCTGACAAATGCTGAGACTTCAACAGATAACTCAGAAGCTACTTCAACAGAATCTGTAGATATTTTATAAGAGAATGTAAAAACAAGATGCTAACAAAATATTCGCAGCGAGCAGGTGACGGTGAGAGACCTGTAATTCCTTTTGTTAGGATTATCATTTTGCAAACTTAAATCTGAAAACAGTAAGATTTAACGCTTAACTCACGTTACGAGTAAGAGGGATAGGAATCTTATTCTTGTCTAAATGAAGGTGGTACCACGAATTTTCGTCCTTTGGATGAATTTGTGGTTTTTTTATTTTAATTTGTTACTAATATGAAAAAGGAGAACTTATGAAATTAAAAGAAACTCTTAATCTTGGAAAAACAGCTTTTCCAATGCGTGCTGGTTTGCCGAATAAAGAACCTCTTTGGCAAAAAGAGTGGGAAGATGCAAAGTTGTATCAACGTCGTCAAGAATTGAATGAAGGTAAACCACACTTTACACTTCACGATGGCCCTCCTTATGCTAATGGAAATATTCACGTTGGTCATGCCATGAATAAGATTTCAAAAGATATTATTGTGCGTTCAAAATCTATGTCTGGCTATTATGCGCCTTACATTCCAGGCTGGGATACTCATGGTCTTCCGATTGAGCAAGTTCTGGCAAAGCAAGGTGTGAAGCGAAAAGAAATGGATTTGGCAGAGTATTTAAAACTTTGTCGAGATTACGCACTCAGCCAAGTAGACAAGCAACGGAAAGATTTCAAACGCTTAGGTGTTTCTGGTGATTGGGAGCATCCGTATGTGACGTTGACTCCGGATTATGAAGCTGCTCAAATTCGCGTATTTGGAGAAATGGCGAAAAAGGGGTATATCTACCGCGGTGCGAAGCCTGTTTATTGGTCATGGTCATCTGAATCAGCTCTTGCAGAGGCAGAAATTGAGTATCATGATTTGGTTTCAACCTCTCTTTACTATGCAAATAAGGTAAAAGACGGCAAAAATGTGCTAGATACAGATACTTATATTGTAGTTTGGACGACAACACCATTTACTATTACGGCTTCTCGCGGTTTGACAGTAGGTGCTGACTTTGATTATGTTGTGGTAAAACCAGCTGGGGAAAGCCGTAAATTTGTCGTTGCTGCTGACTTGCTCAATAGCTTGTCTGAAAAATTTGGCTGGGAAGATGTGGAGGTCTTGGCAACTCATCGCGGTGCTGAACTGAACCATATCGTGACAGAGCACCCGTGGGATGAGGAAGTGGATGAATTGGTGATTCTTGGTGACCACGTTACACTAGATTCAGGTACAGGGATTGTCCATACAGCTCCTGGTTTTGGTGAGGACGACTACAATGTTGGGATTGCAAATGGCTTAGAAGTAGCCGTTACAGTTAATGAACGTGGTATCATGATGGAAAATGCTGGTTCAGATTTTGCAGGGCAATTTTATGACAAGGTAGTTCCTACAGTAATTGAAAAGTTAGGTCAACTTCTCCTTGCGCAAGAAGAAATTTCTCACTCCTACCCATTTGACTGGCGGACGAAAAAGCCAATTATTTGGCGTGCAGTACCGCAATGGTTTGCTTCAGTTTCAAAATTCCGTCAAGAAATTTTGGACGAAATTGAAAAAGTGAAGTTCCATTCGGAATGGGGCAAGGTTCGTCTTTACAATATGATTCGTGACCGTGGAGATTGGGTCATTTCACGTCAGCGGGCTTGGGGAGTGCCACTCCCAATCTTCTATGCAGAGGACGGCACAGCGATTATGACTGAGAAAACAATTGAGCATGTGGCTGAGCTCTTTGCGGAACATGGCTCTATCATTTGGTGGCAACGAGAAGCGAAAGATTTGCTGCCAGAAGGATTTACTCATCCAGGGTCACCAAATGGTACATTCACTAAAGAAACGGACATCATGGACGTGTGGTTTGATTCTGGTTCTTCTTGGAATGGTGTGGTGGTCAATCGTCCTGAATTGACTTATCCTGCTGACCTTTATCTTGAAGGGTCAGACCAGTATCGTGGTTGGTTCAACTCATCGCTTATCACATCGGTTGCCAACCATGGTGTAGCTCCTTATAAACAAATTCTTTCACAAGGGTTTGCTTTGGACGGTAAAGGCGAGAAAATGTCGAAGTCTCTTGGCAACACGATTGCTCCAAGTGATGTTGAAAAACAATTTGGTGCGGAAATCTTGCGGCTTTGGGTAACGAGTGTAGACTCCAGTAACGACGTTCGTATCTCTATGGATATTTTGAGCCAAGTTTCTGAAACTTACCGTAAGATTCGGAATACCCTCCGTTTCTTGATTGCCAATACATCTGACTTCAATCCGAAAGAAGATACTGTTGCTTATGATGACCTTCGCTCTGTTGATAAGTATATGACCGTTCGATTTAATCAACTTGTCAAGACGATTCGTGAGGCTTATGCGGACTTTGAATTTTTAGATATTTACAAAGCGATTGTAAACTTTGTGACAGTTGATTTATCAGCTTTCTATCTTGATTTTGCAAAAGATGTTGTTTACATTGAAGCAGCTAAATCATTAGAACGTCGTCAAATGCAAACCGTCTTTTATGATATTCTAGTAAACATTACAAAATTATTGACCCCTATTCTTCCACATACAGCAGAGGAAATCTGGTCTTACTTAGAACATGAGCCAGAAGAATTTGTTCAATTAGCGGAACTGCCAGATGCGTTGACTTTTCCTAATGAGGAAGAAATCTTGGATACGTGGACAGCCTTTATGAACTTCCGCAGTCAAGCGCAAAAAGCTTTGGAAGAAGCACGTAACGAAAAAGTGATTGGAAAATCCTTGGAAGCTCACTTGACTGTTTATCCAAATGAAGTCGTGAGAACGCTACTTGAAGCGGTTAATAGCGATGTTGCGCAACTTCTCATTGTTTCTAAATTAACAATCGCAGACGGGGAAGCTCCTGAAAATGCTATTGCTTTCGAGGATGTAGCCTTTACAGTTGAGCATGCAGAGGGACAAGTTTGTGAGCGTTGCCGTCGGGTAGATGAAACAGTCAAAGAACGCAGCTATCATGCAATTGTTTGTGACCACTGTGCAGAAATCGTTGAAGAACATTTTGCACAAGCAGTTGCAGAAGGATTTGAAACAAAATAATCAAAAGGGAGTGGGACAAAAATCGGTAATTTCGGAGAAATTTGATTTTGTCGTCCCACCCACTCAACCACTGCGGCTTGCAAGAAACTCATAAAAATCTGACGAGGTTAAGGACTTTTGTCCCAGCCTCGTCATTTTTTAATTCCAAAGTTGCAAATGCAACTAATGTATGTTATACTGATTTCATTGAGAATTTTCTATTTTATTGAGAATGGCTTCTAGTTGAAAGAGCTCGGAAGATGTCAGATTTTTCATAACAGACTGAATATAGATTGTTTCAAATCCAATCAATCGGTCGTAGATTTGCAAAGCCTTCGTCGTAGGGAAAAGCTCTTTAAATTTCTTATTTTGAGAGTTGACTTTCTTTGTGATAAATCCTTTTTCCTCTAGTTTTCTAAGGGAGCGACTAAGTGTTGTTTTATCAATTTTTACCATATGAGAAAGTTGAGATTGATTCAGTCCTTCATGCTCAACAATGCGGATAAGGATAAGAAAAAGATTATTATCTAGGTTGTATTGGCTGGCTTCATGATTCATATTCATCATGGCTTGGCGAGAAATTATGCCCATTTGACGAAAGAGATGACGATAGTCCATAAAAGGCTCCTTTTATAGTTGCATTTACAATTATTATATAATAAAGAAGAAGGGAAAACAAGTATGTGGTATAAAAAGACATTTGAGGAATTAACCACCTTAGAATTTTATAAATGCTTGAAATTACGCTTGGAAACATTTGTCGTAGAGCAAAATAGTGTTTATAATGATTTGGACGAGCACGATTTAGAAGCGATCCATATTTTTCATGAAAATGAAGCCGGCGAGGTAGACGCTTATGCGAGAGTATTTGAAACGGGTACTACTATTCATTTTGGACGTGTCGTAACAGCGGCTTCTACTCGCGGTTAAGGGCTTGGTCGTAAGTTGGTCCAAGCTATTATGGAGACTTGTGCTGAAAAATGGCCTGAAAAAGAGATTCACATAGAGGCGCAAGAGCAGGTGGTGGGCTTGTATGAGAAATTTGGATTTGAAGCTGTTAGTGAACCCTTCATTTTAGAATCACGAGTACATGTGAAAATGGTTTACAAATTAAAATAAATGGAAAAATAAGTTTTGATAGTGGGAAACGAAAGGAACTGTTCTTAAAATAATTTAAGCCATTTTAAGAAAAGCACTCTATTTTAGTGGAAAATATGATAGAATAGCTGATAGGAGGAACAGTATGTTTCATAAAAGTAAGTTATTTTTTTGGACAACAGAAGTCTTACTACTAACCATTATCTTTTTTATCTGGCGGCAAATGGACGGCTTGATTTCCCCTTTTGTGAGCGTTTTAAATACGGTTTTAATTCCTTTTCTAATTGCGGGGTTTTTGTACTATGTGACGAATCCTTTAGTGAAATTTTTGGAGAAAGAGCTGAAAATTAAGCGGATTTTTGGAATTTTGATTACCTTGGTTCTCTTGTTTGGGATTATTGCTCTGGGCATTATTTATCTGCTACCTATTTTGATTACGCAGTTGACAAGTTTGATTTCTTCTAGTCAAAATGTTTATGGAGAATTGCAAAATTGGATTAACCAGCTATCGCAGCACTCTCTCTTTAAAAATCTGAATATCCAGTCTATTATTAAGCAGTTAAATTTGTCTTATGTGGATATTTTGCAAAATATTTTAAATAGTGTCACCAATAGTCTGGGGAGTGTCGTTTCAGCAGTAGTGAATACATTTTTGATTCTCATCATGACGCCGATCTTTTTGGTCTATTTCTTAATTGACGGGGATAAATTACTGCCCATGTTGGAAAGAACTGTTTTGAAGCGGGATAAGCTCAACATCACGAAATTATTGACCAATCTTAATGCAACGATTGCTCGGTATATTAGTGGGATTTCGATTGATGCGTTTATTATTGGAACGTTGGCTTTCATTGGCTATAGTGTTATTGGTCTGAAATATGCTTTGATATTTGCTATTTTTTCTATGATTGCTAATCTTATTCCTTATGTGGGTCCAAGCATTGGGTTGATTCCGATGGTTATCACTTATCTGATTGCTGATCCGAAAAAAATGGTGATTGCAGTTATATATATGTTAATTGTGCAGCAAATTGACGGAAATATTCTCTATCCACGGATTGTAGGTGGCGTGATGAAGGTGCATCCAATTACCATTATGGTTCTCTTGCTTTTGTCAAGTAATATTTATGGGATTGTTGGGATGATTGTAGCGATTCCGATTTATTCTATTTTGAAAGAAATTGCAAAATTCCTAGCGAATTTATATGATAATCATCGAGCTGCACAGGAGCAAAAGAAAAATGAGGAGTACGGAATTATTAATAAATAAGAGCAGGACGCTGAATAATTTCAAAGTCTGAAAGATGAATAGACATTCAGAAGGACTATGTCTTAATGTTTTAGAATGATGAATATAGGGAAGTGGAAGCAAACTAAATGCAACAAAAATTTAGTTTGGAATTCCACTCCTTTTTTTCTAATACGTTTTATTAAAACCATAAGTGTATTTTTATGCTAAAATAGAACTAATAAGATAGAGGAGGTACACTTATGGTAACACGTCGTAAATATTCTCCGCAGGAAATAAGAAAAGATTCTTCTTATTTTTCTCCCTTGAAGGCGATAATTGAAACAGCTTTTTATGAAAATCAGGTTGTTGCAATAAAAACAGTGGAAGAAGCCTATCAATTAGCTTCTACAGCTGCTGGAACAGTTGTCCTAGATATGCCTGTGATTCATACAAAGGAATTGGGCTTGCCTTCTTATGCTCGCGTTTTATTAACGAATTCTGGAGCAGTCGTTGGTCGAACGGCTAAAGCTCGACGGATTTTTGGTAGGGACAGTGAGGAAGATGAGAAGTTGCTTTCGATAGTACGCAGTGCAATTTATCAGGCTCATCATCGAAAATTTTATAAGGCAGATGCAGTTGTAGGACTTGATGAAGCCTTCATGGTTTGTGCTCATCTTATGGTTCCTGAAGATGAAATCAACAATCTCTATTCTTGGCTTTTAAATTTCCAAATTTTGGATGAAGAGTTTAAAAATCGTTTGAGAGTTTCTAAAAAATATGATGAAAATGATATATTTGTCTTTTTTGACCCCAAATGGAAGCATCCAGATTATCCTGAAGGGTTGGTTTATTTTGATACTCAGCACAATTGTGTCATTATTTTGGGCTTAAATTACTTTGGTGAGTTGAAAAAAGCGACTTTAACTTTAGCTTGGGCAACTGCTGCTAGAAATGGATATGTAGCTTGTCACGGTGGTTTGAAAATCTTTAAACAAGAAGGGGCTGAAAAGAAAGACTATGTAGCCTCCTTCTTTGGGTTATCTGGCTCAGGAAAATCCACGCTGACACATGCAAAACATAATGGAAAATATGATATTAAGGTTTTGCATGATGATGCCTTTATTATTTCTGTCAAAGATGGGTCTTCCATTGCTTTGGAACCGTCCTATTTTGATAAAACAAATGACTATCCCATTGGGCATAGGGAGCAGGACTTTTTTGTAACAGTTCAGAATTGTGGTGTGACACTGGATGACAATGGATTAAAAAAATTAGTGACAGAGGACATTCGAAATGGAAATGGTCGGACAGTCAAGTCTCGCTTTGCAACACCAAATCGGGTCGATCGAATTGATGAGCCGATTCAAGCCATTTTCTGGATTATGAAAGATGATTCTCTCCCACCGTTAGTCAAAATCAACGATCCGCTGATGGCTTCTACGATGGGCTGTACTTTGATGACCAAGCGTTCCAATGCTGAAAATGTGATTGGCAAGCATGATGATTTGGTGATTGAACCTTATGCCAATCCATTTAGAGTGTATCCCTTGGTGGAAGATTATCGGAAATTCCGTAGTCTCTTTGAATCTGGTGTTGACTGCTATATCATCAATACTGGATTTTATATGGGCAGGGGAATTTCAAAAGAGGTCAGTCTGAGTATTATTGAAAAAATTGTTGATGAAGAAGCAGATTTTAAACCATTTGGACCGTTGGAAGGATTCGAATACATGGAATGTGAAGGGTATCCGATTCCGAATTTTGATGCTCGCTACAAACAATTACTTAGAGAAAGAATGCAAGTACGGCTGAACTTCTTGCTTGCCTTTAATCAAAAATACCCTAAAACGGCACTTCCTGTTGATGCAATTTCACGCTTGGAAACAGTTCTGCAAAATTTAGAAGCCTAAACAATCGATTTTCTTCTTTGCAATCTTCCTTCAAACTTTCTTTTTAACACTCCCTGTGCAAGAAGTCAAAAAGTATGCTATAATTAAGATTACTTATATATGAGGAGAGAACATTCATGGAAGACCCTAGCAGTCAGACCTTGTTACTGCAAGCTTTACTATTACTAGTCTTAACACTTTTAAATGCCTTTTTTTCAGCAGCAGAGATGGCGATGGTATCTTTAAATCGCGCTCGTGTAGAGCAAAAAGCTGAAGAAGGCGATGCAAAATACATTCGTTTGTTAAAAGTCTTGGAAAAACCTAATCACTTTTTATCCACCATTCAAGTTGGAATTACTTTGATTACAATTTTGTCAGGAGCTAGTTTGGCTAATACACTCGGTCGGGAAATTGCTTCTTGGATGGGAAATTCTGAGACCGCAAGAGCTATTGCAAGCTTCTTATCTGTTGCTATTTTGACTTATATTTCGATTGTTTTTGGTGAATTGTATCCAAAGAGAATCGCTCTGAACCTCAAAGATTCCCTAGCGGTTCGTACAGCGCCAGTTATCATCTTTTTGGGAAAAATTGTCAGTCCCTTTGTTTGGCTTTTATCAGCCTCTACCAATCTGCTCAGTCGAATCACTCCCATGACTTTTGATGATGCAGATGAGAAAATGACACGTGATGAGATTGAGTATATGCTGACCAATAGTGAAGAAACATTGGATGCAGATGAAATTGAAATGCTGCAGGGGATTTTTTCACTAGATGAGATGGTGGCGCGTGAGGTAATGGTGCCGCGTACCGATGCGTTTATGGTGGACATCAATGATGATACCAAGGAAATTATCGAAAGTATTTTGAGGCAGAATTTCTCACGAATCCCAGTCTATGATGATGACAAGGATAATGTTATTGGACTTATTCACACCAAACGTCTGTTAAATGAGGCGTTTACTAATGGTTTTGATAATATTGTACTACGAAAAATTTTGCAGGAACCGCTCTTTGTGCCAGAAACGATTTTCGTGGATGATTTGCTGACAGAGTTGCGGAATACGCAAAATCAAATGGCGATATTGTTAGATGAATATGGTGGTATGTCTGGTCTGGTAACGTTGGAAGACCTACTGGAAGAAATTGTCGGTGAGATAGATGATGAAACAGATAAGGCTGAAGTAGAGGTGTATCAGGTTTCTGACCATATTTATTTCGTCCTTGGAACCATGAGTTTGAATGACTTTAACGAGTATTTTGAAGTTGAACTGGAAAGTGATGACGTTGATACCATTGCGGGTTATTATTTGACGGGCGTAGGTTCGATACCCGACGTGAAAGAGCGTTTGAGTTATGAAGTGGAAAGTCAGGGCAAAAAGCTCATTTTAACCAATGATAAGGTAAAAAATGGACGTGTGACAAAGCTCAAAGTAGAAGTTTCTGAAATAGTAGAAGAAGAGGAAGAAGTTGAGAAATAGTCTCAGCTTCTTTCGTTTTTCAAAAATTGATAAGTTTACTTTACTTTTTATAAATATGTGAATGACATTAAAAATAAAGGAAGCAGATTGATGACAACGACATTCTTCCTTTATTTTTAATATTGAAGAGTGAATTTTGTGAAGGGTCATGATCATTTTTGCCGTTTGGAAAAGTCAACGAAACGGAATTTTTCGAGTTTATGACGACTATCTGTAAACTGAAATTGCTGTCCGTCTGCAAGATAAACTTTGGATTTGACAGAGACGACATGGTGGTCATTTCCAATGTTCATCAATATTTTATCGCGATTGGTGGCTGGATCAATTGTGATTTCTTTTTGGGCGTAAGAAATGTGCAGTCCCAGTTCATCTTCTAAATAAGCATAAATTGAATGCTCTGCAATTTCACGGCTAATAGAAGGGACAAAACTCTTATCAAGGTAATCAATATCCAAGACGGAGGCAATCCCGTCAACGACCCTTTGGCGAATAATCCGCCACATCAGACGGTATTCAGGAAAACCAGTAAGACTGGATAATTTTTTATCAACTGTAATTTTTTCTAACTGTATGACATTGGTTTTAGAATTCATTCCATGTTGCCGGACAAGTTCTTGGTAACTAGTTAGGTTGGAAACGGGAAAGTCAATCTGTTCTTGTTGGATGACTTTAGAGCCTTGACCTCTCATTTTTTGAATGAGACCAGCTTTTTGAAGCAAATCAAGCGATTTACGAATCGTGTCACGGCTGACCTTGTAGGCCTGGACAAGTTCGTGTTCGCTAGGAAGATAATCATTCATCTGATATTTCTCGTTTAGAATATCTTGTTCTAAGAGTTTAAAAATTTGTTCATATTTTTTCATGATATCCTCACTTGTTTTCTTTTTAGCATACAACTAAATAAATTTTACCAAAAAAGAGCCTTTTTTACTACAAACATCTTGCAGACATCTTTGGTATCGTTTACAATAAATGTATCAATCAATTGTACAATGATGAAAAAAGAAGGAGAGTGTTAGGTTAAGCCTAGCCAAACAGAAAATGGGAAAATTTGAAAAAGACGCCAAGACCCTATTAGAGGCTATCGGCGGCAAGGAAAATGTCTCAGCTGTCAGCCATTGTGCAACTCGGATGCGCTTTGTATTGGCAGATGAAAAGAAGGCAGACGTAAAAGCAATTGAAGCCATTCCAGCTGTAAAGGGAACTTTTACAAATGCAGGGCAGTTTCAAGTCATTATCGGAAATGATGTGCCGATTTTCTACAATGATTTTACAGCTGTTTCAGGGATTGAAGGAGTATCAAAAGAAGCAGCTAAAGCCGCTGCCAAAAGCAATCAGAATCCAGTACAACGTGTCATGACAATGCTGGCGGAAATTTTCACTCCAATTATTCCAGCCATTATCGTTGGGGGGCTGATTCTCGGTTTCCGCAATATTCTGGAAGGTGTACAGATTCAGGCACTCGGTCAAAAAATGGTTGACGGTGTTGCTCAGTTTGCTAAAGACGGTACTCCGATTTACAATACGATTGTGGATGTATCACAGTTCTGGAGCGGAGTAAACTCATTCTTGTGGCTGCCGGGTGAAGCGATTTTCCACTTCTTGCCAGTTGGTATTGTCTGGTCTGTTTCTCGTAAAATGGGAACCAGCCAAATCCTCGGTATCGTTTTGGGAATCTGTCTGGTGTCTCCTCAGTTACTTAACGCTTATGCAGTAGCTGGTACGCCAGCTTCAGAAATTGCTAAAAACTGGGTATGGGATTTTGGTTTCTTCACAGTTAGAAAAATTGGATACCAAGCACAAGTTATTCCAGCTCTGCTTGCAGGATTGTCGCTATCTTATCTTGAAATCTTCTGGCGCAAACGCATTCCAGAAGTTGTGTCCATGATTTTTGTGCCATTCTTATCCTTGATTCCAGCTTTGATTCTAGCGCATACAGTCCTTGGTCCAATTGGTTGGACACTTGGACAATGGCTGTCAACAGCGGTGCTTGCTGGTCTGACTGGCCCTGTTAAATGGCTCTTTGGTGCGATATTTGGTGCCCTCTATGCTCCGTTTGTTATCACTGGTCTGCACCACATGACCAATGCCATTGATACACAGCTGGTTGCAGATACAGGCGGTACGGCGCTATGGCCAATGATTGCCTTGTCCAATATCGCTCAAGGTTCAGCTGTATTTGCTTACTATCTGATGAACCGTCATAATGAACGTGAAGCACAGATTTCTCTGCCAGCAACGATTTCTGCTTATCTAGGTGTTACAGAACCAGCCCTTTTCGGGGTCAACGTGAAGTACGTCTACCCATTTGTGGCAGGGATGATTGGTTCTTCTATCGCAGGTCTCTTATCCGTAACCTTTAACGTAACAGCCAATGTTATCGGAATCGGTGGAATTCCAGGTATCTTATCTATCCAAGCTAAATACATGCTTCCATTCTTCCTTATTATGTTAGTAGCTATTGCAGTACCGATGATTTTGACTTTCTTCTTCCGCAAGACAGGCATGTTTACAAAGACAGAAGATGAAAGTGTCAAATCACCGCAAATTGAAGCCATTGACGAAGCAAAAGAAGCCGCTCCAAAAGTAGATTTTGCAGAAATTGCTAGCCCACTTGCTGGAGAAGTCAAAGAATTAAGCCAAGCAACTGACCCTGTCTTTGCTCAAGGCGTGATGGGACAAGGAGTTGTCATTCTTCCAAGTGAGGGAGAACTGGTGGCCCCTGTGAACGGGACGGTATCAGTGCTTTTCCCAACCAATCATGCTGTTGGAATCGTGTCAGATGAAGGTGTCGAATTGCTCATGCATATCGGTATGGACACTGTTAATCTCGACGGAAAAGGTTTTGAAGCTCATGTGGCTCAAGGAGACAGAGTGAGCGTAGGTCAGAAACTGGTTAGTTTTGATATAGCAGCTATTCAGGAAGCTGGCTTAGTGACTGAAACACCTGTGATTATCACAAATCAAGAGCAATTTCAGGCTGATGAACAGGGAACATTACCGCGAACTGTTAGACGTGGAGATAAGCTGATGACAGCTACTCGAATCGGATAAAATGTTTGATACGAGCTATGATGAGCAGGATTTTATCTAACGAATAGACAAATTTATCTCAGTAATCCATTTGCCTCACTGCTGGAAATCCAAGCAGCAATCTCTTAACGAGAGGCACAAAGGCTCGTAGCAAAGAATAAAAGTAACGATAAAGGGGAGGAGCGCAAGCCCCGCCTCTTTCTTTTAAAAATAGAAAAGGAAGACAAATGGCATTAGATAAGACAAAAGTCGTCTATCAAATTTATCCAAAATCATTTAAAGACACGGCCGGCAATGGGATAGGAGATTTTCAAGGTATTATTGAGAAAATTCCTTACCTCAAAGAATTAGGAGTGGATATGGTCTGGCTCAATCCTTTCTATCCCAGCCCGCAGCGTGATAATGGTTATGATATTTCAGATTACACAGCTGTCAACCCTCTTTTTGGAACGATGTCTGACTTTGAAGAGATGGTACAAGTTGGAAGAGAGCACGGCATTGATTTCATGCTGGACATGGTCTTAAATCACTGCTCAACTGAGCATGAATGGTTTCAAAAAGCTTTAGCTGGTGATCCGTACTACCAAGATTTTTTCTTTCTGCGCGATGAGCCAACAGACTGGCTGTCTAAGTTTGGTGGCAGCGCCTGGGCGCCTTTTGGAACAACGGGCAAGTACTACCTGCATCTCTTTGATGTGACGCAAGCTGATCTCAACTGGCGCAATCCTCATGTCCGTGAAGAACTTTTCAAAGTTGTCAATTTTTGGCGGGACAAGGGTATCAAAGGTTTTCGCTTTGATGTCATCAATCTGATTGGAAAAGATGAGGTGTTGGAAAACTGTCCGGAAAATGATGGTAAGCCTGCCTATACGGACAAGCCCATTGTACACGACTACCTGCACATGCTGAATGAAGCGACTTTCGGACAGGCTGCCTCATTTATAACGGTCGGGGAGATGAGTGCGACTACTATTGAAAACTGCATTCTCTATACAGATCCGGCACGTCATGAATTGTCTATGGCCTTCAATTTCCATCATTTGAAGGTGGATTATGAAAATGGTCAAAAATGGAGCTTGAAAAAATTTGATTTTGAGGAGCTCAAGCGTCTTTTCCATACATGGGGCAAGGAAATGAGTGACCATGACGGCTGGAGTGCTCTATTTTGGAACAACCATGACCAGCCACGTGCCTTAAATCGTTTTGTTGATGTTCAGCATTTCCGTAATGAAGGAGCAACCATGCTTTCGGCCAGTATTCATCTGTCTCGCGGCACGCCGTATATCTATATGGGAGAAGAAATTGGCATGGTGGATCCGGACTATGACTCTATGGCAGATTATGTGGATGTAGAGTCTATCAATGCCTATCAGATGCTGCTGGAGCAAGGCAAAACACCAGAAGAAGCTTTTGCAATTATTCAGGCCAAATCTCGTGATAATTCTCGCACTCCTATGCAGTGGGATGATTCAGCGAATGCTGGCTTTACGACAGGCATCCCTTGGCTCAAAGCTGGGAAATCTTATCCTGAAATCAATGTTGAAAATGAGATGCAGGGCCCGATTTTCACTTTCTATCAAAAACTGATTGCTCTTCGCAAGGAGCTTCCTATCATTGCCGAAGGCAGCTATCGACCAGTTTATGAAGACAGTCAGCAAGTTTATGCTTTCGAGCGTCAATTGGGGGCCGAAAAACTTCTGGTACTCAATAACTTCTATCCAGATCCGATTACGATAGATATTTTACCAGAGTATCAAAATGGCGAAGTGCTCCTTTCTAATTATGAAGAAGCTCAAACAGCAGCAGTTGTAACCTTAAGACCTTATGAAAGTTTGGCAATTATTGTAAATAAACACTAAATGTAGCAATAAATCCTAAAATCGACTGAATTGTTCAGCCGATTTTTTTAAAATTGAAGAGAAAGCGTTTGCATTATCCTTCTGTTTTATTTATAATAATTACGGTAGAAATACATCTCAAGGAAATTTGATTTCTAAATTATGATGTAAAGGAGAATATATGAAAAAAACTTCAAAACAATTGCCTGTATTGTTTGCGACAGCTATTTTGTTAGCTAGTAGCGTTCTAAGTCCTGTTGTTCAAGCAAATGAGGCGAGCTCTTCAAGTTCAGAAACTTCTGTAACAATGACTTCAGAGTCTAGTTCTGTTGCTTCGACAACACAGTCGCAATCATCAGAAACAACTTCTGAAAGTTCAGCAAGCAGTACGAGTAGTACGAATGAGCCAAGTAGCACAAGCGAAGAAACACCTAAGACAGAAGCTTCAAGCAGTGAAGCAAGAGCCGCT
Organism: Streptococcus periodonticum; assembly: GCF_003963555.1. NCBI lineage: Bacteria > Bacillati > Bacillota > Bacilli > Lactobacillales > Streptococcaceae > Streptococcus > Streptococcus periodonticum. Next base: position 451,481 of record NZ_CP034543.1, read on the forward strand.
GTTTCGGAATTTACCGAGGTAGCTAATATTGGTCAAATTCAAGGCGAAGCACATGAATCGCCTTATAATGGGAAAAAGGTGCGCGTGTCAAGTGTAGTTGTCACTAAAACGGATCGATATGGCTTTTATGCACAAGACATCAAAGCTGACGGGAACACAAAGACTTCAGACGCTATCTATGTAGTTTCAAAGGAAAAAGTAGCTGTTGGAGACCGATTGACGATTGAAGGTGAAGTTAAAGAAGGCTACATGGAGTCGCTCAGCGTCCGTCCGGGGCAACAATTTAAAAAACCAGCTGATAGTTTGACTGTCACGCAATTGATAGCTTCAAAGGTAACAAAAGACGGAACAGCAGCATTGCCAGCTCCTGTCAATATTTCAGAGCGTATGCCAAAAGATATCGTAGACAATACTCCGACTGTCTATGATCCAGAGCATGATGCCTTGGACTATTGGGAAAGTCTTGAAGGCATGTTGACAACAGTTAAAAAACCTCATGTGCTTGGACCACAATATCGCGGGGATATCTACCTGTTGCCTGCTGGCTATCAAGAATTACCGTTAAATAATATCGGTGGCGTCAATTTACGTCCGAATGTGCAAAATACGGCAACCATTCCAGTTTATGTGGGAAATAAGTTTGTTGCCAAAGCCAAAGATTACTTTAATGAAGATGTTGTTGGAGTCGTGAGTTATCGCAGTAAAGTCTTTAAGTTGGAGCCAACCCAATTGCCAGCTTTGCAAGACGGTGGTTTGCAAAGAGAGGTTTCTAAAATTTACCCAAGTGAAGATAAATTGACGATTGCTTCTTACAATATTGAAAACTTCTCGGCGAACAATGCAGCGGGGGAAACACCTGACGCAAAAGTGGAGAAAATTGCTAAATCTTTTATCAACGAAATTCACAGTCCAGATATTATTACCCTTATAGAAGTTCAAGACAATAATGGAAGCGTTAATGATGGTACTGTCAGCGGTGTGCAAAGCGGTGAAAAACTGGCTGCTAAAATTAAACAATTAGGTGGCAAAGAGTATAAGTATGTCGAAGTAGCTCCTGTTGATGGTGCAGACGGAGGAAAGCCCGGATCCAATATTCGTGTGGCTTTCTTGTACAATCCTCAACGAGTGAAGATAGTAGAACGTGAAGCAGGAAGTAGCACAGAAGCGGCTGCTTTCAAAGACGGTCATTTGGTGAAAAATCCTGCAAGGATCGATCCAACCAATCCAGCCTTTACGAAAGTTCGAAAATCTTTAGCAGCAGAGTTTGAATTTAAGGGCGAGCATATTGTCATGATTGCCAATCATTTAAAATCCAAACTCGGTGATGATGCAGTATATGGTTCTAAACAACCAGCAGTGCAAAATACATTAGCACAGCGGATTGAGCAAGGGAAGCTGTTGAACGCTTTTGTCAAAGAAGGTTTGAGACAAAATCCAAATTTGAAGTTTGTCTTAACTGGTGACTTTAATGACTTTGAATTTTCAGAAACTGCCAAAGCAGTGGCTGGTAATGAATTAGTCAATATGATGCTGAATCACGACGCAGCAGACCGCTATTCTTATTTTTACCGTGGTAGCAATCAAAGTTTAGACAATATCTTTGTTTCAAAAAATATTGCTGATAAAACAGTGTTCTCACCAGTTCACATTAATGCTTCTTTCATGGAAGAACACGGTCGGGCATCAGACCATGATCCCGTCATTGCACAGCTTGACTTTAGTCAGAAGAAAGATGACACGACGCCGACTCAACCAACTGAGCCAAAATCTTCTGATGACAGCACAACTCCACCAAATAGAGATGATAAACCAACTAAAAAGAGAATTTTACCATCTACAGGAACAACAGGTGCTGAAGTAGCTGTTGTAGGGATTGTCATCCTAAGTGCAACCCTCCTTTGGCGAAAGAAAGTGGCGGATTAAAAGGAATAGATGATAAACGAGAGAGTTTTAGACTTCTCTCGTTTTTTGAAAAACATTGAAAATGAAACTGAAAAACAGATTATTTTCTAAAAAATAGACAAATTGTCCCTCTATCTAGAAAAGAAGTGTTATAATAGTATTATAAAACGTTTTCAAGAGGATAAGACGATGGAAAAAGAAGTCATTGATTATGGAAAAGTAACAGGTATGGTCCATTCGACTGAAAGTTTTGGAGCTGTTGATGGGCCTGGTATCCGTTTCATTGTCTTTTTGCAGGGTTGTAAAATGCGTTGCCAATATTGCCACAATCCAGATACATGGGCAATGGAAACCAATAATTCAAGAGAGCGAACGGTTGAAGACGTTTTGCAAGAAGCGCTTCGTTATCGTGGCTTTTGGGGTAAAAAAGGTGGGATTACAGTAAGTGGTGGTGAAGCTCTTTTGCAGATTAATTTTGTGACTGCACTTTTTACCAAAGCTAAAGAATTGGGAATTCATTGCACTTTAGATACTTGTGCGATGCCGTTCCGCAATACACCAGAGTATCTCAAAGTTTTTGATCGCCTGCTTGAAGTGACAGATTTAGTGTTGCTGGATATTAAGGAAATCAATGATGCCCAGCATAAATTCGTAACAGGGCATACCAATAAAAATATTTTGGAATGTGCAAAATATCTGTCTGATAAAGGTGTTCCAATGTGGATTCGCCATGTTTTGGTTCCAACGTTGACAGACCGTGATGACGACTTAAAAGAATTAGGTGAGTTTGTCAAAACGTTAAAAACAGTTGATAAATTTGAAGTGTTACCTTATCATACAATGGGAGAATTTAAATGGCGTGAATTAGGAATTCCTTATCCATTAGAAGGTATTAAACCACCAACTGCTGACCGAGTAAAAAATGCCAAAGAACTCATGAAAACCGAATCTTATACCGAGTATATGAACCGCGTACATAATAGTTAATAAAAGCAGGAAGTGAGATTTTGATCAGCACTCAAAAAGTTAGATAGAAAAACTGACGATTAAGTGCTTTTCTATTCCTCTCTTTGTGAAAATCTTAAAATTGTGCTAAAATAAAGTATATAAAAAGTTTACGAGGTACGATCATGTCTAAAATTTTAGTTTTCGGTCATCAAAATCCAGATTCAGATGCGATTGGCTCAGCTGTGGCCTTTGCTTATCTTGCGCGTGAAGCTTATGGCTTGGATACAGAAGCAGTGGCTCTTGGGACTCCAAATGAAGAAACAGCGTTTGTCTTGGATACTTTTGGTGTAAAAGCACCGCGTGTGGTGACATCTGCCAAAGCAGAAGGAGTTGAGCAAGTCATTTTAACAGACCATAATGAATTTCAACAATCTATTTCTGACATTGCAGAAGTAGAAGTGTATGGCGTTGTGGATCATCACCGTGTAGCGAATTTTGAAACAGCCAGCCCACTTTATATGCGTTTGGAGCCTGTTGGTTCAGCTTCTTCTATCGTTTATCGTATGTTTAAAGAATCTGGTGTAGCTGTACCAAAAGAACTTGCAGGCTTGATGCTCTCAGGTTTGATTTCAGACACGCTTCTTCTGAAATCACCAACCACTCATCCGAGTGATAAAGTGATTGCACCTGAGTTGGCAGAGCTTGCAGGAGTTGATTTGGAAAAATACGGTTTGGCTATGCTTAAAGCTGGAACGAACTTAGCAAGCAAATCTGCCGAAGAATTGATTGATATTGATGCTAAAACATTTGAATTAAACGGAAATCAAGTTCGTGTGGCACAGGTCAACACAGTTGATATTGCAGAAGTTTTAGAACGCCAAGCAGAACTGGAAGCAGCTATTGAAAAAACAAACGCAGCCAATGGTTATTCTGACTTTGTTTTAATGATTACTGACATTGTTAATTCAAACTCGGAAATCCTGGCAATCGGTCGCAATATGGACAAGGTAGAAGCAGCTTTCAACTTTGTTCTTGAAAACAACCACGCTTTCCTTGCTGGAGCTGTTTCTCGTAAGAAACAAGTCGTTCCGCAATTAACAGAAAGTTTTAATGCTTAAGAATAGAACAAAAAGGGAGTTTCGGCTCCTTTTTTGATACAATAGTTCTATGAAAACTCAAGATTTACAAAACGGGGATTTGCTTTTTGTGTCTAGTCAATCTGATATGGCAGAAGCTATTCAGCAATCAACTGGGCGGTATAACCATGTGGCAATCTTTTTTGACGGCTGGATGTACCATGCGACAAGTGAGCAAGGGGTCATAAAGCAGCCGATAGAAGAGTTTTTACAGGTTGATGAATGCTATGCCGTTTATGCTTTTCCTGACATAGATGCGAAAGCTGTCTGGGAAAGAGCGGAGCAGCATCTTTACAAGCCTTATAATAATAGCTTTTATCCAAATACGACAGGTTTTTACTGTTCTGAATATATTGCGGAAATCCTCCCCATTTTTGAAACTATTGCTATGCAGTTCGGTGATGAAGATGAGGAAGTTGCTCCTTTTTGGCAGCAGTATTACAAGGAATTGGGGCTAGCTGTTCCTCTTCATCAGCCGGGAACCAATCCTAGCCAATTGGCTCAATCCGAAAAATTAGTTTACAAAGGAAGATTAGATGATTAAAGTAATCAATCCCAGTCGTTTGACACGTCAGCCCTTTTTTCATGAATTGATAAATTACTTAGATCAACATGACGATGTTACTTTGCGAGAGATAAAGCGTGAGTTTGCAAATTTTCCCAATATTGATCGCTCTATAGAGGATTATATCAAGGCAGGCTATGTGCTTCGGAAAAATAAACGCTATCATCAAAGCGTTCCTCTGTTGGAAAATGTGACGGCTTTGTCTTTGGATCAGGAAGTCTTTGTGCGAGATGACAGTCCTCTTTATCAAGAATTGCTGAATATGCGTTTTGAGACGCATTTAACCAATCAAACAAACCAAGCTATTTTAGTAGAAAAAACGGATTTTCTCAGAGAGCAGTTGACGCTTTCCAATTATTTTTACAGGCTGAAACAACAATATCCATTGATCAATCAGCAACAAAAACTCTATGATTTGGTAGGAGATGTAAATCCTGAGTATGCTTTAAAATATATGACGACCTTCCTCTTAAAATATGGTCGAAAAACTGAGCTGATGCAGAAACGGCGTGATATTTTTGTAGATGCTCTAGTGATTTTAGGTTATATTGCGCCTAACGAAGCAGGGAAATATGAATTAAAATTGGATTTTGATAAGGAAACATTGACCTTTCGTGTAAAGGAAGCATTAGATAAATTATAGAATAATAAAATTTTAAGATTTTTTTGATAAATTTATAGGTATAAGAGTTAAATTTAGCAAGATTTGGTAATCACTAAATCATTTCGTTTCATGAAAGGAATATATAGTGAATCTTTTAGCAAAAATTCGGCCCTCTCAGCCGTTGAAGTATCTGAAATGGTTTGATATTGTCATCGTGACAGCTTTGCTATTTGGGCGCTTTATCTATCGCTCGACAGAACTCTATCTTGCCAGCTTGTCTCCGTCCACTACAGCAGCAGTAGCAGATGCAACTAGTAAAACAGCAAATGACGGGGCAGCTTATGTTAGCAACCTAGAATGGCAGCTCCTTATGTTAGCTTTGACGATAGCCTACTTAGTACTTCGCCGTTTTGATTTTAAGCAGTTGCCGATTCGTCTATCGTGGTCGGTACTCTTTTGGGTTCCCTTTATCTTTGCGGTGATGGGGATTGTGGCAGACACGGTGACAACCCTTAGCGGAGAATATAATTATTTTAATCCGCAATTATGGAAATACTTTGATCTGCTAGAAATTTTCCGTAAATTTACCGATTTGACACCGATGCTGATTCTCTATGCTTTGCTCAACGGCTTTTACGAAGAATTTTTCTTCTTGGGGCTATTGACCTCAGTAAAAGACAAATATAAGTGGTGGGTTCTTCTTTATTCGACAATTATTCGTGTCTCTTTCCATACCTATCAGGGGATGCTCTGGGCGCTGACGATTGGTGTTGGTTTTGGACTTCTCTATTATTTCCTTTACAAATACAAGGTTAAAAATCTCTTGCCTTTCTTCCTCGTACATGCTCTTGCGGATATGTATGGATCAAGTCTAATGTATGTTTTGATTAGTTGGAGAAAATAAAATCATAAAGCAAGATTTTGATTTCTAAAGAATTGTGCATTTCTATTTGTTAGTATAAATTTGTAATTTTTCTTCAATAATTAAAGGTCGAAAACGTTTGTCTCGACCTTTATTAGTTTCTATAAATATTTTTCTGCAATCGCATAATCACCTGGATAGTTAGCTTTTTTACCATTTATAATTTGGTAGCAATCAGCGCCTTTGCCTGCTAGAATGACAGCATCGCCTTTTTTACTAGTTAAGCCAAGGGCTTTTTTAATAGCTTCTTCGCGGTCAGCAATCATATCAACATCAAAGGATATGTAAGAAGCAATTTCTTTGGCAATGGCAATTGGATCCTCGTAATTTGGATCATCTGCGGTTAAAATCACCATTAATTCTGGATGTTGATTGATTAGTAGACCAAAATCTTTGCGGCGACTTTCGCCCTTATTTCCAGTTGCACCGAGCACCAAAACAATCCTACCTTTTTGATGCTCTTGCACAACCGATAGGAGATTGGCGAGACTGACACCATTGTGTGCGTAATCCACAAACACTTTGGCACCATTTTGTTGGGTCAGCACTTCCATACGTCCAGGGACACGCGTAGCAGCAATGCCTTTTTTTATATCAGAAATAGTGGCACCTAAGCGTAGACAGGCAAGGCTAGCAGCAAGTGCATTTTCTTGGTTAAAACGTCCGATTAGCTGAATGTCAAATTTTTCTGTGAGGATTCCGCTTGTTTCAAAAGAAAAGGCTTGCGAATGATGAATTTGATTGTCTGAATGCTGTCCGTAGAAATCATGCTCCATGGAAGCAACTTGCTCAGCCAAAACTTCAAAATGGTCCATTTCGCTATTGACCACCACAGCTCGGCTATTTTCCATGAGAAGCCGTTTATGATAAAAATAGTCTTCAAATGTCGGGTGTTCAATTGGTCCGATGTGATCAGGGCTGATATTAAGGAAAACACCAACGTCAAAGGTTAAACCGTAAACTCGCTTTTTTAAATAAGCCTGACTGGAAACTTCCATAATCAGATGAGTTCGGCCATTTTCAACCGCTGTTGCCATCATTTTGAACAAATCCAAGCTTTCCGGTGTTGTCAAAGTAGATTTGAAAAAATGTTCTCCGTCGAGCGTCGTGTTCATAGTAGACAAGAGAGCTGGTTTATGACTTTGTTGGAGGATATGATAGGCAAAATAAGCAGACGTTGTCTTTCCTTTAGTTCCTGTAAATGCGAGCAATTTGAGTTTATCTTGTGGATTTCCATAAAATTCCATGGCAAGAAGGCTCATGGCTTGCTTTACGTCGTTGACTAGAATCACCGGAATAGTTACTTCAAAATCCGTCTCACTGACATAGAACTGTAAGCCTGATTCAACAGCTTTTTCCAAAAATTCTTTTTTAAAATTGTCGCCTTTGACAAAGAAAAGAGTGGAAGCATCCACTTCACGGCTGTCGTAGCTGATATTATCAAATGTGAAATCAGTAGCTCTATAAAGGAAATGTCCTTGGTCAATGATCTCGCGGAAATTGTGATCCTTTTTTAAAATGTTTAATGCGTTTTCAATTGTTATCATATTTCTATTGTAAACTTAATGGCGAGGTTTTACAAGCGGAAAGGAAAAGTTTATAATAAGATGAGACTATTTTCAGAGGTTATGTATGGACCAACAAACAACAAATCAACAAAAGCAAATGCTTCTAGGGACAGCTTGGCTAACAGCTAGTAACTTTATCAGCCGTTTTTTAGGGGCAATTTATATCATTCCTTGGTATATCTGGATGGGGAAACATGGAGCAGAGGCCAATGGCTTGTTTACCATGGGCTACAATATTTATGCTTGGTTTCTTCTGATTTCCACGGCAGGTGTACCTGTCGCAGTCGCCAAGCAAGTCGCCAAGTACAATACGATTGATCAAAAAGATCATAGTTTTACTCTCATTCGTGAATTTTTGAAATTCATGCTCTTGCTGGGAGTCGTTTTTGCAGTAATCATGTATCTCTTATCACCGTTCTTTGCGCGTGTATCAGGTGTCGGAAAAGAACTGATTCCAGTTATGCAGAGTCTGTCGTGGGCTGTGCTAGTATTTCCAGCCATGAGTGTTATTCGTGGATTTTTCCAAGGTTTTAACAATTTGAAACCGTATGCCATGAGCCAGATTGCCGAGCAGGTCATTCGTGTGATTTGGATGCTGCTTGCAACATTTTTCATTATGAAATTGGGTTCTAAAGATTATGTTGCTGCAGTGACCCAATCTACTTTTGCAGCCTTTGTCGGTATGTTTGCCAGTATGGCGGTTTTGGTTTATTTTCTTTGGAAAACCAATCTCTTGACATCTATCTTACACAAACCGGCTAATAGTGCTGAAATCAACAGCCGTGCTTTGCTGGTGGATACGATTCGTGAAGCCATTCCTTTTATCATCACGGGTTCTGCTATTCAGCTTTTCCAAATCATTGACCAGATGACATTTATCAATACGATGAAATGGTTCACCAATTATAGCAATTCTCAGCTGGTGGTTATGTTCAGTTATTTCTCTGCCAATCCAAATAAGATTACCATGATTTTGATTGCAGTAGCAACTTCGATCGGCGGTGTGGGGATTCCTTTGCTGACAGAAAACTATGTCAAAGGTGATTTAAAGGCGGCTGCGCGCTTGGTTCAAGATAATTTGAGTATGTTACTGCTGTTTCTTTTACCAGCAACGATTGGCTCTGTCTTAGTAGCCCGTCCTTTGTATACGATTTTCTACGGACGACCAGATAGTTTAGCTCTGGGGCTCTTCATTTTTGCTATGTTACAGACGATTATTCTTGGCGTCTATACTGTCTTATCGCCAATGATTCAAGCACTGTTCCAAAATCGTAAAGCGATTATCTATTTTGGTTATGGAGTTCTTGTTAAGCTCATTTTGCAAATTCCATTTATTTATCTGTTTAGAGCCTATGGACCGCTTCTGGCAACGACAATTGGACTCATCGTTCCAATCATTCTGATGTACCAACACATTCGTCAAGTAACTGGGCTCAATCAAACCATTCTCTTCAAACGGAGTTTGTTGATTGGAATTTTAACGGCAGTTATGGCTCTTTTGATTGCCATTGTGGAAGTCGTACTTGGCTTTGTCTTTCATCCAAGTGGACGCATTTCGAGTATGCTTTATTTGGTTATCATTGGTGGCTTGGGCATGGCTATTTATGGAGCAATGGCTTTGCGAGTCCGTTTGTTAGACCGCTTTATTGGTGAGAAAGCTCAAACCTTACGTCAAAAATTTCATATTCATTAAAAGGCCGAAAGGCTTTTTAATATTGTAGAAAAATTATAAAAATTAAGCTATAATAAAAATAGCTATTCTTGCAATAAAAGTTTATAAATGATGAATCCTTCAATAAAAATTATAGAGCAGCTTTTTTGAAAGGATATTTAATGCTAGGATATTCTAGCGAAGATATCAAGATGCTATGGTTTAATAGACGATTTTTTCCGGTTGTCCATTGGAATCGAAGACAGCCAAGACTTGATCACAGATTTAAAATTTGCTTTGGAGGTATAATATGAGCAAATACAATTTTCAAACAGCACCGAATCGCTTATCTCACCACACTTATAAGTGGAAAGAGACAGAGACAGACCCTCAATTACTGCCGGCGTGGATTGCAGATATGGACTTTGAGGTCATGCCGGAAGTAAAAAATGCGATTCATGACTATGCAGAGCAGTTGGTTTATGGCTATACTTATGCGAGTGATGAGCTGCTCCAAGCGGTGTTGGATTGGGAAAAGAGCGAACATCGGTATTCGTTTGATAAGGAAGATATCGTTTTTGTAGAAGGTGTTGTGCCAGCTATTTCTCTTGCGATTCAAGCCTTTACCAAAGAGGGAGACGCTGTTTTAATCAATTCTCCTGTCTATCCACCTTTTTCTCGTAGCGTTCGCTTAAACAATCGAAAATTGGTATCTAATTCTCTCAAAGAAGAAAACGATTTGTTTCAAATTGACTTTGAGCAATTGGAAAAAGAGATTGTCGAAAATAATGTGAAATTGTATCTTCTTTGCAGTCCGCACAATCCCGGAGGACGTGTTTGGGAAAGAGAGGTTTTGGAAAGAATCGGTCATCTTTGTCAAAAACACCAGGTTATCTTGGTATCAGATGAGATTCATCAAGATTTGACCTTGTTTGGTCATGAGCATGTTTCCTTTAATACCATTTCACCTGATTTTAAAGAATTTGCCATTATACTATCCAGTGCTACCAAGACCTTTAATATTGCAGGCACTAAAAATTCCTATGCTGTTATTGAAAATCCTGCATTGCGTGCACGGTTTAAACGTCAGCAGCTTGCCAATAACCACCATGAAGTGTCAAGTTTAGGTTATATTGCGACAGAAACGGCCTATCGCTATGGCAAACCTTGGTTGGTGGCATTAAAAGCTGTTTTAGAAGAAAATATTCAATTTGCGGTGGATTATTTTGCCAAAGAAGCTCCGCGTTTAAAAGTAATGAAACCACAAGGGACCTATCTGATATGGCTTGATTTCAGTGCCTATGGTTTGACAGATGATGAACTTTTTGCTTTGTTGCATGACCAAGCCAAAGTCATTCTCAATCGAGGAAGTGATTATGGAAAAGAGGGGGAGTTGCATGCAAGGCTGAATATTGCAGCGCCTAAGTCTTTAGTAGAAGAGATTTGCAAGAGAATTGTACGTTGTTTGCCACAATAAGAATGAAAAGAAATTTTCAGAAACAGCCATTTGGGGTTGACAATCATTCTTAAGTGGAGTATAGTTAGTATGAAAAATCGGTAGGTGAGGCTACCATAGGGATACGGATGACTACCGCAAAGTAGTGGAGACACTACGCGTTGGTTAGCAGTTGAGATCGCTAAGGTTTCGACTAATGTCATTTCACCGCCCTACGGAGTTAAAGCTTGAACGGTAACACAAGACATACAGTCCTGCCATGTTTTTCATGGTAGGATTTTATTGTTTTTTAGCTGATTTTTTAAAAGGAAATTGCAGGGGAAAGGAGTGAGGAATATGGCAAATGATGATCACCCGAGTCAACAGAAAATCAGTCGATTGCCATATCTGAGCATTCCTCATGCTCCCTTTGGAATCGACTCTAGCAAATGAACGATATCTGAGCAAAAAGCTGTGTGCAGTTATTTTGTTGCTTGGATGCGTCTTAGATAGAGGAGAAATCAGTGAAAACAGCAAAAGAAAGATTAACAGATGCTCTTCGCATGTCTGTAGTGGATACGATGACTTTTTTCAACACTTCCAGAGCAGGGCTGACAGAAGAGCAAGTAGAAGAAAACCGTGATATATACGGCGAAAATGAATTGACAAAAGGGCAAGAAGATTCCATTTTTAAAAAGATTTATGAGTCCATTATCAATCCCTTTACCGTCATTCTCTTACTCATTGCATTGGTATCCTTGGTGACCAATGTTTGGCTGGCAAAGCCAGGGCAAGAAGACCCGACGACATTTATCATCATCGTTGTCCTTGTCTTGTTGTCTGGTAGTATTCGCTTTGTGCAAGAATTGCGGAGTGACAAAGCTGCCAGCAATCTTTCACGTATGATTGTCAATACAGTGACAGTCGTCCGTGAGGGAAAAGAGCAAGAAATTCCGATTACAGAATTAGTAGTAGGAGACATTATCCGCTTGAGTGCAGGAGATATGCTACCAGCAGATGTGCTAATCTTAGATTCGCGCGACTTCTTTGTGCAACAGTCAGGTTTGACAGGCGAAAGTGATGCTGTTGAAAAAATGGCGCTGGATAAATGCGAGACAAAAGAGGCAGATAGCTTGCTTGAATCTGAAGCACTTGGTTTTATGGGAACCAATGTGATTTCTGGTCGTGCCATTGCCCTTGTTCTGGTCGTTGGAGATGATACCAAGATGGGGGCTATTGAGCAAACGCTCAATACTTATGACGAACCAACCTCTTTTGAGCGAGAAATGAACAGCATTTCATGGTTGCTCATTCGTCTCATGTTGGTACTTGTACCCGTTGTCTTTCTTATCAATGGTCTGACAGACGGAGATTGGCTGGAGGCTGGTGTATTTGCACTTAGTGTCGGTGTTGGTTTGACACCAGAAATGCTGCCTATGGTCATCACTGCAAGCTTGGCTAAGGGTTCTATTCTTATGGCAAAAGAACAAGTTGTCATCAAGAAACTCAATGCCATTCAAGATTTGGGAGCGATTGATATCCTTTGCACGGATAAAACAGGTACATTGACGCAAGATGAGATTGTCTTGGAATATCCGCTGGATATTCATGGAGAGCTTGATTTAGCCGTTCTTCGCAGGGCGTATCTTAATTCGTATTACCAAACAGGGCTAAAAAACCTAATGGATCGTGCTATTATCAATCGGACAGAAAAAGAAGCTGAAAAGCATGAAATCGTTCGGAACTTGGACCAAACTTTTAAGAAAATTGATGAATTGCCTTTTGATTTTGAACGCCGCCGCATGAGTGTGCTGGTTCGAGATGATGAAAATGTCGTTAGCATGGTAACAAAAGGTGCTTTGGAAGAAATGTTAGCCATTTCAAATTATGTCGAAGACAAAGGGGAAATCCTTCCTTTGACAGAGGAAATTCGTCAAGAAATTTTAGCAGAAGTAGCACAGTTAAATGAGCAAGGTCTGCGCGTGCTGGGGGTTAGTTATCGCTCAGACTTAGATGCTGACTATGAATACACAGTAGAAGATGAGTCTGATATGATTTTGACGGGTTATCTTGCTTTCCTTGACCCGCCAAAACCTTCTGCAGCGCCTGCTATCAAGGCTTTAACAGAATATGGTGTTGCCACCAAAATTTTGACAGGGGACAATGAAAAAGTCACAGAAGCAGTCTGTGAAAAAGTTGGCTTAGATGCAGAACATATCCTACTTGGCTCTGTGATTGAAACGATGTCGGATGACGAATTGAGCAAGGTGGTTGAAACCACAACTGTTTTTGCAAAATTATCTCCCGACCAAAAAGCGCGTATCATTTTGCAGCTGAAAGCAAATGGGCATAAGGTTGGCTATATGGGAGACGGCATCAATGATGCACCTTCTATGAAAGTAGCTGATGTAGGGATTTCAGTTGATACAGCTGTCGATATTGCTAAAGAAACAGCTGATGTTATCCTGTTAGATAAGGACTTGTTGGTGCTTGAAAAAGGCTTGGTGGAAGGTCGCAAAGTCTATGCTAATATGACCAAATATATCAAGATGACAGTCAGTTCCAACTTCGGGAATATCTTTTCCTTGTTGATTTCAAGTATTTTCCTACCATTTTTGCCTATGGCACCGATTCATCTGATTGTGCTAAACTTGGTGTATGATATTTCTTGTATCGCTTTGCCATTTGACAATGTCGACCGTGAATTTTTGCAAAAACCTCGCATTTGGAGTGCCAAATCCATTACGCGCTTCATGGCTTGGATTGGTCCGATTAGTTCTATTTTTGACTGTTTGACCTTTTTGATTTTGTTCTTTATCATCGCACCGATGATGACAGGTTCTGTTTACCATCATGGTATGTCTAGCGAGTTCATTACTATTTTCCAAACAGGCTGGTTTATTGAGTCCATGTGGACGCAAACCATGGTTATCTACATGCTACGCTCACCTAAACTGCCATTTATTCAAAGCAGACCGGCTTTGTCTGTAGTTATGACAACGCTAGCAGCCGTGTTCTTTGTAACCTTATTGCCCTACGGTCCTTTTGCAGCACTTTTAAAAGTGGCTCCATTAAACGGTACTTATTTCTTATTCTTAATCCTTGTCATGATTTTATATATGGCAAGTATTACGTTTGTGAAGCATCTTTATATTAAGAAATACCATGAATGGTTGTAAGCAATTGACAATCTTTGAAAAGGCTTGTTTGTCACGAGCCTTTTTTATGTTTTTTTGATATAATAAGAAGAATAAATTGAAAGAAGGAAAACCAATCATGGAAAAATTTCAAGTGATCGCACATCCGCTCATTCAGCATAAATTGTCTATCTTACGTCGTACGGATACCTCTACTAAGGCTTTTCGTGAGTTAGTAAATGAAATTGCTATGCTGATGGGCTATGAAGTTTTACGTGACTTACCATTAGAAGATGTGGAAATTGAAACGCCGATTACAAAGACGGTTCAAAAACAATTGGCTGGTAAAAAATTAGCCATTGTTCCAATCTTACGTGCAGGTATCGGTATGGTGGACGGTCTTTTGAGCCTTGTGCCAGCTGCTAAAGTTGGACATATTGGTATGTATCGCGACGAAGAAACCCTAAAACCAGTTGAGTACCTCGTGAAGTTACCAGAAGACATTAGCCAACGTCAAATCTTTGTGGTAGATCCAATGTTAGCGACAGGTGGTTCAGCTATTTTAGCCATTGATTCATTGAAAAAACGCGGTGCGAACAATATTAAATTTGTCTGCCTTGTTTCAGCGCCAGAAGGTGTGAAAGCTTTACAAGAAGCTCACCCAGACGTAGAAATCTTTACAGCGGCCCTTGATGATCACTTGAATGAAAACGGCTATATCGTTCCAGGATTGGGAGATGCAGGAGATCGTCTTTTCGGTACAAAATAATGAGTTTTATGTTTGACCTTTTTTGACCAAAAGACTATAATAGTCTCATATTTGAAAAATCTCACTAAAAATTGTTAGTCAGATTAAATATCAGATGAAAAGGAGAATACAATGATTCCTGTAGTTATTGAACAAACAAGTCGTGGGGAACGTTCCTACGATATTTACTCACGCTTATTAAAAGATCGCATTATTATGCTGACAGGTCCTGTTGAGGACAATATGGCTAATTCTATTATTGCGCAATTGCTTTTCCTTGATGCACAAGATAATACTAAAGATATTTATCTTTACATCAATACGCCAGGTGGTTCTGTATCGGCTGGTCTAGCGATTGTCGATACAATGAACTTCATCAAATCAGATGTTCAAACAATTGTCATGGGAATGGCTGCATCCATGGGAACCATTATTGCTTCAAGCGGTGCTAAAGGCAAACGCTTCATGTTGCCGAATGCAGAATACTTGATTCACCAACCAATGGGCGGAACTGGTAGCGGTACGCAACAAACCGATATGGCGATTGCGGCTGAGCATTTGCTGAAAACACGGAATAACTTGGAGAAGATCCTTGCGGATAATTCAGGGAAAACCATCAAGCAAGTACATAAAGACGCAGAACGCGATTATTGGATGAGTGCTCAAGAAACCTTGGATTATGGCTTCATTGATGAAATCATGGCAAATAATAATTTAAACTAATCATTGTTTATTACTGTACGAAAAATGTCCTCTGATGGGCATTTTTTTGATATACTTATAAATGATAAAAATAAATTAGAAAGAAAATTCATGTTTAAAAAAGAAGAACGAATAGGTTTGATTGTGTATTTGTATTATAATCGAGATGTGAAAAAAATAGAAACTATTGGCGATATTGTCTACCATTCTAAAAAACATCGTTACCTCCAGTTGTATATTCCGACAGAGCAGGTAGAAGAGACGATGCAAAGGTTATCTAAGGAAAAATATGTCAAACAAGTACGGGTTTGCCATATTCAAGAATTGGACACAGACTTTGTTGGAAGCTTGTTTAGAGATAAAGAAAACGTAAACATATAAAAAAATCTCATTTACCACTTGACAATTGTCAGATAATTCGATATATTCTAAACATATCATTTCGGAACGAGGAGATAAGAATATGAAGAAAAAGTTTGCTCTATCATTTGTTGCCCTTACAAGCGTTGCCCTTCTTGCCGCTTGTGGGGAAGTAAAGTCAGGTGGTTCCAATGCAACTGGTACAAAAGTTGCTGATAAGACCATTAAAATTGGATTTAACTTTGAAGAAACTGGTGCAACCGCAGCATACGGGACAGCTGAACAAAAAGGTGCTCAACTTGCTGTTGATGAAATCAACAAAGCCGGTGGTATTGATGGCAAGAAACTTGAAGTTGTTGACAAGGATAATAAATCTGAAACAGCAGAAGCTGCTTCTGTTACGACTAACTTGGTAACCCAATCAAAAGTAAATGCAGTCGTAGGACCTGCAACTTCTGGTGCAACAGCAGCGGCAGTTCCCAATGCGACAAAAGCAGGTGTCCCTTTGATTTCTCCTAGTGCGACACAAGACGGTTTGACGAAAAATCAAGAATACTTATTCATCGGAACTTTCCAAGACAGTTTCCAAGGGAAAATCATTTCTAAGTACGTTACAGAAACGTTAAAAGCGAAAAAAGTTGTGCTTTATACAGATAACTCAAGTGACTATGCGAAAGGTGTTGCAAAAGCTTTCCGTAATGCCTACAAAGGTGAGATTGTTGCAGATGAAAAGTTTGTCGCTGGTGATACCGACTTCCAAGCAGCTCTTACCAAAATGAAAGGCAAAGATTTTGATGCCATTATCGTACCTGGATATTATACAGAAGCTGGTAAAATTGTAAACCAAGCGCGTGGTATGGGCATTGATAAGCCAATCGTTGGTGGTGACGGCTTTAATGGCGAAGAATTTGTCCAACAAGCAACACCAGCTAAAGCTTCAAATATCTACTATATCTCAGGCTTCTCTTCAACAGTTGATGTCTCAGATAAAGCAAAGAAATTCCTTGAAGCTTACAAAGCTAAATACAAGAATGAAGAACCTTCAACATTTGCAGCGCTAGCATACGACTCTGTTTATCTTGTTGCAAATGCTGCTAAGGGTGCTAAAACATCTGTTGACATCAAAGACAATCTTGCTAAGACAAAGAATTTTGAAGGTGTAACAGGTGACACCAGCTTTGACAAGAATCATAACACTGTTAAAACAGCCTTTATGATGACCATGAACAATGGGAAGGTCACAGCAGCTGAAACGGTTAAGCCATAATCCTTCTCAAGAAATTGCTTAAAATATATTTTATAGTGTATAAAAGAGTAACTATTTATGGTAAGCATCGTAGATAGTTACTTCTCTTTATACGGGCTAAAAGAAAAGAGGCGGGACAAAAGTCTTAGTCTTAAGAATATTTTTCATTATGGTTTGTAATACCTAGTGATTGATTGTTAGATATGTTTTAAGCTGTTGAAAAGTAATCAACCGTGAAATGAGACTTAAAAAGGTTTAAAGGTCTCATTTGCTCAAACTTAGAATAGATGAGTGAGAAAAATCAATTTTTTTGAAATGATGACTTGACTCGCTCTTTTTTCACGATAGATAAGAAAATGTGAAAAATCACATAGTTCTTTCTTCTATACTATAATTAGAAAGTGTGGTGGCCATGCTCCAACAACTTGTTAATGGTCTGATTCTGGGGAGTGTCTATGCTTTGCTCGCTCTCGGCTATACCATGGTTTATGGAATTATCAAACTCATCAACTTCGCTCATGGAGACATTTATATGATGGGCGCTTTTATGGGCTATTTCCTGATTAACTCTCTTCATCTTAATTTTTTCCTTGCCTTGATTTTGGCGATGGTTGGGACAGCAGCTTTAGGTGTGTTGGTCGAGTTTTTGGCTTATCGTCCACTGAGAAATTCGACTCGGATTGCAGCTTTGATTACTGCGATTGGTGTTTCATTTTTCTTGGAATATGTGATGGTCTATTTTGTGGGGGCCAATACTCGTTCGTTCCCACAAGTGATTGAAACGGTTCGTTATAATTTTGGCCCGATTAGTCTGACCAATATCCAATTGATGATTTTGGTCATTTCCTTAATCTTGATGGTGTTATTGCAAGTCATTGTTCAAAAGACCAAAATGGGAAAAGCGATGCGGGCAGTTTCGGTCGATAGCGATGCGGCGCAACTAATGGGAATCAATGTCAATCGTACAATTAGTTTCACTTTTGCTTTAGGTTCTGCTTTGGCAGGAGCAGCAGGTGTACTCATCGCGCTTTATTATAATTCCCTTGAGCCTTTGATGGGAATGACACCAGGGTTGAAATCGTTTGTCGCTGCAGTACTTGGTGGGATTGGCATTATCCCAGGAGCAGCATTGGGAGGTTTTGTCATTGGTTTGTTAGAAACCTTTGCGACAGCTTTTGGCATGTCAGACTTCCGTGATGCGATTGTGTATGGCATTTTAATCTTAATCTTGCTTGTTCGTCCTGCAGGTATTCTTGGTAAGAATGTGAAAGAGAAGGTATAGACTATGAAAAAGAATGTAAAAGTAAATATTTTATGGTTTGTGCTCCTTCTTGCTGGTTACGGTTTGCTGACTCTCCTTGTCAGCGCTGGAGTTTTGAATGATTTTTACTTGCAAATCTTACAGCAAATCGGCATTAACATTATTTTAGCAGTAGGTTTGAATTTGATTGTCGGTTTCTCAGGTCAATTTTCTCTGGGACATGCTGGTTTTATGGCAATTGGTGCCTATGCAGCTGCGATTATTGGCTCGAAATCAGCTACTTATCCGGCCTTTTTTGCAGCTATGGTATTAGGAGCGTTGATTGCAGGAGCAGTGGCTTTGATTGTTGGGATTCCTACTCTTCGCTTGAAAGGTGATTACCTCGCAATTGCAACGCTTGGGGTTTCTGAAATCATTCGAATTTTAATCATCAACGGAGGCGATTTGACCAATGGAGCTGCGGGTATCTTGGGTATTCCTGCCTTTACTAATTGGCAAATGGTGTATTTCTTTGTAGTTATCACAACTATTTTAACCATCAATTTCTTGCGCAGCCCAATCGGTCGAGCAACATTGTCAGTTCGTGAAGATGAAATTGCAGCAGAGTCTGTAGGAGTCAACACTACTAAAATTAAAGTGATTGCTTTTGTTTTTGGAGCGATGACAGCTAGTATCGCAGGCTCACTCCAAGCAGGATTTATCGGCTCTGTTGTGCCGAAAGATTATACTTTTATCAATAGCATCAATGTCTTGATTATCGTGGTCTTTGGTGGTCTTGGTTCTATGACAGGTACTATTGTTGCAGCAATTCTCTTAGGTATCTTAAACATGGTGCTACAAAATGTGGCAAGTATTCGTATGATTATCTACTCTCTTGCTTTGATTTTAGTGATGATTTTCCGACCAGGTGGACTTCTTGGTACATGGGAATTAAGCCTCTCACGCTTCTTTAAAAAAGATAAGGAGGTCAACTAATGGCGCTTCTTGATGTAAAAAATCTAACAAAAAATTTCGGCGGGCTGACTGCTGTTGGCGATGTGACCTTGGAGCTGAATGAGGGAGAATTAGTCGGTCTCATTGGTCCAAATGGTGCAGGAAAAACAACTTTATTTAACTTACTGACCGGTGTTTATGAGCCAAGTGAAGGAAGCGTAACCTTGGACGGTCATTTGCTCAATGGCAAAGCTCCTTATAAGATTGCTTCCTTAGGACTCAGTAGGACATTCCAAAATATTCGCTTGTTTAAAGATTTGACAGTCTTGGAGAATGTCTTGATTGCTTTTGGAAATCACCACAAAGCACATGTTTTTGCTAGCTTCTTTCGTTTGCCAGCTTTCTATAAAAATGAAGCAGAATTGCGTGAGAAAGCATTGAAATTACTAAAAATCTTTAACCTAGACGGTGAAGCAGAAACGCTTGCTAAGAATTTAGCTTATGGACAACAACGTCGTTTGGAAATCGTGCGTGCTCTAGCAACAGAACCTAAAATTCTCTTTCTTGATGAGCCTGCTGCGGGAATGAATCCGCAGGAAACAGCAGAATTGACAGAGTTAATTCGTCGAATAAAAAATGAATTCCAAATCACAATCATGCTGATTGAGCATGACATGAGCCTAGTTATGGAAGTGACGGAACGAATTTATGTATTGGAGTATGGTCGTCTGATTGCGCACGGAACTCCTGACGAGATTAAAAATGATAAGCGTGTTATCGAAGCCTATCTGGGAGGTGAAGCCTAATGTCTATGCTAAAAGTTGAAAATCTTTCTGTCCATTATGGCATGATTCAGGCTGTCCGAGATGTCAGCTTTGAGGTCAATGAGGGCGAAGTTGTTTCCCTTATCGGTGCTAATGGTGCTGGAAAAACCACAATTCTTCGGACAATTTCAGGGTTGGTTCGCCCAAGTTCAGGAAAAATTGAGTTTCTAGGAAATGAAATTCAAAAAGTCCCTGCTCAGAAAATTGTAGCAACAGGGCTTTCTCAGGTACCCGAAGGACGCCATGTTTTCCCAGGCCTGACTGTTTTGGAAAACCTAGAAATGGGTGCTTTTCTAAAAACAAATCGCGATGAAAATCAAGCGAATCTAAAAAAAGTTTTCTCACGCTTTCCGCGTTTAGAAGAACGTAAAAATCAAGATGCTGCAACTCTTTCTGGAGGCGAGCAGCAGATGCTTGCTATGGGACGAGCACTTATGTCTACTCCCAAACTTCTGCTTTTAGATGAGCCTTCAATGGGACTGGCTCCTCTCTTCATTCAAGAAATTTTTGATATTATTCAAGATATTCAAAAGCAAGGCACAACGGTTCTATTGATTGAGCAAAATGCTAACAAAGCCCTCTCAATTGCCGACCGTGGCTATGTTTTAGAAACAGGAAACATCGTCTTGTCTGGCACGGGAAAAGAATTGCTCGCTTCCGATGAAGTCCGCAAAGCTTATCTTGGTGGGTGAAAAAAGGAGAAAGAAGTGGTTTTCTACTTCTTTTTTATTCACTAATATTATTCTTGAAAACATAAGCAAGTATCTTGAAAGCGTTTGAAATAAACTAGAAAATACAGTATAATAGAACTGAAAAATCAGAGATAAAGGAGATTTCCATGGCAGTTAAAGATTTTATGACGCGAAAAGTGGTGTATATTAGCCCAGACACGACAGTAGCGCATGCGGCGGATATTATGCGTGAGCAGGGATTGCACCGGCTTCCTGTTATTGAAAATGACCAATTGGTTGGTTTGGTGACTGAAGGAACGATCGCCGAAGCAAGTCCTTCAAAAGCAACAAGTTTGTCTATTTATGAGATGAATTATTTGCTAAACAAGACCAAAATTAAAGATGTCATGATTCGCGATGTGGTGACAGTGTCGCAATTCGCTAGCTTGGAAGATGCAACTTATTTAATGTTAAAAAACAAGATTGGAATTTTACCAGTTGTGGATAACCAACAAGTTTATGGTGTCATTACAGATCGTGATGTTTTCAGAGCCTTTCTTGAAATTGCTGGCTATGGTGAAGAAGGCATTCGCGTGCGTTTCATTACAGAAGATGAAGTTGGTGTGTTGGAGAAGATTGTGCATTTGATTGTCGAAGAAAATCTCAATATCTCTAATGCTGTTAATATTCCACGCAAAGATGGCAAGGTTATCATTGAAGTTCAAATTGATGGCAATGTGGATTTGCCGGCTTTAAAAGCGAAATTTGAAGACAAAGGCATTCAGGTAGAAGACATTACCCGTACTTCAGCAAAAGCATTATAAGACAACAAAAAACGCATGAGAGCAGTTCATTTAACTGTGTTCATGCGTTTTTTTATAATGGGAGCAAGATTATTTCTGAATCGGTTGCTTATTGACATCTAAGGTAAAGCCTTCACCAAGGATTTCATGGGCATCTGTAATGGTAATAAAGGCATGTGGATCGACGCTATGAATAACTTTTTTCATGGATTGCATTTCGTTTCGTCCAACGATGCAGTAAATGAGTTTCAAATCATTCTCGCTGTAGTAGCCTTGCCCATTGATGAAAGTAATTCCACGACCGAGATCTTTATCAATTTTCTTTGCCAATTCTTCTGGACGGCTAGTAATAACCATGAAGCCCTTGCCGGCATAACCGCCTTCACCAATCAAGTCAATCACCCGTGAAGCAATAAAGACAAAAATCAAGGTATAAGTCACTAGGCGAACATCTTTAAAAACAAGTATAACGAAAATAAGGACGCAGAAGTCTACAGTAAACATCAATTTCCCCATGGAGATATTCGTATACTTATTAGCGATTCGAGCAATAATATCGGTACCGCCAGTCGTACCACCGGCATTGAAAACAATTCCTAGTCCAACGCCAGCAATAATCCCTGTTAGAAGCGTCACAATCACGAGGTCGCCTTCAAGGTTAATCACGAAAGGGATTTTTTCAAAGACCGCCAGCCAAGCAGAAACGGCAAAAGTACCTAAAATACTAGAGTACAAAAGTCGCGAGCCAAAAATTCTCCAAGCAATAATGAAAAGAGGAATGTTGATGATGAGATTCATCAGTGAAACGGGAATTTTAAATAGATAGTATGTAATGAGGGTCACTCCAGTCGCGCCCCCTTCATACAAATGATTTGGAATAATCAGATAATTGATGGCGAAAGCAAAAATTCCAGCTCCTAGAATAATCGTCAGATAGTTTTTAAACTTAGACATAATAACCTCCTAATAATTTCTGTACATTCTATTGTATCAAATCTTGAAAACTTATGTATCATTTTGAAAAAAATTTTTTAAACTTTTTCTGGCAATGATTTTTCTGGAGTTTTTTGTTAAAATAGAAAGGAGAAAAAGGAAGAAATGAGTTAGTATGTCAAAAGGAATGTTCATCTCTTTAGAGGGACCAGACGGTGCAGGAAAAACAAGTGTTTTAGAAGCCTTGATTCCCATTTTAGAAGCAAAAGGGCAGGCGTTTGTCACAACGCGTGAGCCTGGTGGAGTGGCAGTAGCGGAGAAGATTCGCGATGTTGTTTTAGATCCGAAACATACGGAAATTGATGAAAAAACGGAATTGCTCCTCTATATTGCCAGTCGCAGGCAACATTTGGTGGAACGTATTTTACCTGCTTTAGATCGTGGTGAAATGGTGCTGGTGGATCGCTTTATTGATAGTTCGGTAGCGTATCAAGGTTTTGGTCGAGGTCTGAAGGTGGCTGATATTGATTGGCTGAATGATTTTGCGACCGATGGTTTGAAGCCAGATTTGACCCTTTATTTTGATATTGAAGCAGAGGAAGGCTTGGCTCGTATTGCTAAGAGCAAAGAGCGTGGTGCAGACCGCTTGGATCGTGAAAGTGTAGAATGGCATCGGCGCGTGCGTGAGGGGTATTTGTCTATTCTTAAAAAAGAACCGAATCGTGTGAGAAAGATTGATGCCAGTCAGCCATTAAAAAAGGTCGTTGCAGATACTTTAGCAGTATTGGCAGAACGAGTTGAGAGTTTAAGATGAAAATAGAAGAATTAGCTCAGTTGCAGCCAGTTTTGTTTGAACGTTTTGAGCACATTTTACAGCAACATCGGCTGAATCATGCTTATCTGTTTACAGGGGCTTTCGGCAGTTTTGAAATGGCTCAATGTTTAGCACAGAGTTTATTTTGTACCAATAAAAATGGTGTCTTACCCTGTGGAGAATGTCGAAATTGTCGGTTGATTGAGGAAGAGGATTTTTCAGATGTGACAGTCGTCCGTCCTGTCAATCAGATTATCAAGACGGAGCGTGTTCGAGAATTAGTACGCAATTTTTCTCAGTCAGGGTTTGAAAGCAGCAAGCAAGTGTTTATCATTTGTGATGCGGACAAGATGCATGTCAATGCAGCTAATTCGCTGTTGAAGGTCATTGAAGAGCCACAAAGTGAAGTGTATATTTTCTTGTTGACAGCGGATGAAAATCTTATTTTGCCCACGATTAAAAGCCGAGCGCAGCTATTTCATTTTCCAAAAAATCAAGCCTATTTGCTTGAAAAATTGGAGCAGACTGGGCTGATAAAGACACAAGCAGAATTGTTAACTGCTTATAGTCAAACAGAAGAAGAAGCCATGCGTTTGGCAGCTAGTCCAGCTTTTTTTGACTTGGCAGCAGAATGTGATCGTTTTGCATCGCTTTGCTTAAACCGGAAAGAAACTGCTTATTTGCAGGTTGCGAAGTTGGCTAGTCTGGCAGTTGATAAGGAAAAGCAAGAACAGGCTTTGAAGCTCTTAGAGCTTCTCTTTGCAAAAGAAATGCAAACAACGTGGGGACGCTTCTATTTAGAAGGTATATTTACAGCAAGAAAAATGTGGCAAGCCAATGTTAATTTTCAAAATGCACTAGAATATATGGTGTTACAAGAAAGAGAATGATGGCTACGTTGGTACAGGAAAATGGTAGTGAGGATGAATAAAAAAGAATTATTTGATGCTCTTGATGAATTTTCTCAAAATCTGCTTGTTACTTTAGCAGAAGTAGAAGCGATTAAGAAAAATCTGAAAAGCGTGGTGGAAGAAAATGTAGCGCTGCGCTTGGAAAATGATAAATTAAGAGAGCGATTAGGACAGGTAGAGCACGCAGCAACACCAAAAACAAAAAGAAACCGGGATAATTTGCGCAAACTCTATGAAGATGGTTTTCATGTGTGCACAGATTTTTATGGGCAACGCCGTGAAAATGATGCAGAATGTATGTTTTGTGATGAATTACTTTTTAGGGAGTAAGCATGCAGGTTCAAAAAAGTTTTAAAGGTCAGTCTCCTTATGGGAAGCTCTATCTGGTGGCTACTCCGATTGGGAATATGGACGATATGAGCATCCGTATGGTGAATACTCTGAAAGAAGTCGATTTCATTGCAGCAGAAGATACCAGAAATACTGGTTTGTTGCTCAAGCATTTTGGTATTACTACGAAGCAGATTAGCTTTCACGAGCATAATGCCAAAGAAAAAATCCCTGATTTGATTCGTTTGCTGAAAAGCGGGCAGAATATTGCTCAGGTTTCGGATGCCGGCTTGCCTAGCATTTCGGACCCAGGGCATGATTTAGTCAAGGCTGCTATTGATGAGGAAATCGCAGTAGTGACTGTGCCTGGTCCCAGCGCAGGCATTTCAGCTTTGATAGCTAGTGGTCTTGCTCCGCAACCTCATATTTTTTATGGATTTTTGCCACGCAAGGCTGGTCAGCAAAAAGAGTTTTTTTCTAATAAAAAAGCCTACCCAGAGACGCAGATCTTTTACGAATCTCCTCATCGGGTTAAGGCTACTTTAGAAAATATGTTCAGCATCTATGGAGATCGCTCCGTTGTTCTAGTACGGGAATTGACTAAGATTTATGAGGAATACCAGCGTGGATTGATTTCCGAAGTGCTAGAGTCTATTTCGGAAAATCCACTCAAAGGAGAATGCTTGTTAATCGTAGAAGGTGCGAGTGAAGAAGCGCTTGATTTGTCAGAAGCGGATTTGTTAGCAGAGATTGAACAGCTAGTAGCGGCAGGAACAAAGAAAAATCAAGCCATCAAGGATGTGGCGAAAAAATATGGTTGGAATAAGAGTGAATTATATGCTTGCTATCATGAGAAAGTCAGTGAGTAAAAATGACTTTTTATAAACAAATTTATATTTCCCCTTTAGGAGAAATGTCTTTGGTTGCTGATGAGACAGGGCTTGTTGGAGCTTGGTTTTTCAAGCAGAAATATTTTGAGCGTGGTTTAGAGAAAGCCACGATGCCAGTAGAAAATGATATTCTGAAAAGAACTCGTCTTTTGCTAGATGATTATTTTAGCGGAAAGTATCCAGACTTTTCGAGTCTTGTTTTGGCTCCTGTTGGGACGGATTTTCAACAACGGGTCTGGACTTATCTGCAAACTATTCCTTATGGGAGAACGGTCACGTATGGTCAAATAACAAAGGAGTTAGATATTCACTCGGCGCAGGCTGTTGGTGGCGCTGTGGGCAGAAATCCCTTTTCTATCATCGTTCCCTGTCATCGAGTGCTGGGAAGTCAAGGGCAATTAACCGGTTATGCTGGGGGATTAGACAAGAAAATGTGGTTGCTGAAGCATGAAGGCGTAGAGCTTAGCGAGAAAGCTTTAGATAAATGATACAAATGGAGAAAATGATATGTTACGATTTATTGAATATCCAAAATGTTCGACCTGTCGCAAAGCCAAGGCTGAATTAAGCCAGTTGGGTTTGGACTTTGAAGCGGTGGATATTGTCAAGGAAACACCGAGTAAAGAGGAAATTTTAACTTGGATGGAAAATTCTGATTTAAACATCAAATCTTTCTTCAACACTAGCGGGCTCAAATATCGTGAGCTAGGTTTGAAAGATAAACTATCAGGATTGTCCGCCGAAGAAGCCGCAGAGCTTTTAGCAACCGATGGTATGCTCATCAAACGACCAATCTTAGAAAAAGACGGAAAAATCCTGCAAATAGGCTACCGCACAGAATATGCAATATTAGATTTGTAAATAAAAAAGAAGTGAGGCAACAATTGCGATTTTAAAGAAATCCATTTTGTCGTCTCACTTCTTTTTAAGCTCTCTATTTTGGTATAATTGGTATCCGTGTTATAATGTTTTTATATCTTGAGAAAATCTCTTCAAACCTTGTTAGCTTGGGAGTGAGATAGAACTAAAATTTGAAAATGTTAATCGTCGCTCTTTTGATTTAATCATCCGATACAACATATTCCGTCAGATATTTTGTATAGTCTCACCTTGCAAGGTTGCTAAACAGTCTGTGAGACTGTTTGATTTTCATTGAATATTAGTAAAAAACGAAAAGAGAAAAAATGGTTTTATCAAAAAAACGTGCGCGAAAGGTAATTGAGGAAATCATTGCCCTATTTCCAGATGCAAAACCTAGCTTGAATTTTACCAATCATTTTGAATTGTTAGTCGCAGTCATGCTGTCAGCTCAAACGACCGATGCAGCAGTCAACATAGTCACACCAGCCCTTTTTAAAGCCTATCCAACTCCACGGGAAATGGCTGCGGCTTCAGAAAGCGAGATTGCCAGCTATATTGCTCGTCTGGGGCTTTATCGCAATAAGGCTAAGTTTTTGAAAAAATGTGCTCAGCAGTTGCTAGATGACTTTGGCGGTCAAGTCCCACATACACGAAAAGAATTGGAAAGTCTTGCGGGTGTGGGACGCAAAACAGCCAATGTGGTCATGAGTGTTGGCTTTGGTATTCCAGCTTTTGCGGTGGATACCCATGTGGAGCGGATTTGCAAACACCATGATATTGTTAAAAAGTCCGCTAGTCCTTTAGAAGTCGAACAACGTGTGATGGAAGTTCTGCCCAAAAATGAATGGCTTCCAGCTCACCAAGCTATGATTTGCTTTGGTCGTGAAATTTGCCACCCAAGAAATCCTGAATGTGACCAGTATCCACAACTGTATCATTTTGATTGAAAAAAAGAGGAGAAACCTCTTTTTTTATAACTCAATTTCCAATACAATTGGTGTGTGGTCTTGCCTTGTACCTGAGTCAATCATTTCTGACTTGGTTACTTTATCTGCAATTCGATTGCTAGTCAGCCAGTAATCAATTCTCCAGCCACTGTTATTGATTTTGCTGGTCTTGCTGCGTTGTGCCCACCAGCTATAAACATTTGGAATATCGCCGTGAATGTAACGGAAAGTATCCGTAAAACCACGATTTAACAGATTGGTAAATCCGGATCGTTCTTCATCTGTAAATCCAGGTGAGCGACGGTTGCTAGAAGGATGAGCGAGGTCAATCTCATTGTGGGCTACATTGTAGTCCCCTGTCGCAAGGACAGGTTTTTCTATGTCTAAAGCTGTTAGATAGTCAGCATATTTTTTGTCCCAGATTTGTCGTTCTTCTAAACGTTTTAAACCATCACCTGCATTGGGAGTGTAGACTTGTGTGACAAAGAATTTTTCAAACTCAAGGGTAATAATACGCCCTTCGGCATCCATAGTAGAAGGTGCACCGATTTCTGGGAAGGTTATTTTTGGAGATAGATTCTCTTTGTATAAAAACATAGTTCCGGCATAACCTTTACGTGCAGGTTCTATAGAAGAGCGCCATGTAGTTTCATAATGTGGGAATAATTCATCCAAAACTTTTAGATGTTTTTTAGTTGGTCCGTTAGCAGATAATTTAGTTTCCTGAATGGCGATAATATCAGCGTCTAATCCTACTAAAGTCTGTAAAACAGCTTGTGACAATTGCGCGCGTGCAGAATCGCTGGTCAAAGCCGCGTTGAGAGAGTCAATATTCCAAGAAATGAGTTTCATATAGATACCTTTTCTAGATTCATTTTTTTCTATTGTATCAAAAAATGACTGACTCGGCGAGTTTGAGGTTGTAAAAAGGAGAGTAAAGTGTATAATACTGGTGAAAGGAGATATAATGGGAGGACTATTGTTACATATTGTTTTATTCATATTCTTTATTTGGTACCTGATTAGGTTACTTCGTTTGAAGGGAAAGCAATCTTCTACTGAACCATTTTGGATACCTAAAGAAATCGGTGTGGGAATTGGGATCAATCCAAGGAACACAGTTGGTTTTTGGGTAAGTCTGGCTGTGACACTTTCTATTCTTACTGTTCTTCTTGTTTTGATAGTATCTTTGATTTTGTAAAAGAGATTTGGGAAAATGTTTTTATAATAATATTGTTTGTAAAACGCAGTTTAGTGTGGTTTACTCAAAAAATAGGGCAGGTGATAAATAGATCTTTCGTAGAAAGCAATAACAAAGTTTTAATCAAGTTTATTGACGCTGCTCTCGTTAGCTGTATTTGTAGCCTTCAACAGCTCCTCGGACTACTGGAGATAATCATTGCTGCTGCGGAGCGGAATGACAAAATCCAACTCTTTAAGTTATTGATTTTGTCCTGTCCTCTTTCTTTTTTAAAACTATTTAGAAAAAAGTCTAAATAGGTCTTGTGTTTTTTAAAAGAAAGAGTATAATTCTATTTAGAAGATTATCTAAATAGAAAGTGTAACTTAAATGTCGAAGAAAACGGATATGCTTACTTTTATTTTTTTATCTTATAGCTTAGCTTGGTTGATTTGGATTGGGCTATGGTTAGCTGATGTCAAGCTTGGCGAGCCTATCGCTCAGGCTGGAACTATTCTTGCCATGTGGATGCCAGCTTTTGCTTTTTTTATCTTAAAGAAAATGAGATCAGCAAACATGAAATTACAGGCTCAATTTTCAACAAATCTCAAAGGATGTTGGCGCTATTATTTATTAGCGCTTTGGTTGCCTGCGGTATTGAGTTTTTTAGGAGCAGGACTGTATTACATCGTCTTTAGCAAACAGTTTAGTCTTGGTTTTGAGACGTTGCGAGAAATGCTGGGAAGAACAGGTAGTCCTCAAATAAATCTTCCCATACAGATCGTTATTTTTGCACAACTATTTTCAGCTTTGACGTATGCGCCTTTTCTTAATAGTCTGTTTGCTATTGGTGAGGAAATTGGGTGGCGTGGTTATCTTTATCCAGCACTACGCAAGCGCTTTTCAATAGTTCAAGCGCACTTATTAGTTGGACTTGTCTGGAGTATTTGGCATCTGCCGATTAATTTGCAGGGATATAATTATGGACTAACTTATTTTGCATATCCTTGGCTGGGAGTGCTTGCAATGTTTGTTTTTTGTTTTAGTTTAGGCGTTTTATTAAGTTGGGTGATGGAAAAGACGAATTCTATCTGGGCTCCAGCACTTTTGCACGGTGCTGTTAATGCCATTGTTGGCGTGGGTCTTTTATTTCAATTGCCAACAGAAAAAGCATTAGCCTTGCGTATTCTAGGTCCGACACCCACAGGACTTCTGGCAGTTTTACCTTTCTTGTGTTTAGCGCTAGCCATTTTACAAAAAGAAAAGAGGGAAATTCATGAGTTCCGCTAATACCTTTAAGGCCTTATCTCATCCTGTGAGAAGAGCGATTTTAGATTTGCTAAAAATGGGCAGTCTGTCCGCTGGGGAAATAGCGGAACATTTTGAGCTGAGGGGAGCTACCATTTCGCACCATCTTAATATTTTAAAAAAAGCAGATTTGATTTTGGAGACGCGCCAGAAAAATTATATCTATTATGAACTCAATACTTCAGTCTTGGAAGACATTGTAGTTTGGTTAGCTGAATTGAAAGGAGATAAGACTAATGAAGATTGATAAAAAACTATTGATACTAACGAGTGCTAGTATTTTGGTGCCTATGTTGATAGGCTGCCTTTTCTGGCAACAGTTGCCCCAAACAGTCGCAACGCATTTTGATTTTTCGAATCAAGTAAATGGATTCAGTAGTCGAGGGTTTACTGTTTTTGGTATTCCTAGTTTTCTGCTGCTTCTACATTGGTTTTGTTTATTTGTGACTAGCAAGGATCCTAAATCTAAGAATATTAGCTTGAAAATGTGGCATCTGGTTTATTGGATTATTCCTTTGACATCTTGTTTAGTCATGACAGCTATTTACGCGCAAGCCTTGGGTTATGCAGTTAATCATGCTCTGATGAATGGCATGTTTTTAGGAGTTCTATTTATTGCTATTGGGAATTACATGCCAAAGACTCGTCGCAATTATACGGTTGGTATACGTTTACCATGGACTTTGGATAATGATGATAATTGGATAAAGACACATCGTCTGGCGGGTAAAATTTGGGTAATTGGTGGTATTATCATTTTCTTTAATGGTTTCGTTCAGATTGCAGTTACGTTCGTGCTTGTTTTTACTCTAATCATTATGATTGTAGTGCCAATGATTTATTCTTACTGGTTATCTAAAAGGATACACTGATTCATTTGCTGTTTAGCTTGAAACTTTTTTAGTCTAATTATCGTTGTGGGAGTGGGACGACAAAATTGAACTCTTTGAGTTGCTGATTTTTGTCTCGCTCCTATTATCTTGTTAAAATACGATTTCTAGAAATATTGAAAAATTTTCTATAATAGGCCGAGAAAATAGAGGGAGAAAAAATGAAATTTTATTCTTATGATTATGTTTTGAGTCAAATCAGCCAGCAAAACTGGGTGACGATTGGACTTTCTATTTTGTTGTTACTTGTGACAGGTTTTTTTGCTTTTAAGGCCTATCGAAATAAGCGCGATTCGAAATTTCGTGAATTGGCGATTATCTCCATTTTGTCTTTGATTGCTATCGTTCTGATTGGGATTAGTACTTTTCAGACCAATCAAGCCTCTAATAACCAGTTCCAAACCTCTCTTCATTTTATTGAAGTTATTTCAAAAGATTTGGGAGTAGATAAGTCAGAGGTTTATGTCAACACTTCAGCTGCGACGGATGGAGCAATTTTAAAAGTTGGAAAAGATTTTTATCGAGCTATGAGTGGCAGTGAGCCAGATAAGTATTTACTGGAAAAAATTAAATTGCATAAGACAACGGATATCAAATTAGTGGAGGTTAAAAAATGACATTGAATTTTCTTGAAATCCTGATTAAACTAGCGTTGGGACTGTTTTCACTCGTGTTTGTTATCAATGTGACAGGAAAAGGAAATCTGGCACCTAATTCCGCAATCGACCAGATTCAAAATTATGTTCTAGGTGGTATTATTGGTGGGGTGATTTACAATAGTTCTATTAACATTCTCCAGTATGCGATCATCCTCATTATGTGGACGATTTTGGTCTTGACTCTAAAATGGCTCAATAACAATATTCGGACAGTCAAGCATTTGATTGATGGTAAACCGACTACCCTGATTCAGCACGGGAAGTTGAGCCCTGAAGCCTGCCGCTCCGTTGGCCTTTCAGCGGCTGATGTGGCTCTGAAGTTGCGTAGCCAAGGAATTTTTCAACTAAAGCAAGTTAAACGAGCAGTCATGGAACAAAACGGTCAGCTTATTGTCGTACAGGCAGGTGAGGAAAATCCGAAATACCCCATTATCACAGACGGTGTTGTCCAGATTGATATTTTAGATTCTATTGACAAAACAGAAGAATGGTTAATCGAGAGGCTTGCTAAGGAAGGCTATACTGATATTTCTAATATCTTCATCGCAGAATATGAAAGTGGTAACTTGAGCGTTGTGACGTATTAAGACTATTTTCCTTTTTGAATAGATAAAAGCAAAAGAGAGAAGAAGAGCTTGCTAGGAGTTCCGCAGAAAAATGAAATCAGGATAAAGATGCTGCGAAGCTTATTTGAGATAAAAAGATGAAAAATGAAGCTGCTGTTGACATTATAGTTTAAAAACAGATAGTATTAAAAATAGTAAAGGAATATTAAAAAATCTTTTTCTAAAACGGCACAAATATAAAAAATAAAGCCCTATCTGACTAGTCCATCCAGATAGAGCTTTTGTTTTTGAGGAAATCAGAGTTTTTGTTTGTAATTCTATTCTTGTAAGAACTGTCAACAAAAATCCTTACTGTCAGATAGGACAGTAAGACAATTAAATCAGGATTAGAACATTGCTGTTAGCACAGTAATAAATCCAAATACAATACCTGGAGCATTTGCAGTAGCAAGTGGTAAATCGCGTTCTTTTTTAAACAAACCATAATAAACCCAAAGGCTACAGTTGATTGCAGCTACCAAAGGTTGGATAAAGTTTCCCTTATGTTCAGCTAAATTGTCCATAATTTGTGGGATATAAGATACATACATCATAACAGACATGAATGTCGCCACCCAACCTATCATTTTCATTCGTTTCCATAACTCCTCATAAAACGTAGTGTAGAGAACGAAAACTCATTTATAACATACTAAGTTCATATAAAACAAGCCTCATTCAATACTATTATTTTATACTAAGAATAAGATTTAAGCAAGAATAATATACTAATGATTATGAGTACAACGTAAGTTAACTCTATTTTTCATTTAAAAAGCTGTGTAATATGTTATAATAAAGTGTTACTAAAAAAGGTTTCATTTGCCTTGAAAGGAAAAACTATGACTGAAAAGAATTTTTATATTACAACACCAATCTATTATCCAAGCGGCAAGCTCCACATTGGCTCTGCTTACACGACCATTGCCTGCGATGTCCTTGCTCGTTACAAGCGTCTTATGGGTTATGATGTTTTTTATTTGACAGGGCTTGATGAGCACGGTCAAAAGATTCAACAGAAAGCAGAAGAAGCGGGTGTTACTCCTCAGAAATATGTGGACGGGATGGCGAAAGAAGTAAAAGAACTTTGGCAACTGCTGGATATTTCTTATGATAAGTTTATCCGCACAACCGATAATTATCATGAAAAAGTAGTAGCAGATGTTTTTGAACGTCTTCTGGCGCAAGATGACATTTATCTAGGTGAGTATTCTGGTTGGTATTCTGTTTCGGATGAGGAATTCTTTACAGAAAGCCAGCTTGCAGAAGTATTCCGTGATGAAGCTGGAAACGTAACTGGCGGTATCGCTCCATCAGGTCATGAAGTCGAATGGGTTTCTGAAGAATCATACTTCCTTCGCCTCAGCAAATACCAAGATCGTTTGGTCGAATTTTTCAAATCGCACCCTGACTTCATCACTCCTGATGGTCGCCTCAACGAAATGTTACGTAACTTCATCGAGCCAGGTTTGGAAGATCTGGCGGTTTCTCGTACTACCTTTACCTGGGGTGTACCAGTCCCATCAAATCCAAAACACGTTGTCTATGTTTGGTTTGATGCACTGCTCAACTATGTGACAGCTCTTGGCTACGATCAAGACGAACACGCTAACTTTGACAAATTCTGGAACGGAACAGTCTTCCACATGGTTGGAAAAGACATCCTTCGTTTCCACTCAATCTACTGGCCAATCCTTCTCATGATGCTCGATATCAAATTGCCAGAACGTTTGATTGGTCATGGTTGGTTTGTCATGAAAGACGGCAAGATGTCTAAGTCTAAAGGGAACGTTATCTATCCTGAAATGTTGATAGAGCGCTATGGACTGGACCCACTTCGTTACTACCTCATGCGTAGCCTTCCGGTTGGTTCAGACGGAACTTTTACTCCAGAGGACTATGTAGGTCGAATCAACTATGAATTGGCCAATGACCTTGGGAACCTCCTCAACCGCACGGTTGCTATGATTAACAAGTATTTTGAAGGTGAAGTTCCAGTTTATGTGGAAAATGTGACGGACTTCGATGCTGATTTGGCAGCAGTAGTTGCTGATAGTTTGGCACAATACCACAAACAAATGAATGCTGTGGATTATCCACGCGCCCTTGAAGCGGTTTGGAATATTATTTCTCGTACCAATAAATACATTGATGAGACAGCTCCGTGGATATTGGCGAAGGATGAAGTTAAACGTGATGATTTAGCAGCGGTTATGGCACATTTGGTAGCTAGTTTACGTGTTGTGGCGCACTTGATTGAGCCTTTCATGATGGAAACCAGTCGTGCAGTCTTGACTCAACTTGGTTTACCAGAAGTAGCAAGCCTTGAAAACTTGAACTTAGCAGACTTCCCATCAAATGTGACCGTTGTCGCTAAAGGAACGCCAATCTTTCCTCGTCTGGATATGGAAGAAGAAATCGCTTATATCAAAGAACAAATGGAAGGTAACAAACCAGCCACTCAAAAAGAATGGAAGCCAGAAGAAGTAGAGCTCAAACTCAACCGTGAAGCGATTAAGTTTGATGATTTTGATAAGGTGGAAATCCGTGTCGCAGAGGTTAAAGAAGTTTCTAAAGTTGAAGGTTCTGATAAATTGCTTCAATTCCGCTTGGATGCGGGAGATGGCGAAGATCGTCAAATTCTGTCTGGGATTGCTAAATACTATCCAAACGAGCAAGAATTGGTTGGCAAGAAAGTCCAAATCGTAGCGAACCTCAAACCACGCAAGATGATGGGACGTATCAGCCAAGGCATGATCCTCTCAGCAGAATATGGTAATCAACTAACTCTGCTCACAGTAGATCAAAATGTACCAAATGGTAGCTTGATTGGGTGAGCCCACAGGAAGATTAGAATTAAAAAGGAGGCTGGGACAATAATGTCTCAGCCTCGCTTTTTAAGGGTTATAAGCTTGTCACCTCGATCCACGGAGTGAATGGGAACTGTTCGTCCGAGGGTCGGACGAACTATTTGAGAAGTCGTTAAAAAAGGAGTGAGACAGAACTCCCTTTTCTAGTATAAAATATGATGATGTACTATTCATCTTTATTTAAAAACGAAAACCTCTCCGCCAGACTAATCCAGCTTTCTCGTACATCGGTCATAAAGGCCATTGGATTAGGTGTTTTGAAATCGTCAATCCAAGCTTGGTAACGGATAGAAATGAGAAGTCGTGTTAAGCGGTTCAGCATTTCTTTTTCTTGCTCGGTAAGGGCTTGGGCATTTTGGACGATAGTCAGCAATTTCTTGATACTGTTGGGTTGGAAAAATTCATCAATGGACGTAATTTGAGCGTCTAAAATGAGGCCGAAAAAGACATCAAAGAAATCTTTAAGTTCATCATCGGGAACCGTCTCCACCCATTCTTTGAGAGTTTTGTCTGTCTGAATGCTGTCTGGGTTGAGCGTGTCAAGTAAGACAAAGTGCTCATTTTCGATTTGCCAAGAGAAGGTATCGTGCTGGGCAATACCACCAATAGCCACACTCTTTACAATGTGCGCTTGCTTAGGTGTTTCTAGCATCATCCCGACAATAGAGCCTTGCGGAATGTAACGTTTGATTTTTGGAGCCATTTCCTGATAGCCGTCTGTTTCAATCACTGTATGATTCAAGCCTGGAGCGTCAAAACTATAGATTTGAGAAATTCTTGCTTGTAAAGCAGGCTTCACTTGGCTGCCAGCGTAAGTCGCTAGATTGCCACCTTTGGAATGTCCTGTCAAGATAAAGGTCGCTTTTGGAAATGCCTGCATGACCTTTTGAACGTAGCGTACAGCAGTTTGTTGCGCAGGGACATGCTCCATATAAGTCATGTGAAAATCTTCTTTCCAACCGATAATGGAATCATCTGTTCCGCGAAAAGTGATAACATAGGTGTTTAAGCTGATTTTATAAGTCATAGCAGCAAATTGTTTTTGCACATCAAGATCAATATCATTTACATAACCCAAGAGTTTGATGTTCTTATAGCGCTTCACCTTAGCGGCTTGTTCCAAAAGTGCCAAGCGGTGTTTGGTATTCATCATGGAAATTTCTTGGGTCATGTATTGTGGTATATCAACTAAGCGATGGGCTTGTTGTAAGGTCAAACTATCTGTAACAATGTCATCAAAGTTCAGATAGGTCATTTCAGTCAAGAGTAGCATATCCAGCGCTGTAAAGGGCTGGTCGTAGATACTATCGTATTGTACATCTTCTAAGTAGTTAAAAATATTTCCCATAGTCATTCTCTTTCGTAAATCTACTGTTAGTATAGCATATTTTCCCAAGTCTTTGTTATAATAGAAAAAGAAAATAGAAAATAGAAAATAGAAAAGAGGGATAGCATGCACAAGATATTATTAGTAGAAGACGATGCTGTTATTCGCCAACAAGTCAAAAAAATGCTGGAGCAATGGGGATTTGAAGTGGTTGCAGTAGAGGATTTCATGCAAGTCTTGACGATTTTTGTCAAGGAAGAGCCGCATCTAGTGCTAATGGACATCGGCTTGCCTCTCTTTAATGGATACCACTGGTGCCAAGAAATTCGCAAGATTTCTAAAGTGCCCATTATGTTTTTGTCATCAAGAGACCAAGCAATGGATATCGTTATGGCAATCAATATGGGCGGAGATGATTTTGTCACGAAACCGTTTGATAACAATGTTCTTCTCGCTAAAGTACAAGGGCTGCTACGACGGTCTTACGAGTTTGGTACGGATCAAAGTCTGCTGGAATACCATGGCGTGATTCTCAATCTAAAATCTATGGATATGATGTATGAGGGAAAAGTGATTACACTGACAAAAAATGAATTTCAGATTTTGCGCGTGTTGTTTGAGCATTCAGGCAGCATTGTCGCCCGCGATGATCTGATGAAAGAGCTCTGGAATAGTGATTTCTTTATTGATGACAATACCTTATCTGTGAATGTTGCGCGACTGCGTAAGAAATTAGAAGAAGCAGGGCTCAAGAATTTCATTGAAACAAAGAAAGGTATAGGCTACGGATTGACCAATGGATTATCAGAATAAGCGTTTGTTTCTTAGCTATTATTTTCGCTCGCGCCAGTTTTTATTTTTACTATTACTTATTTTTTATACACTATTATTTTCCTTTTGTTATCTTTTTAAAGATGAACGAGCAGTCTTACAGTATGTCTTATTGATTTTATTGCTGATTAGTCTGGCGGGTTTCCTGTTGGATATCGTAAAGCAGTACCAAAATTTTCGTCATCTTGTCTTTTATGGGGAAGGTCAGGCACAAACTCCTTTAGAAGCATTGCTCTTCTCCAAAATCGAAACTTTAGAAAAGGACAAAAAAGAACTGCAATTACAGCATCAAGAAAAGCAGAGTGATTTACTGGATTATTACACACTTTGGGTGCACCAGATCAAGACGCCGATTGCTGCTAGCAAGCTCTTAGTGGAGGATTTACAAGAGCAGATGCTCAAAAATCAATTGGAGCAGGAGTTGTTTAAGATCGACTCTTATACCAACTTAGTCCTGCAATATCTGCGGTTGGAAAGTTTTCATGATGATTTAGTCGTGAAAAAAGAAAATATAGAAGACTTGGTCAAAGATGTTGTCAAAAAGTATGCCATTTTCTTTATTCAGCAAGGATTGAGTCTAAATTTGCATGATTTGAATCACACCATTATCACAGATAAAAAGTGGTTTCTTGTTATTTTAGAGCAAGTGCTTTCTAATAGTCTTAAATATACGAAGCAAGGAGGCATTGAGATTTTCTTTAAGGAAGATACCTTGTATATGAAGGATACTGGTTTGGGGATTCAAGATGCCGATCTTCTGCGCGTGTTTGAGCGAGGCTTTTCTGGCTACAACGGGCGCCTAACGCATCAGTCATCAGGATTGGGGCTCTATTTATCTAAGAAAATTGCGGATGAACTGGGGCATGAATTGCATTTGCAGTCGGTGGTCGGAGAAGGCACAACCGTTATGATTACTTTTAAAGAAAAGAAATTATTGTTTGAATAAATGCAATCTTACAAAATTGTAAGGTTCGCCTCTAAAAATGAAAGGTTATGTTATGGTAGCAGCCTTTCTTTTTTTGTATCATAAGATTAGAAAATGAATGATATTTCATAGAGGAGGCAGTTATGAAAACAAAAGGATTGAACGCTTTTCAGCTCAAGCTCTTAATGGCTGTTTTAATGGTCTTTGATCATCTTGAAAAAATACCAGGTTTACTGTCAGGTGAATGGGCGAGCATTTTTCATGCTTTAACACGCTGTGTAGCAGTTTGGTTTGCTTTTGCAGCAGTGGAAGGTTTTCGATATACACGGAGCCGCTTGCTTTATAATGTACGTCTCTTTTTCTGGGCAGCCATTATGTTTGCTGGAAATACGATTCTCAATCTGCTGTTTCAGTCTAAAGGAGTTCAGATATATAATAATATTTTCTTAACTTTGGCTTGCGGTGTACTTGTCCTCAATATCTTTTTTGGCATAAACCAAACGAGCAATCCAGTTGATATTAAACGCCAGCCCATTCGCTTTATCTTAGGCATTGTTGTCTGCTTGTTGGCTGGTTTTGTGACAGAGGGTGGCATGGTCATTATTCCATTTATGTTGATTACCTATACTTGCAGGGAAAAGAAAAACTTACGAAATCTGCTGTATGGTATTTTAGCAGTTGTACTATTTTGTATGAGTATTCAGATTTACCCGACATGGAGCGACACACTGTTAATGATGTTTTATAATTCCGATTGGCTTTTTATCACAGTACTGCCTTTTATTTCACTCTATAATGGCGAGCGCGGTCCTGTGACCAAGTGGAGCAAGTATTTCTTTTATATCTTTTATCCAGCTCACTTATGGTTGATTACTTGCATTGCTTACCTCGTTCAAAAATGAGTAAATTATAGTCTTGCGGCGAGCAATTCGCTGCAAAGTAGTATCAAAAAAGGAGAACAAGATGAAATATGGTAAAATTTTATTGAAACAAGACAGTCAATTGCTTCAGCCAAACGTAAAAGATATTGAAAAAGCGCAATTTGGCTATGAAGTGAGTCAATCAGCGCAACAGTTATATTTTAGATTTTAAAAAAGGAGAAAATGATGACACTATTAGATGTACAACATGTGAAGAAAATTTACAAAACTCGCTTTCAAGGCAACCAAGTAGAAGCACTGAAAGACATTCATTTTACGGTGGACAAAGGTGATTATGTCGCTATCATGGGTGAGTCGGGGTCTGGGAAATCCACTCTGCTCAACATTCTTGCCATGCTAGACAAGCCAACCGAAGGACGCGTCTTTCTCAATGGCACGGATACAGCGATGATTAAAAACAGTCAAGCTTCGAGCTTCCGTCGGGAAAAATTAGGTTTCGTTTTTCAAGATTTCAACCTGTTAGACACGCTCTCGGTCAAGGACAATATCCTCTTGCCGCTCGTTTTGTCGCGCCGTCCGATTACAGAAATGATGCAAAAGTTGGTTACTACTTGTAATGAACTGGGGATTAACCAATTGCAGGAAAAATTCCCCTATGAAATTTCCGGTGGTCAAAAGCAGCGGGTGGCAGTAGCGCGTGCTATTATCACCAATCCAGAAATTCTGCTGGCAGACGAGCCAACAGGGGCGCTCGATTCTAAGTCTTCTGCGGCGCTTTTAGATGTATTTGATGACATCAATGACCGCGGACAGACGATTCTTATGGTAACGCACTCGACTTCGGCGGCAAGCCGTGCTAAGCGCGTACTGTTCATCAAGGACGGAATTTTGTACAATCAAATCTTCCGAGGCGATAAAACAGAGCGGCAGATGTTCCAAGAAATTTCAGATACCTTAACGGTCATGGCAAGCGAGGTGAATCAAGGTGCTTAGATTAGCGGGAAAATTAGCGGTTTCTAACCTAGTGAAAAATCGTAGATTATACTATCCATTTGCGTTGGCAACTTGTTTAGTCGTCGCTATTTCATATATTTTTAATTCTTTAACGTTTAATCCCCATTTACAAAAAATGCAGGGGGCAAGTTCTATTTCATTTGTCTTGGCTCTTGGAGTGATTATTGTGACGATTGCTGCAGCGATTATCATTTTTTATGCTAATAGCTTCGTCATGAAAAATCGCTCGAAAGAACTGGGGCTGTATGGAATGCTAGGACTTAATAAACGTCATCTCTTTACCATGGTGTTCATTGAGTTATTGATTTTAGGAGCGACGACTGTCACGATTGGTCTTGGATTTGGTATTGTATTTGATAAACTGATTTATGCCTTTTTACTGAAATTGATGGGGTTAAAAGTTGTTCTAGTATCCACGTTTCAATGGTTAGTTCTTATTTCAGTTGTTGTCATCTATGGCGTTATTTTTGCGGGCTTGGTGCTTGTCAACGGTTTGAGGATTCTACGTTTTAATGCTTTGCAATTGGCCAAGGAAAAGAATAGCGGTGAAAGAAAAGGACGATTTCTTCTGATTCAAACGATTATTGGATCGATTTCTTTAGGCTATGCTTATTACCTAGCTCTGAGTGTCAAAAATCCATTGACAGCAATTGGTATATTTTTTATAGCTGTTCTCTTTGTTATTTTAGGGACTTATCTGCTGTTCAATGCAGGAGTTACGGTATTTTTACGGTTGCTTCAGAAAAATAAACGGTATTATTATCAACCTAATAATATGATTTCTGTGTCCAATTTGATTTTTCGGATGAAGAAAAATGCAGTGGGATTGGCAACGATTGCGATTCTTTCAACGATGGTTTTGGTCACCCTGGCTGGAGGTGTCAATATTTATGCAGGTGCTGGTTATCTTAAAAGCGTGATGTATCCCCAAGATTATACGATAAAGGGGAATGCAGTTTCAGCTGCTCAATTGAATCAGGCATTGACAGAATTTGCAAAAGAGAATCATTTAACAGTCACTAAGAAAAATGCTTATCAATATTATTCGATGGGAATTAAAAATCAAAAGGGCAATCAGCTTGATATTTATCCAAAAGGTGAAACACGAGTTTCTCCACAGGCCTATATTCTGCTGTTTTCAGCTGATGATTATCGGAAAATGACGGGCAAAACATTGAATTTAAAAGATAATGAGACAGTAATCTTTGCAAAAGGAATCTCTATCAAGCAAACTCAGCCTCTTAAGCTGAACGGGCAAGAATTGATAGTTAAAGAACTTTTAAAAGAGGACTTTGTTCTTGGAAACATTACAGATCAGTATAATATCATTATCCCTCAGTCACTTTTTATGGTGGTTAATGACCCACAAAAATTGGTGAATTCCCAAAAGCAACATTACACGATTAATACAGAATTATATGGCGGCTTGAATATCAGGGCTTCTAATAAGAAAAAGGGCGATTTGGATACAGCTTACCAGAAGAAGCTGAAACAGTTCAATACGACGCTCCCCGATAATGCCGGTGTGTATGGTTATACAAGAATCCAAGGTGTGCAGGAAATTATGAGTATGTTAGGTGGCGTTTTCTTTATTGGTATTTTCCTTTCAATTGTCTTTATGCTGGGAACGGTTTTGGTAATCTACTACAAACAGATTTCAGAAGGGTATGAAGACCGAGACCGCTTTGTAATTTTACAAAAGGTAGGATTAGATGAAAAGCAGACCAAGCGCACCATTCGCAAACAAATTTTGACTGTGTTTTTCTTGCCGCTCATCTTTGCCTTTGTTCACCTAGCTTTTGCTTATCATATGCTGAGCCTTATGTTGAAAGTTCTGGGGGTCTTAAATGCTGCATTGATGTTGGAAGTTACGCTTGGCGTTTGTGCTGTTTTCTTTATCGTCTATGTACTTGTCTTTCTCATCACATCACGCAGTTATCGTAGAATTGTGTCGATTTGAGTTAGCGATAGGTACGGATAATAGTGAAAAGGAGTAGGGCTATTCTTGCTCCTTTTTCAATTTATTTAACAAAAAAGAGGGACGTTTGATTCCTTTTTGATTGCTTTTATGGTAGAATAATTCAATCTAATAAATTGGAGTTTAGGATGAATATTTTTCGTAAAAAAGATGTCAGTAGAGATCGGACTGGCATGCGTCGTCATTTACGATTGCTTGATTTGATTTTGTTAGGGATTGGCGCTATGGTGGGAACGGGGATTTTCACGATTACCGGAACGGCGGCTGCAACTCTAGCTGGTCCAGCTTTGGTGGTTTCGATTATTATTTCTGCTCTTTGCGTGAGTATTTCTGCTTTCTTTTATGCAGAATTTGCGTCAAGAATTCCTGCAAATGGAGGTGCTTATAGCTATCTCTATGCTGTTCTTGGAGAATTTCCAGCTTGGATAGCAGGTTGGCTGACCATTATGGAATTTATGACGGCTGTATCTAGTGTTGCCTCTGGTTGGGCTTCCTATTTGAAAGGCTTGCTGAATGGATTTGGTTTGAGTATGCCAGGAGCGCTCAATGGAACCTTTAATCCGCAAGCGGGAACCTATGTAGACTTACTGCCGATTCTTGTTTTAGTATTTGTGACGGGTGTAGTTTTATTAAATTCCAAAGCAGCTCTGCGATTTAATTCCGCTTTGGTTGTCTTGAAGTTTTCGGCGCTTGCCCTTTTTATCTTTGTAGGGATTTTCTTTATTAAACCTGAAAATTGGTCTCATTTTGCCCCATTTGGCTTTGGAAAATTATATGGTGGCAATGTTGGAATTATGGCTGGTGCTTCTCTGATGTTCTTTGCTTTTCTAGGTTTCGAGTCTATTTCTATGGCGGTGGACGAGATTAAGGAGCCACAAAAGAATGTTCCACGAGGGATTGTACTATCTTTGTCCATTGTAACGGTACTTTATATATTGGTGACACTAGTTTTGACAGGGATTGTTCACTATAGCAAGCTAGATGTAGCAGATGCTGTCGCTTTTGCGCTTCGCAGTGCTGGGCTTAGCTGGGCGGCTAATTATGTGTCAGTGGTAGCGATTTTAACTTTGATTACCGTTTGCATTTCCATGACTTATGCTCTGTCGCGTATGATTTACAGCATTGCGCGTGACGGTTTGTTGCCAAAGTCTTTCAGAAAATTAACTGCCACTAGTCGGGTACCGAAAAATGCTACGATTTTGGTAGGAATTGTAGCGGCTATTTGTGCTGGTATTTTTCCGCTAGCCAGTATCGCATCCTTTCTAAATATCTGCACCTTGGCTTATCTGATTTTGTTAGCAGTGGCTATTTTGAAGTTGCGCAAGGATAAAGGACTTCCTCAAGCAGGGGAATTTAAAACTCCTCTGGTGCCTCTGACGCCAATCTTATCCATTATTATCTGTCTGTCTTTCATGACCCAATATGGCTTTGACACATGGCTGGCATTCGGGCTTGCCTTACTAGTCGGAACAATTATTTATTTTATCTATGGCTACCAACATTCGGAAATCAATTGATGAGCTTTAATCCAGACAGCCACTTAGGCTGTTTTTTGCTATAATAGAAAGAAAAAGAGGTGCGAATATGATACGACCTGCAGAACTTTCAGACGCAGCAGCTATTCAGGAAATCAATGCAACTGCTCTCGGCTATGATTTTGGCTTGATAGAAACTCGTCAGAAACTATCAGAGCTGTTGGATAGGTCAGATCATTTTATCTTGGTGGCAGAAAATGCAGCAGGTCAACTTGTCGGTTATGCCCACGCTTGTCGTTATGACTGCCTTTACTTTTCATCTTTGCTCAATCTGTTGGCTTTGGCTGTTGCTCCAGATTTTCAAGGTCAGGGATATGGCAAAGCGCTGATGCAGGCCGTGCGTGAAGAGGGGTCAGCTACAGGCTATGCAGGTATTCGCATAAACTCTGGCATTTCTCGAACTGCAGCCCATGAATTTTATTGAAAACTGGGCTGTGAGGAAAAAGCTGATCAGAAACGTTTTTATTGGGAATTTTGAGAAATGATATCTATGAAGATTGAACCATTAAGTCAAAGCAATGCAGAAGAAATTGCGAATCATTGGCATTACGAAGGAATCTATGCTTTTTATGATATGCAAGCAGATTCTGAGGATTATGAAGAAATTTTATCTCCTGAAGCGCGTGGTGATCACTATTATCAGGTTCTCAAAAATGATGAATTATATGGCTTTTTTTGCCTTTTTCCAATTGACAAAGACAAGCAGGAACTGGGTTTAGGTATGAAGCCAGAGTATTGTGGCAAAGGTCAAGGCAAAGATTTTTTACAAACGATTTTACGGTTTATCGAGGAAAACATTTCAGTGAAAATCCTGACTCTATCAGTAGCAGATTTTAATCAAAGAGCTCAAAGGCTTTATCTCAATTGTGGTTTCAACGTAATCGGACGGCAGCCTCAGGAAAGCAATGGCGATAGTTACCTTTTTGTCAAAATGGAAAAGGAGTTGAAATGAGAGTTGCGGTTATCCAAGGAACCACTCGAAGAAATATGAATTTGCTGCTATTTGAATCTGTAAAAAAAGCAGTCCAATCGTCTGACGAAGTGCTAAATTTTGGAATTTTTGAGGATGAGGACGAGCAGTATTCTTATGTTGAAATAGCGATCTTGATCAGTTTCTTAATAGAAAGTGGAGCAGTCGATTTTGTCGTAACAGGTTGTTCTTCAGGTCAAGGGATGACGCTTGCCTGTAATAGTTTACCAGGTCTTTTGTGTGGCTATATAGAGACCCCACAAGATGCGCTCCTCTTTGGACGCATCAGTGGAGGGAATGTTGCTTCTCTGCCACTCGGCTTAAATTTTGGTTGGCAAGGCGAATTGAA
This sequence comes from Streptococcus periodonticum, assembly GCF_003963555.1. Lineage (NCBI taxonomy): Bacteria > Bacillati > Bacillota > Bacilli > Lactobacillales > Streptococcaceae > Streptococcus > Streptococcus periodonticum. The sequence continues at coordinate 495,905 of NZ_CP034543.1, forward strand.
CCTGCAATATACATTAGATAAACTATTTGATGGTGAGTTTGGCATTGGCTATCCTGAACATGAAGCAGAAAGAAAAAGAGCGGAAGCAAGTGCCCTAAAGAATTTGGACTGTTTAACGAAACGCAGTTGGGAAGAATTATTAGAACAAATCCCAAAAGATATTCTCAACAAGTTGTTGCAAAGAAAGATAGTGATGAATGCCATTATAAATAAGGGAAGTAATAAAGAGTTCATCCGTTTGCTGAAAGCGAAAATAGGTAAAAAGTGAAATGAAAAAGCGGAGGCACTAAGTAGATGCCCCTACACATTTAATTATCTTTGCAATTTTGACTGTTTATGGTAAAAATTGAGCTTGACATTATAACGTCATTTTAAAACAATAAAAAGACTGGGATTTCCAGCCTTTTCTTGTCTTATGCTAATTTTGTAATATTGACTGCTTGAAGACCACGTTGACCTTCTTCAATGTCAAAAGTTACTTTTTCGCCTTCATTCAGTGATTTGAATCCGTCGGATTGAATCGCTGAAAAGTGAGCAAATACGTCTGGTCCGTTTTCTTGTGAAATAAAGCCGAAGCCTTTTTCAGCATTGAACCATTTTACTGTACCTTGTGCCATACATCTTACTTCCTTTCTCTAAAATGTTGCGTAAAAAATAGAAAAAGTAAAGATGAAAAACAAAAATACTCACTCAAAATTCATTTACTCTTGCTAGTCTAACAGAAGAAAGAGTAAAAAGCAAGGAAAAGCCAGCGATTGGCAATATATTTTGCTATACTAGTAATATGAAAAGCAGAAAGAGGTATATCATGACATTTGAAGAAATTTTACCGGGTTTGAAAGCCAAAAAGAAATATGTCCGCATAGGCTGGGGCGGTGCTGAGAATTATGTCCAGCTTTTTGACAGTATTGAGCAGAACGGAGTGGCGCTTGAAGTGACGCCTTATTTTCTCATCAATGTATCAGGCGAGGGAGAAGGCTTTTCCATGTGGAGTCCGACGCCTTGTGACGTATTAGCAGATGACTGGGTGGAAGTCCATGACTAGGACGGTTTTGGTGACAGGTGTTAGCTCAGGGATTGGTCTGGCTCAGGCGCAGCTTTTTTTGGAAAATGGCTGGCGCGTATATGGTGTAGACCGCTCTGAAAAACCAAGTTTGACATGGGATTTTCATTTCCTTCAACAAGATTTGACGTTAGGACTTCAACCAGTTTTTGCTTGGTGTTCGCAGGTAGATGTCCTCTGTAATACAGCTGGAGTGCTGGATGACTACAAGCCCTTACTGGAGCAGACTGCTCAGGAGATCCAAGAAATTTTCGAGATTAACTATGTAACACCAGTAGAGCTAACTCGTTATTATCTGACGCAGATGCTGAAGAAACAATCAGGCATCATCATCAATATGTGCTCAATTGCATCTAGCTTAGCTGGCGGTGGTGGTCATGCTTACACTTCTTCCAAGCATGCTCTGGCAGGATTTACCAAACAGTTGGCACTGGATTATGCGGAGCAGGGAGTACAGGTTTTTGGGATTGCACCGGGCGCAGTTAAAACAAGTATGACAGCAGCAGACTTTGAGCCGGGAGGCTTAGCCCAATGGGTAGCAGACGAAACTCCCATCAAGCGTTGGATAGAACCAGAAGAAGTTGCCGAGCTGACCCTCTTTCTCGCCTCAGGAAAAGCTCAGTCCATGCAGGGCGAGATTGTCAAGATTGACGGTGGCTGGAGTTTGAAGTGAAGAGGCAAGTAGAATGAAAGCAGTGAGCATTGAGCCAAGACTGCAGGAATGTTTCCAACATTGGCAAAAGAACATGGTGAGATATGGTTTGAAAGCTGGGCTGGGGCAGTTTTATACAAATGAAGACGAGACTGCCGTTTTGTATGAACAAGGAGATTTTCTCTTTTTGGCTGGGCAGGCAGATATGGCATTACTGGCGGATTATAGGGACTTTTGTAAGCCAGACTACCGCATTCTCATATCTGAAGAGGCTTCTTGGCAAGGCTGCTTGTCCTCTTGTCCAGCCTTATCTCCTTTTACCCGTTATGCTTTTAAAGATGAGGCAGATTTTGATGACAAGGTTTTGAAAAACATCGTGGAGCAGTTATCGGAGCAGTTCTGTATGGAGGCAATTAATCAAAGAACCTATCAAGAACTAGCTCAGGAAGAATGGCCTCAGGATTTGCAGGGGAATTTTGCAACTTTTAAAGACTTTCAAGAAGGTGGAGCTTTTGGCTTTGTGATCCGGAAGGGTCAGGAAATCGTCGCTGGGGTCTCGACAGCACTTGTCTACCAAAAAGCCATTGAAATTGAGATTGCAACAAAACCGACTTATCAACAGCAAGGTTTAGCTACTGTTCTTGGGGCGAAGATGATTTTGGCATCCCTGCAATGCGGCGTTTTTCCGCTCTGGGACGCCCACAATGAAGCCTCAAAGAAAATAGCTGAGAAGCTAGGCTATCAATGTTTAGGAGCTTATCCAGCTTATGAGTTGAAATCAGTAACAGATAGGAGAAACCATGACACCAGAACAATTATGGAATGAATACAAAACAATCAACCCCGCAATCGGTGATGACATTGACGCCTGGGCATTTGGTGTAGAGCCAGATCAGCTGGCGGATTTAGTTTTGAAAGGAGAGAAGACTGCGACAGCTTCTGCCTACGATTTGTATCAGATAGATGGTGAGCCGATTCCTCAAGCAGGAACCTTTGATGTGATTTTAGACGGTCAAGGTCAAGCTGTCTGCATCATTAAAGTGACCAAGGTAACGGTTGTCCCTTTCAATCAAGTGTCTGCAGAGCACGCTTTTAAAGAAGGAGAGGGAGATAAATCTTTGGCTTACTGGCGGCAGGTGCATGAGGAACTCTTCACGGAATGGATGGCTGAAGCCGGCTTAGCTTTCTCAGAGGAGACGGGCGTGGTCTTGGAGGAGTTTTGCAAGGTTTATCCGATATAAAAGATGCGGATTAAAGCATTACAGAGAGAATCTTAACAAATGATATAAAAAATGCTATAATAAAATAAATTTATTTTGATAAAAGGAACTATTATGACAAACTATGCAATTATTTTAGCAGCTGGAAAAGGCACTCGCATGAAATCAGATTTACCAAAAGTGCTTCACAAAGTTGCTGGAATTTCGATGTTAGAACACGTATTTAGAAGTGTTGCTGCCATTGCACCAGAAAAGACTGTGACAGTGGTCGGACACAAGGCAGAGCTGGTGGAGCAGGTATTGGCGGGGCAGACAGAGTTTGTTCGTCAAACGGAACAATTAGGAACTGGTCATGCTGTGATGATGGCAGAGCCTGTGCTGGAAGGTTTGGCAGGGCAAACATTAGTCATTGCAGGAGACACTCCTTTAATCACAGGAGAAAGCCTGAAAAATTTGATTAACTTTCATGTCAACCACAAAAATGTTGCAACGATTTTGACAGCAGAAGCGGAAAATCCATTTGGTTATGGGCGGATTGTCCGTAATCAGCATGAAGAAGTGATCAAAATTGTGGAGCAAAAGGATGCTTCGGATTTTGAAAAGCAAATCAAGGAAATCAATACAGGAACGTATGTTTTTGATAACGCTCGTCTTTTTGAAGCCTTGAAAAATATCAATACCAACAATGCGCAAGGAGAATATTACATCACAGATGTAATCGGCATTTTCCGTGAGAATGGCGAAAAAGTCGGCGCTTATACTCTGAAAGATTTTGATGAAAGTCTTGGTGTGAATGATCGTGTAGCTCTTGCGACTGCCGAAGGAATTATGCGTCGTCGAATCAACCAAGCTCACATGGTGAATGGGGTTAGCTTTGTAAATCCAGAAGCGACTTATATTGATGCAGATGTACAGATTGACCCAGAAGTACAAATTGAAGCTAATGTTAGCTTGAGAGGGCAAACGAAAATTGGCGCAGGCAGTATTCTGACAAATGGTACGTATATTGTTGACTCTGTTATCGGTGAACAAACGGTTATTACCAATTCGATGATTGAAGAGTCTACGGTTGCAGACGGTGTAACGGTGGGACCTTACGCTCATGTTCGCCCAGGTTCAAGCCTTGCTAAAAATGTACATGTTGGTAATTTCGTTGAAGTGAAAGGTTCTTCTATCGGTGAAAATACCAAAGCTGGGCATCTGACTTACATTGGTAATTCTGAAGTGGGGGCGAATGTCAATTTTGGCGCTGGAACAATTACAGTTAATTATGACGGACAGCACAAGTTTAAGACCGTCATTGGGAACAATGTCTTTGTAGGTTCTAATTCGACCATTATTGCGCCGGTAGAACTTGGGGACAATTCTCTTGTAGGTGCAGGCTCAACCATTACTAAGGATGTACCAGCAGACGCTATTGCCATCGGACGTGGACGTCAGATTAACAAAGATGAATACGCAAAACGCTTGCCACATCATCCAGATAATAAGTAGGAACGGCTATGGATTTTGAAGAAAAAACGCTAAAACGAACAGAAATTTATCAAGGTCCTATTTTTAACCTTGTCAAGGATAAAGTTCAGCTACCGGCTGGGAAAGGTACAGCTTATCGTGATTTGATTTTCCATAATGGTGCTGTAGCAGTTATTGCGTTAACCTCAGAAGACAAAATGATTTTGGTCAGGCAGTACCGCAAAGCTATTGAAGCAACCTCTTATGAAATTCCGGCAGGCAAGTTAGAAGTCGGTGAAAATGCGGATCCTAAAGCTGCTGCTTTGCGTGAATTGGAAGAAGAGACCGGCTATACAGGTGAATTGGAACTGCTCTATGATTTCTATTCAGCGATTGGCTTTTGCAATGAGCGAATCAAACTTTATAGCGCTAGCCATTTGACAAAAGTTGAAAATCCTCGTCCACAAGATGAGGACGAGACCTTAGAACTCCATGAAGTGACCTTGGAAGAAGCGAAAGCTCTCCTTGCTAGTGGTGATATTTGTGATGCAAAAACCATTATTGCACTTCAATATTGGGAAATGAAAATGAATCGAAGATAGGGGGACGCTCATGGGAAGACCTTTATTAACAGATGAAATGATTGAACGGGCAAATCGTGGTGAAGATATTTCAGGTCCACCTTTGCATGATGAGGAAGAAACCAAAATTTTAAAAACGACTAGAAGCCAGTTTGGTTATTCCTCTCAAAATAGTGGCTTCAATCAAGATACGCTGCAAATTGATGTGGAACCAACGGTAACCAAAAGCCGACGCATTGAAAATGCAAAACGTGGAGTATTTCAAGCAAAATTAAACAAAATTCTATTTTGGATTGTCCTGCTTTTGATTGCTTTGATTGCTGCTATTATTTGGCTATAAAAAGCGATAAGCTCGACTTTCGCTTTTTTTGTGATAGAATGAGAGGAAATAATGAAAATCGGAATTATTGCGGCCATGCCTGAGGAACTAAAAATCTTAGTGGAAAACTTGGAAAATGCCGAAAAACACTTACGTTTGGGGCATATTTATCATACGGGAAGTATCGGTCGTCATGAAGTTGTGCTGGTGGAAAGCGGAATCGGTAAGGTTATGTCTGCTATGAGTGTGGCTGTTTTGGTCAATGAGTTTAAAGTGACGGCTGTCATCAATACAGGTTCTGCTGGTGCGGTAGCTGAAGGCTTGCAAATCGGTGATGTTGTGGTTGCTGATCGGCTAGTATACCATGATGTAGATGTAACAGCTTTTGGCTATGAATACGGACAAATGGCGCGCCAGCCACTTTATTTTGAAGCGAGCCGTTATTTGGTTTCTGAAATGAAAAAGATTTTAGAAAAAACACATCAGACGAGTCGCGTTGGCTTAATTGCAACAGGAGACAGTTTTATTGCGGGACAAGACAAGATTCAAGCCATTAAGCAGCATTTTCCAGATGTTCTAGCGGTTGAGATGGAGGGCGCAGCCATTGCTCAAGCGACCCATTCTATCGGTCTGCCTTTTATGGTCATTCGTGCCATGAGTGATACAGCTTCTCATGACGCCAATATCAGCTTTGACGAATTTATTCATGAAGCTGGCAAGCGCTCAGCAGACACTCTGATTCAATTTCTGAAAGAATTAGTTTAGACAAGGAGAATATAGTGTATAAAGAATCTTATTTCGACGGCGGCCTCTTTTCTTACATTGGTCATGTCATCTTAGCCATTTTGATTACTGTCTTGACGTTGGGTATCTGTGCTCCTTGGGGCATGTGTATCCTGTATAATTGGAAGATTAAGCACACAGTCATTGACGGACACCGTCTCTATTTTGATGGTACTGCGATGCAGCTTTTTGGAAATTGGGTGAAGTGGTGGCTCTTGACGATCATTACTTTTGGCATTTATGGTTTTTGGCTTAATATCAAGCTAACCCAGTGGATTACCAAACACACCCATCATTTGAATTAGATGAAAGCAAGCGAGAATGAAGCAGTCTCGCTTTTCATTTGTTCTACCTTGCCAAAAAATCCCTTTTGATGGTATAATCAAGAAACTGTAATCAATGATAGAGGAGAAAAGATGAGTATTTTAGAAGTGAAAAATTTGAGCCACGGTTTTGGTGACCGGGCTATTTTTGAGGATGTATCCTTTCGTCTGCTGAAGGGCGAGCATATCGGCTTAGTTGGAGCCAACGGTGAAGGGAAGTCCACCTTTATGAGCATTGTAACTGGTCAATTGTTGCCAGATGAAGGCAAGGTTGAGTGGTCTAAGTATGTGACAGCTGGCTATTTAGATCAGCATGCTGTATTGAAAGAAGGTCAATCCGTGCGTGATGTGTTGCGGACTGCTTTTGATGAACTTTTCAAGACTGAAGCTCGGATCAATGAGATATATCTGGCTATGGCAGAAGATGGAGCGGATGTTGATGTCCTTATGGAAGAAGTGGGTGAATTGCAGGAGCGATTGGAAAGTCGAGACTTTTATACTTTAGATGCTAAGATTGATGAGGTAGCTCGTGCTTTAGGGGTTATGGATTACGGTATGGAAACGGATGTCACCGCTCTTTCTGGAGGTCAACGAACCAAGGTGCTCTTAGCAAAACTTCTCCTTCAAAAACCAGACATCTTGCTCTTAGATGAGCCTACCAACTATTTGGACGCAGAGCATATTGATTGGCTCAAGCGCTATCTGCAAAATTATGAAAATGCTTTCGTGCTCATTTCCCATGATATTCCTTTCTTAAACGATGTAATCAATATCGTCTACCATGTAGAAAATCAAAACTTGACCCGCTATTCTGGTGATTATTATCAATTCTTAGAAGTCTACGAGATGAAAAAATCTCAGTTGGAAGCAGCTTATGAGCGTCAGCAGAAGGAAATTGCGGATCTCAAGGACTTTGTAGCTCGCAATAAAGCCCGTGTGGCGACCCGTAATATGGCCATGTCCCGCCAGAAAAAATTAGACAAAATGGAACTGATTGAACTGCAAGGCGAGAAGCCTAAGCCCTCCTTTGACTTCAAAATGGCTCGTACACCAGGGCGCTTTATTTTCCAAGCCAAGGACTTGCAGATTGGGTATGACTGTCCACTGACCCAGCCTCTTAATCTGACCTTTGAGCGCAATCAGAAAGTGGCCATCATCGGGGCAAATGGGATTGGGAAAACAACTCTTTTGAAGAGTCTCTTGGGGATTATACCACCAATCGCTGGGGAAGTTGAGCGTGGAGACTATCTGGAATTGGGTTATTTCGAGCAGGAGACAGCTAGCGGCAATCGCCAGACTCCTCTGGAAGCTGTTTGGGATGCTTTCCCGTCACTCAATCAAGCGGAAGTTCGTGTTGCTCTGGCTCGCTGCGGTCTGACCTCAAAGCATATTGAAAGCCAGATTCAGGTTCTCTCAGGAGGCGAGCAGGCTAAGGTTCGGCTTTGTCTCCTTATGAACCGAGAAAATAATGTCTTAGTGCTAGATGAGCCCACGAATCACCTTGATGTGGATGCAAAAGATGAACTCAAACGCGCTCTCCAAGCGTACAAAGGCAGTATTCTCATGGTCTGCCATGAGCCCGACTTCTACGAAGGATGGGTAGATCATATTTGGGATTTTAATCAATTAACGTAAGAATAAAGAAAACGAGGTGTAGGACAAAAAATCAGGATTTCGTAAGAAATCGATTTTGTCGTCCCACCCCCGCAAGGTTGAGTAGGGCTGCAAAAGCTGATAGTATCAGCGCATAGGAGACCTCTCAACTACTACGTATTGAGTTTTATTCTAGAAAGTAAACGAGTCTGGGATATTTTGTTCCAGACTCCGTTTTGTGATTATTTCTTAAATGTATAGTCCTTAATGACTTCAATTTTCTCGATTTTGATTTCTTTTTTGGGTTTGTCGTTTTCGCCTGTCTCAATCGCAGCGATTTTATCCACGACATCCATGCCAGAAACGACTTGCCCAAAGACAGTATAATTCCCGTCTAAACTTGGATTTCCGCCTTTTTTATAGGCTTCAATAATTTTTTCAGGATAAGTTGTGTTAGAGAGTTGATTAGAACTGTCCTTGGTGTTTTGGTTGATGAAAAATTGACTACCGTTGGAATTTGGATTGGAAGAACGAGCCATGGCTAATGCACCACGGATATTGTAGAGATAAGACGAAATCTCTGTTTTAAAGCCACTTCCAGAGTCGATCTTAGAGTTTTTGCCTTTCCAAATGGACTCACCACCAGTCCCGTCTCCTTTAGGATCTCCTGTTTGAATCATGAAATCCTTAATGACACGGTGGAAAGTTACGCCGTTATAATAACCTTCTTTAGTGTGCGTTAAGAAATTTTCAACTGCAAGTGGAGCATATTTTGGAAAGAGCTTCAAGGAGATAATACCTTCAGTTGTGGTTATTTTCACTTCCGCTTCATCGTCAGCGACCTTGTCAGACAACTGTGGGAAATGAGCATTTTTATCGGTCAAAGCAGCTTTTTGCTCTTCTTTTTGTTTTTCAGCTGCTTTTGAGCTGGATTCGGAAGCAAGACTTGAGTCTACATAGTCATTTCCTCTGATAGCTCTTTGTAAATTGGTACAACCTGTCAAAAATAAACTAGCAGCCAGTCCTAAAATAAGTAATTTTTTCATAGATTTCCTTTCTGAATGTTGAACTATTCACATTTTACTATAAGTAAAAGCCTTTTTCAAATCTTTTGAGAGGTTGTCTCTGCTAACTGAAAGGCACTATCGGGCTATCTTTTTGATGTAAAGATAGCTCAATCGTTTTGAGTATGAAAACATTTTCTTATGAAAAGTTTTGTAAATTCGCTTACGAGAAAAAATTTTTTGTGCTAAAATAGCGTTTATCAACAAAGAAATGGAGTTTTTATGCCGAAGAATTTTAAGGAATTATTATTTTTTACAGCCCTTATGTGTAGCATGATAGTATTTGGAATGAGCATTTGGAACCTGTCCGTTGTAGGATATCTTCATGGGCTCATCTAGCAATGGGATATGTTCCTAGATTGATTACCGCTTTTCTCTTAGACCTTCTTGTGGCAGGACCAGTTGTGAAGGGAGTTGCTTTTAAATTTTTAACAGAACGCCATAAACCTTGGCAGAAGATCCTCGTTGTTTCAGGTGGTATGGTTCTGATTATGGTTTCATTGATGTCTCTTTATGATATGCTTTTTAACGGCGTGCCGCTTTCAGTAACCAATTACCTTGGAGCTTGGTTGACCAATTTTATTGTAGCTTTTCCCTTGAATTTTCTGATTGTTGGACCAATTTCTCGCTTTATTTTAGGTCAACTGCAACAGCAACTTTTTTAATCTTGCTGACGATGAACGTTTGACAATTGGTTCATGGAAATTCTTTATGATATTTATTTAATGGTAAAAAATTTATGTTATAATAGATTTATAAAGGAGGGACAGAGAATGGCTAAACGATTGACAAGAGATGTGCGAAATAAGAAAATTGCGGGTGTCTGTGCAGGTATAGCAAATTATTTTGACATTGATCCTACCATTGTACGACTAATTTGGGGAGTAGCATTTTTTGTGTATGGAATCGGTCTGATCCCTTACTTGATTTTGTGGTTTGTCTTGCCAGAAGATGACGGAGACGATGATGTGATTTGGAAGTAAACAATGTTGTTTCAAAAGTGGAAGTATGGAGCTTCTGCTTTTTTCTTGCATTGGATTAGTGTTCAATTTGTGGTATAATAAAATTTATGGCAAGTAAGAAAAATAGTAAAAAAGGTCGGACAACGAGACGACCTACAAAAGCAGAAATGGAGCGGCAAAAAGCCATTCGGAGGATGCTTGCAACTTTCGGTATCGCTTTTTTGCTTCTTTTTGCAGCATTAAAATGGGGTGCCGTTGGAATCACTCTATATAACCTTATTCGATTGTTAGTAGGAAGTTTAGCCTATATGGCTATTATAGCCAGTCTCATTTATCTTTTCTTTTTTAAGTGGGTCAATAAGCATGAAGGGTATAAATCAGGCTTTTTCAGTATTTTTATTGGCTTGCTGCTTATGTTTCAAGCTTATTTTGTAAATGTTTTAAATTTAAAAGGACAGGTTCTAAGTACAACCTTGTCACGGATTTTAACGGATTTGACAGCTGTTAAAGTCAGTGCTTTTGCTGGTGGCGGTTTATTAGGAGCGACACTCTATACTCCTATAGCCTTTTTATTTTCAAATATTGGCACCTACTTTATCGGACTCCTCTTAATATTGCTAGGGGCGCTACTCATCAGTCCATATTCGATTTATGATATTTTTGAAAAATTAAGTGAAACCTATCATGCTTGGAGTGAGAAGCGAGAAGCAAAGCGTCAGCAACGTTTTATCGAAAAAGAAGAAAAAGCTGCGCAAGCAGCGATGAATGCTATTCAGGTAGAGCAAGACGAGCCACAAATTGATTCTGAAACGGGAGAAATTTTAGATGATGAGGTCTTAGCTCATACGCCGATTCAGTTTGAAGAAGCAGAGCCAGAAATTTATGATTATGATGAGAGTTTGTCTGAGAAACAACACAAAGAAGAGCAGCAAGATAACACAGATGAAGATGTTGAGGTTAATTTCACACCCAAAGAAAGTTTAGATTACAAACTTCCAACAATCAATTTGTTTGCGCCAGACAAGCCTAAAAATCAATCCAAAGAAAAGAAAATTGTCCGCGAAAATATCAAGATTTTGGAAGAAACATTTGCTAGTTTTGGCATTCGTGCTAGCGTTGCACGTGCTGAAATCGGACCGTCTGTGACTAAGTACGAGGTCAAGCCAGCTGTCGGAGTGCGGGTCAATCGCATTTCCAATCTGGCTGACGATTTAGCTCTGGCTTTGGCTGCCAAAGATGTGCGAATTGAGGCACCTATTCCGGGAAAATCTCTAGTCGGAATTGAAGTTCCAAATTCCGAGATTGCAACGGTTACTTTCCGTGAGCTCTGGGAGCAGTCTAAGACAGACGACAAGAAATTACTTGAAATTCCTTTAGGAAAAGCTGTCAATGGCTCTGTTCGGACATTTGATTTGGCAAAGATGCCTCATTTGCTGGTGGCAGGCTCGACTGGTTCTGGAAAATCCGTTGCAGTCAACGGCATTATTGCTAGTATTCTCATGAAAGCACGACCAGATGAAGTCAAGTTCATGATGGTTGATCCAAAAATGGTTGAATTGTCTGTCTATAATGATATTCCTCACTTGCTGATCCCTGTTGTGACTAATCCGCGCAAGGCGAGCCGAGCTTTGCAAAAAGTGGTAGATGAAATGGAAAATCGCTATGAGCTATTTTCTAAGGTCGGTGCTCGCAATATTGCAGGTTACAATGCCAAAGCAGCCGAGTACAATGCCAGTCAACCAGAATATAAACAAATTCCTCTTCCCTTGATTGTGGTCATTGTGGATGAGTTGGCAGACCTTATGATGGTAGCCAGCAAAGAAGTGGAAGATGCCATTATTCGCTTGGGACAAAAAGCTCGAGCAGCTGGTATTCATATGATTTTGGCCACTCAGCGACCGTCTGTTGATGTTATCTCTGGGCTCATCAAGGCAAATGTTCCTTCGCGGATTGCTTTTGCTGTCTCTAGCGGAACTGATAGCCGAACGATTCTAGATGAAAATGGTGCCGAGAAACTCTTGGGACGTGGGGATATGCTCTTTAAGCCGATTGATGAAAATCATCCTGTCCGTCTGCAAGGATCATTTATTTCCGATGAAGATGTAGAGCGCATTGTCACTTTTGTTAAGAATCAAGCCGAAGCAGATTATGATGATAATTTTGACCCAGGCGAAGTATCTGAGAATGACATGGATTCAGGTAGTGAGAGTGAACAAGGAGATCCACTCTTTGAAGAAGCCAAGGCTTTAGTCATCGAGACGCAAAAAGCGAGTGCTTCAATGCTCCAACGTCGATTGTCTGTTGGGTTTAATCGTGCGACTCGGCTCATGGAAGAGCTAGAAGCTGCGGGTGTCATCGGTCCAGCAGAAGGCACCAAGCCAAGAAAAGTTTTATTGAATAACTAAAACTAAATAGGTGTGGTTTAAAAAATGTAACATCCTTTCCCAACAAATTTCTGTTGGGATTTTTTGTAGCTGTTCTATTTTAAAGTTTTGTAGAAAAGGTATGAAAAATCTCATGTTTTCCAGTTTTATGACTTTTCTATGACCTAAGGATAACTTTTTTGATAGAATACTAATATGATTTGTGAATGGAGGCTATATGTCAGAACAGATATACACAGGGCTTAGCCAACAAGAGGTTGAAGAACGAATTCAAAAAGGCTTAGTCAATAAAGTAACAGTTAGCACGGAAAAAACAACTTGGCAAATCATTCAGTCGAATGTGTTTACTTATTTTAATTTTATATTTTTTGTCCTTGCTATGTTGCTAGTTATTGTACAATCATGGAATAATTTACTTTTTTTACCTATTGTTATTATCAATTCTTTGATTGGAATTGTTCAAGAGCTTAGAGCGCGCAAAATATTGAGCAACATGCAGTTACTTCATCACTATACAGCGATTGCAGTGCGAGACGGTAAAGAAATCCAACTAGAGACAAAAGATTTAGTACAAGATGATATCGTTCTTTTCTCGGCAGGGGACCAAATCTATGCAGATGCTAAGATTGTATCAGGTGAATTGAAAGTCAATGAATCACAGTTGACAGGAGAAGCGGATGAAATAGCAAAGCAAATAAGTGATACAGTTATGTCAGGCAGTTTTGTCGTATCTGGTAAAGCCTATGCTCGCTTGGAAAAAGTAGGTGATGAATCCTATATCAATCAACTGACGTTGAAAGCAAAAGAAGTATCTAGAAAAGAAGAATCTGAAATGGTACGTTCGGTCAATAATCTGGTTAAAGTGATTGGATTTTTGATTATTCCTTTGGGACTCATCTTATTTTTCCAAAGCTATGTGACCAATCATGAAAGTTTTCAGGTTAGTATTGTCTCTACGGTAGGAGCTATTATTGGGATGATTCCAGAAGGGCTTTATCTTTTGATGACTCTAGCGCTGGCTTTGGGAGCAGCTAGTCTAGCAAGACAGCAGGTTTTATTAAACAGCATGAAGGGAATTGAGTCTCTTTCTCGTGTAGATGTTTTGTGTGTAGATAAAACAGGAACCATTACGGAAAATACGATGAAAGTTGCACAAGTGCTCTCTGCTCAGCAAGACAAGAATGCCTCGCAGGAAGCTCTTAAACAATATTTGGCAGCAAGTCCAGATGAAAATGAAACGATTGTAGCAATTCGAGACTTTTTTGCTTCAGAAGTAGTAGAAAAGGCTTGGACCGTAGTGAAGACACTTCCGTTTAGTTCAAAGACCAAGTTTGGTGCTATTTCTTTCAAAGAAGGCAATTTTATTTTAGGTGCTCCAGAGTTTGTATTAAAAGAAAAGTTGGAAGAATATCGCAGCTATTTTCAACAATATGCAGAAAGCGGCTCACGCGTTCTTGTTTTTGCTGAATCAAAAGATCAGCCATTTACAGGTGATTTGACTCAAACAGTAGAACCCCTACTCTTCATCTTATTAGAAAATCCAATTCGAGAAAATGCAGCCGAGACCTTTTCATATTTTGATGTTCAAGGTGTGGAAGTCAAAGTTATTTCAGGAGATAATCCTGTCACAGTTGCTGCAGTGGCTACCAAAGCAGAGATTCCTCATGCTGAAAATTATGTAGACGCGCAAAACTTGGATACTGATGAAAAAATCACTCAAGCAGTTGAAAAATATACGGTCTTTGGTCGAGTGACCCCTCAGCAGAAACAAAAATTAGTCCAAGCACTTCAAACTAATCAACATAAAGTTGCAATGACAGGTGACGGTGTAAATGATATTTTAGCAATGAAGACTGCAGATTGCAGCATTGCTATGGAATCTGGCAACGATGCTACCAAACAGATTGCACAAGTTGTTTTGCTGGATTCTGACTTTTCGCATATGCCGCATATTGTGACAGAAGGACGTAGGGTTGTCAATAACATTCAACGTTCCGCTAGTTTATTTCTTGTAAAAAATATCTTTTCCATTTCACTAGCTATTTTGTCCAGTTTGTTTGCTTTTACCTATCCTTTGCAAGCATCACAAGTTTCCTTGATTAGTGCGTTCACTATTGGTATACCTGGATTTATGTTAGCTTTGGAGCCCAACAAGCAGCGCATTCGAGGGCGTTTCATCAGAACGGTTTTACAGAATGCGATACCAGCAGCTTTTGTTGATTTATTGGCCGTTTTGATTGTCATGGCTTGTGGTGGGATTTTTCGATTATCTACGCAAGAAGTGGCGACATCGTCTGTTATCTTATTAGCAGTAGTTGGTTTCATTATCATCATCAAGCTTATTCAGCCGCTCAATCGAATGAAAACCATTGTCGTACTCTTTAACATCATCGGCTTGGTGATTTCGGGCTTGTTATTTCACTCTATCTTTTTGTTATCCAAAATCTCACCGATTACCATTATCCTCACAGTCATTCTCTCCTTAATGTTAGAATCACTCATGAGACTGTTCCAATTCATAACAAATAAGTTATTTGCTCTATTTGATAAGTTCTCAACAAAATATTAAATATAAAAATATCGGAAGCAGATGAGTCTGTCCGATATTTTTTATTATTTTGTTAAAAATAAGCCAATCACCATGGCGAGGTAGAGAAAGAAGGTCAAAATAAAACCAGCTCGCCAGAAAAATTTAAAGAACTTAGGATAGTAAAAACTGCGTTTAACTCGAAGAAAGTAGATAGTAATGGCAATTGCTAAGGCAGAAAGGGCTAATGCTAATTCTGGTAAGAGACTGTGGTAGAAAGCTCTATCAGAGATGACATAGAATTCCAACACAAAAAGTGGAAAAGCCAAATCTGCAAAATTCAAGCCAAATCGTTTCAAGCGAAATAATTTAGTAATAATAATGGTTAAAATAATAGTTAAAAAGATAAATAAAATAGATGCGATTTTTAATAATGTCATACACATATTTTACCACAAAAATCGAGAAAAATAGAGAATTTTTTTAGTATTTTTTCTTGCAATTTAGTCGTTTTAGTGTATAATAGAAAGGTATGCAAGAAGCATACTTGTGGGAGGTAAAAATCTTACATTACCGCCAAAACCACAAAGGAGGATTTAAAAATGGCTAAAAAAGTCGAAAAACTTGTAAAATTGCAAATCCCTGCTGGTAAAGCTACTCCAGCTCCACCAGTTGGTCCTGCGCTTGGTCAAGCCGGTATCAACATCATGGGATTCACGAAAGAGTTCAACGCTCGTACAGCTGATCAAGCTGGTATGATTATCCCAGTTGTTATCTCAGTATATGAAGACAAATCATTTACTTTCGTAACAAAGACACCACCAGCTGCTGTTCTTTTGAAAAAAGCTGCAGGTGTTGAAAAAGGATCAGGTACACCAAACAAAACAAAAGTTGCAACAGTTACTCGTGCACAAGTACAAGAAATTGCTGAAACTAAGATGCCAGATTTGAACGCTGCAAACCTTGAGTCTGCAATGCGTATGATCGAAGGTACTGCTCGTTCTATGGGATTCACTGTTGTTGACTAATCAATAACACCCAAACCCGCAAGACTTCATCATTTCGAGAAGGACGTGGGAGATGAAAATCGATTGAACCACTTACAAGGAGAATAGAAAATGGCTAAAAAAAGCAAACAACTTCGTGCTGCTCTTGAAAAAATCGACAGCACAAAAGCATACAGTGTAGAAGAAGCTGTAGCACTTGCAAAAGAAACAAACTTTGCAAAATTTGACGCAACTGTAGAAGTTGCTTATAACTTGAACATTGATGTGAAAAAAGCGGATCAACAAATCCGTGGTGCAATGGTTCTTCCAAACGGAACTGGTAAAACTCAACGTGTGCTTGTTTTTGCACGTGGTGCAAAAGCAGAAGAAGCAAAAGCTGCTGGTGCAGACTTCGTTGGTGAAGATGACCTCGTTGCAAAAATCAACGGTGGCTGGCTTGACTTTGATGTCGTAATTGCTACACCTGATATGATGGCACTTGTTGGACGTCTTGGACGTATCCTTGGACCACGTAACTTGATGCCAAACCCTAAAACTGGTACTGTAACAATGGATGTTGCAAAAGCAGTTGAAGAATCTAAAGGCGGTAAAATTACTTACCGTGCAGATCGTGCAGGTAACGTACAAGCTATCATTGGTAAAGTTTCATTTGACGCTGATAAGTTGGTTGAAAACTTCAAAGCATTCCACGATGTGATTGCAAAAGCTAAACCAGCTACAGTAAAAGGAACTTACATGACAAATCTTACTATCACCACTACTCAAGGTGTGGGTATTAAGGTTGATGTTAACTCACTTTAATTTAGAATCTAAAACTCTATCTTCGGATGGAGTTTTTCTTTTGCTAAAATCAAAAGCGTTGGATTGATGAATTCATCGCTTTTTATATTTGGAATAAAATTTGCAGGGAGATACATATTTAAAACAAAAATCTTTTATGTTATATTTTATAACATATTTTTCAAAAAACTATTGCATGAATTTTTGTAAAATTGTATAATATAAAATAATTATTCCTAGTGGGAGGTTTCTCATGCTAACATATAAATCTATATTATATCAAGATAAGCGAGAATATAGCTATATTGATCTCGAAAAAGCGGCATTAGATATGGGTGGAAACTTAGACAATCTTCCTTATTCTATTCGCATATTATTAGAAAGTCTTTTGCGAAAAGAAGATGGTAATGTTGTAAGAAAACATCACATAGAGAATCTGATGCACTATCAAGCTGTTAAACCAAAAGGTGAAGTGCCCTTTAAACCAAGTCGTGTTATTTTACAGGATTTTACGGGAGTACCAGTTGTTGTTGACTTGGCAAGTATGCGCGATGCAGTTGTAACAAATGGGGGAGATCCAGAACTTATCAATCCTGAAATTCCTGTGGATTTAGTCATTGACCATAGTGTGCAAGTTGATTGTTATGGCTGTGAGACTGCTTTGGAAGAAAATATAACAAAAGAATTTTCACGTAATAATGAGCGGTATGAATTTTTGAAATGGGCTGAGCAATCTTTTGATAATTATCGTGCAGTTCCACCAGCAACTGGGATTATTCACCAAGTTAATATTGAATTCCTTAGTGATGTTGTTATTGAAAAAGACGGCATGCTTTATCCAGATTCAATGTTTGGAACAGACAGTCATACAACAATGATCAATGGAATAGGGGTTCTTGGCTGGGGAGTTGGAGGGATTGAAGCAGAAGCTGCTATGTTGGGAGAAGCTTCTTATTTTCCAGTTCCAGAAGTGATTGGTGTACGCTTAGTTGGGAAATTGCCTAAGATTGCAACGGCAACAGACTTAGCTTTAAAAGTAACGCAACGATTACGACAAGAAAATGTAGTTGGAAAATTTGTAGAATACTTTGGGGAAGGACTAGCAACACTTAGTTTGGCAGACCGCGCAACAGTTGCAAATATGGCGCCAGAATATGGAGCAACCTGCGGTTACTTTCCTATTGATGAAGAGACCCTTCGTTATATGCGATTAACAAATCGGAAAGAAGAACATATTGCGTTAACGAGGCTCTATGCTCAAAAGAATCATCTATTTTATGATGAAAAAGTGGAGCCAATTTATTCAAAAATTGTTGAGATTGATTTGTCCACCATTGTTCCAAGTATTTCTGGTCCCAAACGGCCACAGGATTTAATTGAATTGACAAATGCTAAGCAAGAATTTCAAGCGAGTCTTATCCGAGAAGCTGGTGTTCGAGGTTTTGGTTTGCCAAGAGAGGAATTGAGGAAGACAGCGACGGTATTGTTTGATGATTATGAAGAAGAGATTAAAACGGGTCATGTCGCTATTGCAGCAATTACTAGTTGTACCAATACCTCCAACCCATATGTCTTAATGGCGGCAGGCTTAGTAGCTAAACATGCTGTGGAAAAAGGATTGCGTGTTTCAAAGACAGTCAAAACATCACTTGCACCAGGCAGTAAGGTTGTTACGGCCTATTTGAAGGAGAGTGGTCTCCAAGTCTATCTGGACAAATTAGGTTTTAATGTTGTTGGATATGGCTGCACCACTTGCATTGGCAATTCTGGAAATTTGTTACCAGAAGTGGCAAAAGCAATTACGGATACGGATTTACTTGCTAGTGCTGTCCTATCAGGTAATCGGAATTTTGAAGGACGAATCAATCCTTTGGTTAAAGCAAATTTTTTAGCTAGTCCGCCACTGGTGGTCGCTTATGCTTTAGCTGGGAATACAAATATTGATTTAACAAGTGAACCGCTTGGATATGATAGGAATGGACTACCTGTTTACTTCATGGATCTTATGCCAAATCATGATTTGGTAGCAGACTATGTACAAAAATACGTTACCAGTAGTTTGTTTAAAAAAGAGTATGAGCATGTTTTTACTGATAGTGAAAAATGGAATCAAATTCCAACAACAAAGTCGAAAATCTATCACTGGAATCAAGCCTCTACTTATATACAAAATCCTCCTTACTTTGATGGCTTGGAAGATGATACAAACATTCAACCGTTGAAAAATCTAGCTGTTTTAGCAAAATTTGGAGATACGATTACGACAGATCATATTTCTCCAGCAGGAAATATTGCTAGAAATAGTCCAGCAGCATCATATCTAGAGGAACATGGTGTAAGCTATCAAGACTTTAATTCTTATGGTAGTCGTCGTGGGAATCATGAAGTAATGATGAGAGGCACCTTTGCCAATATTCGGATAAAAAATGAACTAGCAGCTGGAAAACTTGGTGGTTATACAAAATATAAGGGTGAATTGATACCGATTTATGAAGCTGCTATGTGTTATAAGAAAGAAAAAGTGGATACGATTATTTTGGCAGGTCGCGATTATGGTATGGGTTCTAGTCGTGATTGGGCAGCTAAAGGAGCAAATCTTTTGGGTGTTAAAGTGGTTTTAGCTGAAAGTTTTGAAAGAATTCATCGTTCCAATTTAGTCATGATGGGCATTCTTCCTCTTCAATATTTGGACGGCGAAAATGCTCAACATCTTGGATTAACTGGAAAAGAAACGTTTGATATTCAATTGCCGAAAGAGCCACAGGTAGGACAAGTCATAACGGTTATTGCAAAAGAAGGCGATCGAATTGCACGATTTAAAGCACGTCTTCGTTTTGATGCAGACGCGGATATTCGTTATTATGAAAATGGGGGAATTTTACCAATGGTGGTTAGAAAGAAATTGCAAGAGGTAAAACAATGACACAAAGCAATGGTTTAAAAGATACGATTGCCTGTGAGACTCGTATCAGTCAGATTATAGATGATACTCTTTCTTATGCAGGCTATAATATTTCCGAATTGATGGAGAATAATGCAAGTTTTGAAGAAGTTATTTACCTACTTTGGAATTTGCATTTACCAACTCAGATTGAATTGAAACATTTTGTGAACGATTTACGTGCCAACTATGCCATTAGTGATGCGGTGGAACAATGTATTCTCATCCAGTCGCGCAAGCATCTGCATCCAATGAGTGTATTACGTTCTACAGTTAGTCTTTTAGGAGTCTATAATATCCATGCTGAAGAGACGTCTCTAGAAGCAACTTATGAACAAAGTATTCAATTGATGGCTAAGATTCCAACGATTATTGCAACATTTACAAGGTTGAGATCGGGGCAAACTCCGATTGAACCGAGAAAAGATTTAGGATTTGCAGCGAACTTTTTATATATGTTAAATGGGCAGGAACCATCAGAATTAGAAATTCGAGCTTTCAATCGTGCTTTGGTTCTTCATGCAGATCACGAGTTAAATGCTTCCACTTTTGCAGCGCGGGTCTGTGCTTCCACTTTAACCGATATTTATTCTTGTGTGACGGCGGCAATCGGCGCTTTAAAAGGGTCACTTCATGGAGGTGCCAATGAATGCGTCTTTGACATGTTAAAGGAAATTAAAGCAGAGGGAGATACGAATGCATATTTGGATCGAAAATTAGCCTCACATGAAAAAATCATGGGCTTTGGTCATCGTGTTTATAAAACACAGGATCCTCGTGAAAAATATTTGCGAGAAATGGCAGAGGAATTGACAAAGGGAACAGAAAAAGAAATTTGGTACCAGATTTCAGAAGAAATAGAACGTTATATGAAGCACACCAAGCATTTGATACCGAATGTAGATTTTTACTCAGCAACGGTTTATCATGTTTTAGGTATTGACAGTAGTATTTATACATTGATTTTTGCAATGAGTCGGGTGTCTGGCTGGATTGCTCACATTCAAGAGCAACGCAAAAATAATAAGTTGATTAGACCTCGCTCTCATTATGTTGGCGCTCAAAATTTACATTATATTCCTATTGGGAGGAGATAAAATGGCAGAAAGAATTCGTCTTGTGAATAAGAAGTTGCTAGTTCCAGATAATCCCATTATCCCTTATATCGAAGGTGATGGAATTGGGCATGACATTTGGAAAAATGCACAGCTTATCTTGGATAAAGCGGTGGAGATAGCTTATGGAAGCAGTAGAAAGATTTTTTGGAAAGAGATATTGGCGGGAGAAAAAGCCTTTCGTTTGACAGGAAAATGGTTGCCAGAAGAGACTTTAACGACAATCCAGCATCATTTAGTTGCGATTAAAGGTCCTCTTACAACTCCTGTTGGTGGTGGCATTCGGTCTTTAAATGTTGCCTTGCGTCAAGAACTAGATCTCTACGCTTGTGTACGTCCCGTACGGTATTTTGCGGGCGTTCCTAGCCCACTACGACATCCTGAAAAGACGAATATGACAATTTTTCGTGAAAATACCGAAGATATTTATGCAGGAATTGAATGGGAAGGTGAGTCTGATGAGGCTCAACAAGTGATACAATTTTTACAAAAGGAAATGGGAATTGATAAAATTCGTTTTCCGAAGACGAGTGCTATTGGCATTAAACCAATTTCACGCCAAGGAAGTGAACGGTTGATTCGTGCAGCGATTCATTATGCTCTATCTGCCAATGTAAAAAACGTAACTCTGGTTCATAAAGGGAATATCCAAAAATTTACAGAAGGTGGTTTCAGAAAATGGGGCTATGAGCTTACCGAGAAGGAGTTTGCAAAGGAATTAGCAGCTGGGCAATTGATTGTGACAGATGTGATTGCAGATAATTTTTTACAACAAATTCTATTAAATCCTGAAAAATTTCAAGTAGTAGCTTTGACAAATTTGAATGGGGATTATGTTAGTGATGCTCTGGCTGCTCAAGTCGGCGGCATTGGTATTGCTCCTGGAGCTAATATCAATTATGAAACAGGTCATGCTATTTTTGAAGCAACGCATGGAACGGCTCCTGACATTGCAGATCAAAATAAAGCAAATCCTTGTTCACTTTTGTTGTCTGCCTGCATGATGTTTGATTACATTGGGTGGTCCGAAGCTGCGCAAGTTATTATAAAAGCGATTGAAAAAGCGTTAGCACTTCAAAAGATGACAGATGATTTTGCTAGTCAGATAGAAGGTGTTCCTGCGCTTTCAACGAGTGATTTCACTCAGGTTTTATTAGATTTTTTAGCTTAGGTTCTGATTTTTACATATGAAACAAACGGCAAAGAAGCTGAGACAAAAGTTTCTGATTTCAATATTCGTTGCATAATGAATGAACGACACCATAGCTGGTTGCTCAAATAGCATAGCAAACTATCTTCTCCCTTTTATCGAAATTTTTATTTTTTAAAGAATTTGACTATATAAAAATCTCAAAATATGGTAAAATAGTACAGATAAAGTAAGGAGAATAAAAATGGTAGCCCCGAAATATAAACGTATTTTAATCAAATTATCAGGTGAAGCTCTTGCTGGTGAGAAAGGGATTGGAATTAACATTTCAACCGTTCAAAAAATGGCAGAGGAAATCAAGGAAGTACATGATTTGGGTATTGAAATTGCCCTTGTTATCGGCGGTGGGAATCTCTGGCGTGGAGAGCCTGCGGCAGAAGCAGGAATGGATCGTGTGCAGGCTGATTACACAGGAATGTTAGGAACAGTCATGAATGCCTTGGTCATGGCAGATTCACTTCAACAAGTGGGTGTGGATACGCGAGTACAAACAGCGATTGCGATGCAGCAAGTAGCAGAACCTTATATTCGTGGACGCGCTCTGCGACACTTGGAAAAAGGACGTATCGTTATTTTCGGTGCTGGAGTTGGTTCTCCCTACTTCTCAACAGATACAACAGCTGCCCTTCGTGCGGCTGAGATTGAAGCTGATGCGATTCTTATGGCAAAAAATGGTGTAGACGGCGTTTATAACGCTGATCCGAAGAAAGATAAGACTGCGGTGAAATTTGATGAATTAACCCACCGTGACGTGATTAACAAAGGTCTTCGTATCATGGATTCAACGGCTTCAACTCTTTCAATGGATAATGACATTGACCTTGTTGTCTTTAATATGAACGAACCTGGTAATATCAAACGCGTTGTCTTTGGTGAGCAAATCGGAACAACCGTTTCAAATAATGTAGAAAAAGAAGAGGAATGATTTATGGCAAATGCAATTGTAGAAAAAGCGAAAGAAAGAATGACACAGTCACACCAAAGTTTGGCGCGTGAATTTGGCAGCATTCGTGCTGGTCGTGCGAACGCAAGCCTTTTGGATAGGATTTCAGTTGAGTACTACGGAGTGGAAACTCCGCTCAATCAAATCGCGTCTATCACGATTCCTGAAGCGCGTGTTCTTTTGGTGACGCCATTTGACAAATCTTCTATCAAAGATATTGAGCGCGCACTCAACGCTTCTGATCTTGGCATCACCCCTGCAAGTGATGGTACGGTTATTCGTTTGGTCATTCCTGCTTTGACAGAAGAAACTCGCCGTGACCTTGCTAAGGAAGTGAAGAAGGTCGGCGAAAATGCTAAAATTGCTATTCGTAATATCCGCCGTGACGCTATGGATGAAGCTAAAAAGCAAGAAAAAGCAAAAGAAATTACTGAAGATGAATTGAAAACACTTGAAAAAGATATTCAAAAAGTTACAGATGAGGCTGTTAAGCATATTGATGATATGACTGCCAGCAAGGAAAAAGAATTGATTGAAGTGTAAGCTTTTCTCTGTATGTAGTAAAAAATAGAAAGCAAGGAGGGGGGGGACGAAATCAGTCGTTTCCTAGAAACTTGATTTCGTCCCACTTCCGCAAAGTTGAGTAGGGCTGTAAAAGTTGATTGATTAACGAGTTAGAGCCCACTCAGCAGTGATTGATTAGGCACTAAAGTGCCAAATAATTGTGCATGGGAAACTCTAATTGACTAAAGTCAACATAGTTTCTCCAAATCACTGCGTCTTAGAATGATAACTATATAAACAAAGGAAGCTGAACACTTTTGTTCCAGCTTCTTCTTTTGAAGTAGGAAGAAAGTTTCATATCCGCTTCGAACGATAGAAAGATAAAAAATGAATACAAATCTTGCAACATTTATAACAGGTCTTGTAACCGATGAAAATGATCGTTTTTACTTTGTCCAAAAAGACGGGCAGACGTATGCTTTAGCTAAAAAAGAGGGGGAGCATCAGCTGGGCGAATCGGTCAAGGGCTTTGCTTACAGCGACATGAAGCAGAAACTTCGCTTGACGACTCTTGATGTAACAGCGACCCAGACGACTTTTGGCTGGGGAGCAGTGACGGATGTTCGTAAGGACTTAGGTGTTTTTGTTGATACAGGACTTCCAGATAAGCAAATTGTAGTGTCTCTCGACATTTTGCCAGAAATAAAAGAACTTTGGCCTAAAAAAGGCGACCGCCTCTATATTCGTTTGGATGTAGACAAAAAAGACCGCATTTGGGGGCTTTTGGCCTACCAAGAAGATTTCCAGGAATTAGCTCGTCCAGCCTATAATAACATGCAAAATCAAAATTGGCCGGCTATTGTTTATCGTTTGAAGTTATCTGGAACCTTTGTCTATTTGCCTGAAAATAACATGCTGGGCTTTATCCATCCCAGCGAGCGCTATGCTGAGCCGCGTCTGGGCCAGGTATTGGATGTGCGTGTCGTTGGTTTTCGTGAGGTGGATAGGACTTTGAACCTTTCGCTCAAACCACGCTCTTTTGAAATGCTGGAAAATGATGCTCAGATGATCCTAACTTATCTGGAGACTAACGGTGGCTTCATGACCTTGAATGATAAGTCAGCTCCAGAGGATATTAAGGCGACTTTCGGCATTTCCAAGGGACAGTTTAAAAAAGCCCTGGGTGGCCTCATGAAAGCTGGTAAGATTAAACAGAACGCGACTGGGACGGAGTTGATTTGAGATACCAATTTGCTTTGCTTTCGAGATTTTTGGTAAAATAAAAAATATGAATCAAATAAACCTCATAAAAGGAGGCCGTTGTGTTAGCAATTGAAGAGATTAAAACAGTAAATCTGACAAATTTACCTAATCTGACAATTTTGACTGGTGATGATACAGGGCAATTTGAATTGATGAAATCACAATTTTTACGTCAAATTCAATACGATGCTGCAGATTTAAATATGACTTACTTTGATATGAAAGAAGCCGTTTATCCAGATGTGGAGATTGATCTAGTGAGTTTGCCCTTCTTTTCTGAAGAGAAGATCGTCATTTTGGATCATTTTTTGGATGTGACAACAGCTAAAAAATGCTATTTGACGGATGATGAGCTAAAATCTTTTGAGCAATATTTGGAAAATCCTGCAGATACGACAAAATTAGTCATTTTTGCAGAAGGGAAGTTAGACAGTAAACGGCGAATTGTAAAATTGCTCAAGCGAGATGGTAAAATTTTTGAAGCAAGTGAGCCAAAAGAGCAGGAGCTGCGGGCATACTTTAGTAAGTTGGCTCAGGAACAAGGATTAGAATTTAGTTCACCAGTTTTCGAGGAATTGTTTGTCAAATCCGGCTTTGATTTTAGTGAAATTAGTAAAAACTTAGCTTTTTTAAAGGATTATAAAAAAGATGGCATCATTACAAGCGATGACATTGCTGAAGCAATTCCAAAAACTTTACAGGATAATATTTTTGATCTTACCCAGATGATTTTGCATCAAAAGGTAGATGCGGCAAGAAGCTTGGTGCGAGACTTGACATTGCAAGGTGAAGATGAAATCAAGCTGATTGCGATTATGTTGGGCCAGTTTCGTATATTTGCACAAGTGAAAATCCTCTTTGAAAATGGACGTAATGAAAGTCAGATTGTAGCAGACTTGTCCAGTTATTTAGGACGAAAGGTGAATCCTTTTCAAATCAAATATGCTTTGCGTGATGTGCGATCTTTACAGCTTGATTTTCTAAAAAAAGTACTTGCTTGCTTGATTGAAACAGATTACCAAATCAAGTCTGGAGTTTATGAGAAAAGTTACTTATTTGACTTGGCTTTGTTAAAGATTGCTACCCACAACTTATAAGCAAATAAGTTGAAAATTCTGTAGGTCTACGTTATCATTTTCATATAAAATGAAAAAGGGGAACAAACCAATGGCAATTATTTTACCTGATTTACCTTATTCTTACGATGCTTTGGAACCGTATATTGATGAAGAAACGATGCACTTGCATCATGACAAACACCACAATACTTATGTCAATAATGTAAATGCGGCTCTGGCAAAACACCCTGAAATCGGTGAGGATTTGGAGCAACTTTTGTCAGATGTAGAAACCATTCCAGCGGATATTCGTCAAGCTGTTATCAATAACGGTGGTGGTCATCTCAACCATGCTCTTTTCTGGGAATTGATGACGCCAGAAAAGACAGAGCCGTCAGCAGCATTAGCAGCAGACCTTGAAGCAACATTTGGTTCATTTGAGGATTTCAAAGCAGCATTTACAACAGCTGCGACAAGTCGCTTCGGTTCAGGTTGGGCTTGGCTGGTGGTCAATAATGATGGTAAATTAGAAGTGACTTCAACTGCTAATCAAGACACACCAATCTCTGAAGGGAAAACACCAATTTTAGGAATTGATGTTTGGGAACATGCTTATTATGTGAAGTACCGCAATGTTCGTCCAGATTACATCAAAGCCTTCTTCTCAGTCATCAACTGGAATAAGGTTAATGAATTGTACGCAGCAGCAAAATAAGGTGTGCAATGAGATAGAAAAAACGAATCTGATTAGGTTCGTTTTTTTCTGTTATAGTAAAATTACCTATAAATTCCTTCCAAATAAAACCAGATTTGTTGTTTGAGGAATTTCAGAGAATGATCATTGGTTCGATCAATGACACCGAAAACAAGATAGTGATTTCTAAACAGCAGTTCATAATCAATATTTTCTCCGACAATAATAATTTTTCCTCCTTGTAAAATATCTTATCATATAAGACAATCTTCTGATGAGTAAAATCCTTAAACAGTCATTCAACGTTGTTTAACAGTTTATCTTTGTAGTAATGAAAGAATGATTTTTTCGCAATGACACTCGTTACTTGTCCTTGCAAACCGTATTTCAAGATTTGGCTATCTCTTTTAGATACGGAGGCTTTTGCAGTAATTTTAAACAGGTTTCCCTGTTTTGTTTCTGTAGCAGAAGTGTCAATGCTGTTAATTCTACCGATAATAGTGATTGTCTGATTTCCAATTTTTTCTAAGGTAAGTCGGGAAGTTTGTCCCTTTTTTAAATTGGTCATATAGGCTGAAGGCACGTAATAGGTGATAAGAACTTCTTTTGTTTTCGTGATATCTGGATAGATCTGAGCAATTTCCGTTCCTTTGGGGAGTAAAGACTTCCCTTTGAGCGCACTGCTGATATGAAGAATTCCTGCTTTGGGAGCAGTTAGTTGATTATTTTGAAGTTGAGCAGTTGCTTGGTTCAATTGATTTTGCAAATCGATTATCTGAGTTGTAAGGGTTCTTAATTCTTGCTCTGTGGTCTGGATAAATTGTGTGCGAAGTACCTCAATTTTAGTCGAAAGACTATTGTCATAGGTCGTTGCAGTTCCGGCACTAGCTTTTTGAATCTTTAGATTGGCTAGGGAAGATTTGAGGTTGGATATATTCGTATTAATCTGAGATAGGTATTGATTTGTAGTTGACGGATTGGGTTTGACGTTATATTCATTTTTATATAGGTTAAAGGTTGCTTGATGAGGATTGCTTTTTGGCAAATTTGAAACGTTGCT
This sequence comes from Streptococcus periodonticum, assembly GCF_003963555.1. Taxonomy (NCBI): domain Bacteria; kingdom Bacillati; phylum Bacillota; class Bacilli; order Lactobacillales; family Streptococcaceae; genus Streptococcus; species Streptococcus periodonticum. The sequence goes on from NZ_CP034543.1 coordinate 523,403, forward strand.
AGAAATGGCATGATATAGTTCATGATAGTCATTCATTTGTTTTGTTAATTCGTTCATTTGCTCATCAATAGCAGCAATCGTATGGTTGGTTAAAGAAGCTTGTTTACTAACTTCGGAATTATTTTTTGAAATGCCGATAGTTAAATCTTCTGATTGTTTGATAAAATTGTTAAATGTGTTGGCATAGCCAAACTCATCTTTATCTGTAAAAAGATTTGTTCCCTGCTGTAAACTGTTTTTTAATGTTTCTAATTCTGCTTTTTGCCGTTGATAGCTGGCAAGCTGCGTTTCAATGGCTGTTTGTTGGGAAGCTTCCATATTTTTTGTATATTGAACCAACAACTCTCCTTCGGTGACGGTCTTATTTTCAGCTAAATGATTGGTCAGAACCGTATTGTCACTGGTTGACTGAATCATGGCAATGACTTTCATCGGTGTGATTTCGCCAATGGATTTGACAGTCACTTCTTTTTGACCGATAAAGGAAAAGAGGACAAGAAATAGAACGAAGAATACCAAAGGCAGAATGAGAATGGTCGCAAAGTTGTGGTATCTTCGATGATAAAATTCTGCACTTTTAAACAGATTGGGATTCATAATTTACTCCTTATTTATTAAATAGATGATAATAAAAACCTTTTCTTTCTATCAATTCAGTATGAGAACCAGTTTCAATCACTTTTCCTTGGTCAAGGACGATAATCTGATTTGTACGCTTTGAAATGCTGAGACGATGAGCAACAAAAATAATGGTTTTGTCGGGGAATTTCATGAGATTATCAATGACTTTTTTCTCTGTTAGAACATCTAATCCACTCGTTGCTTCATCTAAAATGAGAATGGGAGATTTCGTCAGCAGAGCGCGTGCAAGTGCGATTCGCTGTTTTTGCCCACCAGATAATCCAGCTCCGTCAGACAATTCTGTCTGGTATCCCATGGGCATTTGTTCGATATCTGAACGAATTTCTGCAATTTCACAGGCACGAAGAATATCTGATTGGGAAACTGTTTGATCGGCTCCTAATGTGAGGTTGTCTAGAATGGAACCACTAAAGATGTAAGCTTGCTGAGGTAAGTAGTTGATATATTGCCGAAGAACTTTCTTATCAATTGTCTTGAGGTCATTTCCATTGAGGCGAATTTGTCCTTGATAAGGCTCATAAAAATAAACAATCATCTTAGCAAGTGTTGTTTTTCCCGAACCGCTAATACCGACAAGACTGATTTTATCTCCCTTCTTGATAGTTAAACTAATATCTGATAAAGTATCTCGTCCAAAGCCATATTTATAGGAGACGTTATGAAAAGTAATATCACCAGCTAAGAAATTTTTCTCCGTAAGGACTTGTTTGGTTTTGAATTCAGATTCTACCAGATAAACTTCATTCAGTCGATGATTGGCAACTTTAGCTGATTGCAGTTTGGTTTGAAGATTGATGATACTTTCAAGCGGGTTTGTAAAATACGAAAGGAGTGCATTGAAAGTAATCAGTTGTCCAATCGAAATTTTTTGAGACATAGCCAAAGAGGCTCCGACCCAGAGAATAATCACATTCAAAATAAATTGTGCTCCTTGTTTGAGCGCTGCCTGCATAATGGAATATTTACTTAATTTGAAAGTTTTATCCAGATAATCAACAAACTCGCTATCAATTTTTTGGTAACGACTTTCTTCGCTAGTTAAAGATTTAATGGTTTCAATTCCATTGATATCTTCGATAATAGCAGAATTCACCATAGCATTGCTTTGCATAACATCGTTGTTCATTTTTTCAAAAGGGTTCATAAAAGCAAAAATAATGAGAGCGTAGATAGGAATTGCAAGTAAAGTGAGTAAAAAGAGATGGGCATTTTGCAGTAAAAGAACACTACCGACAATCATCACAATGGACAAATCAAGAAAGAGAGACAGGATAGTTGAAGCTAGAGCATCAATAATGGAGTTGGCATCTGTAAAACGAGAAATAATCTCTCCAGTGCGTCTCGTCGCAAAAAAGGACATTGGCAATTCAAAAATATGCCGAATATAAGACAAAATCACATCAATTGTTAATCGTTGACTGAGCACTGTTAGCAGGTAGTCTCTTGAAAAACTCATCATTTGCTGTAAGATGTAGGCAATGATAAGTCCAATCGAAATAATCCCAAGAGTTGATTTCATCTGATTTGGGATGTATTCGTCCAAAACACTTTGCAGATAATAGGAGCCAACAATGTTGATGAAGGTCACGAGCAAACTAGCTAAGACAATATAAAAAATCAAAGAACGCTGTTTAAAGATGAGTGGTAAAAAGCTAGCAAGTCCATTTTTCTTATCCTTATGAGGTTTATAGTTAGGTTTTGGTGCGAGAAAGATAGCAACACCTGTCCATTCTTTAGTAAATTGTTCTTTGCTAATCTTAGTTATTTTGACAGTTGGATCAGGATCACTGATAAGCAAGTGCTTTTTTTCGTTTTTATAAACGACATAATAATGCTGGAGCTTACCGTTTTTGTTGACATGTACGATGAAAGGATAGGGAAGCTCTTCTGTATCAAACAATGTCATGTCTGCTTGGATTGGTCGGGTTTCAAAGTCCATTTCTTTTGCTGCTTTGACAATTCCAAGTGCAGTTGTCCCTTCTTTGTCTGTCTTTGCGAGCTCTCTCAAGTGTGCTAAAGAATAATTTGAACCATAGTATTTAGCAATGGAAGCCAGAGCAGCAACACCACAATCTCTAGCATCTATTTGTGGAACAAACGATTTTTTAAAATTCACTATAATGTTTTCCTTTCGTTTTGTAATGTTATTTTCTCAAAAAGCGCAAGAAAAAGAGCATTTTAATCTTAAATGGTCGTTCTGATGTCTTAAATGGTTAAAAAATACCATTCAAGATGTGAAAGCTACCATTCAGGCTTATTTTAAATTAACTAGAATTGTTACTTTATACTGTATATATACAATAAAGGAAGTTGAAAATAATTGATGATTCTGTTTATCATATCTTGTCATTTTTTCATTCTTCCTATATAATGAGGTATATAAGTTAGGAGAAGTGCGTGAGTAAAAAGACAATAATTCTTTGTTTGCTTGGTTGCTTTATGATGTGTGGTGTGTTGGTGTTAAGTGCTGTGTACTTTGGACAAGCTAGAAAGCCACATCATACAAAGGTAGCTGCAAGTTATACTGCCAGTCAAGAAAAGAAAAAAAGTCCGTCAAAAGAGTCAAAACCAGCCACTCGTGTTCCAATAAAGAGTATGGAAGAAAAGCAGAAGGACATGGAAGCTGATTTGCCTGTAATGGGAACTTATGGTCTGTATTATGATTATGCCAATCTAAATTTGGTTCAAGTCGTACAGGCGTATCTAGATGAGATGGGAATTGATCATTCACAAGTTGCATTTTCTTATAAGGATTTAACGAGTGGGCAAACCTATGCTATGAATGAGACGCAGCCGATGACAGCAGGCTCAACTTACAAATTGCCATTAAATATGTTGGTCGTTGATGAGGTAGAAAAGGGAAATTTATCACTAACCGAGCGGTTTGATATTACACATACTCGCTATGAATATATCGGTGAACACAATAATTACGTAGCGGCATTTAATGGGACAATGAACATTCCTGAGATGCAGGAATACTCTCTTCTCTATTCTGAAAATACACCTGCTTATGCTTTAGCGGAACGCTTAGGTGGCTTGGATAAAGCCTATACGATGTATCAGCGCTATGGAAAAGGAAAGGGCGAGATTAAGACAATCAACCAACAGAATCAAACAACGACGGATTATTACATTCAAGTGTTGGACTATCTTTGGAAACATCAGGAAAAATATAAAGATATTTTGTATTATATTGGTGAGTCTTTTCCAAATGAATACTATAAACGATATGTAAGAGACATTCCAATCTACCAAAAGCCAGGTTATGTTGCAGAGGCATTAAATGTAGACGCAGTTGTGTGTGAGGAAAAGCCTTATTTGATTGCCCTTTATACAGCAGGACTGGGAGGAACGACTTCAGAGAGTGATGAAATCAGCGGTGTTGGTATTACGCAAGTTGGGCAATTGGCCTATGTCATCAATGAATGGCATCGAGTGAATATGAATTAAGATACATATATTTATGAGGCAAAGGATACGTTGTAAAAAGAACAAATTTCAGAAAAATGTAAGGGCTCTCTTTAAGATTGAAGCTCTTTTGTGTTATAATAAGAAAAGAATGTAAAAAAAGGACCACAAGGATATCATGATTAACAAAGAGCATTATCGTTACATTAGGGAACATCCTGCTTTTGAAAATTTACCAGTTGAACATTTTGATAAAATAGCGGTTGAGATTCAATTTCGTAAAGTACCAAAAGGACAGATTATTTTCTTTTCTGGCGACAAACGAGAGCGACTTTTTTTGATTTATAAAGGCTATGTTCGCATTGAACAGTACGACCAGACAGATTCATTTAATTACATTGACTATGTGAAAGAAAATACCATGTTCCCTTATGGTGGCATGTTTGAAGATAAAGATTATCATTATTCTGGGATTTCTGTGACAGATTTGGAATATTTTTCAATTCCTGTTGACTTGTATGAATATTATTCTAAGCAAACTATAAAGCAAACGTTATTCATTACACATAAGTTGTCAAATATTTTGCGTTTCCATGAATTGCGGTTGCGAAACTCTGTTTTGGCTAGTGCGACAGAGCGAGTTATTCAAGCGATTTCAATTTTATGTATTGATTTTTGCCAAGATAGAGATGATATTCCTTTTGCACTTAGTATGAAAGAACTAGCTAAACTAGGTGCAACTACTCGTGAAACAGTTAATCAAGTGTTGAAAAAATTAACAGAAGAAAACATTATTCAATATCATCGTAAGAAACTTATCTTTTTGAATAAAGAATACTTTTTAAAATATTTTGAAGATATGTAATGCAAAAGAGGGCGAAATTGTAGTAGAAAACGCAATTTCTTGCCCTCTTTTTCATTTAGACAAATATGAGCTTAAGAATTTGATTAATTTCTAAAAAATAATTATTCATAAAACCAATAAAATGCATAAAATATTTATAGAAAGCGTTTTATTTTGGGAAAATATCTGAATTTATTTTAAAAAAAGCAAAGGATTTGGCATTCTGAATGTACAATTGATTGTGAAAGCGCAAACAAAAGATATTACAATATAACATGTAAATAGAACTTAAGGAAACTTAAGTCACAAAGAAAAAGAGGAGGACATAAGATGTCTACACATCCTATTCATGTTTTCTCAGAAATAGGAAAACTGAAAAAAGTTATGCTACATCGTCCTGGTAAAGAGTTGGAAAACTTGATGCCGGACCACTTGGAACGTCTACTTTTTGACGATATTCCATTCTTGGAAGACGCTCAAAAAGAACATGATGCTTTTGCAGACGCTCTTCGTAAAGAAGGTATTGAAGTTCTTTACCTTGAAAAGTTGGCTGCTGAATCATTGACTTCTCCAGAAATTCGTAACGAATTTATTGAAGAATATCTTGACGAAGCAAATATTCGCGGGGCACAAACAAAAGTTGCTATTCGCGACATTCTTCATGGTATAGAAGACAACCTTGAATTGGTTGAAAAGACAATGGCAGGTTTCCAAAAAGCAGAATTGCCAGAAATTCCTGAAGAAGCTAAAGGGTTGACCGACTTAGTAGAATCAGACTATCCATTTGCGATTGACCCAATGCCGAACTTGTACTTCACACGTGACCCATTTGCTACAATTGGTAATGCGGTGTCATTGAACCATATGTACTCAGATACACGTAATCGTGAAACACTTTATGGTAAATACATTTTCAAATACCATCCAGTATATGGTGGCAATGTTGACTTGGTTTATAACCGTGAAGAAACAACTCGTATCGAAGGTGGAGATGAACTCGTTCTTTCTAAGGATGTCCTTGCAGTAGGTATTTCACAACGGACAGACGCAGCATCTATTGAAAAACTTTTGGTTAATATCTTCAAGAAGAATGTTGGTTTCAAGAAAGTGATTGCATTTGAATTTGCCAATAATCGTAAATTCATGCACTTAGATACAGTCTTCACAATGGTTGACTATGACAAGTTCACGATTCACCCAGAAATTGAAGGCGACCTTCGCGTTTACTCTGTTACTTATGAAAATGAAAAACTTCATATTGCAGAAGAAAAAGGTGATTTAGCAGAATTGCTTGCTAAGAATCTTGGTATTGATAAAGTTCATTTGATCCGTTGTGGTGGCGGAAATGCTGTTGCAGCTGCTCGTGAACAATGGAACGACGGTTCAAACACCCTTACAATCGCACCAGGCGTGGTAGTGGTATATGACCGTAACGTTGTTACAAATAAGATTCTTGAAGAATATGGACTTCGTTTGATTAAGATTCGCGGAAGTGAATTGGTTCGCGGTCGTGGTGGACCTCGTTGTATGTCAATGCCATTTGAACGTGAAGAACTTTAAGATTAGAAAGAGGAAATAATAGAATGACAAACTCAGTGTTCCAAGGACGCAGCTTCTTGGCAGAAAAAGATTTTACACGTGCAGAATTAGAATACCTTATTGGTTTAGCAGCTCACTTGAAAGATTTGAAGAAACGCAATATTGAACATCACTACCTAGCAGGTAAAAATATTGCTCTCTTGTTTGAAAAAACTTCAACTCGTACTCGTGCAGCTTTCACAACAGCAGCGATTGATCTTGGCGCTCATCCAGAATATTTAGGAGCTAATGACATTCAGCTTGGTAAGAAAGAATCTACTGAAGATACTGCTAAAGTATTGGGACGTATGTTTGACGGGATTGAATTCCGCGGATTCAGCCAACGCATGGTAGAAGAATTAGCAGAATTCTCAGGTGTTCCTGTATGGAATGGTTTGACAGACGAATGGCATCCAACTCAAATGTTAGCTGACTATTTGACAGTTCAAGAAAACTTTGGTCGTTTGGAAGGCTTGACTCTTGTCTATTGTGGTGATGGACGTAACAACGTTGCAAACAGCCTTCTTGTAACAGGTGCTATCCTCGGTGTGAATGTGCACATCTTCTCTCCAAAAGAACTCTTCCCTGCTGAAGAGATTGTGAAATTGGCAGAAGGATATGCAAAAGGAAGTGGCGCACATGTCTTAATCACTGACAATGCAGATGAAGCTGTTAAAGGTGCGGATGTCCTTTACACAGACGTTTGGGTATCTATGGGTGAAGAAGACAAATTTGCAGAGCGTGTTGCACTGTTGAAACCTTATCAAGTAAATATGGATTTGATTAAGAAAGCTGACAATGAAGATTTGATCTTCTTGCACTGCTTACCAGCTTTCCATGATACAAATACTGTTTATGGTAAAGATGTTGCTGAAAAATTCGGCGTTGAAGAAATGGAAGTAACTGACGAAGTATTCCGCAGCAAATACGCTCGCCAATTTGACCAAGCTGAAAACCGTATGCATACTATTAAAGCAGTTATGGCAGCAACTCTTGGTAACCTTTATATTCCAAAAGTATAATTTAAAACCAAAACCGTTTACCAACAGCTATGAGGGCTGCGACTAATAGCTTTAGTCCAGTCCTCATTTTTGATAGTGCTCGTGTTCATTTTAGTATGATGTTAATAGAGGAAAAAGGCGATAGAACAAACAACCATAATTACTGATGCAGTCACTCTCAGAGAAATGTAGTCTGAGACAATGCTATTCTAACCTCATTCCTACGTTTGTTGCAGCTGGATTCTATCTTGGACTACTAAAATGAAATTGAAACACTATAATGAGAAAACTCTAAGGAGGCTAATTATTTATGGCAAATCGGAAAATCGTTGTGGCTTTGGGAGGAAATGCCATCCTTTCATCTGATCCATCAGCTAAGGCACAACAAGAAGCATTAGCAGAAACAGCAAGTCATCTTGTAAAATTGATTAAAAATGGTGATGACTTGATTATCACTCATGGAAATGGACCGCAAGTTGGAAATCTTTTATTGCAACATTTAGCAGCAGATTCTGAAAAAAATCCAGCATTCCCGCTTGATTCGCTCGTTGCGATGACTGAAGGAAGTATCGGCTACTGGTTACAAAATGCTCTTCAAAATGCTTTACGTGAAGAAGGGATTGAAAAAGAAGTTGCTTCTGTTGTGACACAAGTCGTGGTTGACAAAAACGACCCAGCTTTCACAAATTTGAGCAAACCAATCGGACCATTCTACACAGAAGAAGAAGCAAAAGCAGAAGCTGAAAAGAGCGGAGCTACTTTCAAAGAGGATGCTGGACGTGGCTGGAGAAAAGTAGTTGCGTCACCAAAACCAGTTGGAATCAAAGAAATTGAAACCATTCGTACACTCATCAATGCAGGACACGTCGTTGTGGCTGCTGGTGGTGGCGGTATTCCCGTCATCAAGGAAGACAATGGTCATCTTGCAGGCGTAGAAGCAGTAATTGACAAAGACTTTGCTTCACAATGTCTGGCGGAATTGGTCGAAGCAGATCTCTTCATCGTTTTGACCGGTGTAGATTATGTCTATGTCAACTACAATAAACCAGATCAAGCCAAGTTAGAGCGTGTCAATGTAGCTCAGCTTGAAGAATACATCAAGCAAGAACAGTTTGCACCAGGAAGTATGTTACCTAAAGTGCAAGCAGCTATTGCCTTTGTAAATGATCGACCAGAAGGCGAAGCTGTCATTACTTCTCTTGAAAACTTAGGTGCTTTAATTGAGTCTGAAAGCGGAACGATTATTGAAAAAGGATAACAGAGTGTTATCATTTATAAGTTTAAGACTGTAATAAAACTTTTTAAAACAATGTCGGTGTTTCCTATTTTTAGATTTGCTTTCTTTAAGTCTATTTTACTGTTGTAAAATGATAATTTTTTTGAAAATGACTAGTATTTTTCATTTGAATATGTTAAAATATAGTCAAAGGAAGCGCTTTCTGAAAATGGGATTCGGTTAAATTTTTACAATTTGTTACATTTAGGAGGAAAACAAATGAGTGAAAAAGCAAAAAAAGGGTTTAAGATGCCGTCATCTTATACCGTTTTGATGATTATCATTGCCATTATGGCAGTATTGACCTGGATTATTCCAGCTGGTCAATATGATGCTGATAAGTCTGGTAATCTAATTACAGGAACCTATAAGACTGTTGCTCAAAATCCACAAGGGATTTGGGATGTCTTAATGGCTCCGATTCGTGCTATGCTTGGGAAAGAACCAACATCAGCAGCAATTGATGTTGCCTTCTTTATTCTGATGGTTGGTGGTTTCCTTGGTGTTGTCAATGAAACAGGTGCCCTTGATGTAGGGATTGCTTCTATCGTGAAGAAGTACAAAGGCCGCGAAAAGATGTTGATTTTAGTCTTGATGCCTCTGTTTGCTCTTGGCGGATCCACTTATGGTATGGGTGAAGAAACCATGGCTTTCTATCCACTTCTTGTGCCAGTTATGATGGCAGTAGGATTTGATAGTTTGACCGCGGTAGCCATTATCCTTCTTGGTTCTCAAATTGGATGTTTGGCTTCTACTCTAAACCCATTTGCTACAGGTATAGCTTCTGCGACAGCAGGTGTGGGTACTGGTGACGGTATCGTTCTTCGTTTAATCTTCTTTGTTGTAATGACAGCACTTGGTACGTATTTCGTTTATCGTTATGCGGATAAGATTCAAAAAGATCCTACAAAATCTTTGGTTTACAGTCATCGTGAAGAAGATTTGAAGCACTTTAATGTAGATGCAGTTGCTAATGTAGAATCCACTCTTAGCAAGAAACAAAAACAAGTGTTGGTACTCTTTGTCTTGACCTTTGTTCTCATGATTATGAGTTTCATTCCATGGACAGACTTGAAGGTAACTATTTTTGAAAGTTTCAATAAATGGTTGATTGGACTTCCGTTCATTGGTAAGATTGTTGGTAGTTCAACATCTGCTTTGGGTACCTGGTACTTCCCAGAAGGGGCAATGCTCTTTATGGTAATGGGTATCATCATTGGTTTTGTTTACCGCATGAAAGAAAGCCGCTTTATCACTGTCTTTATCAATGGTGCGGCTGATCTTCTAAGTGTTGCGCTTATCGTAGCTGTTGCTCGTGGTATTCAAGTTATCATGAACGACGGTATGATTACAGCTACAATCCTTCACTGGGGTGAAGTAGGACTGAAAGGTCTATCATCTCAAGTATTTATCGTATTGACTTACATTTTCTATCTGCCAATGTCATTCCTTATCCCATCAACATCTGGTCTTGCCAGTGCAACAATGGGTATTATGGCACCTCTTGGAAAATTCGTCAACGTTCCAGCAAGCTTGATTATCACTGCTTACCAATCTGCTTCTGGTCTTTTGAACCTTGTTACTCCAACATCTGGTATCGTTATGGGGGCACTTGCTCTTGGACGTATTGATTTGGGTACTTGGTGGAAATTCGTTGCAAAATTGGTTGCAGGAATCTTTGTAGTAAGTATTCTACTTCTTATTTTAGGAACTTTCTTATAATAAGAAATTAATGAGGTGTTCTCTATGAAACAATTTTTAACCGAAAAAATTAAGTCTGATTATTTAGAATCGCTGAAAACGATCGTTTCCTACCCGTCAGTTCTTAATGAAGGGGAAAATGGAACACCTTTCGGACAATCTATTCAAAACGTCTTAGAAAAAATGCTAGAGATCACTAGGAGTTTAGGTTTTAAAACTTACATTGATCCTAAAGGCTATTATGGATATGCAGAAATCGGTCAGGGAGAAGAACTCCTGGCCGTTCTCTGCCATTTAGACGTTGTTCCAGCGGGAGATTTGTCCGATTGGGAAACTCCTCCATTTGAAGCAACTATAAAAGATGGTTGGATACATGGACGTGGGGTGCAAGATGATAAAGGTCCGTCCCTAGCTGCACTTTATGCTGTTAAAGCATTGATGGATGCAGGTGTGACATTTAACAAGCGGATTCGTTTCATCTATGGTACAGACGAAGAAACTCTGTGGCGCTGTATGGCTCGTTACAATGAGCTGGAGGAAACAGCGACGCTTGGTTTTGCACCGGATTCTTCTTTCCCGCTGACTTATGCTGAAAAAGGTTTACTGCAGATTAAGTTACATGGTTCAGGCTCGCAAGAACTTGCTATTGAAGCAGGAGAAGCCTTTAATGTTGTACCTGCAAAAGCAAGCTATACGGGAAATTTAGCAGATTCATTAGAAGTTGAATTGAAAAAACAGGCTTTTGAATACGAACGAACTGCAGATACAGTAACAGTCATTGGTGTCCCTAAGCATTCAAAAGATGCAGCTGAGGGAGTGAATGCTATTGTACGTTTGGCAACAGGACTAAATCCGCTTATTCAACACTCTGCCATTCAATTTATCACTGAAGCAGTTAGGGAAGATGCTACAGGCAGCCGCTTGTTTGGTGAAATTTCAGATGAGCCTTCAGGAACGTTGTCATTCAATGTTTCTGGATTAAGCTTAGATCAGGACAAGTCTGAAATTCGGATTGACATGCGGATTCCAGTTCTTGCAGACAAAGATAAATTAGTACAGGAATTAAGCCAACTTGCTGAAGAATATCAATTGCGTTATGAAGAATTTGACTATCTTGCACCATTATATGTGCCGCTTGATAGTGAATTGGTCAGCACGTTAATGGCTGTCTATAAAGAAAAAACAAATGATAATAGTCCTGCTGTGTCCTCTGGTGGTGCTACATTTGCTCGCACCATGCCAAATTGCGTGGCCTTTGGCGCACTTTTCCCTGGTGCTTTGCAAACAGAACATCAAGCGAATGAACGAACTGTGATTGAGGATTTGTATAAAGCCATGGACATCTATGCTGAAACGATTTATCGCTTAGCTGGAAAATAGTTAGAAGAAAGTGGGAATGAGAAGAACTTGTAAATTGCACAAGAGTTTATTTTCCACCTAACTAGCAATCAATCATTGCGTCAATGTGGTTTTGATAGCGAAAAGCTAAGACTGGACGAAAGTGGTTCAATGTCATTGTAGTGGGCGTGATTCTGCTAGCAAAAAGAGAGGACGTCTTCGTTCTCTCTTTTTTGATGTTGAAAGCGATGAGAAGAGGGGAAGCCTTCAAAATTCTTGAAACTAAATGCGTTTAGCTGCATAACCTTGATGAGGTTGTTGGAAATTGGAGTAGGACAAGGTAAGAGCGTTGATAATCTTGATTCTATTTTTCAAAACTGTCTGAAAGAATCTCTTCAATGAGCTCGAAGAAATGCTTGGCTTGTTTCTTCTGGAAATGAAAGAGCAGGAGCTGAATAAAGCTTATAGAGCTGTCTGAATTCATCAGAATAGCAGAGTAATTTGTTGAGGATCTATACATTCGAAAAGCGAGGCGATAACACCGTTTATGATTAAGATTTCCGACTGTCCTGCTGGATAATTTAGAAACAATTCAGAATGATGAAAGCGCAAGGAAATGGCTACTTAGGCAGGGACTATACCTAAGATGCTTTTTATTGTCAGTTTAGTTGCTTTCATGATAGGTCATATAGGACATTTTTTGTGTTTAAAAAAGCTCCATAATTTCTGAAGTAGAGTGACCCCTACAGAAATTATAGAACTTTATTTTTTTCATATAATCTATAGATATTTCTTATGCTTTTGGTCTTTCAGCATACATATTCTACATAAAAAAGATTTTTTGTAAACGTTGTGTAATCGCTTGCAATTTCTGTGTTGAAAGGATATACTTAAGGCGAAATGTTGGTATTACGGTTCAATTTGCTTGTGCTAAGATATTCTTAGTTCTGTTTATAGTCAAAAAGGAGATAGACTATGAAGAAAATTTTACTAAAACTGATGTTCGGTGTTATGTTGCTGTCCTTATTACCTATTCAGGTAGCACAGGCCTGCTCCGGTTTCATTGTAGGTAAGGGACTAACCGCAGATGGTTCTACTCTCTATGGTCGTACGGAAGATTATCCTTATCCGCCAGATGGAGGTAAACATAATCAGAACTATGTTGTTGTGCCAGCTGCAACTTATAAAGAAGGCGATAAGATCGAAGATGAGTCAAATGGATTTACTTATCCACATTTGGCCAATGAGATGAAATATACAGCAACCTATGATGCAGCGCGTGGAGATGGTAGTAACGGTAATTTTGGAGCTCATGGTTTTAATGAAGTTGGTGTATCAATGACAGGAACCGTTTCTGCGACACCAAATGACAAGGTCTTGAAGGCTGACCCGCTTGTGAAAGATGGACTGCCTGAAGCATCGATGATTGATTTAGTTTTACCTCGTGCTAAAACAGCTCGGGAAGGAATTGAAATTGTCGCTAAGGCCATCGAAGAAAAAGGCTCTGCTGAAGGCAATATCATCATGGTTGCTGACCAAAAAGAGCTGTGGTATATGGAGATACTATCTGGTCATCAATATGTTGCTATTAAATTCCCAGAAGACAAATATGCTGTTTTCGCAAATACTTACTATCTTGGCAATGTTGATTTTAATGATACGGAAAACGTCATTGCCTCTAAAGGAGTGGAGGAAGTAGCGAAAAAAGCAGATCATTATAAGACGGATAAAGACGGTAAATTCCATATTGCTAAATCTTATGGACCTGATGAATATGCAGAACGTAACCGTTCTCGGACTTTTGCTGGTATCAAATGGATGGATCCAGATTCTCCAGTTACTTATAAAGATGAAACCTATGATTTACTTCGTACTCCAAGTAATCCAAGTAAAAAATACACTGTTCAGGATGTTATTGGGGAACAACGGAATCGTTTTGAACACCTACCTCAATTTAAGGCAGATGATTTGGTAGAAGTTAGCAAGAAAAAAGATGAAAACATTTACAAATATGCCCTAGGTAACGAAAATGTTATTGATGCCCATATTTATCAAATTAAATCTAAGCTTCCAAGTGAATTTGGGGGTATTGTTTGGTTAGGTCTTGCCCAAAGCCGTAATACACCGTATGTGCCATTCTATGGTAATGTTGAAGATACCTATGAAGCCTTTAAGCCACGAACAGATAAATATGATGGTAAATCTTGGTATTGGTCTGTTTGGCATATTGACCAAATGGTGATGAAGTATCCGGAAATCTTTGGCACTAGCATCCAAGAAAAATGGAAAACAATGGAAGATCAGTGGGTTAAAGACCAAGCTGAAAGGGATGCAAAATATGAGGCGTATACAGCTGAACAAGCTAAAGCTGCTGGACCTGAAGTGACAAAAGAAGCCCTTGAGCGCTCTGAAAAAATCTTTAAAGAAATCAAATCCGTTGAAAAGAAAATGGAAGAAAAAATTAAAGAGAAAAAAGGCAAAGATGCTGATCTGGTTTACACTGGTTATAATAAAGCAAACCTGTTGGCAAAATATGAAAAAAATAAAAAAGATGCTGGAACAGCAAAATCAGAATCGAAGAAGACGGATTCCAATCAACTTGGTTTCATGCTAATCATAGCATTAGTTGTGATTATTCCTGGATTTATCGCTTTCAGACGATTTAATAAGAAAAAAGAAGATTAAAAAGCAGGGCACAATGTCAACTGTAGTGGATTGACCTAACCTGACACCTAGAGAAGACTAGCTTGGTCTTCTCTTTTTTGATGTTTAAGGTGATGAGAATGCGTTTCTTAAAGTTGTCAAAGCTCCGAAAGCTAAAAGAATAACTCTATAATCTCTGAAGCAGAGTTCACCCACTACAGAAATTATAGAACCACAAAATTCCAGCCTTAGCTTTTTAATCTTTACTAAAGAAGAACGGGGGTGCAAATTGTTTTAATTTGTTAAAACAATCTTGCGCTTTTTGATTGTCCTCGCAGATAATCAAGCAGACATCATCACCGCAGACCGTTGCGACAATTTCGGAAAATTCTAGAGCATCTAAGATAGAACCGAATGATTGTGCCAATCCAGGAAGAGTTTTCATGACAACTTGATGTTGAACAGGACGCAACATAATCAAGGCATCTTCCATATAGAGACGCAGGCGTTTTTCCCAGCGTGAAGGTGCCATGCTATTGATAATGTAATAAGAAATATCTGCTTCGTGTACTTTTACTAAGTTCAAAGCTTTAATGTCTCGAGAAAGTGTGGATTGCGTCACTGTAACGCCATTCGCTTTCAATAAATCTTGTAATTCTTGTTGTGTGTGAATTTTTTTCTCTAGGACAAGTGAGCGAATGAGTCGATGACGGCTTTCAATTTTATTCATATTTCACCTATTATTTTATAAACATAGCATCTCCAAAGCTGAAAAAGCGGTATTTTTCATCAATGGCATGCTGATAAGCAGAGAGTACTAATTCTCGACCTGCAAAGGCTGAAACGAGCATGACGAGAGTGGACTTAGGTAAGTGGAAATTGGTAGAAAAGGCGTCCACCACTTTCCAATCATAACCTGGTTTGATAAAGATATTGGTCCAGCCGGAGTCAGCTTTGATTTCCCCGTTAAACTTTGAACCAATTGTTTCCAGTGTACGGATAGAAGTTGTTCCAACTGCAACGACATGATGTCCACTAGCTTTGACTTGTCGAAGCGTGTTAGCTGCTTCTTCAGACAATGTATAGAATTCTGAATGCATCTCGTGTTCGTCTACATTGTCTACAGAGACAGGACGGAAGGTTCCTAGACCAACATGAAGCGTCAGATAGACTAATTTTACGCCTTTAGCTTCAATCTGAGCCAGCAGCTCTTTGGTAAAATGAAGCCCGGCAGTAGGAGCAGCCGCTGAGCCATTTTCTTTAGCATAAACAGTCTGATAGCGTTCACGGTCTTTTAATTTTTCATGAATATAAGGCGGCAAGGGCATTTCGCCCAGACTTTCAAGCACTTCTAAGAAAATGCCTTGGTAATGGAAACGTACAATTCGTCCACCGTGTTCTAATTCTTCTAAGACAGTTGCTGTCAAGCGTCCGTCGCCAAAAGAAATAGCCGCTCCGACTTTTAACCGTTTGGCGGGCTTAGCCAGTACTTCCCAATCATCACCTGCGATGTTTTTTAAGAGTAGCAATTCAACATGCCCGCCTGTTTCAGGTTTTTCACCGTGAAGGCGTGCAGGTAAGACGCGCGTATCATTCATGACCAAAGCATCTCCAGGATGTAATTGATCAATAATCTCATCGAAGTGAGTATCTTCCAGTTGACCAGTTTCGTGATTTACGACCAAGAGGCGTGAAGCATCTCGTTTTTCTAAAGGGGTTTGTGCAATTAACTCTTCTGGTAAATGAAAGTCAAAATCAGCAGTATTCATACATTCTCCTTAAGCTGTAAATAAAATCCATAATGAATAACAAGAAGCGACAAGTGGTAGGAACATGAGTAAAATACCTAAAATCAGTAAGGTATAATGCCACATTCGCTTGGTTTTGAGAAGGAATGCAGTTATGACAAAAGCAATTCCTAACAAAAATAAACAGAATAAATAGACTAACATTCTTCTATTATAACACGATTTTTCTTGCAAACAAGCGTGGATTTTTTAAAAAGAAACAAATTCTCTTGACAAAAATTGGTCTATACCATATAATATGATTAAGTAAAGAAAAGGAGCTCAACGATGAGAATTATTCAAGTAGAAAATCAAGCAGCCGGTGGCAGAGTAGCCTTTGAATTGTTAAAAGAAAAATTAGCTGAAGGAGCAAAAACGATAGGTTTGGCAACAGGTAGCAGTCCTTTGAGTTTTTACGAGCAAATTGTTGAAAGTGATCTTGATTTGTCAGACTTAATCAGTGTGAATCTAGACGAGTACATAGGATTAAGTGGGGAAAATCCTCAGTCTTATCGTTATTTTATGCAAGAACATTTATTTAATCAAAAGCCTTTTAAAAAAAGCTTTTTACCAAATGGTGTTGCTGAAGACGCGGAAGCAGAAGTGAAACGTTACAACCAAATCTTGACAGAACATCCTGTTGATTTGCAAATTTTGGGAATTGGTACAAATGGACATATTGGTTTTAATGAGCCGGGAACGAGCTTTGATAGTACTGTTCATGTAGTGGATTTGGAGCAATCAACTATTGAAGCCAATGCTCGTTTCTTTGATAAAATAGAAGATGTACCGACGCAAGCTTACTCAATGGGGATTCGGAATATTCTCGATGCAAAATCCATTATTTTATTTGCTTATGGTGCTTCAAAAGCTAAAGCGATTGCAGGAACAGTAGAAGGACCGATTACAGAAGAATTGCCTGGAAGTGCTCTTCAAAAACATGAAGATGTGGTTGTTATCGCAGATAAAGAAGCCTTAAGCATTTTAAAAAAATAAGAATCTATTTCCTATCTAATTTTTAGGTAGGTTTTTTATTATTTAAAAAAATTTCCTTATCTTACAGGAAAAATATGCTATACTAGAAGATAAGTGAGAACTCAGGAGGATTCTAGTGAAAAAGTTGTTAGCTATTTTTTGTTTTTTTGTGTTGTGTGTGGGAACAACCACTATTCATGCGGACGAGTTAGTTGATATGGCGCAAAAAATGTATCCAAACGAGAAGGTCAATCCAATCAATCGTCCGAAATCATCCTTGATAGTAGATGCTAATACGGGAAATATCCTTTGGCAAGACAATATTGATGAAGTTCGTGATCCTGCCAGTATGAGCAAATTGATGACCTTGTATTTAGTTTTTGAAGCAATTCAGCAAGGAAAGTTGAGCGAAAATACAGTTATCAAAGCAACACCACGTGATGAAGCAATTGCCAAAATTTACGAAATTTCCAATAATAAAATTGTGGCGGGAGTAGATTATACTGTCTCTGAATTGATTACGATGACAGCTGTTCCATCTTCAAATGCGACAACTGTTATGTTAGCCAATTATTTATCTAACAATGATCCAGATACATTTTTGGACATGATGAATGCCAAGGCAAAAGAATTAGGTATGACCAATACAAAATGGTTCAATGCTAGCGGAGCTGCAGCTGTTTCTTTCAAAGGCTTGTATACTCCACAACGGTATGATAACAATGCAGCCAATCAGACAACGGCGCGCGATTTAGCCATTTTAGGGTACCATTTCGTCAAGAATTATCCAAATATTTTAAATTACACCAATAAACCAGTCGTAACGGTAAAAAAGGGAACGCCGTATGAAGAAACCTTTGAAACCTATAATTACTCACTTCCTGGTGCAAGATATGCTATAAAGGGGGTTGATGGCTTAAAGACAGGATCAAGTCCACGAGGAGCTTTTAATTACATCGCAACGATTAAGCGTGGAGAACAACGCTTGATTAGTGTTATCATGGGAGTTGGAAATTGGTCTGACCAAGACGGAGAATATTACCGCCATCCATTTGGCAATGCCTTGATTGAGAAAGCTTATGCTGATTATGAGTACAAAAAAATTTTCAAGGCTGGAGAACAAACAATCAATGGAAAAAGATATAACCTGTCAAAAGATTTCTATGCAACTGTGAAAAAAGGGGCGTCAGCAAAACCAGTTGTGGAAAATGGAGTATTGAAAAATGATAATGGTCTGAAGCAACTTTCTTCGCTCATTGCAGATGGAGAAAGTGTCACAGACGTAAAGAAAAGAGCAACATCAACAGTACAAAGTACTATAGCAAAGTCTAACGGAAAAAGTTTGAAGCAACTCTTTTTAGATTATCACATTCTGGTCGCAGTTCCGTTGCTTATTCTTTTGCTCATTGTCGTTTTTGAAGCAACGAAACGTAAGCAAAGAAGAAAACAGCGTACGACTAACGATACACAATTATCTCGTCGTCAGAAACGTTAATTACTCATTTGTAGAATAGAAAGCTCGATTGGTTGATCCAATCGGGCTTTGTCACCTTTTTAGGGAGAAGGAAAAATCATGTTTAGGAAATTTCAAAATAGCTATTTTGCTTATTTTTTGATGTATGATTTTTATTTTTTATCGTATTCGCTTTTTTCGACTTTAATTTCAGTTTATATGTTGGATAAAGGCTATTCAGCTAGTCAGGTTTCGCTGGTTGTTTCTGCCTCGTTCTTTTCTTCAATGATTGTGCAGCCTATTATGGGTGTTTTGAATGACGCGATTGGCATTAAAAAAGTAACCATTTATAGTTTCCTTCTGATTATTGTGGGAGCAATTTGTTTCATGCAAGCCAATAATCTCTTGCTGTTGACAATTTGGTATAGTGCTGTTTTAATGTTGGTAAATGGTGTCAATCCTGTTATGGATGTGCTGGCGGCTCAAAGTCCTTATACTTATGGGAAAATCCGTATCTGGGGGACTTTTGGTTATGCAATGGGTTCGCAATTGGCAGGATTGATTTATAAATTCATCTCTCCTCAAGCGATTTTCATCGTGTTTATCGGCATGATGTGTGTGAGCATTCTTGGAGTGCTAGGGATTGATCCGAAACACGATCAACCTCGCAAAAAGACTAAACAAACGAAAAATGATTCCTATATTGGACAGATTTTAAAAAATAAAACATATTTGTTTTACCTCGTTATTGTAGCGCTCTATTCTGGAGTGGGAAATACAGGGCATACTTATATTCCTTCTATGTTAGAGCACAGCGGTTTAAGTGTCAATATGGCAACAACTGTGGTAGCTATTTCTGTGATTTGTGAGTCGCCGTTGATTTTCTTTTCTTATCTTTTTATGGATAAGATTCCAATTAAAAAATTGCTCTACATTCCTTTGGGAATTTTGCTTTTACAGTATGTAATTTATGGGTTGGATTTGGGGCTTACCTCCAAGATTCTCTTGACTTTGATGTCTAAGCACGCCACAGGCATGTTGCTGATTATGGTGACTTTGAAGATTGTTGCTAACGTAGTAGATGAGAAATATCTGGTGACAGCCATTGCTCTTGTTCAAACAGCCCGAAATTTGGGAACCATTCTTATCCAAAATATTGCAGGCGATTTGATAGACCAGTCTGGCTATGAAATGATGAGCTTTTTCTTAGCTGGTGTGATGATTGCTGTTATTATTCTTGTGGCGTTTTTAAAAATTCCAGAGCGAAAGAATCAAAACTTATTCGGCTAAGACAAGAGAAGAATAAAAAAGCTGGGACGAAAACCTTCAGTTTCATAGCATATTGTATAATAAAGCAATGACGAATTAGTTTCCGTATAAGGCTCATGAGGCGAGTCTTAACGTTGTTTGCTTTTTAAGCTCAAAAGAGCACTTTTGACGAAAACATCATTTGCGTCATTCTCCACTTTGACAGCCTGAGAGACTATTAAGTAACTTTACGGGTGAGACAGAATTAAAAAATTTCAAATTTTAGTTCTGTTTTACTCTTTTTTTACGAATAATTTAAGTAAAAGGGGAAAATAATCTATGTTAATGGCTTGTCAGGAAAACGGAAAAATGCTAAATGCTGTGGAAGATACGGTAAATCCGTTGGATAGGTTTCTCTGCCCGGCTTGTAAGGAAGCGGTGCGATTTAAGAATGGCAAGGTGATGCGACCGCATTTTGCTCATATTTCTTTAAAAGAATGTCATTTTTATACGGAAAATGAAAGCGCAGAACACTTAAATTTGAAAGCTGATTTGTTTACTTGGGCTAGAAAATCCAATCATGCGATTCAAGTAGAAGCTTATTTACCAGAATTGCAGCAAATCGCAGATCTGTTAGTTGAGAAACAAATTGCACTTGAAGTTCAGTGTAGCTCGCTTAGTCAAAAGCGTTTAAAAGAGCGCACGGACAATTATCGTCAGCATGGCTATCGCGTTCTTTGGCTCTTGGGAAAGAAACTTTGGCTGAAAAATACCTTGACCAATTTACAAAAGGATTTTCTCTATTTTAGTCAAAATATGGGCTTTCATCTGTGGGAATTGGACGAACAAAAACAGCTTTTGAGGCTTAAATACTTGATTCATGAAGATTTGCATGGCAAGGTTCAGTATAAGGAGAAAAGTTTTGCTTTTGGTAAAGGAAACCTTTTAGACATCTTTCGTCAGCCATTCTGCAAGCAGGAGATGACGAGTTTTCTGGCAAAAGAAGATAAAAATATTTGCCGTTATGTGCGCCAGCAGCTCTACTATCAGCAGCCCAAATGGATGAAATGGCAGGCAGAATTGTATCAAACGGGTGATAATTTATTGACCAAAACGGCTAGTGACTTTTATCCGCAGGTTCAGCCTGTTCGTGCCAGCTCTTTCTGCCAGATTTTTCAAGACCTCACACCTTATTACCAGCAATTTTCAGCTTATTATGAAAAGGAAAAGAATAAAAATCTCCAAATTCTCTATCCTCCAGCTTTTTATGCAAAGATTTTTGGCAATATTTATGATAGAATAGGAAGGACGGAGGAAATTTTATGGCAAAACAAAGAAATGAAATTGAAGAAAAATACACTTGGGACCTAACAACGATTTTCCCAACAGATGAAGCTTTTGAGGCAGCGTTAACTCAAGTTTCAAAAGAATTAAAAGAAGCCAGCAGCTTAGCCGGTCATCTTTTGGACTCAGCTGACAGCCTCTTAAAAACAACAGAAATCCAATTGGACTTGATGCGTCGTATCGAAAAACTCTATTCCTATGCTCACATGAAAAATGACCAAGATACACGCGTGGCAAAATACCAAGAATACCAAGCCAAAGGAATGGCCATTTATAGTGAGTTCGGACAGGCCCTTGCTTTTTATGAGCCAGAATTTATGGAAATCACAGACGAGCAATATCAGACGTTCTTAGCTGAAAAGCCTGAATTGCAAATCTATCAGCACTTCTTTGATAAGTTGCTGCAAAAGAAACCTCACATCCTTTCTCAACGTGAAGAAGAATTGTTGGCAGGAGCTGGTGAAATTTTTAGTGCTGCAGGCGATACTTTTGGAATCTTGGACAATGCTGATATTGTCTTTCCAACCGTGCACGACGAAGAAGGAAATGAAGTGCAATTGACGCACGGAAATTACATTAGTTTAGTGGAGTCGAAAAATCGTACAGTCCGCAAGGAAGCTTATGAAGCGCTTTATAGCGTCTATGAGCAATACCAACATACTTATGCTAAGACACTCCAAACGAATGTTAAAGTTCATAATTACAATGCCAAAGTTCGTAATTTTTCTTCTGCGCGTGAAGCTGCTTTGTCTGCTAACTTTATTCCAGAAAGTGTTTATGATAGCTTAGTGTCTGCGGTAAACAAACATTTGCCACTCTTACATCGCTACATTGCCCTACGTGCAAAGATTTTAGGCCTTTCTGATTTGAAAATGTACGACCTCTATACACCATTGTCAGAAGCAGATTACAAATTTACTTATGAGGAAGCCTTGATGAAAGCAGAAGAAGTCTTAGCTATCCTTGGAGAAGATTATCTAGGTCGAGTAAAAGAAGCCTTTTCAGATCGTTGGATTGATGTTTATGAAAACCAAGGCAAGCGCTCTGGGGCTTATTCTGGTGGTTCTTACGATACCAATGCTTTTATGTTGCTCAACTGGCAAGATACGTTGGACAATCTTTTCACGCTGGTTCATGAAACAGGTCACAGTATGCATTCTAGCTATACTCGTGAAAATCAGCCGTACGTTTACGGAGATTATTCTATTTTCTTAGCTGAGATTGCTTCTACGACCAACGAAAATATCTTGACGGAGAAATTATTGGAAGAAGTAGATGACGATCAAACCCGCTTTGCGATTCTGAATCATTTCTTAGATGGCTTCCGTGGGACTGTTTTCCGTCAAACTCAATTTGCCGAGTTTGAACATGCCATTCACAAAGCTGACCAAGAAGGTAAAGTCTTAACGAGTGAATTTTTGAATGATTTGTACGCAGATTTGAATGAAAAATATTATGGCTTGACGAAAGAGGACAACCCACAAATTCAATATGAATGGGCACGGATTCCACATTTCTACTATGATTACTATGTTTTCCAATACTCAACCGGTTTCTCAGCTGCTTCTGCCTTAGCAGATAAGATTGTTAACGGAACGCAAGAAGATAAAGAGAAGTATCTCAACTACTTGAAAGCAGGAAATTCTGATTATCCGCTAAATGTCATTAAAAAAGCTGGTGTAGATATGGAAAAAGAAGACTATCTCAATGCTGCCTTTGCAGTCTTTGAACGTCGTCTGGATGAATTTGAAGCACTCGTAGAAAAGTTAGGACTGGCATAAAATGGTCAAGTCCTATAGTAAAAATGCTAATCACAACATGCGTCGTCCCGTTGTCAAAGAAGAAATTGTTGATTTTATGCGGACACGGCAAAAGCAAGTTTCGGGCTCCTTAAAAGAGCTCGAAACTTTTGCTCATGCAGAAAATATTCCCATTATTCCTCACGAAACAGTTGCCTATTTTCGTTTTCTGTTAGAAACTTTACAGCCTGAAAAGATTTTGGAAATTGGGACAGCCATTGGCTTTTCAGCTCTTTTAATGGCAGAACATGCACCGCAGGCTCAAATTACAACGATTGATCGCAATCTAGAAATGATTGCTCTTTCTAAAGCGAACTTTGCTAAGTTTGATAAGCGCAGGCAAATTACATTGCTGGAAGGTGATGCAATGGATATTCTTCCTAGTTTGAAAGATTGCTATGACTTTGTCTTTATGGACTCTGCTAAGTCCAAATACGTTGTCTTTCTGCCGGAAGTTCTGAAGCGTCTTGCTTCAGGAGGGATTATCATCATAGACGATGTTTTCCAGGGTGGTGATATAGCGAAAGACATTAAGGAAGTTCGCCGAGGTCAACGAACGATTTATCGAGGGCTGCATCAATTATTTGATAAAACACTGAATCAGCCTGAATTGACTGCAACTTTGTTGCCTCTTGGTGACGGCATTCTGATGATTAGAAAAAAATGAGAGATTTAATATTTTCCTAAATTTTCATAGTTTTTAGGAAAATTTAAGATATTAAATCTATTTTATGGTACAATAAGAAAGTGAATTAAATAAAGGAGTTTTCATAATGAAGAAAAAAATTCTAGCAGGAGCTATTACGCTTTTGTCAGTTGTAACATTAGCAGCATGCTCACAAGCTGGTGGTAAAGACATTATCACGATGAAGGGAAATACAATTACTGTCAGTGATTTTTATAATAAAGTAAAAAATAATGCAGCTGCTCAACAAGTACTTCTCAATATGACCATTCAAGAAGTTTTTGAAAAGAGTTATGGTAAGCATGTTACAGAAAAAGAAGTCACTGAAACGTTCAATAAGAGTAAGAGCACTTATGGAACTGCTTTTCAACAAGTATTGGCAAGAGCAGGATTGACGGAAGATACTTATCGTGAACAAATCAGAACCAATAAATTGGTCGAATATGCTGTCAAAAAAGCAGCTGAAAAAGAATTGACAGATGCAAATTATAAAAAAGCATACGAATCTTATACACCAGAAGTGACTGCTCAAATCATCAAAGTAGATAACCAAGACAAAGCAAAAGAAGTATTGGCAAAAGCAAAAGCCGAAGGTGCTGATTTCGGACAAATTGCCAAAGAAAATTCTACAGATAAGAAGACAAAAGATAAGGGTGGCGAAGTGAAGTTTGACTCAGCTTCAACAGATGTTCCAGATGCTGTTAAAAAGGCTGCTTTTGCTCTTGAAGCAAACGGTATTTCTGATGTTATCACCGTTAAATCATCAACTTATTCTTCAAGTTATTATATTGTGAAACTAAATAGTAAATCTGAAAAATCAGCAAACTGGAAAGACTACAAGAAACAACTGAAAAATGTTATCTTGACACAAAAACAAAATGATCGCACCTTTATTCAAAAAATTGTTGCCAAAGAATTACAAGCAGCCAATATTAAGGTGAAAGATCAAGCTTTCCAAAATCTGTTCTCACAATATGTCAAGTCAGATAGCAAATCAACATCTAGCTCGTCATCTTCATCAAAATAAGTTGACGAAAAGCTCATAAGTGAGTATAATAGGACTATTGAGAATTGATTTTTGACCTCTTAGCCTAGAGAATTGGCGGTGCTGCAAGCCATGTAAGAACGAAAATCATGCTACTCAAAGAAAAAATTGCATACATAATGAGAATGACAAGTTCATTGAATGAAGGTGGTACCGCGGTTTTTCGCCCTTCGTCTAGTGGACTTGTCTTTTTGCGAGGAACCGTTATGAAGACCTATCTTGTAAAACAAAAATTTCGCTTTGGTGGTGAGAAATTTGACATCAAAGATGATCGTGGGAACATTGATTATCAAGTGGAGGGGAGCTTTTTAAAAATTCCCAAAACTTTTACGATTTATGATGACAAGGGTGAAGTGGTCAGCCAAATTCAAAAGACTGTGCTAACAGTCTTACCTCAATTTGAAATTCAATTGCGCAATGGTTCGAGTTTTTATATCCGTAAAAAATTCACTTTTTTACGAGATAAATATGAATTTGACAACTTAGGTCTGCGCATCGAGGGGAATATCTGGGATTTGGAATTTCGTCTGCTGGATGCGCAGGGACAAGTGATTGCAGAGATTTCAAAAGAACTCTTGCACCTGATGTCCACTTATCAAGTTGTAGTTTATGAAGATGCCTATGCGGATTTAGTGATTTCATTGTGTGTGGCTATTGACTATGTAGAAGCTCTTGAAAGTAGTTCTTAAAACTCACATGGGCAATAGAAAAATCAGTTAGAGAAATGTTTTAAGGAGAAGAAAATGAAACAATTATCAAGTGCTCAAGTACGCCAAATGTGGCTAGATTTTTGGGCCTCAAAAGGTCATGCTGTCGAACCGTCTGTTAGTCTAGTACCAGTCAATGACCCGACCCTACTCTGGATTAACTCTGGCGTAGCAACATTAAAGAAATATTTCGACGGGACCATTATTCCAGAAAATCCACGGATTACCAATGCGCAGAAAGCGATTCGGACGAATGACATTGAAAATGTCGGAAAAACAGCACGTCATCATACTATGTTTGAAATGCTGGGGAATTTTTCTATTGGTGATTATTTCCGTGATGAAGCGATTGAATGGGCTTTTGAGCTCCTGACTAGTCCTGAGTGGTTTGATTTTCCAAAAGACAAGCTCTACATGACTTACTATCCAGATGATCATGATTCTTATAATCGTTGGATTTCAGTTGGTGTCGATCCAAGTCATTTGATTCCAATTGAAGACAATTTCTGGGAAATTGGTGCAGGACCTTCTGGACCAGATACAGAAATCTTCTTTGACCGTGGGGAAGCATTTGACCCTGAACATCAAGGAATTCGTTTGCTTGCAGAAGATATTGAAAATGATCGTTATATTGAAATTTGGAATATTGTTTTGTCCCAATTCAATGCTGATCCAGCTGTTCCAAGAAGTGAATACAAGGAGCTGCCTCACAAAAATATTGATACGGGTGCAGGTCTAGAGCGTCTTGTAGCTGTTATTCAAGGGGCAAAAACTAATTTTGAAACAGACCTCTTTATGCCGATTATTCGTGAAGTAGAGAAGTTATCCGGTAAGAATTACAATCCAGACGGTGACAATATGAGTTTCAAGGTCATTGCAGACCATATCCGCTCTCTGTCATTTGCTATTGGCGATGGTGCGCTTCCAGGAAATGAAGGACGTGGTTATGTTTTGCGTCGCTTGCTCCGTCGTGCTTCTATGCATGGTCAAAAATTAGGAATCAATGAGCCTTTCCTTTATAAACTTGTTCCAACTGTCGGAAAAATTATGGAAAGCTATTATCCAGAAGTGCTTGAAAAGCAAGATTTTATCGAAAAAATCATCAAAAGTGAAGAAGAGTCCTTTGCTCGCACGCTTCATTCCGGTCAACACTTTGCACAAAGCATTGTAGAAGAGTTAAAGGAAAAAGGACAGTCTGTTATTTCAGGAACGGATGTCTTTAAACTGTATGATACCTATGGTTTCCCAGTAGAATTGACCGAAGAAATTGCCGAAGAAGCTGGTATGACAGTAGACCGCAAAGGCTTTGAAGCTGCTATGAAAGAGCAGCAAGAACGCGCACGGGCTAGTGTTGTTAAAGGTGGATCTATGGGCATGCAAAATGAAACCTTGCAAAACATTACAGCTGAAAGCCACTTTAACTATGAAAAAGAGGCTTTATCTGCGAAGTTGGTTGCGATTGTGGCAGATGATAAAGAAGTAGAAGAAGTGACTTCTGGTAAGGCTTACCTCGTTTTTGCAGAAACGCCATTTTATGCTGAAATGGGCGGACAAGTAGCAGACCACGGACAAATCTTGGACCTTGCAGGCAATCTCGTTGCACAAGTCGTAGATGTTCAAAAAGCGCCAAACGGACAACCGCTCCATACGGTAGAAGTGGTAGCACCACTCGCATTAAACCAAGAGTACAAGCTTGAAATTGACCACAATCGTCGTCACCGTGTTATGAAGAATCACACAGCAACACACTTGCTTCATGCGGCTCTTCACAATGTTTTAGGTAAACACGCAACGCAAGCAGGCTCTCTCAATGAAGTAGAATTTCTTCGCTTTGACTTTACTCATTTCCAAGCAGTTACAGCAGAAGAACTACGTCGTATTGAGCAAGAAGTCAATGAAAAAATCTGGGAAGCGATTGACATCAAAACGATTGAAACAGACATTGACACAGCTAAAGAAATGGGAGCAATGGCTCTCTTTGGTGAAAAATACGGCAAAGAAGTTCGTGTGGTGACAATTGGAGATTATTCTATTGAGTTGTGTGGCGGTACTCACATGAAAAATACTTCTGAAATTGGTCTTTTCAAGATTATCAAAGAAGAGGGAATTGGCTCAGGAACTCGTCGCATTCTTGCGGTAACCAGCAAAGAAGCATTTGAAGCTTACCGTGAGGAAGAAGATGCTTTGAAAGCTATTGCAACGACATTGAAAGTTCCACAAATGAAAGAAGTTTCTCGTAAAGTTGAAGCCTTGCAAGAACAACTTCGTCAATTGCAAAAAGAAAATGCTGAGCTGAAAGAAAAAGCAGCTGCAGCGGCTTCGGGTGAAGTGTTCAAAAATGTTCAAGAAGTTAATGGACATAGTTTTATCGCCAGTCAAGTTTCTGTGTCCGATGCTGGAGCCCTTCGTACGTTTGCCGATACTTGGAAACAAAAAGACTATTCAGATGTCCTTGTCCTTGTGGCGGCTATTGGTGAGAAAGTCAATGTCCTTGTAGCTAGCAAGACAAAGGAGATTCATGCTGGTAACTTAATTAAAGAATTAGCACCAATTGTAGATGGTCGTGGTGGCGGTAAACCAGATATGGCTATGGCTGGCGGAAGCAACCAAGCAGCTATTCAAGAGTTACTAAAAGCCGTGCCAGAAAAATTGTAATGTCATATTACTTTAAGCGAGATAGATCTGTGCTTGTCTCTACCAGGATTTCAAAAAATGAAATCTAAGAGAGTTGCATAAAAATCATACAAAAAACGAACAGTTTCGATATTCTGTTAGTCAGAACATCGGAATTATTCGTTTTTTTATTTGTACGATTAAGTTCTGGCGTTTTATAAATCCAAAAATAGCTTTCATATTTTTGATAGTTACAATTTTATAAAAATATGGTAAAATAGTTTTGGAGATAAAGCGCTTTCATACAGCTAATTATGTTGCGATAAAAAGACAAATATTGCCAGTTAGCGTATGATTTTTTGTAAAAATTTACAAATTTATGACAAAGGAGATGATGTCGTTCAGTAGTACAGTTTAAGGTAGCGGAAACATGCTTTTTAAAGAGAGAAAGGAGATTCTTATGGGCCTTATTAAAGCAGGAATTGGCGCCGTAGGAGGCGTCTTAGCCGACCAATGGAAGGAATTCTTTTACTGTGATGCCATGGACAAGTCCGTTATGGTGGTCAAAGGGCAAAAACAAATATCTGGACGTTCTTCCAACACTAAGGGCAGTGACAACATTATTTCGAATGGTTCTGGAATTGCTGTTGCAGACGGTCAGTGTATGATGATTGTTGAGCAGGGAAAAATTGTCGAAGTTTGTGCTGAGCCCGGTCAATTCACTTACGACACCTCTAGCGAGCCGAGCATTTTTACAGGTAATTTAGGTGATTCCATTAAGGAGACCTTCAAACAAATCGGAAAACGGTTCACTTATGGTGGTGATACAGGCAAAGATCAGCGTGTTTATTATTTCAATACAAAAGAGCTGATTGATAATAAGTTTGGCACTCCAAATCCGATTCCGTTTCGTGTGGTGGATTCAAAAATCGGCTTAGATGTGGATGTTTCTGTCCGTTGTTCTGGTGTTTATTCTTATAAGATTGCAGACCCACTTCTTTTCTATACCAATGTCTGTGGCAATGTTGAAAAAGAATATTTGCGTGAAGAATTAGAATCACAACTGAAAACAGAATTTATCAGTGCTCTTCAACCAGCATTCGCTACATTGTCTGATTTAGAATTGCGACCAAATCAAATTGTTAGCCATAATACAGAACTCGAAAATGCCATGAATGAAGCACTTTCTAGCAAATGGGGAGAACTGCGTGGCTTGAAAGTCATTAGTGTAGCTCTTGGTTCAGTAACTCTTCCAGACGAAGATGCTGAAATGATTAAGCAGGCTCAACGTGTGGCTATTATGAAGGATCCAACCATGGCAGCGGCTACCTTAGTCGGTGCACAGGCAGATGCTATGAAAGCAGCGGCTGAAAATCCAGGTGGTGCGATGACTGGCTTTATGGGAGTAGGAATGGCAGCGGGCGCAGGAGGTATGAATGCCCAAAATCTTTTTGCGATGGGACAAGAGCAGGCCGCTAGTCAGCAAACGCCAACAGCGAGTGCAGCCTCTCAAACCCAAACTACTACGGATAAATGGACTTGTCCAAATGGACATGAAGCTTCAGGTAAATTCTGTCCAGAATGCGGTTCACCAAAACCTGTGAGTGACAGCTGGACTTGTACTTGCGGCGCTGTAAATAAAGGTAAATTCTGCTCAAATTGTGGAAAACCAAAGCCAGAACCCCAACGTCAATACCGTTGCAGCAATTGTGGCTGGCAACCAGAAGATGCTTATAATCCACCTAAATTCTGCCCTGAATGTGGCAATGTATTTGATGAAAATGACCTTGTTTAAAAGCTTTTCTAACTATTTCATAGCTCGATGACAGTAGAAAGGAGGTCATCATGGCTGATTTACAAGAATATAAATGTCCAAATTGTGGTGGTGCTCTTGAATTTAATAGTTCAATCCAGAAAATGAAGTGCCCTTATTGTGATTCCGAATTGGATATGTCAAGTTTGAAGGAATTGGATGAACAATTAAAAACCCAGACTGATGAAAATATGACCTGGAGTACGCAGGCTGGTGGTGAATGGGATACGGGCGAGATTGATCAGCTATCAGTTTATGTCTGTAAATCTTGTGGTGGTGAAATTGTTGCTGACGAGTCAACAGCAGCCACTTCGTGTCCATTCTGCGATAATCCTGTTGTTATGATGGGACGCTTTGCTGGTGATTTAAAGCCAGATTATGTGATTCCATTCAAATTAGATAAAAAGGCAGCAAAGGCGAATCTGAACAAGCATCTCATGGGGAAACGTCTCTTGCCAAAAGTTTTTAAAGACCAAAATCATATTGATGAAGTAAAGGGGGTTTATGTTCCGTTCTGGCTTTTTGACACAGAAGCAGATGCGGATGTTCATTATAAAGCAAGCAGGATTAGAACATGGAGTGATAGTGAGTATGACTATACCGAAACAAGCTATTTTTCAGTTATTCGTTCCGGTCAGTTAGCGTTTGAACATATCCCAGTAGACGGTTCAAGTAAATTGGATGATCAATTAATGGAATCCATTGAACCCTTTGATTTTTCAGAAGCTGTTGATTTTCAGACAGCTTACCTAGCAGGATACCTAGCAGATAAATATGATGTCGGAGCCGAGGAGAGCATTACTCATGCTAACAGCCGTGTCAAGCAAAGCACGGAGGAAGCCTTTGAAGATACAGTTACGGGGTTTTCTACCGTTACCCCAGAATCTTCGAATATTCGCTTGATAAATGGTTCAACTAAGTATGTTCTCTATCCAGTTTGGCTCTTAAATACGACTTGGAAGGGCAAAAAGTTTGTCTTTGCGATGAATGGTCAGACTGGTAAATTCGTCGGAGATTTGCCCTTAGACAAGCAAGCTTATAGACGTTGGCTAATCGGACTGGGCGTGGCGGCAAGTATAGTTAGTTATGCGGCTGTATGGCTGATTCACTTACTGTAAGAAGGGAGGATGAGATTATGTTGAAGAAATTCATAACATTACTGATAACTCTTTTTCTCTCCTTTCTCATGATTGGGACTGTCTGTGCAGAAGAAACCAGCTATATTCGTGATGAAGTCTCAGCCTTTTCAAGCAAGGAAATAACAGAGATTAACAAAGCGGCTAAAGCTATTGAAGAACAATATCATTTTAAAGTTTACTTTTTAGCAGCAAAATCAGTAGGTGAAGATGGTATTTTGTCTTATGCTGAAAAGGTTTATCAAGAATCTGCAGGCACAGCTGAAGGTATTCTCCTTGCTGTTGATAAAGAAAAAAATGAATGGATCCTATATTATGCCGGAAACGCTAAAGAAAAGCTAGGAGCAAAGAGTGACGACATACTTTGGAAAGCTTTTGAGAGTGGGAAAAATATTTATAGTGGTGTTCGGTATTATCTCAATAAAGTAACCAAATTGCTCAATGCATCGGCCAATCCATTACTGGTAGATAAAGCGGACTTGCTGAAGCCGGATCAAGAAAAAGCCTTGTTAGCAAAGCTCAAAGATGTTAGCAAACGCCAAAAATGCGATGTCGTTGTCGTGACCGTTAAGAGTCTGGAAGGAAAAAGTGCTCAAGACTTCGCAGATGACTACTTCGACTACAATGGCTACGGTCAAGGAAAAAATCATGATGGGGTGCTTTTCTTAATCAGTATGGCAGAACGGAAGTGGCATATTTCAACGACAGGCTACGGAATCACTGCTTTTACCGATGCTGGCTTAGACTACCTATCAAAGCAGTTCTTGCCTGATTTAAAAGATGGTGACTACAATGCTGCTTTTACAACCTACGCTGAGCAGTGTGATGAATTCCTCACTCAAGCACGAAAAGGGCAGCCTTATGATGTAAAAAATCTCCCTAAGGAGCCTTTAAGTTGGTACTGGATTCCTGGAGCATTGGCTATTGGCTTTGGTCTCGCCTTTCTCATCGTAACAGGAATGAAAGGTCAGCTCAAATCTGTCTATCATCAAACCGGGGCCACTGATTACATCAAGAAAAATAGTCTCCAGATTACCAATGCTCAAGAATTCTTCCTCTACTCAAATGTAGATAAGAAAGCAAAACCGGAGCCTAGCAGCTCCAGTGATTCTGGGGGTAGTAGCACACATACATCTTCATCAGACAGAAGTCACGGGGGCAGTGGCGGAAGTTTTTAGATGGATAATAGTGGAAGTTAAAAAAGGTCAGGATATTTATACTGGCCTTTTTATTACACTTCATTTTACAACAGGGCAAATTTTAAAATTTTTAAACGATGTTGTCCACAATAATTTTATTGCTAGGGAAATTCAACGAGGAATGGTAAAAACTATCAATTTGCTTTACATCATTTTCCAAGTCAGAAAGAATATCTTCGTTTTTTGCACTTAGATTGTAAATTCAAGTACAAAAAAGTAGCAAACATCTTTTCTTTTATATTCGTATTGAAGTCTGCAATGATTTTTGTATAGAAATAGCATTTACCTGCTAAACCTAAGACAATCAGCATATTTCCAAGAATTCCCAACATCAAGATTTGCCAGAGAATTTTTAAATTTTTCGTTTGAAAATTATCAATAATCATCCGAACGAGCGTTGGGTTTAAAACTGAATCAATCCATGTCGGCACGATAAACAGAGAGTAAATCGCTAGTAGTTTTTTTGAAATAAATCGTTTCAGCATATTTGATAAGTCCTATCTAAAATACGAATATTTAAAAACTCTCAAAAAGCTGTTTGAGAGTTTTAAGCGCGCCGTAGCAGTTTTTTAATCAAACTGAGAATTTTAAATTTTAATGGCTGTGGATAATAGCGGAAAGTGCCCATTTTACGAACAATGTAACCATTGAAGTTTTGTTTGAAACGGAGAACGCCGTCAGACCCGTCGAAAATTCCTGTAATACCAAGAAAATTGTAAAAGGGAATATGTCGCTTGATAGCTTCTTTCATGACATATTCTTGGAGAAGCGCTGGGGCATAAAATTTGTTAAATTCAGGATAGGAACCACTAAAGAGGTAGGTTGCTTCTTGTGGTGTATAGAGGAAGAGGCTGCCAGCAAGCACTTGGTCTTCCATTCCATATTTATCTATCAATTCTTGTGCTTCGGCCTTACGTGTTTCAAAGCTTTCAAATTGGCTAGATAATTCACGCAGTTGATTGTGCTTTTTCTCCGACTGAGGATTTTTTTCTAAATCCGCTTCTAATTTTTGAATTTTTTGTCTGAGTTTTTTTTGATCATTTTGCAGATGTTGCAGATAATCTTGAAAATTAAGCGTTGCAATCATAAAGTCTGCTTGATTGCCAAAAGCATCGTAGAAATCTTGGTAATAATCCAAAGGTTTGTCACTATATTCACGGCGCTCGGAAGTGGCAGAAGTGATTTCCTTGAAAATATTTAATTCATCTCGCTTCAATTTTTTTAATTGAATGCCGAAAGTATTGGCTTTTTTTACAGTCGATTTACCATTTTTGCTGAAGGATTTGAGCAGATCTTTTTCAGTTAGTTCAGTCAGGTCTTTGACATAGTGCCAATCAGGTTCGCCGCCTGGATAACCTGTCTGCAAGCCATCAAATTCATAACCTAAGTCTGTCAACTCTTTTATCAATTCTGTTTTTTCGGGCGAGGTCGGCTGACCATTGCTGTCAAATGTTTGATAAGTTTCATAAGGTTTGACAATTAGCTCTAAAGCACCATTTTCTTTGGCGTAGGTCTTGAGCTCACGGTAAAAAGCTTGTAGGTCGTGAGGATTTGTTGAAACAGGACCGCAATTGATTTCCATGTGCAGTCCGCCTGTCATGGGCATACTGTAGAGCACGGCTGAAACGGTTAATTCACCGTGTTCATCTGTGTGACCGACATATTGGCAAGTAAAACCGCGTTTCGCTAAGAGCATTTCCATTTCTACTGTTTGCATAAAAGAACGTTGAGTGCAAGACGCGCTATGGTTTACAAATTCTTCCTGACTAAGTCGTTTGAATGTCATACGATTCCTTTCTTAGTGTTTGCTGCGGAATTTCTTTCTCAAAGTATAGGCAAGGTTAGAGAGATGATAGAGTGGATTGGTTGGCAAGTTAAACTCACCGACAAACTCTTCAATGGTTGGATTGAACTTGGACTTAAAGTGATAAAGTCCGCCGTCTAGATCGTTTTCAACTCCCCCCATGTTTTGCCAGTTCGCCCCACGGTCAAAGGCGTGCTTTGCTGTTTCATACCAAGTGAGGAGAGCTGGCTGGTAGCGGCGGTATTCTTCATCCATTCCAGCATAGATATTTTCAGAAGTGGCACCATATTCGAGAACCAAAGTTCCAGAGAGAGGAACAATAGTTGCTCCCTGTGCTATTTTTTCTGACAAGAAATCCATTTCTTCTTGCAGTCGTTTTTGTTCTTGCTTATTGTTTTCAATTTTACCAGGTTTAGTTTTTTCAGTGAATTTGCTGGCTTCTTTTTCAGCTTTGGCTTTTTGAGCTTGAAGACTTTCTAGACGCTCATTTAGGTCAATGCTTGCAAGTGTGATATAGGAATGCTCTGGGTAAGTATCAAGGAGTTTTTGATAATAGTCCTTCCCCCGCAAGTGAATACTCTTTCGATTCTCGGTTTTTTTCATCAAAGCAGAGAAATCATCCAAAAGTTCTTTGCCACCAAACTGGACTTGAATGCCTTTGTTTCGTGCAGTGCGAATGGCTTGGCGTGTACTTTTTGATAAAAGTTCTTCGCTGAAATTATCCTTATAAATATTTGCTTGAAAACGTGGCTGAATCGTTTCATCAAGTGATTCTGTTCGCCCCACCCAAATAGCTCCCGCTTTCTGGAGATTTTGAATCACGTCAAGTGTTTCTTGCTGTTCTTTTCTGTTTTCTCCAATTTGAGCCTGCACGAGGAAAAGACTCGGATCAAACTTGATAAAAAGAGCTTTTTTAGTTTTAGCAAATTGTTTCAAGGAAGTCAGGACAAATTGCAGTAATTCTTGATTCTGATAATCCATAATAGGACCGCGAGGAATATAAAGCATAGTCATACCGAGCGGCAAAGGCTTGATGAGAATACTAGCAGAAGCCACTAATTGGTTATTTTTGTAAAAGCCAATTCGTTCATTGTCCCAATTATCTTTGACCTTTGCCCAAGAAGCACTTTGAAGCAAGTTGGTTTGAGAACTTTTCTTAACAAAATCATCGTGTTCTTGAGCAGATATTCCTATTTTATAAGTGTACATTAGTTTAAAACCCACTCTCTAATAGCGTATGCAACGCCGGATTCATCGTTTGATTTGGTGATATATTTGGCAATTTTCTTCAACTCGTCAGTCCCATTTTCCATTACAACAGGATTTCCCACAACTTCTAGCATCGCACGGTCATTTTCTTCATCACCAATTGCCATGGTTTCCTCTTTTGTCAATCCTAATTTTTCCGCTAGATGCACGACTGCAGCCCCTTTATTGACGGATTTTTTGACAATTTCTAAGTAAAAAGGTGCAGATTTTACGAGTGTATACTTGTCGTACAATTCTTTTGGAAGTTTGGCGATTGCTTGATCCAAAATTTCTGGTTCATCAATATACATGATTTTGACGATTTCTTTATCTACCATTTCTTCTGGGGTGCGGTAATAGACTGGCATATTGACCAGTCCGGCCTCGTAAACGGTATATTTTCCAATGTTACGGTTAGCAGTATAAATACCGTCCTTGGTGATAGCGTGCATGTGAACCCCTAATTTGCGACTGAGACATTCAATATCCAAATAATCATCGTAGGTTAGAGTTTCTTTGATATATTCTTCCCCTGTAACTGTATCTTGAACCAGCCCGCCATTGAAGGTAATGACATAATTACCTGGCTCGTTTAGGTGTAACTCTTCAAGCAAATTTCTCACTCCTGGAATGGGGCGTCCAGTTGCAATGACAATCTTTACTCCAGCAGCTTTGGCATCTTGTACAGCAGAAAAAACTTCTGGTGTGACTTCTCTTTTGGTGTTTAATAAGGTTCCGTCAATATCAACGGCAACTAGTTTAATACTCATGTTCGTGTGCTTCTCCATATATAAATTGGTCGTTTTTGATATACGACAAGAAAGTTTTACTATTTTCACTAAAAAGTCCAGCTTCTTTCAGCATTTCTTTTGGGAAATAGAAACGGTTGTCGCCGTGCCTTGTGCCTGCTAATGTTTCGACGATAGGGGATAAAGTGGACAACTCCGCGAGACTGCCATCCTTTTGGATAATTTCAATCTGAGTGCGTGGTTTTTCGACATCTGGACGATAAAAATCATAAGGTAGATCAAAATTGCGGTGAATAGCGGTATAGTAGTCAGGATCAAAACCGACTTCTGCAACCAAATCCCGCATAACATTCAGATTTTTTTCATTTTCCTTTGAAAAAATAATGGATTTAAAGACTTTGCGGTTGATGAAACGCTGTGCCAAGTCAGACAAAATCGTATCAGGGCTTGTCATCCAGACCTGAAAATAAGTATTCATCACGCCGTCATCCAGTGCTAAATAATCTTTCAAGGTCACTCGCTTTTCAAAGAAAGGAATGAGGTTGGGAGAAGAGAGTGCAAAATAGTCTTTCTGCTTTTCGTAGAGAAATTTAGCTCGCTTGAGCAAGTTTTGCAAGAGCACTTCCATTGCCCGACTAGCAGGATGAAAATAAACCTGCATATACATCTGGTACCGACTGACGACATAGTCTTCCACGGCATGCATGCCGTTGCGCTTAAAAGCAATGCCATTTTCAACAGGACAAATAACGCGCAAAATCCGTGTTAAATCAAATTGTCCATAAGAAGCGCCTGTATAGTAGGAGTCTCGCAAGAGATAATCCATGCGATCGACATCAATCTGACTGGAAATAAGTTGCACCACCTGTTTGTTTGGATAGGTGTGGTTGATAACGCTGGCTACTTTTTCCGGAAAATCAGGCGAAACTTGAACCAGAACTTTGTTAATCTCTGTTTCAGGGTTTGTGATAATCTGGCGTGTAATTTCCTCGTGGTCGGTATCAAAGAGACGCTCGAAAGTATGTGAATAAGCGCCGTGACCGACATCGTGCAAGAGGGCTGTTGCCATGAGAAGTAAGCTTTCATGACAATCCCAAACCTCTGGATATTTTTCGTCAA
Organism: Streptococcus periodonticum; assembly: GCF_003963555.1. Lineage (NCBI taxonomy): Bacteria > Bacillati > Bacillota > Bacilli > Lactobacillales > Streptococcaceae > Streptococcus > Streptococcus periodonticum. The sequence continues at coordinate 560,561 of NZ_CP034543.1, forward strand.
AGATTTTTGTAATTCGTCTTGAAATTTCATATGCTCCGAGGCAATGCGAAAAACGGCTGTGCTCGCCTCCGTGAAAAGTATAGCCGGAAGTTCCTAACTGTTTAATGCGGCGCAGTCGTTGAAATTCTTTGGTGTTTATTAAATCATAGATGACTTGGTGATCCACATGAATGTAATTGTGGACGGGATCACGAAATACTTTTTCAATCATGGCTCTATTATACCACATCTCGTCTAGCAGTCCAAATAACAAAGTAATCTATAACCTCTGAAAATAGCGATTCAAACTTGCTGTTTTAATTCAAAAATTCTCCCATTCAGAGCTATGGTAAAATAAAAGTATAAGAAAAAATGGGAGAAATATTTTTGATTTTCTGCTAAAATGAAAAAAGAAATAGGAAGACGAGGAAATTTGAAGAGTGAAAATTAGAATCCAAAATCGAATTCAAATGGATGAGCAAGTGGAACAAATTGACCAAAGTTACGATGTAGATTGGACTCAAAAGGGCGTTTATCATTATTTATTGTTTAAAAATGAAGAAGGAGAGAAGGTTGTGCTGAAGTTTCATGATGAAGAACTAGTCATGACACGCTTCTCTACTCATAAATCTTTGATGCGGTTTATCAAAGGAGGAGAAGCCTTGATTGGAATTCCCACACCGGTCGGCATACAGCAATTTATCACAAAAACAAGTCATTACCAGGTTGATTTGAAAAAGCAGACACTTGAACTGCATTATCAATTGAGAACACCTGATGGCGGTCGAACTTTTGCGGATTATCAAATGGAAATTTCGTGGAGGTAAAAAGTGATGGGAAGAATCCTTTTTAGTTTAGTAATAGCGGCTATTTTTATTCTCAGCAGATTTATTTGGTTTTTTATAACAAGACAAAGCTTAATATGTTCTTTGACCTAACAGGGACACTTGTCATAGCGATTATTTTATTTATTGCGTCTTATTCTTTGTTGGGTAAAATAGATAGAAATTGAACTTTTTTTGCTTGAAAAAATTGAAGAATTTGATATAATAAAAACACTCAAGGGAGTAGCTAGCGGGATATCCGTTACAAGGTCGTCAATACGAAAGCAATTTCCGGCCTTGTATGAAACAGCGAGACTTGTTGCAATAAACAGGTCTCTTTTTGTTTGTCAAAAAGGGATCAAAGGAGGAAATATTTTGTCAAAAGAACAAAAACGCCAAGCGTTTTATACGCAAGGTTCGGAGGAAGTTTTAAAAAATTTAGAAACTTCTGAGCAAGGTTTATCAAGCAATGAAGCCGCTAAGCGTTTAGACGAATACGGACGCAATGAACTGGATGAGGGAGAGAAAAAATCCCTTCTGATGAAATTCGTTGAGCAATTTAAGGATTTGATGATTCTTATTTTGCTGATTGCGGCTATTCTTTCGGTTGTGACTTCAGGTGGTGAAGATATTGCAGATGCGATTATTATCCTAGCTGTGGTCATTATTAATGCCATTTTTGGAGTTTACCAAGAAGGTAAGGCAGAAGAAGCAATTGAAGCACTCAAATCTATGTCTAGCCCAGCTGCGCGTGCGCTGCGTGACGGGCATGTGACAGAAGTAGACTCAAAAGAATTGGTCCCTGGAGACATCGTTATGCTGGAAGCAGGTGATGTGGTACCTGCTGACATGCGTCTTTTAGAAGCAAATTCTTTAAAAATTGAAGAAGCGGCTCTGACTGGCGAATCCGTTCCAGTTGAAAAACATCTGACTGTTGATGTAGCTGCTGATGCAGGTATTGGCGACCGTATCAATATGGCATTCCAAAATTCAAACGTTACGTATGGACGTGGAATGGGTGTCGTTGTCAATACAGGTATGTTTACAGAAGTCGGTCATATTGCTGGTATGCTCCAAAACGCTGATGAAACAGATACTCCACTCAAGCAAAATCTAAATGGTCTGTCAAAAGTGCTCACCTATGCGATTTTAATTATTGCAGCTATCACTTTTGTGGTTGGTGTATTCGTTCAAGGAAAAGACCCGCTGGGCGAATTGATGACATCAGTCGCACTTGCTGTGGCAGCAATTCCAGAAGGACTTCCTGCTATTGTGACCATTGTCTTGGCACTTGGCACACAAGTTTTGGCGAAGAGAAATTCTATTGTTAGAAAGCTTCCTGCAGTTGAAACGCTTGGCTCTACTGAAATTATTGCTTCTGATAAGACGGGTACCTTGACCATGAACAAGATGACGGTTGAAAAAGTCTTTTATGACGGCAGTTTGCATGAAGCAAAACAAGATATTGACCTCGGACTTGACTTGCCATTGTTACGCTCGGTTGTCCTTGCTAATGATACTAAAATCGATCAAGATGGAAAACTCATTGGAGATCCAACGGAAACAGCTTTTGTTCAGTATGCACTTGATAAAGGGTATGATGTCAAAGCTTTCTTAGAGAAATATCCTCGTGTCGCAGAATTGCCATTCGATTCTGAACGTAAGCTCATGTCAACCATTCATCCTTTGCCAGATGGTAAATTTTTGGTGGCTGTAAAAGGTGCGCCAGATCAACTTTTAAAACGTTGTGTGGCTCGTGACAAGGCAGGCGATATTGCGCCGATTGATGAAGCAACGACTCAGTTAATTAAGGAAAATAATTCAGGTATGGCTCATCAGGCCTTGCGTGTTTTAGCTGGTGCCTATAAAATTATTGATGAAATTCCAGAAAACTTAACATCTGAAAATCTTGAAAATGATTTAATATTCACAGGTATGATTGGGATGATTGACCCTGAACGACCAGAAGCTGCTGAAGCTGTTCGAGTGGCTAAAGAAGCGGGTATCCGTCCGATTATGATTACGGGGGATCACCAAGACACAGCGGAGGCTATTGCTAAACGCCTTGGAATTATCAATGATGATAGTAAAGACCATGTCATGACTGGTGCTGAGCTTAACGAATTGTCAGACGAAGAGTTTGAAAAAGTTGTTGGTCAATATTCTGTCTATGCGCGTGTATCTCCTGAGCATAAGGTGCGAATTGTCAAAGCATGGCAACATCAAGGCAAGGTTGTTGCTATGACAGGTGACGGTGTCAATGATGCACCAGCCTTGAAGACAGCCGACATCGGTATCGGAATGGGGATTACAGGGACAGAAGTTTCGAAAGGTGCTTCTGACATGATTCTGGCTGATGATAATTTTGCAACGATTATCGTGGCTGTTGAGGAAGGACGGAAAGTCTTCTCTAACATTCAAAAGACCATTCAATATTTGCTTTCAGCCAATACAGCAGAAGTGTTGACGATTTTCCTTGCAACTCTTTTTGGCTGGGATGTGCTGCAGCCGGTTCATCTTCTCTGGATTAACCTTGTGACAGATACTTTCCCAGCTATTGCACTAGGGGTTGAGTCAGCTGAGCCGGGTGTGATGACGCATAAACCGCGTGGTCGTAAGTCTAGCTTTTTCTCAGGTGGTGTCATGAGTTCGATTATTTATCAAGGGCTTTTGCAAGGTGCTTTGGTACTCGGTGTTTATGCTTATGCTTTGATGAATCCAGTTCATGTTGGTGACATGAGAGCTATTCATGCGGATGCGTTGACCATGTCCTTTGCAACGCTTGGACTAATCCAGCTTTTCCATGCCTTTAATGTAAAATCTGTTTATCAATCACTTCTAACAGTTGGGCCATTCAAATCTAAAACTTTCAACTGGTCTATTCTTGTTTCATTCATTTTATTGGCTTCTACCATTTTGGTTGAGCCACTAGAAGGAATTTTCCATGTAACAAAATTAGACCTCTCACAATGGGCAGCCGTTCTCATTGGAAGTTTCTCCATGATTATCATCGTGGAAATTGTTAAATTTGTTCAACGTAAATTAGGAATGGATAAAAATGCCATTTAAGACAGAAAAGTCATCTTTGGGTGGCTTTTTTAATTGTCAAACTATAATAAAAAATTGCCGTGAATACGACAATTTTAAGTCCTTATTACAAGCCATAAATACGAACATCTGGATCTTGTTTCCAAAGTGGTTGAAGTCCAACAAAAACATCATTTTTGAACATATCACTTTGTAGATAATTTTGAGCGTGCTCAACAGAGTCAAAACCATGTAAAACTTGCACATCTTCTGTGCGAATAAGTAAGTTCTTGCTCACAGCCCCTTCGATAGTATCTAGAAATGGCTTGCGATAGTCATTATAAACTTTCGCTACGGCAGGACGACTTTCATCCGGAATATCTAGAGTGATTTGTAAATATGCTTTAACCTGAGACATAGTATTAAGTCTCCTTTCCTTTCCTTTTATTTGAATTTATTATAAAATAGTGCTATTTTAAATGCAATACGTTACCAAATTAGTGAGTAACTAACTATTTTGTGAGGAGGCAGATATGTATCAACGAAAAATTGAAAGAGAACTCCGCTGTCCATTAGAATATGGGTTAGATATTTTTGGAGGAAAATGGAATTCGCGCATTATTTGTATTCTTTTTATCAAAGGCTCATTGCGCTATAATGAGCTAAAAGCAGAAATGCTAGATATTACAGATACTGTTCTCTCTAGAACTTTGAAAGAATTGATGCAAAATAATATGGTAGAAAGACGACAATATAATGAAATCCCTATGCGCGTTACTTATCAGTTGATAGAAAAAGCAGAGTCTGTGATACCAATTTTTGAAACGATATGTCAATGGTCAAAAAAGTATTTAGCGCCTGATGATATTAATAATAGTATTTGTGGACAGTTTCTTAAACAGGATGGTGAGTTTTTCATCTTAGCCGAGGAATAAAATGGTAAGAATAAAAGATAGGTTACAGCAGAGGTTACTTGATAATCAAGTGCATTATGAAAGAGAAGAAATTCTTTGGATGTTAGATTATATCGGTCATCCTGATTATAAAATACGAGATGAGTTAATTTTTGTTTCTCTAGCTAGAGCCATACAAGAACAACTATTTACAAAGGATCAGTTTGATTTTGTAGTGATTGAGGCTCTAAAACGACAGGGACTCTTGTATAAAAAAGAAGAGGTTGGTCAAGAGACTCTGACTCGATCTTTTACGGCTTTATTATTCGCTAATTTGCTACATGCGGATGCTAAGAAAAATTCACTTTATTTTAAAAGACTTTCTAGTCAGCAAAGAATGGCTCTATTTGAACAAGGAATGTCTTATTTGCTGTATGAAAATGATAGGACTGGCTATTCTGAAGAATATGGTTGGGTGCATGCCTTTGCTCATGGTGCAGATCTTTTAGTTGAGATTATTTGTCACCCAGATTTTCCTATAACACGAGTAAATGAAGTTCTACAAGTATTAGAAAAGATTTTTAAAAGAGTGAATTGGCGCTTTATCAGTGATGAGGACTGGCGTTTGGCACGAGTCATCTATCAGGCTGTTTTAAATGATAGACTCTCACAAACCAGAGTTGCAGCTTGGTTAACTTCACTTGACTTTCCACTAGAAAACTCAACAGACTTCTTACAATTTTCTAATGCTCGTTCGTGCTTGTTAGAAGTTTATCTTCAGTTAGACAAAGAAAAAGCTCTCTCAGACGAGCTAAGAGAAGCTATTCAGTTGTTTTCGTACTAAATATCAAAAATGATAAGGGCATCTTCTAGTTCTTTTCGGAGGTGCTTTTTCTTATATGATTGGAAAAGAGATAAGTCTTTTACTGCATTATAGCGTTTGTGGAGACGGTACATTTGAGGGATTTTGTATTGAGGATAATCTTCAAAAAATTGCTGAGTCAACTGCCATTCGCGGATGTAACCAAGAGGTCTTGTATGATAGCAGACACCGTCAATCATTCGAGCGGAGTGGCGGTGGTGAAGATGACCAAAGACAACATCTTTCACACCATATTTGACAAAGAGATTATGAAAGGATTGACTACCCAGAAAAGCATTAAAGCGCTGAAAATAAGGGTGATTGTAAAGAAAATCTTTGTGAGGAACAAAATGCATAGCTAGGATAATAGGATCATTCAGAGAAGCTAAAATTTTTTCAAGTTGTTCCAAGCTATGCTGCGTAAGTGCAGGATCATCTGTATCGCGGTTCAATCGCCTATCAAACCAGAAAAATTGCTTGATCCGTTTGTGTTCTTCAAATGTTTTTTCAGGAACAAATCCATAGTCATACCAACCTGCTAGGCTAATAAACTGAGTCTGCCCAAATGATTGTATGTTGAAATCGTGCTGTTGAATCTCATCTTCAGTCATTCCTAGCATGTCATGATTGCCTAAATTGTAAGAAGCGGAGAAGGACTTTTTGAGCTTTTGTAAAAAGGCAAACTAATGTGCTCAAAATCATTAGACAGATCCCCTGCGAAATGAATATGATCAACCTTTCTTGCTGCTAATAGTTCCATTAAAATAGTGATTTCTTAATCAGTAAATTGGTTTGAAACCAAATGAAGATCACTCGTAAATGCTAAATTTGTCATGCTCCTAGTGTAGCATATTTGAGGTAAAATGAAAGAAATAAATTTTTCGTCAAAAATCATAGGAAAGTTTAAGTCTTTTGGTGTAAAATAGAAGCAAGAGGAGGTCTACGAATGATAAAATTAGTAGCATTTGACATGGACGGTACATTTCTGCACTCAGACAATACCTATGATGTGGAGCGCTTTGAGAAAATTTATCGAGCATTGCAAGAAAAAGATATAAAAGTGGTCGTCATTTCAGGCAATCAATATGCCCAACTGGCTTCATTTTTTCCAAAATATCAGGATGAGTTAATTATTGTTTCAGAAAATGGAGCACTAATTTTTGAGGGAGAGAAGCTATTACGAGAAGAAAAAATCGCTAGAACAGAGATTGAAAAAGTTTTAGATGTGCTTGTGTCAGAAAACTTAGAAAATGCAACAACTCTTTGCGGACTTCATTCTGCTTATTTGCTCAAGTCAGCACCCAAACAGTACAAAGAAGAAATTGCAATTTATTACCATGCTTTGAAAGAAATCTCTAATTTTCAGGATTTACCAGAAGATGATTTTGTCAAGTTAGCTTTATTGGTGCCAGAAGAAAAAACAGATCAACTCCTTGAAAAGCTAAATCAAGTTACTGGTCAACTCGTTCAGGCAGTTTCAAGTGGACATGGTTCGATTGATATCATCCAAAGAGGTGTTCATAAAGGCTCTGCTCTTGAATTACTTAGTCAGCATTTTGGTATTGCACCACAGGAGATGATGGCTTTTGGGGACGGTGGAAATGACCTAGAAATGCTAGCTTATGTGGGTCACAGCTATGCGATGGCAAATGCTTCTGAAAAGGTCAAGAAAACAGCAAAGTATCAAGCACCAAGCAATCAAGAATCAGGCGTTTTAGAAATTCTCGAGCGAAAGGTTGTAAAGAAGGGACTATCATGAATATCATTTTGACGTATCTAACCTCTTAATATTTTTAGCCAGATGGCAATCTATCTAACAATCATGTAACAAAGAACGAAATTTCTTGATTCAGAATTAGAAATTTTATACAATAACTATTATTGGACTCTGTCAGAAATTAGAAAAAAATACTGACTTGTGATATAATAAAACGATATGTGAAAAGAGGTAAGTATGGATATTTCAGAAATTCGTCAAAAAATTGACGCAAATCGTGAAAAATTAGCTTCTTTCAGGGGGTCTCTTTGACTTAGAAGGTCTGGAAGAAGAAATTGCAATCTTAGAAAATAAGATGACAGAACCTGATTTTTGGGATGATAATATTGCAGCACAAAAAACATCTCAAGAATTAAACGAACTTAAGCAAACCTATGATAACTTCCAGCAAATGACTGATTTATTTGACGAATCAGAGATTTTGCTTGATTTTCTACCGGAGGATGATTCTGTACAGGAAGAGTTGGAAGAAAAATTAGCAGAGTTGGAAACAAAAATGACCAGCTATGAAATGACACTCCTCTTGTCGGAACCTTATGATAATAACAATGCTATCCTTGAAATTCATCCAGGCTCTGGTGGAACAGAAGCTCAAGACTGGGGGGATATGTTGCTGCGGATGTATACACGCTTTGGCAATGCTCATGGTTTCAAGGTTGAAGTATTGGACTATCAAGCGGGAGATGAAGCGGGAATTAAGTCTGTTACCTTGTCTTTTGAGGGTCCTCATGCCTATGGTTTGTTGAAGTCTGAAATGGGAGTTCATCGCTTGGTGCGCATTTCGCCATTTGACTCAGCTAAGCGTCGTCACACTTCTTTTACTTCAGTGGAAGTCATGCCGGAGTTGGATGACACGATTGAAATTGAGGTGCGAGACGAAGACATCAAGATGGACACTTTCCGTTCCGGTGGTGCTGGCGGGCAAAATGTCAACAAAGTTTCAACCGGTGTTCGTTTAACCCACATACCAACGGGAATTGTGACACAATCCACTGTTGACCGCACACAATATGGAAACCGTGATCGGGCAATGAAATTGCTTCAAGCGAAACTCTACCAAATGGAGCAAGAAAAAAAAGCAGCTGAAGTGGATTCCTTAAAGGGAGACAAAAAAGAAATTTCTTGGGGAAGTCAAATCCGCTCTTATGTCTTTACGCCCTATACCATGGTGAAGGATCATCGAACTGGTTATGAAGTAGCCCAAGTTGATAAAGTCATGGATGGCGATTTAGATGGCTTCATCGATGCCTACTTGAAATGGCGGTTAAACTAAACATTAAATTTACGAGAGTGGCGCAGACATTATAATTGCAATGCAATCATGGTTGTTTATTCCACTCCCTCAACTATCTTACGAAAGGAACTCTTAACAATAAATGTCAATTATTGAAATGAGAGATGTTGTCAAAAAATATGACAACGGGACAACAGCCCTGCGTGGTGTGTCCATTGAAGTAGAGCCAGGAGAATTCACCTATATTGTAGGTCCTTCTGGAGCAGGGAAATCAACTTTTATTCGATTATTGTATCGTGAAGTGAAAGTTGATAAGGGAAGTCTGCAAGTTGCTGGCTTTAATCTTGCTAAAATTAAAAAACGTGATATTCCAATGTTGCGTCGGAATGTTGGCGTCGTTTTCCAAGATTATAAATTGCTACCCAAAAAGACGGTGTATGAAAATATCGCCTACGCTATGGAAGTTATTGGAGAACGCCGTCGGAATATCAAAAAGCGCGTTATGGAAGTGTTGGATTTGGTTGGTTTAAAACACAAAGTCCGTTCATTTCCAAATGAACTCTCAGGAGGGGAGCAGCAGCGAATTGCCATTGCTCGTGCGATTGTGAACAATCCTAAAGTTTTGATTGCCGATGAGCCGACAGGAAATTTGGACCCAGATAATTCGTGGGAAATCATGAATCTACTGGAGCGAATTAACCTTCAAGGAACAACTGTTTTAATGGCCACTCATAATAGCCAAATTGTAAATACTTTGCGTCACCGCGTTATTGCCATCGAAAATGGTCGTGTGGTGCGTGATGAAGCAAAAGGAGAATACGGATACGATGAATAGTAGATTTTTAAGTCACCTGCTTGAATCGCTCAAAAGTTTGAAGCGAAATGGTTGGATGACAGTTGCTGCAGTCAGCTCCGTGATGATTACACTAGGGTTAGTCGCAATCTTTGTGTCAGTCATTTTAAACACGGCGAAGCTAGCAACAGATATTGAAAATAATGTGCGGGTTATGGTCTATATGCGACCAGATACAGCGGACAATGAAGAGACTATTACAAAAGAAGGTCAAACAGTCAAAAATGAGGACTATCATAAGGTATATGATGCCCTCAACAAAATGTCAAATGTGAAATCAGTAACATTTTCTAGCAAGCAAGAACAATTAAAAAAACTAACAGAAGTCATGGGTAAAGATTGGAAACTCTTTGAAGGAGATGCCAATCCCCTACATGACGCTTATATTGTTGATACAACTGACCCTAAATACGTTACCTCTGTCGCAAACAATGCGAAGAAAGTAGAAGGGGTTTCTGAAGTAGAATACGGTGGAGCCAATACAAAACGTATTTTTGCGTTAGCTAATTTTATTCGTACATGGGGAATTGTAGGAGCGCTCCTCTTAGTCTTTATTGCTGTTTTCTTGATTTCAAATACTATTCGGATTACGATTATTTCACGTAGTCGTGAAATTCAAATTATGCGTCTGGTGGGAGCAAAAAACAGTTACATTCGAGGTCCGTTCTTGTTAGAAGGAGCTTGGATTGGCTTGCTTGGAGCAGTTGTTCCAGCTGGTTTGGTCTATTTTATTTACGAAATGGCCTACAAGTCATTTAATCCATCTCTTGCTAGTCAAAATCTTTCAATGATTGTACCAAAAACCTTTATTCCATTGATGATTTCCTTCCTTTTTGTAGTAGGAATTATCATCGGAGCATTTGGCTCGGTTCTCTCAATGAGACGATTCTTGAAAATTTAAAAAAGAAGTGATAATAAAAACCCTATTGAACCTTGATCCGAAAGTTAGACAGAAAAATCTAACTTTTGAGATGCAGTTCATTTAGGGCTTTTTTAATGCAAAAATGGATTAAACATTTTTTCATGGACAATGGTGGTTTGAGGACCATGACCAGGGTAAACATCATAATCAGGCAAGGTCAGCAACTCGTTTTTGATGCTAGAAATGAGTTGTTCTATATTTCCAGTATAGAGATCCGTTCGACCAATTGATTCGCAAAATAAAGCATCGCCAGTTAAAACAAAGTGCTCGTTAGGAAAGATGATTGAAACACCACCGATTGAATGTCCTGGTGTTGGTACGACGTAAAAATAAAAATCATCTAGACTGTAAGGACTATGATAGTCAAAAAAGACATCGGCAGGCTGGAGAATGATGTTATCAATATCTTGGTGGCGAGCTAGTCCAGATAGATTATACTCCGGAGTGTAAAGCCAAGTTGCTTCACTTTCAGCGACATAGACAGGTGGATGTCCAAAATATTGACGAACTAAATCAACACTCATAATATGATCGTAATGAGTATGGGTCAGCAAAATAGCTGTAATTGGCTTATTGATTTCTTGGATTTTTGCTGCAATTTTATCCCAGTCACTACCTGGATCAACTACGATGAGGTGATGCTCATTTTCTAAATAATAAGTATTTTCGTATGCTTGAGCGTTTAAAGTTTTATGAATCGTTATCATGAGAACTCCTTTCACTTCATAGTTTAGCAAAAAATATGAAAAATGACATAAAAGAAATATCAAGCTATTTATCAAGGGAAAATAAGGCGTAAAACGTGATACGAAATAGTTGGATTTATGGTATAATTTTTCTAATATGACACAAGAAAAAAGAAAATATGCTGTGGTGGATTTAGAGGCAACGAGTGCCAGCAGCAACGCAAAGATTATTCAAGTCGGGATTGTGCTGATTGAAAATGGTCAGATTGTTAAAACTTATGAAACCGATGTGAATCCTCATGAGAAGCTGGATTCTCATATTTGCCAATTAACAGGATTGACAGACAAGCGATTGAGAAGGGCGCCAGACTTTTCTCAAGTAGCTCGTGAGATTTATGAGTTGATTGAGGATGCCATTTTTGTGGCTCATAATGTGAAATTTGATGCTAATTTATTAGCAGAAGCCCTCTTTTGGGAAGGATTTGAATTAGTGACTCCGAGGGTAGATACAGTAGAGCTTGCGCAAGTCTTTTTCCCAACGTTTGAAAAATACAATCTAGGAATATTATGTGAACAGTTAGACATTCCTTTGAAACATGCGCATACAGCGCTTGCAGATGCCTCAGCAACGGCTACATTATTTTTAAAAATACAAGAAAAAATCCGAAAACTTCCGAAAGAATTAGTGGAATATTTGTTGAAATTTTCGGATAGTTTGATTTACGAATCACGCTTAGCAATAGAAGATGCTTTTAACCAAATGTCGGACATAACTTGCCACGATTTGATGAAGTGGCAGGGGATTTTTCTTAGAAAAAGTAAAAAAATTAAAAAAGCGAGAAAACTATCCAAAAATTTCCAACACAACATCAATTTACTGGATTTAGAGGAGCGAAAAGAACAAGATGAGTTTGCGCATGATGTAGAACGAGCTTTAAAAAGTCAGCAGCCAAGTTTTTTACAAGCTCAGACAGGTTTAGGCAAGACCTATGGTTACTTGCTTCCGGCTTTGGTTCAAACGAGCAAGCAAATTTTGGTAACGGTTCCTACGAAAGTGTTGCAGGATCAGATTGTAGCAAATGAAGGACAAAAGTTAGAAGAAATCTTTCATCTTTCTGTTCATAGCTTAAAAAGTCCTGCCAATTATTTGAAGCTTGACTTCTTTTATGACAGTTTGCAGCAAATAGATGACAATCGTTTGGTCAATCGTTGCAAGATGTTGCTTTTAGTTTGGCTCACAGAAACAGAATCTGGTGATTTGGATGAAATTGGTCAACGACATCGCTATCAGACCTACTTTCAACAGGTGCTTCATGATGGAAAATTGAGCAAAAAATCCCTCTTTTATGGTGCAGATTTTTGGCAAAAAGGTCAAGAAAAGTCCAAACGCAGTCGTGTATTAGTGACCAATCATGCTTATTTTTTGACGCGGCTAGAAGATGATAAATCTATAGTGGAGAATCGACTTTTGATTGTAGATGAAGCTCAGAAGTTGTTTTTAGCTTTGGAAAATCTCTCTCGAAAATTGCTCAATATGACAAAATGCTTGCAGCAGATTCAATCAGAACTTGAAACAACAGATACCATTTTGCAACATCGGTTAATAGAGGACATTCAATTTGAATTGACTCATGCGATGGAACAATTCCAACGTTACAAGAAAAATGAGCTAACGAAAGAAACCTGTTCCAAACTCCGACAAGATTTATCAGAGTTAGATCAAAGCTCTCTTTCTGACTTACGCACTATTTTTGCCACAAAATATGACCAGTTCTGGTTAAAAGAAGAGCAATTTGATGACTATCGAGTAACGATGTTGGAAGCTGCTTGCCTAGAAGTGCTAGATTTTAGAGCCTTGCTACCTGAAGAAGTGCAAGTCTTGTTCGTTTCAGCCACGCTTGAAATCAGTAAAAAAGTGCATTTAGCGCATTTACTTGGTTTTGAACATGCACCATTTTATCAGTTACCACAAAAGCAGAAACATCAGCAGAAAATATGGCTGGATAAGAATTTTCCAAATGTTGTAGACTTGGATGTGGACACTTATGCAGAATTGATTGTCAAATGGGTTCATAAATTAGCTACTCAGGAAGTTCCACTTCTCGTTTTATTTACATCGAAAGCGTTATTATTAGCTGTTTCAGAACGCTTACGCCTGCCTCACTTAGCCCAGTACAAGAATGGTGAAGCGGCTAATATTAAACGTCGTTTTGACAGAGGGGAAACGAGTATTTTACTAGGGGCTGGTAGTTTTTGGGAGGGAACGGATTTCTCCAGTCAGGAGCAAATGATTGAAGTTATTACACGGATTCCATTTGACAATCCGAGTGATTTCTTTACGCAGAAACTCAATCGCAAATTGCGGCAAGAAGGCAAGAATCCTTTTTATGATTATAGTTTACCTGTTGCGATTTTACGCCTAAAACAGGCTTTGGGACGTACAATTCGACATCAAGAGCAGCAGTCAGCAGTCGTCATTTTAGACAATCGCATGTTAACCAAACGTTACGGACGCCAAATTCAGACAGCCTTGGAAAAAATTGCTCCAATATCCGTCACAAGTATGAAAAAAATTCCAAAAGAAATCGAGCAATTTTTGAGGAAGAAATCTCCTTAACGTCAGCAGAGTAGAAGACTCAGTTAAAATGTAAACTGAGTTTTTTTGATAAAAGTACGAATTTCCTCCGCTGCTAGTTTTAAATTTTGTTATAATAGAAACACAAAGAAAGAAGGTTCGATATGTATCAAAAATATCTTTCAGGGATTGGCTTTGCTTTTGTACTAGCAGCAGTAGCTACTGTCTTGGGAAATTTCTTCCCCTTGATAGGTTCTAGTGTTTTTGCCATTCTTTTGGGAATTTTAGCTAATAATCTTTTTCAGATAAAGAAGACGTATCATGCTGGATTGGCCTATTCGGGTAAGAAATTACTACAGTATTCCATTATTTTACTGGGGTTTAGTATGTCCATTGGTCGGGTTTCTGCTACAGGCATCTCCTCTTTAAAAATTAGCATTTTAACTATACTGATTGCTTTTATTTCAGCTTATGTGGTAGGACGTCTGTTGGGAATGGGCAAAGTTCTAACCACTTTAATTGGATTTGGAACGGCTATTTGTGGTGGTTCTGCCATTGCAGCAGCTTCGCCGATTTTAGAAGCAAAAGATGAAGACATCGCTTTATCTATTTCAACAATTTTTTTCTTTAACATTTTAGCAGTTTTTATTTTCCCATTTTTGGGACATTTGATGCACATGAATGATGCGACATTTGGAACTTGGGCAGGAACAGCTATCAATGATACGTCGTCTGTTGTAGCGGCAGGCTATACCTACAGCCAGTCTGCTGGAGATTTGGCAACGATTGTAAAACTAAGTCGTGCTTTAATGATTGTACCAGCTTGTCTCATCTTTGCAGGAGTCCGATATGTACGCTCACAAAGCAGTCATCAAAAAGTCAATTTAAAGAAAATTTTCCCTTGGTTTATTTTGTGGTTTGTTGTGGCGTCTATTGTTACTAGTGTTGGGATTTTTCCAAGTTCGCTCGTTCCTGCAACGAAGTTCTTGTCACAGTGGCTCATGGCAATGGCTCTTGCTGGAATTGGTGCAAGAGTATCCTTTGGGCAATTTAGAAAAGCAGGCGCAGCGCCGTTGTTGACAGGAGCATTTGCTTGGTTTGCAGTTGCTGTATCTAGCTTAATTATTCAATACTTTTTCTCGTAAAAGTGCTTTAAAAGTGACTGACATTTATTACGTATGTTGGAGGAGATATGCCTTATCAAAAACGCTCGATTGATTCACGAGTGGACTATAGTTTAATATTACCGGTATTTTGTTTGCTTTTTATTGGTGTTGTAGCCATTTATATCGCTGTTAGTCATGATTATCCAAAAAATGTTTGGCCAATTGTAGGGCAGCAGATTGCCTGGATTGCTCTAGGGACAGTTATCAGTCTGGTTATCATGCTATTTAATACAAAATTTCTTTGGCAAATCACGCCATACTTATATGTGTTCGGATTGGCATTGATGGTGCTACCACTTATTTTTTATAGTTCAGAATTAGTCGCTTCAACAGGAGCAAAAAACTGGGTGACTATAGGACATGTGACCTTGTTTCAACCATCTGAATTTATGAAAATTTCTTATATTCTGATGTTGTCACGAGTTGTTGTTAATTTTTTACAGCGTTATAAAGATAGAGAGCGAACGGTTAAATTGGACTTCTTCCTGATTTTTGAGTTAGCCCTTTATACCTTACCCGTTCTGATTTTATTGGCATTGCAGAGCGACCTAGGGACTGCATTAGTCTTTATCGCAATCTTTTCAGGAATTGTCCTCTTATCAGGTGTGTCTTGGAAAATCATTGTACCAGTTGTTTTGACCATTCTGGTTGTAGGCGGTGGCTTCTTACTTATCTTCATTTCAAAAGACGGGCGAGCTTTTTTGCACCAAATTGGGATGCCAACCTATCAGATCAACCGTATTTTGGCTTGGCTGAATCCGTTTGACTACGCTCAAACCACTACTTATCAACAGGCACAAGGTCAAATAGCAATTGGTAGTGGTGGTCTCTGGGGACAAGGGTTTAATGTATCCAATCTATTGGTTCCTGTGCGTGAAAGCGATATGATTTTTACGGTTATTGCAGAAGATTTTGGCTTTGTCGGCGCAACGATTGTGATTGCCTTGTATTTGCTCTTGATCTATCGTATGCTAAAAATTACGCTGAAATCAAATAATCAATTTTATACATATATTTCAACTGGTTTCATCATGATGTTGCTCTTTCATATTTTTGAAAATATCGGAGCAGTGACGGGAATTTTGCCTTTGACAGGGATTCCACTTCCATTTATTTCGCAAGGGGGTTCCTCTATCATCAGTAATTTAATCGGGGTTGGACTCTTGCTTTCGATAAGCTATCAAAATAATCTCACAGATGAAAAAAAGATACGCTATCCTCAAAGACGTAAAAAAGTGGTTTTAAAACGATTAAAATAAAGGAGAAGAAAAATGATAAAAGTAGCTGTTATGTTAGCCAATGGCTTTGAAGAAATTGAAGCATTGACGGTTGTGGATGTTCTTCGCCGTGCAGGAATCCTATGTGACATGATTGGCTTTGAAAAAGCGGTAACAGGTTCTCACGGTATCGCAGTTCAAGCAGATAAAGTTTGGGCTGGAAAGTTAGATGATTATGAATTGGTGGTACTGCCGGGAGGAATGCCTGGTGCGACAAATTTGCGAGATGATGATCGTTTGATGTCAGCTCTACAAAAGATGCAAGAAGAAGGCAAATGGATAGCTGCCATTTGCGCAGCACCAATCGCACTTAATCGGGCAGGAATTTTAAAGAACAAACAATTTACCTGTTATGATGGTATCGAGTCAGATATTGAAACTGGAACTTACATCAAACAAACTGTCGTTGTTGATGGGAAAGTGATTACCAGCCGAGGTCCCGCAACTGCTCTAACTTTTGCTTATGAGCTGGTTCATCAGTTAGGTGGAGACAGTGAGCAGCTTGCAACGGCGATGCTTTACAATGATGTCTATAGTGATTGATGTTCTATGATACTAAAACTTATTTGGAATGATCCAAGTAAGTTTTTTTATGAAAATTCATGTCTAAAATAGGCTTTCCTATCTGTTTTAACAGCCATTTTTTACAAAAATATGTTATAATAAAAGGTATGGATTATCAAGATTATATTTGGGATTTAGGGGGAACTCTCCTCAATAATTACGAGACGTCAACGGCTGCATTTGTAGAAACGTTAGCTAGTTTTGGAATTCAAGCTGCCCATGATGATGTTTACAAGGCGCTAAAGATTTCAACTCCTTATGCAATTGCTCAATTTGCGCCCAACATCCCTCATTTTTTACAAACTTATAAAGAAAATGAAGCGAGAGAGTTAGCTCATCCAGTATTGTTTGAAGGTGCTGTAGACTTGCTCAGAAATATCGTTGTACAAGGAGGGCGTAATTTTCTGATTTCTCATCGGAATGATCAGGTTTTAGAGATTCTTGATAAAACAGGGATTTCAGGCTACTTTACAGAAGTGGTGACTTCTAATCGTGGTTTTAAGAGAAAGCCAAATCCTGAGTCAATGCTGTATTTAAAAGATAAGTATCAGATTGAGAATGGGTTAGTCATCGGAGATCGCTCAATTGACACAGAAGCGGGTCAATCAGCTGGCTTTGCAACTTATCTCTTTGATGATATGGAAAATCTCAAGAAATTTATAAAAATATAGAAAAGGAATCGTATGTCAGAAGAAAATAAAGAACTGCAAGCACAGGATTATGATGCCAGTCAAATTCAGGTTTTAGAAGGTTTGGAAGCTGTCCGAATGCGTCCAGGGATGTATATTGGCTCAACTTCAAAAGAAGGACTGCATCATCTTGTTTGGGAAATTGTAGATAACTCAATTGATGAGGCATTAGCTGGTTTTGCAACACATATTCAAGTGTTTATTGAGAAAGACAATTCGATTACCGTTGTTGATGACGGTCGTGGAATCCCTGTAGATATTCAAGAAAAAACAGGTCGTCCTGCGGTAGAAACTGTCTTTACCATTCTTCATGCTGGAGGAAAATTCGGCGGTGGCGGGTACAAGGTATCTGGAGGATTGCATGGTGTTGGATCTTCTGTGGTTAATGCTCTTTCTACTCAACTTGATGTTCGGGTTTACAAGAACGGTCAGATTCATTTTCAAGAATACCGTCGCGGGCACGTCGTAGCGGATCTGGAGATTATCGGCGAGACTGATCGCACAGGAACAACTGTTCATTTCACACCAGACCCAGAAATCTTCACAGAAACGGTTGAATTTGATTTTGAAAAATTAAACAAACGGGTGCAAGAACTAGCATTCTTGAATCGTGGTCTGCGAATTTCTATTACCGATAAACGGGAAGGTTTGGAGCAAACAAAAGATTACCATTATGAAGGTGGGATTGCCAGCTACGTCCAGTATATCAATGAAAATAAAGATGTTATCTTTGAAAATCCGATTTATACAGACGGAGAAATGGATGATATTACTGTTGAAGTAGCTATGCAGTATACAACAGGCTATCACGAAACTGTCATGAGTTTTGCAAATAATATCCACACTCATGAAGGCGGGACGCATGAACAAGGTTTTCGTACAGCGCTCACACGTGTCATTAATGACTATGCCAAGAAAAATAAACTTTTGAAAGAAAATGAAGACAACCTGACTGGTGAAGATGTCCGTGAAGGATTAACAGCTGTTATCTCTGTAAAACATCCTAACCCACAGTTTGAAGGACAAACAAAGACGAAGCTTGGAAATAGTGAAGTTGTTAAAATTACTAATCGTCTCTTTAGCGAAGCTTTCTCAGATTTCCTTTTGGAAAATCCTGCGGTTGCTAAGAAAATCGTTGAAAAGGGAATTTTGGCGTCCAAGGCTCGGATTGCAGCTAAACGTGCACGTGAAGTGACCCGCAAGAAATCAGGTCTTGAAATTTCAAATCTACCTGGTAAATTGGCAGATTGCTCTTCTAATGATCCGCATGAAACAGAATTGTTTATCGTGGAAGGAGATTCGGCAGGTGGTTCAGCCAAGTCTGGTCGAAATCGGGAGTTTCAGGCTATTTTGCCAATTCGTGGTAAGATTTTAAATGTTGAAAAAGCCAGCATGGATAAAATTTTAGCCAATGAAGAAATTCGTAGTCTCTTTACCGCAATGGGAACAGGCTTTGGAGCGGATTTTGATGTGAGCAAAGCTCGCTATCAAAAATTAGTCATTATGACCGATGCCGATGTTGATGGTGCGCATATCCGAACCCTTCTTTTGACATTGATTTATCGTTATATGAAGCCTGTTTTAGAAGCGGGGTATGTCTATATTGCTCAACCACCTATTTATGGTGTGAAAGTCGGCAGTGAAGTGAAAGAATACATCCAGCCCGGAGCCAATCAAGAAGAAGAGCTACAGTTGGCATTGGAGCGTTATTCTGAAGGGCGTTCTAAACCAAGTATTCAACGTTACAAAGGCTTGGGAGAAATGGACGACCACCAACTTTGGGAAACAACGATGAACCCAAAACATCGCTTAATGGCGCGTGTCTCAGTCGATGATGCAGCAGAAGCGGACAAGATTTTTGATATGCTAATGGGGGACCGTGTAGAACCTCGTCGTGAATTTATCGAAGAGAACGCCGTATACAGTACATTGGACGTTTAAAAAAATCTGAAAAAATTCACATTTACCAAGAAAATTATGATATAATAATCATGATTATTTTCAAGTAATATTTTGAAGGAGTTTTACATGTCTAACGGACTAATCATACTAATCATAGTGATAGCAGTTCTCTTGATTGTTGCTTACATAACTGCTGTCTTATTAAGAAAAAGAAATGATGCTTTGCTTGCTAAGTTAGAAGAACGCAAAGAAGAACTTTATAATCTTCCTGTAAATGATGAAGTCGAAGCGGTTAAAAACATGCATTTGATTGGACAAAGTCAAGTGGCTTTTCGTGAATGGAATCAAAAATGGGTTGACCTTTCTTTAAATTCTTTTGCAGACATTGAAAATAACCTTTTTGAAACGGAAAGTTACAATAATTCGTTTCGGTTTCTAAAAGCAAAGCATGGTATTGATAAAATTGAGAGCCAAATTGACTTGATTGAAGAAGATATTACTGCTATTCGCAATGCACTTGCTGAATTAGAAAAGCAAGAGTCTAAAAATAGCGGTCGTGTCTTGCATGCTTTGGATTTATTTGAAAAGTTGCAAGTGTCTGTGGCAAATGATACAGAAAGTTATGGATCAGCGCTTCCTGAGATTGAAAAGCAATTAGAAAAAATTCAATCTGAATTCTCTCAATTTGTGACCTTGAATTCATCAGGAGACCCTGTTGAAGCAGCGGAAATTTTGGATAAAACAGAGGATCACATCCTTGCTTTGACACATATTGTTGAAAAAATCCCAGATCTTGTATCAGAATTAGATCAAAAGTTACCAGAACAGTTGGAAGATTTGGAGTCTGGTCATCGCAAATTACTGGAATCCGGTTATCACTTTATTGAAACTGATATTGAATCTCGCTTCCAACAGCTGCATACTAGTTTGAAACGTAACAGTGAAAACATTGCTAGTTTGGAATTAGACAATGCACAATATGAAAATACGCAAATCCAAGAAGAAATGGATGCTTTATATGACATGTTTAACCGTGAAATCAAGTCACATAAAGTAGTTGTCAAATTAGTCAATAGTTTACCAGGTTATTTAGGTCATACAAAAGAAAACAATCAAAATCTTTTGACAGAGATTGCTCGCCTTTCAAAATTGTATCTCTTGACAGAAAGCGATACAAATCATGTTCGCCGACTTCAAAGTGAACTTTCTAGCTTGGATGATGTTGTTTTAGAAGCAATTGAAGATTCTTCAGAAAGAAAACAGGCTTATTCTGTTCTTCAAGAAAACCTTGAAACCATTCAAAAACGTGTGAAAGAAATTGAAGATGAGCAGTTAGTGTTGAGTGAAAAATTGGCTAAAATTGAAAAAGATGATGCCAATGCTCGACAAAAAGTTACTATTTATATAAACAAATTGCACACGATTAAGCGTTATATGGAAAAACGCAATTTGCCGGGTATTCCACGGAGCTTCCTGACCACTTTCTTTACTGCAAGTGATAACACAGAAGCTTTAGTAGCAGAATTGGAACAATATCGTGTCAATATCGAATCAGTAAACCGTATGCTAGAGATTTTGACAAATGATATGAATGAACTGGAAAATGAGACTTATCGGATTGTTGAAAATGCTACTTTGACAGAGCAATTGTTACAATATTCAAATCGCTACCGTTCATTTGATGAGGGAGTTCAAACTGCTTTCAACCGTGCACTAGAGATTTTTGAAAATGACTTTGATTATCAAGCATCGTTTGAGGAGATCTCGCAAGCATTGGATGTAGTAGAACCCGGTGTAACCAATCGTTTTGTTACATCGTATGAAAAAACACGAGAAAATATCCGCTTTTAAACTAAAACAATAAAGAGACAAGGGTTCATTCCCTTGCCTCTTTTTATTATGTTCTTTTCGTCAGTATCATGATGTTCGGTGTAAAATTGGAGACTAAAGCAGACAGTCATGCTCTCTAATACAATTACTTGCAAACGAATAGAATCTGGGAAGATGACATATAAGACAACAAAAAATCCCAACCATAGGCGATTGGGATTAGTCTCTTAAGAAGAGCCGATTAATGAGTAAAAGCAACACAAACACCTTCTGGAACAAAGAAGTCATGTGATAATTCTGTTAATTTTCCTGTTTCTGAATCACGTTTGAAGACCGTCGCATTGTCTGAGTCTTGATGAGCTGCGATGATATACTGTTGATCTGGTGTAATATTAAAATCACGTGGATTTTTTCCATTAGTTGGTACGAATTCTACAAGTTCAAGTGTTCCGTCTCCTGCTACTTTGTAAACAGCGATTGAATTATGCCCGCGGTTGGACCCGTAAAGGAAGCGACCGTCAGCAGATAAGCGAATAGCAGCTGTTCCATTAAATTCTGAAAAGTCTTCTGGTAAAGTGGAGATGGTTTGCAGGCGTTCAAACTGACCGTCACCATCGTAAATTAAAACTTCAATAGTAGAGTTTAATTCACAAATAAGATAAGCAATTTTGTAGTGAGGGTGGAACACAATATGACGTGGACCAGCGCCAGGTGTCGCATGATAAGTTTCTAATCGATTTAGGCGTCCATAATCACTAATTTCATATGTCACAACTTCATCAGTTCCTAAATCACACGTAACCAGATACTTATCGGGTGTTAAATCTGCAAAATGCACATGAGCAGCAGCTTGGTTTTCATGAGGGCCGTAGCCGATATGAACATCAGAATCAACTAATTTAAGGCTACCATTTTCTTGTCGTCTATAAACTAATACTTGTCCTTTATGGTAGTTTGCCCCGTAGACAAGGTTTCTTGCTTCATCTACACTCACATAGCATAGAGGAGCACCTTCGGCCACAACGTGATTGAGTAACTGTCCCGCTTTATTAAAGGCTGCAATGCCTCCCTCACCGTGTTCAGTTCCGACAGAATATAGGTGCTGTTGCTTGTCAAAAGCTAAATAAGTAGGATTTGGCTCTTTTGCAATAAGTGTTAAATTTGCCAGTTCTCCTGTGCTAGTATCAAAATCAGCTTTGTAAATTCCTTCTGAGCTACGACGTGTATAAGTTCCAAAATAAACTGTTTGTGTCATCATTCACCTCGAAATATTTGATACTTTTATTATAACACAAAAAGAAATGAAATGGTTTTCACAAATGAAAGCCGCTGTCAATTTTATGATGAAAAAATAGATAAAAAATAGATTCGAGATAGGATGGGAACAGATAACTTTGATACAATAAAAATAGATTTGCGGGTGGTGGCGCTAACAATCAGGGTTGTCTGTTTGACTTCTGAAAAATGTTTAGTTTTTTGGAAGAAAGTTTTTATCCTACATCACGGTTCAATCTTTGTAAGTTCACTATTTTGTTGTATAATAAAAGTAATCTTTACATTGATTAGCAGTCATTTAATTTTATATCTATATTTTAAGGAGTAAGAAATGCATAAGATTTTAGTAGTAGAAGATGACACTACGATTAATCAAGTGATTTGTGAATTTTTGAAAGAAAATCATTATGAGGTGACACCAGTTTTTGACGGGGCAGAAGCCCTACGTGAATTTGAGGAAAAATCGTTTGACCTCATCATTTTGGACGTTATGTTGCCCTCTATGAGTGGTCTGGATGTGTTGAAGGAAATCCGGAAGACGTCGCAGGTACCAGTTATGATGTTAACTGCACTAGATGATGAATATACTCAGCTGGTCAGCTTTAATCACCTTATCAGTGATTATGTTACCAAACCATTTTCGCCACTTATTTTGATGAAACGCATTGAAAATATTTTCCGGAGTACTGTGACAGAATCAGAGATTGTCGTTGGAGACTTACGTGTTTCAATTGACGATTGTACAGTTTATTGGCAAGAAGAGAAAATGTCTCCTACTAAAAAAGAATATGAAATTATCCAAGCTTTAGCTAAAAGAAAAAATCATTTGGTGACTCGGGATCAATTGATGAATACAATTTGGGGTTATAGCGAACTGGATAGTCGTGTATTGGACAATCATGTGAAGAATATTCGCAAAAAAATTCCAGGAATTCCTCTTAAAACCATTACTGGTATGGGCTATCAACTTGGAGGAGAAGAAGAGTGAGAATTGCTAAAAAGCATTTTCTTTTGACAGGAACAATAATTTTTATTGTCGTGACAACGGTTTTAACAACACTCTATTTTGTGATGCCTGTTTATTATGAGCAAGTCAAGCATCGAGAAGCTAAAAGTGAGTTCTTTCAGATTGCTCAGCAAGTTCAAGGAAAACCGTCAGATGATATAGGAAAGCTTTTAAGTGACTACAATCGAAAGAATACACGCGTCTGGTTTAGTATATTAGATGCGAAAGGAAAACTTATTTATCCACATATTGATTTAGCTAATGAAAAGGGAGAATTCCAATTAACAATTTTACCTTCTGACATGAGTTTGAATAATCAAACTAAAAGTATGAGCAAGAAGATAAGAACGGCAGAAGGGACCACATTGACCTTACGTGGGGAATATTCGCTCCAACCAATATCGGATGCTACTTACGTGTTGTTAAGTCTTTATCCTTATATCTTATTCTTTTCGTTAACGTTAGGGGGTATAGTGGCTTTTCTTTATAGTCGATTTGCAACCAAACGCATTAAAGAAATTTCAGAAAGTACGCGTAAGATGGCAACTCTTTCTCCAGATGTAATTTGTCCCGTCAAAGGTCATGATGAAATTTCTAATCTTGCTCAAGATATTAACACTCTTTATCAAAATCTGTTGATGAGTATTGAAGCTTTGCGATTGGAAAATGAAAAAGTGGCTGAAAGCGAGCGGGAGAAAGCAGAATTTCTACGGATGACTTCTCATGAGCTGAAAACGCCGATTACCAGCATGATGGGAATTGTGGATGGTATGATTTATGGTGTTGGTGACTTCAAAGATAAAGATAAATACCTACATAAATGTCGTGAAATTTTGGAAGAGCAATCAAAACTTGTACAGTCTATCTTGGCAATTTCGAAAATTGAAATGCGAATAGAAGCGGAAGAGGAAGAATTTTCACTTAATCAGCTCTTGGAGGAAAACTTGAGCAGCTATAAAATGTTAGCTGATGTGAAAGGCTACCAATTTACTGTACAGTTAGAAGAGCTTCAAGTGCATGGCAACAAGACTTATTTGCTGAAAGCTATTAAAAATTTACTAGATAATGCTTTCCATTATACAGTAGCTGGCGGAGAGATTCTTTTAATGATTAAAGACAATCAGTTAATCATTGAAAATGATGCGGAACATGTGTTGGATGAACAGCAAATCCAGCAAATATTTCAGCCATTTTATCGTCCGGATTACAGTCGTAACCGCAAAGATGGTGGAACAGGTCTGGGACTCTTTATCGTGCAACAGATTTTGGAAAATCATCATTTGCGCTATCGCTTTGAAGCTGTTGATGACAAACGAATGCGATTTACAATTTTTTTCTCAGATAAAGAAAGCTAAAAGTGGGAATCCGTTCATGAATTGAATGGATGACCGCTTTTTGTGTTTGACTCGGGCGCAAGAAGGAAATTCATAAAGGACTACCCTTTCTTCAAGAATTTTTTAGTGAAAAATGCTACAATGAGATAAATAAATAAAAGGATGTCTGTATGGAACACAAAAAGAAGGATTTCAGCCTATCATGGTTTTTTCGGTGGTTTTTAGACAATAAGGCAATCACTGTTTTTTTGGTGACCTTATTGTTGGGGTTGAATATTTTTGTATTAAGCAAAATTAGTTTTATTTTTATTCCTGTTCTAGAATTTATCGGAGTTATCATGCTGCCGGTGATTTTAGCAGGGCTTTTGTATTATCTCTTAAATCCAATTGTAGATTTTATGGAGAAACATAAGATCAATCGTTTGGTCGCGATTACGATTGTCTTTATCTTAATTGCTTTGCTCTTGATTTGGGGATTGGCTGTGGCAATTCCAAGTTTGCAGCATCAGATAGTTAGCTTTGCAAAGAATTTACCAGCTAATTTGCAAAAGTCGAATAAAATAATTCAGGATTTTTTGGAAAATCGAATTTCTGATGATGTCAAGCCTCAATTAGAAGAGATTGTGAATAATTTTTCAGTTCAAGTGACGACTTGGGCAAGTAATTTTTCATCGAAAGCAGTGAATTGGGTAAGCACATTGATTAGTACGGCTTCGCAAGTGATTGTAGCCATTATCATCATGCCTTTTATCCTTTTTTATCTTTTGCGAGATGGAAAAAACTTAAAATCTTATTTGACAAAATTCATGCCAACTAAGTTTCGTGAACCAGTCGGACAAATTTTGACAGATGTCAATACGCAGCTTGCCAATTACGTTCGTGGGCAAGTAACTGTAGCTATTATCGTAGCGATAATGTTCATCATTTTCTTTAAAGTAATCGGGCTTCGCTATGCAGTGACACTTGGGGTGACGGCAGGGATTTTAAATTTGATTCCTTATTTGGGAAGTTTTCTAGCTATGCTGCCGGCTCTTGTTCTGGGTTTAATTGCTGGACCAATTATGCTCTTGAAAGTCATTGTGGTCTTTATTGTAGAGCAAACGATTGAAGGGCGGTTTGTGTCGCCATTAATTCTCGGTAGCCAATTGAACATTCATCCAATCAATGTTCTTTTTGTCCTTTTGACAGCGGGATCTATGTTTGGTATCTGGGGCGTTTTACTGGGAATTCCCGTTTATGCGTCTGCAAAAGTTGTGATTGCTGCTATTTTTAAATGGTATAAGAAAGTCAGCGGCTTGTATGAAGAAGAATTGGTAGATGAAACAGGAGAAGAAATTGAACAACAGTGAGAAAATGGTCGCTTCTTTGCAAAAGCAGGATTTGGCGCATGCCAATAAATATTTTGAAAGAGCTCTAACAAATGATACAGAGGAAGAATTACTTGAATTAGCCGACTACTTAGAAAGTATCGGCTTTTTCCCTCAAGCGAAGCGAATTTATGAAACATTAGCTCCTCATTATCCAGAAGCTTACATCAGTTTGGCGCAGATTGCTAGTGAAGACGGGCAAGCGGAAGAAGCGTTTGCTTATCTGGAAGAAATTACTTCTGATAGTGACTGGTATGTGACAGCACTCTTAGTCAAAGCTGATCTCTATCAAATGGAAGGCTTGCCAGATGTTGCAAGGGAAAAATTAGCCGAGGCAAAGCAATTATCTGATGAACCGTTAGTGACTTTTGGCATGGCTGAAATAGATTTTGAATTGGGAAATTTCAATCAAGCCATTAAGGAATACGCTAGCTTAGACAATCGCATGATTTATGAGCAGACGGGTGTTTCTACTTATCAGCGGATTGGTGTTTCCTATGCAAGTTTGGGAAAATTTGAAGTGGCGATTGAGTTTTTGGAAAAATCTTTAGAGATTGAATACGATGATGCTGTAGCCTTTGAATTAGCGACTATTTTGTATGACCAGAAAGAATATCAAAAAGCTAATCTATACTTTAAGCAAATTGATACGATTTCGCCGGAATTTGAAGGTTATGAGTATGGTTATGCTTTGTCGCTTCATGCAGAACATCAGACAGAAGAAGCATTACGCCTTACGCAGCAGGGCTTGTCGAAAAATCCATTTGATACACGTCTTTTGTTGCTAGCTTCGCAGCTTTCTTATGAGTTGCACGATGAGCGAAAGGCAGAAGATTACCTTTTGAAAGCAAAAGATAATGCGGAAGACTTGGAAGAAATTGCATTGCGTTTGTCTAATCTTTACTTAGAGCAAGAGCGTTTTGATGAAGTTTTGAAATTTGAGGAGCAAGATATAGACAATGTACTGACTAAGTGGAATATTGCGCGTGCCTATCAGGCTTTGGAACAGACAACAGCAGCTTTGGAGCGATATCGACTGTTGCTCTCGGATTTAAAGGAAAATCCAGAATTTTTAGAGCAATATATTTATCTACTTCGTGAAATGGGAGATTTTGAAGAAGCAAAACACCAAGCAGAGCATTATCTTCACTTGGTTCCAGATGATGTGGAGATGCAGGAATTGTACAATAGTTTGTAAAAAGAGTAACAAGCACAATCCTATAAGACGCATGGGAATTATGATATAATGATGAGCGTGATATTCAGGAAGGACGAAGAAAATGACTGAAAAATTTGGTGCGGATTTGATTGTGGATAGTTTAATCAATCACAAGGTGGATTATGTATTTGGAATTCCCGGTGCAAAGATTGACCGTGTGTTTGATACCTTAGAGGACAAAGGCCCACAACTTATCGTTGCTCGTCATGAACAAAATGCTGCTTTTATGGCGCAAGGAATTGGGCGGATTACAGGAGAGCCGGGTGTCGTGATTGCAACGAGTGGACCAGGTGCTTCAAACTTAGCAACGGGCTTGGTTACGGCGACCGCAGAGGGCGACCCAGTGCTGGCTTTGGCTGGTCAGGTCAAACGCTCTGACCTTCTCAAACGCGCTCACCAGTCTATGGACAATGCTGCACTATTTAAGCCGATTACTAAGTATTCAGTCGAAGTGCAAGACGGCAATACTCTGTCAGAAATCATTGCCAATGCGTATCGTCATGCCAAGTCAGGAATGCCGGGGGCAAGTTTCATTTCCATTCCACAGGATGTGGTGGATAGTCAGGTGCAAGTGAAAGCAATTAAACCGCTGACGGATCCGCAGCTGGGTTCTAGTTCTGTGGCAGACATTAACTATCTAGCGCAAGCGATTAAAAATGCTGTGTTACCGGTTCTTCTCTTGGGAAATGGCGCTTCAAGTGCCAAAGTGACGGCTTCTATTCGTCAGTTATTGGAGCAAGTACAGTTGCCTGTTGTGGAAACATTCCAAGGGGCTGGGATTGTGTCTCGTGAATTGGAAGAAGCTACGTTCTTTGGGCGTGTCGGACTGTTTCGCAATCAGCCGGGTGACATGCTTCTGAAAAAATCTGACCTAGTCATCGCCATCGGTTATGATCCGATTGAGTATGAAGCACGCAACTGGAATGCTGAAATTTCTGCCCGCGTCATTGTGATTGACGTAGAGCCAGCAGAGATTGATACTTACTTCCAACCGGAGCGGGAGCTGATTGGAGATATTGCAAATACTTTGGATTTATTGCTGCCAGCGATTAACGGCTATCAATTACCAGAAGGCTCGCGGGAATATCTGCAAGTGCTGCGAGATAAAATGGACGGTGATGTGAAATTTGACCGCAGCCAAACTGAAAAAGGTCGCCTACACCCGCTGGATATTGTCGAAGTCTTGCAGGAAAATACGACAGACGATATGACAGTTACTGTCGATGTGGGTACGCATTATATTTGGATGGCACGTTATTTCAAGAGCTATGAACCAAGGCATCTGCTTTTTTCAAATGGGATGCAAACGCTAGGTGTAGCATTGCCTTGGGCAATTTCAGCAGCCTTGGTTCGTCCTAACACCAAGATTATTTCTGTGTCTGGAGACGGTGGCTTCCTCTTTTCGGCTCAGGAGCTAGAGACAGCGGTTCGCCTGCACTTGCCAATTGTTCATCTCATTTGGAACGATGGTCATTATAATATGGTGGAATTCCAAGAAGAAATGAAATATGGTCGCTCATCTGGAGTGGACTTCGGACCTGTTGATTTTGTCAAATATGCAGAGAGTTTTGGGGCGAAAGGATTCCGAGCAACTTCTCCAGCAGAATTGACACAGCTGCTGCAAAAAGCCCTAAAGGAAAGTGGACCGGTCATCATTGATGTGCCAGTTGATTACAAGGACAGCAGCATGCTGGGAGAAACTATTCTGCCAGATGAGTTTTATTAAATTGAAACTGGGAAGGGCTCAAGACTATTTCAAGAGAGTTCAATTTCTCATTTTCTTGTACGGTTGATGTGTAGTTCAGTATTAGAAAGTAAAAGGCTGGATGTGAGACCCGCTTTTTCAAGGAAAGATAGTAAACATTGTCTGGGAGGAGAAATGGCAGAGCTTGTAACATTATTTCACTACAATACTTTGGGAGCTTTAATGGCAGGGCTTTACAAAGGGACGATGACGATTGAAGAATTGCTTCAACATGGCGATTTAGGGATTGGTACTTTAGACTCTATTGACGGAGAGCTGATTGTGCTTGACGGCAAGGCCTATCAAGCCAAGGGGATAGGAGAAAGTCCTGAAGTGATGGAAGTTTCAATGGATATGACGGTTCCTTATGCTGCAGTGGCTTTCCACCGAGCAGAAGTGCGTTTTCGTCAGGACATTGAGCTGACTGATGAAGCGTTGAAGAAGCACATAGAAGCTAGCTATGTCGGGGAAAATCTTTTTCACTCAATCAAGATTCATGGTGAATTTAGCAGCATGCACGTGCGCATGGCTCCAAAAACCTCTCCGGGAAAGAAGTTCGCAGAAATCGCAGCTCATCAGCCTGAGTACCAGGTAGAACACATTTCGGGAACAATCGTTGGCTTTTGGACGCCAGAGCTGTTTCACGGTGTCAGCGTAGCTGGTTTTCATCTTCATTTTCTATCTGATGACCACCAATTCGGCGGACATGTCATGGATTTTGTCATGAAAAATGGAGAGGTTGAAATCGGAACGATTGCAGCATTGGAGCAGCGTTTTCCTGTTCAAGACCAAGAGTTTCTCTCTGCCAAATTGAATGTGGCAGAGCTAAAGGAAGATATTGAGGAATCGGAATAAAAGGCGGCGGGGTAGGTTTAAGAGACTTACATACGCTTTAAATAGTTTGGAATAGAATACAAAGGTTGGAATTCAGTTTCCAACCTTGTTTAGGTCTGTCTCTCTGGTCGACGGAGAGAATGAGACTTGGGTTAGCCTGTCGCCTCGGTCGATGGAGAGAATGGGAATTAGTTTAAACTGTCGCCCCGGTCGAAGAAGTGAACGAGACTTGGTTTAATCTGTCGTCCTGGTCGACGGAGTGATAGGAATTGGTTTAAGCTGTCGCCTCGGTCGACGGAGAGAATGAGAACTGGTTTAATCTGTCGTCTCGGTCGACGGAGAGAATAAGACTTGTTTTAGTCTGTCGCCCCGGTCGACGGAGAGAATGGGAATTAGTTTAAACTGCCGCCCACGTCGACGACCTATCTAAGAACTGGTTCACTCCGTCTGAGGGTCGGATAGATTGTCAGAAAAGTGCTTCACTCCGTCCGAGGGTCAGATAGTTTGCCTAAGAACTGCTTCACTCCGTCCGAGGGTCAGATAGTTTGCCTGAGAACTGATTCACTTCATCCGAGGGTCGGACAGCCTGCCTGAAAACTGGTTTGCTTCGTCCGAGGGTCGGACAGCTTGCCAGAAAAGTGGTTCACTTCGTCTGAGGGTCGGCCGTACGAAGAGTCGTCAGAAAAAGGTGCCAATTAGCGGACACCTTTACATTTTCATAGATTTGATTTTGGCTTCATCGGGAGTGACCCGCAAGGTCTTTTGTCCAGTATAGGTCACAAAACCGGGCTTGCCACCGGTTGGCTTATTGAGCTTTTTGACTTCAATCATATCCACCTGAACGAGATTGGACAATCTCGCCTTAGAAAAGTATGCTGCCAATTCCGCAGCATCTGTCTTGACCTCATCACTTGGTTGCAGATTGCCTGTGATGACCACGTGACTGCCGGGAATATCCTTGGCATGAAACCAAAGTTCCTCTTTTTTAGCCATTTTAAAAGTCAACTCGTCATTTTGCAAGTTGTTTCGACCAACCAAAATAATCGTCTTACCGTCAGTTGCCAAGTATTTTTCTGGTTTCTTTCGTTTTTGAATTTTCTCACGCTGGCGTCGGCGAATAAAACCGGTCTGAATTAACTCTTCTCGAATTTCTGTAATTTCTGTGAGATTAGCTTGCGACAAAGCTGTTTCTACGCTCTCCAAATATTGAATGGTTTCTTTAGTTTCTTCAATCAGTCCCGTTAAATGCTTGACTGCTTCTTTCAGTTTTTGATATTTCTTAAAATAGCGCTGAGCATTTTGGTTAGGGGTCAAAGCTTTATCCAGCACAATAGTAATTTTCTCGCTTGTGTAGTAATTGTCCAGTTCTACTTGGTCTTGATTGTTGGGAACTTGGTGCAAAAAAGTAGTGAGGAGCTCTCCTTTTTGGCGAAATTCTTCAGCATTTTCAGTCGCGACTAATTCCTGCTCTTGTTTTTTTAATTTCTTGCGGTTTTTTTCTAATTCATTCTCCACTCGATGAATCAGTTCACTGGCTTGCTGATTAACACGATCGCGTTCCGCCTTGTCTTGATAGAAGTCGTCTAGCAGCTGCGATAAGCTCGGAAATTCTTTCTGACTATCCGCAAAAAGAATGGGCGCAAAGGATTTAGTTGTCAGATGAGCTTGCGTGGGACTGGCAAAGAAAGCACGGAAGGTTTTTAGTTTGTCGCTCGTTAAGCACTGACTGAGCTCGGTCGCTGTATCGCGCCCCAAGCCTTGAAATAAGTTTTGTAAAGAACGGGCCGACAAATCCTCTGTATGCAGAATTTCAAATAGCTTTTCATCAGAAATGGTAAACGGATTGCGGTTGCCTGTCTGAGGTGGAGCGACATAGGTTGAGCCCGGCAGAATCGTACGGTAACTATTTTGAGAAAAGCCGACATGTTTAATAGCTTCAATAATATTGCCGCTTGCCTTATCCATTAGGATGATATTGCTGTGCTTTCCCATGATTTCGATGATAAGAGTTGCTGCCACGCTATCTCCAATTTCATTTTTGTTGGAGACAGAGATTTCCAAAATTCGGTCATTGTCAATCTGTTCAATGCTTTCAATCGTAGCACCTTGCAGGTATTTCCGCATAACCATGATAAATGTGGTAGGCACTGCTGGATTTTCAAAGGCGGTATGGGTTAGTTGAATGCGACCAAAAACAGGGTGAGCGGATAAGAGTAATTTGTGATTTTGCCGCTTGCTGCGGATTTGCAGCACTAATTCCTGATTAAACGGTTGATTGATTTTTTGAATACGACCGTACAGTAACTGTTGCCGCAATTCATCTGTCATGTGATGTAAAAAAAATCCGTCAAAGGACATGGTTTTTCTCCTTGAATGATACTAAAGAAAATTATAACAAAAAATAGCAAGAAAAGGTTGGAAAATTATTGTCAGAAAAGTTTGACAAAATACTTGACATTTGTTTCAGAAACATCTAAAATAATATCAAATTAGAAAAGTAATAAAATAGTTGTTGGCAGAGAGCTTGTGGTTGGTGAAAACAAGTAGCAGCGTTTTGTGAAATTGGGCTAATGGATAGAAGTTGAATTTGAAACGATAAAAATTCGGTGAGCACACCTTACAGTGCAACTTGTTGTTAGACAAGATAGAGATGTGGGAGAAGTCTATTATTTTTCCCATAATTGAGGTGGCACCGCGATTTACGCCCTCACACAGGATGAACTGTGTGTGGGTTTTTCTTTTATTGTTTCATTTCCCTTAAAATGGAGGAAAAATATGTTTAAACGATGGCGACTCTGGCTTTTACTCGAATAAAAAATAGAAAAATATGAAATGGAGAACAGATATGAAAAACAAACGGTTAATGGGAATGATTGCTCTTTTAGTGGTATTAGTTGTCGGAGGCATTATTTATTCTAGTGTAAATGGCGAGAAAGCACCGAAGACAAACAATACAACCAAAACAGTAAAAGTTGGTGTGCTGCAATATGTCAGTCATCCGTCACTTGATTTGATTTATAAAGGGATTCAAGAAGGATTGGCGCAAGAAGGTTATAAAGGCAAGAAGATCAAAATTGACTTTATGAATGCAGAAGGTGACCAAAGTAAAGTGGCAACGATGAGCAAGCAATTAGTTGCCAATGGCAATGACGTGCTGATTGGAATCGCAACGCCTGCTGCTCAAGGTTTGGCTAGTGCAACGAAAGACAAGCCAATCGTCATGGGAGCAGTGACCGATCCAGTTGGGGCGAATTTAGTAAAGGATTTGAAAAAGCCGGGAGGCAACATTACAGGTGTGTCTGACCACAACCCAGCTCAACAGCAATTGGAGCTCATCAAACAATTAACACCGAATGTGAAAACAATCGGCGTCCTTTATTCAAGCAGTGAAGACAATTCAAAAACGCAGGTAGAAGAATTTACAGCTTTGGCTGAAAAAGCAGGCTATAAAGTGCTTCCTTATTCTGTACCTTCTACCAATGAGATTGCTTCAACCATGAATGTGATGACAGGAAAGGTAGATGCTATTTGGATTCCAATTGACAACACCATTGCTTCGGCTTTTTCAACAGTCGTTTCCAGCAATCAAACGGCTAAAAAACCTATCTATCCAAGTGCGACAGCTATGGTAGAAGAAGGCGGTCTGGGCTCGGTTGTTGTCGATCAAAAAGATCTTGGAGTGGCAACTGGAAAAATGACAGCGAAAATTTTGAAGGGCGCTAAACCAGCAGACACAGCTGTTGAAATTTTTGCTACTGGCAAATCAGTTGTGAATAAAAAAGTGGCTACTCAGCTAGGAGTAACGATTCCAGATGATGTTCTGAAAAAGGCAGGACAAGTCATTGAGTAAAGCTAGTATATTTTAAAGGTTAGGACAACAGTATGATTATTTCAATTGTCTCACAAGGACTTGTTTGGGCTATTTTAGGCTTGGGGATTTTTATGACTTTCCGCATTTTAAACTTCCCTGATATGACAACAGAGGGCTCTTTTCCATTGGGCGGAGCAGTAGCAGTTACGCTGATTAGTAAGGGAATCAATCCTTTTCTAGCAACTGCTGCTGCCATTCTAGCTGGCTGTCTGGCAGGCATGGTAACAGGGCTTCTCTATACTAAGGGGAAAATTCCTACTCTCCTTTCGGGGATTTTGGTCATGACTTCCTGCCATTCTATTATGCTTATGTTAATGGGGCGGGCTAATCTTGGACTTCTTGGAACGAAGCAAATTCAGGACTTTCTACCGTTTTCTGGCGAATTAAACAATCTTCTGACAGGATTGATTTTTGTTAGCTTGGTAATTGCAGCATTGCTCTTTTTCTTAGATACAAAATTGGGTCAAGCTTATATTGCCACGGGTGATAATCCTGATATGGCAAGGAGTTTTGGCATTCACACAGGACGAATGGAGTTAATGGGTCTGGTGCTGTCTAATGGTGTCATTGCCCTAGCTGGTGCCCTTATTGCCCAGCAGGAAGGTTATGCGGATGTCTCGCGCGGGATTGGTGTCATTGTTGTAGGGCTTGCCAGTCTCATTATCGGAGAGGTGCTTTTTACCAGCCTGACATTGGCAGAACGCCTATTGACGATTGTTGTCGGCTCTATTTTCTATCAATTCCTGATTTGGGGCGTGATTGCGCTTGGCTTTAATACCAGCTATCTTCGTCTTTACAGTGCGGTTATCTTGGCAATTTGTCTCATGATTCCGACTTTCAAAAATAAATTCTTTAAAGGAGTCAAGTTAAGCAAATGACAGCAATTGTAGAATTAAAAAACGCGACAAAAATTGTCAACACAGGTATTGAGGAAGAAAAAGTTATTTTAAATGATGTTTCACTGGATATTTTTGAGCATGACTTCATTACGATTTTAGGCGGAAATGGGGCAGGGAAATCCACGCTTTTCAATGTCATTGCAGGAACATTACCATTGACGAGTGGCAGCATTTATATTCTAGGTGAAAATGTGACCAGTTATTCACCAGAAAAACGGGCTAAGTATCTGTCACGCGTCTTTCAAGACCCAAAGATGGGAACAGCTCCGCGCATGACGGTGGCAGAAAACCTATTGATTGCTAAATTTCGTGGTGAAAAACGCCGTCTAGTGCCACGCCGTCTGAGCCATTATCGCAAAGAATTTCAGGAGACGATAGACAAAATCGGCAATGGTTTAGAAAAACACTTAGATACGCCGATTGAATTTCTCTCGGGTGGGCAAAGACAGGCTTTGAGTCTTTTAATGGCGACTCTCAAACGCCCTGAGCTGTTGCTTTTGGATGAACATACAGCAGCGCTTGACCCTAAAACAAGTGTGGCATTGATGAGTCTGACAGATGAATTTGTGAATCGTGACCAACTGACTGCTCTTATGATTACTCACCATATGGAGGATGCTCTTAAATACGGAAATCGCTTGATTGTCATGAAAGACGGACAAATTATCCAAGATTTACATCAAGAAGAGAAAGCGAAAATGACGATTGCGGATTATTACAGCTTATTTGAATAAAAAAATTCCAATCTCCTAGCTGAGGTTGGAATTTCTTTTTTGCGCTTCTCTGATAGTATTTGGAACCAGACGAATCCGCTTAATATCTGAAATACGAATAATCGTTGACATACTTTTCTGGAAGTTTTTAACAATCAATTGCTGACGCTCTTTGTCATATTTGACAATATCACCCGTAAAACTTTTATCTGAAAAAATGACATGCACACCTGATTTTTTTTGCAAAGCTGTTTCAATCGTCTGCAAAATATTGGCGTTGTCTTCCTCTATCTCTTGTGTATCCTTTTTGTAATTGATAAATTCACTTGCTCGCTCTAAAATCATTTCGAGAAATTTTTTCATAGCTAAATTCTCCATAACTTGTTACAATATATTATATAACAAACTCGCTAAAAAAGTAAATTTTTTACGAATAAATCAAGAAAGAAGAAAAAGGAGACAAAAATGTCAGAATTCAAATTTGAGATAGAAGAAAAGTTATTGGTGTTATCAGAAAATGATAAAGGCTGGACGAAAGAGCTGAATCGTGTGAGCTTCAATGGTGCGCCAGCCAAATACGATATTCGTAGTTGGAGTCCTGACCATACAAAAATGGGGAAAGGGATTACGCTCTCCAATGAAGAATTTCAAGTACTGGTAGATGCCTTTAAGGCTTAGAAAATTACAAATAGAATCAAGGCAAGAGAGTGAGAGATAGTTGAACTGTGGCCAACTGTTGAGGGCTCTCTTTTTACTGTAGAAAATAAGGAAATTTTACACAAAAACTTGAAAATACGCTTTCAAAATGTTATGCTATTAAATATAGAGATTAGAATTTTAGGAGGTTTAGGATGCTTGAAATTCAAAATTTAGAAAAAAGTTTTGGGCAAAAACAAGTGCTATTTGGTGTTGATTTCAAAGCTGAATCAGGACAAATCCTCGGTTTGATTGGAAAGAACGGTGCTGGGAAAACAACGATTTTCCACAGTATTCTGCATTTTTTAGAATACAGCGGAAACATTACATTTGATAAGCAACCGATTTCTCAGGAGACCTATCGGAAAATTGGTTATTTGCCAGAAGAGCGGAGTCTGATGCCTAAGATGACTGTTTATGAGCAAGTGCGGTATTTGGCAAATTTAAAGGGAGTACCAAATGCAGTTGTGAAAGAAAAATTACCTCAGTGGATGGAGCGCCTGCAAGTCAAAGGAAAAGTGACTGATAAAATCAAGAGCTTGTCTAAAGGGAATCAACAAAAGGTTCAGCTGATTATCACACTCTTGCATGAACCAAACTTGATTATCCTAGACGAGCCATTTAGTGGTTTGGATCCTGTGAATACCGAGATTTTGAAACAGGTCATTATTGAGGAAAAAGAGCGTGGAGCAACGATTATTTTCTCTGACCATGTGATGACCAATGTGGAAGAATTGTGTGATGATGTTGTTATGATTCGTGATGGGAAAGTCATTTTGGATGGCAGCGTGCAGGAAGTTCGTAATCAATACGGCAAAACACGTCTCTTTGTGTCTAGCTCGCTGTCTCAAACGGAATTAGAAGCACTTCCTCACGTAAGTAAAGCCAATCTGACCAACCAAGGCACATGGCGATTGATATTAGATGACGAAGCAGCTGGTAAGGAATTGTTTGACTTGTTGACTAAAGGACAATATATTGAAACTTTTGACCAACAAGCTCCAACAATTGATGAAATCTTTAAGTTAGAATCAGGGGTGGAAGTATGAAACAGACTTTAATTGTTATCAAAGAAACCTATCTTCGTCATGTCAAGTCATGGAGTTTTGTCTTCATGGTTATTTCGCCTTTCATTTTTATCGGTCTGAGTATGGGAGTTGGTTATCTTTCCTCCATGTCAAGTAGTAGTTCTAACCGTGTCGCAGTTGTATCAGACAATGCTCAAGTGAAGGAAGCTCTGAAAGATACTAAGAATCTGGATTTCGATTATAAAAATAAAGCAGCAGCTAAGAAAGCTGTAAAAGATGGCGATGTTGGCGGATATTTGCTAGTATCAGAAGCAGACGGGCAAATCAAGGCAACTTATTTTGCAGATACGAGCATGAGTAGTGCTACAAAAATTGAAATTACACAGAAACTGATGCAGTTGCAACAGGTTGCAAATATTAGCCAAGCTAATTTATCAGCTAATCAAGTGAAGCTACTTTCAAGAGCTATTGATTTCAAAGAAGAAATTGATGAGAAGAAAGAAGCGAAGAAGGCCACTCAAACGATTGTCGCAACAGCAATTGGTCTTGTACTTTATATGATTCTCATTGTTTACACAAGCTCAACTGCTCAAGAAATTGCAAGCGAAAAAGGGACGAAGATTATGGAGGTTATTTTCTCCAGTATCAAGGCTTCTGAATATTTCTATGGTCGAATGGCAGGAATTTTTGCAGTTATCTTGACCCATGTCAGCATTTATGTAATCGGCGCTGTGCTGTTACTTGCTTTTTCAGACCAGATTTCTTTTGTAAAAGAATTCTTAGATGCCAATCCAAATCTGATGAAGCATTTGGGAGAAGCAATTTCCTTTAATACTATTGCTTTCATCACCCTGAGTGTCTTTATGTTTGTGGTCTTATCTGCCTTTTTAGGATCAATGGTGACGAGAATTGAAGACGTTGGGAAAGCTGTTCAGCCTGTTGTGATGCTGATTATTTTGGGATTTTTGGGAGTGACGGCTCTTGGAAATGCTGGTGACACAATTTTGCTTAAAGTTGGTTCTTATATTCCGTTTATTTCGACTTTCTTTATGCCTTTCCGTGCCATTAACGGTTATGCAACTAGTCTAGAAGCCTGGATTTCGTTTGTCATTGCCTCTGTCTTTACCTTAGGAATGACAGTTTATATCGGTCGGATTTACTCCAGCTTAATTTTACAAACAGATGATATTGGCATTTGGAAGAGCTTCAAAAAAGCTTTAGCTTATCATTAAAAATCGTTCTCCACAAGTATTCTTGTGGGGATTTTTTTCTTGAAAAGGTATGTAGTCAATCGCTGTTGAAAAACTTTAAAAATGATATAATAGGACTATATTTTGACAAAAAGGATGCTCATGAAATTACTTTATACTGATATTCGCAATCCCTTAACGAAGATTTTGGTGAAAGAAGCAGAGCGCTTGGCACAAACAGGCAAGCGCATATTTTATATTGCACCTAACTCTCTTTCATTTGAAAAAGAGAGGGCTGTTTTGAGTCTTTTAGAAAACCACGCTTCGTTTGCTATTACAGTGACACGTTTTGCGCAGATGGCGCGTTATTTTGTCCTCAATAATGTGCAGCAAGGCAGACCATTAGACGATATTGGTTTGGGAATGCTGTTTTACAAGGTCTTATCAGAAATGGATGAGCACGATTTGCGGGTGTACGGTGGCATTCGTACGGATGCGCAATTTATTCAACAATTGGTTGAGCTTTATCATGAATTGCAAGCTGCTCAGATGACCTTTTCGGATTTGGACTATCTAGATGAGGATGAGAAAAAAGCAGATTTGATCAAGATTTTACAGCTAGTGACGCATCAGCTAAATCAGAGTGAATTTATTTCTGAGTCAAATATTATGGTCTTTGCCAATCATATTACAGCAGGTGATGTAGATAAAGAATTGCAAGGATTGGCTTTGGTCATTGACGGTTTTACACGTTTTTCAGCTGAAGAAGCTTATTTGATCGAGCTTTTGCATAGCAAAGGTGCGGAAATCATCATTGGTGTTTATGCCAGTGAGAAGGCATACCGTGCGACTTTTCGAGAGGGCAATCTCTATCAGGCTAGCGTGGATTTCTTGCGCCATTTGGCAAATGAGTATGAAGTGAAACCTGAATATAGACCTGCAACGCAGCCAGATGATGCTTTTGGGAACATTTCAAAACTGCTAGAAAGCCGTTATGATTTCTCAGATGTTGAGTTGGAATTGACGGAGCAAGACCGCTCGCATGTACAGATTTGGTCGACTGTCAATCAAAAAGAAGAACTGGAATATGTGGCGAAAAGCATTCGCCAGCGAGTTCATGATGGTGCTCGCTACAAAGATATTCGCTTACTTTTGGGAGATGTGGAAGCCTATCGTTTGCAGTTAAAGACGATTTTTGATCAGTATCAGATTCCTTTTTATTTGGGGCGAAGCGAGTCCATGGCACATCACCCTTTGGTGCAGTTTATTGAAGCGTTAGTGCGTTTAAAACGATATAATTTTCGGACAGAAGATTTGCTCAATCTTGTAAAAACAGGTCTTTATGGCCATTTAAAGCAAGAAGAACTAGACTTATTTGAGCAATATATTCGCTTTGCAGATGTAAAAGGAGCCAGCAAATTTGCCAAGGATTTCACTCACAATCAGCATCAAAAATTTGACCTGATTCACATCAATCAATTAAGAAAAAAAATAGTCACTCCGCTTTTGGAATTTTTCAAATCTCGCAGTCAAACAGCGACAGGTTTGCTTCAAAAATTTCATCAATTTTTAACAACAATTTCTTTTTCTCAGAATTTTGCTGGTTTAGTAGATTTTACGAATCCGCAAGATCAAGAACGGCAAGAAGAAGTTTGGAAAGCTTTTTGTCATGTTTTGGAACAATTTGCCAGTGTCTTTTCAGCCAGCAAGGTCAAGCTAGATGATTTTCTGACTCTGGTGCAGTCAGGAATGCTGTTATCCAATTATCGGACTATTCCAGCAACGGTGGACGTTGTGACCGTTCAATCTTATGATTTGATTGAGCCCTTGTCAAGTCCTTTTGTCTATGCTGTTGGTTTGACCCAAGACTATTTTCCAAAAATTGTGCAAAACAAGAGTCTCTTGTCAGATGAAGAACGATTACGATTAAATGAAGCGACTGATGAGCGCTCGGAATTGCTGATTGCTGCTCAGGAAAATCTCCAGAAAAATCGTTTTGTCGCTTTGTCACTTCTGAATGCTGCGATGGATAGATTGGTGCTTTCTACTCCTCAGATTGTCAATGAAATAGAGAACAACATTTCTCCATATTTGTTAGAATTGCATGAACAACCAATTGGGCTGCCGATTGAAGTGAAGCGTTCGCAGGCAACGAGTGATGATATTGGAACTTATCGAGCTCTGCTGGCAAGGGTTATTGAGTTGAATCAAGGGGATATTGATCGGGAGCGTTCTTTGACGGAGAAAGAGCAGACTTTTTGGTCAGTAGCTGTGCGGGTTCTGCGCAAAAAATTGGAAAGCGAAGGCATCTCGATTCCTAATGTAACGTCAAGCCTTACAACAGAAACTTTGTCAGAACAGACTTTGCAAGCTCTTTATCCGCCTCATCAGGCATTTCTACTGTCGGCTTCAGCTTTGACAGAATTCTACCGCAATCAATATGCTTATTTTTTGAAGTATGTCTTGGCTTTGCAGGAAGAAATGACGATTCACCCAGATGCGCGCAGCCATGGAAATTTTCTGCATCGTGTGTTTGAAAAAGTCATGCAAGAGCAGTCTAGTGAGCCATTTGATAATCGCCTAGAAAAAGCCATTCAAGAAACCAGTCAGGAGGCAGAATTTAAAACTCTTTATACAGAAAATGCAGAAGCCTTGTTTGCTCACGAAGTTTTGCTGGACACAGCGCGTGCGACAGGACAGGTTTTAGAGAGAAATAAATTGGTAGAAACCATTCAAGAAGAAGCTGTTTTCGGACAGGAAGAAACAAATGTTCTAACCTTGTCAGACGGACGCAACCTTCAAATTCGAGGGAAAGTTGACCGGATTGACCGTTTGAAGATAGATGGCAGTCTAGGCGTTGTTGACTATAAATCAAGCGATACGAATTTTGATTTTCAAAAATTTTTCAATGGCTTAAATTCTCAATTACCTACCTATCTAGCAGCTTTGAAACAAGAGTCGTGGATGAATGAAGAAGCGCATGCTTTTGGTGCTATGTATCTGCAGATGACCAATCCACTTGTGCCTTTAGCCAAGACGAAGTCGCAAGGCGACGCTGTCAAAGAAGCAATGAAGAACCTAGAATACAAAGGTCTGTTCTTGTCTGAGCAGGCTCGTCAGCTGAATGGTTTGTATGATAAAAAGAAAGTGAATCTGTTGAGTCAAGAGGAATTGGAGACATTGTTGGCTTATAATGCACTCTTGTATCGCCGTGCTGCTGAGCAGATCTTGGCAGGGCATTTTTACATCAATCCTTATACGGAGAATGGCAAAAGTATTGCACCTTTTGTGGAGCAGTACAAGTCCATTACGGGATTTGAAGCGAACCTTCACCTCTCTAGCGCTCGCCGTTTGGTTAAGTTAGATAGCCACCCGACAGGTGAAAAAAAACGTCAAGCATGGATAGAAAAGATGAAGGAGGAGTTAGAAAAATGAAGCAAATTCCATTTTTGAGTCAAGCAGAGATTCGTGCTTTGCAGGATCAAGAAGCACAGTCTGACAAAGCTCAAAAACGTACACCAGAGCAAATCGAAGCCATTTACTCCTCCGGTCAAAATATCCTTGTATCTGCTTCTGCAGGCTCAGGAAAAACCTTTGTTATGGTGCAGCGGATTATTGACCAAATTCTGCGGGGAGTTCGCATTGACCAGCTCTTCATTTCGACTTTTACCGTTAAAGCAGCCAGTGAATTAAAAGAGCGCTTGGAGAAAGAGTTATCCAAGGTCTTGAAGGCAACAGATGATGAGGAGCTCAAACAGCACTTGGCGCAGCAATTAGCCGATATTCCGAATG
This sequence comes from Streptococcus periodonticum, assembly GCF_003963555.1. Classification (NCBI taxonomy): domain Bacteria; kingdom Bacillati; phylum Bacillota; class Bacilli; order Lactobacillales; family Streptococcaceae; genus Streptococcus; species Streptococcus periodonticum. The sequence goes on from NZ_CP034543.1 coordinate 602,589, forward strand.
CCGACATTGGAACCATGGACTCTTTTACCCAAAAGGTCCTCAATAAATATGGTTATCTCCTAGAATTGGCGCCAAATTTTCGCATTTTGCAAAATGCGAGTGAGCAGTTATTGCTACAAAACGAAGTTTTTGAGCAAGTTTTTGAAGACTTCTATCAATCTGATCAGGCAACTTTGTTTAAAAAATTAGTCAAAAATTTTACAGGTCAGAGGAAAGATTTGCTTGGTTTTCGAGAGCAGGTTTATAAGATTTATGCTTTTTTGCAATCCACCAGTAGCCCAATCGAATACTTAGAACAAGATTTCTTGAAAGCTTACGCTCATGCGGATTTCCAAGAAGAAAAAGCGCAACTTTTAGCACAAACAAAAGAAGCCCTTTTTGACCTAGAAGAATTTTTCCAGTATCATTTGGCGAATGAAGCCAAGGAATTTCCCAAAGCAAAATACCTTGAAAATGTGCAGCGTGTGCTTGATTGTCTGGCAAGTTTACAAGGGCATTCCTCTGAGGAAGCCTATCTCACAACGCTCAATAACATTGTAGAAATATCGCGTGCCAGCAATGGAAAAGCCTTGACGAACAGCGGACGAAAAGAAGAATTAAAAGAAATTATTAACGCCTATAACGAAAAACGCAAAGAAAAAATTCAAGTTTTACGAGATTTGGCAGATCAATTTTATCGCTTTGAATTTCAAGTGACCTATCATGAGGAAGCCAAGGAAATCTTGCTTGTCTTGCAGCAATTTATGAAATCGTTTGTGACAAGCTATCTACAACGGAAAAAAGAAGAAAATGCGTTTGAATTTGCAGATATCAGTCATTTTGCCATTCAGATTTTAGAAGAATTTCCTGATGTGCGCCACTTTTATCGGACAAAATACCATGAAGTCATGGTGGATGAGTATCAAGATACCAACCACACGCAAGAGCGGATGATAGAACTGTTATCAAATGGGGGTAATCGCTTTATGGTGGGGGATATTAAGCAGTCTATTTATCGTTTTCGTCAGGCTGATCCGCAGATTTTTAATGAGAAATTTAAAACCTATCAAGACGATAGCCAGCAAGGGAAATTGATTGTTTTGAAGGAAAATTTCCGCAGTCATGTGGAAGTCTTGGAAGCCACGAATGATGTTTTCAAACGTCTCATGGATGAGGAAGTGGGAGAAATTGATTATAATGAAACGCATTATCTGGTAGCTGGAAATCCTGCTAAAAAAGCACCAAATCCACAATATCAGACGGAATTTCTCATTTATGACGGAACGCTTGAGACGGATAATGAGGAGAATGACAAGGATGTTTCTTCTGTTTCTGCAGGAGAAGTAGCGCTGGTCATTAAGGAAATTATCCGTCTGCACAATGAGGAAAATGTCCCATTTGAAGATATGACATTGCTAACGGCTTCGCGGACGCGCAACGATGTGATTTTATCTGAGTTTGCCAAATACGGTATCCCAGTCGTTTCAGACGGTGGCGAGGATAATTATTTGCAATCTGTAGAAGTTATGGTGATGTTGGATACCCTGCGTACGATTAACAATCCGCTCAATGATTATGCTTTGGTGGCACTTCTAAAGTCACCAATGTTCACCTTTACTGAGGATGAATTGGCTCGTTTGGCCTTGCAAAAAAAGGTGACAGAAGCTACTTATGTTACTCATCAGGAAAATCTCTATGAGAAATTGAAAAATTCTCTGAGTGGGAACGGTCAACATCCCGAACTCATCACACCTCCTCTTTTAAAGAAAATCCAGCAGTTTCAAGAAATACTGCTGGATTGGCGAGAGTTTGCAAAAATAAATTCGCTCTATGATTTGCTTTGGAAAATTTATCAAGACCGCTTTTATTATGACTATGTAGGAGCCCTACCAAATGGAGCAGGGCGTCAAGCGAATCTCTACGCTCTTACTTTGCGAGCAAATGACTACGAAAAGATGAGTTTTAAGGGCTTGTCGCGTTTTATTGGGATGATTGATAAGATCTTAGAAACTCAAAATGATTTGGCGAGTGTCGTCGTTGCGGCTCCGAAGCATGCAGTCCGCTTGATGACAGTTCATAAGAGCAAAGGTTTGGAATTTAAATATGTCTTTTTGCTTAATATGGATAAAGTCTTCAATCGTAAGGATAGTAGTTCTGCTTTGATTATCAGTCGTCAAAATGGCGTCGGCATCAAGTATGTCGCGGACGTAGTGGTAGACGCTGCTGATGAGTTAGCGCCTAATCATGTTCGCTTGTCTATTGATACTCTTCCTTATGTGCAAAATGAGCGTGAGATTCATTTGGCAAGTATTTCTGAGCAAATGCGTCTGCTCTATGTTGCTATGACGCGGGCAGAAAGAAAGCTGTATCTGGTTGGCAAAGGTCGTCAAGAAAGCCTGGAGAAAAAGACCTTCCCTGCTCCTGAAAATGGTCGTTTAGCAGCCTCCATTAGGCAAACTATGACAAGTTTTCAAGACTGGATTTGGGCTTTACAGACAGTCTTTGAGAAAGACGATTTAGCTTTTTCAACACAATTTGTGACGGATAGCGATTTAACAAGTGAGAAAATAGGTCAGTTAAAGCTGAAGGAACGGATTGTCGAGGAGAACTTAGCGCACAATCGCCAGTCTGAGGATATTCGCAGGGCTTTGGATATTTTGGAAAATGTGGACAGGCGAAATACTCAGTATCGAGCAGCCATCCATTTGCCAAGTGTTCGGACACCGAGCCAAATCAAGAAATTTTATGAACCGGTCATGGATACAGACGGTGTTGAGATTATGGAGAAAAAAACTCCAGATTTTATTGGAAAAACTTCTTTTGAACTACCTGACTTTGCTAAAAAAGCCCCTGTTACAGGAGCGCAAATCGGTAGTGCTGTCCATGAACTGATGCAGCGTATTCCTTTAAATCAACTGCCTACAATAGCTATTTTAAAGGAAATATTGGCTCAGGTTCAGGCAGAAGAAACTGTCAAAAAGAAGATTGATTTGCAAAAGATAGCTAGTTTCTTTGAGACAGAGCTTGGTCAACTACTCTTAAAGCAGGCTGACAAAGTTTATCGTGAAGCTCCTTTTGCTATGTTAAAGCAAGATCAAGCGAGCGGACAGGATTTTGTAGTCCGTGGAATTTTGGACGGTTATCTCCTACTGGCTGATCGTATCGTTCTCTTTGATTATAAGACAGATCAATATACAAATCCAAGTGAATTAGTGGAGCGCTACCAAGCGCAATTATCACTTTATGCTGAAGCTCTTTGTCGTTCGTATGGTATTGAAAAAATAGAAAAATATCTAGTGCTGCTAGGTGGAGTTCAACTTCAAGTAGTAAAAGTAGACTAGATAGGATTTTTAGAGAATTGGGCTGATGAATGCTCCCAATTCTTTTTTACAAAAATAGAATCCTCTATTTCCGAATATTTGAGTTGTAAAAAAATAAAAAAGTTCACAAATCAGCTGATTTTTTAGAAAAAGTTATTGAAAATTTCAGAAAAATACGGTAAACTAGTATGTAACCAGACGATGGAGGAATGATATTTGAAATTATATCCTGTTGTTGCAATTCAATCTTATAAACTAAATCAAAAGGCGACTTTGTGTGGCCTTTTTTGTAAAGCTGTCTAGACCTTTATGAAAATTTTCATTTAAAAAAGTTTACTCTTTTATCGACTATTTAGTAGGAATGGAATGAAAAGTTTAAAATTTTAACAAAATCTAGTTATTTTTGCTAATAGTGGGCATTATTTGAAGAAATGTTCGGTTTTGAGAATTTTTTGTAATAATAATGGAAATTTACTTGAAAAGCAATAGGAAAAATAGTAAAATAGAATCATAGAAAACGCTTACAAAACGAGGTGAAAAAATGGATAGACAAGAAGCATTGAGAACTTTTACCACAGGTGAAAATTTCCATTTGCAGCACTATTTGGGGGCTCATCAAGATGAAGTAGATGGGCAAAGTGGCTATACATTTCGTGTATGGGCACCGAATGCTCAGAGTGTGCATCTGATTGGAGACTTTACCGACTGGTATGAAAATCAAATCCCTATGGCACGTAATGAAGGTGGCGTATGGGAAGTGTTTACGGATTTACCTAAGGAAGGAGACATTTACAAATACAACATCAAACGAAGTAGCGGGCAAGAAATTTTGAAAATTGATCCGCTGGCAGTTTATTTTGAAAAACGTCCTGGTACAGGTGCAGTAATTCGGACGATTCCAGAAAAGAAATGGAAAGATGGTCTATGGTTAGCTCGCAGAAAACGTTGGGGATTTTTCTCACGTCCAGTGAATATTTACGAAGCTCATGCAGGTTCCTGGAAGAAAAATGAGGATGGTAGCCCGTATTCATTTGCTCAATTAAAAGATGAACTGATTCCTTATTTGGTTAAAATGAATTATACTCATGTGGAATTCATGCCACTAATGGCGCATCCACTTGGATTGAGCTGGGGTTATCAGCTAATGGGATATTTTGCACTTGAGCACACGTATGGAACGCCTGAAGAGTTTCGTGATTTTGTTGAAGAATGTCATGTCAATAATATCGGAGTTATCGTTGACTGGGTGCCGGGTCATTTTACTATCAATGATGATGCCTTGGCTTATTATGACGGTACACCTACGTTTGAATATCAGGATCATGACCGTGCCCATAATTACGGCTGGGGCGCTCTTAACTTTGACTTAGGAAAGAATGAAGTGCAGTCTTTCTTGATTTCTAGTATCAAGTTTTGGATTGACTTTTATCACTTAGACGGAATCCGTGTGGATGCTGTTAGCAACATGCTCTACCTAGATTATGATAGTGGTCCATGGCAACCAAATATTGACGGGGGCAATCGCAACTACGAAGGCTATTACTTCCTTCAACGCTTGAACACGGTTATCAAACTGGCTCATCCAGATGTCATGATGATTGCAGAGGAAAGCACGAGTGATACAAAAATTACAGGTATGGCAGAAATGGGTGGTCTTGGATTTGACTACAAGTGGAACATGGGCTGGATGAATGACATTCTGCGCTTCTACGAAGAAGACCCAATTTACCGCAAGTATGATTTTAATCTAGTAACCTTTAGTTTTATGTATGCTTTCTCTGAAAATTTCTTACTGCCATTCTCTCATGACGAAGTGGTACATGGTAAGAAGAGTCTCATGCATAAGATGTGGGGAGATCGCTATAATCAATTTGCTGGTCTGCGAAATCTCTATACTTACCAAATGTGTCACCCAGGTAAAAAATTACTTTTCATGGGTAGTGAATGGGGACAATTCTTAGAGTGGAAATGTGAAGAATCTTTGGAATGGCGTGATTTGGCTGATGATATGAATGCCAAGATGCAGCATTTCACTTCTCAGCTCAATCAGCTTTATAAAGAAAATCGTGTTTTGTGGGAAAATGACTTGAGTTGGGACGGTTTAGAGATTATTGATGCGGATAATACAGATCAAAGTGTACTTTCCTTTATTCGGAAAAATGATAAGGGAGATATGTTAGTTTGCGTCTTTAATATGGCTCCGGTAGAACGCAAAGACTTTACCATTGGTGTTCCGGTAGCAGCCATATATGAAGAAATTTGGAATACCGAATTAGAAGAATGGGGAGGTGTATGGAAAGAGTACAATCAAACAGTTCAGTCTCAAGAAGGCTTGTGGAAGGATTATCCTCAGACGTTGACCTTTACTTTGCCAGCATTAGGGGCAAGTATTTGGAAAATTAAACGTCGTGTGAAATCAGCAAATGGAAGTAAGAAGTCCAAAAAGGAGTAACAGATGAAGAATGAAATGCTAGCTTTGATTCTTGCCGGTGGGCAAGGAACACGCCTTGGAAAACTCACTCAAAGTATTGCCAAACCAGCAGTACAATTTGGTGGACGCTACCGTATCATTGACTTTGCTTTGTCCAATTGTGCCAATTCAGGAATTCATAATGTTGGTGTCATTACTCAATACCAACCATTAGCTTTGAATAGTCATATTGGAAATGGTTCTAGTTGGGGACTGGATGGTATTAACACAGGAGTTTCTATTCTCCAGCCATATTCAGCAAGTGAGGGCAATCGTTGGTTTGAAGGAACTAGTCATGCGATTTATCAAAACATTGATTATATTGATACTATCAATCCTGAGTATGTCTTGATTTTGTCTGGTGACCACATTTACAAAATGGACTACGATGATATGCTTCAATCTCACAAGGACAACAACGCCAGTCTGACGGTAGCTGTTCTGGATGTTCCTTTAAAAGAAGCGAGTCGTTTTGGTATTATGAATACAGATGCCAATAACCGCATTGTCGAGTTTGAAGAAAAACCAGCTGAACCTAAGTCTACTAAGGCTTCTATGGGGATTTATATCTTTGACTGGAAACGCCTGCGTAATATGCTGGTAGCTGCTGAAAAGAGCAATGTAGATATGTCTGACTTCGGTAAGAATGTTATTCCAAATTATCTTGAATCCGGCGAAAGTGTCTATGCTTATGAATTTAAGGGATATTGGAAAGATGTTGGAACGATTGAGTCACTTTGGGAAGCCAATATGGAGTATATTGACCCAAACAATGCTTTAGACAGCCGGGATCGTCAATGGAAAATTTATTCACGTAACTTGATTTCCCCACCAAACTTCCTTGGAGAAAATGCTCATGTAGAAGATTCTTTGGTTGTGGACGGCTGTTTGGTAGACGGAACAGTTAAACATTCGATTCTTTCTACGGAAGCTCAAGTGCGTAAAGATGCAGTTGTAGAAGATTCTGTGATTATGAGTGGTGCTATCATTGGTCAAGGTGCAAAAATCAAACGTGCTATTATCGGTGAAGGAGCTATCATTTCTGATGGTGTAGAAATTGATGGGACAGACGAAGTACAAGTTATCGGATACAATGAGAAAGTGGGGGTACCATCAGATGAAGATTGATAAATATTCAGCAATTTTAGGAAATACAGTTGGATTTCATGATATGTCTACTTTGACAAATCATCGTCCAGTTGCCAGTTTGCCGTTTGGTGGGAAATATCGTTTAATTGACTTTCCGTTGTCTAGCCTGGCCAATGCAGGGATTCGGAGCGTCTTTGGCATTTTCCAACGAGATAATATTAGTTCTGTCTTTGACCATATCCGTTCTGGACGTGAATGGGGGCTGTCTACTCTTTTGAGTCACTACTATCTTGGTATTTATAATACGCGCGTAGAAAGTTCTACTGTTGGTAAAGAATACTACGAGCAATTATTGACCTACTTAAAACGTTCAGGCAGCGATCAAACGGTAGCATTGAACTGTGATGTTTTGGTGAACATCGACTTGAACCAAGTCTTCCACTTACATGGTACAACTGCTCAACCGATCACAGTTGTCTATAAAAAATTACCAAAAAAAGGAATTTCCGAAGTCAATGCTGTTTTGGAAATTGATGAAACAGATCATGTGAAAAATCACCATCTTTTTGATGATAAAAAAGATCAGGATTTGTACAACATGTCAACGGATATCTTTGTTGTGGATACACCTTGGCTGATTGAAAAGTTAGAAATAGAAGCACAAAAAGAATTTCCTCAAAAATTACGTTATGTTTTACGTGATTTAGCTGCTCAGGAAAAAGCGTTTGCTTATGAATATACGGGTTATTTAGCAAATATTCATTCTGTCACTTCGTACTTCAATGCCAATATTGATATGCTTGATTCACAAAAATTCTATTCCCTTTTCTCTCCAAATCAAAAGATTTATACGAAAGTAAAAAACGAAGAGCCAACTTATTATGCAGTCGGTTCTAAGGTTTCAAATGCTCAATTTGCTTCTGGCAGTATTATTGAAGGAGAAGTGAGTGGTTCTGTCATTTCTCGTAATACTCGTATTAAAAAAGGAAGTCGTGTAAAAAACAGTATTCTTTTCCCACGTGTCCTTATTGGCGAAAATGCTGTTGTAGACTATGCAATCTTAGATAAGGGTGTTGAGATTGCTGAGAATGTGACCGTTCGAGGAACAGTTGATAACCCAGTTGTTCTTAAAAAAGGCGAAAAAGTGACAGAGGATAGAATTCAATGAAAATTTTATTTGTAGCAGCAGAAGGTGCACCTTTTTCTAAAACAGGAGGATTGGGAGACGTCATTGGCGCTCTCCCTAAATCTCTTGTGAAAGCTGGTCATGAAGTGGGTGTCATTCTTCCATACTATGATATGGTGGATAAAAAGTTTGGCGACCAAATGGAAGACTTGTTCCATTTTGAAGTGAAGGTCGGTTGGCGTGGTCAATATGTAGGCGTGAAACGTACAGTTTTAAACGGTGTTACCTTCTACTTTATAGACAATCAATACTATTTCTTCCGCGGACATGTTTATGGCGATTTTGATGACGGCGAACGCTTTGCCTATTTCCAAATGGCAGCTGTTGAGTTGATGGAAAGAGTAGATTTTATTCCAGATGTTCTCCATGTGCATGATTATCATACAGCGATGATTCCATTTTTGGTGAAAGAAAAATACCATTGGATTCAAGCTTATCATGGTATTCGGACTGTGTTAACCATTCACAATTTAGAATTTCAAGGGCAATTTTCTGATGGCATGCTCTGGGATTTGTTTGGAGTAGGCTATGAGCGTTATGCAGACGGTACCTTGCGTTGGAATAACTGCTTGAATTGGATGAAAGCAGGGATTTTGTATGCAGATCGGGTGACAACCGTATCACCAAGCTATGCGCATGAAATCATGACCCCAGAATTTGGCTGTGGTTTGGATCAAATTTTACGAATGGAATCTGGTAAAGTATCAGGTATTGTCAATGGAATCGATACAGATATTTATAATCCAGAAACGGACAATTTGCTGGAGTACCATTTTAATAAGGATGACTTATCTGGTAAGTTGGCAAATAAGCGTGCTTTGCAGGAAAAAGTTGGTTTGCTTGTGCGAGACGATGTGCCTTTGGTAGGAATTGTATCTCGTTTAACTTGGCAAAAAGGCTTTGATTTGGTTGTGGATCAGTTGCACAATTTATTGCAAGATGATGTACAAATCGTTCTTTTAGGTACAGGAGACCCGTCTTTTGAGCAATCCTTTGCTTGGTTTGATCAAGCTTATCCAGAAAAATTATCTGCCAACATCACTTTTGATGTGAAATTAGCGCAAGAAATTTATGCAGCTTGTGATATGTTCTTAATGCCAAGTCGCTTTGAGCCATGTGGATTGTCCCAAATGATGGCCATGCGTTATGGAACCTTACCTCTCGTACATGAAGTTGGTGGCTTGCGTGACACCGTTCAACCGTATAATGCCTACGAAGGAACAGGAACTGGATTTAGCTTTAATAATTTCTCAGGCTACTGGCTGAAATGGACGTTTGATATGGCTGTCAGTCTCTATCATAACGATAAAGAAGCATGGCAGTCGCTTCAAAAGCAAGCTATGGAGCGTGATTTCTCATGGGACACCGCTAGTCAGGCCTATAGCCATTTGTACCAATCTCTTTATTCATAGAAGGGAGTTTGCTATTCAGAAATGGAACTAACAAAAGAACAGTTTCTTCAAGATTTTAAAGATATTTTACATGAAGAACAGTTAATTAAGGTAGAAGATGCCACTCCGACAGAGCTGTTTCAAACCTTAGCACGTACGATTCGCAAATACATCACTCCTATGTGGTTGGAACGACGAAACAAACTAGTAGAAGACAAGCAAAAAATTGCTTATTACTTTTCGATTGAATTTCTGCCTGGGCGAATGCTGGAAACCAATTTACTAAATCTTGGAATCCTCGATGTTGTCAAAGAAGGCTTTGACGAATTAGGTGTTGATTTTACGGCTGTCAAACAGGCTGAGCACGATATGGCGTTAGGAAATGGCGGTCTTGGTCGTCTTGCAGCAGCTTTTATGGATTCACTTGCAACCACAGGCTATCCGGGATTTGGCAATGGAATCCGCTATCGCTACGGACTTTTCAAACAAAAAATTGTAAATGGATATCAAGTCGAATTGCCGGATGATTGGTTTGGTAGTCTAGGAAACGTCTGGGAAACGCGGAAAGATCATGATGTTGTAGATGTTAAAATCTTTGGAAATGTCTATCTGCAAGCCAACAAAGAAGGGCGAATGCTTCCCGTTTATGAAAATTCGCAAACTCTCCGTGCAGTACCTTACGATGTACCACAAATTGGTTTTGGAAATGACGTTGTTAACAATCTTCGTCTTTGGGATATCGAAATTCCTGAAGAATATGAGCTAGAATATCCAACAATTGAAGCACGCCGCAAAGTACAAGATATCACAGCTATTTTGTATCCAGATGATTCAAGCTATGAAGGAAAAGAGCTACGCTTGATTCAAGAATATTTCATGACCAGTGCCGGCTTGCAGACGATTATCAAATCTTATCGGAAGCAAGGGCTGCCTTTAGAGCAAATTCATGAAAAGGTATCGGTTCATATCAATGATACCCACCCAGCGGTTGCACCAGCAGAGTTTATGCGGCTTTTACTTGATGACTGCGGTCTTGAATGGGCAGACGCTTGGAATGCAACAGTAAAGACGATGAGTTATACCAATCACACCATTCTTTCAGAAGCCTTAGAAAAATGGGATGCGGAACTCTTTAAAAATGTTCTTCCTCGTGTTTACCAGATCATTCTTGAAATTGACAATCGCTATGTTTCTGAAATGGCTGCGCGTGGCATTGACCCGCAAGTGATTGAGAACACTCGGATTGTCAAAGATAACCAAGTTCACATGGCGCATCTCGCGATTATTGGAGGTCATTCGGTCAATGGGGTGGCAAAACTTCACACAGAACTTCTCAAAGAAGATACGTTGCGTGACTTTTATGCCATTTATCCTGAAAAATTCAATAATAAAACAAATGGTATCATTCAACGTCGCTGGTTGCAAATTGCAGATGAACCATTGTCAAATGAGATTGATCGCTTGATTGGTAACGGCTGGCGGACAAACATTCATGAACTTCGTAAGCTCTTAGACTACAAAGATGACCCACAAGTTTTGAGTGAATTTTATAATGTCAAGCAAGAAGCAAAGGCGCGCTTAGCAGCTTTCATCAAAGAATCTACGGGAGTAGAAGTATCAACGGAAGCTATCTTTGATGTACAAGTGAAGCGGCTTCACGCTTATAAGCGTCAATTGCTCAATTTACTCCATATCCTTAAATTATATTGGGATTTAAAAGACAATCCTGATAAAGATATGGTGCCACGTGTCTTCATTTTTGGTGCGAAAGCAGCGCCAGGTTATCATTTTGCCAAATCTGTTATCAAATTGATCAACGAAGTGGCTAATCTTGTCAATAATGATGAGAGTCTACAAGGCAAGCTAAAGGTTGTTTTCCTTGAAAATTATCGGGTCAGCTTGGCTGAACTCATCATTCCTGCTGCAGATGTGTCAGAGCAAATCTCGCTCGCTTCCAAGGAGGCTTCCGGCACATCTAATATGAAATTCATGATGACAGGCGCCATTACTCTGGCAACCCTTGACGGAGCCAATATTGAAATCAAAGATGAAGTCGGAGATGACAATATTGTAATTTTCGGTATGGACAAAGATGAAGTCTATGACCATTATGCTCGTCATGATTACTACTCACGTGGTGTTTATGAAAGCAATCCTGTGGTTCGCCGTGTGGTGGATAGTTTTGTGGACGGAACCATTCCAAATGTCCGGAATGAAGGTTCTGAGATTTATGAAGCTTTGATTACGCACAATGACGAATACTTCCTTCTGGAAGATTTTACTTCGTACGTAGCGGCTCAAGAAAAGATTGACCAACTCTATCGTGACAAAGAAAAATGGGCGCGCATGAGCCTTGTTAATATCGCAACATCTGATAAATTCACATCAGATGATACGATTGAACAATACGCCAAAGAAATTTGGAACCTGAAAAAGTAATAAGCTAGGGGCTGGGACTTATCCAGCTTCTTTGTTGAAAAAGTGAATTGTAGTTTTTGTCTATATTTAATCGATAAAGATTGCCTATAATATACATATATAGGGAAACAAAATTCGATAATTGGAAATAGCTATTTCTACATCAACAAACTGATAGTGGGATCAAGTTCGTTTTACTACTATTTTAAAACCATAATTGTTGCAGGATAGCCTACTTTTTTGGAAATTGAAAGAAATCCGTATAAAACGTTTCCAAAAGACAAAAACATTTGACAAAAAGAATTTTTAGGACTAAACTAAGTAAGTAAATTTTAAACATAAGGAGAATTCATCATGAATTTAACATTTTTTGGATTATGTCTTGCCTGTATGGGTGTTTCACTCGCTGAAGGTTTTTTAATGGCAAATCTATTTAAATCAGCATCACGTCAACCAGAAATCATTGGTCAGTTGAGAACGCTTATGATCATGGGGATTGCCTTTATCGAAGGTACTTTCTTCGTAACACTTGCGATGTCATTCATCATTAAATAAGAAAAGAAAGTTATTCTTTAGAAAAGGGGGTGGAGTTCGTTGGAAGAAAGTGTAAATCCAACCATCACTTTAGGTCCTGTGACCTTTGATTTGACTCTACTTGCTATGTCTCTTCTAACCGTACTTATCGTATTTGCTTTCGTCTATTGGGCTAGTCGGAAAATGACTCTAAAGCCTTCTGGTAAGCAAAACGTCTTAGAATACCTCTATGATTTTGTCATTGGCTTTACAAAGGGCAATATTGGCGATAAGTATATGAAGAATTACTCTCTATTTATCTTTTCCTTATTCCTTTTCGTTGCAGTAGCTAATAACCTTGGCTTGATGGCAAAAGTGCAGACAACCAAGGGATATAACTTGTGGACATCTCCAACAGCTAATCTTGCATTTGACCTAGGATTTTCATTCTTGATTACCTTGATTTGTCACATTGAAGGGATTCGCCGACGTGGGGTGAAAGCGTATCTCAAAGCTTTTGCGACACCTGTTGGAATGACTCCAATGAATATTTTGGAAGAATTCACCAATTTTGCTTCTTTGGCTTTGCGGATCTATGGTAATATCTATGCAGGGGAAGTTCTGTCTGGCTTGTTATTAACTTTGTCACAACAAGCTGCTGCTTGGTATCCAATAGCATTTGTCTTGAATCTCATTTGGACTGCTTTTTCAGTCTTTATTTCATGTATTCAAGCATACGTGTTTACCATGTTAACATCTATGTATCTGGGTAAGAAAATTAACGGTGAGGAATAGAAGGGAGAAAAGAGATGAATATTACTTTAGGTAGTCTTATTGGGGATTTTATCCTTGTTGCAGGCTCATTTCTTCTGTTAATCGTTTTAATTAAGAAATTTGCCTGGGATAATATTACAAGGACTTTTGAGCAACGTGCCAAAAAGATTTCAGATGATATTGATGGCGCAGAGTCTGCTCGTCAAAAAGCAGAAGATTTAGCTCAAAAGAGAGAAACAGAATTAGCGGGTAGTCGTCAAGAAGCGACAACAATTATTGAAAATGCCAAAGAAACTGCTGAGAAAAACAAAGCAGGAATCTTGGCAGATGCAGCTGATGAAGCTGGACGTTTAAAAGAAAAGGCTAATCAAGAAATCGCTCAAACCAAAGCAGAAGCCATGAACAGTATCAAAGGTGATGTAGCCGATTTGACTGTAAATCTTGCTAGCAAAATTTTAGGTCAAAAATTGGATCAAGAAGCTCACAAAGAGCTCATTGACCGCTATATTGACAAGCTAGGAGATGCTTAATGGACAAAAAAAGATATGCGGTAATTGAAAAATATACCACACCTTTTGTCCAACTCGTGATTGAAAAAGGTCAGCAAAAAGATGTTTTTGAAAAGCTTCAGCAAATCAAAGACATTTTTGACAATACAAATTTATCTGCCTTTTTATCACATATTGGTGTTGATGATACAGAAAAAGAAAGAAGCCTTCGCTATTTTCAAGGATCTGATTCATCCTTGATTGACAATTTCATTGAAGTTATTATTCATAATCATCGTGAAGATCTTTTTTATGATATTTTAGTAGAAAGTCTTCACCAGCTTGAAAAAATTAGTAATGAATTTGAAGTGACAATCAAATCAGTTCAAGGTTTATCGGAGGAGCAAAAATCTAAAATTATTCCGATTATTGAGCGAAAATTTGGATTGCAGGTTCGTTCTTTAAAAGAAGAACTGGATGCAAGCCTCATTGGTGGCTTTATCATCACAGCTAATAATAAGACAATTGATGCAAGTATTAAACGTCAATTACAAACAGTAAAAGAAAATTTGAAATAGAAAGTGGTGTGAATTTTGGCGATTAACGCACAAGAAATCAGCGCTTTAATTAAGCAACAAATTGAAAATTTCCAGCCAAATTTTGACGTCACAGAAACAGGGGTCGTCACATATATTGGTGATGGAATCGCCCGTGCTCATGGTCTTGACAATGCAATGAGTGGTGAGCTGTTGATTTTTGAAAATGGCTCATACGGTATGGCACAAAACTTAGAATCAACAGATGTAGGGATTATCATTTTAGGTGATTTCACAGATATTCGCGAAGGGGATACCATTCGTCGAACTGGTAAAATCATGGAAGTGCCTGTCGGAGATGCTTTGATTGGTCGGGTTGTGGATCCGCTCGGTCGTCCGGTTGATGGGCTTGGCGAGATCAAGACAGATAAGACGCGTCCAGTTGAAACACCTGCTCCAGGGGTTATGCAGCGGAAATCTGTATCAGAACCGCTTCAAACAGGTCTGAAAGCGATTGATGCTTTGGTGCCAATCGGTCGTGGGCAACGGGAATTGATTATCGGAGACCGTCAAACGGGTAAAACAAGTATTGCGATTGATGCGATTTTGAACCAAAAGGGACAAGATATGATTTGTATCTATGTTGCCATTGGTCAGAAAGAATCCACGGTTCGTACGCAAGTAGAAACGCTTCGTCAGTATGGAGCGTTGGATTACACAATCGTTGTCACAGCGTCAGCTTCTCAACCTTCACCATTGCTGTTTTTAGCACCTTATGCAGGTGTAGCAATGGCAGAGGAATTTATGTATAGTGGCAAACACGTTTTGATTGTCTATGATGATTTATCAAAACAAGCGGTTGCTTATCGTGAACTGTCACTCTTGCTTCGTCGTCCACCAGGTCGTGAAGCTTTCCCAGGAGACGTATTCTATCTTCATAGCCGTCTTTTGGAACGTTCTGCCAAAGTTTCGGATGAATTAGGTGGTGGTTCTATTACAGCACTGCCGTTTATCGAAACGCAAGCAGGAGACATCTCCGCTTATATCGCAACCAATGTAATTTCAATTACAGACGGTCAAATCTTCTTAAGCGACAGTCTCTTTAATGCAGGTGTTCGACCTGCTATTGATGCCGGTTCATCTGTATCACGTGTAGGTGGTTCTGCACAGATAAAAGCGATGAAGAAGGTTGCCGGAACCTTGCGTATTGACCTTGCTTCTTATCGTGAACTGGAAGCATTTACCAAGTTTGGTAGTGATTTGGATGCTGCGACACAAGCTAAATTGAATCGTGGTCGTCGGACGGTAGAAGTCTTGAAACAACCGGTTCATGAACCATTACCAGTTGAAAAACAAGTCGTTATTTTGTACGCCTTGACACATGGTTTCTTGGATAGTGTACCGGTTGATGATATTCTTCATTTTCAAGCAGAACTGTTTGATTACTTTGATGCTCATCATGAAGACCTCTATGAAATCATTCGTACAACAAAAGACCTTCCAGAGGAAGCAGTCTTAGATGCTGCAATTACTGAATTTATCAATCAGTCTAGCTTCAAGTAAGAATAGAGGTGTCAGATGGCAGTTTCATTAAATGATATAAAAAATAAAATTGCATCCACAAAAAACACCAGTCAAATCACAAATGCTATGCAAATGGTATCTGCTGCTAAGCTAGGAAAGTCAGAAGAAGCGGCCAAGAATTTCCAAATCTATGCTTCTAAAGTCAGAAAGTTGTTGACAGATTTGCTTCATGGTCATGAAGTGCAAAATTCCAAATATCACCCTATGTTGATTAGTCGTCCGGTGAAAAAAACAGCTTATATCGTTATTACATCGGATCGCGGCTTAGTTGGCGGTTACAATGCGACCATTCTCAAATCCATGATGGAACTTTTTGCAGAATACCATGATAAAGATGATTTCGTCATCATTTCAATCGGTGGTATGGGCTCGGACTTCTTTCGGGCACGCGGGCTTCAGCCTATTTATGAATTACGTGGTTTAGCAGATCAACCGAGCTTTGATGAGGTTCGTAAAATCATTGGCAAAACGGTTGAAATGTACCAAAACGAATTGTTTGATGAATTATATGTTTGTTATAATCACCACGTCAATAGTTTGACCAGCCAAATGCGTGTTGAACAAATGCTTCCAATCGTGGATTTGGATCCAAATGAAGCAGACGAAGACTACGTTTTGAATTTGGAATTGGAATCTAGTCGCGATGTCATTTTGGATCAATTGTTGCCTCAGTTTGCTGAAAGTATGATCTACGGGGCAATTATTGATGCGAAAACAGCAGAAAATGCAGCTGGAATGACCGCGATGCAGACAGCAACAGATAACGCGAAAAAAGTTATCAATGATTTGACCATTCAGTATAATCGTGCTAGACAAGCAGCTATCACGCAAGAAATTACTGAAATTGTGGCGGGTGCAAGTGCACTAGAATAGTGTCACAGAAAATAAATATAAAGAGGAGAAAAGAATGAGCTCAGGCAAAATTGCTCAGGTTATCGGACCAGTCGTTGACGTTGCGTTTGCAGCTGGTGATAAATTA
The DNA here is from genome assembly GCF_003963555.1 of Streptococcus periodonticum. Classification (NCBI taxonomy): domain Bacteria; kingdom Bacillati; phylum Bacillota; class Bacilli; order Lactobacillales; family Streptococcaceae; genus Streptococcus; species Streptococcus periodonticum. The sequence continues at coordinate 619,316 of NZ_CP034543.1, forward strand.
CCTGAGATAAATAATGCACTTGTAGTCTATAAAAATGACGAAAATAAATCGAAAATCGTCCTTGAAGTAGCTCTTGAGCTTGGTGACGGAGTGGTTCGGACCATTGCTATGGAATCAACTGACGGGTTGACTCGTGGCATGGAAGTCCTAGATACTGGTCGTCCAATTTCTGTCCCCGTTGGGAAAGAAACACTCGGTCGCGTCTTTAACGTTTTAGGAGATACCATTGACTTGGAAGCTCCTTTTGGTGAAGATGCAGAACGTCAACCAATCCACAAAAAAGCTCCAACTTTTGATGAGTTGTCTACTTCATCAGAAATCTTAGAAACAGGAATCAAGGTTATTGACCTCCTTGCACCTTATCTAAAAGGTGGGAAAGTCGGGCTTTTCGGTGGTGCCGGAGTTGGAAAGACAGTCTTGATTCAAGAATTGATTCACAACATTGCCCAAGAACACGGTGGAATTTCTGTCTTTACTGGTGTTGGAGAACGAACACGTGAAGGGAACGACCTTTACTGGGAAATGAAAGAATCTGGCGTTATTGAAAAAACAGCCATGGTCTTCGGTCAAATGAATGAACCACCTGGAGCACGTATGCGTGTGGCTTTGACTGGTTTGACCATTGCCGAATATTTCCGTGATGTCGAAGGTCAAGATGTGTTGTTATTCATTGACAATATCTTCCGTTTCACGCAAGCAGGTTCTGAAGTATCTGCCCTTCTTGGACGCATGCCTTCAGCAGTTGGTTACCAACCAACACTTGCGACAGAAATGGGACAATTGCAAGAACGGATTACGTCAACCAAGAAAGGTTCTGTAACCTCTATCCAAGCTATCTATGTGCCAGCCGACGACTACACTGACCCTGCGCCAGCTACAGCGTTTGCTCACTTGGATTCTACAACCAACTTGGAGCGGAAATTGGTGCAATTAGGGATTTACCCAGCAGTTGACCCACTTGCTTCTAGCTCCCGTGCCCTTGCTCCTGAAATTGTCGGAGAAGAGCACTATGCTGTAGCAGCAGAAGTGAAACGCGTCCTTCAACGTTACCATGAATTGCAAGATATTATTGCAATCCTTGGTATGGATGAATTGTCAGACGAAGAAAAGACTTTGGTTGCGCGTGCGCGTCGAATTCAATTCTTCTTGTCACAAAACTTTAATGTTGCTGAACAATTTACTGGGCAACCAGGTTCTTATGTACCAGTTGCTGATACAGTTCGTGGCTTTAAGGAAATCCTTGAAGGAAAATATGATCATCTTCCTGAAGATGCCTTCCGTGGTGTTGGTTCTATCGAAGATGTCGTTGCTAAAGCTGAAAAAATGGGATTTTAAGAGGTGACCTATGGCTCAAATGACAGTACAAATCGTGACACCTGATGGTCTAGTTTTTGACCACCATGCAACGTTTGTTTCCGTTAAAACTCTTGATGGAGAAATGGGGATTTTACCGCATCATGAAAATATGATTGCTGTTTTGGCTGTCGATGAGGTCAAAGTGAAGCGGATTGATGATGAAGATCATGTCAATTGGATTGCTGTGAATGGTGGAATTGTCGAAGTGGCTGATAATGTAATCACCATCGTTGCAGACTCTGCTGAACGCGCTCGTGATATTGACATCAGTCGTGCTGAAAGAGCAAAATTGCGTGCCGAGCGTGCCATTGAAGAAGCACAGGAAAAGCATTTAATTGACCAAGAACGTCGTGCCAGAATTGCCCTTCAACGTGCCATTAACCGAATTAACGTTGGAACAAGATTATAATATGTAAAGGCCAATTGGCCTTTTTTATAATGGCTTTTTTGTTATTGGTAGATGATTCGTGTCCGATAGTTTGCTCTCATCTATTTTTTTGGTATAATGGGGATATGATTCAGTTAATTTTTACGCTTAGTAGCCATATGATCTTTATTTTTCTTTCATTTCACTTGCTTTCTACTGTTGTGAATTGGGAAAAACTATTGAAAGTGAATGCTGACAATGCTTTTAGAATTCGTTTTTTGATTTTATTGCTTAGTATTGCATTAGGCTTTTTGCTCAGCTCTTTCTTCCTCAGTCTCTATGCATTGGGACGTGATGTGTTTAGTAGCAATTTATAAGATGAGAAAAGTAATAAAATAAGTGTTTTGGAGAAAATATGGATAAAATTATTATACAAGGTGGTTCAAATCCATTAGTTGGTTCGGTTAAAATTGAAGGTGCCAAAAATGCTGTTTTGCCTTTGCTTGCAGCAACTATTCTAGCGACGACAGGGAAAACAACTCTAACCAATGTCCCTGTGCTATCCGATGTATTTACAATGAACAATGTAGTCCGTGGGTTGAATACAAAAGTGACCTTTGAGCAAGAAGAAAACAAGATTACGGTGGATGCTACACAGCCATTGAGTGAAGAAGCACCTTATAAATATGTCAGTAAAATGCGTGCTTCAATTGTTGTATTAGGACCTATTTTGGCGCGTAATGGTCACGCAAAAGTTTCCATGCCAGGTGGCTGTACGATTGGAAGCCGTCCTATTGACCTTCATTTGAAAGGGTTAGAGGCAATGGGAGCAGAAATTAAGCAGACGGCTGGATTTATTGAGGCCAAAGCTAACCGATTGCATGGAGCTCATATTTACATGGATTTTCCAAGTGTGGGTGCGACGCAAAATATTATGATGGCAGCAACGTTAGCAGACGGTGTGACTGTTATTGAAAATGCAGCTCGGGAGCCTGAAATTGTGGATTTAGCTGTTTTGTTAAACAAAATGGGTGCTAAAGTCCGTGGTGCAGGTACGGAAACATTAACTATTACTGGGGTTAAGGAATTATCTGGGACAAGTCACAGCGTGGTCCAAGACCGTATCGAAGCCGGAACTTTTATGGTAGCAGCTGCTATGACAGGTGGCAATGTTCTTGTGCGAGATGCTATCTGGGAGCATAATCGTCCGCTTATCGCGAAATTGATGGAAATGGGTGTGTCTGTTACCGAAGAAGACGAAGGGATTCGGATTCGTTCAGATTTATCCAAGCTAAAAGCGGTCAATGTGAAGACTCTTCCGCATCCAGGTTTCCCAACAGATATGCAGGCACAATTTACAGCTTTGATGACGGTTGCCAAGGGTGAGTCTACCATGATTGAAACTGTTTTTGAGAATCGTTTCCAACATCTGGAAGAAATGCGTCGGATGGGTTTATATTCAGAAATTATGCGGGACACAGCTCGTATCGTCGGTGGTCAAGCCTTGCAAGGGGCAGAGGTGATGTCAACAGACTTGCGTGCGAGTGCCGCGTTGATTTTAACAGGCTTAGTTGCAGAAGGTGAAACAAAAGTAGGACAACTAACTCACTTGGACAGAGGCTATTACCAGTTCCATAAAAAGTTGTCTAACTTAGGTGCTTCTATTAAGCGAGTGAAGGAAGAAGACGATGAATAATGATTTGAAATACGTTGGAAAACAAGTTGGAATTGTTCTAGCAGTCTTGTTGCTTGGTTTGATTTTGTTTTCACTTGGCTTAGTTGTTGGCTACGGTGGAAAAAATCCATGGGCTATTTTATCGCCAGATAAGTGGCAGGAAATCATCAGCAAATTCACAGGACAATAGACAATAATATTGATAGGAAAAAGGGAGTGAGACAGAGGTCGTGATTTCGTAGAAGTTGGCTTTGAGTCCCGCTTCCTATTTATTTAAAAAGGGGGGAGAAATGGCGAGAAAGAAGTCCAACCAGAAAGTAGCGCAAAGTGTAGTAGGCGTATTTCTTGCACTCGTTCTTGCGCTGGGAGGTTATTCTTTTAGCAATCATCGCACTAGTACGAGTCATTCTGATAGCTCTGCTATTAATCGAAGTATTCGGATGAATCATGCAGCACCCAGTCAAGAATTAGCACAGAGTATTTTGACAGAATCTGTTAAACGACAGCTCAAAGGAAAGATCGAATGGAATGGATCGGGAGCCTTTATAATCAACGAAAATAAAACAACATTGGATGCCAAAGTTGCAAGCGTTCCTTACGCGGATAATAAGACCAAGTTTGTTCGAGGTCAGACTGTTCCGACTGTAGCCAATGCTCTTTTATCCAAAGCCACTCGTCAGTATAAGAATCGTGAGGAAACAGGAAATGGATCCACGACTTGGACACCTGCTGGTTGGCATCAGGTGAAGCATTTATCAGGTGAATACAATCATGCGGTTGACCGTGGGCATTTGTTGGGTTATGCTTTGATTGGCAACTTGAAAGGCTTTGATGCTTCGACCAGCAACCCGAAAAACATCGCTGTGCAAACAGCTTGGGCTAATCAAGCCAATACTAGTTATTCTACGGGTCAAAATTTTTATGAAACAAAGATACGTAAGGCACTAGACAAAAATAAACGAGTTCGGTATCGGGTGACTTTGATTTATGCCAATGAACAGGATTTGGTGCCGGTTGGTTCGCATATTGAAGGCAAATCTAATGACGACAATCTGGAAATAAATGTCTTTGTCCCCAACGTACAGACAGGAATTCGATTAAATTATCAGACAGGAGAAGTGACCGTTACCAACTAGATTATTGCTAACGTTGCATTTATATCATCTTTTTGTTATACTATTTTTACATGAGGTCGGACAAAAAGTATCTCAGCCTCTATCTAATTTAGTGATAAGCGAATGACGCAGTAGGTGATTGGAATCTTTATTCGCTTTTCAAGCTCGAAAGAGCACCTAATCACCCTTGCGGGGGTGGGACTACGAACTTAAATTTTTCAAGATAAGTTCTGTCCCACTCCCATTTTGTCTAAAAATTACGTTGGTGCTTTTTTATTGTGGATTTATTTTATGAGGAGAAAGGAGAAACATGAAGTATATTTGGTCTTATTTGAAAAAATATCCTAAATGGTTGATGCTGGATTTCTTTGGTGCTGTCTTCTTTGTCGTGGTGAATCTCGGTTTGCCGACTGTTTTGGCACGAATGATTGACGAAGGGATTAATCGAGGAGACAGCAATCGTTTGTATTATTGGGCGATTGTGATGCTCATTGTCATTTTGCTAGGAGTCTTTGGACGGATTGTCCTTGCCTATGCTGCTGGGAAATTAACGACGAGCATGGTACGGGACATGCGCAATGATGTGTATGATAAATTGCAAGAGTATTCCCATCATGAATACGAGCAGATTGGTGTTTCATCCTTAGTGACACGGATTACCAGTGATGCTTTTGTTTTGATGCAATTTGCAGAGCAATCCTTAAAATTGGGTGTCATTACGCCTATGATGATGATGTCTAGTGTGATGATGATTTTTTTCACTAGTCCTTCCTTAGCTTGGATTGTCGCAATTTCCGTTCCTTTTCTTGGCATTGTCGTTTGGTATGTGGCGACAAAAACACGTCCTCTATCAGAAAAGCAACAAAAAACGTTAGACAAAATCAATCAATACGCGCGTGAAAATTTAACGGGTCTGCGCGTCATTCGGGCTTTTGCACGAGAAGAATTTCAAGAAGAGCGCTTTGCTTCACAAAATGAAATTTATGCGGATAATTCCAATCGCTTATTTAAATTAACTGGTTTGACAGAACCGCTCTTTGTTCAAATCATCATTGCCATGATTGTTGCCATTGTCTGGTTTGCTTTAAAACCACTTGGTACAGGAGACTTGCAAGTTGGGGATTTGGTTGCTTTTATCGAATACAGTTTCCATGCTTTGCTGTCTTTCTTGTTGCTATCTAGTTTGTTTACGATGTATCCTCGTACAGCTGTTTCAAGTGAACGCTTGAAAGAAGTAATGGAAATGCCGATTTCGATCAATCCAAACGAAGACGGTGTTACGGAGACAGACAGTCACGGTTATTTAGAGTTTGACAATGTTACTTTTGCTTATCCTGGTGAGACTGAAAGCCCAGTGCTACATGATATTTCATTCAAAGCGAAACCTGGTGAAACGATTGCTTTTATCGGCTCGACCGGCTCAGGAAAGTCTTCATTGGTGCAATTGATTCCGCGTTTCTATGACGTGACACTTGGAAAGATTTTAGTAGACGGAGTGGACGTGCGTTCTTATAACCTAAAAGCGTTGCGGCAGAAGATAGGTTTCATTCCACAAAAGGCTTTGCTGTTTACGGGAACAATCGCAGAAAATCTGCGGTATGGGAAAGAACATGCTAGTCGTGAGGAATTGGTGCAAGCAGCAGATGTAGCACAAGCGAGAGACTTTATCGAAAGCAAGGAAGAGCGTTTTGAAACGCATTTGGCAGAAGGAGGGAGCAATCTCTCTGGTGGTCAAAAGCAACGTCTCTCCATTGCGCGGGCGGTCGTGAAAGAACCAGATATTTATATTTTTGATGATTCATTTTCTGCGTTGGACTATAAGACCGATGCCATTCTTCGAAGTCGACTCAAAGAAGTTACGCAAAATGCTACTGTATTGATTGTAGCACAACGTGTGGGAACCATTATGGATGCAGATCAGATTATTGTTCTGGATAAGGGAGAAATTGTCGGGCGCGGAACACATGAAGAATTGTTGCAACAAAACGATATCTATCGCGAAATTGCTAATTCTCAGCTTAATAGTCAATCACTAACAGAAGAATAGGAGGGAAAGATGAAACAACATAGTTTTATGCGCTTGTGGAGTTATTTAAAAGTTTATAAACTCTCAGTAATCCTTGCTATCTTTTTGAAGGTGGTGAGTATTGTGATGAGCGTGCTAGAGCCTTTTGTACTTGGTCTTGCTATTACAGAATTGACACGAAATGTGCTGGACATAGCAAAAGGAGTCGAAGGCGCCAGTATAAACACAACATATGTCTTTTGGGTAATGGCACTTTACCTTTTGCGTGGTTTGTTCTATGAAATTGGGGCTTACTATTCTAATTATTTTATGACCAATGCGGTGCAAAATACGGTACGCGATATGCGCAATGAGTTGAGTTCTAAAATTAATCAAATTCCAGTTTCTTACTTTGATAAGCATCAATTTGGAGATTTGCTAGGGCGCTTTACCAGTGATGTAGAGACTGTTTCAAATGCGCTTCAACAATCATTCTTACAAGTTGTAAATGCGGTTTTGACCATTACCTTAGTTATCGGAATGGTCTTGTATCTTAATTTTCAACTGGCTTTGATAGTGATTGCTAGCATTCCTTTGACCTACTTTGGGGCGAATTTTATCTTAAAGAAATCGCAGCCGTATTTTAAAAAGCAAGCAGATGCGCTGGGTGCTATGAACGGATTTGTGCAGGAAAATCTGAGCGGTTTTAATGTGCTGAAACTCTATGGCCGTGAAGAAACATCTTCAGAAGATTTTCGCGAAATCACGCAAAATCTCCAAGAAGTTGGCTTCAAAGCTAGCTTTATTTCGGGTTTGATGATGCCAATTTTGAACGCCGTTTCAGATTTGACCTATTTGATTGTAGCGGTTGTTGGCGGTCTGCAAGTCATTTCTGGACAATTAACGATTGGGAACATGCAAGCATTTGTACAATATGTGTGGCAAGTGAACCAACCAATCCAAAACTTAACGCAACTGGCTGGGCAATTGCAGAGTGCTAAGTCTTCGCTGGATCGTGTCTTCCAAGTTTTGGATGAACCAGACGAAGTAACAGATGTGAAAGAGTGGCTGGAGCATGATTTGACAGGTCAGGTTAGCTTCAAGCATGTTGACTTTCAATACGTGGAAAACAAACCGCTCATTCGAGACTTTAACTTAGAAGTTAAGCCGGGCGAAATGGTAGCGATTGTCGGTCCAACGGGTGCCGGAAAGACCACCCTCATCAATCTGCTCATGCGTTTTTACGATGTAACTGCTGGTTCGATTTCTGTCGATGGTCACGATATTCGTAACTTATCACGACAAGAATACCACAAACAATTTGGAATGGTCTTGCAAGATGCTTGGCTTTATGAAGGAACAGTCAAAGAAAACTTGCGTTTTGGAAATCTGAATGCGACAGATGAAGAGATTGTGGAAGCTGCCAAAGCGGCTAATGTCGATCATTTCATTCGGACGCTTCCAGGTGGTTATAATATGGAAATGAATCAGGAATCCAGCAATATTTCGCTAGGACAAAAACAATTGCTGACCATTGCGCGAGCATTATTAGCCGATCCAAAAATCTTGATTTTGGATGAAGCAACCTCGTCCGTTGATACACGCCTAGAGCTCTTGATTCAAAAAGCGATGAAGAACCTCATGCAAGGACGAACAAGCTTTGTCATTGCTCACCGCTTATCGACGATTCAAGAGGCGGACAAGATTTTGGTTCTCAAAGACGGGCAAATCATTGAGCAAGGAACTCACGAATCGCTTTTAGCGGATAAAGGTTTCTATTACGACTTATATACAAGTCAGTTTGCTAAGAAAGAAGCCTAACGAATAAAGGAGCAAAAGAAAACTCCAATTAAACAATAAAAACACGAACTCTGTCTTTGACTAGTTGCTAGCTAATCTGGACGAGTTCGTGTTTTTTTATCTTTGGTGACATAAAGCTAAAATGCAATTGCTCTGTCTCACAACTATTTTTTGCTAAATCTTCAAAACTGCATGACATTTCTTCCGTCCGCCCAGCGGACGAAATGAACTAGTTTTGATTTATATTGTCAGCCGGGCGGATGGGGTGGATTAGTTTTGATTTATATTGTCAGCCGGGCGGATGGGGTGGATTAGTTTTGATTTATATTGTCAGCCGGGCGGATGGGGTGGATTAGTTTTGATTTATACTGTCAGCCCGGCGGACGAGGCGAATGAGTTTTGGTTTATATTGTCAGCCGAGCGGACGAGGCGAATGAGTTTCAGTTTACTTTGTCGCCCCAGTCGACAGCTTCAATCGTTTTCTACGAATTGTTCATTCCGTTAAGTAAAATTACGCCTTATCGAAAGAGGTTAGTAAGCCAAACAATGAAATACAATCCAAGAAAAACGGCATGCCATTTCCAATAAAGCATGATTAGTCCAAGTGTTTCACGTATCCAAGCCGACGGGAGAAAATAAAGTGCTGTTCTAGAGCCGATACTTCGCCCCTTTATGCCGAGCTTTCGCATGTAAATACCTGCTCGCAAAGAGTGGAAAGAGTTGGTGACGACCAAGCAATAGTAATTTTCCTTACTTTTTTCGTCTAAAATAGTTTTGCTAAACTGCAAATTTTCTAAGGTATTGGTTGACTGCTGTTCAATTATAATATCTTTTTGTGGAATACCTACTTGCCTTAAATATTGCGCCATTGCTTCTGCTTCAGTTATTGGTTCATCGACACCTTGTCCTCCAGAAACGACAATTTTGGGATGGTTATGAAATTTTTCATACATCATCTTCCCCTTTTCAAGTCGTTGAGCGAGAAGAGGCGGAACCTTGTCTCCTATCAAACCAGACCCTAAGATGATGATGTAGTCTAAATGTTTTATGACGGGAAAAGTATTATAAACAAAACCGTAAAGGATATAGGTCACATAAAGATAGCTACCATAAATTAGAAGTCCATTTGTAAGAGATAGGATTTTATGAAGAAAGATAAAATGAGGAAAGAAAAAAGTAAGCGCTAGGGAAAGAGCAATAGCGAGTCCATAAAAGAGGGAGAGAAGGTTTGCTAAACGCCTACCTTCAAAGGTCATCATCTGTCTGCCATTAAAAATGAGATAAATGGTTGAAATTATAACACTCAAAGGAATGAAAAGTGCTAAGATGAGCAAAGAAAGCATTGCCAGATTTCTATTGACAAGTTGTTCCATATGAATCACAAATAAACCAGAAACGATAGCGGCAAATAAAATTAAAACGATACTAAGCAAATACGCATTGAAGAGTCGCCTTGGCTCCATATAAAACAAGGCAAGAAAAAGAAGAGCAGGAAGAAGCCAAATAAGATGCAATACCATAATGTGATAACAATCCTTTCAAACAGATTCCTTTTTAGTATAGCATAAAAGTTCCTGTAAAAAATAATAGATTCAAAAAGAATAGACTTAAAAATTGAAATATTATTAAAAAATATGGTATAATACTTTTATGTCTTGGGGTCGTTACGGATTCGACAGGCATTATGAGGCACATTTTGCGACTCATCGAGCGGATGTAAAGCGCCAGTTAAATATAACTGCAAAAAATAATAATTCTTACGCTTTAGCTGCCTAAAAAACAGCCAGCGTGACCAGATTCGGATCGCTCGTGTTCGATGACCGGTCTTAATAATAGCGAGATACGATTAAGCCTTGTCTAGGGGCTTGATAAGAGACTGATAGACTCGCTTGGCTTGGGCTTGAGTTATGTGTCAAAGCGAAGTTAAATCCAATACATAACCTATGGTTGTAGACAAATGTGTTGGCAGGTGTTTGGACGTGGGTTCAATTCCCACCGGCTCCATTGTTAAATATGGAAGATTACTCAAGAGGCTTAAGAGGCTGTGTTGGAAACGCAGTAGGCGTGTGAAAGCGTGCGTGGGTTCGAATCCCATGTCTTCCGTTTTACTACAAAACGCTCGTTAGTAGCGTTTTTTCTTACTAGAAGATAAAATGAGTGAAGAGAACGGATTCACTCATTTATTTTTTTGAAAAATATTGAAATTTTTCTGAAAAGTAGTAGACTGTTACTAGAAAGTTTGGAGGTTTCTTGTGAAATTATACGTACAATTGATGATTATTTTTTCGATTTCTTTGATAGGAGAAGGGATTTCCTATCTTTTTCATTTGCCTATTCCAGGAAGCATTATTGGCCTCATTCTTCTTTTTTTGGCTTTGCAATTTAAAATTTTCAGATTGCGGCATGTGAGTATGGTGGGAAATTTTTTATTAGCCAATATGACCATTTTATTTTTGCCGCCAGCGGTTGGAATTATGGATAAATTTCATGTCATTGCGCCTTATTTGTTGCCGATTGTTTTGATTATTGTTGGGGCGATTGTGATCAATGTGGTTGTCATTGCCGTGGTTGTTCATTTTATCAAAAATCGCTTTGAAGGAGATTACGGAGAAGGAGAAACAAGAAATGTCTAATTTGTGGGGCAATCCTTTATTTGGTTTGGCTTTATCAATCTTTGCTTATCTGGTAGGAATGTTGATTTTTCGCAGATTTCCGCATCCTTTGACAACCCCTTTACTTCTAGCCACCATATTTGTCATTGTATTTTTAAAATTGACAGGAATTTCTTACAAGAATTACTACGTAGGCGGGGCGTATTTGAATAATCTCATTGTGCCGTCAACGGTTGCACTGGGAATTCCTTTGTATAAAACATTTCATCTCATGAAACACCATGCCAGAAGCATTTTGATTGGTACTTTTGTAGCAGTGGTAGTGAATACCAGTTTTACAGCTTTGGTCGCAAAGGCTTTTGGAATGGATTTTTTCTTAGCAATTTCACTCTTTCCCAAATCAGTAACAACAGCTATGGCGGTTGGAATTACAGATAAAATGCAAGGGCTGACGACAGTGACGTTGGTAGTTGTAGTTGCAACGGGAATCTTGACAAGTGTGATCGGTCCGACTGTTTTAAAAATCTTAAAAATCAAAGATCCTGTTGCAGTAGGCTTAGCTTTTGGAGGAACGGGACATGCTGTTGGGACAGGGACAGCTTTTAAATATGGACAAGTCGCAGGAGCTATGGCTGGTCTAGCTATTGGCGTGACAGGGATTATGTATGTGATTGTCAGTCCAATTGTTGCAAGTATTATTTTAAAATAGCAAAAGACGAGAATGACTGTGCTGTGACTATTTTTTGAAAGCAAGTATGTTTTCTGCCCCATTTCCTAAAAAACATGATATAATAGAGAGTAAAAACTTTTTGATAGAAAGACAGTTATGGATTTAAAAGATTATATTGCAACCATTGAAAATTACCCGCAAGAAGGGATTTTATTTCGTGACATTAGCCCATTGATGGCAGATGGAAATGCCTATAGCTATGCTATTCGTGAAATTGTCCAATATGCTACGGACAAGAAAATTGATATGATTGTCGGTCCAGAAGCGCGTGGATTTATTGTTGGATGTCCGGTAGCTTATGAGCTTGGGGTTGGTTTTGCTCCAGTACGTAAGCCTGGGAAATTGCCTCGTGAGGTTATCTCAGCTAGTTATGAAAAAGAGTATGGTGTAGATACCTTAACAATGCACGCAGACTCTATCAAGCCTGGACAGCGTGTACTGATTGTTGATGACCTTCTTGCAACGGGAGGAACGGTTAAAGCAACAATTGAAATGGTTGAACGTTTAGGTGGTATCGTTGCAGGTTGCGCTTTCCTTATTGAATTGGATGAATTGAAGGGACGCGAAGCTATTGGTAACTACGATTACAAAGTTCTCATGCATTATTAAGGTATAACTAAAAGCTATATCTTGTTGTAGAAAAAGTATAATTGAAAACTATATCTCCTTTCAGTATAATAAAAGCAGAAAGCAAAAGGAGATATTTTCATGCCTATTAAAATTGATAAGAAATTACCAGCTGTTGACATTTTAAGATCTGAGAATATCTTTGTCATGGATGATGAGCGTGCAGAACACCAAGATATTCGTCCTCTGAATATCTTGATTTTGAATTTAATGCCGCAAAAAACAGTGACGGAAACACAGTTGTTGCGTCATTTAGCAAATACGCCATTGCAACTTCGGATTGAATTTCTTTACATGACTTCTCATACCTTCAAAACGATGCATGCGAACTATATGGAGGCGTTTTATAAGACTTTTGACGAGATCAAAGGTCGTTATTTTGACGGTTTGATTGTCACTGGAGCGCCAGTCGAGCATTTGCCTTTTGAAGCAGTAGATTATTGGGAAGAATTTCGACAAGTTATTGACTGGTCCAAATCGCATGTTTACTCAACGTTGCATATTTGTTGGGGAGCGCAAGCAGCTCTTTATGCTCGTTATGGCATTGCTAAACACCAGATGAAGCGCAAGTTGTCCGGTATTTATAGTCAATCCACACCAGAAAAACCAAATTTGCTGTTCCGCGGCTTTGATGATGAATATGCAGCTCCTCATTCGCGTTATACAGAAGTTCGCAAAGAGGATATTTTAAATAAGAGTAATTTGGAAATTTTAGCTTGTGGAGAAGAAGTCGGTACCTCCGTTGCGGCAAGTCGTGATCTTCGCGAAGTGTATAGCTTTGGTCATTTGGAATATGACCGCGAGACCTTGGCAAAAGAATATTTGCGTGATGTAGACGAAGGGCTGAATCCGCATATTCCAGAAAATTATTTCAAAAATGATGACGTTACTTCAACTCCGTGTTTGCGATGGAATCTGGCTGCGGCGCTGTTTTTCAACAATTGGATTAATTATGCTGTTTATCAAGAAACGCCATTTGACTGGGCAAATGCAGCAAATGACGCGTCCTTGTTTGCTTATTTATAAGAGGTGTTATGACTTATTTATCAGCGTATAAGACGGGCAATTTAGTATTGCCAACTGAGCTTCTTTTTCATTTTCATGAGATATTTGATAATAGTGATGACTTTTTGGTCTGGCAATTTTTCTATTTGCAAAATACAACATCGCTAGAAGAGATTTCTCCTGTTCAGATTGCAGAAAGTATCGGGAAATCCGTTGCAGAGGTCAATCGCTCTATGTCAAATTTGACAGAAAAAGGATTGTTGCAGTACAAAACAATTGCACTCAATGGTGAAATTGAGGCAGTTTTTGATGCGCTGCCAGCGCTTGAACGATTGGATGAAATTGTAGAGAATCACTCAAGCGTTGCGCAAGCTGTTTCTCAAAATGTTTTAAAAGACTTGGTCGAGACTTTCCAGCAAGAATTAGGTCGTCTCTTGACACCGTTTGAAATCGAGGATTTGACAAAAACGATTCAAGATGACAAGACCAGTCCTGAACTTGTTACTGCTGCTCTTCGTGAAGCTGTTTTTAATGGAAAGGCAAACTGGAAATACATCCAAGCTATTTTACGGAATTGGCGCCGTGAAGGCATTACAACAGTAGCACAGGTAGAAGCGAAGCGAGAAGAGCGTGAGGCGACAAATCCACAAAATATCACTGTCTCGGATGATTTTTTGAAGGCTATGGATTTGTGGCGAGATTAAGAAATCGGAGTTTATTCTCTTGGAATAGACTCTTTTTTTAGTTCCTCAAAAATGATATACTAAGTGAAACGATTATTTTAGAAATGAGTTATCATGCAAGTAAAGAATATCTCAAAACGTTTGAGAAAAGTGGCTGGTTTTGTACCACAGGATGCCAAAATCTTGGATGTAGGAAGTGACCACGCTTATTTACCGATTTATCTAATTCAGCAGGGGAGAATTTCCTCAGCCATTGCTGGTGAAGTTGTTGAGGGACCTTATCAGTCTGCGGTGACGAATGTAGCCGATAACCAGATGTCCGATAAAATTTCTGTTCGTTTGGCAAATGGTTTGGCAGCTTTTGATGCAGAAGATCAGATTGATGTTATCGTTATTGCAGGAATGGGAGGAGGATTGATAGCAGATATTTTAGACAATGGCAGTGCAAAATTGGCATCTGTTAAGCGCCTGATTCTTCAGCCTAACAATCGGGAAGATGAACTTCGCAGGTGGTTGTGTAGTCATAATTTTCAAATTATAGAAGAAGCTATTGTGGAAGAAAATGGGAAATTTTACGAGATAATGATAGCTGAACAGGGGCATCAAGTGTTGAATGCTGAACAAGAACGCTTCGGATCTTATCTAATGAGGGAGCAATCAGCTGTTTTTCAAGATAGATGGCAGCGGGAAGTAGACAAACTGGAAAAAGCTCTGGCTAAAATCCCAGAGAAAAATCTAACGGAACGCTCTGCTATGTCCAAAAAAATCAAGCAAATCAAGGAGGTACTGCATGCTGGCAAGTGATTTTATTAACCATTATGAAGCATACTGTCCTAAGGAGCTGTCCATGACGGGAGATGTCTGCGGACTGCAAATTGGAACTTTGAATAAAGAAGTCAAACGAGTGCTGGTGACTTTGGATATCCGCGAACAGACGGTTGCGGAGGCGATTGAAAAAGATGTAGATTTGATTTTGGTCAAGCACGCACCAATCTTTCGTCCTATTAAAGATTTAGTGGCAGACCGATCTCAGAATCAGATTTACATCGATTTGATTAAACACGATATTGCAGTTTATGTTAGCCATACCAATATTGATATTGTGGATGACGGTCTTAATGACTGGTTTTGTGATCTACTAGAAATCACTGACACGGATTATCTTAGCGAAACGGCTCCTGGACACGGCATTGGTCGTATTGGCAAGATTGCGCCTCAGACTTTTGGAGACTTTGCAGGCAAGGTTAAGGAAACTTTTGGTCTGGATAGTTTGCGTTTGGTGACTTATTCGGATGTGGATCTGAATCGAATGATTGAGAAAGTAGCGATCTGTGGTGGCAGTGGTCAGTCCTTTTATAAGGAGGCTTTAGCAAAGGGCGCTCAGTTTTATATTACAGGTGATATTTACTACCATACAGCACAAGATATGCTGAGCGAGGGACTTCTAGCTTTGGATCCGGGTCACCATATAGAAGTGCTCTTTGTAGAAAAATTGGTTGAAAAGTTTCAAGATTGGAAAGTAGAAGAGAGTTGGGAAGTTGAATTTTTAGCCAGTCAGGTTTCTACAAATCCTTTTAAACATATCTAAGTAGGAAATTGTATGAAAAAAGTAGCGATTATTGGAGCAGGGATTGTCGGATCAACTGCTGCCTATTATCTATCGAAAAATCCTGCTTATCAGGTGACAGTTTTTGACTATGGTCAAGGTCAGGCAACCAAGGCAGCGGCTGGTATTATTAGTCCGTGGTTTTCTAAGCGGCGCAATAAAGAATGGTATCGCATGGCGCGACTGGGAGCAGATTTTTATCTGGATTTGATAGTTGATTTACAGAAGGACGGTTTTGCAACGGAGTTTTACCAACAGACCGGCGTCTTTTTGCTGAAGAAAAAAGAGGAGAGCTTGGAGGCACTCTATGACTTGGCAGACCAACGGCGAAAAGAGTCACCGCTCATTGGAGACTTGCGGCTGCTTTCACGGGCGGAAGCAGCAGAGTACTTTCCAGATCTTAAAGGTTTTGACCGGCTACTCTATGCTTCTGGAGGAGCACGCGTGGAAGGCTCATTATTGACTCAGGCTTTGCTTGCGGCTAGCGGTGCAGAAGTAATTCAAAAGAAAGTAAGTTTGGACATTCGAGATGGGGCTTTCTGGGTTAATCGTTCTTGTTTTGACCAAGTTATATTGGCAATAGGAGCTTGGTTGCCTGAGCTTCTGAAACCATTAGGTTATCAGGTGGATGTTCGTCCACAAAAAGGTCAGCTGCGAGATTATCAGACTGCTCTGGTGACAGATGATTATCCAGTTGTTATGCCAGAAGGAGAGCTAGATATTATTCCTTTTCAAAATGGCAAAATCAGTATGGGAGCTACACACGAAAATGAAATGGGCTATGACCTCAAAGTAAATCAGGCTATGTTGGATGAAATGGAGCAGGAGGCCCTCTACTATTTTCCTAGCTTGTCTCAGGCAAAAGTGGTGAGCGAACGGGTCGGAATTCGAGCCTATACTAGTGATTTTTCTCCTTTCTTTGGTCAGGTGCCAAATCTTCCGCAGGTATTTGCAGCCAGTGGTTTAGGCTCTTCTGGTTTGACGACAGGTCCGCTCATCGGATATCATTTGGCTCAGATGGTTCAGGAAAAAAGTGGGAGTTTAAATTCAGCTGATTATCCTATTGAAAGATATATTAAAAAAGAGAAATAGATGACAGAAAAAATTTTAAATTGGGTCAATGTGTGTGTGAAAAAAGGGAATCAAGTTCTCTTGCTCAATCGACAGTATGATGATTTTAAAGGCTGGATTCAGCCAGGTGGGAAAGTTGAGTTTCCAGAATCTTTTTTTGAAGCAGCAGCTCGTGAGTTGAAAGAAGAAACGGGGCTGACGGCTTTGAATCTACAACTTAAAGGTATTTCGGGTTTTACCAATCCAACAAAAGCAGAGCGTTATGTCTATTATGATTTTCTCTGCGAGGAATTTGACGGGGAACTACTAACGGAATCACGGGAAGGTCAGCCCAAATGGTGGTCAATTGATGAACTGGACCAGCTCGACATGCAGGACGACATCAGAGATAGGCTTCCTTTGTACTGGCGAAAAGGCTCCTTTGAGCGGATTCACTATTGGAATGAAGAGAACCATTGCATCAAAGAAACCAAGACGATATTGTATGATGAAAGATAATGAGGAGATGAAGTTGTTATGAACTGGTTGCAGGAGCAGCCTGTGGTGCTACAGGCTTTTTTGGCGGGACTCTTTACATGGGGCTGTACCATTGTAGGCTCTGCGGTTGTCTTTTTCTTTAAAACAGTCAGTCGTAAGCTGCTGGATATTATGATGGGATTTGCAGCTGGTGTCATGATTGCAGCTTCATTTTGGTCGCTCTTGCAGCCTTCAATTGAGTATGCAAAAGGTAACTATGGAGTGTGGTCTTGGATGCCAGCCGCCCTTGGTTTTCTGTTGGGTGGTTTCTTCTTGCGCTTTATTGATGCGGTAGTACCCCATTTACACCTTAGCAAGAAGGATGTATCTGAGGCAGAAAGTCTGCCGGAGCACAGCCAGAATAAACTGTCCAAAACGGCCCTGCTTTTTCTGGCTATTACCATACACAATTTTCCAGAAGGCTTGGCAGTAGGAGTGGCCTTCGGAGCCTTATCCAGCAATTCCAGTCTGGAAGTTTTTATCGGAGCTGTAGGTCTGGCTCTGGGAATTGGTCTCCAAAATGTGCCGGAAGGGGCAGCCTTGTCCATTCCTATACGGACAGAGGGGGAATCGCGTCTTAAAGCTTTTTACTGGGGTTCAATGTCGGCTATTGTTGAGCCTATCGGAGCTATCTTTGGTGCTTATGCGGTTATGGCAATGACGGCTATTCTACCCTATGCCCTGTCTTTTGCGGCGGGAGCCATGATTTTCGTCGTCGTGGAGGAGCTGATACCAGACTCTCAAACTAATGGCAATACAGATGTTGCGACTTTAGGTCTCATGGTGGGCTTTGTGTTGATGATGGTATTGGATGTGGCTTTAGGATAGCAGATACTTTTTTGAGACCAATCGTATATTTTATCAGCCTATTTAGATAACAGCAGTTCTACTTTGACTGATTTTTTGTTTCGTTTTGGATTTTCATTAAGTATGAGAGACTTTAAATGAAAGCGCTCTCTTTCTTGAAGGATGACATCCGCTTTAAAAAATGGTAAAATAAGGAGAATACATTTAAGAGAGGAAACTCATTATGAAAGGTATTATCCTTGCAGGTGGTTCTGGTACACGTTTATATCCTTTGACTAGAGCTGCATCTAAACAACTCATGCCGGTTTATGATAAACCCATGATTTATTATCCGCTATCAACCCTCATGCTGGCTGGTATCAAGGATATCTTGATTATCTCAACACCGACAGATCTCCCTCGCTTTGAGGATTTGTTGGGTGATGGCTCGGAGTTTGGTATCAAACTTTCTTACGCTGAGCAACCAAGTCCAGATGGTTTGGCCCAAGCCTTTATCATCGGTGCTGACTTTATCGGAGATGACCATGTGGCTTTGATTTTAGGTGATAATATTTATCATGGTCCAGGCCTTAGTAAAATGCTGCAAAAAGCTGCTTCTAAGGAAAACGGAGCGACTGTCTTTGGTTATCAAGTAAAAGACCCAGAGCGTTTCGGTGTGGTTGAATTTGATGAAAATATGAATGCAATCTCTATCGAAGAAAAACCAGAACAGCCCCGTTCTAACTATGCAGTTACAGGACTTTATTTCTATGACAATGACGTAGTAGAAATTGCTAAAAATATCAAGCCTAGTCCACGTGGAGAGCTGGAAATCACTGATGTCAATAAGGCTTACTTAGACCGCGGCGATTTGTCTGTTGAGCTTATGGGACGTGGTTTTGCTTGGTTGGATACTGGTACACACGAAAGCTTGTTAGAAGCTGCTCAATACATCGAAACCGTCCAACGTATGCAAAATGTGCAAGTAGCAAACTTAGAGGAAATTGCCTACCGTATGGGTTATATTACCAAAGAACAAGTTCATGATTTGGCACAATCACTTAAAAAGAACGAATACGGTCATTACTTATTGCGCTTGATTGGAGAAGAATAAGACATGTCTGAACAATTTTTTGAAAAAAAATTAGCAGCCCGTAAGATTGAAGCCATTCCTGGCATGCTGGAATTTGATATTCCAGTTCATGGAGACAATCGTGGCTGGTTCAAGGAAAACTTTCAAAAAGAAAAAATGGTACCCCTTGGTTTTCCAGAAAGCTTTTTTGCAGAAGGTAAGCTTCAAAACAATGTAAGCTTTTCTCGCAAAAATGTGCTCCGTGGACTTCATGCAGAACCTTGGGATAAGTACATTTCTGTCGCAGATGGCGGAAAAGTTCTCGGTTCTTGGGTTGATTTGCGTGAAGGAGAAACGTTCGGAAATACCTACCAAACGGTCATTGATGCCAGCAAGGGAATTTTCGTTCCTCGCGGTGTAGCAAATGGCTTCCAAGTATTGTCAGATACAGTTTCTTATAGCTATTTGGTCAATGATTACTGGGCATTAGAATTGAAACCTAAGTATGCCTTTGTCAACTATGCTGACCCCGCTCTTGAGATTGAATGGGAAAATCTTGACCAAGCAGAAGTTTCTGAAGCAGATAAGAATCATCCAATGCTTAAGGATGTTAAGCCTTTGACCAAAGATATGTTATAATACCCTCAGAAAAATAGGAGAAAATCTTTTCATGACTGAATATAAAAATATTGTAGTGACAGGTGGAGCAGGATTCATCGGTTCTAACTTTGTCCATTATGTGTACAATAACTTTCCAGATGTGCATATCACGGTTCTGGATAAGCTAACTTATGCTGGTAACCGAGCTAACATTGAAGAAATTCTAGGTGATCGCGTGGAGTTAGTCGTTGGAGATATTGCAGATGCAGCAATTGTTGATCAAGTAGCTAAGAATGCGGATGCAATTGTTCACTATGCGGCAGAAAGCCATAATGACAATTCGCTAAATGATCCTCGTCCATTTATCGATACGAACTTTGTTGGAACTTATACGCTTCTTGAAGCAGCTCGTAAATACGACATTCGTTTCCACCATGTGTCGACTGACGAAGTTTACGGAGACCTTCCTCTTCGTGAAGATCTTCCAGGTCACGGTGAAGGACTGGGTGAAAAATTCACCCCAGAAACCAAATACAATCCAAGCTCACCTTATTCTTCAACTAAAGCAGCTTCTGATTTGATTGTCAAGGCTTGGGTGCGCTCTTTCGGTGTTAAAGCCACCATCTCTAACTGTTCAAACAACTACGGACCATATCAACACATCGAAAAATTCATTCCGCGTCAGATTACCAATATCCTTTCAGGCATTCGTCCAAAACTTTATGGGGAAGGAAAGAATGTTCGTGACTGGATTCATACCAATGACCATTCATCAGGGGTTTGGACCATTCTCACAAAAGGGAAAATCGGTGAAACCTACCTAATTGGTGCAGACGGTGAGAAGAATAACAAAGAAGTGCTAGAGCTCATTCTCAAAGAAATGGGACAACCAGCTGACGCTTACGACCATGTAACAGACCGTGCGGGTCACGACCTGCGCTATGCTATTGACGCTAGCAAGTTGCGTAATGAACTAGGCTGGAAACCAGAATTTACCAACTTTGAGGCTGGATTGAAAGAAACAATCAAGTGGTACACGGATCACCAAGATTGGTGGAAAGCTGAAAAGGAAGCTGTCGAAGCCAACTATGCCAAGACTCAAAAAGTATTAAAATAAAAAGTAACTATTGAAGTTTTGTCTTAAAAGGAGAATCATGAAACATAAAATTTTAGTAACAGGTGGAGCCGGATTTATCGGAACGCATACCGTTATTGAGTTAGTCAATGCTGGACACGAAGTTGTTATTGTTGATAATTTAGTGAACAGCAGCAAAAAAGTGTAGAAGTTGTAGAACGAATTGTTGGTCAGAAAGTTCCATTTTACCAAGTGGATATTCGTGATAAGAAAGCCTTGCTGGAAATTTTTAAAGCAGAACAACCAACAGGTGTGATTCATTTTGCTGCGTTGAAAGCAGTCGGTGAATCAACACAAATTCCGCTGACTTATTACGAAAACAACATTACAGGAACGTTGACATTGCTACGCGTCATGGAAGAAGTCAATTGCAAAAATATCATTTTCAGCTCTTCTGCAACTGTCTATGGCGATCCTCATACCGTTCCAATTTTAGAAGATTTTCCTCTGTCAGTCACCAATCCTTACGGACGTATAAAACTGATGATTGAAGAAATGCTGACGGATATTTACAAAGCTGATGCAAACTGGAATGTTGTCTTGCTTCGGTATTTTAATCCAATTGGTGCTCATGAAAGTGGTGATTTGGGTGAAAATCCAAATGGCATTCCAAATAATCTCTTGCCATATGTGACGCAGGTTGCTGTTGGAAAATTAAAAGAAGTGCAAGTATTTGGCAATGACTATCCAACAGTTGATGGTACCGGCGTTCGTGACTATATTCACGTGGTGGATTTGGCAAAAGGACATGTGGCTGCTCTGCAAAAAATTGAAGGAACTGCTGGTCTAAATATCTATAACCTTGGTACCGGTAAAGGATACTCTGTTTTAGAAATTATCCAAAATATGGAAAAAGCAGTCGGCAAACCAATTCCTTACAAGATTGTTGACCGCCGCCCTGGTGACATTGCAACTTGCTATGCCGACTCTACAAAAGCAAAAGAAGAGCTTGGTTGGGAAGCACAATTTGATATTACGCGTATGTGTCAAGATGCTTGGCATTGGCAAAGCAAACACCCAAATGGATTTGATGACTAAATAAAAAATATGTCAAATAGTAGACGAGGCTGGGATGGTAGTTTCTTAGCCTCGCTTTTTAATAGAGATAAATCTGACGCACAGTAGTTGATCGCTCTTGAGGCTTGTAAAAGCTCCAGCCATTTATTCTGAGAAACCTTGTATGAATGATAAACTGATAGTAATTTCAAAATAAGTTTACTAAGAAATTAGAAAACCAGTTAAGCATTTTTCTGGAAGAATGATTTACTTTCTGTTAAACTAAAAATATGGAACATCATTTTAATCATAAGGCAGAATCATTCGATTCTCCAAAAAATATATTTATTGCTGATCTCATTTGCAAAGAAGTGGAAAAACAAATAGTAGATTTTTCTGACAAGCGCATTTTGGATTTTGGCGGTGGTACCGGATTGGTGAGCCTGCCATTGGCAGCTCAATCCAAGTCAGTCACGCTTGTTGATATTTCAGATAAAATGCTTGATCAAGCTCGCCTAAAAGTGGAAAAGCAAGCCATTGATAATGTTTATTTGTTGCAGCAGGATTTGTTGACAAACCCATTAAATCAATTATTTGACATCATCGTGGTTAGTCGTGTTCTTCATCATATGTCAAATATTGAAGAGACTTTGAATGTGTTTAGAAATCATCTTGCTGATGACGGACAACTTTTTATTGCTGATTTTGTCAAAACAGATACAAATCATCATGGTTTTCATCTTGCTGATTTGGAAGGAAAACTGTCTCAAAGCGGTTTCTCATCAGTCCAATCTCAGATTATTTATAGTGCAGATAAACTCTTTTTAGGAAATTATGCGGAGCTTTTCTTGACATTAGCACAAAATCACTCGTTTGTATGATGAGTGATTTTGGTTTGTCTTTATAGTAAATTTCTTGATTCTTTTATGGAAATAGTAGAAAATGCCGCGTGGATATAGTATAATGAGTTATTGTGAGTTAGAGCTATTCTAATAAGGTAAATATTAAGAAAGGGAGAAGAATGACAATATCAGTAATTATTCCTTGTTATTATGAAGAAGAGACGATTCCACTATTTTATGCGGAAATGGAAAAAATTAAATCACAAATAGATGATAATTTTGAATACATCTTTGTCAATGATGGTTCAAAAGATAGAACTTTACAAGTTCTACGCGACTTAAATCAAGCAGATAAAAATGTTCACTATCTTTCTTTTTCGAGAAATTTTGGAAAAGAAGCAGCTCTGTATGCGGGTCTCAAACATGCAACTGGTGATTTAGTGACTGTCATGGATGCGGATTTGCAAGATCCTCCGGAACTTTTACTTACAATGAAATCCATGCTGGAGAAGAATCCAGATTTGGATTGTGTGGGGACACGACGGACAACGCGTGATGGAGAACCTCCAATTCGTAGCTTTTTTGCTAAGATGTTTTATAAATTGATCAATAAAATTAGTCAAGTTGAAATGGTGGACGGTGCGCGGGATTTCCGTCTCATGCGCCGACAAATGGTAGATGCCATTTTAGAAGTTTCTGAGTACAATCGTTTTTCCAAGGGAATATTTGCATGGGTTGGATTTAGAACGGAATATTTGGATTATAAGAATGTAGAACGAGTTGCAGGAAAAACCAGTTGGAGTTTCTGGCAATTATTGAATTATTCTTTAGAAGGGATTATCAACTTTTCAGATGCCCCTTTGACTATTGCTTTTTTAGCAGGTATTTTGGCTTGTATAGTAGCATTTGTTTTGATGTTAATTGTGATTGTACGAACACTAATTTTTGGAGACCCAACGTCTGGTTGGCCTTCGATGGTGTCTATTATTCTCTTTTTAGGAGGATTCCAATTATTGACTATTGGTATTTTAGGAAAATATGTTGGCAAAATTTTTATGGAAACAAAGAAGCGACCAGTTTATGTGATTAAGGAGAAGAGTGAATGATTTTTAGGAGATATTTGTCTGATTTTAAAAATTATATTCAGTTAAATAAAATTTCTGCTATTTTTATTTTTATCATTTATTTAGTTGTTAATATGAATATTGGTTTAGCAGAGTTTCCCTATATTGATGATATAGGAAGGCAATTGCAAGGATATTCTGGCTTTTCTGAACACTATTCAAGATATGTAAGTGAGTACTTTGCCCATTTTATAAGTGGAGGATGGCGGTTAACAGATTCAGGTCTAACCACTCATGTCATATCTGCTTTTATCTTGGCTCTTGCTAGTCTGATTTTAGTATTTGTTCTGTTCCCGAAAAACAAAATGAGCCTTACTACTGCCTTTGTTTCTACAATTATAGGAATTAATCCTTGGTTTC
Source organism: Streptococcus periodonticum (assembly GCF_003963555.1). Taxonomy (NCBI): domain Bacteria; kingdom Bacillati; phylum Bacillota; class Bacilli; order Lactobacillales; family Streptococcaceae; genus Streptococcus; species Streptococcus periodonticum. Next base: position 643,399 of record NZ_CP034543.1, read on the forward strand.
TAGAACCACTAAGTTTTAGATTTGACAATCCATTTATGTCTCTAAGCATTTTGTTCTCAGTCACTCCTTTTGTTTTTTGGGATAATAAGAAATTATTTGCTACTTCATCTATTATTGGTATATTTTTAATGTGCAACTCTTATCAAGCTTCTTCCGGTATTTATATCATACTAACCTTGACAATGTTGTTTTTAGAGTTAATACAGGGAAGACGGTTCAGAGAAGAACTTTTTAAAGTATTTATTTCTATAGTTTCTTATTCAATCGGAATTGTCTTATATCGTTTTCAAATTCTAATTAAGCCTCCTATTTTTGCTGATCAAGCTAAAATTCCAAGCCTCTTGGAGATTTTTAAGGTATTCATTATGAATGCTAAGGGATATCTGGAAAATATTTTTTTGCAGAGTTCTACCATTTGGATTATTTTAGCTGCATTAGCTATTGTTCTATTAATTATCAGTATAATCCGTTTCGCTAAAACAAGATTATTTTCAACTTTAACTTATATAATTATTTGGTTAATATTAGGAAGTATCTTTAGTTATGGAACGTACTTAATTTTTCCTGTTCCTTATTATTTGTTGAGACCAAGATATGAGTACGGTATGGGAATTTTCCTTGCTATTATTTTGGTTGTTGGTCTTGAGTTTTTTAAGGAAAGCAAATTTTTGCTAGGTTTAAAATCATTCATATCAGGATTATTAGTATTTTATTTCTTGTCATTTTCTTTTGTTTACACAAGTAGTTTAAAGCAGCAGAATGAGATGTTCAAATTACAAAGTATTATGCTAGGGTCATCGTTGAATAAGTATGTGAACTCTTATACAAATGTAATTTATGTGAATAGATTCCTTTCTAATTCACCTATTTTTAACAACAGTTCGTCTGTTTATCCAATTTTGAATAGTTTGATTATGCCGAATACTAATGTTTCTTGGGATATGACTATGAGATTTAATAGTATAACTAACCTAAATGTTGATTTTAAGCTTGTTGATATTTCAACTATAGATTTTACAAATGGGGAATATACACAGCTTGAAGAAACAAAAATTTATAATATTTATCTTCAAAATAATAAATTGTTTGTTATTATGAAATAATAATTTTAGGACAGCTAATATTAATATTTTTAGCATGTGTCGCATGGAAAGAACGCAATAGGTTTATGTGTTTAAAGAAAAAACAAATATTACTATTTTTCACTATTATTACTTTATTAAAAGAGGAGACGCTGTGAAAGAAAAAAAGACTAGTTTGATTTTATTTTTATCTTCATTTATATATGTAATTCAGTTTTATATTAATAACAAGATTGCTCCTGTAGGCGATCAAATTGCTTTTTTGAAGTATGCTAAGGAGTTTAAATTTAATTATCTACTGTTTGGGTTGGATCGATATTTCACTTGGAGTAGCAGATTATTGATTGAATCTGCGACACTCTTTTTTTCTGTTCATGGAAAATTCATTATTTTTGCGGCTTTTGGAGCAACCATTCTGTTGTTGATAGCGTCTATAAGATTAGCTCCTCAATTACCTTGGCTTCCCGCTTTGCTTATTTTTATTTTCTTTCCAGCAACTGAATTTTTAAGTGCAGGTTCCATCCCGACTTACGTGAATTACATATTTCCTGCTTCATTTCTGATTTTTTCACTTTTGCAAAAAGATTCCCCCAAAAATTGGATAAAAATACCTTGTTTTATATTTTTTGCTTTTGCAGTAATGCAAGAACAGCTAGCAGTATACGCTTTTTTGTGGCTTGGTTTTGAACTAATTACTTCTAAAAAAGACAAAATAAGCAATGGGGCTTATTTCTTGCTCTCTATTTTAGGAATTTTATCTGCAAAATTGTCGCCTGGAAATGGAGTTAGGTTTGGTAAGGAAGTTGCTACTTGGTTTCCTAATTTTTCAAATTTAAATATTTTTCAAAAAGTAGGCTTGGGTTTTCTCGAAACAGGTGATAAGATGTTATCTGTATCTTTTCCATTTGTTATTTTATTTTTAGTAGTATTGCTTATTTATGCGATTCAAAGGAAAAATATCATAGCAATCTCTTTGAGTGGCTTTGTCTTGTTTAATATTTTTTCACAAAAATTTGAATTTAATAATTTATTTGGAACTTTATCGGGCATCAGTAAAGCAGCTAGAGAATCTGGAACCTTTTCTTTTAACATCACCTATTTAAGTGCGATTGGTTTTTATGGACTTTTGTTATTGATGATTCTTTATTCAATGTGGTTGGTTATTCCAGAAATGAAAGAAAGAATTTGGCTCATCTATCTATTTGTGATAGGTTTTGCAGGTCGTATGCTTATATCATTATCACCGACTCTATATGCCTCGAATACAAGAACATTTTTGCCTCTTATGTTTAGTTTATTTATCATCACCTGTAAGCTATTATATGATGTGTATATTCAGTGTACAAATGGCAAGAAAATGTAGCTGGCCTCTACATATAAAAAGAGAAGTATCTATATTTTAAAGCAGATTTTTTCTGCTTTTTTTGGTATAATTAAGTTTATTGAATGTTTATTATTCAGAAAGGAATGTCAAATGATTTTAATTACAGGTGCTAATGGACAACTTGGGACAGAACTTCGTTATCTTTTAGATGAACGCAACGCAGAGTATGTGGCAGTTGACGTGGCAGAAATGGATATTACCAATGCCGAAATGGTTGAGAAGGTCTTTTCCGAAGTGAAGCCAAGTCTAGTCTATCACTGTGCTGCCTATACAGCAGTTGATGCGGCGGAAGATGAAGGAAAAGAATTGGACTATGCAATCAATGTTACAGGAACTGAGAATGTTACTAAAGCAGCAGAAAAGCATGGTGCAACACTTGTTTATATATCTACTGACTATGTTTTTGCTGGAGATAAGCCAGTTGGTCAGGAGTGGGAGGTAGATGATCAACCAGACCCTCAGACAGAATACGGTCGCACGAAGCGTATGGGAGAAGAACTTGTTGAGAAATATTCTAGTCGTTTCTATATTATTCGCACCGCTTGGGTCTTTGGAAATTATGGAAAGAACTTCGTTTTTACCATGCAGAATTTAGCCAAAACACATAAAACCCTAACAGTTGTTAATGATCAGCATGGTCGTCCAACTTGGACACGTACGTTAGCCGAATTCATGACTTACTTAGCAGAAAATCAAAAAGAATTTGGTTATTACCATCTGTCAAATGATGCTACAGAGGATACGACTTGGTATGATTTTGCAGTAGAAATCTTAAAGAATACAGATGCCGAAGTTTTGCCAGTAGACTCTAGTAAGTTTCCAGCGAAAGCGAAACGTCCATTGAATTCGACAATGAGTTTAGCTAAAGCCAAAGCAACTGGCTTTGTCATTCCAACTTGGCAAGATGCTTTGCAAGAATTTTATAGGCAAGGAAAGAAATAATAATTTTATGAATGAGGGACGTTGTCGTCCCTTTTTAATTGAGATTTCTTTAGGAAGAATTTTCACTTTTAATGAAAGTATAGTATAATAATAAATAGAATACACTTGGAGAAGGAAGAATGTCCCAGAAATCAGAAATGTCAATGCCGTCGGTCAAAAGTAATTATATATGGAATATGTTGGGAACGGTTTCTTCCTCATTAATTTCGGTTGTTCTCCTTCTTTTGGCCTCCAGATTTCTCAGTTCAGGGGATTCTGATGTTTTTAGCATTGCTTATGCTCTGGGGCAGCAGTTTTTTGTCTTGGGATACTTTCAGGTTCGAAATCTGCAATCTACAGACATAAAGGAGAAGTATAGCTTTGCCTCTTATCACAACACCAGGATTTTTACAGTATTCTTAATGCTTGTCACCTCCCTCTTTTATGTGATTTGGCAGAGTTACGATATCTACAAGTCCAGCATTATCTTTTTGCTAGTCCTGTATCGAGCTCTCGATGCCTATTCGGATGTTTTTCAGGGATTTTTCCAGCAAAAGAATCGTTCTGACTTAGCAGGGAAAATTCAGTTTTATCGAAGCTGGCTTTGTATGCTGGTTTTTGCTCTTGTTTTACTGTTTACAAAGTCTCTATTGCTTGCTAGTTTGATGATTTGTTTTATCAACCTCGCTTTAACTCTTCCTTTAGATTTTGGTTACTACAGATACTATTTTCATGATGTGCCAATGATACCCTTCCTTTTTAAGGATAGAAGCAAGGTTGTCTCTATTTTGAAAAATAGTTTTCCTCTGTTTTTTAATGGATTTTTGCTAGCTTATATTTACAATGAGCCTAAAATTGCCATTGACCGATTGCTAACAAATGGGATTCTTCCAACTGGTATGCAGAGAGATTTCAATGTTCTCTTTATGCCGGTCTTCGTCTTGTCTCTTTTGTTCTTCATTCTGAGACCGTTGACCACCCAGCTCTCTATCTATTGGGGTGAAAAAAAGTATAGTTTTTTCTTCAAACAAGTGCGTCTTCTGTTTTTGGTTATGGTTGTTTTGGGACTTGTGATTGTTGTTTTGGGTTATCTGATAGGAACAGAGATATTGGGTGCTGTTTATGGTATTCAATTACAAATATATAAAGTTCCTTTTACCTTATTGTTAATAGGTGGAATTTTAAATGTTTTAGCCTTAGTAGTAGATATTATTATGACTATTTTTAGAAAACAGCATTATTTGATGATAGCCTATATGTTGACTTTTATTGTTTCAAAAGTTATTACATTTCCCTTTGTTCGCAATCAGAATCTCATAGGCGCAACAAACTCATTTTTAATCTCTATGATGATATTTTTTGTAACGAGTTTGACTATATATAAAATGACTAAAAATCACGAAAAAAGAAAGATGTAGGATTTTATGAATATCTTATTTACCTTAAATGATGCCTTTGTACCACAAGTTGCAACTTGTATGTGTTCTATTTTTGAAAATAATAAATCTGCTGATAGTATCAATATTTATCTTATTGGTGAAAAAATTAGTGAAAAAAATCAACAAGAATTATCAGCGTTTACAAATAAATACAAACGAAATGTTTATTTTATAGAGTTAGGTAATATAGAGGACTTACTTGATTTTGAATTTGATACGAATGGTTGGTCACCAATTGTACTTGCAAGATTATTTTTAGATAAACTTTTACCTAATGATGTCAACAGAGTATTATATTTAGATGGCGATACGATTGTTTTGAAAGATATTTCAAAATTTTATAGTACGGATTTGGAAGATAAAGTTTTGGGAATGTGCCCTGAGCCGACAGTTGACAAAACAAGAAAGAAATTTCTTAAACTAGGAGAATACCCATACCATAATTCAGGAGTCTTACTTATAGATTTAAACAAATGGCGAGAGAAGCAAATTGGTAAGCAAGTGATCGAGTTTTATCGTCAACATGATGGTAACTTGTTTGCTCCAGATCAAGATGCTCTAAATGGGTCTTTAAAATTGGAAATAAAAACATTGTCTTTGAACTTTAATTATTTTAACATTTATGATACGTATCCATATTATATACTTAAAAAATTAAGTTTCCCTACCGAATTTATTTCTAAATCAGAATTTGAGTCTATAAAAAAATCTCCTTCCATTATTCATTATCTTGGCGAAGAAAGACCTTGGCGGAAAGGTAACACTCATAAATGGAGAGGAGAATATCTTCATTATTTATCAACGACTCCTTGGAAAGATACACCAATGGAAGAAGGATGGCAACTGTATTTTATTTGTTTTAGAATATTTAATACCATCATGAGACCATTTCCAATGCTAAGATACAAGATTATTAATTCCTTGATTCCAAGTTTCATGAAGTATAGAAAAAAACAGCTACAGAAAAAGCAAAAATAGTGTAATGTCTTGATATAGAAAGAATCGAACAATTAATGAAAGTTTTAATGATTATTCCTGCTTATAATGAAGAGGAAAGTATTTTAAATACTGTTTTAAGCATTATAGAATATCGAAAAAAAGTTGATTTTGAATTAAATTATGTAGTCATCAATGACGGTTCAACAGATGCCACTAAAAAAATCTTAGAGAGCAATCATCTGAACGCAGTTCATTTAGTCATGAATCTGGGGATTGGTGGAGCTGTTCAAACAGGCTACAAATATGCGTTTGAAAATAATTATGATGTCGCAGTTCAGTTTGATGGTGATGGTCAGCATGATATTGCTTCACTAGCTTCGCTACTGGAGCCTATCCGCCAAGATCAGGCAGACCTAGTTGTTGGTTCGCGCTTTATTGGAGATAAAGCTTCCGAATTTCAGACCACTTTTATGCGTCGCTTCGGTATTACAATTATATCCGCTTTTATCAAACTAACGACTGGAAAACGTATATTAGATACCACTTCTGGCTACCGCTTGGCTAATAAAGAGATTATCCGACAATTTGCTACTCGTTATCCTGCCAAATATCCTGAGCCAGAATCAATTGTCCATATTTTGAAACGAAAATATAAAGTGATTGAAATGCCTGCTAATATGTTTGAGCGTTCTGGCGGTGTTTCTTCCATTACACCTGTCAAATCCATTCGATATATGATTGAAGTTTGTTCTTCTATCTTGATTGCTGCTTTTATGAAAGAGAGTGAATAATGTCAGTTTTATCTATTGCCATGCTTATTGCCTCTGTTTTGTTTTTATATTTTGTATTTAGAAATATAAATCAGAATAAAATCTTATTTGAACAAGCTTTTATGTGGATTGTAATTGGCTTTGTATTGATTATCATTTCAATTTTTGATTTTATTCCAGTTTATTTTGCTCAACTTTTAGGATTTGAATTGACTTCAAATTTTCTACTTTCTCTGGCAATTTTTTTCTTGCTAATCATTGTATTTCTCCATACTATTGCTATTTCTAAGCAGAAGGAGCAGATTAAACAACTAGTGCAAGAGTTGTCCATCACGAATCAAAAAATTTTTGAATTAGAGAGCGAAAAAGATGAAAAATAATCATACTTGGGTCATTTGCGCTTATGGTGAAAGTGAGTTTTTGGAAGCCTGTATTTTATCTCTGAAAGCTCAAACAGTAAAATCAAAGATTATCTGTTATAGTTCAACCCCTCTTGAGTCTATCAAGCTACTTTGCCAAAAATATGACCTTCCTTTTTATACTAAAGAAGGAGGAGGGATTGGGAAAGATTGGAATAATGCCCTCTCTTTTGTTGATACGCAGTTTGCGACCATTGCTCATCAAGATGACTATTATGAGCCAACTTATTTGGAAGCTATCTTACAAAAAATGGAGCACTCAAAAGATGTTCTCATTGCCTATACAGATTATTTTGAAGAAAAAAATGGTCTTAAAATTCCAGCTAATAAAAATCTCAAAATCAAGACGCTCATGCTTAAAACGTTGCGTATAATACCAACTAGCCATTTTTGGAGAAATAGAGTGCTGGCTTTCGGAAATCCTATCTCTTGTCCAGCTGTGACTTATAATTTGGAAAACTTGCATGGTTTTCGATTTGATGAAGAAATGCGTGTAAGTCTGGATTGGTATGCTTGGTATAAGATTAGTGAATACAAAGGACGATTTGTTTATATATCTGAGAAGCTTATGTGCCACCGGATTCATGAAGATTCTGAAACAACGAAGACCATTTCAGATAACACTAGGACGAAGGAAGACTTATTCATGTATCAGCTTTTTTGGCCTAAGTGGATTGCAAATGCGATAAATAAAGCATATATGAAGAGCCAAGATTCTAACTCAAACTAACCATAGGTGATTTACAAGGAAAGTATATGAAAGATTTAATATCTGTTGTTGTAACATGTTACAACCATGAAAACTATATAGAGCAGTGTTTGCGCAGTATCTTTGCGCAGACCTATAAAAATATAGAGTTACTTATATTAGATGACGGCTCTACAGATAAGTCAGCTCATATTATCCAAGAAACTCTAGTAGATTCTCCTTTTCCAACGCAGTTTGAAAGACATGAGAACATGGGAGTAGTCTATACGAGAAATAAGGCGTTGCAACAAATCAAGGGTGATTTTTTCTTGTTTGTGGATAGCGACAATTATCTGGATCAAGATTATATTGAAAAGTTGTACAAGACTTTGCAAGAGAAACAAGCAGATATTGCTTATACAAATCTCTTTGACCCAGAAAAAAATAGTTACTATTTGCAAGCGAGAGATTTCGAGTTAGTTAGCTTTTTGGCGTCTAATTACATTGATAATTGTTCCCTTATTCGTCGTACAGCAGCGACGGAGACTGAGTACGATGTTAATTTAAATCACCAAAAGTTAGAAGATTATGACTTTTTCCTCAATCTCATTATTAATAAGCATGCGAAAGCTGTTTACGAACCAAACTTAAAATTGAATTACCGTGTATTTGAAGAAAATTCTATTTCTAAAAGGAACTCCATTCGCTATCATTATGAGATATATTTACAAATTTTAAAAAAATATGTAGATAAACTTCCTCATGAAATTTACCAAGCTTTAGGTGAAAATATATTTTCTTTAGAAAAGCGGCTAGATAATTTGATTCAACATATGGAGGGTGTGACAGATTATGTTCATGAGTTAAAAGCTGACTTGGATTCGGCGAAGTCAGAAACCCAACAGTTTAAGGTTCAGTTGCGAGATGTCAAAAAACAAAGAGATGCTGCAATAAAGGAGCAATTCTATATTCGTCGTTCTGTTTCCTACCGTTTAGGAAATGCAATTATCACTCCGCTAAAATATATGGGGCAAATTATTCGGGATCCTAGAAAAATAAAAGGAATTCTCAGTCAGATTAAGCATCAGATTATTCGTATAAAAAGAAAGATTAAATCACCGAAAACCTATTACTATCAACTTTTGCGTAATTCTCAACGTAAACAAATTGCGCATGTAAGTGGGAAAAATGTATTGGTTTACGTTGTTTTTGAGTCTGAAGAACGTCTGCAACAATATAAAATACTCTTTTTAAAGAAATTGGCGGTTTTAGCTGATGAGGCCTTGATTGTAGTAAATGGCGACTTGGCTGCAGAAGATGTAAAAACATTGGAACAATATGGTCAAGTGTTAGTGAGGGATAATGTAGGTTATGATACTGCTGCCTTTCGTGAAGGTATTTTGGCTCTTGGGAAAGCCAAATTGCAGCAATGTTCTCGGTTAATGTTAGTGAATGATACCAATATTGGTCCAACGAGGGATTTTACAGAAGTATTTCAAGTTATGACTAAAAAAGAGCTTGATTTCTGGGGGATTTCTTACGGAGAAACTCAAGAAGATATTACAGGATTTAATAAGTACGGATATATTCCTGAACATTTGCAGTCGTATTTTCTTGTTATTGAGCCGTTGTTGTTACATTCAAATGCATTCTATGACTATTGGGAACAGCTGACAGATACAGACTCACGTGATGAAGCCATTGGTAAGCATGAAACGATTTTTACAAAGTATTTTGCAGACTTAGGCTATCGTTATGATGCACTGGTTCATGAAAATAGAGATTCTGCTATGTATATTCATCCCTTGAGAATGTTAGAAGCAGGCTGTCCACTAATTAAATACACTGCTTTGCGCAACTACGATGACCAGCAATTTCTATGGCAGGGTTTGGAAAGAGAATCTGAAATACCGGATTTGTTAGACTATATTCAAGAGAAGACGGATTATCCTATCAGTATTCTTGAAAACATTGTTCAAAAATTCAAAGCTATACCACGTGATCAATATATCTTAATCATTGACGGAGTGGAGAATATTATTCCGCAATGCACGCGTTATCGTGTCTTGAACAAGGCTGAGCAGCTTAGGGAAAATGGTTTTGCTGTTAAGGTAGCAAATGCATCCGAATTTAAACTCTCTCAGGCTCAGTACGCTAGTCATATCATTATTTATCGCGCTCCTTGGTCTATCCAATTGCAACTTCTATGCGATTTGGCTAAGAGCGAAAACAAACCAGTATATTTTGATATTGACGACTTAGTATTTGATACAATTTATACGGATCAGCTGAGCTATACACAAGGCTTGTCTGAAAAGGATAAAGGCAACTATGATGCTGGGGTCAGAAACTATGGAAAGATGTTAGCTTCTTGTGATGGAGCTATTACTTCAACTAATCAGTTGAAAGAAGAATTACTGCATTATCAAAATTCAGTTTTATTAAATCGTAATTTAGCTTCTAGTGAATTAATGGAAGTCAGTTCACACTTTATCAAGGATTATAACCAGCAGAGTAAAAAAGTTAAGATTGGTTATTTTTCAGGATCTATTAGCCATAATGAGAACTTTGAATTAATAAAATCAGCCGTTAAGGAGTTGCTTGAAAAATATCCATTTGTTGAGCTTCATATCGTTGGACACTTAGATATTCCGACAGATATGAAACCTTATGAGCAGCGGATTATCGTTCATGATTATGTTGATTGGAAGACTTTGCCACAGTTGATTAGTCAAGTGGATATTAATTTGGCTCCTTTGGTTGATTCTATATTCAATCGTGCAAAATCAGAAATTAAATGGATGGAAGCAGCACTGGTAAAAGTTCCGACAGTTGCAAGTCATATCGGTGCTTTTGCAGACATGGTGACAGATGGTCAGACTGGTCTTTTGGCTAAAGATAATGAATGGAAAGAAAAGTTAGAGAACTTGATTCTTTCAGCTGAACTACGGCAGAAACTGGCAGAAAATGCCTATCACTTTGTTTTAAAAAATTGCAGTTTAGATAATAAAGATGAAATGGTGACCTATTTTGAAAAGAACTAAAACAATAAAAGTTGAAACAATTTTCTTAGTGTTAGCAAGTATTTTTATTCTAACGTTTATGTTTGTACAGCCAATCAATCGTGTACCTGATGAAAGCAATCATGCTCGTATGACATGGGAAATTTTTCATAGACCAACGAGTAGGACCTACAAATGGATGGATAGACTTGATTCTACACCAGATGTCTCACCTAGAGAATACAAACAATTGTTTACTAAGAAAATTGATTTATCGAAAGAAGAATTCACTTTTGGTCTGAATTTTAAATCGCTTTCCTTTTTGCCTCAGTTAATTGGTGTGACTCTTGGCCGCTTCCTTTATCCATCTGTCGGTGTGATTATTATGATGGGACGCCTTTTTAATGCCTTAGCTTACATTATAGGTGTTTACTTCCTTATTAAGTATTTTAAATATGGCAAGAAAGCTCTACTTTTCTTATCTCTTTTACCCATTATGGTTCAGCAGGCAGCTTCTCTGTCTTATGATGTCATAAATTATTTGGAGATTATGTTAGCAATTGGCTTTTTCACCAATATTGCTTATCGAAAAAAGTTCACGGATAGGAACCTGCTTGAGTTTTTTATCATCTCAATTGGACTCTGCATCACTAAACCAAATAATCTGCTTTTACTAGGTCTCTTGCCTTTTATTGATTTTGAATTTGAAGGTTTCTTATCAGCTTTAAATAAGAGTTTTGCAGCAACAAAAGCTTTTATTGGTCGTTACCGCTATGCTTTTTATACATTTGGTTTTCTTGTCTTTTTCTTAGTCCTACATCTTGCTTTTCGTAGTCAAGGTGGATTAGTTCATTACAGTCAGGTTCTGCTTAATACTTTATTTAAACAACGTTTAAATGGTGATTTAAATACTATTTTGACAATTGGTATGTTTGGATTTTTGGGTAATTTCACTATCCAACTGCCACTTTGGTTGATTTTTATTGATATTGCTGTTCTTGTGATTATTTTCTTGCAATCCCAAAAAGATTTTATGAGCAAGGGATATACAGTCATCTCTAGATATCTTTTTCTAGTACAGGTTATTGTGGTTATTTCAATTATGTATCTACAATGGACTCCACTTGTTCTTGGGAAAAATGCATCAATATCGGTAGGAGCTCAAGGACGTTATTTTACACCTTTTCTCATTTTGTTATTGCCTACAATCGCAAATCTTGGTGTAGTTGAGATAAAGGAAGAAAGAGTAAATATAATGATGGTCGGTACCTTGATTGTTAACTTCTTGGTTTCCTTGTACTTAATGGTGCCATTCTATTGGAATTTATTAGGATAGATTATGAAAAAAAATATATTATTCATTTCCCCAACTGGGACACTTGATAATGGTGCAGAGATATCTATTGTTCATTTGATGGAATACTTAGTTCGAACTGGTAATACAGTCATCAATGCTATTCCAGATTATCATGTGACAATTCAGCAGGATTATATTGCAAAACTTGCTAAAAAGGGGATCGAAACTCTTGCCTTGCCGTCCGTCAAGTGGTGGTGGGAAGATGCGCCAGGTGGTTTGCCTGGCACGCATGAAGAAAGAGTGAAATCATACCAAGAAAATATCGTTGCACTTAGGAAAGTCATTGTAAATAAACAGATTGAACTGGTTATTACAAATACAGTTAATATGTTTCAGGGAGCAATAGCCGCTGCTTGTGAAAACACCCCACATTTTTGGCTAATCCATGAATTTCCAACTGGGGAATTTGGCTATTATAAAGAAAAACTAAACTTTATAGACGATTATTCACAAGAAATTTTTGCAGTAAGAGGAGCCTTGCAAAAGCAACTACAAGAATTACTTCCGAAAAGAAGTATTTTGTCCTTTGCTCCTTTTACGCAAATCACTCCTGTAGAAAAGGTAAGAGAAGCCGGAGAGAAGCGACGTATTATATCGGTTGGTCGATTGACAGAGAGAAAAAATCAGTTAGAATTAATCAAAGCTTATGCTAAGTTGCCTCAGCCGCGTCCAGAATTGGTTTTCATTGGTGCTTGGGATGAAGATTATAAGAAAAAATGTGAAGCCTATATAGTAGAAAAAGGCATTGAAAACATTCGATTTTTAGGTCATCGAGATGAACCTTGGGCAGAAGTTGGAGAAGCAGATCTTGCCATATTCCCGTCAGCTATGGAGACTTTCGGTTTAGTTTATATTGAGGCTATTATGAACGGCGTTCCAACCATTCTTTCAGATAATCTGGGTCATTTGTCTGCTTATGAAATTTTTGAAGAAGGACGACTTTATCCTTCAGGAGATGTGGTTGCTTTAACTGAACAGATTAAGCAAGCTTTAGAATCATTTGATCAATTAAAAACACAAGCCCTATCTAATTTGAAACGAATTAGAGAACTTTATACTGTTCAAGGAGTTTATCATGAGGTATTAGATAAGATAGAAACAGTTGTAGATACCAATAGTAATTCTCTGTATCATGTGAAGTTTTTACTTGATACAGATACTCCTATCCATCATTCAGGCTCTTTTGTTAAAAAAATAAAAAGAAAATTACACTCAATGATAAAAAGTTGGGTGATTCGTTAATAAATCTATTTTGTTTGGTATTAGGCATATATCACACCAAAAAGACTGATAAATCAGCATTCTAGCTCACGCTGTTTTCTGGTTTGTTTGTCTTTTTATTTGTTAGATTATACAAACCGTTTATAAAGTGATATAATAGGTTAGATTGCAAAATCTTGAATTGAGGGAAATCATGAAACATGTATTCATCATCGGAAGTCGTGGGCTTCCTGCTAAATATGGTGGGTTTGAAACCTTTGTTGAAAAATTAGTGGAGAACCGTGTATCTTCTCAAATCCAATACCATGTGGCTTGTTTATCAGATGATGAAGCCTATCATCATTTGGATTACAAAGGCGTAGATTGTTTTACGATTAAAGCACCAAAACTTGGTCCAGCTCGCGTTATTGCTTATGATATGATGGCAATTAACTATGCTTTGAAGTTAGTGAACAATCAAAAAATTGCTCAACCGATTTTCTATATTCTAGGAAATACAATCGGCGCTTTTATCGCACCTTTTGCTCGAAAAATTCACCATGTTGGTGGTATCTTTTATATCAATCCTGATGGACTTGAGTGGAAACGTGCCAAGTGGTCTAAGCCCGTTCAAAAGTACCTCAAATATTCTGAGAAAGTGATGACTAAACATGCCGATTTGGTGATTTCGGACAATCAAGGAATTGAAAGTTATATCCAGAAAGCTTATCCGTGGGCTAAAACCACTTTTATTGCCTATGGGACCGATTTGCGTTTGTCATCTTTAACTGCTCAGGATGAAAAAGTCCGACACTTTTTTGGCACGTGGGCAAGTAAGGAAAAAGGTTATTATTTGATTGTTGGGCGTTTTGTTCCAGAAAATAACTATGAAATCATCATTCGCGAGTTTATGAAGTCACAGACGCAACGAGACTTGCTGATTGTCTGCAATCATCAAGGCAATGCTTATTTTGAAGAACTACGACAAAAAACAAATTTTGACCGAGATGAGCGGATTAAGTTTGTCGGTACTGTTTATGATCAAGATTTATTGAAGTATATTCGCAATCAAGCATTTGCTTATATTCATGGTCATGAGGTCGGCGGCACCAATCCTGGTCTCTTAGAAGCCTTAGCTCAGACAGATTTGAATTTGGTCTTGGGTGTGGACTTTAACCGACAAGTGGCAAAAGAAACAGCTCTTTACTGGGATAAGAAAGAAAACAGCCTAGTTGATTTCATTCATCAGGTAGATAAACAGTCCGACTTTTCAGATCTAGGTCAAGCTGCGAAAGAAAACATGAAAGAACACTACACTTGGGAAAAAATTGTGGGTGAATACGAGGAATTATTTTTATCATGAAAGTGACTATTCTCATGTCCACCTACAATGGTGAACGGTTTTTAGCAGAACAAATTGAAAGTATTCGGCAGCAGACCTATACAGACTGGCAGCTGTTAATCCGAGATGATGGTTCTAAAGACAGGACGCGTGAGATTATTCAAGATTTTTGTCAAAAAGATAATCGCATTTATTTTGTGAGTTCTGATAGCGTTGAAAATCTTGGTGTTATCAAAAGTTTCTTTTATCTTTTGAAATATCAAGAGTCAGATGTTTACTTTTTTAGCGATCAAGATGATGTCTGGCTGCCTGAGAAAGTAGAAATGCAGTTAGAAGAAGCGATTAAACACGATACCAGTCAGCCTTTGCTGGTTTACACGGATTTAAAAGTTGTAGATCAAGAGTTAAATGTCGTACATGAAAGTATGATTCGTACACAGTCTGACCATGCAAACACGGAACTGCTCCAAGAATTAACAGAAAATACTGTTACAGGCGGTGTTTCGATGATTAACCAAGCTCTGGCTGACTTATGGACAGGTCAAGAAGTTCATGACCTTCTCATGCATGACTGGTATTTGGCTTTGTTGGCAGCAACTTTTGGTCATTTAGTCTATATAGACCAACCAAGTGAATTGTATCGGCAACATTCCAATAATGTTTTAGGTGCAAGAACCCTCAGAAAAAGAATGCAGAATTGGATTCGCCCGCATATTCTCTTCGCAAAATATTGGAAATTGATTCAAGATAGCCAAGAACAAGCAAGGAATTTATTGGCCTTGCCTCTGACTGCTCAAAATAAAGAACTGATAGAAAATTTTGTGACAATTATGGAAGTCCCGTTTATGGAGCGCTTGCATCGTCTTCAAAAATATGGCTATCGAAAGAATCGCGCCTTCCACACTTTTGTTTTTACAACACTCATTCTTACAAAATTTGCTTATAAGGAGTAATGATGGACTTATTTAGTCGAAAAAATATGATTCTCTTACGCGAGATGATTAAAACAGATTTTAAATTACGGTATCAAGGAAGCTTGATTGGGCATTTATGGTCCATTTTAAAGCCCTTTATGTTATTTACTATTATGTATCTAGTATTTGTACGCTTTTTAAAATTTGATGATGGAACGCCTCATTATGCGGTAGGTTTGTTGCTGGGAATGGTAACGTGGAGTTTCTTTACAGAAGCGACTAATATGGGAATGATGTCCATTGTTTCGCGTGGAGATTTACTGAGAAAGTTGAATTTTTCAAAGTCGATTATTGTTTTTTCAGCCATTGCAGGTGCAGCTATTAACTATGCCATTAATCTTTTAGTTGTTTTTGTATTTGCTTTGATTAATGGCGTCTCTATTAATGTGGGGTGGCTGGTTATTATTCCTTTATTTATTGAATTGATTTTACTAGCTACAGGAGTTGCATTGCTTTTGTCGGCTTTATTTGTTAAGTATCGTGACATTGGACCAATTTGGGAAGTTGTCTTACAAGCTGGTATGTATGCTACACCTATTATTTATTCTTTAACATTTATTCTTCAGCGCGGACAAATAACCATCGCTAAAGTGATGATGCTTAATCCTTTGGCACAAATTATTCAAGATTTGCGTCACTATATTGTTTTTTCAGGAAGCATGAGAGGCTGGGATTTGATTAACAATCGCTTGCTTGCATCTTTTCCTTATCTATTACCCGTTTTGATTTTTGGATTTGGACTGTATATTTTTAATAAGAATGCTAAGAGATTTGCGGAGATTTTATAATGTCGAATGATATTGCAGTAAAAATTGATCATGTAAGTAAATTTTTTCGTTTACCAACCGAGGCGACTCAAAGTTTAAGAACTAGCTTGGTCAATCGATTTAAAGGAATTAAAGGTTACAAAGAACAACATGTATTAAAAGACATCTCCTTTGAGGTTGAAAAGGGTGATTTCTTTGGAATTGTTGGCCGAAACGGTTCTGGTAAGTCAACACTTCTTAAAATCATTTCAGAGATTTATGTTCCTGAGAAAGGAACTGTCACTATTGATGGAAAACTAGTTTCTTTCATTGAGCTGGGAGTAGGCTTCAATCCTGAACTGACTGGTAGGGAAAATGTCTATATGAATGGTGCTATGCTTGGATTTTCTACTGAAGAAGTAGATGCTATGTATGAAGAAATTGTTGAATTTGCAGAATTAAGTGAATTTATGAATCAAAAGCTAAAAAATTATTCCAGCGGTATGCAAGTTCGTTTAGCATTTTCAGTTGCTATCAAAGCTCAGGGAGATATTCTCATCCTTGACGAAGTGTTAGCTGTTGGGGATGAAGCTTTTCAACGTAAGTGTAACGATTACTTTATGGAACGCAAAAAGTCTGGAAAAACAACAATTCTAGTAACACATGATATGAATGCAGTAAAAAAATATTGCAATAAAGCTGTTTTAATAGAAGATGGTCTCATCAAAGTAGTTGGCGCGCCTGATGATGTTGCTAATCAATATAGCCTAGATAATGCGAGCCAAAAAAAAGCTTTGAACGATGATTTTACTGCAGAACATGAAGCGGTTTCTGAGTTAAAAGTCAATCTTTTGAGTCCTGCACAGATTACGCCTCATCAAGAAATCAAATTTGAAATTTCTTATCAAGTTAATCAGGCTATTCCAACTTATATCGCTTTTTCCTTGACTGATATTGATCGAAATATTTGGATTTACAACGATAATTCTTTTGATGATATGACAGAAGGGATGGGTGAAAAGAAATTTTTGTATACATGTTCTCTTGCTGAAGTTAATGATATCAAGCTTAAATTGCAAGTTTCTGTTCGGGATCAGCATGATCAAATCGTTGCTTTTGCGGATTCCAAGAATACTCCCATTATTTTGGTTAACCGTAAAGACATAGCGGATGATGATGTATCGGCTAAAGATTCTGCAACAGGTTTGATTCAGCGAAATGGAACTTGGAAAATTTCACAATAGAGCAGGGTGATTCTATGGAACGAATGCTACTTTATACTCATTTTAATAAATTAAATCAAGTGAGTGACCATATATTTTATCAATTAACACAATTAAAACCTTTATTTTCTACAATTATCTTTATTTCAAATAGCCCATTAAAAAAAGATGATAAAACGAAACTGCAAAAAGAATTGGATATTGAGATAGTGATTGAACGGAACAATATAGGTTTTGACTTTGCAGCTTGGCGTGATGGAATGCAATACATTGGTTTTGACAAAATAAAAGACTATGATTCACTAACTATTATGAATGATACTTGTTTTGGACCATTATGGGATTTGCGAAAAATCTATGAAGATGCTGAAAAAAATAAAGCAGTTGATTTTTGGGGAATGACCAATTTCCGTAAAACAAAATATTTTAAAGAGCATTTACAAAGTTATTTTGTATCGTTTAAACAATCCATGTTAAAATCAGAAGTTTTCCAAAAATTTTGGTCGCAAATAAAAGATTTTACAGATGTTCAAAGTGTTATAAATCAATATGAAACGCAGTTTACAGCTTATTTTCAAAAGAAAGGTTTTAACTATCAAGCTTTTTATGATACTTGTAAAGAAGAAGTAGAAGAGTTGTTGCATCCTGATTTTTCCTATTATAAGCCACAAACTATTCTTGAAAAAAAAGTTCCTTTTTTAAAAGTAAAAGCTATTGATGGCAATCCCTTTTTAGCTAGTTCTCTTTTGGAGATAATTAAAAGAGAGTCGTCTTATCCCATCTCTTTGATTAAAATGCATATGTTTGAATATTTTTCCCCAGATGCGCCCTATCTTTTACAAGGAAAAATTCTTGCTCAGCACAATGAAGTTACTTCGGCACATAAAGATGTTGTATTGCATATTCATGTTACAAATTTATCAATATTTGAACAGTGGATGAATAAAATAGTTGTTCAATTTCCTCAATTTGAGTATTTGATGACAACGTCTGATATAAAAATATTTGAGTATTTGAATTCTTATTTAAAAGACTCTTCTATTAAGAATCAGATACGGTTGACTCAAGAGCAACATCCATTATTAGCTATGTTTGCTCAAGCGGAAAGATTAAAAACATACAAATATATTGGACATTTGTCTACTCATACTTTGATTCCTGAAGTAGCTGGTTTAGACCAATGGATGCGGGATGATTTAGTTAACATGATAACTGAGAATATGAACTATAGTATCAATGCTTTGGAACATTGTTCTAATTTAGGGCTTGTTATACCTGATCTTCCGAGTGTGGTTAGAAATGGTTTATTTTATCAGAAACCTCTTAAAGAGGATATGGAAAAACTATGGAAATTATTGTCCTGTCGAAAATCTTTTAAGTTTACTGATGCAGTAACTCTGACAAGAGTTTACGGTGGGTGGATGTGGTTTAAGTATGAGGCTGTAGAATCCCTATTTAAAACTAGTTTCAAAACCTTCAGTAGCTATTCTCTTCAAGAGCAATCAACTATTTTAGAAAATTTACTTGTTTATGTAGCTTGGGACAAGAGTTATGATTTTCAAATTATCCCTTTATCACAGTCTTTTCCATCTCTTTTAGACTTGCAAAGACTGGATTATCAGTTAATGAAACAGCAAGAACAGTTAATACACAAAAAAAGTTTTACAAAACGACTTGCAAGATTCTTTGGTAAGGAAGTATGATGAAATTTTTACGAAAAAATTATGAGCAAATTAGTTTTATTCTAATTAGCTTTTTAATGCTTGATGTGTCCATTGTTAATCTTAGTATGGCATTGAATAGTCATGTTGATTTAACTACTTATCCTTTTTTATGGATTGAGATTCTATTATCTACCTTTTTCTTATTTGGTATCAGTTTCCTAATTTCTAACTTATCATATAAAAAGCTTACAACATGGTATGTTATTATATATGGTTTATACACTATTTTTTCTTATTTACTTGAGGTGACTAGAAATGTCAATAATCCTTCATTTAAATTTGAAAAAATTTTTCAAAATCATTTTTTACAACTGTATTTTTTACCAGTTTTATTAGTGATATCTATCATGGTTGTTCTTTATAAAACAATTCCAAAGTTGGATAAACTATCTTTATTTAAAGGATTACACATTGATAAAAGTGATTCAAGTGGAATGGAGAATCTTCTTTTATCACAATTGTTATTATCCCTTGTGTTTTCTGATAATAAATTTTTAAGTGTATTAACAAAAACAGAATTTTTGAGTAGATTTTATGAAAAAAAGCTCCAAATCAATGAACTGTTCGTATTTTCTCTCACTAGTCTAGTATTTTTAATATTTGTGTTTGGCTCTGTATTAAGTCTTTTAGTAGTCCAAGGAATGAAAGATCTTAGTGAGAATAAAAATAGTTTTTCGGTTGCTACTTTATTTAGTGCAATATTTGCTGTAGTATTCAACTACACAATCCAAAATAGTATTCGAGCAGATATATCAGTTTTAGATTTACGTTTATTTGCAGGG
The DNA here is from genome assembly GCF_003963555.1 of Streptococcus periodonticum. Taxonomy (NCBI): domain Bacteria; kingdom Bacillati; phylum Bacillota; class Bacilli; order Lactobacillales; family Streptococcaceae; genus Streptococcus; species Streptococcus periodonticum. The sequence continues at coordinate 663,391 of NZ_CP034543.1, forward strand.
GCTAGTCTCTTTCAAATTAGTATCTTTTTTATAACTTTCATTTGGCTATATGCAGTTTTTAATAGTTTCCTCTTACCAACTATACTAATTTTAGTAGTGGGAATAGGAAGTTCCATTGCTAGTGCTTTAAAATTTCAATATCGTCAAGAACCCATTTTGCCAAGTGATATCGTTTGGTTGCGAAATCCAAAAACATTGCTTGATTTTATTGGTGGAAATTATATTATTTATATTTTGTTAATTTTTTTACTAATAGCCTCTCTTTATTGGTCTTTGAGAAAAAAGATTTTACCAAACAAAACAGTTCCAAATATAAAATATCGAATGATTTTGCTTGTATTACCAACTGTCTTTTTCTTTGGTATTTTACAAGTGTTCTCTTCTAAAAAGGATGGGAAAATTGCTGATAATATTCCAGTAATGTCCATTTTAAATAATTATCATGATTTAACTTGGTTTGGAAACACTGTCAATTCACAGATGCGCTCTGTATCTTTTGTGTGGTTTTCACAGATGTCAGATACGACTATGACTCAACCGAAAAAATATTCCAAGGAAACCATTAAGAATTTGGAAAATAAATATAAACGTATCGCGGCTAACTACAATCAATCCAGAACGGAAAAAATTGAAAATCAAACGGTTATTTATCTTTTGAGTGAAAGCTTTTCTGATCCTGCCCGTGTAGAAGGAGTTACTATGTCAGAAAATCCAATTCCAAATATTCAAGAAATCAAAAACAAATCAACAAGTGGTTTAATGAAATCAGATGGATATGGTGGTGGTACTGCCAATATGGAATTTCAGACATTAACGGGGCTTCCTTTCTATAATCTTTCTCCTTCTATTTCAGTCATCTACACAGAAGTAGTGCCGGGAATGAACAAGTTTCCATCAATTAGTGATTTTTATAGCCGTAAGAACCGTACCGTTATTCACTTAGCTTCACCAAGCAATTATTCCAGAAATATTATTTACAATGACTTAGGGTTTAATAAATTTATTCATTATGGGACTAAGGGACTAAAAGGTGATCAGATTGGTGGGAATTATAGTGATAAAACAACATATAACCAGATTTTAAATAATTTGAAGGAAAATCAAAATCAATTCTTTTCGGTTATGACGATGCAAAATCATATGCCTTGGACAGAGCCGAATCCCGTGAATATCTCTGCCGACTATACTGTTTTTTCAGATGCAGATAACCAAACTTTATCCAACTATGTGAGGATGTTATATCACACAGATGTAGCCACAAAGGATTTTCTTAATCAACTTTCAAAAATAAATAAAAAAATTACAGTTGTTTTTTATGGAGATCATTTACCAGGGCTTTATCCACAGTCGGCTTTCAAAAATAATCCAGATAGCCAATATTTGACTGACTATTTTGTGTGGAGTAATTATGAGACGCCTAAATTGGACTATCCGATTGTAAATTCAAGTGACTTCACAGCTCTATTATTAGAACAAACCAATTCAAAAGTGTCACCTTATTATGCTTTATTAACAGAAGTTTTACACAAAGCAAGTGTTGATAAAAAAGATTTGGATGAGGAGGGGCGGCACATTGCAGAAGACCTGAAACTTGTTCAATATGATATGGTGGCGGGTAAGGGCTATTTGTCAAAAGATTTTTTTAAAGTACATAGTGAGTAAAAAGCTATAATAAGTAGCTCTACAAATCTCTATAGTTGGCTAAAAATTCAACTATGGAGTTTTTTCTTATGAAATGAGTTATGAATAGAATATAACAATATGTAAAATTGATTTTGTCATTATTTTTTGTCGAAAAGAATTCTTCATCTTTTTATGACATGAAAAGAAATTGGCATCAAGAACAATAAAATTTTCTTTGGTATGTTAAAAGTTAAGATGCTTTATAGATTTGAAAACAGATTTAATTACTAAACGAGTTAATTAGTTAATTCGATGATTACAACAAAGTTAGAGTTCAAAATAAAAAGAACCAAAACCAATACAGGCTTCAGTCCTTAAATCAACTATTTTAGCATCTTTTTCAGTATTTTAATCAAAATAGAGTAAATCTTTGCTTGTACTTGTAAAGACTTCAAAGCCATTTTTTGTGACATGACCGCAGTCTTCGATACGAACACCAACTTTTCCTGGAATATAAATTCCAGGCTCAACAGAGAAGCACATACCTTCTTCGATAACCATATCGTTTCCTTCCATGATAGATGGAAATTCATGTACGCTCATACCGATACCATGTCCCAGACGATGATTGAAATATTCACCATAACCGGCTTTTTCGATGACTTCGCGTGCTGCGCGGTCTACTTCATGAGCTGTTACTCCGGGTTTGATGAAGTCAAGAGCTGCCCGTTGAGCTTCAAGCGTTAGATTGTAAATGTCTTTTTTAAACTGATCTGGTTTTCCAACAGCAACTGTCCGTGTCATATCGCTGGCATAACCATTGACCATACAGCCAAGGTCAAATAGAAGCAGGGCATTGTTTTCGACTTTGTTTGCACCCGGAATGCCGTGCGGATTAGCAGCATTATCACCTGTCAAAACCATAGTCTCAAAGCTCATCTCATAGCCGAGTTGTTTGATACCAAAGTCAATTTGAGCAATAATATCTGTTTCTGTTTTATCGAGAGAAATAGTCTCAAAACCAATCTTAACAGCCTTATCTGCATATTCTCCAGCAACAAACATTTTCTTAATTTCATCGGATGATTTGATGAGACGCATACGATTGATACAAGGTGTTAAGTTTGTAAATTCAGCTTGTTCAAAAATAGTACGCAATCCATTGTATTTGGTCAAAATCAAGTTATCAAACTCAACAGCAACTTTGTGGGCGCTGTCCGCTGGCAAGGCTGCTTTGATTTTTTCCCAAGGATTTTCAGAATCAACATAGCCCACAACCTTAAAATCAACAATCGCACTAGCGCGATCTACTTCAAGAGCTGGGACAAAGAGTAGTGGTTCATGATTTGTGAAAATAAAAAGAAACATCTGGCGTTCATGAGGGTCGCTATAAAATCCTGTTAAATAATTAATCGTGACAGGATCAGAAACCACGGCAACATCTGTTTTCTCTGTTTCTAGATAAGAAATAATTTGATTTATTTTGGTCATTCTATTACCTTCTTTCTACTCCTCTATTTTTGCAAAAAAATAAGTAAAAATCAAGAGGACAGTAAGAACTTTTTTGTCGCTTCAAAAATTTCACAGATTGGGTAGATTTTTCTTGTAAAATCATTGATAAAATTGCTAGAAATTTACCTAAAGAACAAGATTTTTCAAAAAGTTATCAAAATGCTTGAAAGTGTTTCCAATAAGTGATAAAATGAGTTTGGTAGGAATGTGAAAACGATATTTTCAATATAGAAAGGAAGAAGCATGAACACAGACGATACAGTAACCATTTATGATGTCGCGCGTGAAGCGGGAGTTTCAATGGCAACCGTTAGCCGTGTGGTAAATGGAAATAAAAATGTAAAGGAAAATACAAGAAAAAAAGTTTTGGAAGTGATTGACCGCTTGGATTACCGTCCAAATGCAGTGGCGCGTGGTCTTGCTAGCAAAAAGACGACGACTGTTGGAGTTGTCATTCCAAATATCACAAGCAGTTATTTTGCAACGCTTGCAAAAGGAATTGATGATATCGCAGAGATGTACAAATATAATATTGTCTTAGCCAATAGTGATGAAGATGATGACAAAGAAGTTTCTGTTGTTAATACGCTGTTCTCAAAACAAGTAGATGGTATCATTTTTATGGGCTATCATTTAACAGAAAAGATTCGCTCCGAGTTTTCTCGTTCGCGGACGCCAGTTGTGCTTGCAGGCACAGTTGATGTGGATCATCAATTACCAAGTGTGAATATTGACTATAAGCAAGCGACCATGGATGCAGTTGAACGTCTTACGAAAAATAATCAAAAAATTGCTTTTGTAAGCGGACCTTTGGTGGATGATATCAATGGTAAGATTCGTTTAGCTGGTTACAAAGAAGCTTTGAAGAAAGCTAAACTTACTTATAGTGAAGGATTGGTTTTTGAGTCAAAATACAGCTATGATGATGGTTATCAATTAGCAGAACGGGTCATTGCTTCTAAAGCTACAGCAGCTTTTGTGACTGGTGATGAGCTGGCGGCTGGGCTGTTGAATGGTTTATCTGATAAGGATGTAAATATACCAGAAGATTTTGAAATCATCACTAGCGATGATTCGCAGGTAGCACGCTTTACTCGTCCAAATTTGACAACTATTGGTCAGCCTTTGTATGACCTCGGTGCGATTAGTATGCGCATGTTGACTAAGATTATGCACAAGGAAGAGCTAGAAGAACGCGAAGTGGTATTAGCTCATGGTCTTATTGAGCGCCGTTCAACAAGAAAGTAAGTAGAGTTAGACAGAACTTGAAATTTTCAATTTTAAGTTCGTTGTCCAATCGTTTTGCTACTCGTTTATTATAAGAGTAGTTTATGTCTGAGATGTTATTGTCCCAGACATTTTTGTTTTCAAGAGGCTTTATATCTTTGTGGTTTTATTTTTTCTATCTTTTGGGTATAATAGAAGACATGAAAGTATTACTTTATTTAGAAGGCAAGGCAGTTTTGGAAAAGTCAGGTATTGGACGAGCTTTGCAGCATCAGATGAAAGCACTGGACTTGGCTGGGATTCCATACACGACAGATCCTTCAGGAGATTATGATGTAGTGCATATCAATACCTATGGACCTAGGAGTTTGCGACTTTTGCACAAAGCAAAAAAGCAAGGAAAAAAAGTGATTATGCATGGGCATTCAACGAAGGAAGATTTTCGCAATTCGTTTATTGGGTCAAATCTTTTTGCTTCTGCTTTTGGGAAATATCTAGCTCACATGTACCAAATGGCGGATTTTATCATTACACCGTCTGAATACTCCAAAAAGTTGATTCAGGGCTATGGTGTGACAACACCAATTGTGGCTGTTTCTAATGGGATTGACCTTCATAAATATCAAAAAGATCTACATAAAGAAGAAGTGTTTAGAAAACATTTTCATATCCAAGAAGGAGACAAGGTTGTTGTCGGTGCGGGACTTTATTTTAGACGCAAGGGAATAGAAGACTTTGTAGAAGTAGCACGCAGAATGCCAGATGTCCGCTTTATTTGGTTGGGCAGTATTAACAAATGGATCATTCCACGGAAAATCAGAAATCTTGTGCTTTTTAATCATCCTAAAAATGTTGAATTCCCGGGTTATTTTAAAGGTGCCGTTTTTGAAGGAGCTATGAGTGGTAGCAGTCTTTTCTTTTTCCCAAGTTATGAGGAGACAGAAGGGATTGTAGTGCTAGAGGCGTTGGCTAGTCATCAACATGTCGTTTTACGGGATATTCCTGTATATGAGGGCTGGATTGATGAGCAATCGGCTGAATTGGGGCATAATGTAGATGAATTTGTAGACTCTATCCAAAAGATTTTGGATGGTAAAGTAGATAAGCGAGAAGCTGGCTATAAGGTGGCGCAGAGTCGTTCAATTGATGATGTGGCTTATAAACTTGTGGATGCTTATCAAGAAGTATTGGAGATGTAGCATGCGAATTGGTCTTTTTACGGATACCTATTTTCCTCAAGTTTCTGGAGTGGCAACGAGTATTCGTACTTTAAAAACAGAATTAGAAAAGCTTGGACATACTGTTTTTATTTTTACAACGACAGATAAGGATGTCAATCGTTATGAGGATTGGCAGATTATTCGAATTCCCAGCGTGCCGTTTTTTGCCTTTAAAGATCGGCGAATTGCTTATCGCGGTTTTTCAACGGCTTTAGAGATTGCTCGCCAATATCAATTGGATATTATCCACACCCAGACTGAATTTTCTTTGGGTCTGTTGGGTGTTTGGATTGCGAAAGAACTGCGGATTCCAGTTGTTCATACCTATCATACACAGTATGAGGATTATGTACGTTATATTGCTAAAGGCATGGTCATTCGTCCTAGCATGGTCAAATACATTGTTCGCGGTTTTATGAGTGATTTAGACGGTGTGATTTGTCCGAGCGAGATTGTTTATGACTTGCTCATGAAATACAAAGTAAAAGTAGAAAAACGTGTTATTCCGACTGGAATTGAGTTGGCCAAATTTGAACGTCCAGAAATTACTAGTGAGAATATTGCTGATTTACGGGAAAAATTAGGCATTTCAAATCAAGAAACTATGTTGCTTAGTTTATCACGTGTTTCGTATGAAAAAAATATTCAGGCAGTTTTAGCTGCTCTGCCGGCTGTTTTGGAAGAAAATCCAGATGTGAAATTAGTAGTGGCAGGAAATGGACCGTATTTATCTGACTTAAAAGCGCAAGCCAAACGGTTGAATATTACGGATGCAGTGATTTTCACAGGAATGATTGCACCCAGTGAGACAGCCTTGTATTATAAAGCAGCGGATTTCTTTATTTCCGCTTCAACGAGTGAGACGCAGGGCTTGACGTATTTAGAAAGCCTAGCTAGTGGCACTCCGATTATTGCGCACGGAAATCCTTATCTGGATAATGTTATCAATGATAAAATGTTTGGAACGCTTTATTATGAAGAACGTGATTTGGCGGGAGCCATTTTGGAAGCTGTTATTGCAACACCAGACTTGGATGAAAAGAGTCTTGCTACAAAATTATACGAAATCTCTGCTGAAAACTTCGGCCGTCGTGTCTATGAATTTTATTTGGATTTAACCATTTCAAAAGATTTCAACAATGATTTATATCCGGAGGAGTCTGTTAGTAAGCGATTAGCGAAATCTGTCATTTATCTTCCCAAAAAAGCGATTGCCCTTCCTGTAAATGGATCAGCGCGAATGTTTAAAGCATCTAAACGACAAATCAAAAATATACAGAAATACCTGAAATAAAATTCCAAAACTAGCGAGGTGGGAAAATGAAACGCGATATTCCTTTTTTAGCCGTACTACTCTTTTTCTATTTGTTATTTTATGGAATTGTTCAAATGATACCGATGGACGAATTGTTACGAAAGGGATTGGTGGTGAATAATATTTTGATATATTCACCGCTAGCAACATTCCTTGTGGGAGCTGTCTATGCTGGACTATATGGTTTTTCTTGCCGTTTTTTGCTTTTAGCAACGCTTATGTTCTTTGTGACGATTATGATCTTTGGTGAATGGATTTTACTGTATCATGTAGCCTATTTTATCTGTTTATTGTTGGGGACGCTGTTAGGTTATGGGATATTTCGCTGGAGAAAGACAAGTAAATAAACATTGAGCAGTTCAGAGCATTTGCTTCTTTAGGAAATTACTACAGTAGCAGTGAAAAGTTAAGACAAGTGTATTGCGTTTCATAGTTTTTCCTAAAAATTCAATGAATGGTCTAAGGCTTTTGTCCGGACTATTTTTTGATATGAAAAACTGTCTTTGCAGAGCAAATGTGTCATATTTTGAACATATTTGTTTTAAATTTGTAAAGTAAAGAAATGATGTGTTATGAGTTGAATTGGTAAATTTTAAGAAAAATTTGGTATAATAAAAAGATAGAAAAAGGTGAATAAAATGAAAAAAATATTAGTTGTAGATGATGAGAAGCCAATCTCAGATATTATAAAGTTTAACATGGTAAAAGAAGGTTATGAAGTAGTGACAGCCTTTGACGGTCGCGAAGCGTTAGAGATGTTTGAAGCAGAACGTCCAGATATTTTGATTTTGGACTTGATGTTGCCTGAAATGGACGGCTTAGAGGTGGCGCGAACGATTCGGAAAACGAGTAATGTGCCAATCATCGTTCTTTCTGCCAAAGACAGCGAATTTGACAAAGTTATTGGTCTTGAAATCGGTGCGGATGACTATATGACAAAGCCTTTCTCTAATCGTGAGTTGCAGGCGCGTGTCAAAGCCATTTTGCGGCGGACAGATTTGACAATTGAAAATCAAGAAGCAGAAGCTGCTCCGACAGAAATTGTGATTGGAGATTTGCAGATTTTGACCGATGCTTTTGTCGTGAAAAAGCATGGCGAAGAATTGGATTTAACACACCGTGAGTTTGAATTGCTCCACCATTTGGCAACGCATATCGGACAAGTGATGACGCGTGAACATCTGCTAGAAACGGTGTGGGGTTATGATTATTTTGGAGATGTGCGGACTGTTGATGTGACAATTCGTCGTTTGAGAGAAAAGATAGAGGATATTCCTAGCCGACCAGAGTACATTTTAACGCGGCGCGGCGTTGGATATTACATGAGAAACAATGATTAATAATATTAGACAATTTGTTGTATCAAAAGACTTTGTATTTGTTTTACTTATTTTAGGGTTCATCTTGGTGATTACCTTGCTTTCCTTGGAAAACAGGCGTGACAACGTTCGTATTCGCCAATTGAATCAAAAAGTAAAAGATTTAATTGCAGGCAATTACTCAGAAATTTTAGATGTACAAGGTGGTCCAGAAATTACGGATATTACCAATAGTATCAATGATTTATCTGAGGTAATCCGTCTAACGCATGAAAATTTAGAGCAAGAAACTAAGCGCCTGTCGAGTATTTTATCCTATATGACGGACGGTGTTCTTGCGACCAATCGTCGTGGGCAGATTATCATGATTAATGATATGGCGACCAAGCAGTTGGGGGTCAAAGAGTCTGAAGCACGAAAGATGAATATCTTAAAACTGTTGGATATCGAAGACGAATATGACTTACGAGACTTGATTACGAAAGTTCCAGAGTTGACCATTGATTCGCAGGATGAAAATGGAGAGTTTTTAAGTTTACGTGTCCGATTTGCCTTGATTCGGCGAGAATCAGGCTTTATTTCAGGGCTGGTTGCAGTGCTACACGATACAACGGAGCAGGAAAAAGAAGAGCGTGAGCGGAGACTGTTTGTTTCGAATGTCAGTCACGAATTACGTACTCCCTTGACCAGTGTCAAGTCTTATCTGGAAGCACTAGATGAAGGTGCCTTATCAGAACCAGTCGCACCGGATTTCATCAAGGTTTCATTAGACGAGACCAATCGGATGATGCGCATGGTTTCGGACTTGCTGAGTTTGTCACGTATTGACAATGCAACCAGTCATTTGGATATTGAATTGACGAATTTTACAGCTTTTATCACCTTTATTTTGAACCGTTTTGATAAAATCAGAAGCCAGAATGATGATAAAAAGTACGAAATTATTCGAGATTATCCGATTAACTCTATTTGGGTCGAAATTGATACAGATAAGATGACACAGGTGATTGATAATATTATCAACAATGCCATTAAATATTCTCCTGACGGTGGCAAGATTACGGTCAGTATGAAAACGACGGATACCCAAATGATTTTGTCGATTTCAGATGAAGGCTTAGGAATTCCTAAAAAAGATTTGCCGAAAATTTTTGATAGATTTTATCGTGTAGACAAAGCAAGAAGTCGCGCACAAGGTGGATCCGGACTGGGCTTAGCCATTGCCAAAGAGATTATCAAGCAGCATAACGGATTTATCTGGGCAAAGAGCGAGTATGGCAAAGGCTCGACGTTTACAATCGTTCTGCCATATGACAAAGAAGCTGTCAAAGATGATGATTGGGAAGAAGATGAATTAGAAGGATAGCATGAGCGAGAAAGGATTTAAGTATAGTATTTTAGCGTCGGGTTCTACCGGTAACTGTTTTTATTTAGAAACTCCAAAGAAGAGGTTGTTGATTGATGCGGGCTTGTCTGGGAAGAAAATTACTAGCTTATTGAGTGAAATTGATCGTAAACCAGAGGATTTGGATGCCATTTTGGTAACGCATGAGCATAAGGATCATATCCATGGTGTGGGCGTTTTGGCACGGAAATATCATTTAGACATTTATGCCAATCAAGAAACATGGAATGCTATGGAAGTAGCGCTTGGGAAGATTGATGTCAGTCAGAAGCACATTTTTGAAATGGGAAAAACCAAGACATTTGGTGATATTGACATTGAAAGTTTTGGGGTCAGTCATGATGCGGTTGCGCCGCAATTTTACCGATTGATGAAGGATGATAAGAGTTTTGTTCTACTGACGGATACTGGCTATGTTAGCGATCGTATGGCAGGGATTATTGAAAATGCGGACGGGTATTTGATTGAGTCTAACCATGATATTGAAATCCTTCGTAGCGGAGCTTATCCTTGGAGTCTGAAGCAACGGATTTTATCTGACCAAGGACATTTGTCGAATGATGACGGGGCAGAAACTATGATTCGTACGTTGGGTTATCGCACTAAGAAAATCTATCTAGGTCATCTTAGCAAAGAAAACAATACCAAAGAATTGGCTCATATCACAATGGTCAATCAATTGGCACAGGCTGATTTGGCGGTTGAGCATGATTTTCATATTTGTGATACATCTCCAGATACGGCGACACCTTTAACAAATATTTAGGAAAAAGAATGCGAATTTTTTACTTAATGATTGGTTTTATTTCAGTAGGATTAGTCCTTTTGGGAGTTGCTTTACCGCTATTGCCGACAACCCCCTTTTTGCTGTTGGGGATTGCATGCTTTTCACGCTCTTCCAAACGATTTGAAAAATGGCTATACCATACTAAGTTGTATCAAATCTATGTGGCGGACTTTCGCGAAACAGGTGCCATTGCTCGGGAGCGTAAAAGACAAATTTTTATTTCCATTTATATTCTAATGGGAATTTCTATCTTCTTTGCCCCTCTTATCTAGGTGAAGTTTGCTTTGGCTGCCTTAACCCTTTTTATGACGTATTATTTATTCAAAGTCATTCCAGATAAAGAATGAAAATTCATTTCATCTCTGGTGAACTTTTCCTATCAAATTCTTGGTATCGTTGGAGTATCAAGGATTTTTTTGATATAATAATAGAGAATTTGTTTTCATTTTATACTCTGTGAAGATCTCTTCAAACTTCGTCGGATTTCACAGTTCGGGTGACTGTGGGAGGTGGCAAAGAAGGAAAGCGAAACTTTTGCCAACCTTGCTGTACTCTTTGTTGCTGACTTCGTTGATTACACCTGCAACTTCAAAAGTTCAAGTAGAGTTTTTGCCTCACACGCAGCTTGCTTTCTAGTTCCAATTGTCTGGGAGACAATTGGAGGTGATTGTTAAATTTTGGATGTTCATTGAGTCTTAAAAGAAAAAGTTCTTCTTGAAAGGAGAAAAAATGAAAGATTTACATAAGGTTTTGAGTCAGCAGTTTGGAATCATCTTCCAAGATGAGAAGTTGTTGGAAACAGCTTTTACACACACTAGCTATGCCAATGAGCATCGCCTCTTAAACATTTCACACAATGAGCGCTTGGAATTTTTAGGAGACGCTGTTCTGCAATTATTGATTTCGGAATATCTGTATAAAAAATATCCGAAAAAACCAGAAGGGGACTTGTCAAAACTTCGCTCAACGATTGTACGTGAAGAAAGTTTGGCTGGTTTTAGTCGAGATTGTCAGTTTGATCAATTTATTAAATTGGGTCGTGGCGAAGAAAAATCAGGTGGGCGTAATCGGGATACCATTCTTGGAGATTTATTTGAAGCCTTTTTAGGAGCTTTGTTGCTAGATAAGGGAGTGGAAGCAGTCAAAAACTTCTTGTATCAAGTCATGATTCCAAAGGTAGAAGTTGGAGACTTTGAGCAGGTGATTGATTACAAGACCAAGCTACAAGAACTGCTCCAAGTCAATGGTGATGTCGAGATTGTCTATCAAGTCATCTCTGAGTCCGGTCCAGCTCATGCCAAAGAATTTGCTGTAGCGGTATCTGTTGATGGCAGAACGGTTGGACAAGGGCAAGGACGCTCGAAAAAATTAGCAGAGCAGGAAGCTGCTAAAAATGCATTTGAAAAGGAAAGTCATTCATGTATTTAAAAGAAATTGAAATTCAAGGTTTCAAATCTTTTGCAGATAAGACCAAGGTAATATTTGATCAGGGAGTGACAGCAGTCGTTGGACCAAATGGCTCAGGAAAGAGTAACATTACTGAAAGCCTGCGTTGGGCACTGGGAGAGTCCAGTGTTAAAAGTCTTCGTGGCGGGAAAATGCCAGATGTCATTTTTGCGGGGACTGAAACTCGCAAACCACTGAATTATGCTTCTGTTGTTGTCGTTTTGGACAATAAAGACCGTTTCATCCAGCAAGCTGCAGATGAGATTCGTGTGGAGCGTCATATTTATCGCAGTGGGGATAGCGAGTATAAAATAGACGGTAAAAAGGTACGTTTACGAGATATTCATGATTTGTTTATGGATACAGGGCTCGGACGAGATAGTTTTTCCATTATTTCCCAAGGAAAGGTGGAAGAAATTTTCAATAGCAAGCCAGAGGAGCGCCGTGCCATTTTTGAAGAAGCGGCTGGCGTACTGAAATACAAGACGCGGCGCAAGGAGACTGAAAGCAAGCTCAGCCAAACACAAGATAATCTAGATCGGCTGGAAGACATTATTTATGAGCTCGATAGTCAAGTGAAGCCTCTTGAAAAGCAGGCTACGACAGCTAAGCAGTTTTTGAAATTGGATGAAGAACGCCGTGCTCTTTATTTGGATGTATTGATTGCTCAAATAAAGGAAAATAAGACACAGCTGAATGATACTGAAGAACAGCTGACGGGGATTCAGCAAGCTTTGTCTGCTTATTACAGCAAACGTGACCAGCTAGAGCAAGAAAACGCTCTTCTGAAAGAAAAACGCCATGATTTGCAGAAACAAATGGCAGATGACCAAGCGAGTTTGCTTGAATTAACACGTCTCATCAGTGACTTAGAACGCCAAATCGAAGTTTCCAAATTAGAATCTAGTCAAGCTGCCAACAGTCGGAAGGAAAATGAAGAACGCCTGCAAGGATTGACAGAAAAATTAGAGGCGGTTCAAACAGAATGGCAGGGAAAAGATGAGCAGTTGACTGATTTTGCTGTAAAATTGGAACAAAATCAACAAGCGATTCATAAATTAGAAGCTGAAATTGAGGCATTTTCGGATGATCCTGACCAGATGATTGAAAAATTACGTACTGAATTTGTCCAATTGATGCAGGAAGAAGCGGACTTATCCAATGATTTAACTGCTTTAGAAAGTCGCTTAGCCAACGAATTACAATTATCTGAAAGCAAGCAAGCAGAATTTGCTAAGTTGAAAGAAAATTTAAAGAATCTTCAAATCAACGAGCAAAGTCAACTGGAAGATTTAGAAACAGCTCGGCAGTCGGTTCAGCAGTTACTGGCAGATTATCAGGCACAGCTAAAGCAAGTTCAAACTGTAAAAACGAATTATCAGCAGAACCAAACGGCAATGTTTGATTTAATGGATGATGTAAAAAATAAGAAGGCGCGTGTTGGTAGTTTAGAAGCTATTCTGAAAAATCACAGTCATTTCTATGCTGGGGTGAAAAGCGTTCTTCAAGAAGCAGAGCGCCTGGGCGGTATTATCGGTGCTGTTAGTGAAAAATTGAGCTTTGATTCGCATTACCAGACAGCACTTGAAATTGCACTTGGAGCAAGTAGCCAGCATATTATCGTAGAAGACGAACAAGCTGCGACACGAGCAATTGAATTTCTGAAACGCAATCGAACAGGACGGGCAACTTTTTTGCCACTGACAACGATTAAAGAGCGGCATTTACCAGATCATCATCGAGCAAGCATTGAAAAAAGCACTGGTTTTCTTGGTCTAGCTTCGTCTTTGGTGCGCTATGATAAGAGTTTAGAGCATATTTTCCAAAATTTGCTAGGTACAACAGCCATTTTTGATACGGTAGAAAATGCGCGAGCAGCTGCTCGCAAAGTTCGGTATCAAGTACGAATTGTCACGCTGGATGGAACAGAATTGCGGACAGGCGGTTCTTATGCAGGTGGCGCTAATCGAAATAACAATACGATTTTCATCAAGCCGGAGCTGGACGCTTTACAAAAGGAACTTTCTGAGAAGAATGTTACATTAGCCGAACAAGAAAGGCAAGTGGAGGATTTGCACACACAGCTAAGCCAAGCCAACAATCTGTTAGAAGAAATAAAAGCAAATGGTGAGGAAGCACGATTAGCAGAGCAAAAGGCTCAAATGGCTTATGAGCAAACGCATAAACAGGTTGAAAACTTATCCGAGCTCTTAGCGCTACAAGAAAGAGAGCTATCTCGTGAAGTTCTTCCTGATATGGCGGAGCAAAAAGAAAAGTTAGTCAATCGCCTTGCAGAAATTGAGCAAGAGAAATCCGAAACAGAAGCCGAGATTGAGCAGATTAAGTCGGATAAAGATGCTGTTCAAGCACGTTTAGACAAGCTAACAGCCCGCTTATCTGAGCTTCGTTTGGCTCGTACCGAGCTGACGGGGCATCAGCGTTACGTTCAGACGGATCTCACGCGTTTGTCCAATGAAAAATCTGAATTGGACAAAGAGATTTCAACTTTGCAATTTTTAATGGAGCAAAAGGAAGAGACCGCTTCAAAAGTGGATATTGCTGTTTTAGAAGAGCAATTAACACAGGCAGAGCAGGAAAAGACAGCTTTGAGTCAATCAAGCATTCGTCATCAGTTTGAGTTGGACGATTTGGAAGGTCAAACCGAAGACAATACGAGTCATTTGGAACAAGTGCGCCACCAAAATGAAGATTTAATTCGCAAACAAGCCAAAACAGAAGCTGAAAAAGATAAGGTTGCAGACGTCCTTCGTCGTCTTCTGACGAATTTGACAGATGATTATCAAATGTCTTTTGATGAAGCTAGCAAACAGGCTCACCCACTAGAAAATCTAGCTGTTTCTGAAACCAAGGTCAAGGACTTAGAAAAAGCTATTCGGGCACTGGGCCCAGTCAATCTTGATGCGGTAGAGCAATTTGAAGAAGTCAGTCAACGCCTCCATTTCCTCAATACTCAGAGAGATGACGTACTCTCTGCGAAAAATCTGCTTTTGGATACCATTGAAGAAATGAATGATGAAGTAAAAGAACGCTTCAAAACAACTTTTGAAGCAATTCGTGAGAGTTTCAAGGTGACTTTCAGACAGATGTTTGGCGGTGGTTCAGCTGATTTGATTTTGACCGAAGGTGATCTTCTGACCGCTGGGGTAGAAATCTCAGTACAACCACCTGGTAAGAAAATTCAGTCGCTCAATCTGATGAGCGGAGGAGAAAAAGCTCTGTCAGCTTTGGCATTACTCTTCTCCATTATCCGTGTCAAAACGATTCCATTTGTCATTTTGGATGAGGTGGAAGCTGCACTTGACGAAGCCAATGTCAAACGTTTCGGAGACTATCTCAATCGTTTTGATAAGGACAGCCAGTTTATTGTGGTGACCCATCGTAAGGGAACAATGTCTGCAGCGGATTCTATCTATGGAGTGACCATGCAAGAATCTGGTGTGTCAAAGATTGTTTCCGTTAAATTAAAAGATTTAGAAAGTATGTAAAATGAATATAAAATTAGTTGCAACAGATATGGATGGCACCTTTTTAGATGACAAAGGTCAGTTTGACATGGTTCGACTTAAGAACTTATTGCTTCGTTTTAAAGAAAAAAGTATCTATTTTGCAGTAGCCAGTGGACGTGGTTTGCTGTCATTAGAAAAGCTATTTGAGGACGTGCAAGATGAGATTATCTTCATTGCTGAGAATGGTAGTTTGGTAGAATTTCGTGGAAAAGATCTTTATGAAGCAACAATGTCTAAGGATTTTTATCTATCAGCTTTTGAGAAATTAAAAACATCTCCATATATCAATATCAATGAATTGCTTCTGACAGGGAAAAAAGGTTGTTATGTCTTGGAGACAGTTGATCCAGCTTATTTAGCTTTCAGCACTCATTATAATGAAAATATCCAAAAAGTTGCTCGCTTGGAGGATATTACAGATGAAATTTTCAAATTTACCACCAACTTTTCTGAAGAAACAGTTGCTGCTGGTGAAGCTTGGGTTAATCAACACGTTCCTGGTGTCAAAGCCATGACAACAGGCTATAAGTCAATTGATATTGTTCTAGACTATGTGGATAAAGGAGTTGCTATTGTTGAATTAGCGAAAAAGCTAAATCTTGAGATGGATCAGGTCATGACATTTGGAGATAATCTGAATGACCTACACATGATGCAAGTTTCTGGTTATCCCATTGCCCCTGAAAATGCTCGTCCAGAGATTTTGGAAGTAGCCAAAGAGGTCATCGGACACCATGCAGCGCATTCAGTCATGACTTATATGGAGGGCTTATAATGGCAGATATAAAATTGATTGCCTTGGATTTAGACGGAACTTTACTGACTTCTGAGAAAAACATTTCAGAGCGAAATTTGGCAGCTCTTAAGATGGCTCAAGAGCAGGGAATCAAGATTGTTTTGACGACCGGTCGCCCTCTAAAAGCAATGGAGCTTTTCTTAAACGAACTGGGCGTAGCCAATCAAGAGGACGAATACACCGTTACTTTTAATGGTGGTTTGGTGCAACGCAATACAGGTGAAATTCTTGATAAAACAGTTTTTGCCTATGACGATGTGGCTCGTATTTTTGAGGAAACAGAAAAGTTAGGCTTGCCACTAGATGCGATTTGCGAAGGAACTGTCTACCAAATCCAGTCAGACCATGAATCGCTTTACCAAACTTGCAATCCTGCTTTAACATTTGAGTCGGTTTCATTTGCAGACTTATCTAGCCAACAGACTTATAATAAATGTGTAACAGCTTATGCACCAGATCCGCTTGATCGTGGCATCGCTCAACTTTCGTCCGATTTATTTGACAAATATGAAATTTTTAAGTCGCGCGATATGCTGTTAGAATGGTCTCCGAAGAATGTCCATAAAGCAAATGGCTTAGAAAAATTGATTGCTTATTTAGGAATTGAACAAAGTCAAGTCATGACTTGCGGAGATGAAGCAAATGACCTGTCTATGATAAAATGGGCAGGACTTGGTGTAGCTATGCAAAATGCAGTAGCAGCAGTCAAAGAAGTCGCCAATGTAGTGACGCCGATGACGAATGACGAAGATGCTGTTGCTTGGGCTATAGAAAAATATGCACTAAAATAAAGGAGGAATTGAATGGGGTTATTTGATCGCCTTTTTGGTCGCCAAAAAGAAGAAAAAACAGTTGAAAATATTCCTGAAGAAGCTGTAGAAACAGTATCAGAGGATGACCAAGGAAAGAATCTAGAAAAAGTAGAAACAGCTCCTGTAGAGAATATACAATCTGAGAATCTAGATGAACAAACATTCCAAACAGAGCTGAAAGAACGCCTTGTTGAGGATGAAGCACGTCTTGAAACCATTCAAGAAAAAGTAGAAGAAATGGAGCCGAGGACGACTGATATAGTGGCAGATGTAGAGTCAGTTGAAAATGACTCGCAAGCTCCAGAAAATCATACATTGCAGAATGAAACGGTAACTTCACAACCTGACGAGACAGCAGCTTTTTCGCAACATACGACTCATCCAGCTGCCACAGATTTACAGGAACGTCTAGCAGAAGCTAGAAGACAGCAGGCAGAACAAGAAAATATGAGGCAGCTGAACGAAGCGAACGCATGGTCAAGCTCAGCAGAGTCAACTACGGTAGAGAAGACTATTAGCGAACCAATTGAAGCAAGTTCATTTATTCAAGAAGAAACGGTTCAGGAAAAGTATGACCGTAGTCTTAAGAAGACACGGACAGGTTTTGGAGCGCGGCTTAATGCTTT
This sequence comes from Streptococcus periodonticum, assembly GCF_003963555.1. Classification (NCBI taxonomy): domain Bacteria; kingdom Bacillati; phylum Bacillota; class Bacilli; order Lactobacillales; family Streptococcaceae; genus Streptococcus; species Streptococcus periodonticum. The sequence goes on from NZ_CP034543.1 coordinate 681,006, forward strand.
CTTTGCTAATTTTCGCTCGGTAGATGAGGAGTTTTTTGAAGAGTTAGAAGAACTCTTGATTACGAGTGACGTGGGAGTGCAAGTCGCTTCTAATCTAACAGAAGCCTTACGCCAAGAAGCTCGCCTTGAAAATGCCAAAAAGCCAGAGGCTCTTCGTCGGGTCATCATTGAAAAGTTAGTAGACATCTATGAGAAAGATGGCCAGTTTAACGAAAAAATCAATTTACAAGACGGTTTGACAGTCATGCTTTTTGTGGGTGTAAACGGAGTTGGGAAAACCACTTCGATTGGGAAATTGGCTTATAAATATAAGCTGGCTGGCAAGAAAGTCATGTTAGTTGCAGCTGATACTTTCCGTGCAGGAGCTGTTGCTCAGTTGGTGGAATGGGGACGTCGAGTAGATGTTCCGGTTGTGACAGGTCCAGAAAAGAGTGATCCAGCTAGCGTTGTTTATGACGGTATGGAGCGTGCAAAGGCTGAAAATGTGGATATTCTCATGATTGATACGGCCGGACGCTTGCAAAACAAAGATAACCTAATGGCAGAGTTGGAAAAAATTGGACGAATTATCAAACGGGTAGATCCTGCTGCACCACATGAAACTTTCTTGGCACTGGATGCATCAACTGGTCAAAACGCCCTTGTTCAAGCTAAGGAATTTTCAAAAATTACGCCAGTAACAGGAATTGTCTTGACGAAAATTGATGGAACAGCGCGTGGTGGTGTTGTTCTTGCAATCCGTCAAGAGCTGGATATTCCAGTTAAACTGATTGGATTCGGAGAAAAAATTGACGATATTGGAGTATTTAACTCTGAAAACTTTATGAAAGGGCTCTTAGAGGGCTTGGTATAAGAAAAAAGACTTGCAATTCATTCATTTTGCAAGTCTTTTGTATATATTTACTTTACCCCAATCGTCCTTCTTTGCGATAGGCTTCGTCTGGACGCCAATTCCAATCAGCTTCAAATTGATTGAGTAATTCAAAGCTGGCTTCGGGTCCCATAGTACCTGATTTGTAATAATGAAGGGGAACTTCGTTATTTGCCCATAAAGCTTCAATACGGTCAATCAATTCCCAACTAGAGCGAACTTCGTCCCAGTGGCTAAAATTGGTTGAGTCATTGTTTAGCACATCGTAGATGAGCTTCTCATAAGGTTCTGGTGACGCACCAGAAGCTGTTGCATCTGTACGATAATCAAGTGTCAATGGAGCTAAGTTAAATTGCTCGCCCACTTCTTTGCCATTCATACTAAGAGAAAATCCTTCAGTTGGTTGAATGTAAATCGTCAGCACATTTGGTTGAAGCGAGGAGCCGAAAATGGATTCCATTTGCTTGAAGACAATGTTGACATGGGTTCCCTTGGCAGTGAGACGTTTTCCAGTACGGAAGAAAAATGGCACCCCGCGAAATCGGTCACTATCTACAAAGAATGCACCAGAAGCAAAGGTTTCTGTGGTAGATTCTGGGTCAACATTTGGTTCGCTGCGATAGGAAATATACTTTTTCCCGTCTACTTTACCAGAAGTATATTGACCACGAATGAAGAGTTTTTTCAGATCATTATCAGTAGGTTTATGCAAGTGCTTGAAAACCTTAATTTTTTCAGCACGAATATCATCTTTGGTAAAAGTTTTGGGTTTGTCCATAGCAAGCAAAGACAGGAGTTGAAGTGTGTGATTTTGCACCATATCGCGCAGTGCACCTGAATGGTCGTAATAACCGCCTCGTTCCTCCACACCTAACTTTTCAGCAAAGGTAATCTGCACATTGTCAATATAATCGCAATTCCAGACATTTTCAAAAAGAAGATTGGCAAAGCGAATAGCAAAAATACTTTGAATCATTTCTTTGCCGAGATAATGGTCAATCCGGAAAATCTGCTCTTCGTCAAATGTTGCCAACAAATCATTGTTCAGTTTGCTAGCAGAAGCTAGGTCTGTGCCAAAAGGTTTTTCTACAATTAAGCGTTCAAATCCCTTCCCGTCCACAATTTGTTCTGATTTGAGGTGTTTAGCAATCGTCCCAAAAAACTGAGGAGCCATAGATAGGAAGAAAAGTTTATTGTGTTCTGCTTGATAGTGCTCATTGAGATGATTTTGTAGTTTTCTCAATTCAATATAATGCTCGGTATCTTGGACATCGTGACTTTGGTAATAGAAATGGCTAGCAAATTCTTGCGCTTGCTCAGGGCTATCAGCGAGATCTGTGATAGACTCGACCACGACAGATTCAAAATATTCCTTGCTCCAAGGTCGGCGAGCTGTACCGATAACGGCAAAATGCTTAGACAGATTGCCAGATTTATACAATCTAAAAAGAGAAGGATAGAGTTTTCTTTTTGCCAAATCTCCACTGGCACCAAAAATTGTAATAATCACTTTTGAAGACATTTTGAACACCTGTTTTCTAATATTTTATTTATTTTATCATAAATTGATTAAAATTTCCGAGTTTTGATAGCTCGAAATAAAGAGTAAAAGAGATAAAAAATAAGGATAACAAGGAAGAAAAGGAGTAGAAAGACAAGATGCACACCGGTCGTTGTATTAGGAGATTGATTAACGATTATAGCAGCGATAGCTGTTCCCAAAGCACCGGCAAATGTTTGAGCCATTTGAAAGAGAGCAGTGGCGTCTGGTGACTTTTCACGACTAATTTGTGAAACAGACAAAGCCATCGTGTTGTTGAACGCCATATTGCGCCCAATCGTGAAGAAAATATAAAAAAGGATGATGAGCGGTAATGTTAAGGTTTTTGTAAAAAATGCAAAAATAGAAACAGCTAAGAAAAAGAGGAGGTTCCCACCATATAGAGAAAGTTTAGGTCCCTTGGTATCATATAATTTTCCCAAGAAAGGTGCCGAAAAAGCTCCTAACATTGTTCCAGGTAGCAGTGCAAAACCAGCGGCAGAAGTAGCCTCGTGTTTTACTAAAACTAAGAAATTAGGAATCAGAAAATTGGCTGATAAATTTGAAAATTGGTAGAGAAAGAAAGGAATAATTCCTAGTAAAATAACTGGATTTTTCAAAATACGAATATCTAAAAAAGGATGCTCTACCGTTAAACTTCGCCAAACGAAAAGGACAAGTGATAATAAAAAGATGATGACAAAAGTCCAATTAAAGCTACCTTCTTCTAAGCTAGAAATCATCATGATAGAAAAAGTCAGTGAAAGTGTAAGAAGCAAGAAAGAAATCCACTCAAAAGGACGTTTTTGTTTATTGGGGGTATTTTCTAAAAATAAAAATCCTAATATGAAGGAGATAATCGGAATTGGCATGATGAATGTGTAAATCATATGCCAATCAAACAAACTAATCATAAAGCCGCCATAAGTGGGACCAATCGCAGGAGCTAGGCTTATAACGAGTCCAGACAGTCCCATGTAAAAACCGATTTGGCTGCGTGGGATTCGTTCCACGATAAGGTTAAACATGAGAGGGGTAGCAATTCCTGTGGCTGCTCCTTGCAAAATGCGTCCTAACATAAGTAGGGCAAAATTGGGGGCAATCATCGCAACGCCATTACCCAGCGTAAACATAGCTAGACTGGTGAATAGAATTTTACGCTCAGACCAATTGTGTGCTAGAGTGGCTCCAAGTGTAATCGTGATAGCGACAGCTAGCAGATAACCTGTTGTAATCCATTGCAATGTGCCAAGGTCTGTATGAAAAACTTTCATAAGGTGCGGAAAGGTGACATTCATACTGGTTTCAGATAGAATTCCAGCAAAAGCAATGAGTGCTGTAGCGAGAATAGAGAGCAAGGTTTTCCTTGAAACGGGTTGGTTTTGATGTGACATAATACCTCCTAAAAATATAAATTTCTCTTATTTTATCATAATTACTTATAAAAGAGCATAATAGGAGACCTAGAGAAATACTTCTCAGGTCTTCTTTTGCTTATTTAATGTGGTTTAAAATACGCGGTAAACATAAGGATTGCTAGGTTTTTCAACTTTCTTGAAACTATCCACTTCAAGCGTTGGCAAGCTTTGTCCTAGTTGCTTATGGTAGCGAATAGTGATTTTTCCACTCGCTCTTATCCAAGTATTATTGTCAAAATGCTCTGTATTACCAGTTGTCAGAAGTCCATAAACCCCTGAATCTGCGATACAGTGGATAATACCGAAACGGAAAAGAAACTGGCTGTTTTTATCACTTGGGTCGTTGTAGACAAAGCCAGTAAATTCTAACCGTTTCCCTGCAAATTCATCTGGATAATCATAGAGGACTTCCATGACTTCCATATAATTTTCCGTCGTAACGGAGATGACATCTTTTTTCAGATATTTTTTTGCAGCTGCCCGCATTTCCTTCTCGTAAGCACTTTTAGTAAAATAGGTACTGGTATCAGGCTTCAGGTATTGATTGGTAGTACCTTCATCAGCCTGAATGCTCTTTGAACTACCATCAGCTAGAGGAAAATGGTAGCCCTTAGCAGAAACGGTTGTAGAGTCCAAATTGACCGTTGGAAAGAAGAGAGCAACGATAAGTGGTACAACAAGAAAAGCAATGCTAGCAAATTTTGCTGAGCGGCTCGTCAAATGGCTGTGTACTTTCATTTTTTTCATCCAGACGATGAGCTGCACAATAGCTAGCACAAAAGAAAGTATCATGGAAATATATGCCAAATAAGAAAAATGCATGTTAATGTATTGATTGAGCTTGCCAGAAAGTTGCAAATACATGGTGATTTCAAAGTAACCAGCTAAAATTAGAAAACGAATCATAGCACCACCCCCACAAGCCAAGAGTAAATGACAACAACTAAACTAACAATTCCAATGAATTGCCAGATGAATCGTCCTTTGAGGTAATTTTTCATCATGAGGATATTTTTCACATCTAGCATTGGTCCAATGACGAGAAAAGCCAGAACTGGCGCTAAACCAAAGCTAGAAATGAGCGAACTGCCGATAAAGGCATCTGCTTCACTGCAAAGTGAGAGAAGAAATGCAAGCAGCATCAATAGCAAAATAGCCATAAGCGGTGTTGCACTAATGGAAGTCAGGATGCGTGTAGGCACATAGACTTGGACAATACTGGCAAAGAGACAACCAAAGACTAAGTAACGACCTGTATCAAAAAATTCGTCAATAGACTGCACAAACACTTGAAATACTTTCTTTGGCTGACTTAAATGGGAGAAGTCGTGTTCATGCTGAATGACTCGATTCTCTTTTTGAATAGTTGCTGTGTTGAGAAAGCCAAAGAAAATTCCTAGAACAATTGCTACAACAATAGAGCCAAGAGCTCTGAGCAAAGCCATTTTAAAGGAATTCCCAAAGGCAGAATAGGTCGCAAAAAGAACAATGGGATTGATAACCGGCGCTGTCACCATAAAAGGTACAGCTGTGTAACTCGGTACTTTCTTTTCCAAAAAGCGATTGATAATAGGGACAATTCCACATTCGCAAGAAGGGAAAATGAAGCCAATAAAAGTACCAAAGAAAATTCGACACCATTTATTTTTAGGCAGATAGCGATAAACTTTGTCTGGTGTAATATAAACCTCTATAAAACCTGAAATAATACTCCCAATTAGCACAAAAGGTAGCGCTTCAATAATAATGGAGAGGAAAATCGCACCAGCTTGCAGTACACTAGGTGGAAGTTGATGAAAAAAATTCATGACTTTTTAGCCTTTTGCTCTTTTTTGGTCTTTTTTTCTTTTTCATCAGGAAATTCTACCTTTTCGATTTTAGGTAACGTTGCAAATTCTTCAAACATTTTGTCCAAATCATCTGAACGTGTAAATTTAATAGCCATAACAGCCTCCTTTTCCTTTTTAACTATTATACTATCATTTTGAAAATTATGGTGAAATAAAGTCAGCAGAATAGGAATTAGCTTGTGAAAGAAGGAGATGAATGTGGTATAATGTTCTTTATGGAAACAAATATTATCGAACTATCGCAAAGTTTAAAGATTAGTCAGAAGCAAATTGAAAAAGTATTGGAACTGACAGCAGAGGGCAATACGATTCCGTTTATCGCTCGTTATCGGAAAGAAATGACAGGTAATTTGGATGAGGTAGAGATTAAGGCTATTCTTGATTTGGATAAAAGTCTGACGAACCTCAGAGAGCGTAAGGCAACGGTGCTGGCAAAGATTGAGGAACAAGGAAAGCTGACGGACAAATTGCGTGCGGCTATTGAAGCAGCTGAAAAGTTGGCTGATGTGGAGGAACTCTATCTTCCTTACAAAGAAAAGCGTCGGACAAAAGCTACGATTGCACGTGAAGCAGGACTTTTTCCTTTGGCACGACTCATATTACAAAATGCTGCCACTCTTCAAGAGGAAGCAACTGCCTTAACTAACGAAACATTTCCGACGGCAGAAGCGGCTCTAGCTGGAGCTGTAGATATTTTAGTGGAAGCCATTTCGGAGGATGTACAGCTGCGTGCTTGGACTTATCATGAAATGCTGACAAATTCAAGCATTGTTTCAACTTTAAAAGATCAAGATTTGGACGAAAAGCAAGTGTTTCAAATCTATTATGACTTTTCCGAAAAAATCGCGGATATGCAGGGGTATCGCACCTTAGCACTGAATCGTGGTGAAAAGCTAGGTGTTCTCAAAGTTAGTTTTGAGAACAATGTAGATAAGATTATCCGCTTCTTTGAAGTGCGCTTTAAGGTCAAAAATGACTACATTCATGAAGCAATCCAGCAAGCTGTGAAAAAGAAAATCATTCCAGCTATGGAACGTCGGATTAGGGCAGAATTGACCGAAACTGCAGAAGACGGAGCGATTCAGCTTTTTTCAGATAATCTGCGAAATCTGCTCTTGATTGCGCCACTCAAAGGACGCGTGGTACTAGGATTTGACCCAGCTTTTCGGACAGGAGCAAAATTAGCAGTCGTAGATGCAACTGGAAAAATGCTGACAACTCAGGTTATCTATCCTGTTCCACCGGCAAAAGCAGCGCAAATTGAGGCTTCTAAGCAAGATTTGTCAGACTTGATTGACCAATTTGGTGTTGAAATCATTGCTATTGGGAATGGAACAGCTAGTCGTGAAAGTGAAGCATTTGTCGCTGAAGTATTGAAAACTCATCCAAACGTCAGCTATGTTATTGTCAATGAAAGCGGTGCGTCTGTTTATTCTGCTAGCGAATTGGCGCGGCATGAGTTCCCTGATTTGACCATTGAGAAACGTTCGGCTATCTCTATCGCACGTCGACTGCAAGACCCTCTTGCAGAGCTAGTTAAAATTGACCCAAAATCAATCGGTGTCGGTCAATACCAACATGATGTGAGCCAGAAGAAATTATCTGAAAGCTTGGATTTTGTCGTAGATACCGTTGTTAACCAAGTCGGCGTTAATATCAATACCGCAAGCCCATCTCTTCTATCGCATGTGGCAGGGTTAAACAAAACGATTTCTGAAAATATTGTCAAATATCGTGAAGAAGAAGGCGTGATTCGCTCGCGTGAGGAGATTAAAAAAGTTCCTCGTCTAGGTGCTAAAGCATTTGAACAGGCGGCAGGGTTCTTACGGATTCCCGAAAGTGATAATGTTTTGGATAATACAGGTGTTCACCCAGAGAGTTATCCAGCTGTTGAGAAATTGTTCCAAACGCTTGCAATTACGGACTTAGATCAAGCCGCTCAAGAAAAATTGCAGTCTTTAGATGTCAAAAAAGTTGCTGCAGATTTGAACTTGGGAGAAGTTACCCTCAAGGATATCATTGCAGACTTGCTCAAGCCAGGACGTGATATGCGTGATTCATTTGATGCACCAGTTCTGCGTCAAGATGTCCTTGATATAAAGGACTTACAAATTGGGCAAAAGTTAGAAGGCGTTGTCCGCAATGTTGTTGATTTTGGTGCTTTTGTCGATATTGGCATTCACGAAGATGGCTTGATTCACATTTCTAAGCTCAGCAACAGCTATGTCAAACATCCAAGCCAAGTAGTTTCTGTTGGTGATTTGGTAACCGTGTGGGTGGATAAGCTGGATATAGAAAGAGAAAAGGTCAATCTTTCCTTGGTGGCACCGCGTGAATCTAACTAACTATGTCAGACAAGTCTCTTTGGAAGATTTTGGCAAGGAATTTCATCATGAAGCTGATTGGAACAAGCGTCTCCGCTCAACGGGCGGACGCTTTTTTCCAAAAGACGGTCATCTCGATTTTAACCCTAAAATCTATGAACAGTTTGGCTTAGAAACCTTCCGAAAAATTGTTCGTCATGAACTTTGTCACTATCATCTTTATTTTGAAAAGAAAGGCTATCGACATAAGGATCGAGATTTTAAGCAATTATTAAAAACTGTGAACGGTTTGCGCTACGCACCAACTTTATCAAGCCAATCAACTTCAAAAATGCTTGTTTATCAATGCTTGCATTGTCGTGCACAATATCATAGAAAAAGACGAATCAATACTGAGCGGTATTGCTGCGGACGTTGTCAAGGGAAACTCATTTTTATCAGACAGTTGCAGTCTTAATGACTATTTTCGCGAAACAATCAGAAATCCGCCTAGGGACGGATGGCATGATGACTGAAATGTGCTACACTAGATTTAGTATCAATGAAAGAGGCTAAATGATTATGAAAACAAAATTTTATAAATTACGCCGAAATAGCGCTGTATCAGGAGTCTTGGCTGGTTTGTCGGACAAATTTGGTTTAGATGTAGGGCTTGTTCGCTTTTTATTCGTTTTATTTACCATTTCTAATTTGGGCTTAGGGATTATCATCTACATCATTTTATCATCTGTGATGCCTTACAAGGAAGACGTAGAAGAAGAAATGTATGGAACAGGACCTCGTAAGCGCAAAGAAGCAGAAGCAATCAAAGAAGATGACGGCTGGTTTTGGTGAGTGTGTTGGAGCAAGCGTTTGGTTATATATGCTAGAAAGGAGTTCGGACAATGGACTCCTTTATTTTGGGAGGAGGAGAAATGGAATATTGGGATGCTTATAATGAGCAAAGAGAGCGACAAGGAGATTTTCTAAAGAGAGGTCAACCAATTGCGGAAGGGCAGTATCACCTTTGTGTCAATGTCTTCGTTCGCCATATAGATGGAGAATTTCTCCTGATGCACCGCAGTCCAAAAAAAGAAATTCATCCTAATTATTATGAGTTTGGTGCAGGAGGGAGTGTGTTGGCTGGTGAAGATAGCATGACCGCAGCCTATCGTGAATTGCAGGAAGAAACTGGGCTGATTCCTAGAAAAATACAACTGATTGAGCAGACGACTTCACCTAAAGATCACTGCCATTTTGATTTTTATGAGGCAATCGTCACAGAGAAAGACGTGAAATATCAAGAAGGTGAAACGGATAGCCACATCTGGCTGAAACCTAGTGAACTCCGTTATTTTATGAATCGTTATCCTTTATTTCAAAATCAAAAACAAATTGTAGAAAAAATGCTCCAGTCAGAGAAGTAGTAAATGCTATATATTATATATGGTTGCATCCATTTTCTTTGCAAAATCAAGGATGAAACTCTCCTTTAATCTCAAAATTTGCTATAATAGAAAAAGAAACTATCAAAGGGGAAGAATATGACTGTAAAGATCAAAGATCTATTAAAAAAAGTCAGGTTAAATGTGGTTTATGGCGACGAGGAAATGTTGGAAAGAGAAATTACGACCTCTGATATTTCCCGCCCAGGACTTGAAATGACAGGTTATTTTGACTATTACACCCCAGAGCGTATCCAGCTAATGGGCATGAAAGAATGGTCTTACTTGATGAAGATGACGTCCCATAATCGCTATCAGGTTTTACGGAAAATGTTTGAACGAGACACTGTTATGATTGTGGCGCGTGATTTGAAAATTCCTGATGAGATGTTAAAGGCTGCAAAGGAAAATGAAATTGTTGTTCTCAGCAGTCACACCCCAACGAGTCGTTTATCCGGTGAGATTTCAAGTTATTTGGATTCGCGTTTGGCTGAGCGAACCAGTATTCATGGGGTTTTAATGGATATTTACGGAATGGGTGTCTTGATTCAAGGAGATAGTGGAATCGGAAAAAGCGAAACTGGTTTAGAACTGGTGAAACGGGGACATCGTTTAGTTGCGGATGACCGCGTAGATATCTACGCAAAAGATGAAATGACTCTCTGGGGCGAGCCAGCGGAAATTTTGCGCCATTTACTTGAAATACGCGGTGTTGGGATTATTGATGTCATGAGCCTTTATGGAGCTAGTGCTGTCAAGGATTCATCACAGGTTCAATTGGCTGTTTATCTGGAAAATTATGATGTCAATAAAACATTTGACCGTTTGGGAAATAATGGTGAAGAGTTTGAAGTATCAGGTGTGTCCATTCCAAGGATTCGTATTCCTGTGAAAACGGGTCGCAACATTTCGGTGGTGATTGAAGCAGCAGCGATGAATTACCGTGCTAAAGAGATGGGCTTTGATGCCACGAAGACTTTTGAGGAACGCTTGACCAATCTCATTAGTGAGAATGAGGTGTCTCATGATTAATCCAATTGCATTTAAAATAGGACCTCTAAGTATTCGCTGGTATGCGATTTGTATTGTAACAGGTTTAGTTTTAGCTGTTTATCTGGCTATGCGTGAAGCGCCGCGAAAGAAAATCATTCCAGATGACATTCTTGATTTTATCCTCATTGCGTTTCCCTTAGCAATCGTTGGAGCTCGCATTTATTATGTCATTTTTGATTGGGGCTATTATGCTAAAAATCCTGCTGAGATTTTTGCCATTTGGCACGGAGGAATTGCTATCTATGGCGGTTTAATTACCGGAGCGATTGTCTTATATTTTTTCTCACAGAGAAAGCTTATCAATACGCTAGACTTTTTAGATATTGCCGTTCCAGGAGTGATGATTGCCCAAAGTCTTGGGCGCTGGGGAAATTTCTTCAATCAAGAGGCTTACGGAGCGGTTGTTAAAAGTCTAAATTACTTACCAAGTTTTATGCGCAACCAAATGTACATTGATGGTCATTACCGACAACCAACTTTTCTTTATGAGTCGGTTTGGAATTTGTTAGGATTTGCTTTAGTGATGGTTGCGAGAAGAAAGAAAAATTTCCTCAAACGTGGGGAAATGACTGGATTTTATCTTATTTGGTATGGAATAGGTCGCATGGTGATTGAAGGTATGCGAACAGATAGTCTCATGTTTGCGGGCTTGCGTGTGTCACAATGGTTGTCTGCTGTTCTAGTGGTTGCAGGAATCATTCTCGTCATTTACCAACGCAGAAAAAAAGATACCCCTTATTATTAAAAAGTTAGGAGAAGAAAAATGCTTGAAATTGCTTATAGTCTAGTTGCCCTCGCTTTGATTGCTTTGATTGTTTATACGATTTTTTTGGTTAGGAAAATCTCAAATGTCGTTGATGAAACAGAAAAAACAATTCAGGTGTTGACGACAGATGTCAATGTGACACTTTATCAAACCAATGAATTGTTAACGAAAGTGAATGTTTTAGCAGATGATATTAATGGAAAAATGACAACCATTGACCCGCTTTTCACTGCAGTTGCAGATTTATCTGAGTCCGTTTCGGATTTGAATGATTCTGCTCGTCATTTGAGCAAAAAAGCTGCTGCAGCAGGAAAAAATAGTGTCAAAGCTGGTGCAACTTTATCGGCTTTACGTATGGTTACTAAACTATTTAAAAAATAAGAAAGAAGGTTTATTATGGGTAAATTTTCATCTATCCTTTTAGGAACAATCTCTGGTGCGGCTGCAGCGGTATTTCTCACAAGTAAAAAAGGAAAAGAAGTGACAGCTAAGGTTTCTGATTTCATGAATGAGGTCAAAGAAAATCCAGATGATTTTAAAGATCAAGTAGTACAAAAAGCCAATCATTTCTCTAATCAAGCTGCAGAAGCAGTCAACCAAGCCAAAGAAAAGGTTGAGAGCGGAGAAATTACAGGTGAAACAATTCTTGACTCTGTGAAAGAAGCAACGAAACAAGTAGTTGACTTCTCACAAGAGAAATTTCAAGAATGGAAAGAAAAAATGGAGTCAGAAGGGATTTCACCAGAAGAATTTAAAAAATCTGCTCCTGAATCAGCAGAAAATGAGCCTACTTCCGAGGATATTGTCATTGATTTGACAGAAGAAAACCAAGAATCGGAAAATGAAGACAAAAAAATTGAGGACTAGCACCTCAATTTTTTTAACTTTTTAACATCGATTTTACATCACAACGAATCACAATAAAAACAGTGCCTTTGAAAAAGCAGGCACTTCAATCCCAAAACTATTTATTTCTTTTCCGACGAATAAATGCTTGCTGCATTTTAATGCAGACTAAACTAACACCAATTGCTAAAGTAAAAGCTAAGAAAGTGTTTACTTTAATAGACAGGAATAAAAAGCTAAATAAAGCTGTCAAGATACAAAATGTAGCAATATTCACGAAAAATAGTAATTCTTTCAGGTTTGGATTCGTTTTTGCTTCAGGAATGTAATCTTGATAAAGGGGATATTGTTCTTGCTCTAGTTCTGGATAGGTGTAGTCCTCTTGATAGGACTGATATTTTCTTGCGGTCATGTTCTCTCTCCTTACAGTACTCTCTTATTTTATCATGATTTTAATTAGATAAATATTACATAACGGTTACAAAAAGGCTAAAAATGCTTTTCAAATTAAAAAATAGAAGAGAAATCAAAAATATGTTATAATTTTGCTATGAAAAAGATTATCATTACAGCGACAGCTGAGAGCGTTGAACAAGTAAAAGAGCTTTTAGAAGCAGGCGTAGATCGCATTTATGTTGGTGAAAAGGAGTATGGTCTTCGGTTACCCCATACTTTTTCTTATGATGAATTGCGGCAGATTGCAGCCCTTGTACATGAGGCAGACAAAAAGTTGACAGTTGCTGTCAATGCTTTGATGCATCAGGAAATGATGAATAAAATCAAGCCATTTCTTGATTTTTTAGTGGATATTCAGGCGGATTATATTACTGTGGGAGATGCCGGTGTTTTTTATGTGTTAAAACGCGACGGTTATCCGTTTAAGACGATTTATGATGCTTCGACTATGGTTGCTAGCGGTCGTCAAGTGAACTTCTGGGGGCAAAAAGCTGGCGCTTCTGAGGCAGTTCTAGCGCGTGAAATCCCATCTGCTGAACTATTTAAAATGCAAAATATTTTAGAAATTCCTGTTGAGATTTTGGTTTATGGTGCTAGCGTCATTCATCACTCTAAGCGTCCACTTTTGCAAAATTATTATAATTTCACTCATATTGATGACGAAAAGAGTCGTGAGCGTGATTTATTCCTTGCAGAGCCGAGTGACCCAGATAGCCATTATTCTATTTTTGAGGACAATCATGGGACGCATATTTTTGCAAATAATGATTTGGATATGATGACGAAACTTGGAGAGTTGGTAGAACATGGCTTTACACATTGGAAATTAGAAGGCATTTACACGCCAGGACACAATTTTGTTGAAATTGCCAAACTCTTTGTGCAAGCGCGTGAGCTGATTGAGACCAATCAATTTACACATGATCAGGCTTTCCTTTTGGATGAGCAGATTCATCAATTGCATCCCAAAAATCGTTTCTTGGATACTGGATTTTATGAATATGATCCAGACCAGGTGAAATAAGGAATACAGGTGGTCGCGAGTTGTGACTGCTTGTTTAACATTCACAATCTGCTACCTTTAGTTTGCTTTCAAGCCCTTTTTGCTATAAAATAAAAAGGCTAAGTATTAGAATATGGAAAAGAGCGAGAATATGACAAAAACTTTGAAAAGACCAGAAGTTCTGGCGCCTGCTGGAACGTTGGAAAAATTAAAAGTCGCCATTCGCTATGGAGCGGATGCTGTCTACATTGGCGGACAAGCTTATGGTTTGCGCAGTCGTGCTGGAAATTTTACGTTTGAAGAAATGGAAGAGGGTGTTCAATTTGCTCGTGAACATGGCGCAAAAGTCTATGTGGCTGCGAACATGGTAACCCACGAAGGCAATGAAGAAGGAGCTGGGGAATGGTTCCGCACTTTGCGGGATATTGGCATTTCTGCCGTTATCGTATCTGACCCAGCTTTGATTGCCATTGCTTGTACAGAAGCGCCAGGTTTGGAAGTACACTTGTCAACACAAGCTAGCGCAACAAACTATGAAACCCTGGAATTTTGGAAAGATTTGGGGTTGACACGTGTCGTTTTGGCGCGTGAGGTTTCTATGGAAGAACTAGCAGAAATCCGCAAACACACCGATGTGGAGATTGAAGCTTTTGTTCATGGTGCTATGTGCATTTCTTACTCAGGGCGCTGTACTTTATCTAATCATATGAGCATGCGGGATGCCAATCGTGGGGGCTGCTCTCAATCTTGCCGCTGGAAATATGACCTTTACGATATGCCCTTTGGACAAGAGCGCAAGAGCTTAAAAGGCGAAATTCCAGAAGAATTTTCTATGTCGGCTGTGGATATGTCCATGATTGACCATATTCCAGATATGATTGAAAATGGAGTAGACAGCTTGAAAATTGAAGGACGCATGAAGTCTATTCACTATGTATCTACTGTTTCAAATTGTTACAAGGCGGCAGTAGATGCTTATCTTGAAAGTCCTGAAAAGTTTGAAGCAATCAAGCAAGATTTAGTAGATGAAATGTGGAAAGTTGCGCAACGTGAGTTGGCGACAGGATTTTATTATCATACACCGACTGAAAATGAGCAGCTTTTTGGAGCACGCCGCAAAATTCCGCAATATAAATTTGTGGCAGAAGTGGTGGCTTATGACCCTGATACGCAAACAGCGACTATTCGGCAACGAAATGTCATCAATGAGGGCGACCCAGTTGAATTTTATGGTCCTGGTTTCCGTCATTTTGATGCAGTCATTACAGATTTACACGATTCAAATGGAAATAAAATTGATCGGGCTCCTAATCCGATGGAACTGTTGACGATTTCCTTGCCACATCCAGTTTATCCAGGTGATATGGTACGTAGTCGTAAAGAAGGTTTGATAAATCTTTATAAAGAAGACGGCACAAGTGTCACAGTACGGGCATAAAAATCCACATTGAGAAGAGGTTTGAATGGTTAATTCTACCTCTTTTCATTTGTACAAAATATTTTAAAAAAATAAATGTAAACGCTTGCTTTTTTAAAAAAGAAGGTGTACAATATAATTAAAGAAAGATAAGAAAGGGCTGATTCCAATGGGTATCGGAACGTTCATATTTTAAATCGTTTATGATGTATTAGTTTCTATTTGCTAATTGTTTTTCTTAATTGGAGGTATTTGATAAATATTTCTGAAGATGTCATGTAGTGGTTTGTAGAATTGCATCGCGTATAAAGAACGCAAAGTAAGAATAAATAAGAATGTTATTTGATGCAGTCGGTAGAAGCTTTTTAATGATTTTCACGCTTTGGTATAAAACCACTATTGTTTTAGATGAAAAAACTTGTTTTTGATATATTGTGGACAAGAAAATCATTCTTTAATAAAATAACGATGGAATCATCATAAGAATCTCTTTTCAGATAATTACTTTCTGAAAGTCTATCTATCACTTATTAGCAAATAGAGACGGCTCCTAGCTTTCTGTAGGTATACAGTAACTAGGAGTTTTTTGTATGCTCTGTTCTTTGAAAAAAATCATGAAAAGTAGTATAATAAATTGGATATGCAAAAGATTTGCAAAACTGTAATTCGACTTGGGATTCCAAGGACCGTTAGTAAAAAAATTTGAAAAGGAGAATCAATGAGCAATATTAAATTGATTGCTTTAGGTGGCGTACGTGAGAATGGGAAAAATCTTTACATCGCTGAAGTGGATGAATCTATTTTCGTCCTGGATGTCGGATTAAAATATCCAGAAAATGAACAGCTTGGTGTGGATTTTGTCATTCCCAATATGGACTATTTGTTTGAAAATAAGGACCGTATTGCAGGGGTCTTTTTGACACACGGGCATGCGGATGCAATTGGTGCCTTGCCTTATTTATTGGCTGAAACGAAAGTCCCTGTATTTGGCTCAGAATTGACGATTGAGTTGGCTAAGTTATTTGTCAAAGGAAATGATACGGTCAAAAAGTTCAATGATTTTCATGTGATTGATGAAGACACAGAGATTGATTTTGGTGGTACGGTTGTATCTTTCTTTAAAACAACGCACTCTATTCCAGAGAGTTTAGGGATTGTTTTGAAAACGTCTGAAGGCAATATTGTTTACACAGGTGATTTCAAGTTCGACCAAACGGCTAGTCAGTCTTATGCAACAGATTTTGCTCGCTTGGCGGAAATTGGTCGTGAAGGCGTTCTAGCTCTTCTTAGTGATTCTGCAAATGCGGATAGTACGATTCAAGTGGCAAGTGAGAGCGAAGTTGCAAAAGAAATTAGCAATACGATTGGTGATTGGGAAGGGCGCGTGATTGTTGCGGCGGTTGCAAGCAATCTTTCTCGTATTCAACAGGTTTTTGAAGCTGCTGCTAGGACAGGTCGTCGTGTTGTGCTGACGGGGTTTGACATTGAAAATATCGTTCGTACTGCTATTCGCTTGAAGAAATTATCACTCGTGGACGAACGTTTGCTAATCAAGCCAAAAGAAATGTCCAAGTTTGAAGATCATGAGTTGATTATTTTGGAAACTGGGCGTATGGGTGAGCCAATCAATGGCTTGCGCAAGATGTCTATCGGACGTCACCGTTATGTAGAAATCAAAGAAGGCGATTTGGTTTATATTGTTACAACACCGTCTATCGCAAAAGAAGCCTTGGTGGCACGTGTAGAAAACATGATTTACCAAGCAGGTGGTGTTGTTAAATTGATTACGCAAGATTTGCGGGTGTCTGGTCATGGAAATGAGCGCGATTTGCAATTGATGTTAAACCTCTTGCAGCCGAAATTCTTGTTCCCAATTCAAGGAGAATATCGTGAATTAGCAGCGCATGCTAAAGCTGCAATGGCAATTGGTATGTTGCCAGAAAACATTTTTATTCCAAAACGCGGTAGCATTATGGAATATGAAAAAGGAGATTTCTTACTTGCTGGTGCAGTCCCTGCTGGCGATGTCATGATTGACGGAAATGCGATTGGTGATGTAGGGAATATCGTTCTTCGTGACCGTAAAGTTCTGTCTGAAGACGGTATCTTTATCGTCGCCATTACGGTGAACCGTCGTGACAAGAAGATTATTTCCAAAGCTAAGGTTCATACGCGTGGATTTGTTTATGTCAAGAAAAGCCGTGATATTTTGCGTGAAAGTTCTGACTTAATCAATAAAACAGTGGAAGATTATCTTGCAAAAGATAATTTTGACTGGGGTGAACTGAAGGGAGCTGTGCGTGATAATCTTGCGAAATATCTCTTTGAGCAAACCAAACGTCGTCCAGCAATTTTACCTGTTGTAATGGAAGTGCGTTAAGAAAATAAATAAGTAAGTACATTTAACCTATAGTAACAAAAATAGTGGGGTCAGGACGTTTGTTCCAACCCCTTTCTTACATTTATATGAAAAGGAGAAAAAATGGCATTTTTTGAAATAGAATATCATTCAGCAGTACTAGAAATGGAGCGTCGTGTCAATGTCATATATCCTGATGCGGATGCAGTAGCTCCCGGTCAGGTAGCAGATACGGATATTCCCGTTCTTTACCTTTTGCACGGCATGGGCGGCAATGAAAATTCGTGGCGCAAACGGACGAATATTGAGCGTTTACTGCGCTATACAAATTTAATTGTCATTATGCCATCAACAGATCTTGCTTGGTACACCAACACTGCTTATGGGTTGAATTATTATGATGCCATAGCAAAAGAATTGCCTGAGGTTATGCAGCGATTCTTCCCCAATATGAGTCGGAAACGGGAGAAAACATTTATTGCAGGCCTGTCGATGGGAGGTTATGGAGCTTATAAAATAGCCTTGACGACAGATCGATTCTCTTATGCAGGGTCATTTTCAGGTGCTATTGGGCTCGGTTTGGATGATGTGGATATAGAGGAACTTCCAGGCGGAACGCTTAACTATTGGCAAGGTGTGTTTGGCGATTTGAAAGCAGCTGATGTTAAGCGACATTTTTTGACGACAATGGCAAAGAAGTCAGATAAAAAGACTAAATTTTACGCTTGGTGTGGGGAGCAAGATTTTCTCTATCAAGCAAATGAAGTAGCTGTTAAACAATTGCGCGAATGTAGCTTAGATATCACCTATCATCATAATCTGGGAAAGCACGAGTGGTATTACTGGGAAAAACAATTAGAGGAATTTCTGAAATGGCTGCCGATTGATTTTGAAGTAGAAGAGCGCTTATCCTAAAGTTGCTTGAGAGATGCCCTTTTTGACAGAAATTTACATTTTTTTGTCAATATTTTATTCTTTCTTTTACAGTTCTCTATGTTAAGAAATTTTTAAGCGAATCTCATTATACTTACTCTTTACATTTGAGATTAGGAGGGAAGTATGAGGTTTATATTTCGAATATTTTCGGCGCTGTTGCGCTTGATATGACGTTTAGTTTATAGCCTTGCATTGACAGTACTCATTTTTGTGGGAATATTGTATGTCATTAGTCCTTCTAAAAGCAATTTTTCGACAACACTTCAGCAAGATGTCAGTCAAATTTACCGATATGTAAGTGGTCAAGACAGTCAACTAGGCCTTGGACAAAATGTAAAAGACCTGACCAAACAGTTATCGGACAATCATGTTCACCAAACTTCTGGTGCACGCTGGGACACAGCGAGTGCTACGATTTATATTGATACACAAGACGAGACATTTCGCTCAGCTTATCAGGAAGCCATTCGTACTTGGAATCAGACAGGGGCTTTTACTTTTCAGATTGTAAATGATAAAAATCAAGCCAATATTGTGGCTACAGAGATGAATAGTAGTACTGTTAGTGCCGCAGGTGAGGCAGAATCCAAAACCAATTTGCTGACCAAGCGTTTTACAAATGTAACTGTTCGACTAAATCGTTATTATCTATTAAACAGTCAATATAGCTACTCTTATGAGCGAATCGTAAACACAGCAGAGCATGAACTGGGACATGCGATTGGATTGGAACACAATGAAGAAAAATCTGTTATGCAATCTGCTGGCTCGTTTTATGATATTCAAGCAGTAGATGTTCAAGCAGTAAAGGAGTTGTATCAAGCATAAAATGATAAGAAATATGTTTAAAATCATCAGACGTTTCCCAGAGCAGGTTTTCTTGTTTGTCTTTAATTCCAGCATTTTTGCCTGGCTTTGGCAAAGTGGTTCTGATATTGCCGATCGTATCGGTGTGACAGCTGCATGGCAAGAACATGTTCCGACACCCATTCAGAATTTCTTTGGTCAAAGCAGTCAAGCTGTTCAAGGCTTTTTCAATCATTCAGCCGTGATGTGGTTGATTGGTTCGATGATGATCCTTTGGGTGATTCGTTTTGTAAAAGGAATCATCAAATTAGGGCTTTTTGCTTTGATTATTCTATTAGGTGTTTACCTTGTGATGCAAAATCAAGAAATTTTAAGTAGTTTTAAATGAAAATGCGGTCAAAATGAACCGCATTTTTGTTTTCTAAGATAGCAGTTAGGATAGGAATCTGCTATAATAGGTTTATGATTATTTTACAAGCAAATAAGATTGAACGCTCTTTTGCAGGAGAGGTTCTTTTTGATAATATCAACCTGCAGGTGGATGAGGGTGACCGGATTGCCCTAGTCGGTAAAAATGGAGCTGGAAAGTCAACCCTGCTCAAGATTTTAGTGGGTGAGGAAGAGCCTACTTCTGGTCAAATCAATAAAAAACGAGATCTTTCCCTGTCCTATCTGGCTCAGGACAGCCGCTTTGAGTCGGAGAATACCATTTACGATGAAATGCTGCATGTTTTTGATGATTTACGTCAGCAGGAGCAACGATTGCGACAGATGGAGCTGTCTATGGGGGATTTGACTGGGACGGATCTGGAAAAACTGATGACAGATTATGACCGCTTGTCAGAGGATTTACGTCAGGCAGGCGGCTTTACCTATGAGGCAGATATTCGTGCGATTCTTAATGGTTTCAAGTTTGATGAGTCCATGTGGCAGATGAAGATAGAGGAGCTTTCGGGCGGGCAGAATACTCGGCTGGCTCTTGCGAAAATGCTACTGGAAAAGCCGGATTTATTGGTACTGGATGAGCCGACTAACCACTTAGATATAGAGACGATTGCTTGGCTAGAGAACTACTTGAGCAACTATAGCGGGGCTCTCATCATCGTCAGTCACGACCGTTATTTTCTAGACAAGGTAGCTACTGTGACGCTGGACTTGACCCAGCATTCGCTGGATCGCTATGTGGGAAATTACTCTAGTTTTGTTCAGCAAAAGGAGCAGAAACTCTTGACAGAGGCCAAGAATTATGAAAAGCAGCAGAAGGAAATTGCTGCTTTGGAGGATTTTGTTAATCGCAATCTAGTTCGGGCATCTACAACCAAGCGCGCTCAATCCAGACGCAAACAGCTAGAAAAAATGGAGCGTCTTGACAAGCCAGACAGAGGCAGTCGTTCTGCTAATATGACCTTTCGCTCGGCTAAGCCTTCTGGAAATGTCGTTCTGACTGTAGAAGATGCGGCTATCGGTTATGATAACCAAGTGTTATCCGAGCCTATCAATCTGGATATTCGCAAATTTAACGCAGTAGCTATTGTTGGACCAAATGGTATTGGCAAAACAACTCTTATCAAGTCCATTGTGGGACAAATTCCTTTTATCCGTGGTCAGGAGCATCTGGGGGCAAATGTGGAGCTGGGCTACTATGACCAGACTCAAAGCCGATTGACACCGAGCAATTCAGTCTTAGACGAGCTTTGGAATGATTTTAAACTAACGCCAGAAGTGGAAATTCGCAATCGTCTGGGTGCCTTTCTCTTTTCAGGCGATGATGTCAAAAAGTCTGTCAGCATGCTGTCAGGTGGGGAACGAGCACGGCTTTTACTGGCTAAGCTGTCTATGGAAAACAAGAATTTTCTGGTGCTGGATGAGCCAACCAACCACCTAGATATTGATAGTAAAGAGGTGTTGGAGAATGCCTTGATTGATTTTGACGGCACTCTGCTCTTTGTCAGTCATGACCGCTACTTTATCAACCGAGTTGCCACGCAGATTATCGAGCTTTCTGATACTGGCTCCACTCTTTATCTGGGCGATTATGACTATTATCTGGAGAAAAAAGCAGAGCTGGAAGCTTTGCAGGAGGAGACAGAGCAGGCTAGTCCTGACAAAACTGCCCCTGCCAATGACTATCAGCTTCAAAAGGAAAACCAGAAAGAACAGCGCCGGCTGGCCCGCCGCTTAGAGCAATTGGAAGCGCAAATCGAAGACTTGGACAGCCAGATCAGTCAGCTTCAGGAAGCCATGCAGGCCACTAATGACGCCGGCGAACTCATGGAGAGCCAGCAGCAAATCGACCAGCTGACAGCCGCCCAAGAAGAAGTCCTGCTAGAATGGGAAGAACTGGCGGATAAGGTGTGAGAAGGAAAAAGAACCTGTGCAAGAATGCCTGGTTTCCTTTGGAAATGAGTTTCCCAGAGCTCGAAATACTTAATTTCACATGTGAAATCAGTCCCAAAAGGGCAAAACCCGAATTTTTACATGTGGAATTTCTGATTTTGTGGCAAAAAGGAAGATTCTTCATGAAAGATTTTTTCCCTGAGAGCAAGACCCGAACTTTTTATTTTCTGACGAGTTCTTTTTGTGGAATTTGCCTTTTCCGATTTTCAGCCGATAAGATTTTGACGAAATGAGACTCTTCCGAAAGTAGAATCCGAACAAAGGGGCTGGAAGGTAGTTTTGAAAGAAGCGACTAGGGAGCAGAACAGCAATTAAAGGAATTGAAGTGGTAAACAAATGGAAAATTTAGGCAAAGTTTTTCGCGATTTTCGTTTAAATGGACAGTATTCTTTGAAGGAAGCGGCGGGCCAGGTCTGCTCGACCTCTCAGCTGTCTCGTTTTGAGCTGGGTGAGTCGGACATGACCCTCTCGAAATTTTTAGATCTATTGGATAATATTCATGTGACCCTTGAAAATTTTATGGACAAGGCTCGGAATTTCCAGCAGCATGAGCATGTGGCCATGATGGGTCAGATTATCCCTCTTTACTACTCAAATGACATCAAGGGATTTCAAGACTTGCAAGCGGAGCAGTTGAAAAAAGCCCAAGCTAGTAGTGTTCCTCTCTACTATGAGCTGAATTGGATTTTGATGCAGGGCTTGATTTGCCAGCGGGACAGTCAGTTTTACATGCGACAAGAGGATTTGGATAAGGTGGCCGACTATCTCTTCCAAGTGGAAGACTGGACCATGTACGAGTTCATCCTCTTTGGAAATCTCTATAGCTTCTATGATGTGGACTACGTCTACCGTCTGGGCAAGGAAGTCATGGAGCGGGAGGACTATTACAAAGAAATTGGTCGCCATAAGAAATTAGTCTTGATTATAGCGCTCAATTGTTACCAGCATTGTTTGGAAAGTTGTTCTTTTGATAAGGCTAGTTATTTTGAGGCTTACGTAGAGAAGATTATTGGCAAGGGCATCAAACTCTATGAACGCAATGTCTTCCTCTATCTCAAGGGTTTTTCGGCTTATCAGAAGGGACAGAAGAAGCAGGGAATCAAGCAAATGCAGGAAGCCATGCATATCTTTGAAGTGCTGGGACTACCTGAGCAAGTCGCCTATTATCAAGAGCATTTCCATAAGTTTGTAAAAGTATGATTTCCCAAATATGGGAAAAATAAAGGACCTCCCTCTATTCCTGATACAATAGTTTCAGAAATGGAAGGAGGTATTTTTATGAATCGTCATGCAGTGCAGCTGATTACACGGGCTGCTATCAATAAAATCGGAAACATGCTTTATGACTATGGAAACAGCATCTGGCTTGCTTCTTTGGGAGCTCTGGGACAGACGGTCTTGGGCATTTATCAGATATCAGAGCTAGTCACTTCCATCTTATTCAATCCTTTGGGTGGGGCTATTACGGATCGCTTTTCCAGACGTAAGGTACTGATGACAACGGACTTAATTTGTGCCGGGCTTTGTCTGCTGATTTCTTTTATCTCTAATAATCAGCTGATGATTGGAGCGCTGATTTTTGCCAATGTGGTTCAGGCTATAGCCTTTGCCTTTTCTCGGCCAGCTAATAAGTCCTACATCACTGAAATTGTGGACAAGGAAGACATTGTGGCCTACAATTCTCATCTGGAGCTGGCCTTGCAGGTTATCAGTGTCTCAGCTCCAGTTTTGTCTTTTATCGTGATGCAGTATGCAAATCTGCGCATCACTCTTCAGCTGGATGCCCTTAGCTTCTTTCTGGCTTTTGCCTTGGTTTACTTTCTGCCTAATCATGAGCCAAGCAAGCAGAAGTCTCCCATCAATCTTGGAAATATCCTGAGAGATATCAAGGAAGGTTTAGTTTATATCCGTCAGCAAAAAGAAATTTTCTTTTTGCTCTTGGTAGCTTCCGCAGTCAACTTTTTCTTTGCAGCCTTTAATTATCTATTGCCTTTTACTAATCAGCTCTACGGAAAGACCGGCTCTTATGCAAGCATTCTGAGTTTGGGAGCTGTAGGCTCAATCGTTGGAGCTATTCTAGCTAGCAAGGTTAAGGCTAGTATGGGAAATCTTCTTGTAGCCCTGTTATTGACAGGTGTCGGAGTAGCAGTCATGGGCGTCTCTGCCTTGCTACCGGTTCATCCATATTTCTCCTATTCTGGTAATCTAATCTGCGAGCTCTTTATGACTGTTTTCAATATTCATTTCTTCAGCCAGGTTCAGACCAAGGTGGAGCAGCAGTATCTAGGCCGTGTTTTCTCGACTATTTACACGCTGGCAATTCTTTTCATGCCACCTGCGACTTTCCTGATGACCCTTCTGCCAAGTGTCCACACCCTTTCCTTTCTTTTGATTGGTCTGGGTGTGATGGGACTGGCTTTTCTTTCCTATATCTGTCAAAAGAGAATACAAAAAAACTAGGCTGGAGTGATTCCAGCCTAGTTTTCTGTATGGGAATTTTTAAGTGCTTCTTTGGTTTTCTTAAGCTCTTTTTTCAGCGAGAAGTTTTTCAGCATGCTGATGAGAAAGGTCGTGACAGAGCCTAGGAGCACTGAGACCAAAATCAATATGATTAAGGGAAGTTTGAAGCTAAATAGGATAAAGCTAACATTGACACTCTGCATATTGGCCAAGGAAATACTGGCAACCAATAGAATGGTAATTAAAAGCAAAATATAGTGCAATTTTTCTTTCATAGTGATTCTCCTATTATCTATTCAAACTCTGCCTTGCTCTTGACGTCGCCGTATTCTTCGGGGACTTCTTGCGCTAGAATGTCCTCGTAGTTGGCGAGTGGAATCTCTTGACCGTATTTATTCTTCAGGGCGGTTGTCACTAGGCGGTAAGCTAGATTGGCATTGCGGGATAGGATAGGACCGTGGAAGTAAGAGCCAAAGACATTCTTGTAGTGCACGCCTTCGCTTTGGTCTTCCTTGTTGTTTCCATTCCCATAAATAATTCTGCCGAGCGGTTTTTCATCTTCAGATAGGAATGTCCGTCCTTGGTGATTTTCAAAACCATAGTAGGTTTCGTCAAATTCATCATTATGAATCTTGATGTCGCCGATATAGCGATTATTTTTTTGATTGAGAGTGTAATGTCCCATAATTCCAAGTCCCTCAATCCGCCGACCAGAAGCTTCAATGTAATATTGACCTAGAAGCTGAAAGCCACCACAAATAGCTAGCACCACGCCGTCATGATTGATAAATTCTTCCAAACTATCTTTTTTTGCAGGCAGATCTCGTGCCACAATGGTCTGCTCGTAGTCTTGCCCTCCGCCGAAAAACGCCAAATCATAGTAATCTTTATCAAACTCATCTTCAAGTGAGACAATATCAACTTGAACGCGAGCGCCTAACTTTTCAGCTACATATTTGAGCATGAGAATATTGCCATTGTCACCGTAGGTATTCATGAGATTGCCATAGAGATGAGCAATCTTCAAATCATAAGTATAATCCCGATTTTCAGGAGAAGTTAGTGATGTATAAACCATTAGTTCATCTCCTTTCTGACGACTTGATGAGAAGCCAGCAATTCGCGAAACTCTAGCATGGCGGTGTAAGTAGCTAGGATATAGGCATGCTTGGTTTCTTGGTTTTTAATTTTTTCAAAGACCCGGCTTAAATCAGCTACTTCACTGATTTGTTCAGCATTATAGCCAGTCACCCGCAAGCGTCGGGCAATCTCAGAATGACGAACCCCGCCAGCAATCATATGCGGGATATCCATGTTTAAAACCTGCTCAAAATCTGCATCCCAGATCCAGCTCGTATCGATACCGTCCGCATAATTAGCATTGAGCAGAACTGACAAGCTAAATGGATAAGGAGCTAGTTTAATCATTTCTAGAGCTTGCGTGGCTCCAACAGGATTTTTAATGAGAACTAGCGTACACTCCTTGTCGCCAATCTTGAAAGTTTCCTGACGTCCGAAAACAGCTCTGCTCTTGTCAAAACCAGTCTTGATAGTAGTTGGCTCAACTCCAAAGAATTGAGCAACGGAAACGGCAGCTAAAGCGTTGTAGATATTGTAGAGACCACCGATATTGATGTGATAGCTTTGACCGTCAATGACAAAATCCGAACTGTTGTGACGAAGACTGGTCAATTGGGTCAGTTTGTAGTCTAATTCAGGGCGCCTAAAGCCACAGTGCTCACAAATATAATTGCCTAGATTGGCATAAGTATTGAGCTTGTATTTTAGAATGTGCTGACATTTAGGACAGAGAATACCCTCCGTATTGTAGTGAGCTAGTTTTGGCTCTCCTTTTTCTGTATCAAAACCATAATATTGAACCGGATTTTTGAGAGTAACAGAGTTAAACAGCGGACTGTCTCCATTTAGCAAGACGGTTGCCGTAGGAACCTTTTGAGCAGCATCCAAAATCATTTGGTAGGTCGTGTAAATCTCCCCGTAACGATCCATTTGGTCTCGGAAAATATTGGTAAAGACAAAAAGGCTCGGTTTAATGTAGTCGCAAATGCGTGAAAGACTAGCTTCATCAATTTCCAGTACAGCGATATTCTTGCCAGATTTTCCTTTTTTTGCGGTTAGGAAAGTGGTTGTAATGCCGCTAATCATATTGGCTCCGCTGGGATTGGTCACTACTTCGTCAAAAGCCTCTTTGAGGATTCCAACTGTCAGAGCAGTAGTCAAGGTTTTCCCGTTTGTCCCTGTAATCACCACTACTTCGTAATCACGTGCTAGTGTATTTAAAATATCATTGTCAAATTTCAGGGCAAGTTTTCCAGGCAGAGTTGAACCACGTCCCAGTTTGCTTAAAACAAAATGGGAGGATTTCCCTGCAAGAGTGCCCAACATAGTATTTATCTTCATAAGAAATATTTTATCATAAAAAAGTAAAGAAGGTTACAGAAAAATATCTTGAAAAGTGATATAATAGTCAAGAACGTTTTTAGGTTGAGAAAGAGAGGACACTGAAAATGAATTTTCAGCAATTGTCCAATCTCCAATATTGGTCTAGTTTATTTTCTAGCCCTTGGAGTATTGTTACCAATATTATAGATATTGCACTGGTTGCTTGGATTTTATTTTATTTTACAAAAGCAATCGCTGGTACTAAAATTATGATTCTCGTTCGAGGGGTTTTAATCTTTGTGCTGGCTCAGATTCTTGCCAATGCCATTGGTTTAACAACGGTTTCTTGGTTGATTAATCAAGTTATCACCTATGGGGTTATTGCGGCAGTTGTGATTTTTACACCTGAGATTCGTACAGGTCTGGAGAGGCTGGGGCGTGCTACCGATTTGTTTTCTACAGCACCCATTAGCTCAGAAGAAAGAATGGTGCAGGCATTTGTCAAAGCAGTGGATTATATGAGTCCGCGGAAAATTGGGGCTCTCGTTGCTATCCAAGGTAGCAGAACCTTGCAAGAATACATTGCAACAGGGATTCCGTTGGACGCTGATGTATCTGGTGAGTTGTTAATCAATATCTTCATTCCCAATACACCGCTGCATGACGGTGCTGTCATTGTAAGAGACAATAAAATAGCTGTTTCTTGCGCTTATCTTCCGCTCACAGAAAACACAGGGATTTCTAAGGAATTTGGAACACGTCACCGCGCGGCAATCGGTCTGTCAGAAGTGTCCGATGCCCTTACTTTTGTAGTATCGGAGGAAACTGGAGGTATCTCTATTACACATAATGGAGTTTTCAAGCATAATTTGACATTAGAGGAATTTGAAGCAGAATTGCGGAAAGTGCTGATCTCAGATGAACAACCAAAATCACCATTTAGAAATCGTGTGCTAGGAGGTTGGAAACATGAAAAATCGTAAACAGATTTGGTACATCATTTCTTCCATCTTTTTTGCGGGTGTTTTATTTATTTACGCCACCACGACAAATTACCAAAATAATTCAAATGCTAGACAAACAACTTCTGAAACCTATACCAACACCTTGCCTAGTGTACCAATTGACATTAAATACGATAGTGAAAAGTATTTTATTAGTGGGTTTTCATCTGAAGTGTCAGTGGTATTAACTGGTTCTAATCGTGTGACTCTTGCTAGTGAAATGCAAGAAAGTACACGAAAATTCAAGGTTGTGGCAGATTTGACAAAAGCTACAGAAGGAACGAGAGAAGTACCTTTGGCGATTAAAAATTTACCAAGTGGGTTGACTGCGACTGTCACACCAGCTAAGATTACAGTGAAAGTTGGCAAGAAAGCAAGCAAGACAGTTGAAGTGAAAACAACTATCAGTTCAGCCCAGTTAGCAGATGGGTTGATGGTTGATCGCGTGACGGTTGGTGACAATAAGGTAACTGTTACAAGTGACGAAGATACGCTGGCTAAGGTCGATCATGTAGAAGCGGTAGTGCCAACTAGTGAAAAAATATCAGCTAACTATTCAGGAAATGCCCCACTACAGGCAGTTGATGCAAATGGCACAGTTTTGCCAAGTGTGATTACTCCTTATGAGACAACCATAAAAATTACTGTTAAATCATCAAGTTCGTCTTCGAGTTCGACGAGCTCATCCAAATAAAAGTATTGAAAGGATTTTATAAAAATGGGAAAATATTTCGGAACGGACGGAGTTCGTGGAGAAGCAAATGTGGAGTTAACACCAGAGTTAGCTTTTAAATTAGGGCGTTTTGGTGGTTATGTATTAAGCCAGCATGAGAAAGATGTACCCCGTGTCTTTGTAGGACGTGACACGCGTATTTCAGGAGAAATGCTGGAAAGTGCTTTAGTAGCTGGACTTCTGTCTGTTGGGATTCGTGTTTATAAGCTTGGGGTTATTGCGACACCAGGTGTAGCTTATCTGGTGAAATCTGAGAAAGCAAGTGCGGGTGTTATGATTTCAGCTAGCCACAATCCTGCACTTGACAACGGTATTAAATTCTTTGGTGGCGATGGCTATAAATTGGACGATGAGCGTGAATTGGAAATTGAAGCTCTTCTTGATGCCAAAGAAGACGATTTACCGCGTCCAAGTGCGGAAGGTTTAGGAACTCTTGTGGATTATCCAGAAGGGTTGCGCAAATATCAACAATATCTCGTGTCCACTGGTCTTGATTTAGAGGGAATGAAAGTTGCCCTTGATACAGCAAATGGTGCTGCTTCAACGAGTGCTCGTCAGGTATTTGCGGATTTGGGAGCTAGATTGACGGTCATCGGGGAAAATCCAGATGGGCTAAATATCAACTTGAATGTTGGCTCTACACATCCTGAAAAATTGCAAGAAACAGTCCGTGAATCAGGTTCGGCACTTGGTCTGGCATTTGACGGCGATAGCGATCGCTTGATTGCAGTTGATGAGAACGGTGAGATTGTCGATGGCGATAAAATCATGTATATCATTGGGAAATACCTCTCTGAAAAAGGTTTGCTTGCTCAAAATACAATTGTAACAACTGTTATGTCAAA
Source organism: Streptococcus periodonticum (assembly GCF_003963555.1). Lineage (NCBI taxonomy): Bacteria > Bacillati > Bacillota > Bacilli > Lactobacillales > Streptococcaceae > Streptococcus > Streptococcus periodonticum. The sequence goes on from NZ_CP034543.1 coordinate 709,918, forward strand.
TCTTGGTTTCCATAAAGCTTTGGATCGTGAAGGCATTAACAAGGTGATTACAGCTGTTGGTGACCGCTATGTTGTAGAAGAAATGCGCAAATCTGGTTACAATCTGGGCGGTGAGCAATCCGGTCACGTGATTATCATGGATTATAATACGACGGGTGACGGTCAGCTGACAGCTGTTCAATTGACAAAAGTGATGAAAGAAACAGGTAAGCCTTTGTCTGAATTAGCATCGGAAGTAACGATTTATCCACAAAAATTGGTCAATATCCGTGTTGAAAACAGCATGAAGGACAAGGCCATGGAAGTACCTGCTATTAAAGCGGTCATTGAAAAAATGGAAGCGGAAATGGCTGGCAATGGTCGCATTCTTGTTCGTCCAAGCGGAACAGAGCCACTTTTACGGGTCATGGCAGAAGCACCAAGCCATGAGAAAGTAGATTACTATGTCGATACAATTGCAGATATTGTGCGTGCTGAAATCGGTATTGAATAAAGCAAAGAAGCTCTTGTTTGTATAACAAACAGGGCTTTTCTTTGTCTTTATATTGCAACTTGTTTTGTCAATCAATTTTTTATATAATACAAGCAATATATGAGGTGATGATGTGAAAACAAGAGGATTATTGGTACTGGATGTAGACAGTACCTTGATTAGAGAAGAAGGAATCGATTTGCTAGGTGCTGCAGCAGGAGTTGGTGAGCAAGTCGCAGCCATTACAGAACGGGCTATGCAAGGGGAATATGATTTTGAAACGGCTCTGATAGAACGTGTGACTTTGCTCAAAGGACTTCCTGAAACAATTTTTAAACGAGTTTCTAAGAAAATTCATTTTAGCAAAGGTGCTCAAGAGTTGATAGAGGAAATGCATCAGCGTGGATACAAGGTTGGCATTGTATCAGGCGGATTTCATGAAATGGTAGACGAATTAGCCACGAAATTGAACGTAGATTATGTAAAAGCTAATCGTTTAGAAGTGAAAGATGGTAAGCTAACCGGCAAAGTTTTAGGAACAATTGTCACAAAAGAAGTCAAAAAAGCAATACTAAGACAATGGGCGGAGGAAAATAACTTGACTCTGGCTCAAACTATTGCTGTAGGAGACGGTGCCAATGACCTCCCGATGATATTGACGGCAGGAATCGGGATTGCTTTTAACGCCAAGCCTCTTGTGAGAGAACAAGCGCCGTATCAAATCAATCAAACGGACTTGTATCAGGTTGTAAAACTTTTAGAGGGGGTAGAAAGTGAGGACTAAGCCATGCATGTTTTAATTGTACCAGATTCTTTTAAAGAAAGTTTATCAGCCCAAAGTGTTGCAGGGGCTATAAAAGCAGGATTTTCCAAGGCACTCCCTGAAGCAACATTTGACTTGCTACCCATTGGAGATGGTGGTGAGGGAACAATGGCAGCTTTGATTGCAGCCTTGCAGTTAGACACTTATACTCACATCGTAACTGGACCTTTCGGAGAACCTGTTTCGATGAAATATGCTCGAAAAGGTGATATCGCGCTCTTTGAAATGGCTGATTTGGTTGGTTTAGCCTCTATTTCGCCAGAAAAAAGAAATCCTCTGACCCTTGATACCAGAGGACTGGGAGAGTTAATTTTGTATCTAGCCAAGGAAGGTGTGCGGCAAATTTATATTGGCGTAGGGGGCTCTGCTACCAATGATGGTGGAATTGGAATGGCAGCTGGGCTGGGTTATGAATTTTTTGATAAAGACAATCATTTGCTTCAAGCAAAAGGTGCGTCTTTAGGTCGTGTGGCTCGCATTTCAGCTGATAATGTTCCTGCAATTTTGGAAAATCTGGACATTCAGATTTTGACAGATGTCACAAATCCTCTCTGTGGTGAAAATGGCGCCACGTACGTCTTTGGAGGGCAAAAAGGTTTGCCCGCTCTGCTATTTTCTCAAGTGGATCAGGCAATGGTGACTTTTTATAAACAGGCTAATCCAACAATTTTTTCGCTAGCTGGTGCAGGTGCCGGAGGAGGTATGGCGGCTGGTCTGGTGACATTTGCGCATGGAAAAATTGTTTCAGGAATTGATACTTGTCTTAACTTGCTTGATTTTGATAATCGTGTCAAAAGGGCTGATTTAGTCATCGTGGGTGAAGGACGAATGGATCAACAAAGTTTGGCAGGCAAAGCCCCGATTGGAGTGGCAAGAAGAACACCAAGGAATGTCCCCGTTATCGCTATTTGTGGGAGCCTAAGTGATGACTTACCTGCTTTTCCAGTAGAAAACATTCAAGCTGCTTTCCCAATCATTTCTCAAGTCGAACCTCTAGCTATTATTCTAGCCAAGGCAGAAGAAAATCTCATCCGAACAGCTCAAAATATTGGAAATCTATTAAAAATGAAAATATAAGATTTAACTCTATCGGCTGAATCTTGAGAAAGTGGAATTTGACCTATTTGCATTTTCGTTGAGGCGATTATCTCTATCACATCTGCCATTTTCGACTAATTTAATAAGGGATTAGAGCTAGTATTCTTTCACTTCCTTAATTTTTTCTTTTGTTGTCCAATCTCACTCCCATTTTTCTTTTTTTTATGATAAACTATATAAGAGGGGGTGTAGACATGATAAAGATATTTGGTCAGTTGCGCTATCATTGGCAACCAGATCTTTCTCTTCTAATCATTTATTGGTCTTTATCGGTCATTCCGATTTTTATAGGTTTTGCATTTTTATTTGAGAGTTCAGAAGTTCCGTTTTTAGTTCTTTTCTCTTTCTTTTTGTTCATGGTATTATTGGGGATTGGTGTACATAGATATTTTACGATATATGACAACGGGATTTTAAGAATTACTACGGCAAATCCATTTACACCTTCGAAGATTGAAATTTCAACAATTCGTAAAGTAGAAGTGACAAAAACTTCTATTACTCTTTTATTTGATGGCAAAGAAAAAGGCCGTACGTTTTGTATGCGTAAGTGGCCTAAGAAGTATTTTGTAAATGCTTTGGCTTTGAATGATCATTTTAAAGGTGAAGTTGAACTAATGGACAACTTCACCCACGTAGACTATTTTGAAACCTATTATGCTCATCCTAAAAAAACTACTCTTTCTTAAGAGCTTTTGTAGGACAGTTTTTGATAGCTTCAATAACATCAGGTGTTTCAGGAATTTTTTTTTCCAGAAGTTCATCTTCTTGATGAAATTTAACAATGCCATTGTCATGATAATCAAATAGTTCAGAATAAGTTTGGCAAAGCCCGCAGGCAATGCATCGTTCAGGAATGAGTGTAACTTTCATACTCATATTGTAATCGGAATTTTGAAAAAATACAAGGAGGAAGTCATGGCAAAGGAACCATGGGAAGAAGATATTTACGACAAGGGAGAAAAAGAATTGACGAGAAGTAAAAAAACGAGCGATGTAGTGGCCAATCGTGTGTTGACAATTTTAGCGGTTATTTTTTTCATCATGGTGATTACAATTGTAGGTATGATGATTTATTTATCAACTGGCGGAAGCAGCAAAAAAGCAGCAACACAGGGCTTTTATAATACTAAGGCTACCAGCAAACCAAGTGAAAGTTCTAGCGTTCCAGAGTCTTCTAAGGCAACAAGTGATAGCAGTCAAACGCAATCATCTGAAGGAACGCTTACTGTTCAAGCTGGAGAAGGTGAGGCGGCCATTGCTGCGCGTGCAGGGATTTCGATTGCTGAATTGGAGCGTTTGAATCCTTCTCATATGACAACAGGCGCTTGGTATGCCAATCCAGGTGATGTGGTGAAAATTCGATAGGAGTGTAGAATGAAACAAATTCAAATTGCCATTGATGGTCCGGCTTCAAGCGGAAAGTCAACGGTTGCTAAGATTATTGCGAAAGATTTCGACTACACTTACTTGGATACAGGCGCTATGTATCGTGCGGCGACGTACTTAGCTTTACAAAATGATTTATCTGCAGAAAAGTGGTCTGAAATTGTCGCATTATTAGACACTTATCCAGTTAGTTTTGGGCGTGATAAAAATGGGGAGCAGCTTGTTTTTGTCGGAGATGTAGATGTGACGCATCCGATTCGAGAAAATGAAGTAACTAACAATGTTTCTTGGGTGTCTGCAATTCCAGAAGTACGAGAAAAGTTGGTTGATTTACAACGAGAAATTGCTACTCAAGGTGGTATTGTTATGGATGGGCGTGACATTGGAACAGTTGTTTTGCCTCATGCAGAGTTAAAAATTTTTCTTGTAGCCTCAGTTGAGGAAAGAGCTCAACGCCGTTATAAAGAAAATCTTGAAAAAGGTATTCCGACGAACTTAGAAACTCTGAAAAAAGAAATTGCAGATCGGGACTATAAAGACAGTCATCGAGCGGTTTCTCCTTTAAAACCAGCAGTTGATGCCATTCATTTTGATACAACGGGTATCGGAATTGCTGAAGTTGTTGCTTTTATCGAAGAAAAAGCTAAAAAAATCCTTGACAAATAATCTGAAACTTGATATTATATAAAAGTTGAGAAAAGCAGAAGTGAGAGCTTCTCGCCTTGCGACTAACGTTGTCTGGCTCTACGGATTAAGTTTCAGAGATGAAATACTATCATGTAGTGCGGGCTTGCGTTAGCAAGTCCGCTCTTGTTTTTCTCTAAAAATAAAAAAGAGGTGAAAACCATAGCAAAACAAGACTTATTCATCAATGATGAAATTCGTGTGCGTGAAGTTCGTTTGATCGGTCTTGATGGTGAGCAATTAGGCATTAAACCACTTAGCGAAGCACAAGCAATTGCTGACGATGCAAATGTGGACCTTGTTCTGATTCAACCACAAGCTAAACCGCCTGTTGCGAAAATTATGGACTACGGAAAGTTCAAATTTGAGTATCAGAAAAAACAAAAAGAACAACGCAAAAAGCAAAGTGTTGTTACCGTGAAAGAAGTTCGTCTCAGTCCAACGATTGACAAAGGTGATTTTGATACAAAACTTCGCAACGCACGCAAGTTCCTTGAAAAAGGAAATAAAGTGAAGGTTTCTATTCGCTTTAAAGGGCGGATGATTACTCACAAAGAAATCGGAGCTAAAGTATTAGCCGACTTTGCTCAAGCAACGCAAGACATTGCGATTATTGAACAAAGAGCTAAAATGGATGGACGTCAAATGTTCATGCAATTAGCACCAATCCCTGACAAAAAGTAATCTGTCAGAAGTTAGAAAAAGGAGAAAAATATCATGCCAAAACAAAAAACACACCGCGCATCAGCTAAACGTTTCAAACGTACAGGTTCTGGTGGCTTGAAACGTTTCCGTGCTTACACTTCTCACCGTTTCCACGGAAAAACTAAAAAACAACGTCGTCATCTTCGTAAAGCAGCAATGGTATCTGCAGGAGATTTCAAACGTATCAAAGCAATGCTGACAGGTCTTAAATAAGAGATATTGTAGCAGATTATTCTAGGAAATATTGGAGGAAATATAAATGGCACGTGTTAAAGGTGGCGTTGTATCACGCAAACGTCGTAAACGTATTTTAAAATTAGCTAAAGGTTACTATGGTGCAAAACATATCTTGTTCCGTACTGCAAAAGAACAAGTAATGAACTCTTACTACTATGCATACCGTGACCGTCGTCAAAAGAAACGTGATTTCCGCAAATTGTGGATTACACGTATCAATGCGGCGGCTCGTATGAATGGTTTGTCCTACTCACAATTGATGCACGGTTTGAAATTGGCTGAAATTGAAGTAAACCGTAAAATGCTGGCTGACTTGGCTGTCAACGATGCAGCAGCTTTCACAGCTCTTGCAGATGCAGCTAAAGCAAAATTAGGTAAATAATGAAAATAGGCTGGGAGAATGTTTTCAGCCTTAAATCATACTGTGTCATAAAATAACGATGCAGTGGTTGATTGTTCAAAGTATAGCTTTGAAGTTGCAAGATAGAATTTGCGAAACAAGTCTCAAGACTGTTCGTTTTTCAAACTCAGCAACTTTACAGGAGTGGGATGGAACTAAATGCTATCTCATTCCTTATTTTTTTAGCTAAAACTGGAGAAAATTCGTGATTTAGGATATAATGGAAAAAAGCAAAGGAGGATGCTATGGCTTCTAAAATGTTGCATACGTGCTTGCGAGTGGAAGATCTAGAAAAATCTATTGCATTTTATGCAGATGCATTTGAATTTAAAGAATTACGGCGCAAGGACTTCCCAGAACATCAATTTACAATTGTTTATTTGGGGCTTGACGGTGATGATTATGAGTTGGAATTAACTTATAATTATGGACACGGACCTTATGTGATTGGCGATGGATTTGCTCATGTGGCTTTGAGTACGCCTGATTTGTTGCAGCTTCACGCTGAACACACTGCTAAAGGATATGAGGTTACACAGCCAAATGGACTTCCTGGAACAAAGCCGAATTATTACTTTATTAAGGATCCGGATGGTTATAAAGTTGAAGTGATTCAAGAAAAAACTTTATAAGTTTGTAAATAATTGAAAATGAAAGGCTTGAAATTATTTTAGCCTTTTTTAGTAGGTAAAGTCTTTTTTAAACGAAAGAGACGAGGTAGAAAGGTAGTGTAGTGAAAAAAATACTTCTCATTGTCCTAAATGTCGCTTTTTTAATGATTATTATTTTTGGGAGTTTTCGGATTAGAAAATTGCTACAAGAAAGAAAATTAAATCGACAAATTTCACAAGTTCTGAAAAGGGCAGATACAAAATATCATTATGGTTCAGTACGAAAGCAGACAGGACGTGTAGGAAGTCAGCTCATTACGTCTTACTATCCATTAACAGAGAGCAAGCAAGATATTGGTGTTATTAAAGAGAAAATCAATGCCGATATTCAGAAATTTTCAGATAAACAAAGTCAAGTATCGCAATACGATAACCTTATTTTTTATGTGAGTCATTTTACAGAGACAAATTTTTCTGGAGTAAAGCAAGTTGAAATCAAGCGAATCTCTTATCCAGTGTTAACTACGAAAGTTGGAAAGGCTAGAGAAGAGGTTTTGGACTCGCTTTACATGTCGTCTGACAATAAATTGTTTAGCTTAAATCGACTTTTTAAAAATGTTGAGCAAGCCAAAAAGTTATTGCTAGAAGAAATGCAGCAGAAAATCACCGCTCTTCATAAAACAGAAGGACAGAAGATTCTACAAGCATTTCAAACAAGAGATATCTCCCAATGGACATTCAGTTATGAAAAAGGAAAACTCAATCTATTTTATAAAAACAATGAGCGAGTTTCAAAGGTGGAAATCGCCTTACCAGCCTTATATGAGGTAATTGATGAGCATTATTTAAAGGGAGAGGATTTGGCCGCATATCAGTCCTATCAAGCTAAAAAACAGCAAAAATTAGTAGCTTTGACGTTTGACGATGGTCCCAATGCAGCAACGACACCGCAGGCTTTGGATATTTTAGCCAAATACCATGTCAAAGGAACTTTTTTCATGTTGGGGAAAAATATAGCTGGAAATGAGCAACTTGTCAAACGTGTTCATGATGAGGGGCATGAGATTGGCAATCATAGTTGGAGTCATCCACAATTACCAACTCTTGCTCTTGAGCAAGCAAAAAAACAGATTGAGGATACACAAGCAGCACTTCGGGCTGTTATCGGAGAGAGTCCAAAAATGATGCGTCCGCCCTATGGAGCTATCAACAATACACTCCGAAATGCTGTTGATATGTCTTTCATTATGTGGAATGTGGATAGCTTGGATTGGAAAAATCGCAATACTGGGTCTATCATGGAGCAAGTGAAAAAGCAGACTTATCCAGGATCAATCATTTTAATGCATGATATTCATCAAACCACCATTAATGCTTTGCCGAGTGTAATTGAATATTTGCAAAAGAATGGGTACACTTTGGTTACAGTTAGTGAACTTCTGAATCATCAATTGGAAGGACATCGGCTGTATTACGGTGCAAATTAGATAGAAAAAAAGGATAGAAATGATTGCTTCCTATCCTTTTTCTATACTCTTTTTATTTCACATAGAGTTCACGATTTTTTAAGATAATTTCTTGAACGTGGGCATATTTTTTTAGTGTTTTTAATTCTTCTGGGTGGCTGATGAATGTAATGACATAGCCCTCTTTGCCCATACGACCAGTCCGTCCGGCGCGGTGGGTATAGGTTTCAAAATCGCGAGGCAGGTCATAGTTGATGACACATTCGAGAGAATCAATGTCAATTCCTCTAGCTACCAAGTCAGTAGCAAGTAAGAGTGTGAGTTCGTCGTTTTTAAATTGCTCCAAGATGACTTTGCGGAATTTGACATTGACATCACTTGCCAGAGACACAGCTTGAATGTGACGATATTGTAGTTTTTCCTCAGCATTTCCTAAGTCTGAGAGGGCATTGAAAAAGACAAGGGCGCGAAATTCTGAGACATGAGCGAGCTTTCGCAAATATTCAACTTTGTCGCGCTGTTTAACTTGCATATAAAAATGTCGAATATTGTCAAGATGTTGATCTTCCAGTTTGATTTGGAGAGTATTTTCAGCAAGCTTGTCTTGGTCAAACTTAGCAGTCGCACTCATGTAAATCAATTGATGTTCACGTGGTACATAGTGAAGGATCTGCTGCACAAAATGATATTGCGAATCGCTAAGTAGTTGATCAAATTCATCCAGAATGATTGTATCGACATTCATCATTTTGATTTTTTTTAGTTTGATGAGTTCAAAAATGCGTCCTGGCGTCCCGATGAGAATTTCAGGGCCTTTTTTTAACCGTTCAATTTGTCGTTTTTGGCTGGAGCCAGATAGAAAGAGCTGAGCTGTTAAGCCAAGTAGTTCAGCCCATGTTTTGGTGACGTCAAAAATCTGTCCAGCTAGCTCAGTATTGGGAGCCAAGATAAGTAATTGATGGGATTTCTTAGGTTTTAGTTTTAGAAGAGTTGGGAAAAGATAGGCAAGTGTTTTTCCAGTTCCGGTAGGGCTTATCCCAAGGACATTCTCTCCTTCCGTAATGGGAGAAAAGAGTTGTTCTTGAATGGGAGTTAAATGCTCAAAGCCAAGTTTAGTGAGTTGGTCTTGCCAACTTTTGGGAAATTTAGTTGTTATCATCATCAGCCTCAAATCTAATACCAGCATCTTGTCGCATGCTAAACAGAGTTTTATGCACGGCAGCAGCAGCGTCTAGCCAGTTTTGGTAGGTTTCTTGTTTTATTTCACCACTTAATGCTTTAGCGAATTGTTTGGCTTCTTCAGCCATGGTGTGAGAAGAGCACGCAATTTCAAGAGTTGTTTTCTCCTTGTTTAGATTTTGGAAAACAGCAGAAGTGATGAATTCGATTGAATTCAAGGTTAGTGTACCGTCTGTTGTGTAAATTTCAGCAGGGAAAAAGCTATTGATATTTTTTCCGGTTTGGATAGTCACTTGAAATTCTGGATAGATTAAGCTTCCTACTCCATTTAGATCGACAGTATTTGGTAATTGCTGAGCGGTGTAACAGGCATTTTCTGGTGCTCCAAAAAGTCGTATGGCTGCATAGACAGGATAAATGCCTAAGTCCATTAGAGCACCGCCTGAAAATTTCGCCGAAAAGACATTTGGTTCTTTTCCAGCTAGCAAGTCTGGCATTTTGGAAGAATACTTCGCATAGGTGAAATGCGCTCCAAGAATGGTTTTGTTTTTGAGAAACTCTGAAATGACGTCAAATGATTGCTCATGATAGTTTCGAGCCGCTTCAAAAATGTACACATGTTGTTCTTGAGCTAATGCTACCAATTCAGCCCATTCTTCTGGGCGTGAGACAGCAGGCTTTTCCACAATCACATGTTTGCCTGCTAAAACGGCAGCTTTTGCTTGTGGGAAATGCAGAGAGTTGGGGCTTGCAATATAAATAATGTCTACATCACTAGTTAAAAAATCAGCCATATCTGTGTAGCAATCTACATTTTCATAATGACTGGCAAATGTTTGAGCAGCATGTATCGTCCGTGAATATACCGCAGTCAGTTGATAGTCTTTTGTCGAATGAGCAGCCTTGACAAATTGGTGAACAATGTCTCCAGTTCCAATCGTTCCGAGTTTTAACATCGTTTTCTCCTTATTTTTTATCTTGTCATTTATTTTGATTTACCTCTTTCATTATATCATGATTTGTTGTAAAATAGATAAGATGATAAAAAATGGAGTGAATAATGCAAAATAGACCGATTATTATTGGCGTGACTGGTGGATCTGGTGGTGGTAAGACGAGTGTTTCAAGAGCCATTCTGTCAAATTTTCCAAATGAAAAGATTTCTATGATTGAGCATGATTCTTATTATAAGGATCAGTCACATTTGACGTTTGAAGAGCGGATTAAGACCAACTATGACCATCCTTTTGCTTTTGATACAGATTTGATGATTGCGCAAATCAAGGAATTATTGGCAGGACGTCCGGTAGATATTCCGACGTATGACTATACAGCTCATACACGCAGTGATAAAACCTATCGTCAAGACCCACAGGATGTCTTTATTGTAGAAGGAATTCTGGTTTTAGAGGACAAACGCTTACGTGATTTAATGGACATTAAGATTTTTGTTGATACAGATGATGATGTTCGAATCATTCGTCGGATTAAGCGAGATATGGATGAGCGTGGACGTAGTTTAGACAGTGTCATTGAGCAATATCTAGGTGTGGTAAAACCTATGTATCATCAATTTATTGAGCCTACGAAGCGCTATGCGGATGTGATTATTCCAGAAGGAGCTTCTAATACAGTAGCGATTGATTTGATTACAACGAAAATTGAAAAAATCTTGCAGGAAGCAAGAGAGCAATAGAAAGGAAGTCTAGTGAGGGAGTGCTAGACTTTTTAGGTGATGATGATAAATAATGTAAAAAGAAAAGGAGAATTTCATTCACGCTCGAAATTTTTTGCCTGTCTGCTGACTTTTTGTGCGGGATTTATTGATGCTTATACATTTATTGAAAGAGGCGGGACATTGGTTGCGGGCCAAACAGGAAACGTTGTTTTCTTGTCAGTTGAATTGATTCATCATGAGACAGGAGAAATAGAAGTGAAGTTGGCAACGATGCTGGCTTTTATGCTAGGCATTTTTGTGTTAACCATTTTTAAAAATAACTTTGAAAATTCTTTATGGCGCTTATCCAGCATTCTTCCACTGATTTTGGTTTGTGGGCTTACAGGATTTCTACCAGCAACCGTGTCCAATCTTTTCATTGTTCCGCCGATTGGTTTTTGTATGGGGTTGGTGGCAACAGCTTTTGGTGAAGTGGACGGCATTGTCTACAATAATTCTTTTATGACAGGCAATATCAAAAAAACAATGGTAGTTTTTGGTACTTATGTGCGGACAAAAGAAAAAACTTGCTTAGCAGAAGGCATTTTCTTCGTTGCTTTATTAGGAAGTTTTGTGACAGGAGCGATTGTTTCCACTTATTTGATACAATTTTATTTGTTGAAAACAATCTGGCTCGTAGCTATTATTTTACTAGCATTTTTAACTTTTAGAATGGTGCAATACATTCGCAGAAGATAAATTAAAACTGCAACTCAGCTTTGATGAGAGTTGCAGTTTTTGATAGAGTTATGGAATGTTAGTCTTTGTAAGAAACGATACCAATAATGGTATCAACAGCGCGTTCCATTGTTTGCAGACTGACATATTCAAAGCGTCCATGCATATTTTCACCGCCGGCAAAGATATTTGGTGTCGGAATGCCCATAAAGGAAATCTTTGAGCCGTCTGTTCCGCCACGAATAGGTTCGATAATCGGTTTGATGTCCAATTTTTCCATAACAGCCTTTGCAATATTGATAGGTGTCATGTCTTTTTCAATGACTTGACGCATATTGTAGTATTGATCTTTAAGCTCTAACTGAACACGTTCGCCTCCAAGCGTTGCATTCATTTTATCGGCAATAGAGCGCATCAGTTCTTTGCGTTGCTCAAAAGTTGCTGTGTCGAAGTCACGAATGATATAACTTGCTTTTGCTTCTTCAACAGTTCCTTCTACATTCATAAGGTGGTAGAAGCCCTCGTAGCCGTCTGTCAGCTCTGGGCGAGCACCTTTTGGCAATTGATTATGAAAGTCAATGGCTAATTGCAGAGCGTTAATCATTTGTCCTTTGGCAGTGCCTGGGTGGACATTGCGTCCTTGGAAAGTAATGTCAGCTGCGGCTGCGCTAAAGGTTTCAAATTGAAGTTCTCCGAGCGGTCCACCGTCAATCGTATAAGCAAAATCCACATCGAAATCTGCTGCATCAAACTTGTCAGCTCCGACACCTATTTCTTCATCTGGACCAAAGCCAACTCGAATTTCGCAGTGTTTGATGTCAGGATGAGCTGTTAGATACTCAATCGCTGTCATGATTTCAGCGATACCTGATTTATCATCAGAGCCGAGAAGGGTTGTTCCATCAGTTGTAATCAAGGTTTGTCCCTTATATTTTTTCAAACTAGCAAAATCAGCAGGGTCAAGATTAAAACCAGACTGCCCAAGCGGAATCACTTCACCATCATAATTTTCAATAATTTGTGGATTGACACCTTCTGCGTTGAAATCTGCGGTGTCCATGTGGGAAATGAGACCAATCTTGCGTGTGAAACTTGGGTCATTTGCAGGAAGAGTACCGATAGCGTAGCCATTTGGTAAATAATATACATTTTCCAAACCAATGCGTTTCATCTCAGGAATGAGGATGTTATTGGCGAAATCTACTTGGCTTTGTGTGCTTGGTGTTGTCGTAGAATGTTCATCTGAACGCGTATTTACTTTTACATAAGTCAAAAAACGTTCTAAAAGAGTAGGGTAGTTCATAAGTTCTCCTTTTTGCATAGATGTAATTAGTGTATCATATTTTGAGAGAGAAGGCTATTTACAAATAGTGAAAGAATGACAATATTCTCAATAAAAATCATGAACTTGAAAAGAAGCTCATGATTCATCCTATTAGTTATTTAAAATGAGTTTTTCAATAGCTGTAGCGACACCGTTCTCATCATTGCTATCTGTAACGTAATCAGCGAGTTTTTTTACATAATCACTGGAATTTCCCATAGCCACACCAAGACCTGCAAACTCTAGCATTTCAATGTCGTTGTTAGCATCACCAAGAGCCATAATTTCTTGAGGTTTAATCTCTAAATGTTGAGCTAATTGCTTAAGAGCTGTTGCTTTAGTAGTGCCTTTGGGCATAGCTTCATAAATGACTGGTTGGGAACGAACGCCGCTGAAATGCTGGCAAATCTGGCTTGCAAATTGTTTTTCAAAGGTATCTAATTCATCAGGCTGGGCTAGAAACATAGCTTGGAACATGATATTCTTGCCGCTAATAGCTTCTTTGAGGCTAATTTCTGTGGGGGTTGTAAAAACAAGGCTAGCGTCATAAGTGACTAACTCACTTGGCTTTTCGTCTACCACTAAATAACGTTCTTCATCAAAAAGAGTCAATTGGGCAGGAGTTTGCTTGGCAATTTTATCTAGATAAAGAATGTCTTTCACACTCAGTTCTTTCCAAGCAACAAGATTCCAATCTTTCGTTTGATGAGTAGAGCAACCGTTGTTAATGATGACATATTCGTTTTCTCCGCTCAGTCCTAATTGTTCATAGTAAGGTTTCACTCCGACTAGAGGGCGGCCTGTACAAAGAACCAGCTTTACTCCATGTTCGACAGCTTGATGAATTGCTTGAATATGTGCCTTTGGAATTTCTTTTTGACTATTTAAAAGTGTACCATCCATATCTAATGCGATTAATTTAATCATAGCCCCCTCATTTCTGTAAATGTATTTGCTTTTATTATAGCACAAATGAAACGGGATATGGAATGCTTTTTCAAGACTGGTAAAAGTCACCTGCCTTATGTTATAATAAATAGAATACCCGAAAAGGATGAGAAAAATGAACTTAGATGAATTAAAAAAACGGCAGGAGAAGATTCGAAATTTCTCTATTATTGCGCATATTGACCACGGTAAGTCGACTTTGGCAGATAGAATTTTGGAAGCAACGGATACTGTATCCAGCCGAGAAATGCAAGCTCAACTTTTAGATAGTATGGATTTGGAAAGGGAGCGGGGTATTACTATTAAGCTCAATGCGATTGAACTCAATTATAGAGCTAAGAACGGTGAAACTTATATTTTTCATTTGATTGATACACCAGGGCATGTGGACTTTACTTATGAAGTATCGCGATCATTGGCAGCCTGTGAAGGGGCTGTTTTGGTGGTTGATGCTGCTCAAGGTATTGAGGCACAAACTTTAGCCAATGTCTATCTGGCTTTGGATAATGATCTAGAAATCCTACCTGTTATCAATAAAATTGATCTGCCTGCTGCTGACCCAGAGCGAGTTCGGACTGAGATTGAAGATGTCATTGGTTTGGACGCAAGTGAAGCTGTGTTGGCTTCGGCTAAAGCTGGTATCGGGATTGAAGAGATCCTAGAGCAAATCGTGGAGAAAGTTCCTGCGCCGACAGGAGATGTGACTGCACCACTCAAAGCCCTTATTTTTGACTCGGTTTATGATGCTTATCGTGGAGTTATTCTGCAAGTGCGCGTGATGGACGGAGTTGTGAAGCCAGGTGATACCATTCAGCTGATGAGCAATGGCAAGACTTTTGATGTAACTGAAGTGGGTATTTTTACTCCAAAAGCTGTTGGACGAGATTTTCTTGCAACAGGGGATGTTGGCTATATCGCAGCCTCTATCAAGACGGTGCAGGATACTCGGGTCGGAGATACGGTGACCTTAGCGGACAATCCAGCAGATGAACCACTTCATGGCTACAAGCAGATGAACCCGATGGTTTTTGCTGGACTTTATCCGATTGAGTCCAATAAATATAATGATTTGCGGGAAGCTTTGGAAAAACTTCAGCTTAATGATGCTAGTCTTCAATTTGAACCCGAAACTTCTCAAGCTTTAGGTTTTGGCTTCCGTTGTGGTTTCCTCGGTTTGCTCCACATGGATGTGATTCAGGAACGTTTGGAGAGAGAGTTTAATATTGACTTGATTATGACGGCACCGTCGGTTATCTACAAGGTTAATATGACAGACGGCGAATCCCTTGATGTTTCCAATCCGAGCGAATTTCCAGAACCGACCAAGATTGATTCCATTGAAGAGCCTTATGTCAAAGCACAGATTATGGTGCCGCAGGAATTTGTCGGAGCGGTGATGGAATTGGCTCAGCGTAAACGCGGTGACTTTGTGACTATGAACTATATCGATGAAAATCGAGTCAATGTCATCTACCAAATCCCGTTGGCAGAAATTGTCTTTGATTTCTTTGACAAACTAAAATCCTCAACTCGTGGTTATGCTAGCTTTGACTATGAAATCTCAGAATACCGCAAGTCGAGTCTCGTTAAAATGGATATTCTCCTTAATGGTGACAAAGTAGATGCTCTTAGCTTCATTGTTCACAAGGAATTTGCCTATGAACGCGGAAAATTGATTGTTGAAAAATTAAAGAAAATTATTCCGCGTCAGCAATTTGAAGTGCCGATTCAGGCAGCAATTGGTCAGAAAATTGTGGCACGGACAGATATCAAAGCTTTGCGCAAGAATGTCTTGGCAAAATGTTATGGTGGAGATGTTTCCCGTAAACGTAAGCTCTTGGAAAAACAAAAGGCTGGTAAGAAGCGGATGAAAGCCATCGGATCTGTTGAAGTGCCACAAGAAGCGTTCCTCAGCGTCCTCAGCATGGATGATGAGTGATATTGTACCAAAGCTATAAAGAGAGTGGAATGCTCGCTTTTCTTGTGCCGTAAAATAGTTGTGAACTTCAAATAAATATGCTGAAATAAAAATATAGAAGGAATTGGTTATGAAGAAGAAAAAGAGCTGGCTGATTTTATTTTTAGCAGTACTCCTTATCTTTACACTAGAGGCATGTAGTTCAAGCGGAGGGAATAAACCAAAATCATCACAACAGTCATCTTCGTCAAGTAAAGTATCTGCAAAAGAAAGCAGTAGCTCAAGTTCATCAAATGTTATGAAAAAAGATGTGAAGACGGAAGAAATGCAACGTGTAGGCTCAGATGATTATGGCTATATTGACATTCCAAAAAATTGGTTGAAATTTAGGGATGTTGATGGTGGCGACAGTATTCAATATACGGATGGTTCTGGCTACAATATTGTAACTATGAATGCTTACACGAAAGAAAAAGCTAAGATTCAAGAAAGAGAAGAGTTTACAGCTCAGACAATTGCCAATCGTATTTATTATAATTGGCAAAACAATAAAAATGTAAATAGAGTTTGGGGCTCAAAAGGAGCAGTTGCAGGTAACGAAGCCTATCAAGTAAATATCATCATGAAATCAGGGCAGTATCTGGTTAGTTGGATTTTCAAAAAGGACGAGAAAGTTTATCTTATTGCACTTGAAGGCAATCGAGAAACCCTAATAAAGCTTCCTCCTTATATTGAAAAGACATGGAATTTACGTAAATAGAAAGTTTAAAGAAACCTTTAAGAACTGAGAGAATGTGATATTCAAACTTAAATTGAAAAGAGTGAGAAGAAGTTGGTTTCTATGCAATGACAGCTTCCCCGCTCTTTTTTCATAGCTCATAAAAATCACGAATAAGGACGTACAAGCATTTTTCGGCTTCGTAAGGGAAATATTTTTCTTTATTCTATCGTAAATATTTGCTAAATTTGGTATAATAGATTGAATTTTGTTTAAGAGAGAGAAAAAATGTCAACTTTAGAAATGTTAAAATCAGAATTGAACGGAATTGATATCCGTTTTGATGAACCTTTGAAACAATACACTTATACAAAAGTAGGTGGAGCTGCCGATTATCTGGTTTTTCCGCGAAATCGTTATGAATTGGCACGAGTGGTAAAATTTGCTAATCGGGAGCAGATTCCTTGGATGGTACTAGGAAATGCTAGCAATATCATCGTTCGTGATGGTGGTATTCGTGGTTTTGTGATTATGTTTGATAAATTAAATGGTGTTGCAGTGGATGGCTACACCATTGAAGCAGAAGCAGGTGCTAATCTGATTGAGACGACCCATGTTGCGCTTTATCACAGTCTGACAGGTTTTGAGTTTGCCTGTGGGATTCCGGGGAGTATTGGCGGTGCTGTCTTTATGAATGCCGGAGCCTATGGTGGCGAAATTGCCCATATTTTACTTTCTTGTAAGGTGCTGACACGTGATGGAGAAATCAAAAATATCAGTGCACAAGATATGAAATTTGGTTATCGCCGTTCATATGTTCAACAGACAGGTGATGTGGTGATTTCTGCCAAGTTTGCCTTAGCACCAGGAATGCACCGTGTGATTCGTCAAGAAATGGAACGTTTGACCCACCTTCGTCAATTGAAGCAGCCTTTAGAGTATCCTTCTTGTGGCTCTGTTTTTAAACGTCCGGTGGGGCATTTCGCAGGGCAATTGATTAGTGAAGCAAATTTAAAAGGGTACCGCATTGGTGGGGTAGAAGTTTCGACAAAACATGCAGGTTTTATGGTCAATGTTGATAATGGAACTGCAGCAGATTATGAAAATTTGATTGCACATGTGATTGAGACAGTGAAAGTTCATTCTGGTGTGACTTTGGAAAGAGAAGTCCGCATTATTGGCGAGAAATGAGTGTCTCTAGCGGCAACATTCATATTATTCTCTAAAAAAATCAGTCAGGACAAGACTTTAATCTGTCAATCTATGAAAAAGAAGGAATTTATGGCAATTGAACAAACCAATCATTGAATTTAAAAACGTATCAAAAGTTTTTGAGGATAATAATATAGTCGTCTTAAAAGACATCAATTTTGAATTAGAAGAAGGGAAGTTTTACACACTTTTAGGTGCTTCTGGATCAGGAAAATCAACCATTCTAAATATCATCGCTGGCTTGTTGGATGCGTCCAGCGGTGATGTTTTTCTTGACGGCGTCCGAATCAACGATATTCCGACCAACAAACGTGATGTGCATACGGTGTTTCAGTCCTATGCCCTTTTTCCGCACATGACTGTTTTTGAAAATGTGGCATTTCCGTTGCGTTTGCGTAAAGTTGAAAAACAGGAAATAGAGCGACGAGTTGCAGAAGTCCTGAAAATGGTGCGTTTGGATGGCTTTGAGAAACGCTCTATTCGTAAATTGTCCGGTGGACAACGCCAACGAGTGGCTATTGCGCGTGCTATTGTCAATGAACCGCGGGTTGTTTTGCTGGATGAGCCTTTATCTGCACTGGATTTGAAGTTGCGAACAGACATGCAGTATGAATTACGTGAATTGCAGCAGCGTCTAGGGATTACTTTTGTCTTTGTCACCCATGACCAAGAAGAAGCACTGGCCATGAGCGACTGGATTTTTGTGATGAATGACGGGGAGATTGTGCAGTCAGGGACACCTGTTGATATATATGATGAACCTATCAATCACTTTGTAGCGACCTTTATCGGCGAATCCAATATTCTTCCAGGAAAGATGATTGAAGACTATCTGGTTGAATTTAATGGCAAACGATTTGAAGCCGTTGACGGAGGAATGCGTCCTAATGAGCAGGTGGAAGTCGTCATTCGTCCAGAAGATTTGCGGATTACACTTCCGGAAGAAGGAAAACTGCAAGTTAAGGTTGATACGCAGCTTTTCCGTGGCGTGCATTATGAGATTATCGCTTATGATGAATTGGGCAATGAGTGGATGATTCATTCGACTCGCAAGGCCATTGTCGGAGAAGAGATTGGGCTGGACTTTGAACCAGAAGACATTCATATCATGCGGCTTAATGAAACAGAGGAAGAGTTCGATGCTCGAATTGAAGAATATGTGGAAATGGAAGAGCAAGAAGCTGGCTTAATCAATGCCATTGAGGAGGAGCGCGATGAAGAAAACAACCTCTAATCTTTTTGTTGCTCCTTATATTCTTTGGATTTTATTATTTGTATTGGCGCCTGTTGCCATGATTGTTTGGCAGTCGTTTTTCAATATCGAAGGTCATTTCACCCTTGAAAACTACAAGACTTACTTCGCTTCGCAAAATCTGACTTATCTCAAAATGAGTTTGAACTCTGTTTTATATGCGGGGATTATCACAGTTGTCACTTTAGTAATCAGTTACCCAACTGCATTTTTATTGACGCAACTAAAGCACAGACAGCTTTGGTTGATGCTCATCATCTTGCCGACCTGGGTCAATCTGCTTCTCAAAGCTTATGCTTTTATTGGGATTTTCGGACAAAATGGCTCTGTCAATCAATTTTTAAGTTTTATTGGGATAGGTGCTCAGCAAATCCTGTTTACAGATTTCTCTTTTATTTTTGTAGCTAGCTATATTGAGCTGCCCTTTATGATATTGCCGATTTTTAATGTTTTAGAGGATATGGATCAAAATCTGATCAATGCCAGCTATGACCTTGGTGCCAATCGTTGGGAAACCTTCCGTCGTGTCGTTTTTCCTTTATCTATGAATGGCGTGAGAAGTGGTGTGCAGTCTGTCTTTATTCCCAGTCTCAGTCTTTTTATGCTGACGCGTTTGATCGGTGGCAATCGCGTTATTACGCTAGGTACAGCCATTGAGCAGCATTTTCTGACTACACAAAATTGGGGAATGGGCTCAACCATTGGTGTTGTCTTGATTGTAGCCATGCTCGTTATCATGTGGGCAACGAAAGAAAGGGGAGAACGATGAAAAAAACTGCTAGTATTTATTTAACAGTCGTCTTCTTAATTCTTTATTTGCCGATTTTTTATTTGATTGGCTATGCGTTTAATGCTGGCGATGATATGAGCAAGTTTACAGGCTTTAGTCTGATGCATTTTCAAAATATGTTCAGTGATACTCGCCTGATGCTCATTTTGGCACAAACTTTTTTTCTAGCTTTTCTATCTTCTTTGATTGCAACAGCAATCGGAACGTTTGGTGCCATTTATATTTATCAAGCCAAAAAGAAATACCAAGATGCCTTTTTATCGGTTAATAATATCCTTATGGTAGCGCCAGATGTCATGATTGGGGCTAGTTTCTTAATTCTTTTTACAACTATCAAATTTCAATTAGGTTTTCTATCTGTTCTGGCGAGTCATATTGCCTTTTCAATTCCTATCGTCGTCTTGATGATATTGCCACGGCTAAAAGAGATGAATGATGACATGATTAAGGCAGCCTATGATTTAGGGGCAAGCCAAGTTCAGATGTTAAAAGAAATCATGTTGCCCTATTTGACACCAGCCATTATTGCAGGGTATTTTATGGCTTTTACCTATTCCTTGGATGATTTTGCAGTGACTTTCTTTGTGACAGGAAATGGCTTCTCAACCTTATCTGTTGAAATTTACTCGCGGGCTCGGCAAGGAATTTCGCTAGAAATCAATGCTCTTTCTGCTTTGGTATTTCTGTTTAGTATTCTTTTAGTGATTGGCTATTATTTTATTTCTCGTGAGAAGGAGGATGCGGTATGAAAAAGCTCTATTCATTTTTAATGGGCATTGTTGCCATTATCCTTGTTCTCTGGGGAGTGAGTTATCACATTGAAAGTCGGACAAAAAGTGGCTCTGGTGACAAATTGGTCATCTACAATTGGGGAGACTATATTGATCCAGAGTTGCTGACGAAGTTCACCAAGGAAACGGGCGTCCAAGTCCAATATGAAACTTTTGATTCCAACGAATCCATGTACACCAAGATTAAGCAAGGCGGGACAACTTACGATATTGCCATTCCTAGTGAATACATGATTTCTAAAATGATATCGGAACACTTGCTTGAAAAATTGGATCATTCTCAGATTAAAGGGCTAGAAAATATTGGAAAACGATTTTTAAATCAATCATTTGATCCTAAAAATCAATACTCTATTCCTTACTTTTGGGGAACGCTTGGGATTGTCTACAACACAGAATTAGTCAAAACAGCTCCTAAGCATTGGAGTGATTTGTGGCGACCTGAATATAAAAACTCTATCATGATGATTGATGGAGCGCGCGAGGTAATGGGTGTTGGGTTAAATGCTTTAGGTTATAGCCTCAATTCTAAAAATACTAAGCAATTACAAGAAGCAGTTGATAAGCTTTATACGTTGACACCGAATATCAAAGCAATTGTAGCAGACGAAATGAAAGGCTATATGATTCAAAACAATGCGGCGATTGGCGTTAGTTTTTCAGGTGAAGCACGGCAAATGTTGGAAAAGAATGACAAGCTTCGCTATGTTGTCCCAACAGAAGCCAGCAATCTTTGGTTTGACAATATCGTTATTCCAAAAACCGTCAAAAATAAAAAAGCTGCTTATCAATTTATTAACTTTATGTTAAGACCTGAAAATGCCTATAAAAATGCTTTGTATGTTGGCTACTCAACGCCTAACATGCCTGCTAAGGCGATGCTGCCAAAAGAAATCCAAGAAGACAAAGCCTTTTACCCAGATGAGGAAACTCTGAAGCACTTAGAAGTTTATCAACAACTCGGTGCTAAGTGGCTAGGAATTTATAATGACTTGTATCTTCAAGTGAAAATGTATCGGAAATAATGCTCCGTGAAAATTGTTTCGAGCCTTGTTAGCCACCGGACTGTTAAAGGCTGCGGATAAAGAAACCGAGGTTTCCATCAAAAACCTTCTGGAAGCCAGTTGGAGTCGTAGGACAGGATTCACGCAGTGAATCTTATTCAGACTTTTTGATTTTCATTGAGAGTATAAAATTAAATATAAAAAATAACGGAAGTTGAGCAACTCCCAGACATTGTCTGATTGGTTGTCTCGCTTCCGCTTTTTTAATTGCTAGAGCTTGAAGTAGTTGTATTTGTGTCGTTGTCAGTCGTTGTGCTGCTTGTCTGACTAGAGCTAGTATCGCTTGATGTATTACTAGACTGCGTGGTGTCAGAACTAGCGCTACTCGTTTCTGTCTCGCCTTGACTTGCAGCTGTTGTGTCGCTAGATTTAGCCCCGTCTGTTGTTGTTTCTTTCTGAATTTCTTTGATAATAGTTGTTTGTGTCGTCTGGCTACTTTTTGTCTTGGTATCAGATTTATTATTGTTCATGAAAGTCAAGATTGTAATTGTTGCAGTGATAATCCCAAGAATACTCCCAATCGTAGCAAGGGTCTTCTGAAAAGCAGAAAGTCCTTTTTTGATATGATGACGAGTAGGCGTTTTTTCTTCTTTTGCATTTGCCGTTTTGTTTTTCCGAGAATAATTTTCCATTGTGAGTTGATAATCTCCTTTCTCATCTTCATTATACCCTCTTTATTTAAAATTGTCTTAAAAAAATTCAAAATGTTGAAAATTTCATATAAAGCGATTGAAAATTGATTGAAAAAATTACCTTTTACAAAAAATCAGCTCCATCCTTGTCTGTCCTGTTAGCAGATAGAAAGAGCTGATTCACTTATAAGGAAGGAACTAGGAAAGATGTGCTTGCGCAACAGCTAATCGTGCAGCAGGAACGCGATAAGGTGAGCAAGAAACATAAGTAATGCCAATCTCTTGGAAGAAAGGAATAGAAGCAGGATCTCCTCCGACTTCACCGCAAATGCCAATTGGAAGTTCTGGCTTCACTTGACGAGCTTTAGAAATAGCTATTTTCATGAGCTCGCCCACTCCAGCTCGGTCAATGGTTTGGAATGGATCGAATGACATGATTTCTTCCTCTTTGTAATGCTGGATAAATTTTCCAATATCATCACGAGAAAAACCATAGGTCATTTGTGTCAAGTCATTGGTACCAAAACTAAAGAAGTCTGCTTCCTCGGCTAATTGATCTGCGATGAAACAAGCGCGTGGCAGTTCAATCATTGTACCGATTTCATAAGGGAATGGCTGCATGTGATGTTTCTTGAAAATGTTATCAATATGCTGACAAAGAGATGTTTTGATTGAAACCAACTCCGCCTTTTCTGCGATTAAAGGAATCATGATTTCTGGTTTAATGATCATGCCTTCTTTTGCTAGTCTTATAGCACTATTAAAAATGGCTTCTACCTGCATTTTATAAATTTCAGGCTGTGTAATTCCCAAGCGGCAACCACGATGTCCTAGCATTGGGTTCGTTTCTTGTAGAGAAGTGATTTTCCGCGTTAGTGTATCAAGAGGTACTTGCAATTTCCCGGATAATTGCTCAATTTCCTGTTGTGTTTTTGGCAAAAATTCGTGCATAGGAGGATCTAGTAAACGGACAATCATCGGTTTATCTTGAATGGTTTGATACATCTGATAGAAATCTTCTTCTTGGAAAGCTAAAAGTGTCATTAAAGCAGACTTAGTTTCGATTTCATTCGTTGATAAAATCAATCTGCGCATTTCTAAAATCCGTTCCTCACCAAAGAACATGTGCTCTGTACGAGCCAGACCAATTCCCTTGGCACCAAATTGAATAGCTGTTTTTAAGTCTTGAATCGTTTCTGCATTTGCACGAACGCTCAGTTGAGCCATTTCATCTGCCCAAGAAAGGAACATCTGTAATTCGTCATTATTATCAATCATAGTGGTTGGAATGCTTCCAATGTAGAGTTTGCCGGAAGTGCCATCTACAGAAAGGATGTCTCCCTCTTTTAAGGTTACCTTACCGCATACAAGTGTTTTTCCGTCTTCATTGATAGATAATTCTCCGCATCCTGCGACACAACAAGTGCCCATGCCACGAGCTACAACAGCTGCATGAGAAGTCATGCCACCGTGACTGGTCACGATTGCTTGACTAACTACCATTCCTTCAATGTCTTCGGGAGAAGTTTCTTGGCGAACCAAAATCACTTTCTTTCCAAGTGCATGAAATTCTTTGGCGCGCTCGGCAGTAAAGACAATTTCTCCTGTTGCGGCACCTGGACTAGCAGGAAGTCCCTGAGTTAAGTGATGAGCTGATGTTAAAGCTTTTTCTTCAAAAACAGGGTGAATCAGTTGGTCAATGGTAGAAGGACTGACTCGTAGGAGAGCTTCTTGCTTTGAAATCATTTTTTCGTTCACTAAATCCAAAGCAATTTTTAAGCTTGCTTTAGCCGTCCGTTTTCCGTTTCGCGTTTGCAGAATATAAAGCTTTTCTTTTTCAATGGTAAATTCAATATCCTGCATATCTTTGTAGTGTTTTTCAAGAATCTTGGCGTAGTTGCAAAAATCTTCATAGGCCTGTGGTAAGATTCGTTTAAGAGAGTCAATCGGTTCTGGAGTCCGAATACCAGCTACGACATCTTCTCCTTGGGCATTGAGGAGAAATTCCCCAAACAGATGAGGTTCACCAGTAGCAGGATTTCTGGTGAAAACAACGCCTGTGCCACTTTTTTGATCGCTATTGCCAAACACCATACTCTGAACATTGACAGCCGTTCCTAAGTCGTGGGGAATTTGGTTCAATTCGCGGTAAACTTTAGCGCGTGGGTTGTTCCATGATTTGAATACCGCTTTGATAGCAGCGTAAAGTTGCTCTTTAGGGCTTTGTGGGAAATTTTGATAGTGTTCCTGATAGACTTCTTTATATTGTTGAATAAGTGATTGGTGTTCTTCTTTTGAAAAGTCATTGACCTTCTTATTCAATTGTTTTTCGGTTTTTTCTAAACATTGGTCGAATTCTTCTTTGGGGATGCCGTAAACGACATCAGCAAACATCTGCAATAAACGCCGATAACAATTGTAAGCGAAATTGGCATTTGTCGCATCTGCTAAAGTCTGAACACGCAAGTCATTTAGTCCAAGATTGAGAATCGTGTCCATCATACCAGGCATAGAAATTTTAGCTCCGCTACGGACAGAAACCAGTAGTAGTGAGGGTTCATTCCCCATGAAAAATTTATTTGTTTTGGTTTCTAGTTTAGTAACCGCTTTCAAAACTTCCTCTTTTAAAATAGATTCGAAAAAGGAAGGAGTTTCTAAATAACGTAGACAACTTTGAGTTGTAATCGTAAATCCCTCAGGTACAGGTAGCCCCAAATGGGTCATTTCTGCCAAATTGGCACCCTTACCACCTAGTAGCGCCTTGTCTTCAGCGCGTCCTTCTTCAAAAGAATAAATCCATTTATCCATTTTTGCCTCCAATTTATTAAATATGTGTCATAATAAAAGACAAATACATTGTAATATACATCATATATGTTTGTCAACTGAAAAAACCAATCATAAATCGTTGACAAACGAGTTATATTTGTTATAATATGACACATAATGATGATTTGAAATTGATATTGGAAAAGGAGTAACAGTTGAAATTAACGAAACGACAAAAAGAGATCGTTGAGATTGTAAAGAAAGATCAACCAGTCAGCGGTGAAAAAATCTCAGAACTGCTAGATGTGTCTAGGGCAACTTTGCGCTCAGATTTATCCTTTCTAACCTTAGTAGGGATTTTAAAAGCAAGTCCGAAAGTTGGCTACACTTATGCTGGTTCGGATTTGGAAATGCTCTTTTTCTTTGATACTTTTCAGAAGAAAGTTGAAGATGTCATGACATCACCAGTATTGGTGGCGCACGATTCGTTTATTCAAGATGCCATTATTACTTTATTTATGTATGATGCAGATGTTCTCTATGTGATAGATGAAAAAAAGCAATTGCTGGGCATTTTGTCGCGAAAGGATTTGTTAAGAGCGGCGCTCAATGCCAATATTGATGTGACACCGGTAGCCGTTTGCATGACCAGAATGCCGCATATAAAAACCTGCCATAAAGATTTGAATATCCTTGAAGCTGCGGCACTTTTGCAGGATTTTGCCATTGATTCCTTGCCTGTTGTGGAGGAGCAAAATGAAGGTCATATTATCGGAACAATTACGAAGTCAGCCTTGTTGGACTTTATTATCCAAGAAGCTAGAAATGCAGAAGTGAATAGATAAAAAAGGAGTTTTCATGAAACAAGAGATTACCATTTACGCTATTTCTGATTCTTTGGGAGGAACATCCCAAAAATTACTGTCAGCCGTTATGGCTCAATACCCAGATTTGATTTTTAATAATAGCTATCGTTTTCCTTTTATAAATAAGGAGTCTGAATTGTTGGATATTTTGCAGGACGCTATCAAAGATGACGCAGTTGTGATTAGTACCTTAGTAGACAGTCATTTGGCAGCAACTGCGAGGGAATTTAGCAGAGTCAATCATTTGTCTTATCTGGATTTGATGAATCCATTTTTTGAAATCATCAAAGAAAAAACAGGCACGCAACCGATTGAAGTTCCGGGAGTCCTGCACCGTTTGGACACGGAATATTTCAATAAAATTTCAGCTATTGAATTTGCTGTTAAATATGACGACGGCAAGAATCCGCAAGGATTTTTGGAGTCAGACCTTGTGATTCTAGGAGTTTCTAGGACTTCCAAGACTCCGCTCAGTATCTATTTAGCTAATAAAGGTTACAAAGTGTCCAATCTTCCCTTGATTCCAGAGGTTCCGCTACCGCAAATCTTGGATAAAGTAGATAGAAGAAGAATGATTGGGCTGGTTTGTGAACCGGATAAATTGGTCAAAGTAAGAAGTAACCGTTTGGATGCGCTCGGTTTGACACAAGCTACAAGCTATACAGATGTAGAAAAAATTTATGAAGAATTGGATTATTCTAAAAAAGTATTTCAAAAATATCAAGCACATGTTATCAATATGACAGATAAATCTATTGAAGAAACGGCTTGCATCATTGAAGAACATTTAAAATCTCTAGCTTCAAAATAAGAATTAAAGCCCTAAGGTGCTGTATTTAAACGAGGTGAACGAATGGAGCAATACAAACGAATTTTATTAAAAGAGTTTGATTCCAAGCAAAAGGTCATTACAGAGTTAATCAATCTGGAAGCTATTTTAAATTTGCCAAAAGGGACAGAATTGTATCTTAGCGATATTCACGGTGAGTTTGAGGCTTTTGACTACATCTTAAGAACCTGTGCGGGGAATCTGAATGAAAAAATCAATGACTGCTTTGGAGAGGATTTATCAAAAGCGGAAAAAGACAAGCTGACCTTGCTGATTGCTTACCCTCAGGAAGTTTTGAGCGATGGTTTTCTTTATCCTTTGAAAGATAAAAGATGGTATGGAGAAATTATTCAAAACTTGTTGACTTTGCTAGCTTTTGTAGCAGCCAAATACACACGCTCTAAAGTAAGGAAAGCCTTGCCGCCACAATATGCTTATGTGATTGAAGAATTGCTCTATACAGATCGCAATCTGCCGGATAGTAATATTTATTTTGAAACGATTCAGAACTATTTGATTGATCTAGGCGAGGCAAGTCAGTTTATTTCGGCATTAGCAAAAGTAATTCGGCAGTTAATCATTGATCATCTTCACATAGTTGGTGATATTTTTGACCGTGGGGCAGCCGCAGATAAAGTAATGAATGAAATCATGGCTTATCATTCTGTTGATATTCAGTGGGGCAACCACGACATTATCTGGATGGGGGCTTTCTTCGGCTCAAAAGAATGTCTACTCATTCTCTTACGAATAGCTGCTAGGTACGGGTATCTTTACGATATTGAGCGAGCTTATGGTTTTAATCTAAGACCACTCGTCCTCTTTGCTGAAAAGACTTATTCGGAAAATGCAAAGTTCAAACCAAAATTAGGAAAAAGAAGCGATAGCTATTCTCCTAAAGAAATCCTCCAGCTGGAAAAGGTTCACCAAGCACTAGCAATCATTCAGTTTAAATTGGAAAATCAACTGATTAAAAGGCGACCGGAGTTTGATATGGCTCAACATCTTACTCTTGATAAGATTGATTACTGGGAAGAGAGTATTCTAGTTGAAGAAAAGAAGCATTTTTTAGCTAATACTTGCTTCCAAACAATCAATCCTCAACAGCCAGATCAGCTGACAGATGAGGAAGAAGAAGTGGTTGCTACTTTGCTGGATTCATTCCAGCATTCTATTCAGCTCAAGAACCACATTTCTTTTTTGATGAACAAGGGCTCCATGTATAAAATTTATAACAGTCATCTCCTTTTTCATGGTTGCATTCCTTTGGAAGAGTCTGGAGATTTTCAACCTTTGCAGATCAATGAAATTCGCTATGCTGGTAAAGAATTGCTCGACTTTTTTGAATACCACATTCGAGAAAGTTCTAAAAATCCAGAGATTCAGAACGATTTCTCAACGGATCTTATCTGGTACTGTTGGAATGGAAAACTATCTCCCTTGTTTGGCAAGGACAAGATGACCACCCTAGAACGTTATTTTATCGAGGATAAGGAAACGCACGTTGAAAAGGAAAATCCCTATTTCTCCTATCGGAATTCTGCTAAGATTTGCAAGTTGATTTTGGAAGAATTCGGGCTCTTTTCTGAAGATTCTAGGATTGTAAATGGGCATACACCTGTAAAAACATTGAAAGGCGAATCTCCAATCCGAGGAGAAGGCATGTTATTTGTCATTGACGGTGGGTTGTGTGAAGCCTACCAAAAGAAAACGGGTATTGCTGGTTATTCCTTGCTCAATAATTCATATGGTTTTCAAATTGTCACACACCAACCTTTTCAAAATGTGCAAAAAATGATTGAGAAGGCTGTGGATCTCTCATCCTTGAAGAAAGTGATTGAGCATGTCCGTGAGCGAACTTTGATAAAATCAACGACAATCGGGCAAAGCCTCATCGAACAACAACAGGAACTATCTGCTCTCTTGCATGAATTTTATGATTAACCTTTACGGCTCTCCAAGCCAAAACTTGGAGGGCCTTTTCATTTCAAGTTTTGCTGTTGTCCCCATTTCTTTTTCGTGTTACAATAGGAGTATTGAAATGGAGAGGTTTAAGATGATTTATTTTGACAATTCAGCAACAACCAAGCCTTACCCAGAGGCTTTGGCTACCTATACAGAAGTTGCTTCTAAAATTTGGGGAAATCCTTCTAGTCTCCACAGTTTGGGCAATCAGGCGACCCGCTTGTTAGATGCATCTCGCAGGCAAATTGCGGAGCTTCTCGGTAAATCCTCTCAAGAGATTTTCTTTACGTCTGGAGGGACGGAAGGCGATAATTGGGTTATCAAGGGTGTGGCTTTTGAAAAAGCGCGTTATGGCAAGCATATCATTGTGTCTGCTATTGAGCATCCAGCAGTGAAAGAATCCGCTCTCTGGCTGACGCAGCAAGGTTTTGAAGTGGATTTTGCGTCTGTTGATAAAAAAGGTTTTGTAGATGTTGAAAAATTAGCTACCCTTATCCGATCGGATACGACTTTAATTTCAGTTATGGCGGTCAACAATGAAATCGGCTCTGTTCAACCAATTGCAGCTATTTCAGAACTTTTAGCGGACAAGCCAACTATTTCTTTTCATGTGGATGCGGTTCAAGCCATGGCCAAGATTCCAACGGAAAATTATTTAACTGATCGCGTAGACTTTGCAACATTTTCCAGTCATAAATTTCATGGTTTACGGGGTGTTGGTTTTGTCTATATCAAGTCTGGTAAGAAAATCAGTCCGCTATTGAATGGTGGCGGTCAAGAATCAGACAAGCGTTCTACGACTGAAAATTTGGCGGGTATTGCAGCAACCGCAAAAGCCTTGCGCATATCTATGGAAAATTTGGAAACTTTCACCACACGAACCGCAAAAATGAAAGAGATTATCCTAGAAGAGCTAGCGAAATACCCTGATGTGACGATTTTTTCAGGAATAGATGAGTTTGCGCCCCATATCCTGACTTTTGGAATTAAAGGCGTACGAGGTGAAGTAGTGGTTCATGTTTTTGAAGAGTATGACATTTATATATCTACTACGAGTGCTTGTTCCTCTAAAGCTGGCAAACCAGCTGGAACATTAATAGCTATGGGTGTTGAAAAATCCCTAGCTCAAACGGCTGTGCGAATTAGTCTGGATGCCGATAATGACATGAGTCAGATTGAGCAATTCCTGACAACGTTTAAACTCATTTATGAAAAAACTAGAAAAGTAAGGTAAACAATGCAATATTCAGAAATTATGGTTCGTTACGGCGAGCTTTCAACCAAAGGAAAAAATCGCATGCGTTTTATTAACAAATTGAAACGCAATATGCAAGCAGTCCTCTCTGTTTACCCAGATGTGCATGTGAAAGCAGACCGAGATCGTGCACATGTCTATCTTCACGGAACGGACTATCAACCTGTTGCAGAATCGCTTAAACAAATTTTTGGGATTCAAAATTTCTCTCCGTCTTATAAGATTGAAAAATCAGTTCCTGCTTTGGTTGAAGCGGTGCAGACAATTATGAAAGAAATTTATAAAGAGGGGATGACTTTCAAGATTGCCAGCAAACGCAGTGACCACAATTTTGAATTGGATAGTCGTGAATTGAACCAGACCTTGGGAAATGCAGTCTTTGATGCGATTCCACATATTCAAGTCAAGATGAAAACGCCAGATATTACACTGCAAGTAGAAATCCGCGAAGAAGCAGCCTATCTGTCCTATGAAACGATTCGTGGAGCAGGCGGTCTTCCTGTCGGAACATCTGGAAAAGGCATGCTGATGTTGTCAGGCGGGATTGATTCACCCGTTGCAGGCTATTTAGCTCTAAAACGTGGAGTGGATATTGAAGCGGTGCACTTTGCTAGCCCTCCTTATACAAGTCCCGGTGCTCTCAAAAAGGCGCAAGATTTGACGCGCAAATTAACCAAATTTGGTGGCAGTATTCAATTTATTGAAGTGCCATTCACGGAAATCCAAGAAGAAATTAAAGCTAAAGCACCAGAAGCTTATCTGATGACCCTAACTCGACGCTTTATGATGCGCATTACAGATCGCATTCGTGAAGAACGCGGTGGGCTCGTTATCATCAACGGAGAAAGTCTTGGTCAAGTTGCTAGCCAAACGCTAGAGAGTATGCAAGCGATCAATGCTGTCACTAACACTCCAATTATTCGCCCAGTTGTGACCATGGATAAGCTGGAAATCATTGATATTGCTGAAAAGATTGATACCTTTAATATCTCAATTCAGCCCTTTGAAGATTGCTGTACCATTTTTGCCCCAGATCGTCCGAAAACCAATCCAAAGATAAAAAATGCAGAGCAATACGAAGCACGTATGAATGTGGAAGAATTAGTGGAACGTGCTGTTGCTGGTATCATCATTACTGAAATCACACCAGAAGCAGAAACAGACGAAGTGGATGAAATGATTGAGGGATTGTTGTAATAAGAACGGATTTTGAGATTGGAAGTTATTCTGGGAAATTACTAAAAGCTACTCAATTAGTCTTTTGATAAAAAATACTTGTCAAATAATTCTAGAAATGCTATACTTAGAGAGTTGACTATGCACAGCCTGTGCAACCGCTCGAACATCGTCATAAGTGGTTCGTCCCACGATGCTAGGCGAGTCTTCACAAAATTAGGGGAAACCCGTAAAATTCATAGGAGGTGCATAATGAGCACATACGCAATCATTAAAACTGGCGGCAAACAAGTTAAAGTTGAAGTTGGTCAAGCAATCTACGTTGAAAAATTAGACGTTGAAGCTGGTCAAGATGTAACATTTGATGAAGTTGTTCTTGTTGGTGGTGAAAACACTGTTGTCGGAACTCCGCTTGTTTCTGGAGCTACTGTTGTTGGAACTGTTGAAAAGCAAGGAAAACAAAAGAAAGTTGTTACTTACAAGTACAAACCTAAAAAAGGTAGCCATCGTAAACAAGGTCACCGACAACCATATACTAAGGTTGTCATCAATGCAATCAACGCTTAATTTTTAAGGAGAGCACATGATACAAGCAGTCTTTGAACGAGCCGAGGATGGTGAGCTGAGGAGTGCAGAAATTACTGGACACGCCGAAAGTGGCGAATACGGCTTTGATGTCGTGTGTGCGTCGGTTTCTACGCTTGCCATAAATTTCATCAATTCGATTGAAAAATTCGCAGGCTATGAACCAATCTTAGAATTAAACGAAGAAGAAGGTGGATTCTTACGGGTAGAGATTCCTACAGATATTCCATCTCACCAAAGAGAAATGACTCAGCTTTTCTTTGAATCATTCTTCTTGGGTATGGCAAACTTATCGGAGGACTCAGCTGAGTTCGTCCAGACAAGAGTTATCACAGAAAACTAACACGGAGGAAAAACATTATGTTGAAAATGAATCTTGCGAACCTGCAACTTTTCGCTCATAAAAAAGGTGGAGGTTCTACATCTAACGGACGTGATTCACAAGCAAAACGTCTTGGAGCTAAAGCAGCTGACGGACAAACTGTAACTGGTGGATCTATTCTTTACCGTCAACGCGGTACTCACATCTATCCAGGTGTCAACGTTGGACGCGGTGGAGATGACACTTTGTTTGCAAAAGTTGAAGGCGTTGTACGCTTTGAACGCAAAGGTCGCGATAAAAAACAAGTTTCTGTTTACCCAATTGCGAAATAAGAATTGAAAGTCCCTACCTCATGGTACGGGTCTTTCTTTTGGAAATGATAATTTGAAAACAACAAAAGAAATGTAGATAAAACGAACAATCTTCATCTCATTATAAGATAGCTGTGAACAACTTTGCAGCTATCTTTATTTTAAGTACATTTTACATGTGTTTTTCATGTATTTTAGTATCATATTAGTTGAATTATTCCAATTATCAAAGTATAATATATAAAGTAGCTTTATTCAATTTTTTAGGAATGGGTAATAGGTTTTTATTCTCAACTTTACCCATCAGATAAAAATTATATAGATATTTTATCATGAAAGGAATATACTAAGTGAAAAGTTTTAAACTTTATAATGGAAAACGTGATAAATTTTCTTTACGGAAGAAAAGCGTGGGTCTTGTTTCCGTTGCGATAGCCACTTTAGCAATGTATGGAATTGTGGGAGGAAGTCAGACGGTTCAAGCTGATGAGCAGAGTAGTATGAACAGTCAAGTTACTAGTGTTTCAGATTCATCAGAGAAAACGGAAACTGAAAAAGCTGTTGTTCCAACTCCAATATCAGAAGATGCTTCTTCAGTCAGTAGTTCTTCAGTATCAGAAAATGAAATAATGGATGCGGCTCAATCTGTTTCAGGACTTCAAAGCTCAAGTACAGAAAGTACGTCATCAGAAGATTCATCTCCATCAAGCAGCAATAGCTCATCAACGGAAGAAGAATCTTCTAAACCATCTCCAACTCCGTCTCAATCAGAAACAACTCCGAAGACGGAAGAAACGAATACAGCACCTCAAACAAGAGCAGCACGCAGTCGCAGAAGTGTGACAGAAGCTCTTTCTCAGATTTCAGATTTCAAAGTGACTGTTACAACAAAAGATGGAACAACTATGAATTCTGGGGATGAAAAAACTTTATCCAATCAAGAAATAGCATTTGAGCAAATTCATATGAAATTTACTCTGACTCAAGATGGGACTCTAAAGGCTGGTACAAAGATTCGCATTCCAGTTAAATTGGTAAACAATGCTTATGGAGCGTACTACTCTAATCTTGGTTCAGGAACAGAGGAACCAATAAACGGTGTTGGAACAATTAAATTTGAACATTCTGATCCAAATAATCTTGCTTATGTGATTACTTTAAATAATCAATTTGAAGGACAAAAAATTGTTGAAATTACTCAGAAAGCAGCAACTATTGGAAAATTTACAGCAAAATCAAGTTATGAAAATATTGTTTTAGAAATAAATGGGAATACATTTACGTTTAAACCTCAGCCTAGGACGTTTGAAAAAGCACAGGCTCCTTTTGCAGTTTATAATAGCGCTAGTAGTGATAAAGCTGATTCAATAAAATTAGGTACTTCAACTGGTGATGCTAACTATTATAATAATCTATTATCTAGCGATGGCAAAAATCCTGGACAAACAGGGATTCCTCAAGGAGATATCATTTCTATTTACCGTATAAAACCAGGTAATGGATCGAAAATTATTAGTATCAAACCTGATCCGAAAAGATATACTTCTACCTTAGCTATTAGCGAAGATGGGAAGTATCTTGTTAAAGGAGATACTTCAACTTCTATTAGCATCAATTCAGATCCAGATAACAAATTAATTGAACTGCCAGCAAATTCAACTGATGAAGAGATTGTTAAGGCATTAAAACAAGCGGGTAAAAACTCTTCGGTTGTTATTGATAATGGAGATGGGACCTACACAGTTGCTATTAATTTAGGAAAAATGACAGGAAATGGTGCTACTACCTATCATGAAATTTGGCCAACTGATGATTATGCTCAAATGGGAGATAAGTATCAGGAAATCAACAGAACAGAAGAAGTCAATAAAAAAGTTAGTGCTATTTTAAAGGATGCTAGTGTCATTCAAGGAACTGGACATTCAACACGAATTACTTTTGCAGATTCCTCAATTAAGAATACTATAACGAATGAGTCAAGAAGTTATAGTTATAACGTTGATGACAATGGTAATGTAACTAAGCTTAAAGAAGAAACGATTTCTGCCACAACAACTCCATCAAATGCGCGTGCAGAAGGTCAAAAAAAGATTACAATACACTATGTAGATACTACAGGTAAAGAAATAGAAACACAAGATTATCAATTTGGTTTCCCAGCAGGGGGGAGTGTTCCTAAATCACCAGATTATAAGGCTACTCCGAAAACGATTGCAGGATATACTCTTGTAACGACACAGAATCCTATTACTTCAATATCAGGAAAACAGCTTACTACTAGTCAGTCCATAGCTTTTGAAAATAACGATCAAGATTTTTACTATGTATACGCTGTAAATAAATCTAATGCAAAAGTAACGTATATTGATGATACTGATGGAAATAAAGTTCTTGAAACAAAAGAATTGACTGGTGATTACAATACTACTGATTCATACAGAACAACCGAAACTATTAAAAAGTATACAGATCAAAATTATGAACTGGTTAAAGATGAGTATCCACCAACAGGTGTGAAATATAATGATAAACTTCAAACATTTGAGGTTCATTTAAAACATAAGACAAAAACTGAAACTCAAAAGAGAACTGTCAAAGAGACTATCAGATATGTCTATGAAAATGGTACAGAAGCAAAACCAACCTATGTTGCTACATTAGATTTCACCAGAACAGCAACAACAGACCTTGTTACAAATGTTACAACTGGTGATTGGACAGCAGAAAATGGAACAAGTTTTGCAGCCGTAACATCACCAGCAATCAAAGGTTACACTCCAGACTTAGCGGAGGTTCCAGCAGTTGACAATATTACGGCTAACAGTGCCAATATCGAAAAGACAGTTGTTTACAAAGCTAATCCAGCTAGTGCAAAGGTCACTTACATTGATGACACAACAGGCGAAACGCTTGAAACTAAGGATTTGAATGGACTTTATGGTCAGACTGATCCTTATCGAACAGCTGAAACCATTAAGACGTATACTGATCGAAATTATGAACTCGTTTCAGATGGTTATCCAGCAACTGGTGTAACCTATAATGAAACTCTTCAAACCTTTGAAGTTCATCTACGTCATAAGATGGATTTAGTTGAAGACACTAGGACTGTCTTTGAGACCATCAATTATGTTTACGAAGATAACACAGAGGCAGCGGATACGAAGGTTCAGATTCTGGACTTTAACCGGCTTATCAAAAAGGATCTGGTGACTAATAAGATTGTCTATAAGGGTCCTTGGGCTCCGTCTACCAGAACCTTCCCAGAGGTAGTTTCTCCAAAGGTTGATGGTTATACACCAGATAAGGCAACTGTAGCAGCCGTTGAACAGATTACGGGAGATAGCGCAGATATTGAAGAAACGGTTACCTATAAAGCAGATAAGCAAAAAGTAACCTATACCATCATTGACGACACTGCTCAAAAAACGCTGAAAGATAAGGAAGTACTTACCAGCGGAGGCTCTGATACTCCTCTTCCAGACAGTGCCCGAGAAAAATATGATTTAATGGTGAATGCTTATCTAGCTCAAGGTTATGAATTGGTTTCGAAAGACCAGCTTCCAGCTAAGTTTGACCTTGACAGTAGCCACGATCAAAATGTAGTTGTTCACTTGAAGCATGGTACCACTGATATCCAAGAAAGCAAGAATGTAAATTTGACTGTTCGTTACCACGGTGCTGGGGAACAAACACCAGAAGATAAGGTGCAAACAGCGACTTGGACTCGTACAGTAACAAAAGATAAAATCACAGGTACAGAGGTTTCAACAACACCTTGGACAAGCGACAAAGTAAACTATGATGCTGTGCCATCACCAGTGATTCCTGGTTATAGCGTGGATGTCGAGACAGTGCCGTCTGAAGCAGTTACTCAAGAGAATATTGTTAAGGATGTGCATTATACTGCTCAAAACCAAAAGGTTACTTACACAGTCGTAGATGAGACAACAGGTCAGACTCTGGAAAATCAGGTTGAATTGACAACAGGCGAGTCTGGTACTGCTCTTCCAGCTGCTGCGAAAACGAAATACGACACCGTAGTCGCAGGTTATTTAGCACAAGGTTACGAAGTGGTTGCCAAGGATGAATTGCCAGCTCAGTTTGACACCGACAGCAGTGTGGACCAAAACGTGGTGATTCGCTTGAAACATAGAGTGTCAACTTCTACAGAAACCAAAACCGTTACCCAAACCATCAACTACCTCTACGAGGATGACAATACACCAGCAGCTCCAGAGAAGAAAACGACCTTGACTTTCACTAGAGAAGTGAAAACAGATGAAGTGACGAAGGATGTTACAACAGGGGCATGGGGACCATCTACTGGCACCTTCCCAGAGGTAGTCTCTCCAACTGTTGATGGCTACACGCCAGATAAGGCTAAAGTTGACGCAGAAACCGTAACTGCTGATCAGGCGGATATCAAGGTTACGGTTAAATACAAGGCCGACAAGCAAAAAGTCACTTACACTATTATTGATGATACAACCCACACTACTTTAAAGAACAAGGTAGAGTTGACAACAGGTGATTCTGGTGCAAATCTTCCTGATGATGCGCAGACGAAGTATGATAAAGCCGTTGATGATTATCTTGCTAAAGGTTATGAATTGGTATCTAAGGACAATCTTCCTACTCAGTTTGACACAGATAGTAGCGTAGACCAAAATGTCGTTGTTCACTTGAAACATAAAGTGACAGCATCTACGGAAAATACAACTGTTACTGAAACAATTCATTATGTTTATAAGGATGGTAGCCAAGCAGCAGAAAGTCATAAAGCTACACTAGACTTTGCTAGAGAAGTGAGGACTGATGAAGTAACAAAAGCTGTTACAAAAGGTGCATGGTCTCCAAGTACAAGTACTTTTGTGGCAGTCACTTCTCCAATAATTGCAGGTTACACAGCTGACAAACCAGTTGTTGAAGCTGTTGATGGTATCATAGGTGATAGTAAAGATGTTGTTGTAAAAGTCACATATACAGCTGATAAGCAAAAAGTCACTTATACAGTCATTGATGAAACGACACAAAAAACTTTGGAAAACCAAGTAGAATTAACAACTGGTGATTCGGATTCTGCCCTTCCAACAACTGCTAAAACGAAGTATGATCAAATTGTCAAAGGATATACAGATAAAGGCTATGAGTTAATCTCTAAAGATGATTTACCAGCCAAGTTTGACAAGGATAGCACGAAAGATCAAAACGTTGTCATTCGTCTGAAACATGGTACAACAGATAGCAAAGAAACCAAGAAAGTGAGCTTGACAGTTCGTTATCATGGAGCGGGTAGTCAAACGCCAGCTAATAATGTACAAACAGCAACGTGGACACGCACAGTAACGAAAGATAAGATCACAGGTACTGAAGTTTCGGCTACAGCTTGGATCAGTGACAAAGCTAATTATGACGCTGTGCCATCCCCAGTGATTCCAGGTTATAGGGTAGATGTTGCGACTGTTCCATCAGAAACAGTCACTCAAGAGGATATTGTCAAGGATGTGCATTACACTATCCAAACGCAACGAGTGACTTACACGGTTGTTGATGATACGACAGGTACGACTCTAGAACACCAAGTGGAATTAACGACTGGTGAGTCGGATGCAGCTCTTCCAGCAGCAGCGCAAAGGAAATACGATACGGTTGTATCAGCTTATCTGGCCCAAGGCTATGAATTGGTTTCAAAAGACCCACTTCCAGCTAAGTTCGACCTTGATAGCAGTCATGATCAAAACGTGACGGTTCACTTAAAACACAAGGTAACAACATCTAGTGAGATTAAAACCGTTAAAGAAACCATTCATTATGTTTATAAGAATGGTAGCCAAGCAAGCCCAAGTCGTAGTACTTCATTGAGTTTTACTAGAGAAGTGAAAACAGATGAAGTGACAAAACGTTCCACTAAAGGCTCTTGGTCACCCGTTACAGGAACTTTCGCAGCGGTCACTTCCCCAATGATTACAGGTTATACAGCTGATAAACCAATTGTTGCAGCTGTTGATGGTATCACAGGTGATAGTGAGGATATCGTTGAAACAGTTGTTTATAAAGCTAATCAAGAAAGGGCCCAAGTTCGCTATATTGATGATACAACGGGTGCAACTCTTGAAACGAAAGAATTAACTGGTGATTATAATACAACGGATTCTTACAGAACAGCGGACACGATCTCTCATTATACAAGTCAAGGCTATGAGCTTGTTTCAGATAATTATCCAAGTACGGGTGTAATTTATAATGAAACTTATCAAAAATTTGAAGTTCACTTGAAACATGGCACAGCAGAAAGTCAAGAAAGCAAGAAAGTGAGCTTGACGGTTCGCTATCATGGAGCAGGTAGCCAGACGCCAGCCGATAATGTGCAAACAGCAACTTGGACACGGACGGTGACAAAAGACAAGGTGACGGGCGATGTTGTGAAGGCAACGGATTGGACAGCAGATAAAGCAAATTATAATGCTATTCCATCGCCAGTAATTCCAGGATATACAGTAGATGTGGCAACAGTTCCGCAAGAAAAAGTCACGCAAGAAGATATTGTTAAAGATGTTCATTATGGTATTCAAACTCAAAAAGTAACTTATACAGTTATTGATGATACGACAGGCACCACTCTGGAAAACCAAGTAGAGTTGACGACGGGAGAGTCAGATTCAGCTCTTCCAGCAGCTGCTAAAACGAAGTATGGTCAAGTTGTCAAAGGGTACACAGATAAAGGCTATGAATTGGTTTCTAAAGACGAATTACCAGCTAAGTTCGACCTTGATAGCAGTCATGATCAAAACGTGACGGTTCACTTGAAACATGGCACAGCAGAAAGTCAAGAAAGCAAGAAAGTGAGTTTGACGGTTCGTTATCATGGAGCAGGTAGCCAGACGCCAGCCGATAATGTGCAAACAGTAACTTGGACACGGACGGTGACGAAAGATAAGGTAACGGGAGATGTTGTGAAGACTACGGATTGGGTAGCTGACAAGGCAACCTATGACGCTGTTCCATCTCCAGTCATTCCAGGCTACACAGTAGATGTGGCAACTGTTTCGGCAGAAACAGTCACTCAAGAGGATATGGTTAAGGATGTTTATTATACTGCGATCCCAGTAACTCCAGATAAACCAACTCCTCCAGTAGTTCCGTCAACGCCGGACAAGCCAACGACTCCGACAGTTGTACCAACGACTCCTACAAAAGCAACTCCAACGAAAACAGAAATCTTGCCAAGCACAGGTGATTCTCAAGTTGGTCCAACGCTTGCAACGCTGACTGGTGTTGGTTTACTTCTATCGGCTTTAGGTTTAGCTGGTCATCGTAAAAAAGAGGATTAAAACGAATTCTTTAAAGTCTAGCAGTAACCAGTCATTTTAAGTCAGAGTGATGCAGTGGCTGATGGGAAATCGTTTAAAAGAAAGATGAGCTTCACAGATTGACCTCATTTGGTTGATCTGTGAGGCTTACTTTTTTATGAACAGGCTGAAGTAACTCATATTTTTAATCTAGAAACAACATTCTTGACAAAAATTATGCTTCATGGTTTAATATACCCCATAAGGGTATAAACGGAGGTGCTTATGTTTCACTTATTTACGAAAATAGATAGTATTTCTACAAGTGAATTGGAACAAAAATTAAAAGAGAAGATTCAACTGCTAGATGTACGAACACCGTCTGAATATCGGCGTGGTCATATCAAAGGCGCAAAGAATGTCCCACTCAATGAAATCGCAAGATACACGCCAGCAACAAATGAAACACTGTATGTCATTTGCCATTCCGGTGTGCGGAGCAAAATGGCAGCCAAAAAGCTAAAGAAAAAAGGCTACGATGTTGTCAATGTTCAAGGCGGTATGAGTGCTTGGACCGGAAAAGTTGTTTAAAAGTGATAAAGGAGGAAGTTGAATGAAAATTATCATTGTTGGTGGAGTTGCAGGTGGAATGTCTGCAGCGACGCGTTTAAGACGGCTAAAAGAAGACGCTGAGATTATTATTTTTGAAAAGGGGCCATTCGTTTCCTTTGCGAACTGTGGTCTGCCTTACTATGTTTCTGGAGAAATTGCTGAGCGGGAAGACTTGTTAGTGCAAACGCCTGAGAGTTTAAAGGCACGCTTTCGTTTAGATGTGCGACCTTTCCATGAAGTGACGGCTATCTCACCAGATCAACATATAGTGACGGTTCGGCATGATGGAAAGGAATTTACAGAGAGTTATGATAAGTTGATTTTATCTCCGGGGGCAAAGCCTTTTGTGCCTCCAATTGAAGGTTTGGAAACAGCTGAAAATACCTATACTTTACGCAATGTTCCTGATCTAGATAAGATTATGTTAGCTTTAGAAAAACAACCAAAAGAAGCTGTGGTGATTGGGGCCGGATTCATTGGTCTTGAAATGGCAGAAAATCTTCGGAGGCGCGGTTTGAAGGTGACGATTGTTGAAAAAGCACCGCATGTTTTGCCACCGCTTGATGAAGAAATGGCTGCTTTTGTTCAAGCTGAATTGTTGAAAAACGGTATTCAAGTAATTACTTCTCAGTCTGCTACGCGGTTTGAGGACAAGGGAAAGGTCATTGTACTGGAGAATGGGCAAAAAATTGTTTCTGATGTGACCATTTTATCTGTCGGGGTGCAACCGGAGAATGCTTTGGCACAGGCGGCAGGTATTGAACTGGGACTGCGTGGCGGTATCTTAGTCAATGAGCGTTACGAAACCAGTCAACCTGATATTTATGCAGTCGGTGATGCGATTGTGGTTAAGCAAGAGATTACAGGAGAAGACGCGCTGATTTCATTGGCTTCGCCTGCCAATCGTCAAGGTCGCCAAGTGGCGGACGTGATTGCTGGGGTAGCTCGCAAGAATAAAGGTAGCATTGGTACAGCTATCGTTCGGGCATTTGACATGACGGCAGCTTCGACAGGGTTGAGCGAGCGCATTCTTCGTATGAATGGCCTGCCTTATCAAGTTATTCATGTCAGTGGTAAGGATCATGCTGGCTACTATCCGGGTGCGACTGATGTGACCTTGAAACTCCTCTTTGAGCCAACAAGTGGCAAAATTTATGGTGCACAAGGTGTTGGGAAAAAAGGCGTTGATAAGCGGATTGATATTTTGGCAACGGCTATCAAAGGTAATCTAACCATTTTTGACTTGCCAGAGTTGGAATTTACCTATGCGCCACCGTTTGGCTCTGCTAAAGATCCGGTCAATATGCTGGGATATGCAGCCTTAAACTTAGTAGAAGGTTTGAGCGACAATATCCAGTGGTATGAATTGGAAGATGAACTAGCTGCTGGTAAGAAGTTCCTAGATGTGCGGACGGCCAGTGAGCTTCAACAAGGTCGTTTGAAAGTGGATACGGTTCACATTCCTTTAAATGAATTGCGTGAGCGTTTAGGAGAGTTAGACAAGTCGCAAGATTATATCGTGAGCTGTCATAGTGGACTTCGTAGCTATATTGCCGAGCGCATTCTCAAACAAGCAGGATTTTCTGTTAAGAACCTAGACGGCGCTTTTGCCTTGTATAAAATGGTGAAACCAGAGGGAGTAGAATATGGAAACTAGCATCAGTATGCCTGAATTTTATAAAAAATATCAG
The DNA here is from genome assembly GCF_003963555.1 of Streptococcus periodonticum. NCBI lineage: Bacteria > Bacillati > Bacillota > Bacilli > Lactobacillales > Streptococcaceae > Streptococcus > Streptococcus periodonticum. The sequence continues at coordinate 751,699 of NZ_CP034543.1, forward strand.
ACAGAAACCTTATCCATTCTTGATGTGCGAGAAGATTATGAGTTTCAAATGGGACACGTGCCGACGGCAAAAAATCTGCCATTAAGCACTTTTGAGACGAGCTACAAACAACTCAGCCAGCAGGAGAAATACTATGTCATCTGCCAATCTGGCGCACGTTCTGCGGCTGCGTGTCAGTTTTTAAGTGCGCAAGGTTTGCATGTGACCAATGTGGCTGGGGGCATGAATATCTGGCCCGGAGAGGTGGAGTAAAATAAAAGAAAATCCGATTAAGTGCTGTCTTAATCGGGTTTATTCGTATTACAATTCAACAATATGAGCTTCGTAGCCAATGGCTTCTAGGAATTTGAGTAGGTCTGTTGTGTTTAAAAAGAGTGTTTTCTCATTGGTATTGGGGTGAAAACTCATTCGTTTTTCCGACATGATTTCTTTGTCAAAATAAACTTGAATGTCTTTATCGGCATTGTTTAACAATCCAAATGGAGAAACAACACCTGCTGGCAACATCATTTTTTCAAATAGACTATCAGATGATGCCATGCGGATTTTATTGGCTTTTACCAGTTCTTTAAATAAGTCCATGTCCAAGCGCTTTTTGTCGTCCATGATGAGCAAGTAGTAGGCGGTTTTCTTCTTGTTAGTGAGAAACATCGTTTTGGTGCGGATGCCTTCAATGCCTTCGATAAAGCTGTCTGCCTGCTCAGTCGTAAGTGCCGGTTCGTGTTCCACGATTTCAAATGGAATGTTTAACTTGTTTAAGGTTTCTTCTACTTTTGCGTATAAGTCCATTTTACTTGCCTCCTTTGATTTGTTTTATTACTCTTATTATACCATATTGAGGAGGACTTTTCTTTCAATGGTTGGCAACCTGCCCCCAAAAGCAGTCCATTCCGTCGATCGGGTCACTAGTCTGTCCTAAAAGCAGTTCACCTCGTTGACCGGGTTCGACCGCTTGTCCTAAAAGTAGTTCACTCCGTCGACTGGGTCGCTAGTCTGTCCCAAAAGTAGTTCACTCCGTCGACTGGGTCGCTAGTCTGTCCCAAAAGCAGTTCACTCCGTCGACTGGGTCGCTAGTCTGTCCCAAAAGCAGTCCACTCCGTCGACCGGGTCGCTAGTCTGTCCTAAAAGCAGTTCACCTCGTCGACCGGGTCGATAATCTGTCCTAAAAGTAATTCACTCCGTCCGCCGGGCTGACAGCTTGCCTAGAAACAAGTTTGCTCTGTACGCTGGGCTGACGACTTGCCTAGAAATAAGTTCACTCCGTCCGCCGGGCTGACAGCTTGCCTAGAAACAAGTTTGCTCTGTCCGCCGGGCTGACGACTTGCCTAGAAACAGGTTCACTTCGTCCGCCGGGCGGACACACTCCTTTAAGAACTACTTTTGCCCATTGTGCAGTTCTATTTTTCTAAAAAAGTGATAGTTAGAATCATCCCTTATATTGTGTACCGTAAATAAACAAACCTCAGCAGTTTTCATCACCCGCTGAGGTTATTTTCGTTTGATAAGGTATTGGACGGCTTTTTCCAGTCGCTCTTTTTGTGCTTGGGGGTCGTCCAAAGGGTGATTGAGACATTCAGTGAGATTTTCAGTAATCATCAACTCAATGACCCGCTCGACACTAGAGCGAACAGCGGTTAATTGGGTGATAATGTCCGCACAGTCGCGCTCTTCCTCTATCATTTTTTGAATGCCGCGCAGTTGTCCTTCGGAGCGTTTCAGCCGCGTAATAAGCTTTGAATTTGCCATGTCCTTGTCCTCAGTTTATTTTTTTACATTATATCTTGAATAGACCTCTTTGTCAAAGTTCTCGCTCTTTCTTTATGATATAATGAGGGGGGATGATGTGAACGGTTTGTGTCAAACTTGGATGTTCACCATGATAGAATCCATCTATGTCGGTCAGTAACAGGAGGGAAACATGTGTCAAGAATGTTATTCTAGGAAAAGTAGAAGAACGCCTTTACTGAATCCTTTGGATTGTTTGCAACACCATAGGCAGTATATTTGCGGAACATGTGGGCGGTGTATCTGCATTGAAAAAGACCCAAAGAGAGGATTGCAAAGGTGGCATTTTCCCTTTAAGTCATTAGAAATCGCAAAGCTATACTTGCGAACCGCTGATTATACGATGAAAAAGCCATGCGGTATTTATGAAATAGAAAATAGCAAGGGAAGGCTGTCTTATAAAATTTTTGCGGCAAAAGAAGATTTACAAGTATTTTTAAAAAAGAATAAGGATAAAACATGCCCATTGCTGGCACCTGTTTTTACCGTTCATGAATACAAAGAGTACCCAAATACAGAAGTGCGAAAATTGACAGCTGATGAGATAGGCCACTACATGAGTGAAAGAACTTGAATGTCACTTGTAGCAGCCAAAAACAACTTGTTTTATCTGCTTTATTAGGAAGATATGAAAGAAGCGACGACTGGATTTCATGGGTGTATGAAGGTTCAGTTATGCCTTGATTTATGGTATAATGATAAAACACTTGAAAGAGGGTAAAAGGATGAATATTCAACAACTGCGCTATGTTGTAGCCATTGCCAATAGTGGCACCTTTCGTGAAGCCGCTGAGAAAATGTATGTCAGCCAGCCTAGTTTATCCATTGCGGTTCGAGAATTAGAAAAAGAACTGGGTTTTAAAGTATTTCGCAGAACGAGTAGCGGTACATTTCTGACACGTCGAGGGATGGAATTTTACGAAAAAGCTCAAGAATTGGTTAAAGGATTTGATGTCTTTCAAAATCAATACGCCAATCCAGAGGAAGAAAAAGCAGAATTTTCCATTGCCAGCCAGCACTATGATTTCTTGCCGCCTCTGATAACGGAATTTGCCAAACGCTATCCAAAAGATAAGAATTTCCGAATTTTTGAATCCACAACGGTGCAGATTTTAAACGAAGTAGCACAAGGACACAGCGAGATTGGCATTATCTATCTGAACAATCAAAATACCAAGGGAATGATGCAGCGGATGGATAAATTGGGGCTGGAAGTGGTAGATTTGATTCCTTTTCAGACACACATTTATCTGCGAGCAGACCACCCTTTAGCTGAAAAAGATGAGCTGGTTATGGACGATTTGGCAGATTTGCCGACAGTTCGTTTTACACAGGAAAAGGACGAATATCTCTATTATTCAGAGAATTTCGTGGACACTAGTGCTAGTTCGCAGATGTTTAATGTGACGGACCGTGCCACTTTAAATGGTATTTTAGAGCGGACAGATGCTTATGCGACAGGTTCTGGATTTTTGGATAGCAATAGTGTAAACGGCATTACGGTGATTCGGTTAAAAGACAATTTGGAAAACCGCATGGTATATGTCAAACGCGAAGATGTAGAATTGTCTCCAGTCGGCGCTGCTTTTGTTGCTGTGATGGAAGAATATTTTGCAAAAAGAGGTAAAAAATGAAACGAAAAGTGACCGTGCCGATTATGATTGTGGCTTTGATTGCGCTGGATCAATGGGTCAAGTTTGAAATTGTTAAAAACATTCAATTAGGTGAAGTAAAGCCCTTCATTCCAAAGATTGTGAGTTTGACTTATTTGCGAAATACAGGAGCGGCATTTTCAATTCTGGAGAACCAGCAATGGTTGTTTGCGGTAATTACTTTAGTGGTGATTGGAGCTGCTATTTGGTATTTGAGCAAGCACATCAAAGGTTCTGTCTGGCTGCTGTCTGCTTTGTGCTTGATTATTGCAGGGGGAATTGGAAATTTTATTGACCGCATGCGCCAAGGTTTTGTCGTGGATATGTTTCAGCTTGATTTTATCAATTTTGCAATTTTTAATGTTGCGGATAGTTATCTGACGATTGGCGTGCTTGTGCTGATAGTGATGATGTTAAAGGAAGAGGACAATGCAAGTTAAAGTAGAGATTGGCGGTGTACGGTTGGACAAGGCGGTTGCTGATTTGACACCATTATCCCGCAGCCTTGCCAATGAACAAATCAAAAATGGACAAATCTTAGTCAACGGACAAGTGAAGAAAGCCAAGTATGCTGTCAAGGCAGGCGACGTGATTACTTATGAATTGCCCGAACCAGAAGCACTAGAATATGTTGCAGAAAATCTGCCACTAGATATTGTTTATCAGGATGAAGATGTTGCAGTGGTGAACAAGGCTCAAGGTATGGTGGTGCATCCCAGTGCAGGGCATACGAGCGGAACGCTGGTCAATGCGCTGATGTACCACATCAAGGATTTGTCCGGTATCAATGGTGTTTTGCGCCCTGGAATTGTTCATCGGATTGATAAGGATACATCCGGATTGTTGATGATTGCCAAAAACGATGATGCGCATATCAAGCTCGCTGAGGAGTTGAAAGATAAAAAATCCCTGCGGAAGTATTGGGCTATTGTGCATGGTAATCTGCCGAATGACAGAGGCGTTATTGAAGCACCGATTGGACGCAGTGAAAAAGATAGAAAAAAACAAGCTGTAACGGTAAAAGGAAAGCCAGCTGTTACACGTTTCCATGTTTTAGAACGTTTTGGCAATTATACGCTGGTAGAATTGCAGCTGGAAACAGGGCGTACGCATCAAATCCGTGTGCACATGGCTTATATTGGTCATCCAGTGGCAGGTGATGAAGTATATGGACCACGGAAAACGCTAAAAGGGCACGGTCAATTTTTACATGCCAGAACGCTTGGATTTACTCATCCTAAGACGGGAGAAGTCATGGAATTTACAGCAGAAGCGCCAGCTATTTTCCAAGAAACACTAGAGAAATTGAGAAAAGGAATGGAGTGAGAGAATATCTCTTTCTGCTTCATTTCTTTTTTATTTTGCTCGAAATTTTGGTATAATAATGCAATATATCAGCTTTGGAGAAGGTTATGAAATATAAACGAATTGTATGTAAAGTCGGTACCAGTTCTTTAACAAATGAGGATGGAAGTTTATCGAGAGCGAAAGTGAGAGTGATTACCCAGCAGTTAGCCATGCTACATGAAGCAGGGCACGAGGTGATTTTAGTCTCATCAGGAGCAATAGCAGCAGGTTTCTCATCTTTGGGCTTTAAGAAACGCCCGACAAAAATTGCAGACAAGCAAGCATCCGCAGCGGTAGGTCAGGGCTTGCTGTTAGAAGAATACACGACGAATCTGCTATTGAAAAAGATTGTCTCGGCTCAGATTTTATTAACACAAGATGATTTTGCGGATAAACGGCGCTATAAAAATGCACATCAGGCGATTTCTGTCTTGCTCAACCGAGGAGCCATTCCGATTATCAATGAAAATGATACGGTTTCCATTGCTGAGTTGAAAGTCGGTGACAATGATACGTTGAGTGCTCAGGTTGCGTCTATGGTGCAAGCAGATTTGTTAGTTTTATTAACGGATGTTGACGGACTTTATACGGCAAATCCAGTCAATCATCCTGATGCCAAGCGCCTTGATTTGGTAGAGGAGATTACGACAGATTTGCTTGAAATGGCAGGTGGAGCAGGCTCTTCTAATGGAACAGGTGGTATGCTGACCAAGCTAAAAGCGGCAACGATTGCCACTATGGCAGGGGTTCCTGTTTACATTTGCTCTTCTTTGAAAGAGCAACCCCTCATCGAAGCCGCAGAAAATCAGGGAAATGGCACATTTTTTACTGCTTCAGCCAAAAATATGAAAACGCAAAAACAATGGTTGGCTTTTTACGCTACCAGTCAAGGTTCTATCTGGGTGGATAGAGGAGCAAGCACAGCATTGAGTGAGCAAGGCAAGAGCTTACTTGTTTCAGGAATTTCAAAAATGTCAGGACACTTTTCTTATGATGATATTGTGACCGTCTATGAAAAGGACACAGAGCGCATTTTAGGAAAAGGACGTGTTCGTTTTGGGCAATCAGCTTTGCAAGATATGCTGAAAGCCAATAAACCAAAGGGAGTGGTAATTCACCGAGACCATTGGATTTCACTAACGCCTGAATTGGAATTATTATTGTCAGAATTTTAAGAGGAAGTAGGATATGAATAGTACACAAGGCTTACTAGAGAAAATCAAGCAAGCAAAAAAATCAATTAACACAGCTTCAACGACTGAGAAAAATAAAGCTCTGTCTTTGATGGCTGATTATTTAGAAGCAGCTACGGACGCAATTTTGACAGCCAATGCGGAAGACATGACAGCGGCAAAAGGTCATATTTCAGATGTCATGTTGGATCGTCTGTATTTAGATGTCAATCGCATCAAAGACATGGCAACTGGCATTCGTCAAGTGGTTGCGTTGCCAGATCCCGTTGGAGACATCTTAGAAGTCTCTCATTTGGAAAATGGACTAGAAATCATTAAGAAGCGGGTAGCTCTTGGGGTGATTGGAATTATCTATGAAAGTCGTCCAAATGTGACATCTGATGCAGCTGCTTTAGCCATTAAGAGTGGAAATGCAGTTGTTCTTCGCAGCGGAAAAGAAGCGCATAAAACAGCAGCTGCCATTGTTTCCGCGCTAAAGGCGGCACTTCGTCAGACCGCGATTTCAGATGATTGCTTGCAGTTGGTGTCAGATACCAGTCGTGAAAGTGCTCAAATCTTGATGAAAGCAAAAGGCTATTTGGACTTGCTAATTCCTCGTGGGGGTGCGGGGCTGATTCAAGCGGTCGTTGAAAATGCGACGGTTCCTGTGATTGAGACTGGTACGGGGATTGTTCATATCTATGTTGATAAGGACGCTGACCAAGAAATGGCACTAGAGATTATCAACAATGCCAAAACCAGTCGTCCTTCGGTCTGTAATGCAATGGAAGTTTGTCTAGTTCATAAAAAAATTGCTTCTCAGTTTCTCCCAACATTAGAAGAACGCTTAGTAACTGTTCGTAAAGCGCGTGGGGTAGTACCTGTTCAACTTCGATTGGATGAAACAGCTCGCTCTTTCATCTCAGGGGAAATAGCAGAGCCTATCGACTTTGATAGCGAATTTTCAGATTACATCATGGCTGTAAAGGTAGTGGATTCTTTGGAAGAAGCTATCACACATATTGAGCAACACAGCACACATCATTCAGATGCCATTATTACCAACAATGCCACCAGCGCAGCGACTTTTACAGAGCAGGTTGATAGTGCAGCAGTCTATGTCAATACTTCCACACGTTTCACAGACGGTGGAGAATTTGGTTTGGGCTGTGAAATGGGGATTTCTACTCAGAAATTACACGCACGCGGTCCGATGGGCTTAAAAGAATTAACGAGTTATAAATATGTTGTGCAAGGTTCAGGACAGATTAGGGAGTAAAAACATGAAAATTGGATTTATTGGCTTAGGAAATATGGGTGGCAGTTTAGCACGTGTAGTGGCTAGGCAAAAAAAACATCAAATCCTGCTCGCAAATCGAAGCCCAGAAAAAGCAAAGCAGATTGCGAATGAAGTGGGTGGCGAACCTGTCACGAATGAAGTCGTCTTTGAGCAAGCAAATGTGATTTTCTTGGGTGTGAAACCCACTCAATTTGCGGATTTGTTGCAAGAATACCATGCTATTTTAGAAAAGCGCAGCTCTGTTTTACTCATTTCTATGGCTGCTGGCTTGACCTTGCAGCAGTTAGAAGCTCTTGTTCCTACACAACATCGGTTGATCCGGATAATGCCCAATATGCCTGTTGCAGTTGGTGCTGGTGTTATCAGCTATGCTGTATCAGATAAAGCAACAGAGCAGGATGAAGACTTGTTGTGTGAACTATTGGATCCTGCCGGTTTGCTGGTTCATTTAAAGGAGCAGCAGTTAGATGCGGCAACTGCTGTGGCTGGATGTAGTCCTGCTTTTGTGTATCTTTTTTTAGAAGCATTAGCTGATGCAGGGGTGCAAGCTGGCTTACCACGAGACTTAGCTCTGCAATTAGCAAATCAGACCCTTTTAGGAGCAGCAGCATTAGCCAAAGAAAGTGGTCAACACCCTGCTGTTCTCAAAGAGCAGGTTTGCAGCCCAGCAGGCTCAACGATTGCAGGAGTGGCAAGTCTTGAAGCAGATGCTTTCAGAGGAAATATTATCAAAGCCGTTGCTGCATCTTATAAACGCACTCAGGAACTTGGCAAATGACATAGATGGTTTCCAATGCTTGAAGCATTTTATAACATCAAAAAAATCTATAAGAGAAAATCAAATGATTCTTTATACTTTGTAAAAATCTCCAACTTCAAAGTGTATGGCGCAATAAATCAACAACATGGTAGTTGATTGCTCAAGGTACTAGCAGATAGAAGTGAAGGTCGTTAAATCTTGTAATTTTCATTAAGTATTGAGCCAAAAAGTCTTTTAAAAATTAGTCATTTTATCTCATTTGTCAAATTTTTTATTTTATAGTAAAATAGAAAAACATGATAAATTCTAGGTGTGATATATAGAGGTTAGTGAAGGAGAAGTATGAATCAATTACCAAATTGTCCACAATGCAACTCAGAATATGTTTACGAAGACGGTTTGCTGTTAGTTTGCCCTGAATGTGCCTACGAATGGAATCCGACAGAAGTCGTTGAAGAAGAGCGTATCAGAGCAATTGATGCAAATGGGAATCAGCTTGCGGACGGAGATACCGTCACTCTCATCAAAGATTTAAAGGTCAAAGGTGCTCCAAAGGATTTGAAACAAGGGACGCGTGTGAAAAATATTCGGATTGTAGAAGGAGACCACAATATTGACTGCAAGATTGATGGTTTTGGTGCGATGAAGCTCAAATCAGAGTTTGTCAAGAAAATCTGAGGTTGATGATGAAGCGAAATGTGATTTTTTATAGCCGCATGGTATTGTTTATGTTAGGATTTACAGGAGTTTACCTTGAAATCACAAAGCATGGTGGCTTAGGAATGCTGATGTACTACACGGTTTTATCTAACATGATTGTCACAGCTTTTACGGCCTATTTGCTTTATCTAATGGCGCGTTCTGAACATCGTTGGCAAACACAGTCGCTGTTTCGGCTAAAAGGCGGAGTGACCATGTGTATCATGATTACATGCGCCATTTATCATTTTATGTTGGCACCGCTCGCGACTGATTTTTATCGACTGGAAAATTTCCTCTGTCATTACATTGTACCACTATGGTTTTTAGCGGATACCTTGTTGTTTGATAAACGCTCACAATATCGTTGGTTTGACCCGATTGTTTGGACAAGTGTGCCTTTGATTTATTTGGCTTTTGCCTTGTTTAATGGTTTAGTCATCAAATGGCCTATTCCAGGCGCAAAAGATAGTCCTTTTGCTTATTTTTTCTTAAATATTCCAAAGTACGGTTGGCCGTATGTGTTGCAATGGTCACTCAAAATCTTTATCGGCTATTTGCTTGCCGGTTATAGTTTTTATGGAGTGATGTCTTTTTCAAGACGTCAGAAACGAAAACAGCCCTCTTAAAGTTTACAAAAAACAGATGTTGTCTGTTTTTTTCTGTATTTTGCTAAAAACTCTCTATTTGACTTATTTTTTCTTGTCAAGATGTGTTTTCTGTGTTTTGTTTAACTAGTTAAATATTAACTGGTTAAACAAAAGGGAGAGCTATATGAAATATAAGAAGCTTTGGGCATTGGCAGGAATTGCTTTATCTTGCAATCTTTTACTGACTGCTTGCCATTCTAACTCGTCGTCAAAAAGCAGGGATAAGGTGACGGCTAAACAAGGAGTGAAAAAGAAACATTCTAACGCTAAAAAAGGTCAAGTACCAGGTGTAGATAAGCCGACAGATGACGGTTTTCTATTCACAAGTGAATCACAGATTAAGGCTAGAACAAATGACGGCTTGATTTTAGACCATGATGGTCACACACACTTTATTTTTTATTCCGATTTAAAAAACAGCAAATGGGCTTACTTGATTCTGAAAAAAGGTCAAGCTCCGTCAACCGCCGTTGCGCAGAATCTCGGTCAAGCGAGTGACGTTGATGATGGCTATGTGTTTAATCCAAAAGATATTGTTTCAGAAGATGAAAATGGCTATGTTGTTCGACACGGTGATCACTATCACTATATCTGGAAACATTCATTAAGAGGTAATGGCAGTCAAGCCTATCAGCCTCAAACGGTATCGTTTGGCAATGCTTCAGGTGAGCAATCTCTTCCGCATGCGCAGCCAAATTACACAAACCCACCTGCAAATCCACAGCATCCGGGTTCAAACAAACGTCAGTTTGCTGGTATAGATTATCCGACAAGTGATGGATTTTTATTTGATGGAACAGGGATTAAAGAAAAGAAATCCTATAGCTTATTAGTGAACCATAACGGTCATACGCACGTTATCCCTTATGAACAACTCATTCAGTCCAAATGGGAATATTTAATCCCAGCAGAGTATAAAAGGCTGTTGAGGACGCTTACTATGGTCGAAAAGATCAAACACCGTCCACGCCAGCACAAGATTCTTCAAAAGAAAATAAAGAAATCGCTAAGAAAAAGACCTATCTGGCACAGCAGTTGGAAATTGATGAAAGTTTGATCCAAGTGATTGACACTGAAAAAGGGAAGGCTTTTGTTTATCCACACGGCGATCACAAACATTCAACTTTAATTAGCGACATTGATACGACCAAACCATTCGATCCACACGGTGATCCGCATGCTCATGATAAGGTAGGCATGGCAACATTGAAAGCCTTAGGATTTGATGATGAGATTATCGAAGATATTTTACATGCAACTGCGAATACAGAATTTCCGTCAAATGAAACAGACTTGGAAAAGATGAAAGCCTGGTTGGCAACGGTGAAATACCTAAATATTGGGCAAAGAAAAGATCCGCTGGAGCGTAAAGGTCTTAACTTGATGCCAAATATTGAAGTGCTAGGAATTGGTTTTACCAAAATTAAAGATATCCGTCCGGTGTTACAGTTTAAGCATTTGAAACAGCTTTGGATGACTAAGACAGAGATTACGAATTATGACTTTTTGAAAGAGTTTCCAACTCTGGAGGGTTTGGATATTTCACAAAATGGCGTTTCAGATTTATCTTTCTTAAAGAACTATCCAAATCTGAAAACGGTAGCGGCGGCTGGTAATAATATTCGTGACATTCGTCCGCTGGCTCAGTTGAAGAATTTAGAATCCTTGAATTTGGACTATAATGAAATTTCATATATTTCAGCTCTATCAAATCTTTCAAATTTACAAGCGGTTAATCTGGAGCACAATCAACTCCAAGATGTATCAGCATTGGCTCAAAAAGCGCACCTAACACGTCTATTCTTGTCAAATAATCCTAACTTAGATCTCAATAGTTTGAAAACCTCAGCGCTTGCAGAATTGACAGTGAATGAGTCAAATATTCAAAATTTGAATTTCTTGAAAAACAATCCTGCTTTGACAAGTATTACAATGAGTGGTAATCGCCTGACTTCGTTGGCAGGGATTGAAGCAGCAAAGAATCTGACCAGCTTTACAGCAGCTCAAAATCAAATTCAGAGCTTAAATATCTCTGGAACTCAATCATCTTTGAAGGAATTGAGTTTAAGTGGCAATGCCTTGAAGAATTTGGAAGGTGTGAATCAATTTAAAACACTTGAAAATTTAGATGTATCTAAGAATAAGATCACAAGCGTGGCGATTAGTACCCCTAACAATACCATTACCTATATTGATCTTAGTCATAATTTTATTCCAAAGTCAGAACTGGAGTTAAATGAAAATCGAATTCCAAAAGCATTGGCTTAGCATTTCCCAGCCGTTAAGGGAGGAAGCATCGAAAACAATCCATTGAGCGAGGAAAAGAAAGAAGAAAAAGAGGCTTCTAAAAAAGAAGGTACTGCAAAGAAAGTAGATACCAATGAAGCTAAATCGTCTCCAGTAGAGGAACAAACTGCTGACTCAACAGACAAGGGTTCTGAAACTAAAAAAGAAGAAAAAGCGCAGCCGGATTCGAGGAAAGGATCAGATGAAGAAGCCAATAAGGTAAACAATTCTGAGAAAGAACAGACTCCGTCAGACTTGAAAGAGGCTAAAAATGAATCAAAATCAACGGCTGAAAAGACAACTTCGTCTAATGAGCAGGAATCTGTCTCAAAACAATAATGAAATTTTATTTTGAATTTCCTGAGAAGGCTGTTCAATTTAGATTTTTAGATAAAAAATAGCCTGAAAATTGTTACCTAAAGGAACTTTTTCAGGCTTTATTGCTTTTAACTGAAGAAAAGTATTTTTTGACTTTCAGGCACTGTACAGATAACCATTTTCCGGATTTTAACGATTTTGATTTGTTCTACATCAACTTCTCCAAGCCCTTGACATACTCCCGATACCGCTGCTCTATCAGCTTATAAATAGCTTCATAGATATGCTGGTAATGAATGTCATAAAAGTTCATAGAAAAGTTGATGAGAATGTGTTCTGCCTCTGGAAATAAGGTTTCGAGATAAGTCGAAAGGTATTGGTCGGCTACGATAATGCTTGTTTCCTCGTGCGTCTGCAAATCCAAGGAGATATTCAAAAAGTCAACACCAGATATTCGTGCAATAGTAGGTGGAATATTCATGGAGAAGCATTCTTTAAAGTTGTCAAATCCGCATTGCTACTCGCAAAAATGTAAAGCGGAATAGGAGCCATGCGGGAATAAATCAGCTCTCGCAGCTGAATGCTCACATGATAAATGTGGTACTTGTAAATCTCGCCTGTTAAGCCCATCTCTTGCATCCATTCTCTCACAAGCACCTTTAAAATCCGATAAAGCGGGTCGCACAGACCTCTGTGGTTATATTGAAACGTGAGAGGTATTCTTTTTGGAGAAAACAGGCAAAACTTTCTTTTTCTTCCCGCAAGAAATAGCACAAAAGACGAAGAAAAGTAGAACCTTGATAAATCCGATGAAAACAGACTAGCGGATTGAGCTTTGTATAAATATCCAAATGAACCGTGCGTTTCATGACTCGCAAACAGAACAAATCTTGAAATTCTTCCTTCAGCTCTGCCAAGCATTGATAAATGTTTTTCTCACTAAAACTGGTAATTTGTGTTATCTGCTCAATCTCTAAAGTTTGAAATTCCAGCAAAATTTGTAACACTTCTGCCTTGTTTAAAATAGCTTCTTCCAAATAGTAATCTAACATCGTTCCCTCTTATTTTTCAAAATTACCACAGAAGGAAAGGGATTGTCAAGCCGGATTTTAGGGCGAGTAGAAACAAAGTAGAAGATTAGAAGCTGCTTAGAGCTGAAAGAATAGGCTTTATTTGAACTTGTCTCAATTTGAGTGTTATTTTTCTGCTAAAATTGAGAAAATTAGGACTTGAGATTCAAAACCTGACGATTACTAGCATATTGTGAAAAATTTTGTTAAGATAGAAAGCGATTAGGAGGACATCATGGATTTAGTAGAAATTAGAAAAGAAATTGATCAAATAGATGCAGATTTGATTGCTTTATTAGAAAAAAGAATGGCTTTGGTGAGTCAAGTTGCTCTCTATAAACGTCAGACTGGAAAAGCTGTATTAGATACCCGGCGTGAACAAGTAATTCTAGAGAAAGTTGCAAATAGTGTACATGAAAAACAGTACGAAGAAAGCATTGTTCAGACTTTTTCTGATATTTTGAAACATTCGCGTGCTTATCAAGACCAACACGTCAAATAATAAAGGAGTTTAAATGAAAAATGCGCGTGATATAGAATGGCTTGATATTGGAAAGCGAGCAGTGGCTATTACAGTGTTATCCATTTTTATAGGTCTAGTAGTTGGGATTATTGATGCGATATTTGGGCGAACCCTTATCTTTTTAAGCGATATTCGTTCTATGTATCCACTCTATTTGATTCCTTTTTTAGCTGTTGCGGGATTAGGGATTGTATTTCTTTATCAAAAGTATGGTGGAAGCAGTAGCAAAGGGATGACCTTGATTTTTGATGTAGGACATGGTGTAGAGGAACATATCCCAAAGCGCTTGATTCCTTTGGTTATATTTACAACTTGGATGACGCACCTTTTTGGTGGCTCAGCTGGTCGAGAAGGAGTAGCGGTACAGTTAGGGGCAACGGTTTCTCATTGGTTTGGCAAGAAATTTTCTATCCCCAACACTTCAAAAATCTTTTTAGTCACAGGAATGGCTGCTGGTTTTGCTGGTCTGTTTCAAACACCGCTGGCGGCAATTTTGTTTGCAATGGAAGTCTTGGTTGTAGGAACCATGCAACTGACAGCTCTGTATCCTGCGATGATTGCTTCCTTTGTTGCTTCTTGGACATCGCATGCGTTAGGGCTTGAAAAGTTTGTACAGCCAATTTCTGTGCATCTGGTATTGTCACCGACGCTTCTTATCAAATTAGTGTTTCTTGGAGTTCTATTTGGACTTTGCGGCAATTTATTTGCTTATGCTCTCTCATGGAGCAAAAAGAAAGCAGCAATTATTTTTCCAAATCCCTACAAACGGATTGTGGTGATGGGAGTTGTCTTGAGCATTGTTTTTTTACTGTTGGATAAAGGACGATACTCAGGGCTTGGAACAAATTTGATTGCAGCCAGTTTTGCTGGTCAGCCCGTCTATGTATATGATTGGCTCTTCAAATTACTTCTGACAGTTTTGACATTAGCTGCTGGCTTTCAAGGCGGAGAAGTGACACCGCTTTTTGCAATTGGTGCAAGCTTAGGTGTGTTGCTAGCGGGTTTATTTGGACTTCCAGTTGGTTTGGTTGCTGCACTAGGTTATGCTGCTGTTTTTGGAAGTGCGACCTCTACTTTCTTAGGTCCGATTTTAATTGGCTGTGAAGTATTTGGCTTTACTAATTTCCCCTATTTTTTCATAGTGTGTGCGGTGGCGTTTTCTCTACATCGTCAGCATTCGATTTATGGAGCTCAAAAAATTAGATATTAAAGCATGTTCTCCTGCGAGGTTTTGACTTGTAGGAGATTTTTATTTTGTGTTATACTAGAAAAAGCAATATTAGAAAAGGGAAATCATGACAAAAGCAGATACTATTTTTAAAGAAAATATTCGAAAAATTTTATATGAAGGTGTTTTTTCTGAAAATGCACGCCCTCGTTATAAAAACGGGAAAGTGGCTAACTCTAAGTATATTACAGGTTCTTTTGCTGAATACGACTTGAGCAAGGGAGAATTTCCTATTACAACGCTTCGGCCGATTGCTATCAAATCAGCTATCAAAGAGGTGCTCTGGATTTACCAAGACCAATCCAATAGCTTAGATA
Organism: Streptococcus periodonticum; assembly: GCF_003963555.1. NCBI lineage: Bacteria > Bacillati > Bacillota > Bacilli > Lactobacillales > Streptococcaceae > Streptococcus > Streptococcus periodonticum. The sequence goes on from NZ_CP034543.1 coordinate 766,806, forward strand.
TTTTAGAAGAAAAGTACAATGTTCATTATTGGAATGATTGGGAAGTGGGAGATACTCGCACGATTGGCTTACGCTATGGCGCTGTTGTTAAGAAACATGATATTATCAATAAAATCTTGAAACAGCTAGAAATCAATCCTTGGAATCGACGAAATATTATCTCGCTTTGGGATTACGAAGCATTTGAGGAAACAGAAGGTCTATTGCCTTGTGCTTTTCAGACCATGTTTGACGTACGCCGTGTAGACGGTGACATTTATCTGGATGTAACTCTGACACAACGCTCAAATGATATGCTGGTAGCTCATCACATCAATGCCATGCAGTATGTTGCATTGCAAATGATGATTGCCAAGCATTTTGGCTGGAAAGTTGGCAAATTCTTTTATTTTGTCAACAACTTGCATATTTATGATAATCAATTTGAACAAGCTGAAGAATTACTTCGACGTGAACCGACGGATTGCCTGCCACGATTAGTATTGAATGTCCCAGACGGAACCAACTTTTTTGACATTAAAGCAGAAAATTTTGAATTAGTTGATTATATCTCTGTTAAGCCACAGTTGAAATTTGATTTAGCCATTTGAGAATGAAATGATTTTCAGATTTTCAAAATCTAAAAAATAAAGGGCTGTATCTAACTATTTTCACAAGACATCATAAAAGAACGGATTTCTTGTGCAATATAAATTGGCGCTTTGATTTGATAGTTAAAGTCAGCCTTTTTTTGTGAAATTTGATAAAATAGAAATATCAATTCAAAGGATGAGGAAATGACAAAGAAAATTGTAGCTATTTGGGCGCAAGATGAGAATGGCTTGATTGGGCGAGACAACACATTGCCCTGGCATTTACCAGCTGATCTCAAGCATTTTAAAGAAATGACAACTGGACAGGCTATTTTAATGGGGCGAGTGACATTTGATGGGATGAACCGCAGAGTATTGCCCAATCGCACGACAATTATTTTGACGAGAGACAAATCATATCAAGCAGAGAATGAGCGAGTTCTGGTGTTTCATGATGTTGATTCTGTTATGAAATGGTATGAGACTCAGAAAAAAACTCTTTATATTATTGGTGGTGGTCAGATTTTTTCTGCATTTGAGCCTTTAATGGATGAATTAGTTATTACCCGTATTCATGCTCGTTTACAAGGTGATACTTATTTCCCAAAAGAGTTTGATATGACGAAATTTCAGGAGCTGTCTCATCAGTTTCATGCCAAAGATGAAAAGAATGAGTATGACTTTACTGTCACAACCTTTCAGAGAAGGGAGTCGTAATGGAACGTAGTATTTTCGGATTTTTTACGGCTCTTTTGTGTGCCGTTTGTGTTATGGCGGCAACGCAAGCTTTTCGTAAAAAACGGTATGGATTGTCAGTGCTCTTTTGGCTGAATGCTTTTACAAATTTAGTGAATAGTATTCATGCTTTTTATATGACCTTATTTAAATAAGAAAAAGAATAAACAACGAATAGAATTGGAGTGAAAAATGCCTACAAATCGTACGAACGAAATGATGGTTTATTGTTCTTTTTGTGGTAAAAGCCAAGAAGAAGTTCAAAAAATTATCGCAGGAAATAATGCCTTTATTTGTAATGAATGTGTGGAATTAGCACAAGAAATTATTAGAGAAGAATTAGCAGAAGAAGTGCTGGCAGACTTGTCAGAAGTACCAAAACCGCAAGAACTACTCAATATTTTGAATCATTATGTGATTGGACAAGACCGTGCTAAGCGAGCATTGGCCGTTGCTGTTTACAATCACTATAAACGCATCAATTTTCATGATAATCGTGAAGATGAGGAAGATGTCGAATTGCAGAAATCCAATATCCTCATGATTGGACCAACTGGTTCTGGCAAGACCTTTCTCGCTCAAACTTTGGCAAAAAGTCTGAATGTTCCTTTTGCGATTGCAGATGCGACAGCTTTGACAGAAGCTGGGTATGTCGGAGAAGATGTTGAAAATATTCTCTTGAAACTCTTGCAAGCAGCAGATTTCAATATTGAGCGTGCTGAACGTGGTATCATCTATGTAGATGAGATTGATAAAATTGCGAAGAAAAGCGAAAATGTCTCTATTACTCGTGATGTGTCTGGTGAAGGTGTTCAGCAAGCGCTCCTCAAAATTATTGAAGGAACTGTAGCCAGCGTACCTCCGCAAGGCGGCCGCAAGCACCCTCAACAAGAGATGATTCAAGTAGATACGAAAAATATTCTCTTTATCGTTGGTGGTGCATTTGACGGTATTGAAGAAATTGTCAAACAACGTCTAGGCGAAAAAATTATCGGTTTTGGTCAAAACAACAAGGCCATTGATGAAACTGGTTCTTATATGCAAGAAATCATCTCTGAAGATATTCAAAAATTTGGCTTGATTCCTGAATTGATTGGTCGTTTGCCTGTGTTTGCAGCGCTTGAGCCTTTAACAGTTGATGATTTGGTGCGAATCCTTCGCGAACCAAAGAATGCTTTAGTGAAGCAATATCAGACTCTTCTTTCTTATGATGATGTCAAATTGGAGTTTGATGATGATGCTCTCCAAGAGATTGCCAACAAAGCCATTGAACGTAAGACAGGTGCGCGTGGATTACGTTCAATCATCGAGGAAACTATGATAGATGTCATGTTTGAAGTTCCAAGTCAAGAAAATGTGAAGCTGGTACGGATTACCAAGGAAGCAGTTGACGGAACGGATAAGCCGATTTTAGAAACAGCATAAAGAGGTGTGCAATGGAAATTAACACACACAATGCAGAAATTTTGCTAAGTGCAGCAAATAAATCTCATTATCCGCAAGACGAGATTCCTGAAATTGCCCTTGCTGGACGATCAAATGTTGGTAAATCTTCCTTTATCAATACATTGTTAAATCGAAAAAATCTAGCTCGAACTTCTGGCAAGCCAGGAAAAACGCAATTGCTGAATTTCTTCAATATTGATGACAAACTTCGTTTTGTGGATGTCCCAGGATATGGCTATGCTAAAGTTTCTAAGACAGAACGAGCGAAGTGGGGCAAGATGATCGAGGAATATCTGACGAGCAGGGAAAATCTCAGAGCAGTTGTCAGTCTAGTGGATTTTCGGCATGAGCCAAGTGCAGACGATGTACAAATGTACGAATTTCTCAAATATTATGAAATACCAGTCATTGTCGTAGCCACGAAAGCTGACAAAATTCCACGCGGTAAATGGAACAAGCATGAATCAATCATTAAGAAAAAGTTAGATTTTGATAAAAATGATGATTTTATTGTTTTTTCATCTGTCAATAAAGATGGTTTAGATGCAGCTTGGGATGCGATTTTGGAAAAAATTTAGAGTTGAAGAAAGACTGAGAATCATTTTCTCGGTTTTTTATAATGAATCTGTCACCAAATTGTAACTAAGGGCTGGGAATTTTATGTTATAATCAAAATATATTATACTGGAGAATAAGCTATGAGAAAGAAAAAATTGAAAAAAAGAATTTTAACAGTTCTAGCTTTGGCGGTCGCCGCTTTATTGGTTAGTGCAGTTTTGTCCAAGCAAGTTCACCCAGCTAGTGCCAATGATGAGGCTTATCAACGTCCGTTAACTCAAACAGAAATGTTCATTTCACAAATTGGTGAAACGGCTCGTCAATTAGGACAAGAGAATGATTTGTATGCTTCAGTTATGATTGCACAAGCCATTCTGGAAAGCCATTCTGGACGTTCTGCTTTATCAGCCGCTCCTCATCATAATTTATTTGGCATCAAAGGACAGTATGCTGGGCAATCAGCAACAATGGCTACACTAGAAGATGATGGGCAAGGAAATACTTATAATGTCAATGCAGAATTTAGATCCTATCCAAGTTATGTTGAATCTTTACAAGACTATGTGGCGATTTTAAAACATAGCCGCTACACTTATGCTTGGAAGAGTAATACGACCAGCTATATGAATGCGACTGCTGCTTTAACAGGTGTCTATGCAACGGATACAAGCTATAATGTTAAGTTGAATAATTTGATTCAACAATATAATTTGACACAATACGATGTACCAAATGTGCAAGCAACCAATGTTGCAACAACTAACAAAGTCTACAATCCTTATCGTCAACAATACACAACACAAGAAGTGTTAGATTTGGATGTTGCTTGGGCAAATCGTCATCAATAATATTTTATTTGAAAGAAATTTAGTAGGAGAGAACGACATCGTTCTTCTCCTTTTTATCTGGAATTCATTTAACAAAAATTCTCCTATAAAAATAATTGTATCCGCTAACAAATTACAGAGAAGGCTAGATTATGATAAAATAGAACTAGTTTTGTATAAGAAAAGAGATTTCATGAAAGATTTATTGAAATATTTTAAGGGTTATATCAAAGAATCCTTGTTGGGGCCACTTTTTAAATTATTAGAAGCTAGTTTTGAACTATTGGTGCCAATTTTGGTTGCAACAATTGTAGACCAAACAATCCCTAAAAAAGATAGTGCGCATCTTTATACCATGGTCTTTTTACTAGTTGTCCTAGCATCGTTTGGTGTTGTTGTGGCGATTATTGCTCAATATTATTCCTCAAAAGCAGCGGTAGGATTTACACGTCAATTAACTAAAGATTTATATCAAAAAATAATGCGTTTGCCAAAAGCTAGTCGAGATAACTTGACGACATCTAGTCTGGTCACTCGTTTAACAAGTGATACTTATCAAATTCAGACCGGTATCAACCAATTTCTTCGTCTTTTTTTGCGCGCGCCGATTATTGTTTTTGGCTCGATTGTTATGGCATTTTTGATTAGTCCAAGTATTACACTGTGGTTCTTACTCATGGTTGTCATCCTAACGGGTATTATCTATATCATGTCACGCTTGGTAAATCCGCTGTACGCTAAAATTCGCCAGATTACAGATAAAATTGTCAATATGACACGCCAACAACTGCAAGGTATGCGCGTTATCCGTGCCTTTGGGCAAACAAATAAAGAAATTCATGAGTTTAGAGATACCAATGAAATTTATAAGACCTGGCAGATAAAAACAGGAGTTTGGTCGAGCTTGATTAGCCCGTTGACTTTTTTAGTGGTAAATAGCACATTGGTCATGGTTATTTGGCATGGGAATCTAGCGATTGGACAGGATTTGCTGACGCAAGGGAAATTAGTTGCTTTAGTCAATTACCTTTTGCAAATTTTAATAGAATTGTTGAAATTAGCTATGCTCGTCACCTCTTTGAATCAAAGTTACATCAGCGCTGGACGAATCCAAGAGGTTTTTGAACAGGAAGAGGAAGATGTGTTATCAGAACTGCCAATACGGCATTCTGTTGGTGCTCGATCTATTTCTGCTCAAAATGTTACTTTTACCTATCCACAAGCTGCTAGTCCAGCCTTGGAAAATATTTCGTTTGACGTACTATCTGGTCAGACTTTGGGAGTGATTGGCGGAACAGGCTCAGGAAAATCAACCTTGGTGCAGCTCTTAGCGCATTTGTATACGATTGATACTGGTCAGTTGGCTATTTTTAAAAATAATCGAAGTCCTCGAAATCTGAAAGAATGGCGCACTTGGATGAGCTTGGTACCGCAAAAAGCAGAATTGTTCTGTGGAACGATTCGCTCAAATTTGTCGCTGGGACTGGAAGACGAGGTGACGGATGAACAACTTTGGTGGGCTCTTGATATTGCGCAAGCTAGTGACTTTGTACAGGAAAAAGAAGGTCAGCTAGATGCAGTAGTAGAAGCTTTTGGTCGGAATTTTTCCGGTGGTCAACGACAACGGTTGACGATTGCGCGCGCTATTTTACAAAAAGCACCTTTTCTGGTGCTGGATGATTCTACTTCGGCACTTGATTATTTAACAGAGGCTAAACTATTGCAAGCGATTAAAGAGCAGTTAAAGAACACGAGTTTGATTTTAATTTCACAGCGAACCAATAGCTTGCGTGCAGCTGATCAGATACTTGTCTTGGATAAAGGCCATCAGGTAGCTCTTGGCGCACATGAAGATTTGCTTCAAACGAGCGCTATTTATCGAGAAATTCATCTCTCACAACATAGCAAGGAGGAAAAGCATGAAAATGAGGTATCCTAAAAGTGGTCTGAAACGCCTTGCAATTGATTTATTGCAGCAGCGCTGGTTTTTCCTACTAGCTACAATTGGAACGATTGTTCAGGTTGCTTTGACCATTTATTTGCCGATTTTGATTGGGAATGCAGTGGATAGTGTTCTACTTCCCGATGCAAGTCAGCATTTGCTTCCAATTCTCTCGAAAATGGGTATGGTGATTGTTGCCAATACAGCGATTCAATGGCTCAATCCTTTAGTCTATAATCAGTTGATTTATAGTTATAGTCAGAAACTTCGGGACGCAGTTATTCAAAAAATTCATCGACTTCCCTTGGCTTATCTTGATCGTCAAGGGAGCGGTGATTTAGTGAGTCGCTTGACGACGGATGTGGAGCAGCTAAATAATGGTTTGCTTATGGTCTTCAATCAGTTTTTTGTAGGCGTGTTGACTATTCTTGTAACGATTGTGACAATGGCAAAGATTGACTTTTTCATGATGGTGTTAGTCTTGCTTTTAACTCCCTTATCTATGCTGATTGCGCGTTTTATTGCCCGTAAAAGTTACAAGTTGTTTCAAAAACAAACCACAGCTCGAGGGCTTCAGACACAGCTCATTGAAGAAAGTCTCTCTCAAGAAAGTTTGATTCAAAGTTTTAATGCTCAAGAGCAATTCATTACGGATTTTACAAAGGGCAATGAGAGCTATGCGGACTATTCTCAGGATGCTATCTTTTATTCCTCTACTGTCAATCCAGCGACTCGCTTCGTTAATGCTCTTATCTATGCCATTGTTGTTGGATTTGGTGCGGTTCGTATTATTAACGGCTCTAGTTTCACAGTTGGACAATTGGTGACATTCTTAAATTATGTCAACCAATACACTAAGCCCTTCAACGATATTTCGTCTGTTATGGCTGAATTGCAAAGCGCCCTTGCCTGTGCAGAGCGCTTGTACATGATTTTAGATGAAAAAGAAGTTGTGGAAACGGGGAAAGAAGAACTTACGAGTGAGGCAGTACGGGGAGCGATTCGTTTTGAACATGTCCGTTTTGGTTATGAAAAAGATAAACCTTTGATTCACGATTTAAACATGACCGTTCCAGCAGGAAGCAAAGTTGCTATTGTTGGACCAACTGGTGCTGGAAAATCGACTTTAATCAATCTCCTCATGCGTTTTTATAATGTAGATGCGGGTAAGATTAAGTTAGACGACAGAGATATTACAGATTACACCAGAGTCTCATTTCGCCAACAGTTTGGTATGGTTTTACAAGAAACATGGCTGAAGACAGCGACGATTCATGAAAATATTGCTTTTGGGCGACCAGAGGCTAGCCGAGAAGAAGTAATTGCAGCAGCTAAAGCTGCTAATGCTCATTTCTTTATCCAGCAATTGCCGCATGGCTATGATACTTATCTAGCAGATGCAGGAGATTCTTTGTCACAAGGACAACGCCAGCTATTGACCATTGCGCGTGTTTTTCTAGCGGTTCCTAAAATCCTGATTTTGGATGAAGCAACCTCCTCTATTGATACGCGGACTGAAGTACTCATTCAAGAGGCTTTTAATAAGCTCATGGTAGGGCGAACCAGTTTTATCATTGCTCATCGCTTGTCTACCATTCAGAATGCAGATATCATTTTAGTGCTGGTTGACGGAGATATTGTGGAATATGGCAGTCATCAAGAGCTGATGCAAGCAAAAGGCGTTTATTACCAAATGCAAATAGCTCAAGGGAGCTTGGCGGTTTAAGATTAACTAGGAGAACAAATTTATGGCTGTTCATTTCTGACTGGCTCTAGTCCTGTTTCAGTCAAGCGGTAGATTTTCTGACAAACTTCTTTGAGAAAGGTGCGGTCGTGTGAAACGGTAATGATAGCACCGCTATAGTCTGTAAAAAGCTTTCGTACTTGTGGCTGAGAAGTGGGGGAAAAGTTGCGTGTCGGCTCGTCTAGCAACAAGACATTTGCCTGATCTAATACCATTTTTAGAAGCAGTAATTTAGCTTTTTGTCCACCAGATAGCTGGGAAATAGAATGTTGCACTTCATTACGCGTGAATTGCAGACTGGCTAGGTGGGTGAGGATTTTTTCTCGCTCAATAGCCTCTCCTGTAGATGTTAGAAAATCTATTGGAGAATCGACTTCGTTTAAACTATCAGGATAGATTTGAGGCATATACCCTAGCGTAATGCCTTTTTTCTTTTGCAATAGATTTCGCAGTTCTTTGATAAAAGTAGATTTTCCGGCACCATTTTCACCAATAATCCCAATCTTTTCCTGCCCTAAGAGTTCAAAATTTATATTTTGGGCTAAGGTACGTTCCTCTGTCTTCAAACACATCTGTTCGAGAATGATTATTCTTTTTGCAGATGGCAGGGGAGTGATAGTAGAAAATTGTAGATTGATAGCATCTGCCTGTGTTGGCAATTCTGTCATTTCAGCCGCTTCTCTTTCAAATCGTTTGCCTTGCGAGAGGACATTTTTCATTTTTTTAGCCACTAATCTCCCAGCCGTGCTATCGTGAGTATTGCGCAGCACGTGCTCCACACTTTGTTTGACGCGGCGATGTTTTTCCATTGTTTTTTGATATTCTTCTCGTTCTTTTTTTGCATCTTTAGTTTGCTTTTCAAATGCAGCTTGTCGTTGCTGGCTGTAATTTTCATAATCAAGATTCTGTACAGTCGTCCGAGCTTCTTGCTTTTTCTTAACCAATTCCAAATGTACGATTTTTGTTGCTGTATGACCTAAAAGACTTTCATCATGTGAAACAAACATAACTGTTTGAGGTGTATTTTGAAGAAAATTTTCCAGCCAAATCAGAGTGTCTATATCTAAATCATTGGAAGGTTCATCTAAAAAGAGAATGTCCCAATTTGTAGAGAGGATTTTTAAAAGCTGTACTTTTAATGTTTCACCGCCAGATAGAGTCGCTAATGTTTGCTGACTAGTAAAACGTTCGCTATCAAAATGTAATTCTTGAGCAAAGCGGTAAAGTTTGCTGTAATCTAAGTCTACGTCCAAATCACCAAAGAAATAGTCGTTGAGGGAGAGCCTTCTTTCATTTTCAGGCAAAGTTTGCGGCAAATAAGCGTAACGATGATAGTTTTTCTGAATTTCTCCCCTATAACTAACATAGTCTGAAACAAGTGTGTCGTTCATGAGTAGCTTAAGAAGAGTAGATTTTCCATTTCCTTCTTCTCCGATAATGGCAATTTTATCACTTGTATTGACTGTAAGTGATAAATCATTGACCATGTTTTTGAAGTCTTTTAAATGGGTAATGGTTAAATGTCGAATTTGTAGCATATATGTCTCCTTATGATGTTCATTGTCATTTTAGAGCTAAGAAAAACAGCCCTATTTACCTAGTAGAGCTGTTTTTGCTTTTGAGTTGCTAACAAATATTGCAAAGCAAGTAGTTTGCGATGGATATATTTAGCCTTGAGAAGTAAAACTGTCTTCTTTGAAAATGAGCAAGAGCATAACAAAAAATCTACTAGATAAAGTTTCCTTTAAGCAATAGATTTCTTGTACATAGACTCCTTACCTCCGAATTTTACTGATTTTAGTGTAGCAAAAAAGATGTAAAATGTCAAAAGAGTGCCGAGGCAAAAGTTTGTCACCAACATAAAGTAGTATTACACATTCAAGACTTTATCTAGGAAGTCTTTGAGGCGTGGGTGCTGTGGATTGTCAAAGATTTGGTCGGGTTTGCCGTCTTCTAAGAATTCTCCGTCAGCCGTAAAGATGACACGGTTGGCTACTTGACGAGCAAATCCCATTTCATGAGTCACGATAATCATGGTCATGCCTTGCTTGGCCAATTCTTTCATAACATTGAGAACGTCTCCGACCATTTCGGGGTCAAGAGCGGAAGTAGGTTCGTCAAAGAGCATAATATCAGGATTCATAGCAAGTCCACGTGCAATCGCCACACGTTGTTTTTGTCCACCTGAGAGACTGTCTGGCATGGCATCAGCTTTATCAGAGAGCCCGACTTTTTCTAATAGCTCCATACCAAGTTTTTCTGCTTCGGCTTGTGTCATTCGCTTGTGCTCGACAGGAGCAAAGGTGATATTTTCCAAAACTGTCATGTGAGGGAAAAGATTGAAGTGCTGGAAAACCATACCAATATTTTCACGAACCAAGTCGACATCTGTTTTTTTGTCGGTTAAGTCGAAGCCGTCCACGGTAATAGATCCACTTGTAACTTCTTCCAGCAGGTTGAGACTGCGAAGAAAGGTTGATTTTCCCGAACCTGAAGGTCCGATGATACAAACGACATCCCCTTCATAGAATTTGGTTGTGATTCCTTTTAGGACTTCATTTTCCCCGTAGTATTTATGTAAATCATTGACATCAATTTTTAATTTAGCCATTATTTAATCCTCTTTTCTAAGCGTTTTGCAAGTCTCGTTAAAAGAGTGATGATAATCAAGTAAAAGACTGCTAGGATAGCATACATTTTGAAGCTTTGATAGTTACGAGCAATGATGATTTTACCCGTTTGGAAAAGTTCGACGAGACCGATAGCAGAGACGATTGTAGTATCTTTCAAAGCGATAACAAACTGATTGACGAAGTTTGGTAACATGATTTTTGTTGCTTGCGGCAAAATAATCTTTCTCATGGTTTTTGAGTAAGAAATACCAAGACTTCGGCTGGCTTCCATTTGTCCAACTGGAACAGCTTGAATCCCACCACGGACGATTTCTGCAATATAAGCGCCAGCATTGAGAGAAAGAGCAATTGTACCAGCCACAAAATCGTTAATCGGACTTTGATGACCTGTCATTGATTCAATAAGGTTTGGGATGCCCCAGAAGATAAAGGCTGCGAGAATCATAAGTGGGATTCCACGAATGACATCCACGAAGATTTCTGAGATGACGCGGAGGGCTTTGACGGGACTCACGCTAAACATTCCAAAGATAACTCCAATTACCATAGCAATAGCAAATGACAGAAGCGCAAGAGCAATGGTGATACCAAGTCCGCTTAACAATTGTTTATAGTTGTTTTGGAGAAGCCCCCAAATGGTTGTTTCATCAACTGTACTGTCTGAAGAGCTAGAAGCAGAGCTGGTTTTTTTCAAATATTTATCAAGAATTTTTTGATATTGACCGTTCTTTTTAATATTTGCCAAACCATTGTTAAACATTTGGATCAATTCAGGATTACTACCTTTTTTCACTGCAAAAGCAGTATCTCCGATAGGGGTTCCCTTGATTGGAGTTTTTAGTTTTTGACCTTGGCTAATGGAGTATTTTACAACGGGTTCGTCGTCCATAACGGCGTCCAAAGAGCCAGAGTTTAAACTGTCATACATAGAAGAAGCGTCAGCAAATGTCTTGATTTTATAGCCATACTTGCTTTGATTTTCTGTTAAAAAGGTTTGCGAAGCAGTACCATTTTTAACGCCGACTGTTTTGCCTTTCAAGTCTTTATAAGAAGCAATTATGCTGGATTCTTTGACAGCAAGGATAGCGTTTGCAGTATAATATGGTTCTGAGAAATCAAAGGTCTCTTTACGAGCGTCTGTCACGGACATTCCTGCAATCATTCCATCAGCTTGTCCAGATTGTACAGCATTTAAAGCAGCGTCAAATCCGGGATTTGTAATTTCAATCGTGAAACCTTGGTCTTTGGCAATGGCTTTTATCAAATCCATGTCAATCCCAGTATATTTGTTATTACTATCCTGAAAAACGAATGGTGCAAAGGAAGAGTCACTCGCAATGGTATATGTTGATTTTACGGGAGTAGCTTTTTGACCAGCAGGAGTAGTGGTTTCTGGAGTAGAACTAGTTGTTTTCGTGGTTGTAGAACTTGTCCATTTTGTGATGATTTTGTCAAGAGAACCATCTTTTTTCATTTGAGCAAGCGCTTCATTGAATTCCGTTACTAGATATTCATATTTGCTTCCCTTTTTGACACCAAAAGCAAAACTACCAACAGCTTCTCCTTTCATAGAGATTTTTAAGTTTTGCCCCTGCTTGATAGCATATTCGATAACCGGTTGATCGTCCATCATGGCGTCAATTGAACCAGAATTCAAGCTGTTGTAAGTCAAATCGGTTGTATCAAAAGTTTTGATAGTAAATTTATATTTGTCTTTGATTTTTTCCAGAAAACGTTGAGAGGCAGTTCCGTTTTTAACCCCAACAGTTTTTCCTTTTAATTGTGAATAACTACTGATTGTATTGGCTTTAGTCGTTGCGATGACAACTTTTGTATCATAATAAGTATCAGACATGGTGAAGACTTTTTCACGGTCTTTGGTTTTTGTCATTCCAGCCATGATAGCATCTGCCTGACCAGATTGAACAGCATTGACCGCTGCATCGAAGCCAGGGAAAGTCATATTGATGTCCCAACCTTTTAGTTCAGCAACTTTATTGATGATATCTACATCAATACCTTTATAAGTTTGATCGGAATCTTTAAATTCAAAAGGTGCGTAAGCTGTATCAGATACCACTTTGATTGTATCGGCATGAATGGCTGTTACTGCAAAGAGTGGTAGTAAAGCTAACAAAAAAGTTATAATTTTTTTCTTCATGAGTCTCTCCTTTAAAGAATATTTTTAAATTATACCAGAAATATCTTCGAAAGGCAAATATTTCGCATTTTTATGTTAGATTTTATAACATGAACGAAAATTTCTTTTTTGATTTGCGTAAAATAAATATGATATAATAATAAAAAATAGAAAGGGAATTTTATGTTTAAATCTCGTATGCTTGATAATGTGAAACAGTCCCGTTACATTCCGCCTATTTGGTTGGCCGTTATCCTCTCGATTGTTTTTGTTTATGGAGGTGAAATTGTCGGTGGGCTTGCATTGGTTCCAATTTCGATACTACTGGGTCTTGTGCTTGGCCTTGTTCATTCTGGGGCGGGCTTTGTAATGATACAAGAACTGATATCACATTATATGATTTTCATCCAACTCTTCCTCTTTTCCTTTATTTCTTTAGCTCTCTTTCTTTGGGTGAAATGCGTTGAAAAAAGACCTCTTTCAAGTCTTGGTTTTTTTAAGGAAAATTGGTTTAAAGAATTAGGACAAGGATTTTTGATTGGAGCGGCACAGTTTTCTCTCATAGTTGTCTTGCTTTTGCTGACAGGTCTAGGTAGGTTAGAACTCAACCATCTTAGTTTGGAACCCTTGCTCTTTATCATCGCCTTGATTCCGTTTTGGATTTTACAAGGCGGAACAGAAGAATTGGTGACGCGTGGTTGGCTATTTCCTACGGTTACTGCCAAGTCAAATATTTTGGTCGGTATCTTAATTTCTGCTGGTCTATTTGGTGCTCTCCATTTATTAAATCCCGGTGTAACGCTTCTTTCAATTGTCAACATTATTCTTGATGGTATTTTTGCTTGTTTTTACATGCTAAAAACGGACAATATGTGGGGTCTGGCTGGTATCCATGGGGCTTGGAATTTTGTTCAGGGGAATATCTATGGTATTCAGGTCAGTGGTCAGGGAGCAGAAGCTTCTGTCTTTGCCTACAATACGAAATCTAGTGTTGATTGGCTTTCGGGTGGGGCTTTTGGAGCAGAAGGTTCTATTTTTACCAGTCTGGTGTTAATTCTCAGTATTGCCTATCTGTATTGGTCTCTTAAAAAAGAAGAAAAATTGCCTACAGCATTGCAATTTAGAAAATCAAATCTCACTTAGTTTTACTAGGTGAGATTCTTTATATCCTAAGTCAGTGATATTTTAAGAATTGTGATAAAATAAGAGAAGATTGTATAGAGGAAAAGAATAATGATAAATAGAATTACGGACAATAAATTTAAATTAGTTTCCAAGTATGAGCCTTCAGGAGATCAACCACAGGCGATTGAGCAATTAGTGGATAATATAGAGGGTGGTGAGAAAGCTCAGATTCTCATGGGAGCGACAGGAACTGGGAAGACCTACACTATGAGTCAGGTCATCCAAAAGGTCAATAAACCGACCCTAGTTATCGCTCATAATAAAACTCTGGCTGGTCAGCTCTATGGTGAATTTAAGGAGTTTTTTCCTGACAATGCGGTAGAGTATTTTGTGTCTTACTATGACTATTACCAACCAGAAGCCTATGTGCCTTCCAGTGATACCTATATTGAGAAGGACAGCTCGGTCAATGATGAGATTGACAAACTTCGTCACTCAGCAACCTCGGCTCTCTTGGAGCGCAACGATGTGATTGTTGTGGCGTCAGTCAGCTGCATTTATGGTTTGGGTTCGCCTAAGGAATATTCTGATAGTGTTGTCAGTCTGCGCCCGGGTTTAGAGATTTCACGGGATAAACTTCTCAATGATTTGGTTGATATTCAATTTGAGCGCAATGATATTGATTTTCAGCGGGGGAAATTCCGGGTGCGTGGTGATGTAGTAGAAATTTTTCCGGCTTCTCGTGATGAGCATGCCTTTCGAGTAGAATTTTTTGGTGATGAAATTGACCGTATTCGAGAAGTGGAAGCGTTGACAGGACAAGTTTTGGGTGAAGTGGATCATTTAGCAATTTTCCCAGCTACTCACTTTATGACAAATGACGAAAATATGGAGATTGCCATTGCCAAGATTCAGGCCGAGCTGGAGCAACAGCTGGCTATCTTTGAAAAGGAAGGAAAGCTCTTGGAAGCCCAACGATTGAAACAGCGTACGGAGTATGATATTGAGATGCTCCGTGAGATGGGCTATACCAACGGTGTTGAGAACTATTCTCGTCACATGGATGGGCGCAGCGAAGGTGAGCCACCTTATACCTTGCTTGATTTCTTCCCAGATGATTTTCTCATCATGATTGATGAAAGTCATATGACGATGGGGCAGATTAAAGGGATGTACAATGGTGACCGCTCGCGGAAGGAAATGCTGGTCAATTATGGTTTCCGCCTGCCGTCTGCCTTGGACAATCGTCCGCTGCGTCGGGAGGAGTTTGAAAGTCATGTTCATCAGATTGTCTATGTATCTGCGACACCGGGTGACTATGAGCGAGAACAAACGGATACAGTAATTGAGCAGATTATTCGACCAACTGGACTTCTGGATCCAGCAGTCGAAGTGCGTCCGACTATGGGACAAATAGATGATCTTTTAGGTGAAATCAATGCGCGTGTTGAAAAGAATGAGCGAACGTTTATCACAACGTTGACTAAAAAGATGGCAGAAGATTTGACAGATTACTTTAAAGAAATGGGAGTTAAAGTCAAGTACATGCACTCGGATATCAAGACATTGGAGCGGACTGAGATTATCCGTGACTTGCGCCTGGGTGTCTTTGATGTCCTGGTCGGGATCAATCTGCTGCGCGAGGGAATTGATGTACCAGAGGTCAGTCTGGTTGCTATCCTTGATGCAGACAAAGAAGGTTTCTTACGAAATGAGCGTGGTTTGATCCAAACCATTGGTCGGGCTGCCCGCAACAGTGAGGGTCATGTCATCATGTATGCTGACACGGTGACTGACTCCATGCAGAAGGCTATGGACGAGACCGCTCGCCGCCGTCAAATTCAGATGGCTTATAATGAAGAACATGGTATTGTACCGCAAACAATCCAGAAAGAAATTCGTGACCTGATCAGTGTAACCAAATCTGTCCTGCCAGATAAAGAAGAAGTCGTTGAAATTGAAAGTCTTAACAAACAGGAACGTAAAGATATGATTAAGAAACTAGAGGGACAAATGCAAGAAGCTGCAGGACTTCTCGACTTCGAACTGGCTGCACAGATTCGCGATATGATTCTGGAAATAAAGGCGATGGATTGAAGGATATCAAGGAGGAAACAAATGGTCATCACTATCAAACCAATGGAAACAGCTGAGGAGATAGAAGGGAAATCCCGAGTTCATTGGCAGACATGGCGTGAAGCTTATGATGAGATTTTGCCTGCGGAATTTCAAGAGCAGATGACTTTGGATAAGTGCCAGTTTTATAGTCAAAAGTATCCTGAAAATACCTTGATCGCTTTGGATGATGCTAAAGTGGTCGGCTTTGTCAGCTACGGAGATTTTCAAGATTCAGCTACGATAGCGGGTGAAATTTTCGCCTTGTATGTCTTAAAAGATTATTATGGCAAGGGTGTAGGACAACAGTTGATGCAGGCTGCTTTTGCTGCCTTGGATGGTTATCAAGAGATTATATTATGGGTTTTAGAAGATAACAAACGTGCCATCGCCTTTTATGAAAAAATGGGTTTTGTTTTTGACGGTCAGGAAAAGGTCATTAACCTAGGAAAAGCCGTGAGAGAAAAACGAATGATCTACTCGAGAAATTCTAAGAGTTAGTTTGGAAATAATAGATATATTTGTAAGGAGTACCATATGCGTTATGCACTTTTGCTTCGCGGCATCAGTGTCGGCGGGAAAAACAAGGTCGTCATGGCTGATTTGAAGAAGGATTTGCCTGGGTTGGGTTTTGAAAATCCAGTTTCCTACACTAACAGTGGCAATCTTTTCTTTGATAGCGAGGAGCAGGAGGAGAGGATTCGGGAGATCTTGTCGGCTTATTTCAGTCGGTCTTACGATTTTCCTCTGCCTTTTGTCCTTGTCAGCTCTGACATGCTTCAAAAAGAAACAGCAATCTTCCTGCTTGGTGGCAGGATGAAACAGCCTTTCGGCGAGATGTTCTCTTTTATCTGCCGGAGACAGACAGGGAGAGTGTTCAAGAGCTGGCAGGCAGTTGGGCAAATGATAAGGAACAGCTGCATTTTGGGCAGATGGCTTTCTTTTATAGCAATGCTGACCAAGCGGACTATCTCAAGTCCAACTATCATAAAAAACTGCTCAAATCCAATTTTTACAAGCAACTAACCATCCGAAACGGCAAGACTTTCCAGAAGATAGTGGAGTTGGTAGGTACAATTCAAAAATGAATAATTGATAGATTTTGGTCTCCTTTTTGCTAACAAATTTATTATTTGGAAAAAGTTCAAGTTGAAGTAGCGAATTAAGTTGAACGTTTTTAACACTTATGGTATTTTCGTTGTAGAGCAAGAATATATCGATAAGAGATCTATGCTTTTTGTTGTGAACTTTGAAACATCTATATACTAAAATTATGCTATAATAAATGCTATGTATACCAAACCAACTTCTGCCTATGTACACATTCCATTTTGTACTCAAATTTGTTATTATTGTGACTTTTCTAAGGTTTTTATCAAAAATCAGCCAGTTGACGCCTACTTAGAGCACTTGCTTCAAGAATATACTTCTTATAATATAAAGCATTTACAGACACTTTATATCGGCGGTGGGACACCGACAGCTCTTTCAGCGAAGCAGCTGGAGTTTTTGTTAGCAGAGCTGACGAAAAAGCTGGATTTGTCATTGTTAGAAGAACTGACTATTGAAGCCAATCCCGGTGATTTGGATCCAGATAAGATTGCTGTTTTAAAAGATTCGGCTGTTAATCGAGTATCTCTAGGTGTGCAAACTTTTGATAATCGTATGCTCAAGCAAATTGGGCGTAGCCATTTAGAGAAAGATATTTATGAAAATATCACTAATCTCAAATTGGCTGGTTTTGACAATATCTCTATTGATTTGATTTATGCACTGCCCAAGCAGACCATGGACAACGTGCGGGAAAACGTAGCCAAGGCTATTGCATTGGACATCCCTCATATGAGTCTTTACAGCTTAATTCTAGAAAATCACACGGTTTTTATGAATCGGATGAGGCGAGGAAAGCTGCCTTTGCCTAAAGAAGACTTGGAAGCGGAGATGTTTGAGTATATCATTGAGGAGTTGGAAAAGGCTGGTTTTGAACACTATGAGATTTCCAACTTTTCTAAGCCAGGCTTTGAGAGTCAACACAATCTCATGTACTGGGACAATGCAGAATACTTTGGTATTGGGGCTGGAGCTTCCGGCTATGTCAATGGGGTTCGCTACAAAAATCATGGTCCGATTCGTCATTACTTAGAGGCAGTTGAAAAGGGCAATGCTCGTGTGAGTGAGGAACATCTGAGTAAGCAAGAGATGATGGAAGAAGAAATGTTTCTGGGCTTGCGCAAAAAGTCAGGTGTTTCTAAAAAGCGTTTTGAGGAAAAGTTTGGTATTTCTTTTGAGCAGCAGTATGGTCATATAGTAACAGAATTGACTGAGCAAGGACTCTTAGTTCCTGATAAAGAAATCGTCCGTATGACTAAAAAGGGTCTTTTTTTAGGTGATACGGTCGCAGAGAAATTTATATTGGAGTAAATTATGGGTTTAACTTATCAAATGAAAATGAAAATTCCGTTTGACATGGCAGATATGAACGGTCATATCAAGCTGCCTGATGTTATTTTGCTGTCCTTACAAGTATCAGGTTTGCAATCCATTGATTTGGGGATTAGCGACAAGGATATGCTGGAGAAATACAATCTGGTCTGGATTATTACTGACTATGATATCGATGTGGTACGGCTGCCTAAATTTGGTGAAGAAATGACGATTGAAACAGAAGCACTTTCCTATAATCGTCTCTTTTGTTATCGTCGTTTTACCGTTTTTGATGAAAATGATGTTGCTGTGATTGAAATGATGGCTACCTTTGTCCTTATGGATAGAGACAGTCGAAAAGTGCACGCTGTAGAGCCAAAGATTGTTGCGCCTTACGAGGCAGAATTTTCTAAAAAGTTGATTCGTGGACCAAAATATCCAGAACTGAAAGATTCGACCAGTAAAGATTATCATGTTCGGTTTTATGATTTAGACATGAATGGTCATGTCAACAACAGCAAGTATCTGGACTGGATTTTTGAAGTTATGGGTGCTGATTTTCTCATGAAACACGTTCCCAAAAAAGTTCACCTCAAGTATGTCAAGGAAGTGCGACCTGGTGGGCAGATTACCTCTAGCTATGATTTGAATGGATTAGAGAGCAATCATCAGATTTCCAGCGATGGTGATACCAATGCACAAGCTATGGTAACTTGGCAAGAAATCTCATAAGAGAAACAATAGAAAGAGAAGTATGACCTACAAAGGATATTTAATTGATTTAGACGGAACGATTTATAAAGGAAAAGACCGAATCCCAGCGGGAGAAGCTTTTGTCCATGAATTACAGCGTCGCAACCTTCCATATTTATTTGTGACAAATAATACGACACGTACTCCTGAGACTGTTCAAGCTATGTTGGCTGAACAATTTAATGTTGAAACGCCGATTGAAACGATTTATACAGCAACCTTAGCAACAGTTGACTACTTAAATGATAAAAATTTAGGCAAGAAAGTCTACGTTATCGGTGATGTAGGACTTAAGCAAGCCATTGCAGAAGCTGGTTATGTTGAAGATACGGATAATCCAGATTATGTAGTCGTGGGATTGGATTGGGAAGTGGACTATGAAAAATTGTCAATTGCTACGTTAGCTATTCAAAAGGGGGCTCATTTCGTAGGAACCAATCCAGATCTTAATATTCCAACGGAGCGCGGTCTCATGCCTGGAGCAGGATCGATTATTACTCTCATTGAAGTAGCAACTCGTGTGAAACCTGTTTATATCGGGAAGCCAAATGCAATTATCATGGAAAAGGCGGTTGAGCATCTAGGACTACCGCGGCAAGAGGTGATAATGGTTGGGGATAATTACCTGACGGACATTCGGGCTGGGATTGACAATGGTATCCCTACGCTTCTGGTGACAACTGGCTTTACGAAACCAGAAGAAGTGCCAGGCTTGCCAATCCAACCAGATTATGTACTTTCTAGCCTAGCGGAGTGGGATTTTGATGCGCACTAAACTGACCTTTTGGCTGAGTATGCTCTGCTTTTTAGCAACAGCCATTTTGTTGACCATTTATCTGACTTGGCTGTTTTATCCTTTGGAAATTTCTTGGTTGCATTTAGAAAATCAAGTTTACCTCAAATCTGCAACCATTCAGCATAATTTCAATGTTTTGATGAATTACTTAACCAATCCATTTCAGCAAAAGCTCTTCATGCCTGATTTTCGCTCATCAGCAGCAGGTCTGCACCATTTTCAAGTCGTGAAATATCTTTTTCATCTGGCGCAAGTCGCTTTTCTAGCAACCTTACCAGCGGTTTGTTTGTTTGTAAAAAACATTATAAAAAAAAGATACCTATCTGTCTTTTCCAAAGCGATTTTAGCTATTATTTGGCTGCCTATTGTAATTGCTGGTGTGGCGCTGGGGATTGGCTTTGATGCGTTTTTTACTCTCTTTCATCATATTTTATTTGTTGGGGATAATACTTGGTTATTTGACCCTGCTAAAGATCCTGTCATTTGGATATTACCAGAAGAATTTTTCCTCCACGCCTTTCTTTTGTTTTTTGTTCTTTATGAAGGCTTTGCTGTGGGGTTATACTTGTGGAGTCGAAAAATCTATTTGAAGAAGGAGGAAAAATGATGTCAGCCAATCAGCAAGTGCGAAAAGATGTTAGTTTATTTTCTGCTTTGTGTCTGATTTATGTCTTCGTCATGACAATGGTTAGCTTAATCTATCAGACGATTGTAACCTTGTTTCAAGCGATTCGTTATCCCGGAAATCTTGAGAGAATCCAAAAAGCAACGGAAAGTTTTATGTCACGCGATGGTAGCTATTATCTAATTGCTGTTTGTGCAGGAGTATTTATCTTTTGGTTGTATCGGGACGGAAAATTATTTAAGTCTGATTTACGAACGCAGAAAAGGGTCATGACTCCCAAAACGTTTGGAATAGTTTTATCATTCTTACTTCTGGGTCAATTAGGTTTTGTACTCTTTAATCAAATATTTGAGGCAGTATTGAATATCTTTGGATTTAGCTTATTTAAAGCCATTGAATCAGCTTCCGCGGGCTCAGATAGTGTAACGATGTTTTTGTATGCAGGTTTTTTCGGTCCTGTTTCAGAAGAATTGATTTTTCGCGGGGCAGGCTTACGAACATTTGAAAAATATGGAAAAGTCTTTGCGATTTTGATGTCTTCCCTCATATTTGGTTTATTTCATGGAAATATCCCGCAGTTCTTTTTTGCAGCTTTTGTTGGAATTATCTTCTCTTATGTGACCTTGGAGTATTCAATTCTCTGGGCAATGGTTTTCCACGTTTTTAATAACTTGGTCATCGGAGATGGTTTAACTTATTTGTATTCGTTTTTGCCGGACGATATAGGTGGTCTCTTACACTTATTTATCCTGCTAGTCGGTGCAAGTGTCGCAGTAATTTTCCTGATTAAAAACAAAGCAGACATAAAAATGTATGTACAAGAAAATCGTTCATTTCCAGGGGCCTATAGGCAAGCTTTTCGTTCTGTTTGGTTCTGGATTTTTACAATCTTCATGTTTTTAACATCTTTGACCTTGATAAGTCATTTGTGAAAGAAGATTTTTGAAAGGACTTTCAACTTTCTTTCATTTATGATAAAATAAAGGTAATAAAAGAGGAGCGTGTCAATCATGGAACAAACATTTTTTATTATAAAACCAGACGGCGTAAAACGTGGCTTGGTTGGAGAAGTACTGAAGCGCGTAGAACAACGTGGTTACAAAATCGAACGTTTGGAAATGAGAACCAATGTTTCAAATGAGTTAATTGATCAGCATTATGAAGCCCTATTAACGAAAGATTTTTATCCTTCAATCCGTGATTATATGACAAGCGGACCTGTGATTATCGGTGTTTTATCGGGAAGCCAAGTGATTTCAGGTTGGCGTCACATGATGGGCGCTACTCGTCCGGAAGAAGCTCTACCGGGAACTATTCGCGGAGATTTTGCACAAGCAGCTGAAGCTGGTGAAACGATTCGAAATGTTGTTCATGGTTCAGATTCTGAAGAGTCTGCCAAACGGGAAATTGCGCTTTGGTTTGGTAATCATTAAAACATAGTAGTATAAATTCGAGAGAGTACAGATAGCGATTGCTTTTGTTCTCTCTTTTTTACTATCCGAATTGTACTGGGTGTGTTATAATAAAAAGGAATTGGAAATGTTTTAATATGCTGGAAATTGATTGTTTTATCAAGGAGGAGATATGTCAGACAAACAAATTCATTTGGTTATCGTGACGGGAATGAGTGGAGCGGGAAAGACCGTGGCCATCCAGTCTTTTGAAGATTTGGGCTATTTTACGATTGATAATATGCCCCCCACGCTGGTTCCTAAATTTTTGCAGTTAATCGAAACAACGCAAGACAACGACAAGATTGCTATGGTTGTAGATATGCGTAGTCGTTCCTTCTTTTCTGAGATTCAGAAAGTTCTGGATGAGATTGAAAGTAACGCTGGACTTGATTTTAAGATTTTGTTTTTAGATGCGGCAGATACAGAATTAGTTGCACGTTACAAGGAAACGCGGCGTAGCCACCCCTTAGCAGCAGACGGTCGTATTTTAGACGGGATTAAGTTGGAGCGGGAATTACTTGCACCGCTGAAAAATATGAGTCAAAATGTAGTAGACACGACCGAATTAACACCGCGCGGGTTGCGTAAAACCATTTCTGAACATTTTTCAGATCCAACGAAACTCCAATCGTTTCGCATTGAAGTGGTGAGTTTTGGCTTTAAATATGGTATTCCGCTAGATGCCGACCTTGTTTTTGATGTACGTTTTTTACCAAATCCATATTACCAACCAGAACTTCGCAATCAAACAGGACTTGATAAACCAGTTTATGATTATGTGATGAATCATACGGAGTCAGAAGAATTTTATCAGCACTTAGTGGCTCTTATCAAACCGATTTTACCCGGCTATAAAAAAGAGGGGAAATCTGTTTTAACAATTGCGGTTGGTTGTACAGGCGGTCAACACAGAAGTGTGGCTTTTGCACAACGTCTAGCAGATGATTTGGCAAGCGAATGGACCGTTCATTCATCACATCGAGACAAAGACCGCAGAAAGGAAACGGTGAATCGTTCATGAGGAGACCGAAGATTGCTGTTATTGGTGGTGGAACCGGAATTTCGGTCATTTTGGACAGTTTACGTAAGAAAGATGTAGACATTGCTGCTATTGTGACGGTCGCTGATGACGGAGGAAGTTCGGGGGAATTGCGAAAAAACATTCAACAATTAACACCACCTGGTGATTTGCGAAATGTTTTGGTAGCTTTATCGGACATGCCGCGCTTTTATGAAAAAGTTTTTCAATATCGCTTTGCGGAAGAAGATGGTGCTTTAGCTGGACATCCACTTGGGAACTTGATTATTGCAGGTATTTCAGAAATGCAAGGGTCGACTTACAATGCTATGCAGCTACTGACTAAGTTTTTCCACACGACTGGCAAAATTTATCCGTCTTGTGATACACCTTTAACGCTTCATGCTGTTTTTGCAGACGGAAGTGAGGTCGCTGGAGAAAGTCATCTTGCAGAACACCAAGGTATGATTGAGCGGGTTTATGTGACCAATACCTATAATGACCAAAAACCAACTGCTAGTCGAAAAGTGGTAGAGACGATTTTAGAAAGTGATATGGTCGTTTTGGGACCAGGGTCATTGTTTACCTCTATCTTACCCAATATGATGATTGAAGAAATTGGACAGGCTCTTTTAGAAACCAAGGCGGAGATTGCCTATGTCTGCAATATTATGACCCAGCGTGGTGAAACGGAGCATTTCACAGATAGTGACCACGTGGCTGTTTTGCACCGACATTTAGGAAAACGATTTATTGATACTGTTTTGGTGAATATTGAGGAAGTTCCTCAAGAGTATATGAATTCTAATAAATTTGATGAGTATTTGGTGCAGGTTGAGCATGATTTTAAAGGTTTGAAAGAGCAAGTACCTCGTGTCATTTCGTCTAATTTTCTTCGCTTGGAAAATGGCGGAGCTTTTCATGATGGTGAATCAGTCGTTGATGAACTTATGCAGATTATACAGGTGCGCAAATGAGTTTTACCATTAAAGTGAAAGAAGAATTGCTTGGTCTAGTCAAAAAAGATAAAACGGAATTATCTGCTATCATTAAGATGTCAGGCAGTTTAGGAATTTCTAGTCAAGGCTTAACATTATCTGTTACGACAGGAAATGCAAAAATCGCTCGTCACATTTATGAATTGTTGGCAGCTTTTTATCAAGTCAAATCGGATATTCGTCATCATCAAAAAGCGAATCTTCGGAAAAACCGTGTTTATACTGTTTTTTTAGATGAAGGTGTGGAACAAATTTTAGCTGATTTACATTTGGCAGACTCCTTTTTTGGAATTGAAGCAGGCATTGACCAAGCTATTTTATCAGACGATGAGGCGAGCCGATCGTATTTACGAGGAGCATTTTTATCCACGGGCAGTATGCGTGATCCAGATTCTGGGAAATATCAACTGGAAATCTTGTCGGTCTATTCTGACCATGCGGAAGATTTAGCGGCTTTGATGCGAAAGTTTTTACTGGATGCCAAGACAATTGAGCGCAAAAAAGGCTCGGTGACCTATTTGCAACGAGCTGAGGACATTATGGACTTTTTGATTGTGATTGGGGCTATGAAAGCAATGACTGAGTTTGAATCGGTCAAACTTTTGCGGGAGGCTAGAAATGATCTGAATCGGACAAACAATGCAGAAACGGCGAATATTGCTCGAACGGTGACGGCTAGTATGAGGACCATTCACAATATTGGCAAGATTATTGATACAGTTGGTTTAGAAAGTTTGCCAGTTGATTTGCAAGAGGTAGCTTATCTGCGTGTCAATCATCCGGATTATTCTATCCAGCAGTTGGCAGAAAGTCTTAGTAAGCCTTTGACGAAAAGTGGTGTCAATCATCGCTTGAGGAAAATCAATAAAATCGCAAATGAGTTGTAGAAAATGCAAAGAAATGTGACTTATATATTATAGGTGGAATCAATTTGAGAATTTCCGTGAAAACTTTACAGTTTTCTCTTGAATATTTTCAAAAAATGTGATATAGTTATAAAAATTAAATAATCCTTTAAATCTGTCCTGTGAGGCAGACAAGGAGTCAAAGTATAAGATGGTGTAGCACAGTGAGGCTGTTAGTAGTTTCTCTGTGCTTACCTAGATTTTCTGAAGTCTCCTTGTGAAGGAGACTTTTTCTTTTATCTTTTTTATGCAGGAGGTTTTCCATGAAAACAAAAGAAGTTGTCGATGGTTTGACAATGAAACGTGCCATTACACGGATCACTTATGAAATCATTGAGCGCAACAAAGAACTAGACAAGATTGTCTTAATTGGTATCAAAACACGGGGTGTATACATTGCACAGCGGATTCAAGAACGATTGGCACAGATCGAAAAGATTGATGTGCCTATCGGTGAGTTGGATACCAAGCCATTCCGCGATGACTTTAAAGTGGAAGAAGATACGACACATGTTCCAGTTGATATTACAGACCGTGAAGTTATCTTGGTGGATGATGTGCTCTATACAGGACGCACCATTCGTGCTGCTATTGATAACCTAGTTAGCTTGGGACGTCCATCACGCGTGAGCTTGGCTGTTTTAGTAGATCGTGGGCATCGTGAGTTGCCGATTCGAGCAGATTATGTTGGAAAAAATATTCCGACAAGCCGAACAGAAGAGATTATTGTGGAAATGGTAGAACAGGATGGTCAAGACCGTGTCTTGATTGCGGAGGAGTTATAAGAAAATGAGTCAAGATGTGAAATATGATGTACACGATATGCCAAAACCTGGTTTGCTTGTAGGATTATCCTTTCAGCATTTGTTTGCCATGTTTGGGGCAACGGTTCTTGTTCCAATTCTGGTTGGAATTGACCCAGCAGTTGCCTTGTTTTCAAGCGGTCTAGGAACCTTAGCGCATTTAACAGTTACCAAGTACAAAGTGCCAGCTTATATGGGGTCTAGTTTCGCTTATATTGCAGCTATGCAAATGTTGATGAAAACAGACGGTATCGCAGCAGTCGCTCAAGGTGCCATTACAGGTGGTTTGGTTTACTTCATTGTAGCTCTTATTGTGAAGTTCGCTGGGAATGCTTGGATTGATAAGATTTTGCCGCCAGTTGTGGTAGGACCAATCATTATGGTCATCGGACTAAGCCTAGCAAGCACAGCTGTAAATGATGTCATGCTAAAAGACGGTAAATACAATTTAACTTATTTCATCATTGGAATTGTCACTCTCTTTGCAGTCATCCTCTTTAATATCTATGGTAAAAAGATTGTTGGAATTATTCCAGTGCTGTTAGGCTTGATTGTCGGATATGTCTTCGCGCTCATTCTTGGAGTGGTAACAGGAGAAGAAATTATTTCCTTTGCAAAAGTCTCTCAAGCTTCATGGTTCCATGTCCCACCTATGCACCTTCCTTTCTTAGACTATAATGTAAAATTTTATCCAAGTGCAATTTTAACAATGGCTCCAATTGCATTTGTAACTATGACAGAGCACTTTGGTCATGTTATGGTATTGAATAGCTTGACCGGAAAAGATTTCTTTAAAGACCCAGGATTGGATAAAACTCTTGCCGGAGATGGTCTTGCACAAGTTATCGCTGGGATTTTCGGTGCGCCACCAGTAACGAGTTACGGTGAAAATATCGGTGTGATGGCTCTCAATAAAATCTATAGCGTTTATGTTATTGCAGGTGCAGCAGTACTTGCGATTGTGATGAGTTTTGTCGGAAAAGTATCGGCACTCTTACAATCCATTCCAACTCCAGTTCTAGGCGGTATTTCTATTGCGCTCTTTGGAGTCATCGCTTCTAGTGGTTTGAAAATTTTAATTGAAAAGCAAACGGACTTTGACAATAAGAAAAATCTGTTGATTGCTAGTGTGATCTTAGTCGCTGGGATTGGAGGATTAACGCTTCAACTTTCAGGTCTGCAAATTTCAGGGGTTGCCTTGTCAACCGTTCTTGGTATTGTACTCTATCTTATCTTGCCTGAACCTAAAAATTAGTTTGAATTCTTAATTTTATTGAAAGAAACGCTGTATCTAATAAAAGGAGAAATACACCATGTCATCTAATCAAATCGCTCTTAAAAACGTTGTCTCTATGGAAACTCTTACCAATGAGGAAGTCTTAAGTTTAATCAAACGTGGCATTGAATTTAAAAATGGAGCAAAAGCTCATTATGATGAACAGCATATTATCGCTAATCTCTTCTTTGAGCCCTCTACGCGAACACATAAAGCCTTTGAAGTAGCGGAATTAAAGCTAGGTTGTGACCTGTTGGATTTTGATTCAAAGACCAGCTCTATCAACAAAGGAGAGACCTTATATGATACGATTTTAACCATGTCAGCGCTCGGAGTGGATGTCTGTGTCATTCGTCATCCAGAAGTGGACTATTACAAGGAATTAGTCGAAAGTCCAACGATTACAACTTCAATTGTGAATGGTGGTGATGGCTCTGGACAACATCCGAGTCAAAGTTTGCTAGATTTGATGACCATTTATCAAGAGTTTGGGCATTTTGACGGCTTGAAGATTGCGATTGCAGGCGACTTAGATCATTCACGAGTGGCGAAGTCAAATATGCAAATCTTGAAGCGTCTGGGTGCAGAACTTTATTTTGCAGGTCCAGAAGTATGGAGAAGTGAAGAATTTGCAGATTATGGGCAATTTGTCACACTTGATGAAGTCGTTGACCAAGTGGATGTCTTAATGCTTCTACGCGTGCAGCACGAACGTCATGATGACGATTCACTCTTTTCAAAAGAAAATTATCATAGATTGCACGGCTTAACTCAGGAACGATATGACAGACTGAAAGATACAGCCATCATCATGCATCCAGCTCCAGTCAATCGTGATGTTGAAATTGCAGATCATCTGGTAGAAGCTCCAAAATCGCGAATTGTAGAGCAAATGACCAATGGTGTATTTGTCCGTATGGCAATTATTGAGTCTGTTTTAAATGGACGAAAAGAGCAATAGACGCTAAGGTATTGCTGTAAGAACAAACGGAGGGGAAAATGGAAAAACGCTTGTTAATTCTGGAAGATGGTACAGTATTTGAAGGAGAGGCATTCGGGGCTGATATAGATGTGACTGGAGAAATCGTCTTTAATACAGGTATGACTGGCTACCAAGAATCCATTACGGATCAGTCTTACAATGGGCAAATCTTGACTTTCACTTATCCGTTAATCGGAAATTATGGAATCAACCGCGACGACTATGAATCGATCACTCCCACTTGCAAGGGAGTGGTCGTTTATGAGTGGGCACGCCGAGCGAGCAATTGGCGCAATCAGATGACGCTAGATGAATTTCTAAAGGTCAAGAAAATTCCAGGAATTGCTGGTATTGATACACGGGCATTGACGAAAATCATTCGGCAGCATGGAACGATGAAAGCAACGATAGCCAATGTAGGCGACCAAATGGTGCATCTGCAAGATCAGTTGAAGGCGACCGTTTTACCGACTGACAATATCAAACAAGTCTCAACGAAAACGCCATATCCAGCACCGGGTTCAGGTCCTAGTATTGTGTTAGTTGATTTTGGATTGAAACATTCGATTCTTCGTGAATTGGCGGCACGCAATTGTAATGTGACGGTTGTGCCTTATGACACAAGTGCAGCAGATATTCTCCACCTTCACCCTGACGGTGTCATGTTATCCAACGGTCCAGGTAATCCAGATGATGTACCGCAAGTGCTAGACATGATTCGAGGGATTCAAGGTAAAATTCCTCTTTTTGGTATCTGCATGGGACATCAACTTTTTAGTAAGGCAAATGGAGCGCAGACCTATAAAATGAAATTCGGTCACCGTGGTTTCAATCATGCTGTCAGAGAGATTGCGACAGGGCGGATTGATTTTACCAGCCAAAATCATGGTTATGCTGTTAGTCGGGAAAATTTTCCGAGCGAGTTGTTGATTACACATGAGGAAATCAACGACAAGTCTATTGAAGGTGTGCGACATCGGTTTTTCCCTGCTTTTTCAGTGCAGTTTCACCCTGATGCTGCACCAGGGCCGCATGATGCCAGTTATCTCTTTGATGAGTTTATGGAAATGATTGATGCTTTTAAACAACAGCATAGTTCATTGTAATCAATGGATTAGGAAATAGGAGAAAAACATGCCAAAACGTACAGATATTCAGAAAATTATGGTGATTGGCTCTGGTCCCATTGTCATTGGACAGGCTGCTGAGTTTGATTATGCAGGAACGCAGGCTTGCTTGTCTTTGAAAGAAGAGGGCTACACGGTCGTTTTAGTTAATTCCAATCCTGCAACCATTATGACAGACAAGGAAATTGCTGATAAGGTTTATATTGAGCCAATCACGCTGGAATTTGTCACCAGAATTTTACGGAAAGAGCGACCAGATGCACTTCTACCGACTTTGGGTGGGCAAACAGGTCTCAATATGGCAATGGAATTATCTAAAGAAGGCATCTTGGATGAACTGGGTGTCGAACTTTTGGGAACCAAGCTGTCGGCTATTGACCAGGCTGAGGATCGTGATTTGTTCAAGCAGCTCATGGAAGAGCTGAAACAGCCTATTCCGGAATCTGAAATTGTAAATACAGTTGAAGAAGCAGTGGACTTTGCAGCGAAAATAGGCTACCCAGTCATTGTTCGCCCAGCCTTTACCTTAGGAGGGACAGGTGGCGGAATGTGTGCCAATGAGGAGGAATTGCGAGAGATTGCAGAGAATGGGCTGAAATTATCTCCGGTGACTCAGTGTTTGATTGAGCGCTCTATTGCTGGTTTCAAAGAAATTGAGTACGAAGTTATGCGCGATGCAGCTGACAATGCTTTGGTGGTCTGCAATATGGAAAACTTTGATCCAGTCGGTGTACACACAGGCGATTCCATTGTCTTTGCACCAACGCAAACTATTTCGGATTATGAAAATCAAATGTTGCGGGATGCTAGCTTGAAAATTATTCGCGCTCTAAAAATTGAAGGCGGCTGTAATGTGCAGTTGGCATTGGATCCACATAGCTTTAATTACTATGTCATTGAAGTCAATCCGCGCGTGTCTCGTTCGTCTGCCTTAGCTTCTAAAGCTACAGGCTACCCTATTGCTAAATTGGCTGCAAAAATCGCCATTGGCTTGACGCTAGATGAAGTTATCAATCCGGTCACAGGCACAACTTATGCCATGTTTGAACCGGCTCTGGATTATGTGGTGGCTAAAATTCCACGTTTTCCTTTTGATAAATTTGAACATGGAGAACGTCATCTGGGAACACAAATGAAAGCAACAGGAGAAGTCATGGCTATTGGACGTAATATCGAAGAAGGTTTGCTCAAAGCCTGTCGTTCTCTGGAAATTGGTGTTGATCATAATGAAATGCCAGAACTAAATCTAGTGGCAGATGATGATTTACTGGAAAAGGTCGTCAAAGCTCAGGATGATCGTCTTTTCTATATATCTGAAGCAATCCGCCGTGGCTATGATATCGAAGAAATTGCAAAACTAACCAAGATTGATTTGTTCTTTCTGGATAAATTGCTTCACATCCATGAATTAGAGCAGGAGTTAATGACTCATATTGGAGATGCAAATCTGCTTAGACAGGCTAAGCAAAACGGCTTTGCAGATACTAAATTAGCTCGGCTTTGGAAAATGACAGCAGAAGAAATACGTCAATTTCGTAAAGAAGAGCGGATTCTTCCAGTCTATAAAATGGTTGACACCTGTGCAGCTGAGTTTGAATCAAGCACACCATATTTTTATTCCACTTATGCTTTGGAAAATGAATCAATCAAGTCAGACAAAGAATCTGTTCTGGTGCTAGGCTCTGGACCTATTCGGATTGGTCAAGGAGTAGAATTTGACTATGCGACCGTGCACTCGGTCAAGGCTATTCAAGCAACTGGCTATGAAGCAATCATTATGAATAGTAATCCTGAAACGGTCTCAACAGATTTTTCGGTTTCTGATAAGCTTTACTTTGAACCCTTGACTTTTGAAGATGTCATGAATGTCATTGAACTGGAAAAACCTAAGGGAGTTATCGTTCAATTTGGTGGACAAACCGCTATCAATCTAGCTGAACCATTGTCAAAAGCTGGTGTGAAAATTTTAGGTACTCAAGTGGCTGATCTTGACCGTGCAGAAGATCGTGATTTATTTGAACAGGCTCTTAAGGATTTGAATATTCCGCAGCCACCAGGTCAGACAGCGACGAATGAAGAAGAAGCGGTAGCAGCTGCTCGTAAGATTGGTTTTCCTGTTTTGGTTCGTCCGTCCTACGTTCTGGGTGGTCGGGCTATGGAGATTGTCGAGAATGAAGCAGATCTTCGTTCTTATATGCGAACTGCTGTCAAGGCTAGCCCTGATCATCCGGTGTTGGTGGACTCTTACATTGTCGGTAAGGAATGTGAGGTAGATGCTATTTCAGACGGTCGTCAGGTCTTGATTCCAGGGATTATGGAGCATATTGAACGGGCTGGAGTTCACTCAGGTGATTCTATGGCTGTTTATCCTCCGCAAACCTTATCTGCTCAAGTGCAGCAGACTATCGCCGATTATACTAAGAAATTGGCTATCGGACTTCACTGTATCGGTATGATGAACATTCAGTTTGTCATCAAAGATGAGAAGGTTTATGTCATTGAGGTCAATCCTCGTGCTAGCCGGACGGTGCCATTCTTGTCGAAAGTGACAAATATTCCTATGGCACAGGTGGCAACTCAACTGATTTTAGGTCAAACTTTGGCGGAGCTAGGGTATGAAGACGGTCTTTATCCAGAAAGCAAACAAGTACATGTAAAAGCGCCAGTTTTTTCCTTTACCAAGTTAGCCAAGGTAGATAGCCTTCTTGGTCCTGAAATGAAATCGACAGGTGAGGTTATGGGAACAGATGCAACTCTTGAAAAAGCTTTATACAAGGCTTTTGAAGCTTCTTATCTACATCTTCCAAACTTTGGCAATGTTGTCTTTACGATTGCAGATGAAAATAAGGAAGAAGCCCTCACATTAGCGAAGCGTTTTGCAGCGATCGGATATAGCATTCTAGCAACACAAGGCACAGCGAAATTCTTTGAAGAAAATGGTGTTTTGACGCAATTGGTTGAAAAAATTGGTACAGATGATCATAATGATATTCCAGCCTTTATTCGCAAAGGTAAGGTTCAGGCGATTATCAATACAGTCGGAACAAAACGAACAGCAGATGAACACGGTCAGGCTATCCGTCAATCAGCCATTGAGCATGGAGTGCCGCTATTTACAGCACTTGATACAGCTAATGCAATGCTAAAGGTCTTAGAAAGTCGTAGCTTTATGACAGAAGCAATTTAGAGCGGTATTCTTTTTGTCATGATATTAAGTTCTTTTTTTAAAATCTCTTGACAAATCTATTTATCTATCTTATACTTAATACAATTAATACAACTTTAATCATGTCCCGTGAGGCATAAAAGTAATCATTAAAATGGATTAGTGCGCTAATCTGCTATTTTACTGTAAACTTTTGGCTCGGGATTTCCTGAGCTTTTTGATTTATAGGCTGTATTCAATTAATAAATGTAGTCTGTGAGCTACAATTAAGGAGAATGTGCATGTCTTTAGACAAAAATAATAAGCGAGCACTGGTTGCTGCGATTGTTGCATCAGGAACGGACGACTTAAACGTCATGTTCTTAGCTTTTTCGATGTCATCTATTATTTCAGAATTAGGTGTTACTGGAGCGCAAGGAGGCTGGATTGCAACAATTACCAATCTAGGAATGTTGGTTGGAGGTTTGCTCTTTGGCATACTGGCTGACCGTTATCACAAGTTCAAAGTCTTTAAATGGACGATTGTTATTTTTTCATTGGCGACAGGGCTGATTTACTTTACACAAAATATTTATTATCTCTACCTCATGCGTTTCATTGCTGGGATAGGCGTTGGCGGAGAGTATGGAGTTGCCATTGCGATTATGGCAGGAATTGTTCCTATTGGAAAAATGGGACGCATTTCCTCTCTGAACGGAATCGCAGGTCAAATCGGTTCCATTACTTCAGCGCTTTTAGCAGGTTGGTTGGCACCGGCACTTGGGTGGAAAGGTCTTTTCCTCTTCGGACTTGCGCCTATTGCTTTGGTTTTGTGGATGATATTAGCGATTGATGATGACCATATCCGAGATAATGGCAATGCGAAAGCAACGGCAAAAGAACGCCAGTCAGTTAAAATGAGCGAATTGTTTAAAACACCAGCTCTAACAGCTCAGACGGTAGCACTGATGGTCATGACAACGGTACAAATTGCTGGGTATTTTGGGATGATGAACTGGCTTCCGACCATTATTCAAACAAGCCTGCATATTTCTGTAAAAGATTCCTCACTTTGGATGGTCTCAACGATTTTGGGAATGTGTCTGGGAATGCTCACTTTCGGTCAAATCCTTGATAAATGGGGACCAAGATTTGTTTATTCAATCTTTCTTTTAGCTTCTTCTATGTGTGTTTACCTCTTCCAATTTGCCAATTCAATGCCAGCCATGATTATCGGCGGTGCGATTGTCGGTTTCTTTGTAAATGGAATGTTTGCGGGCTATGGCGCGATGATTACGAGATTGTATCCAGCTCACATTCGCTCCACAGCTAATAATGTCATCTTAAATGTCGGACGAGCAATTGGAGGCTTTTCATCTGTGATTATTGGGAAAATTTTAGATGTTTCAAGTGTCTCAATGGTCATGATTTTCCTAGCAAGCCTTTATTTGATTAGCTTTGCTGCCTTGTGGACGATTAAGAACTTAAAAGCAGAACGTTACTCACAATTAGGAGAAGAATTAGTCGTAAAAGAAGCGTAATATACCAAGTTTTAATGAAAGTCTGTTCATTTGAATGACAGGCTTTTTACATTTCATGATATAATGAAATCAGGCAAGTATAGGAGGAAATGGGATGAATTTTAAACAGCTGTCGTATTTTCAGGATATTGTTCGTACAGGGAGTTTTACAGAAGCAGCAGAAGAAAATTTTATTTCGCAATCGGTCATGTCCCAACAGATGAAGTCGCTGGAAGAGGAGCTTGGTGTGATCCTTTTTGAACGCAAAAATCGCGGATTTCATTTAACGAGAGCTGAGAAATTTTTTATCAAAAAAAGTCAACGGTTGCTAGAAGATTATAATGGCTTGGTAGCTGATACACAAGTTTTGACAGGAACACAGCCAGTTTCCATGCGGATAGGTCTATTGTGGGGAATGACAGAAAGCGTACTGCCCCAGATTTTAGCTGAATTCAAAGAGCGTTTTCCAAGTGTTCAGTTGGAGATCATGGTAGGAAGTCATGAAGAGATTGGCACGGCACTGCGCCAGCAAAAGTTGGATATGACCATTAGCGACCAACGAAAAGCATTTTCTGGCAATTATGCGAATATTTGCTTAACTTCTTTCCCTCTTTATATCAGAGTTGGACATGCTCATCCCTTATCCCAATCAAAATCTGTTCAGATGAAAGACTTGCAGGCTTATTCGGCTTTGTTATTAGCTGTGAAAGGACAGGAAAAGATAGAATCTGATTATTATCGTGACAATCTTGGTTTTCAGTCAGAATTTAATTTTGCTTATTCTCCAGAAGAAGCAACATTGCAACTCATGGTTTCTACTGCTTATTTTCCTTTTGAAAAAATGACTACTAAGGCAACTTCAAACCTTTATTGCGAATTTCCTCTTTTGCAGAATCAGCAACCGATAGAGCGAGACTATTTTCTTTTTTATCGTTTGGAGCACGCTCATCCTTACACAGAAGATTTTTTAGAAATTGCTAAACGTTATTTCAGATAAGTTTTTCTTATCTGATTTTTCTTGTAATTCAAATTGATTTGTCAAAAGCAAAGCCGTACAATAAGAAATGTAAAGAAGAAAGTGAGGAAATATCATGGATATTGATAATAAAGTCTCTTTTCCGGATTTGCTAGGCTTATCTGAAACGGATCCAGAATTTGTTGCACTTTTTAAGCAATTCGCTTTTCAGGAAGTGCCGAAAGACCTCCCCTTCTCATTAGATGAAAGAAGATATTACTTAGCCACTTTAGCTGTTTTAGTTGGCAGTCAAGGGCTTGAAGCC
Source organism: Streptococcus periodonticum (assembly GCF_003963555.1). Taxonomy (NCBI): domain Bacteria; kingdom Bacillati; phylum Bacillota; class Bacilli; order Lactobacillales; family Streptococcaceae; genus Streptococcus; species Streptococcus periodonticum. The sequence continues at coordinate 801,749 of NZ_CP034543.1, forward strand.
TATAAAGAGATTCTTCCCGTTGCTTTGGACAATGGGGTGAAAGCCGTGGAAGTCAAAGAATTGCTGTATCAAGCGGTTGCTTATCTAGGTCTTAGTCGGGTTTATGCCTTTTTCGCACCTACGAATACGATTTTTACCAATCAAGGAACTTCTCTTCCTTTGGCTAGTCAAAAAAATACGAAAAATCAAACTCGCTTAGAAGCTGGTGAAGAAGCTCAGATTGCAATTTTTGGCGACCAGATGAAGGGTTTTGCGACAAAGGGAGAGCCGGATGTACGCCATATCAACAAATGGTTAGTCGATAATTGTTTCGGTGATTACTATACTCGCTCTAGCCTTGATTATGCTGAGCGTGAATTATTGACATTCTGTTATCTTTATTCTCAAGGGGGCTGTGAACCGCAGTTGAAGGGACATATTGCAGCCAATCTTTGCTTGGGAAATGATAAAACGTTGTTAATTGCAGTCATCTCTGCCTGTATCCCTTATATCGGTTATCCGCGTACTCTCAATGCACTTAGCTGTATCAACGAAGTTGCAAATGCACAACAGTAAATTTATCACAAAGGAAGTAGAAAAATGAAATATCAAACAAAAGAAGCCTTTGATAAGGCAAATCATTTCGGACTTGGTGCATCAAATGATGCTTATGCTCAATACTTTATCGGTCAATCGTATCTAAATGCCCTCGGTGCAACAAAAGATGGTGTAATCGCCCTTCATAATGTTACTTTTGAGCCTGGCTGTCGAAATAATTGGCATATTCACCATGCTAGCAAGGGTGGTGGACAAATTTTGATTTGTACGGCTGGTGAAGGTTGGTACCAAGAAGAAGGAAAAGAAGCCGTTAGTTTATCTGAAGGCTCTGTGGTTGTTATTCCAGCTAATGTAAAACATTGGCATGGTGCGAAAAAAGATTCTTGGTTCAGTCATATAGCGCTTGGTGTTCATGGGGAAGATTTGTCAAATAAATGGTGTGAAGCCGTTTCAGACGAAGAATATAATCAATTAAAAGATTAGAAAGTTACTATTAGCATGAAAAAAGTTCTTATTTTAGGAGCCAATGGGCAAATTGCTCGTTTGGTGATTCCAAGATTATTACAGGAAACAGATGTACATTTGACGCTTTATTTGCGAAAAAGTGCTCGTTTACAGTCACTTGCAGGTGAACGAGTGGATGTTCTTGAAGGGGATGTCAATGATTTTGCAGCCTTGACAAAAGCTATGAGAGGTCAAGATATTGTTTACGCCAATCTTGGTGGACAGTTTGAGCCTATGGCAGCAAATATTGTTAAAGCAATGGAAGAAAATCAAGTTTCTCGTTTGATTTATGTAACAGGCCTTGGTTTGTATCATGAGGTGCCAGGAGAGTTTGGTCGTTGGGTGGAAGAAAGTATTTGTTCGGATATTATGGACGATACTCGTCGCGCAGCGAAAATCATTGAAGAGTCTACTGTTAATTATACGATTTTACGCGCCGCTTATATGACAAACAACCCTGACATTGACTATGAATTAACAGAAAAAGGGGAGCCTTATAAGGGAACAATCATTTCAAGAGCAAGTATTGCAGATTTGATTGTTCGTACCATAAAAGAACCGTCTTTACATAACTACGCAAGTCTAGGTATTTCAAAGCCAGGAACAGACGGCGACAGAGCTATGTATTAAAGAAAACAGCACAAACCTATGGTAAGAAAGTTTGTGCTGTTTTTAATTGCGTGATTTTATTTCATTTTAAATGATAGGATAACAGTTTATCGCTACACAGAGAAATGAAAATGATAGAAAAACTCCCAACGCGATACAATAAAGGTGTTCAAGCCTATTGTAAAGCGACAGGAGAAAATATAGCATAAAAATTTCATTGTTTATCACATATAAGAGTGGAACAGATGATTATGGTTTACTTATCAAATTGAACTTCTTCTAACAGGTACTCAATGAATTTATCACCCATTTTAGATAAGCTAGCTTTTTCGTGTTTGATATAAACCAGCTCAATAGGGTCATCAATATCTAGCGGAATGGAAACAATATTGTCACCGTTGAGGTTGCTGTTGAGAATACCAGTTGCGATAGTGTAACCGTCAAGACCAATCAAAAGATTGAAAAGGGTTGCTCGGTCGCTGACGACGATCGATTTTTTATGGTGTTCTTGGGATAGGATTTCTTCTGAAAAGTAGAAAGAGTTGTGAGTTCCTTGGTCATAGCTCAGATAAGGAAAATCTTCTAGATCAGCTAGTTGCACCAGTTTTTTCTTTGCTAGAGGATTGCTCTTGCTGACAAAGATATGGGGCTGTGCGGTAAAGAGATGAGTGGCAATCAAGTGATTGTCATCTAGCATTTTGGAGAGGACATCGCGGTTGTAGCTGTTGAGAAACAGAACACCAATTTCACTACGGAAATTTTTGACGTCATCAATGATTTCCCAAGTTCGGGTTTCCCGCAGGAAGAGCTCGTACTTTTCCATGTCACTCTTTTTGAGCAGAGATACGAAAGCATTGACCACAAAGGCGTAGTGTTGTGAGGAAACGCTGAAAAGTTCTCGGTTAGCAACGGGATTTTTATAACGTTCTTCCAGCAGCTGGGTTTGCTCTGCTACCTGACGAGCATAGGAAAGAAATTCCATGCCGTCCTTAGTCAAGGTAATGCCTTTGGGATTGCGGATGAAAATCTCAATACCCATTTCATTTTCCAAATCACGCACAGCATTAGACAGACTTGGCTGGGTGATGAATAATTGTTTGGCAGCTTCGTTCATACTGCCCGTTTCGACGATTTTGATAATATAATGTAATTGCTGAATTCTCATAAGCCTATTTTATCACATTAGCATTGACAAAACACTTGTTAAGTTGTAAAATATGTTAAATTTAACCTTTAAGAAAGTCCAGCGAGGCTTCCAAGGTTTCAGGTGAAGGAAGAGTGGGAACAAGTCTGCTCTCTATTTTCGTGAGACCTTGCGTGTGTATGCGAGGTCTTTTTTGGTAAAGAAATGAGGTAGAAATGGTAAGTAGTTCGTGTAAGAAAAGATTTGGAAAAATCATGTTGGAGAAGATGAACATTGTGCATCAAGAGGAAATTGCTCCGCGAATTTTTGCTATGGATTTACAAGGGGAAATGGTTAGCCAGATGAAGGCTGGGCAGTTTCTACATATTCGAGTCCCAGATGATACAAAGCTTCTACGGCGACCTATTTCAATTTCAGAGATTGATAAAGAGAGAAAAATTTGTCGGATTATTTACAGGATAGAAGGGGCAGGCACAGAAATTTTTTCTAAATTGCAGAAGGGTTTTCAGTTGGATGTCATGGGTCCTCAAGGAAATGGGTTTGATTTATCTGGTTTGGACATTGAAGATACAGCCTTAATCATAGGAGGCGGTATTGGTGTTCCGCCCTTGCTGCAGGTAGCAAAAGAATTACATAGCAAAGGGGTCAAGGTCACTTCAGTTCTTGGATTTGCAACAAAAGCCGCCGTTATTTTGGAAGAAGAGATGAAAAAATACGGTCGTGTCATCGTAACAACAGATGACGGTTCTTATGGTCGCAAAGGCTATGTTTCCTCTGTTGTGAATGAGTTGCCAGAAAGTTTTACAGCGGTTTATGCTTGCGGTGCCCCTGGTATGCTCAAATATGTTGATGAAACATTTCGTAGTCATCCGCGAGCTTACATTTCTATGGAGTCACGAATGGCTTGTGGAATGGGGGCTTGCTATGCTTGCGTACTTCATGTGGCTGGTGAGGATCAATCAGTTAATAAGCGTGTCTGTGAAGACGGTCCAGTTTTTGAGACTGGCACAGTCTTGGTGTAGGAGGTGAACATGTCGAAAAATCGTTTAGCAGTTTCTCTTCCGGGATTGGAACTGAAAAATCCAATTATTCCAGCTTCGGGCTGTTTTGGTTTTGGTCAGGAATATGCCAAATATTATGATCTGGATGTGCTTGGCTCGATCATGATTAAAGCAAGCACGCAGAAGCCTCGTTTTGGCAATCCGACACCGCGCGTGGCGGAAACACCAGCTGGTATGCTCAATGCTATTGGTTTGCAAAATCCTGGTGTAGATGTGGTGTTAGCAGAAAAGCTTCCTTGGCTGGCTCAACATTATCCTAATCTGCCGATTATTGCTAATGTTGCTGGATTTTCTAATGAAGAATATGCTTTTGTTGCGGGAAAAATTTCTCAAGCACCAAACGTTAAAGCAATCGAACTCAATATTTCTTGCCCTAATGTGGATCATGGCAATGGAGGATTATTGATTGGGCAGGTGCCGGATTTGGCGTACGAGGCTGCGAAGGCAGCAGTAGATGTATCGGAAGTGCCGGTCTATGTGAAATTGACACCTAGTGTAGCAGATATTACGCAGATAGCTATGGCAGTTGAAGCTGCAGGAGCAACAGGCTTTACTATGATTAACACTTTGGTTGGCATGCGGTTTGACTTAAAAAGCAGAAAACCCATTATTGCAAATGGAACGGGTGGGATGTCAGGACCAGCTGTTTTTCCAGTCGCCTTGAAGTTAATTCGTCAGGTAGCCCAATCTAGCAGTTTGCCAATCATTGGTATGGGTGGAGTAGATTCAGCAGAAGCAGCCATTGAAATGTTTATTGCGGGAGCATCAGCTATTGGTGTTGGCACGGCAAATTTCACTGACCCTTATGCTTGTCCTAATATCATTGAGAACCTACCTAAAGTTATGGATAAGTATGGCATTGAAAGTTTGGAAAGTCTGCGAGCAGAAGTTAGAGAAAATTTTCTTGCTTAATTGATGTTTTACTTGACAAGAGATAAAGTAAATTATAAAATAATTGAAATAAAACCTTTAAAGAAGTCCAGAGAGGCTACTAAGGAAGATACGGTTAAAATGGCAGTTGCTGCCAATTTTCGTGTAACCTTGCCTCGGGCAAGGTTTTTCTATAGCTCGTAATAAGGCAAATTTAGAGCTATTGATGATTAGCTAGTGCTACTAAGCAACTTCATCGTTTGATGTAGTATAGTCAGTATTGAAAGGTGACAGAGCTAGAGATTCTGTCAAAAGGTTAAAAATGGCGAAAAGCCTATAAAAAAGGAGAAGAATCCATGCGTGAAGAACGTCCTATTATTGCCCTTGATTTTCCGTCATTTGATGATGTCAAGGAGTTTTTAGAGCATTTTCCAGAAGACGAAAAGTTATATGTCAAAATCGGTATGGAATTTTTCTATGCCATTGGGCCGGAAATTGTGCATTATCTGAAAGGTTTGGGACATAGCATTTTCCTAGATTTGAAATTGCACGACATTCCAAATACAGTACGCTCTGCCATGTCAGTTTTGAGAACCTTTGGGATTGATATGGTGACGGTTCATGCGGCAGGTGGCGTGGAAATGATGCGAGAAGCCAAGAAGGTTTTAGGTGATCAAGCAAAGCTCGTAGCAGTGACCCAGCTGACTTCTACCAGTGAGGAAGATATGAGGGATTGCCAAAATATCCAAACAACTGTTTCAGAATCTGTTGTCAACTATGCCTGCAAAGCTAAGGAAGCTGGACTGGACGGAGTTGTTTGTTCGGCTCAGGAGGTTAAGCTGATTAAAGCCGCAACATCAGAAGATTTTCTGTGCGTCACTCCAGGTATTCGACCAGCTGGTTCTGAAATCGGGGATCAAAAACGGGTTATGACGCCGCAAGAAGCTCATCAAATTGGTAGTGATTACATTGTGGTTGGGCGTCCAATCACACGAGCAACTGATCCAGTAGCTGCTTACCGAGCTATAAAGGCGGAATGGGTGAATGGTTAGAAAAATTTATCGAGCAATCATTGATAGACCCATCGGTTATCAAGATAGTTTTGGAAATCGTTATCCTATCAACTATGGTTATATTCCGGATTTATTTGCTGGAGACGGCGAAGAACAAGATGTTTATATCATTTCGGAAAAAATACGAGAACCTTTGGAATCTTTTGAAGGAGAATTGATTGCTGTTATTCACCGACAAAATGATGTGGAGGATAAGTGGGTACTGACCTCTACAAATGAGAATATTACCATAGAAGATATTAAAGAAAAGACATATTTTTTGGAACAATATTTTGCTTCCACTATTGAATTATTGTAAAGGAGAAATCATGACTTTAGCAAAAGATATTGCCCGTGACTTACTGAACATTGAGGCTGTTTACTTGAAACCGGAAGAGCCTTTCACTTGGGCGAGCGGTATTAAGTCTCCAATTTATACAGACAATCGTGTGACCTTAGCCTATCCAGAAACGCGGACGTTGATTGAAAATGGCTTTGTAGAGAAAATCAAGGCTGAATTTCCAGAAGTAGAAGTGATTGCTGGAACAGCGACAGCGGGTATTCCTCATGGTGCTATTATTGCAGACAAGATGAATTTGCCCTTTGCCTATATTCGTAGTAAACCAAAAGATCATGGGGCTGGAAATCAGATTGAAGGTCGGGTAAAATCAGGTCAAAAAATGGTCGTGGTTGAGGATTTGATTTCAACTGGTGGTTCTGTTTTGGATGCCGTTGCTGCAGCAAAGCGAGAAGGTGCAGATGTCATTGGAGTGGTGGCTATTTTCACTTATGAATTACCTAGAGCAGAAAAGAATTTTTCAGATGCAGGTGTGAAATTAGTAACCTTATCTAACTACACTGAATTGATCAATCTGGCAGAACAAGAAGGTTATGTTTCAGCAGAAGGTTTGGCTCTACTTGAGAAATTTAAGCATGATCAAGAAAATTGGCAGGGATAAGAAAGATGAATCTAATAGAACTAAGTAGGAAGTATCCTCGGGCAGAAGTTTGGGCACATCCAGATGAGTTTCCAAACTTATATGATTTAACATTGAGAGGAGTCAAGCAAGCGACAAGTTCTTGGTTTGAAGAGTATGAAAAAGACAAGGAATCGTTACCTAAAGTTGGAGAAGTCTCCATCATGCTAGATAGAATGGAGAATCCTAGTCGAGCCTTGGTCATGGTGACTAAAGAAGTTCTTGTCCGTCCCTTTCATCAAGTGACAGCAGAAGAAGCTTTTTTAGAAGGAGAAGGCAATCGCAGTTTAAGAGATTGGCAGACTATTTTTGGTGATTATTGGCGTAAAACCTTGCCAGAAGAAGGATTAGAATTTTCAGAGTCTGGTTTGGTTGTTACAGAAATTTTTACTGTCTTAGAAGATTATCTTTTAGACAATGAAGAAAACGGACGTAGCAAGTAATTAGACGTTAAGCAGCAATCTGACGATTGTTGTTTTTTTAAATAGCGAAACACTGTAGATTTTGTTATAATATCCCTATGCTAAAAACGTACTCTTTTTTTCTTTGGAATCTTGCAAAAAATCATGTTAATTGTGGGCTTGCATTGGTTTTTTACTGCGATTATTCATCTAGGGACAATTTCTAGTCTGGCTTTGATTGGAGTGGCGATACTAGCGTTTCTGGCTTATCGTTATTTAGAAAATGTTAAAAAATGCTACCACTACCTGATGAAGCACAAAGTTGCTATTATGATAGCGGTGATTGTATTTCAGTTAGCAATGCTTTTGTCTGCTCAGTTGCTGATTCGGCGAGATGCAGCAGTTGTTTTCAACGGTGCTTTCAAATACTTAAAAGAATCTTCTATTTCTAGCTATTTGACACGCAATCCGAATAATCTGTTTCTCTTTTTGTATGAGCGCTTTTTTAATAATATCTTTGGAAGTTCAGCTTTATGGATTTTGCAAGGGTTAAATATATTTTATGCCGATATAACGGCTCTCATTTTGTACAAGGGAATGAAAAAACATGTGAGCAAGCCTGCTGCTGATATGACATTTAGTTTGTATGTCTTGCTAGTTGGATTTTCACCTTATTTTTATTCGATGTACACGGATATATGGCCTCTTCCGCTCATTGCTTTACAAATATTCTTACTTTTTGATTTATTTGGACTTCAATGGCAGGATAAGAGAGGACTCTTCATAAAGACAATCGGATTAGGTTTGATAAGTGGGCTTGCAGTTCTGATTCGACCAACTGCGTTGATTGTCATTATGGCAGGTTTTATGTTGCTGTTTTTCAAAAAGGAATGGAAGAAATTTATTCTAATTTTTTTCACCTTTCTCTTATCGTTTGGCATGATTTCTCTCGGCGGAAACTATCTGAAAGCGACGCAAACAGAAGTGACATTGATACAAGGGAAAGGCTTGGCTAAAAGTCCATTGCTCTTTATCGACTTAGGGTTGACTTTTATTGGACACGATCAAGAAGACGTGAAAGAGGGCTTGCTTCAATATATTGATGTTGATGAGCGAGATCGGTACAATAATGGAATGTTCAAGCAAGAAAATGTCAAAAAAGAAATCAGGCGACGTTTAAAAGATTATTCATTTTTAGGATTTCTCAGTCATCTTTACTATAAGCATTCATTAACTGTTTCAGAAGGGACTCTGGGTTGGTTGTATCGAGATGTGGAATATGAAAAAACGCCCTATATTTCCCCTCTCTATCCTTATACAAAAAAGAATACTGTGGCGCAGTTTATCAGAACTTATTTTCTGAGTGTCGATAAGAATGAGTATCGGTATTATGAGATTGTGAAGCAGGTTATTTGGATTGTGATGAGTCTGGGTCTTGTTTTTGCCTTGTGGAAATATCGTGCAGATGATAAACTCAATATGCTCAGTCTTGCAGTCTTTGGTGGTTTGTTGTTTTTGCTCATTTTTGAAGGTGGAAAGACGCGGTATTTAATACAATTTTTACCGCAAATCATCATATTGTCTGCATTAGGATTGACTAAATATTTACCGGATTGGTTAAAAAGTAAGAAAGGAGAAAAGATAAAATGAGAAAATCGTTTTACACTTGGTTGATGACGGAGCGCAATCCCAAAAGCAAAGCACCGAAGGCGATTTTAGCAGACTTGGTGTTTCATGAAACAAATTTCCCTAAGCACACGGCTGATTTTGATGAAGTTAGCCGTTATTTGGAAGAACATGCTGACTTTTCCTTTAATCTTAGCGATTTTGATGCGATTTGGGAAGAATATCAGGCTCATTAGTTCGGAGAAATGATAGAATTTTCCGAGTTACTTTGCTATAATAATAGTAAATAATGTGAAGAAAGAGGTTCTTTATTTGCAAGAACATTCAGTAGAAATTACCTTACAGCATCCGGATGATGCTTTTCATCTTTTTGGTTCCAATGAACGTCACTTGCGTTTAATGGAACAGGAGTTACAGGTAACCATTCATGCAAGGACGGAGGTTGTCCAGATTATCGGTAGCGAAGCAGCTTGTGAGGAGACTCGCCAGGTGCTTCAAGCTCTGCTAGTTTTGGTGAATCGCGGGATGACGATTGGGACACCAGATGTAGTGACGGCTATTACAATGGTCAAAAATGGTGAAATTGATAAGTTTGTGGCTCTGTATGAGGAAGAAATTATCAAAGATTCTTATGGCAAGCCCATTCGTGTCAAGACCTTAGGGCAAAAAATCTATGTTGATAGCATTAAGAATCATGATGTTGTCTTTGGGATTGGACCGGCAGGGACAGGAAAAACCTTCTTAGCGGTGACCTTGGCAGTGACAGCACTCAAACGCGGTCAGGTCAAGCGAATTATTTTGACTCGTCCGGCAGTAGAAGCGGGCGAGAGCCTAGGATTTCTACCAGGGGATTTAAAGGAAAAGGTGGATCCTTATCTGCGACCAGTTTATGATGCATTGTATCAGATTTTAGGTAAGGATCAAACAACGCGTCTTATGGAGCGAGAAATCATTGAGATAGCTCCTTTGGCTTATATGCGTGGACGAACATTGGATGACGCCTTTGTCATCTTAGATGAAGCGCAAAATACAACCATTATGCAGATGAAGATGTTTCTAACACGACTTGGTTTTAATTCCAAGATGATTGTCAATGGGGATATTAGCCAGATTGACTTGCCAAAGAATAATAAATCAGGTCTCATTGATGCGACAGAGAAATTGAAAAATATCAAGCAAATTGATTTCGTTTACTTATCAGCCAAGGACGTTGTGCGTCATCCTGTGGTTGCAGAGATTATCCAAGCTTATGAACATTCTACTGAAATGGCGCATCATCATTTTTCTAAAGAAGAAAAATCAAGTTTGACCAATTCCAAAATCGTCAGCGAGCCAGTCAAGGAGTTGGAAGATGATGAAGGAATATCTCTTGACTAATCTGGACAAGTTGCACACGACTGATTTTGAGGAAGTACGCTTGCAAAAGAATCTGCTACGTGACTGATGACTATCAATGCATCTTCCTATGTCATGATCACAGGACACAGAAAGTAAGAATTAAAAAATGATTGACCAACTATCTAAGCATTACAGATGTAGGATACTAATCGAAAAGGATATCCCAAGTATTTTATCTTTATATGAAAGCAATCCTCTGTATTTTCAGCATTGTCCACCAGAGCCGAATTTGGCAAGTGTAAAAGAGGATATGCTTCGTCTACCTGAGGGGAAAGCTAAGGCTGATAAGTTTTATGTTGGCTTTTGGAATAATTCTAAGCTTGTGGCTGTTATGGATTTTGTCTATGCATATCCTGATGAGGAGACTGTTTTTATTGGTTTGTTTATGGTTGATCAAGCCTATCAGAGGAAAGGGATTGGCAGTCAGATTGTGACAGAAGCACTAGCTTATTTTACTAAGAACTTTCGAAAAGCACGTTTGGCTTATGTTAAGGGAAATCCTCAATCTCGGCATTTTTGGGAAAAGCAGGGCTTTAAACCAATTGGATGCAAGGTTAAGCAAGAACTCTATACGGTTGTTATCGTTGAACAGAGCTTAGGAGATTAGAAATGGCATCAAGTAAGAACTATTTGGAATTTGTTTTGGAGCAATTATCAGGATTAGATGATGTGACTTACCGTTCCATGATGGGGGAGTATATTCTTTACTTCCGTGGCAAGATTATTGGTGGCATTTATGACGATCGCTTTTTAGTTAAACCCGTGCAAGCAGTCTTAGATAAGATTGACCAACCTTCTTTTGAGTTTCCATACGAAGGTGCCAAAGAAATGATTTTAGTGGAAGACCTTGATAATAAGATGTTTCTAGAAGACCTGATTTTAGCTATGTATGATCAACTGCCAACACCCAAACCTAAAAAGAAAAAGCAAAGGTGAACGAAGCAAAAAAGAAGCCTGCTAAGGCCCTGTCTTTGCACGGGCAAGACTTTATATATAAAAAGAAGCTGGGACGAAAGAGCTCAGCTTCCTTTGGTTTATATAGTTGTCATTACAAGACGCAGTGGTTGGGAGAAACTCTGTTGACTTTATTCAATTTAGAGTTTCTTATGCACAATTGAGTCTGGAACGAAAGTCTCCAGTTGCAAAGTATACAGTACAATAAACCAACGATGTAGTAGCTGATGACACAAAGCATAGTGGGTAGGACTTGCGAAGTCACCCTTTTCTTTTCAAAATTTATACTAAATCAGCGATATCAGTGTAGTCGCGATTGAGCCCTTCTGCAACTGGTCGGTTAGTAATATATCCTTTATAAGTAGTCACTCCTTGTTGTAGCCCCAAATCATCTGCTATAGCTTGTTCAAAACCTTTGTCAGCCAAAGCTTCAATGTAAGGAAGTGTTACATTTGTCAGGGCAAGAGTTGATGTACGGGCAACAGCACCTGGGATGTTGGCAACGGCATAGTGAAGCACTCCGTGTTTTTCATAAACAGGCTCATCATGAGTAGTTACACGGTCAGCAGTCTCAACGACCCCACCTTGGTCAACTGCTACGTCAACGATGACAGAACCTGGACGCATTTGGCTGACCATATCATCCGTAACGAGTTTAGGTGCTTTGGCACCAGGGATTAGCACGGCTCCAATCACTACATCAGCATCTTTGACGCTTTCAGCAATATTGAAAGAATTAGACATAAGGGTCTGGATTTGGTGACCAAAAAGGTCTTCTAGTTCTGACAGTCGTTTAGCGCTGATATCAAGAATAGTAACATGCGCTCCCAGTCCTAAAGCGATGCGAGCTGCGTGTGTCCCAACAACTCCACCTCCGATGATAGTGACTTTTCCTTTAGGAACACCAGGAACGCCGCCTAGTAGCACGCCGGAACCGCCTTCTTGTTTGGTTAGAAAGTGAGCCCCAATCTGCACAGCCATTCTCCCTGCAACCTCACTCATAGGAACGAGCAGAGGAAGTTTTCCTTCTTGGTCACGAACGGTTTCGTAAGCAATCCCTGTTGTCTTGCCCACAATCATCGCATCGGCCAATTTAGGCGCAGCAGCCATGTGTAGATACGTGAAAAGCAAGAGGTCATCACGTAAGAAACCGTATTCAGTAGCTAAGGGCTCTTTGACTTTGACAACTAGATCAGCTGCCCAAACTTTGGCTGCAGTTGTAACAATTGTCGCTCCCTGTGCTTTGTAGTCGGCGTCTGTAAATCCAGAACCAAGACCAGCTTTGGTTTCAACCAAAACCTGATGACCTTTTTGGACGAGACTGTAAACGCCAGCTGGTGTTAAAGCAACACGATTCTCATTGTTTTTAATTTCTTTTGGAATACCGATTAACATAGATTTACTCCTTTTTTTGAGATGTTTTTATTGTATATGAAAACGTTTTAAAAATCAAGGCGAAATCAAAGAACATTGATTTCAGTGAGTATTTGTGTTATGCTATGAGGCAAAATAGGAGGTTCGTGCAAAATGGAAAGTATTTATCTAAAGCTAGCTGAAAACCGAACTTTGGAAACAGAGCGCCTGCTTTTGCGGCCTGTGACCTTAGATGACGCTGAGGATATGTTTGAATATTCCTCTGATGAAGAAAATACTCGCTACACTTTTTTACCTAATAAAGATTTGGAAGAAACTAAAAATATTATTGCTCGTTTATTTATGGGGAGACCACTTGGGAATTGGGGAATTGAACTGAAGAAGAGTGGCAAACTGATTGGTAGCATTGACCTGCACAAGCTAGATCCGGTCCTCAAAAAGGCGGCTATCGGCTATGTGATTCATAAGAATTACTGGAATCAGGGCTTGGCAACGGAAGCTTTGAAAGAAATAATCCAGCTGGCTTTTGAAAGTTTGAATATGAATATGTTGGTGGCTCTCCATGATGTGAAAAATCCAGCTTCAGGACGAGTTATGGAAAAGGCTGGTATGAACTTTTCTCACATAGATCCGTATGCTGCCTTGGATTTACATAAAGAAGGTCGAATTTCTCAGAGAGCTTATTATCGTTTGACAAAGAAAGATTATTTTGAAAAATACTGATGTGAATGTGAGATTTATAGGAAATTTTAATGGTGACTAGGTTCTTTTCTGGAACCTTCTAGCAAAATTTTTCTCTTTTAATGAAAACATTTTTCAAATCTATTGACAAGTACCTCTCTGCATGATATAGTAGATAGGGACTGCTGATTTAGCTCAGTTGGCAGAGCGCATCCATGGTAAGGATGAGGTCGCCGGTTCGATCCCGGCAATTAGCATGAAGAACAGGAAAAAGCCCAATTTTAATGGGCTTTTTTGCATTGGTGACGATATTAAGACATCAAATTCACCAGCTATTATAGGTGATGGTATTCGCTTAGGTCAAAGCGTTGGTACAGACCTAGTCGGTTTGGACTTCTATCAAATAATGCTGGTATCTGACCCGATTACAGGCGCCTCCGGCTAACTTCATCATGGTCAATACTTAAGGAAAACATTTTGTAGATGAGTACGGTAGTCGAGATAAATTGGCCCAAGCAGCGATTTACAATGGCGGTCTTTTCTATCTGATTGCAGACGAAAATATCAAAGAAATAGCTAGTCAAGAAAAGATTGATGCACAGGTAGCACATGGAATGATTTACCAATCAGATAGTTTGGAAGAATTGGCAGAGCAAATTGGTGTGGATCCAGCAGTCTTTGTTCAAACTATTAAGGATTACAATTCTTATGTTGATGCGGGCTATGATCCTGAATTTGAAAAGGGAGCTTTCGACCTCAAGGTTGAAAAAGCACCGTTTTATGCCACTCCTCGAAAACCAGCCGTTCATCATACTATGGGTGGGCTTAAGATTGATACGGAAACACATGTTATCAATAAACAAGGACAAGTTATCCAAGGTCTCTATGCAGCTGGAGAAGTAGCTGGCGGATTGCATGACGGAAACCGTTTAGGCGGAAATTCTCTTACTGATATTTTCACTTTTGGACGTATCGCGGCCGAAACTGCTATTGCAGAGAAATGTTAATTTTGATTTTTAGGTAGAAATCCTCTCAGTTTTGGGAGGATTTTTTGTAAATATTCTTGACAAGCATTTCTTTTAATGTTAAAGTATTAACTAATTAAAAGTAGAAAGGAGAATGTATCATGAATGATGTAAAACAAAATAACACTCAGATATATCGTATGACAGAACTCCTTTCTAGCAAACCATTGTAGTTTATTTTTGATGAAAAAATAAATAAAACAAGTAAGCTCAGGACAGGTTTATTCTGTCTTGGGCTTTTTTGTGCGTTTCGGGAAGGATTAGGATGATTAAAAGTTTATTTGGATATATAAAAGAACACAAATGGTTATATTTATCCATTGCTCTGGTTTTACTATTGTATGATTTTACCATGTTGATTCCAACACAGGTGATTCAGCGTTTGGTAGATCATCTGTCGCATCATACTTTAACACAGCAGAATTTAATTAGAGATGTTGGTTTGTTAGCTTTGGTGACAATTTGCAACTATCTGTCGGCTTACTATTGGCATTTAAAGATATTTCAGTCGTCCATTGACTATAAGTTTCTCATGCAAAGAAGGGCTTTTGAGCAATTGGTAGCTATGAGAACGCCTTTCTACGAAAAGTTTCGTTCTGGTGATATTCTAACGCGTTTTTCAACGGATGTTGAGGGAATGATGGAGATGGTTGGTTATGGGATTGTCATTATCTTATATGCTGGAGGCATGATTGCCTTTGTCATTCCGACCATGTTTTTTATCTCATGGGAAATTAGCTTACTGGCTATGATTCCGCTTATGACATTGATGATCTGGATTTATTTTCTTGGTAAAAAACAAGATAAACTAGTCGAAAATAATCGTGAAGCAGTGGCATCTTTGAATGATGAGGTGCTGGAAACAATAGAGGGAGTCCGAGTTGCGCGTGCTTATAGCAAGAAGACAACTCAGAAAGAACAGTTCCAATTGCGCACAAAAGCTTTATCTAAGGTTGGTGATCAAATTGCCAGCATTCAATATCTTTACGCGCCTCTCTCCTCTGTCTTTATCGCTTTATCAACGATTATTGTTCTTCTTATTGGGGCTATTTTTATAAAAATGGGACAGTTAACAATTGGGCAAGTGATCGCTCTTCAATTGTATATGATTAGCCTTATTGAACCTTTTTGGATGTTGTCGGACTTTATCTTGGTCTATCAAACAGGGAAAACGTCTTTTAAAAAGGTCACAGAATTGATTGAAACGACAGATGATATGAAAATGAGTGGCAAAGAGGAGTTAAAACATCTTATCTCTATTCATTTTCAGAATTATCATTTCACTTATCCACAAACAAAAAGACCTAGCTTGCGTAACATAGCTTGGCAAATTGAAGCAGGAAAGACGTATGGTATTGTTGGAAAAACAGGATCTGGTAAAACAACCTTAGTTCGTCAGCTTCTTCAGCAATATCCTGTTGGACGAGGTACATTTCAGATAAATGGAAAATCTGTCAGTCACTATTCACGTCCATCGATTGAAGCAATGATTGGCTATGTCCCTCAGGAGCATATTTTGTTTTCAAAATCTGTCAAAGACAATATTGCCTTTGGCAAGAAAAATGCGACATTAAGTGATATTGAGAAAGCTATTGAAACAGCGGTATTTTCAGAAGATTTAAAACGAATGCCAGACGGAGTGGAAACGCTTATTGGTGAGAGGGGAGTGTCAATATCTGGCGGTCAAAAACAAAGAATTTCTTTGGCACGCGCTTTTATTAGCCAGCCAGAAGTCCTCGTTTTGGATGATTCTTTGTCGGCAGTTGACGCTCAGACAGAACGCCGAATTATCCAAAATATCCAGAAGGTACGAGCGAATCAGACAACAATCATTGTGACGCACCGTTTGTCAGCTATCCAGCAGGCAGACTGGGTTCTTGTCTTAGAAGACGGACAAATTATAGAAGAAGGGACTCCGAACCAGTTGCTTAATAAAGGAGGTTGGTACGCCGAACAATATCAGCGGCAGCAACATCAGAAAGGAGGGAGCGAATGAGTATCATTAGTCGTTTATTAAAAGAACTAAAAGTTGTTCGAATTGCATTTTTTCTTGCGGTTGGAATTGCTGTCTTAGCAACGGTGACTAGTCAACTGTCCCCCCTCTTTTTGAGAAATATGATAGACGGACCGCTTACACAGATTGGAAACGGAAAAGATCGTCAGGTTCAGCTTTTGCAATTAGCTGGATTATACGTAATTGCTGTAGTTTTGGGGAGTGCCTTGACTTACTTAGGCGACCGACTTTTAGCGCATTGTGGCAACAAAGTCGCCGAACATCTGAGAAATGAAGCTTATCAGGTTATGCAAAATTTGCCGATTTCTTACTTTGATGATAAGCCGGCAGGGAAGATTGCGACCAGAATTGTAAATGACACGGAAACCTTACGAAGACAATTTTATGCCAGTTTGGTTAGTGTTTTGATTCAAGTTCTTCGGATTGTTTTTACCTACGTTCTGTTGTTTTATCTTAATCCGCTTGCTGCCTCAGTGCTGTTGCTGTTGCTTCCTACTTTTTATGGGATACAAGTATTTTATAAAAAACTAACGGACAAGCCGATGAAAGATTTCTACGATGCACGTAGTGACATCAATAATCAAGTGAATGAATTGATGCATGGAGCTAGTCTGATACAGCTATATCATCAGGAAAAAATAGTTCTTTCAGAATTTGATGCTACTGCCCGAAAAATGAGCCAAGCTGATAAACAAATTGTATGGGTAAGCGCTCTTTCGTCTTGGCCGTTAACGGAATTTTTGAAAAATGCAGTGCTTGCTGTTATTTTGACAATAGTTGGTCAGCAATTTCTAGGCGGTCATAGCGTTATTACCGCAGGTGTACTGTTTGTCTATCTCGATTATATTATTGATTTATTTGAGATGATGGGTTTTCTGGTTCGACTTTTCCCGAATGTACAACGATCATTGGAAACAGGAAAACGAGTTTTAGAATTGCTAGATCAACCTCAGGAAGCGGATGAGAAAACGCAGTTAATAGTCAATAAAGGTGAGGTTGTGTTTGAACATGTGAGCTTTGCATATGAGAAAGGAAAAACTATCCTGCACGATATTAGCTTTAAGGCAAAGCAAGGAGAGACGATTGCTTTGGTGGGACATACCGGCTCTGGAAAATCTTCTATCATGAACCTACTTTATCGTTTCTACGATCCCCAAAAAGGGAAAATATATATTGATCAACAAGATATTCAACAATATTCTCGTGAAAGTCTTCGTAGTCACATGGGGATTGTTTTGCAAGATCCTTATCTATTCACAGGAACACTAGCAAGCAATGTAGCGATGAGCCATTCAGGCATCAATCGTGAAAAAGTCCTGGAAGCTTTAGAAAAGGTTGGTGCAGGGGACTTGCTGGCTCGTTGTAAAAAAGGAATTGATGAACCTGTAAAGGATAAAGGGACAGCATTTTCGAGCGGTGAACGGCAACTGATTTCATTTGCACGAACTCTCTACGCTAATCCCAAAATTTTAATATTGGACGAAGCAACTTCCCATATTGATACAGAAACCGAAGAGCTGATTCAAAAAGCAATGGCGGTGGTCAAGGAGGGGAGAACGACTTTTATCATTGCTCACCGTTTATCCACCATTCAAGATGCAGACCAAATTTTGGTTATTTCTGAAGGAAAGATTGTGGAGAGAGGGCAACATGATACATTGGTAAAACAAAATGGAATCTATGCTCAAATGAGCCGTCTCCAGCAACAAGTATAAGTTTTGAAAGAAAAAATATGAAATAAAGAGCAGAACGAAATAGTAAATGATTTATAAATCAGCCATCCCTATCTGAAATATGGTATAATGAAGTGATACTAATAAAGTGGGTGTAATATGTATATAGAAATGGTCGACGAGACAGGGCAAGTTTCAGAAGAAATCATCAAGCAAACGCATGATATACTGGAATTTGCTGCTAAAAAGATTGGCAAAGAAGAAAAAGAAATGGCGGTGACATTTGTTACCAACGAGCGCAGCCATGAGCTGAATTTGGAATATCGAAATACAGATCGTCCGACAGATGTTATCAGCTTGGAGTACAAGCCTGAGCTGGACATTGCCATTGACGAGGAGGATTTACTAGAAAATCCTGAGCTGGCGGAAATGTTAGAGGATTTTGATGCCTATATCGGAGAGCTCTTTATTTCCATAGATAAGGCGCGTGAACAAGCAGAAGAATATGGTCACAGTTTTGAGCGAGAGATGGGGTTTCTTGCAGTGCATGGTTTTTTGCATATCAATGGATACGATCACTATACGCCAGAAGAAGAGGCGGAAATGTTTGGTTTACAGGAAGAAATTTTGACTGCTTATGGACTTACAAGACAATAAAAAAAACAAGCGCAAATGGAAGAATCGGGATGTCATTTCGAGTTTAGAATTTGCTCTGACAGGGATTTTTACGGCAATCAAAGAAGAACGTAATATGCGTAATCATGCCGTTTCAGCAGTTGCGGTCGTGCTTGCAGGATTGCTTTTTCGGGTATCTGCGATAGAGTGGCTCTTTCTCTTTTTGAGTATTTTTCTAGTCATTTCTTTTGAGATTATGAACTCTGCTATTGAAAATGTGGTAGACTTAGCTAGTGATTATCACTTCTCCATGCGAGCTAAAAACGCCAAGGATATGGCAGCAGGAGCTGTTTTGGTTGTTTCCGGTTTTGCGGTTATAACAGGATTGATTATTTTCGTTCCGAAAATTTGGAATTTACTTTTTTAACATGAAAATCGGAGAATCCTTTCCGATTTTCTTATATTAGACTAATAAGGAATAAACGAGGTAAAAAATGACCTTTAAATCAGGATTTGTTGCTATTTTAGGACGTCCAAATGTTGGAAAGTCTACTTTTTTAAATCATGTTATGGGGCAAAAGATTGCTATCATGAGTGATAAGGCTCAGACGACTCGTAACAAGATTATGGGAATTTACACGACAGATCAGGAGCAGATTGTTTTTATTGATACGCCGGGGATTCATAAGCCTAAGACTGCCTTGGGCGACTTTATGGTGGAATCCGCTTACAGTACCTTGCGTGAAGTGGATACAGTTCTTTTTATGGTTTCTGCCGATGAAAAATGCGGTAAGGGTGATGATATGATTATGGAGCGTTTAAAAGTGGCTAAAGTTCCTGTTATTTTGGTCATCAATAAAATTGATAAAGTACACCCGGATCAGCTGCTGAGTCAGATTGATGATTACCGCAAGCAGATGGACTTTAAGGAAGTTGTGCCAATTTCTGCTCTTCAAGGCAATAATGTTTCGCATCTAGTTGATATTTTAAGTGAAAACTTAGAGGAAGGTTTCCAATATTTCCCAGCTGACCAGATTACCGACCACCCTGAGCGTTTTTTGGTTTCTGAGATGATTCGGGAAAAGGTTTTATTGCTGACACGTGAAGAAATTCCGCATTCAGTAGCGGTAGTCATTGACAGTATGAAGCGGGATGAGGAGACTGATAAAGTGCATATCCGTGCTACCATTATGGTGGAAAGAGACAGTCAAAAGGGCATTATCATCGGCAAAGGCGGCTCTATGCTTAAGAAAATCGGCTCTTTGGCACGCCGCGACATTGAACTCATGCTGGGTGATAAAGTCTTTCTTGAAACTTGGGTTAAAGTCAAGAAAAACTGGCGGGACAAAAGGCTAGACTTGGCAGATTTTGGATATAACAAAAAGGAGTATTAGAGGCTGAGGAAGATGAGGTCGTTATTTGTTGCAGAAAAAGGTCACCAAAATGATAAAAGTATTGTCCTTTTGCATGCGTCTGGTTCTAGCAGTTAGATGTGGGCACATCATATCGCTGAGTTAAAAAATGATTTTCACTGTATAGCTGTTGATTTGCCTGGACATGGTTCTAGCCGCGACATTGGGCGGACAAATTTTAATGATGTTACAGAAATGATTGCTGATATCATCAAAAACAGGGCTCACGGCAAGCCGCACCTTGTTGGACTATCGTTGGGAGGCAGTCTCGTTCTTAAATTGTTGGAAAAACATGCTGATTTATTTGATAGAGCGATTGTTGACGGTGCCTGTCACCACCCTATAAAAGGCTACCGCAAAGTCATTGCCGGTGTTTACATCATGTCGTTATTAAAAAACACTAAGCTAATGGGCAACCTTATGGCAAAAATGATGCAGAAAGATGGTGTACCTGAAGAGAGCTATCGTTAGTTCATAATGGATTTGCAAAGGGCTTCTGCTAAGTCTTTTCGCCGAGCAATGTTACAGGCAAATCTGCTGAGGATTACTGCAAATTTCGACAATCCTGTTTTCTTTGTTTCGGGCGGTAAAGAATCGAAGTCAATTCATGAATCTCATAAAGAATTGGTAAGAAAAAACAGACTGAGTGATCGTGCCTATTATCCAAATAAAGGGCATGCGTGGCTGTTTAGTGATATTGACACGCATATACAATTACTCCGCTACTTTTTTCAAGACGAAGCATTTCCAGATAAATTAAAAGGTTTCTAAATATGGACTACATTTCCTACATTCGCTCAAAGGTTGGGCATGACAAGGTTATTCTGACCTTTGCTGGCGGTATTTTAGCAGATGACGAGGGACGCGTGCTGTTGCAACTACGCGGGGATAAGAAAACATGGGCTATTCCAGGCGGTGCAATGGAGCTTGGCGAATCCACTCTTGATACTGCTAAGCGTGAATTTTTTGAAGAAACTGGCATTGAAGTAGAAGCTACTCGTTTTCTCAATGTTTACAGTAATTTCGAGGAAGTTTATCCGAATGGTGATGCGGTGCAGACGGTTGTCTTCATCTATGAGCTGGCGGCTGTTTCACCAGTGAATATTGCAGATTTTCACAATGAAGAAACTCTACGCCTGCGTTTCTTTTCTAAGGAAGAAATTGAGAACTTAGAATCTGTGAGTAGTAAGCATCGCCTGATGTTAGCTGAGTATTTTGATGACAACTTTGCGATGGGACATTGAGTTGAGATTGACATATAATCCGTGATTAATTTATTTTTTAAGGAGGTAGGGCAATGGAATTTGTAAATCTTTTAGTGGAAAATGTGGAACGAGCCGAGGAGCGTTTTTTGTCGGTGCTGACTAATTTATCTGTGGAAGAAGCGAATGATTTTCCGGTTGCGGATACAGTTCCGTCCATTAAGTCTGTGACTTGGTTGACTTGGCATACGGCGCGGGAGCTGGATTTTCAGATTGCTGATTTAGCTAAGACCGAACCAGTCTGGTTCTCTAAAGGTTGGAAGAAAAAGTTTGCCTTGGATTTGCCAGATGATACGGAAGATTGGCACCATACTCCTCAAGAAGCGCATAAAGTTGTGGTGACAGATATTGAGTTGCTCAAAGACTATCTGTCTGAAGCGGTTGCGGCAACAATTGCTTATTTATCAGAGGTGAATGAAGACAGTTTGGACGATGTTGTTGATGAGAATTGGACTCCAGCTATTAAACGTGGGAATCGTTTAGTATCGATCATTGACGATGCTGCTATGCATTCAGGTCAGGCAATCTATGCTCGCCGCCTGCTAGGAAGAGAAGATTGAAAAAGGGAATGGTAGGGGAAATTCGAGCGGTTGAAAAATCTCATCTAGCTGACTGGGCTTACTTTGCTCATTTAGCTTGGAAGATAGAGAAAAAGAAATTACTAGCAGCATTTTTTGAAGGCAAATTTCCTAATGAATTTTTATACTACTTAGAGGGAGAAGCCGTTGCTTGGATCAGCTTATCTATGCGTTCGGAGTATGTGGAAGGAGCAGAGCAACTTCCTATCGCATATATTGAAGGCATAGCGGTAGCACCTGCTTTTCAAAGAAATGGCATCGCTCATCAACTTCTAGAGTTTGCACAGTCGTGGGCGAAAGAAAAAGGAGTGTACCAGCTAGCTTCAGATTGTGATATGGACAATGCAGTCAGTCAAGCTTTTCACAAGAGTGCGAGATTTGAAGAAATAAGTCGAACTGTTCATTACATATTACATTTGGATAAGAAAGGATAAAGATTACATGCCCGAACTACCAGAAGTAGAAACGGTACGCCGTGGTTTAGAGCGGCTGGTTAAAGGAAAAAAGATTGAAAAGGTAGATGTCCGTTATGCCAAGATGATTGGAACGGGGGCAGATTCTTTTGTCTTAGAATTACCGGGGCAAAGCATTGATGCTGTTGGGCGTCGGGGCAAGTATCTGATTTTTTATTTGACGAATTGGGTGCTGATTTCGCATTTGCGTATGGAAGGAAAGTATCTTTTCTATCCTGAAGAGGTCCAGTTGACGAAGCATTCTCATGTAATTTTTCATTTTACAGATGGCAGCAGCCTCGTTTATCAGGATGTTCGGAAATTTGGCACGATGGAGTTGTTGAGAAAAGAACAAATAACATCCTATTTTACTGAGCGAAAGCTAGGACCAGAACCGACTGAATCAGATTTTCATTTACTGCCATTTGAAGCCGCTCTGAAAAAATCTAAGAAATTGATTAAACCTTACCTGCTGGGTCAAACCTTAGTCGCAGGTCTTGGTAATATCTATGTGGATGAGGTATTATGGCGAGCGCAGATTCATCCGGCAAGAGCAGCTCAAAGTCTGACTGCTGGAGAAGCAGAGGAATTACGCAAGCAGATTATTGCAGTCTTGCAGTTTGCTATCAAAAAAGGCGGTTCAACCATTCGCACCTACCGCAATGCTTTGGGAGAAGACGGAACCATGCAGGATTTCCTGCAAGTCTATGGAAAAACAGGCCAACCTTGTACTAGATGCGGTCACGAAATTGAAAAAATCAAACTAGCTGGTCGTGTAACTCACCTTTGTCCATATTGTCAAAAAATGAGGTAGGACATGGCAAAAATAATCGGAATTACAGGCGGTATTGCTTCTGGCAAATCGACAGTCACAAATTATCTCAGGCAAAAGGGCTATCAGGTCATTGATGCGGATCAGGTGGTTCATGAATTGCAGGCGAAAGGCGGTAAACTCTATCAAGCATTGATCAGCTGGCTAGGGTCTGCTATCTTGAACGAAGCAGGTGAGCTTGAGCGTCCTAAACTATCTCAGCTCATTTTTTCTAGCCAAGAAAATTTAGCGAAATCTTCCCAGCTACAAAATGATATCATTCGGCAAGAGTTAGCCAATCGACGCGACCAACTGGCTAAGACTGAGGAGACTTTCTTTATGGATATTCCGCTCTTATTTGAGCAGGATTATGCAGACTGGTTTGATGAGGTTTGGCTGGTTTACGTGAATCCAGAGACACAAATCAAGCGGCTGAAGGCACGAAATGGCTATTCACAAGAAGAAGCGCAGCAACGCCTTGCCAGTCAGATGAAGCTGGAGGATAAAGTTCCTTATGCAGATTTTGTAATCAAGAATGATGGCAATTTAGAAGAGCTGATAGAACAGATTGATAAGAAGCTTAGGAGATTAAGAAATGATGAAAGCAATGGTTTATAGAGGAGGCGATTTGGGGAATGCTTTTGAAGTAAAAGAGATAAAACGCCCAATTCCTAAGGAACACCAGATTCTAGTGAAAGTAAACTATTCTTCTCTAAATAATGTTGACTATGAGCGCTTTAAAGGGAAAAAACTGTCTTTGTTTGCTCGAGCAACCCTTCTTTTTGGAGGTAAAGGAAAAATTTTGGGAGGTGAAGTTTCAGGGCAGGTCGAAGCAGTTGGAGAACAAGTTCAAAACTTTAAAAAAGGAGATGAGGTCTTTGGTCAAACATTAGGTTTCATGGCTTTCGGAGCTTGGGCTGAACATGCTTTACTGGAAAAAAAGCAGACTGTACTTAAACCAAGCTACCTCTCATATGAAGAAGCAGCTGTTTTAGCTAGTGCCTCTAAGACAGCCATAGGCGCTTTATGTACAGGGCAATTGCAGTCTGGTCAGAGTGTCTTAATTTATGGTGCTTCGGGCGGTGTAGGGCACCTTTTAGTGTGTTACGCCAAAGCTTTAGGAGCATCTATAACCGGTGTATGCAGCCAGCGCAATTTGAAGATGGCAACTGATTTGGGATGTGATAGAGTCATTGATTATCAACATGATGACTTTGAGAAAGCAGCAGGAAAGGATGATCTCATTTTAGCCGTTAATGGACATGTTGATTTGAAGATACTAAAGGCACATTTGAAGAAAGATGGTATTCTAGTAGGTGTAGGAGCGAGCTATCTGCCTGCTTCATTCTTGCAATCTTTCTTTTCAAAAAGGGTTCGCTATTTTAGTTACTTTCTAAAACCAAGAGCAGCTTATTATAATGAAATGCAGATGTTAGTGATGAAGAAAGAAATCAAACCTTTCATTGATAAGGTCTATCCCATTACTCAGGTTTCACAAGCTATCCAATATGTGATGAACGAACACCCCCAAGGAAAGATTGCTTTAAGAATGCATTTTTAGTATAGACAAGCCTATATTAGATAGGCTATCATTCAGATGATGCTCAAAGTAGTCTAATAGATTGATTATTGGTTAATGACAAAGGATAAGAATTGTGTCAATTGAACATTGATTATAAAAAATTTTTAAAGACTGGCTGGGAAAATCATTATTAAAAATGCACAACTAGGATCTTCAGAAGAATTAAAAAGGCAGAGTGATGTTTATTATTCTGTGTTATAAACAAGTTGGAAAGAAGATGATTTTATTAAGAATCAAGTGAATTGGAAACGGAATTTATGGATTGCTTGGCTGGGGAACTTTTTTATAGGTGCTAGCCTGTCACTAGTTGTTCCCTTTATGTCTTTGTACGTGGAAGAATTAGGCGCCAGAGGCTCTATGGTTGAATTTTATTCAGGCTTGGCGGTTTCGAGTACAGCTTTGACAGCCGCACTTTTGTCGCCTGTCTGGGGAAGTTTAGCTGATAGGTACGGTCGCAAACCAATGATGATTCGGGCAGCTTTTGCAATGACCTTTACGATGGGAGGCTTGGCTTTTGTACCGAATGTATTTTGGCTCATTGTATTGAGACTGTTAAATGGAGTGTTTTCTGGTTATGTACCGAATAGCACGGCTTTGATTGCCAGCCAAGCACCCAAAAAACATTCTGGATATGCCTTGGGAACATTGTCAACAGGTGTCGTAGCGGGGACTCTGATGGGACCACTCTTAGGAGGAATGGTAGCTCAAAGTTTGGGAATGAGAAATGTTTTCCTTTTGGTTGGATTTTTCTTGTTTGTTGTTACTTTGTGGACCATTTTTGGGATAAAAGAAGATTTTCATCCTGTCTCTAAAGGAAAAGAAGTTTCGACCAAGCAACTATTTCAGCGAATTCCTCAAAAATCAATCCTTTTTGGTTTGTTCATTACTAGCATGGTGATTCAGATGATTGGACAGTCCATTTCCCCTATTTTGACACTTTATATCCGCTCTTTAGGACAAAAAGAAAATTTGTTATTGGTATCTGGTGCAATCGTTTCAGCAATGGGCATTTCAAGCATATTTTCATCTAGTTGGCTGGGAAAATTAGGAGATAAAATGGGAAATCACCGTTTGCTTCTGCTGGCTCTTTTGTATAGTTTTGTAATTTATATTTTCTGTGCGAGGGCTGGTACGCCACTTGAATTGGGAATTTATCGTTTTCTGTTTGGTCTGGGGACGGGTGCGCTTTTGCCTGGAGTTAGCTCTCTGCTCAATAAAATTACTCCCCAAGAAGGTATTTCACGGATTTTCAGTTACAATCAAACCTTCTTTTATATTGGTGGCGTTATTGGACCGTTAATGGGGTCAGCTATTTCTGTTCATTTTGGCTATCATTGGGTTTTCTATAGCACAGCAGGTTTAGCTTTATTGAACTTCTTCTTTTTATTGTTTAGTTTTAGAAAATATTTAGGAGCAAAGGAAATCAGTGCGAGTAAAAATTAATTTAAAGTGTTCTTCTTGCGGCAGTCAGAATTATTTAACGAGTAAAAATATGAAAACACATCCAGAAAAGGTTGAGGTATTAAAATACTGTCCCAAAGAAAGAAAAGTGACCCTACATCTTGAATCAAAATAAATTTTATGGTAGAATAGATGAGATTTTAAGGAGTTTGATATGTATAATTTATTATTAACCATTTTATTGATTTTATCAGTATTTATTTTAATTGCAATTTTTATGCAACCAACCAAAAATCAATCAAGTAATGTATTTGACGCAAGTGCGGGTGATTTGTTTGAACGACCAAAAGCCAGAGGATTTGAAGCAGTTATGCAGCGTTTGACGGGAGTGATGGTTTTCTTTTGGTTGTTGATTGCATTAATGCTGACAATCTTATCTAGTAAATAAAATGGGCTCTGACTTTGTCTTTGCCTATTTTTTCTGTAGTAGATGAGTAAAGGCGACTTAAAGTTTAGAAAACATAAGAAAAAAGGAAAGAATGAAAGAAGAAATTTTAAGCTATTTAAGAGAAAAAAAAGAAGCTAGTATGGATGAACTGGCGCAGGGATTAGGGAAAGAAAAGGCGAAAGACTTTAGAAACCTAGTCAAAACGATTTCTGAAATGGAGCGAAAACGTCAGCTGGCCTTTAGCGATGCAGGGAAAATCCAGCTTCGCAAAGAAAAGCAAATGCTTACCTTGAAAGGAATCTTTCACGCCCATAAAAATGGCTTTGGTTTTGTTACCTTAAATGAAGAAGAGGATGATCTTTTTATTGGTCGCAATGATGTCAACTATGCGATTGATGGTGATACGGTAGAAGTTGCAATCACTAAGGTTGCAGATCGCAGCAAGGGAACATCTGCTGAAGCCAAGGTTATTGATGTTTTGGAACACAGCTTGAAAACAGCAGTGGGTCAGCTTATCTTAGACGAAGAGAAGCCTAAGTATGCTGGCTATATTCGGTCAAAAAATCAGAAAATCAGTCAACCTATTTATATTAAGAAGCCTGCTTTGATTTTGGATGGAACAGAGATTTTAAAAGTAGAGATTGATAAATATCCAACTAAAAAGCATGACTTTTTTGTAGCTAATGTTTTAGATGTGGTCGGTCATAAGGATGATCCAGGAATTGATGTTCTGGAAGTTTTGGAGTCCATGGATATTGTGTCTGAGTTTCCAGAAAGAGTTTTGAAGGAAGCATCAACGATTCCAGAGGCGCTGTCTGAAAAAGATTTTGAAGGACGTTTAGATCTGCGTAATGAAATTACCTTTACCATTGACGGGGCGGATGCGAAAGATTTGGATGATGCAGTTCATATCAAGAAGCTATCAAATGGACATTTTGAACTGGGAGTTCATATTGCAGATGTTTCTTACTATGTTCAAGAAGGTTCTGAATTGGACAAGGAAGCCCTCAACCGAGCGACATCGGTTTATGTGACTGACCGTGTAATACCGATGCTACCTGAGCGTTTGTCAAATGGCATTTGCTCGCTCAATCCTAATGTAGATCGACTGACGCAATCGGCTATCATGGAGATTAATCAAAAAGGTCAAGTTATCAAGCATACTATTACTCAAACAATCATTAAAACTACTTTTCGTATGACCTATAGCGATGTGAATGACATGATTGCAGGAGATGAGGAAAAACGAGCAGCTTTTAAAGCGATTTTACCGAGTGTTGAAGCAATGGTGGAACTTCATACAATTCTTGAGCGGATGCGATACAAACGTGGAGCTCTTAATTTTGATACGAAAGAAGCTAAAATTTTGGTCAATAAGACCGGGCGTCCAGTAGATATTGTTTTGCGCCAGCGTGGACTTGCGGAGCGTATGATTGAGTCCTTTATGCTAGTCGCCAATGAAACAGTGGCGGAGCATTTTGCTACGTTAAACCTGCCCTTTATTTATCGGATTCACGAAGAACCTAAGGCTGAAAAAGTACAAAAGTTTATTGACTATGCTTCTACTTTTGGCGTTCGGGTTTACGGAACTGCTAATTCTATGAGCCAATCTGCCCTTCAGGATATTATGAAAGCAGTCCACGGTCAGCCTTATGAGGAAGTGCTGTCTATGATGCTTTTGCGCTCCATGCAGCAGGCTCGTTACTCAGAGCACAACCACGGTCATTATGGTTTGGCAGCCGAGTTTTATACTCACTTTACTAGTCCGATTCGCCGTTATCCAGACCTTTTGGTTCACCGTATGGTGCGCGATTACGGGCGTTCTAAGAAAATAGCAGAGCATTTTGAGCAAGTCATTCCAGACATTGCCAGTCAGTCTTCCAGCAGGGAACGGCGAGCTATTGAAGCAGAGCGAGAAGTAGAAGCTATGAAAAAGGCTGAGTTTATGGAAGAATTTGTGGGAGAAGAATTTGATGGTATTGTGTCAAGCGTTGTTAAATTCGGTCTTTTTGTTGAACTTCCAAACACAGTTGAAGGTTTGATTCATGTAACCAAGCTGCCAGAATTTTTCCACTACAATGAACGCAATCTAACTTTACAGGGTGAAAAGTCAGGTGTTGTTTTCCGTGTCGGTCAACAGATTCACATTAAGCTAGTTCGGGCTGATAAGGCTACGGGAGAGATTGACTTTGAATACCTACCTAGTGAATATGACGTGATTGAAAAGAGAAAGCAATCCAATCGTGATAGGCGTCAACAGTCGCATCAAGATAACAGAGAACGAAGAGACAAATCTCCGAAAGGAAAAGTTCCTAGGGATAAGAAATTAAAGAAAAACAAGGGCAAGAACCCCTTTTATAAAGAAGTGGTAAAGAAAGGAAGCAAGAATGGCAAAGGGAGAAGGAAAGGTCGTAGCGCAAAATAAAAAAGCACGACACGACTATACGATTGTTGATACGATTGAAACGGGCATGGTTCTGACCGGAACTGAAATCAAAAGTGTGCGGGCTGCACGAATTAACCTGAAAGACGGCTTTGCTCAAGTCAAAAACGGAGAGGTCTGGCTCAGTAATGTTCACATCGCTCCCTATGAGGAGGGCAATATCTGGAATCAAGATCCTGAACGTAGGAGAAAATTGCTATTGCATAAAAAGCAAATCCAGAAATTAGAGCAGGAAACCAAAGGAACTGGAATGACTTTGGTTCCCCTCAAAGTTTATCTTAAGGACGGTTATGCCAAGTTACTTTTAGGATTGGCTAAAGGGAAACACGACTATGACAAGCGTGAATCCATTAAACTTCGTGAGCAAAATAGAGACATTGCTCGGACGATGAAGGCTTATAATGTGAGATAATATACAAGATGTAAAAATCGGAAGTTGTTTCCGATTTTTTAGTAGTTCGAGGTAGTTGATTGGTCAATCTTTATCAAAAACCCTTTTCTAACATGGCAAAAGCTGAGAAATTTTTTCAGCTTTTTATTTGTTTTACGAATAAATAGATAAAGCAAATTTTCATTCAACTTAGGAGGAAAGATGTTAGAGACAATCATTGAAAAGATGAAAGAGTATAAAATTTTGATTGGTTTAAGTTTGATTGGTTTGATAATAGCAGGATTTTTTATGATAAATGGTCAATCTAGTAGACGATCAAATGTAGCAGAGCTCGCACAGGAAACGGTTACGAGTTCGGAGGCAGAATTAGAAGAAATTTCAACTGGAACGAAGAAAAACTCACAGAAAGAAAAAGCAGAGCCTCAAACGAGTTCAAGTGCAGAATCAGAATTTTTAACTGTAGATGTCAAGGGTGCAGTCAAAAATCCAGGTATTTATCAACTGAAAAAGACTAGCCGTATCAATGATGCGATTCAAAAAGCAGGTGGTTTAACGACAGACGCTGACAGCAAATCTATCAATTTGGCGCAAAAACTAACGGATGAAGCTGTTGTTTATGTGGCAACTGTGGGTGAGAATGCGGCAAGTGTTGCAAGTGGAACAGGACAATCTTCAACGTTAGGAACTAGTGAAGTCGCATCGCAAAAAGGAAATAAGGTCAACTTAAATACTGCCAATTTATCGGAATTGCAAACTGTTTCTGGTATTGGTCAAAAACGTGCGCAAGATATTTTAGATTATCGTGAGGCAAACGGGAAATTTAATTCAGTTGATGACCTGAAAAATGTATCAGGAGTTGGTGCCAAAACACTAGAAAAATTGAAAGAATATGTCACAGTGGATTAAAAGATTTCCGATTAAGCCAATTTACATAGCTTTTTTGCTTGTCTGGTTATATTTTGCAATCTATCAAAGTAGCTGGTTAGCATGGCTTGGTTTTATCTTTCTAGGGATTCGTCTTTTTCGATTTTATTCACCGAAAGAATGTTTCATGACCTTCATGATCCTCTCTTGTTTTGCTGGTTTTTTCTTTGTTCGTAGGGAGATAGCAGAGCAGAAGACGAAAGTAGAACCTTCTCCTATAAGACAAGTGGCAGTTCTACCTGACACGATTAAGGTAAATGGAGATTCGCTTTCTTTCCGTGGTAAAACAAATGGGCAGACTTATCAAGTTTACTACAAATTGAAATCAAAGGAAGAACAATTGGCTTTTCAAAATCTCTCTAGTTTGGTTACATTGACAGTTGAGGGAGAATTTGAAATCCCTGAGAAGAAGCGTAATTTTGATGGTTTTGATTACCAATCTTATTTAAAAACGCAAGGGATTTATCGAATTTTAAAAGTAGATACCATTTTATCGAGCCAAGATAGAATCAGCTTGCACCCTTTGGAGTGGCTCTCTAGCTGGCGAAGAAAGGCACTGGTATTTATCAAGAACCATTTTCCAAATCCGATGAGTAATTACATGACGGGGCTCTTATTTGGCGCCTTGGATACAGCCTTTGACGAAATGAGCAATCTTTATTCTAGCTTGGGAATTATTCATTTATTTGCGCTGTCTGGCATGCAAGTTGGCTTTTTTATGGAGGGATTTCGCAAGTTACTGTTAAGGCTGGGGTTCACACAAGAAATGGTTCGTAAATGCCAATATCCATTTTCTTTCTTTTATGCGGGAATGACTGGATTTTCAGTATCCGTTGTACGGAGCTTAATTCAGAAATTATTATCGCAACATGGTATCACTAAGTTAGATAATTTTGCTTTAACGATGATGATATTGTCCTTGATTATGCCGTCCTTTCTTTTGTCGGCAGGAGGAGTTCTCTCCTGTGCTTATGCTTTTGTCATTAGTGTGATAGATTTTGAAGGTCTGGCTTCTTGGCGAAAAGTTGTTGTAGAGAGTAGCGTTATTTCACTTGGTGTTTTACCAATTCTAATCTTTTACTTTGGTGAATTTCAACCTTGGTCTATTTTGTTGATATTTGTTTTTTCACTGATTTTTGATGCAATGATGCTACCAGGCTTGATGTTTATTTTTCTTTTTTCGCCTTTGATAAAGCTGACTCAAGTCAATTTTCTATTTGAAGGGTTAGAAAATAGTATTCGTTGGATAGCAAGTGCCTTTGGTAAACCAATCGTTTTTGGGCAGCCCAGCCCGCTTTTGCTGATTATTATGCTGCTTGTATTGGCTATTTTGTATGATGTTAGAAAAAATAAAAAATGGGTAATATTTCTTAGTCTGTTTCTTTCATTACTCTTTTTTGTAACTAAATTTCCTTTGCAAAACGAGATCACAATGGTGGATGTCGGGCAAGCAGATAGTATTTTTCTGAGAGACTGGAAAGGAAAAAATGTATTGATTGATGTTGGCGGACGTGAGGAAATTAGAACAAAAGAAGTTTGGCAAAAACGAGCAATTAGCTCAAATGCAGAAAAAATTTTGATTCCTTATCTAAAAAGTCGTGGCGTAGATACGATTGATACTTTAGTCTTAACAAATCCTAATCCAGATTATGCAGGAGATGTATTAGAAGTTGCTAAAAAGTTTGCAATAAAGAAAATTTATATTTCCAGAAGTAGTCTAAGCAATGCAGATTTCCTAAAGAAATTAAGGGAGACAAATACATTCATTCATGTCGTAAAACAAGGTGACAAACTTCCTATTTTTGATCATCATTTGCAAGTTCTTTCGGGTGCTAGCAAGAACGACCATTCGATTGTTTTATATGGTCAGTTTTTCCGTACAAGATTTTTATTTGCAAGCGATTTGAAAGAAGAAGAGGAAGCAAAGTTGATGCAACATTATCCAAAGTTGAAAACAGATGTCTTGAAAGTCGGGCAACATGGAGCTAAAAGTTCATCAAGTTCAAAGTTTTTGCAACAAATAGAACCAACGGTTGCGCTCATTTCTGTCGGGAAAAATAATCAATCTAAGCAACCTAGTCAAGATACAATAGAGCGATTTGCACAATTGCCTGCTAAACTCTATCGGACAGATGAACAAGGGGCAGTTAAATTTTCAGGGTGGACAAACTGGCGATTAGAAACGGTCAAGTAATTGTTCTCTAAAAATTAATTTCCGTTGATTTATTAGGGAAAGTATGATATTCCTATTAGAAATTAAAATGTTAGGAGATTTATGATATTTACAGCTTATAAAAAGTTTTGGACTCACTATGCTGATTTTGAAGGAAAATCAACTAGATCTGACTATTGGTGGTCTGTTTTGTGCAATGTTTTGATTACACTTCCATTTGGTATTATGGCTTTTGGGTCAATTTTGGTTGCAATCTTCAATGTTGTACAGCAAGCGACTTATTATGATTATGAAGGAGAATTTGATCCAAGTATTTTTATAAGTAGTTTAGGTTCCGAATTTTTTATCATTATTTTATTGAGTGTTTTTGGGATAGCAACTTTAGTCCCAAATTTGGCGATTATGTGCGTCGTTTGCGGGATGCTGGCTATCATTGGGCATTTATCTTTTTATATGCAGGTCCTATACTTTTGATGTGGGTTCCAATTTTAAATATTTTAGCTGCCGTTGCTATGTTACTATGTTCTATCGCTCTAATTGTCCTACTTTGTATGCCAACTAAAGAAGTGAAAACATCTACGGTTCACCAAGGACAATTTACGACACAACAAGCACAATCTCAGCAACAACCTGTTCAAGCATAACAATTTACTTAACCACAAGAATAAGCAGTTGAACCTGAAACAACACCAACTCAATCTCAACAAGAATCTGCGATTACCATTGAAACTCCAGAACAAGTTGTTCAATCAGATGAGAAAGAGTTGGACTCAGCTATCTCTGAAGATAACTAAACTAGAAATGCTCCAATAATGCATTGGGGTGTTTTTTAGAAATGACGATTTTTTTAATATCATTTTTAGGAATTTATTCATGAATAAGCCAATCTTATATCTCTTTTATCCCATTAGAGAAATGACCTATTTAAGCCAATTTTTAGTCTTTATTTGGATCGTTGTGATAATCAATGAAAAAGCAAATGATAGCAATCGCAAAAATAAATAATCCAAATCCGATAATAGTTTTTATTATGATATTTGAAAAGTAAAATAAAGCAATAACCAAAAGTAAAAATACAATAAACCAAGACCACATAAAATTGCTCCCTTCTCAATTTATTATAACATAAAGGAATATTCTGAATAATTGTAATCCTTGATTTTATTCGATTGTTTAGATAGAAAAGCATAGTTTGATTTCATAGGATTTTGTCAAAAGGGATGTCTCTACACAAAAAGTCAGCTAAATGAAGGAAAATTTGGTATGATAAAGATAATTATGTAGCTAGGAGAATGACCATGGAAAATAAGGTACGCTATAATTGGGCAACTTTAGGTACAGGTGTGATTGCTAATGAATTGGCACAGGCCTTGGAGAAATTGGGTGGAAAACTCTATTCTGTTGCCAATCGAACGTATGCAAAAGGTGTGGATTTTGCACAGAAATATGGTATTGAAAAAGTTTATGATCAGATTGATGATGTATTTAAGGACGAAAATGTGGACATTATCTATATTTCCACACCACATAATACGCATATTGATTTTTTACGAAAAGCATTAAAAAACGGGAAACACGTTTTATGTGAGAAGTCCATTACGCTCAATTCAGAAGAATTGGAAGAAGCAGTTTTATTAGCCGAACAAGAACATGTCGTTTTGGCAGAAGCGATGACGATTTACCACATGCCAATCTATCGAAAATTGAACAACATCATCTCCAGTGGTCAATTAGGTGATTTAAAAATGATTCAAATGAACTTTGGTAGCTACAAAGAATATGATATGACAAATCGTTTCTTTAATCGTCAGCTTGCTGGCGGTGCACTGTTAGATATTGGCGTGTATGCCTTGTCATTTGTTCGGTGGTTTATGACATCTAGCCCTAACCAAGTCCTTTCGCAAGTGAAATTTGCACCAACGGGTGTCGATGAGCAAGCAGGGATTCTTCTAACGAATGCCGAAGGAGAAATGGCGACTTTGACCTTGAGCCTCCATGCTAAACAGCCCAAGCGTGGAACAATTGCTTATGATAAAGGCTATATTGAAATATATGAATATCCTCGAGGACAAAAGGCGGTTATTACCTATACGGGGGACGGGCATCAAGAAATCATTGAAGTTGGAAAGACGAGTGATGCTTTAATGTATGAAATTCTTGATATGGAAGAAGCAGTAGCTGGTGACAAAAATGAGATGTATTTGGATTATAGTCGTGATGTCATGAAAATCATGACGGATTTGCGAAAAGAGTGGGGCATGACTTATCCAGAGGAAGAAAAATAACGATATAGAACAGGAGAAACAATGGAACACTCAGCTTGGCATAGTTTGATTAAGCAACAATTACCTGATGGTTATTTTGGTAAAATTAATTATTTTTTAAATCAGGTTTATTCATCAGGCACAATCTATCCGCCGCGTGAAAAAGTATTTAATGCGATACAAACGACGGATTTAGCAGATGTAAAAGTAGTGATTTTGGGACAAGACCCTTATCATGGTCCGCGTCAAGCGCAGGGGCTGAGCTTTTCAGTACCAGATGATATTCCAGCGCCGCCTTCTCTTCAAAATATTTTGAAAGAGTTAGCAGATGACATTGGCATCAAAGAATCTCATGATTTGACACCATGGGCACGGCAAGGAGTCTTGCTGCTGAATGCCAGTTTGACTGTTCCTGCTGGGCAAGCAAATGGACATGCCGGTCAAATCTGGGAACCGTTTACGGATGCTGTGATTAAGGTTGTCAATGAAAAAGATACACCTGTTGTCTTTATACTCTGGGGCTCTTATGCACGCAAGAAAAAAGCCTTGATAACTAATCCTAGACATCTCATTTTAGAATCTCCTCATCCGAGTCCCTTATCCGCTCATCGTGGATTTTTTGGCAGCAAACCTTTTTCTAAAACAAATGCCTTTCTAACATCTCAAGGGATAGAGCCGATAAATTGGTTATTATAAGTAGTTTTATATAGTGGTATTTTCGAAAGGAGAAAAATGGTTAAGTTAGCAACGATTTGCTATATTGACAACGGCAAAGAATTTTTATTGCTACATCGAAATAAAAAGCCTAATGATGTTCATGCTGGTAAGTGGATTGGTGTTGGGGGTAAATTAGAGAAAGGTGAAACGCCGCAGGAGTGCGCTGTAAGAGAAATCTTTGAAGAAACAGGTTTGCGGGTCAATAAGCCAGTATTAAAAGGTATTATCACGTTTCCAGATTTTACACCTAACCATGATTGGTATACCTATGTATTTAAAGTGACGGAGTTTGAGGGAGACTTGATTGACTGCGATGAGGGGACTTTGGAATGGGTGCCTTATGAACAAGTTTTGTCCAAACCAACTTGGGAGGGAGATCATACGTTTCTATCTTGGATTTTAGAAGATAAACCATTCTTCTCGGCTAAATTTTCTTACAAAGGAGAGAAGTTGGTGGAGAGTCATGTTGATTTTTATGGAGAATAAGGAGAAAAGTACATGTTGTTAATTAAAAATGGTCGTGTCATGGACCCTAAGTCTGGTTTAGATCAGATTTGCGATGTTTTGGTTAAGGATAAAAAAATTCTTAAAATTGGTCAGGATTTGAAGGCAGAAAACGCTCAGGCGATTGATGCGACTGGATTGGTGGTGGCGCCAGGGCTGATTGATATTCATGTTCATTTTCGTGAACCTGGTCAGACGCATAAAGAAGACATTCATACGGGTGCTTTAGCTGCGGCAGCGGGCGGATTTACAACGGTTGTCATGATGGCAAATACCACTCCAACGATTTCAACAGTAGAGACGTTGAAAGAAGTATTAGAATCTGCCAATCGTGAAAACATTCATATTAAGTCTATCGCGACCATTACAAAGAATTTTGATGGACAGCATTTGACAGATTTCAAAGCGCTTTTGGAAGCGGGAGCTATTGGTTTTTCAGATGACGGAATTCCATTAAAAAGTACAAAAATAGTACGCGAAGCTTTGGAAGAAGCTGACCAAAATGGTACATTTATCTGCCTTCACGAAGAAGACCCAGAACTCAATGGTATCCTTGGGTTTAATGAGCAGATTGCCAAAGAACATTTTGGATTTTGCGGTGCCACAGGTGTTGCTGAATATAGTATGATTGCGCGTGACGTGATGATTGCTCATGCAACCAATACTCATATTCATATCCAGCATTTATCAAAAGCAGAAAGTGTGAAAGTCGTGGAATTCGCTCAGCGATTGGGCACTCACGTAACAGCAGAAGCAGCGCCCCAGCATTTTTCTAAGACAGAAGAGCTATTGTTGTTAAAAGGTAGCAATGCCAAGATGAACCCGCCACTTCGTTTGGAATCAGATCGTTTAGCTGTCATTGAAGGGCTTAAGTCTGGAGTTATTTCAGTCATTGCGACAGACCATGCACCTCATCACTCTGATGAAAAGAATGTAAAAGACATCACCAAAGCACCGTCTGGTATGACAGGTCTAGAAACGTCACTTTCGCTTGGTTTGACTTATTTGGTGGAAGCAGGTCATTTGACACTCATGCAGTTGCTGGAAAAAATGACAATTAACCCAGCGCAACTCTATGATTTTGAAGCGGGCTACCTTGCTGAGAATGGACCAGCAGATCTCACCATTTTCGATGCAGATGCTGAACGCATGATAACAGAAGATTTTGTCTCAAAAGCAGCTAATTCACCATTTATCGGTGAAAAATTAAAAGGTGTTGTTCACTATACGATCTGTGATGGGCAAATTGTCTATGGAAGCAAATCATCATAACAAGCATAAGGTTGGAAGTGTTTTTCAACCTTATTGTATTTTAAATTTCTTATAATTTTTAGAAAATTTTCTGTTTATTAGGATAAAAAATGATACAATAGAGAAGTTAAAATAGTCCCGAAAAGGTAGTCAAAGGTTAAATATTAACCATAGAGACTAGTGCTTTGTAACTTTTTAACGTAAGTCTGTTTACAGATTTTCAAGTAACTTCCTAGCAATAATAGAATTTTTAGGAGGGAATATTTCATTAAAAGGGGGACATGAATATGTCAGAACGTAAACTTTTCACGTCTGAATCTGTATCTGAAGGACATCCAGATAAGATTGCAGACCAAATTTCAGATGCTATTTTAGATGCTATCTTGGAGCAGGATCCAGAAGCTCATGTGGCTGCTGAGACAGCTGTCTACACAGGCTCTGTCCATGTTTTTGGGGAAATCTCTACCAATGCTTATGTGGATATTAACCGCATAGTTCGCGATACAATTGCAGAGATTGGTTATACAAAAGCTGAATATGGTTTTTCAGCAGAAACAGTGGGGGTGCATCCGTCGCTTGTTGAGCAATCACCAGATATCGCTCAAGGGGTGAATGAAGCCCTTGAAATTCGTGGAAATACTGAACAAGATCCACTTGATTTGATTGGTGCCGGTGATCAGGGGCTGATGTTTGGTTTTGCTGTAGATGAAACACCTGAACTAATGCCGTTGCCCATTTCTCTCAGTCACAAATTAGTCCGTCGTTTAGCAGAGCTTCGCAAGTCTGGAGAAATTTCCTATCTTCGTCCGGATGCAAAATCTCAAGTAACGGTTGAATACGATGAAAATGACCAACCAGTGCGCGTGGATACTGTTGTTATTTCCACTCAACATGACCCAGAAGTAAGCAATGAGCAGATTCATCAAGATGTGATTGAAAAGGTCATTAAAGAAGTAGTTCCAGCAGAGTATTTGGATGAAAAAAGTAAGTTTTTCATCAATCCAACTGGTCGCTTTGTTATTGGTGGACCTCAAGGAGATTCTGGTTTAACTGGACGTAAGATTATCGTTGATACATACGGTGGTTATGCACGCCACGGAGGTGGGGCTTTCTCTGGAAAAGATGCCACAAAAGTCGATCGTTCCGCTTCTTATGCAGCGCGTTATATTGCCAAGAATATTGTTGCAGCAGGATTAGCTAAGAAAGTAGAAGTTCAGCTAGCCTATGCTATCGGAGTCGCACATCCAGTATCAGTCCGCATTGATACTTTTGGTACAGGTGTAGTTTCAGAAAGTAAGATTCAAGAAGCAGTTCGACAAATCTTTGACCTTCGTCCAGCTGGTATTATTCAAATGCTTGATTTGAAACGACCAATTTACCGTCAGACTGCTGCCTATGGGCACATGGGACGTACGGATATTGACCTGCCGTGGGAAAAACTTGATAAAGTAGATGCTTTGAAAGCAGCTGTGAAATAACAAGTAGGTCGCTTAGACTAAAAATCTTTAGTTTCAAAATAAACCAGTAGCGCAGTTGGCTGATTACTCAAAGCAGGACTTGGATATAGCGAACAGAGCTTGTGCTAAGCAAGTCTCAAGACTATTCGTTTTTCAAGCTCAGAAAAGAGTACTTTTGATAAAAAACTTTTACCTCTCAACAGTCTAGGAAATTGTTGAGCAACCTTTCGGGGATGAGATTACGAACTAAAAATTTTCAAATTTTAGTTCGATCTCACTCCTTTTTTAATGTTACAAAAATAAAATTGCTCTGTAATCGTTATATAACAAGAATGACAAGTCAAAAGAGATTTCTTTAAAAGGATAGGATTTTCCCAGAAACTGTGTTATAATAAAGTGCAGTATATTTGATTAGAAATTCTTTGAAAGAGCTGAAAATGAAAAAAATTGTAATTAATGGTGGTCGCCCCTTAAAAGGAGAGGTGACTATTAGTGGTGCTAAAAATAGCGTAGTCGCTTTAATTCCGGCGACAATTTTATCTGATGAAATCGTGACATTGGACTGTGTGCCAGATATTTCCGATGTTGTGAGTTTGATTGACATTATGGAAGCTATGGGAGCTACTGTTGAGCGCCAAGATGATACGCTAAGAATTGATCCTCGTGGTATAAAAAATGTGCCAATGCCTTATGGTAAAATCAATAGCTTGCGTGCTTCTTATTACTTTTATGGTAGCTTGCTGGGCCGCTATGGCGAAGCAACAGTTGGTTTACCTGGTGGCTGTGATTTGGGTCCGCGACCTATTGACTTGCATTTGAAAGCATTTGAAGCCATGGGGGCTACTATGTCTTACGAGGGGAATTTCATGAACCTTTCGACAGGTGGTAAACATCTCCACGGAGCTAGTATATACATGGATACGGTAAGTGTTGGGGCGACCATTAACACCATGCTTGCGGCAGTAAAAGCAAAAGGGCGCACCGTTATTGAAAATGCAGCTCGTGAGCCTGAAATCATTGATGTAGCGACACTTTTGAATAATATGGGAGCACACATTCGAGGAGCGGGTACGGATATTATTGTCATTGAAGGTGTTGACAAACTTCATGGTACTCGTCATCAAGTCATTCCAGATCGAATTGAAGCAGGAACTTATATCTCAATGGCTGCTGCAATTGGTGAAGGTGTGCAAATCAACAATGTCCTTTATGAACACTTAGAAGGCTTTATTGCGAAATTAGAAGAAATGGGAGTTCGCATGACCGTTTCTGAAGATAGTGTGTATGTCGAAAAGCAACATGATTTGAAAGCAATTAATATTAAGACGGCTCCTTATCCAGGCTTTGCTACAGACTTGCAACAGCCTATTACGCCACTTTTGTTAACTGCTAAAGGACGTGGCTTAATTATTGATACGATTTATGAAAAGCGAGTAAATCATGTCCCTGAGTTAGCAAAAATGGCAGGAAAGATTTCAACGAGTGCCAATCATATTGCTTATGAAGGCTCTAATCAATTGCAAGGTGCAGCGGTCAAAGCGACTGATTTGCGGGCAGGAGCAGCACTTGTAATTGCAGGCTTGCTAGCTCATGGAAAAACCGAAATTACAAATGTAGAATTTATTTTACGAGGTTATTCAAATATTATTGAAAAGTTGACGAGTTTAGGAGCAGACATTCAGCTTGTCGAAGAATAGATTCGAAACAGCGTTGACATGATGAGGTGAAATAGCCCGGTTGGCGTACCAACTGGGTCTTATCTTTAGAGGTAAGATATGAATTTGTGGACAAAATTGGCGGAATTCGCCTTTATAGAAACAGAACATTTAGTATTACGTCCATTTTCCTTTATGGATAGTGAAGATTTTTATAAAATTGCCTCCAATCCTGAAAATCTACGCTTCATTTTTCCTGTGCAGGCTAATTTACAAGAAAGCCAACATGTATTGGCTAATTATTTTATGAAACATCCTCTTGGAATTTGGGCGATTTGCGATAAAGATTCTGGGCAGATGATTGGTTCTGTCAAATTTGAAAAGATAGACGAAATCAAGGGCGAAGCAGAGCTTGGTTATTTTCTTCGGCAGGATTATTGGGGACATGGTCTGATGACTGAGTGCGTCAAAAATATTGTTTATTTGGCATTTACACAGTTTGATTTGAAGCGACTTTATATTATAACTCATCTGGAAAACAAAGCCAGCCAAAGAGTTGCCGAGAAGACAGGATTTTCTTGTAGGCGGCAGTTCAAGGGGAGCGACCGTTATACACGTAAAATGCGGGATTATTTAGAGTTTTGCTATGAAAAAGGAGACTTTCATGAGTAAACATCAAGAAATTATCGCTTATTTGGAAGAATTACCAGTAGGAAAGCGTGTTAGTGTACGCAGTATTTCCAATTATTTAGGAGTAAGCGAGGGGACTGCTTATCGTGCAATTAAAGAAGCTGAAAATCGTGGATTGGTAGAAACACGTCCTCGTAGCGGAACGATTCGCGTAAAATCTCCCAAAGTAGAGCTGGAGCACTTAACATTTAAAGAAATTGCTGAAATTACGAAATCAGAAGTATTAGCTGGTCAAGACGGACTTGAAAAGGAATTCAGTAAATTCACAATCGGGGCAATGACCGAGAAGAATCTCTTACGTTACTTAACGGAAGGAGGCCTCTTGATTATTGGAGACCGCACCCGTATTCAGTTATTGGCTTTGAAGCATGAAAATGCTGTTTTAGTGACAGGTGGCTTAGAAGTGAGTTCTGATGTTTTAAAATTAGCGAACCGCCTAAGCATTCCTGTTCTAAGATCCCAACATGATACCTTTACAGTTGCAACGATTATCAATCGTGCTCTGTCCAACATGCAGATCAAAACAGATATTTTAACCGTGGAACAGGTTTATCGTGGTAGTCATGAGTATGGTTTCTTAAAAGATACAGATACCGTTCGTGATTTTATGGATTTGGTTCGAAAAAACCGTAGCAGTCGTTTTCCTGTTGTTAATCAGCATAATATGGTCGTTGGCGTGGTGACTATGCGTGATACTGGTGACAAGTCTCCTCACACTATTTTGGACAAAGTCATGACGAAAAATATCTATGCCGTCACTTTAAACACCAGTATTGCCAATGTTAGCCAGCGTATGATTACAGAAGATTTTGAAATGGTACCAGTTATTCGGAGCAATCAAACTCTTCTTGGAGTCATTACGCGTCGTGATGTCATGGAAAAAATGAGTCGGGAACAAATCTCCAGCCTACCGACTTTTAGTGACCAAGTCTCTCAAAAACTTCGTCATATCAACAATGAATTTTCTTTTGTTGTGGAACCTTTTATGTTAGAAAGTAACGGTGTTTTGTCTAACGGGATTCTAACAGAGATTTTAACGACAGCAACGCATCAATTCATGACATCTGGCAAGAAAAATATTATTATTGAGCAGATGATGATTTATTTCTTGCAAGCTGTTCAGATTGATGAAAGTTTGACACTTCGACCAAGAATTGTTCGACAAACAAGGCACTCTGCTATTTTGGATTACGATATTTATTTAAAACTTCAATTGGTTGCAAAAGCGACCATTACAGTAAAGATAAACTAATACCTCAGATATTAAGGAGAAAGAATGATAACTTTAAAATCACAACGTGAAATTGATTTAATGGAAAAAAGCGGCGCATTTCTCGCCAGTATTCATATAGGTTTAAGGGATTTGATTAAGCCAGGTATTGACATGTGGGAAATTGAAGAATATGTCCGCAGACGCTGCAAAGAAGATAATGCGCTTCCTCTTCAAATTGGCGTAGAAGGGAGCATCATGGACTACCCTTATGCCACTTGCTGCTCATTGAATGATGAAGTGGCACATGCTTTTCCACGTCATCAAAAATTGGTTGAGGGTGACTTAATTAAAGTAGATATGGTTGTTGGCTTGGTTGATAAAGCAGAATTGGATGTTTCTAAACTCGATTTCAACAATGTAGAGCAGATGAAACACTATACAGAAAATTTCCGTGGAGGTGTTGCGGATTCTTGCTGGGCTTATGCAGTTGGTCAAGTGAGTGAAGAAGTGCACCAACTGATGGACGTGACAAAAGAATGCCTTTATCGTGGAATTGAAGCTGCTCAAGTTGGCAATCGAATTGGTGACATTGGTGCAGCGATTCAAGAGTATGCGGAAAGTCATGGCTATGGTGTCGTTCGTGACTTGGTAGGACACGGTGTTGGACCAACCATGCACGAAGAGCCAATGGTGCCTCATTACGGATGCGCTGGACGCGGATTGCGTCTTCGTGAAGGCATGGTTTTGACAATTGAGCCAATGATTTCAACAGGTACTTGGGAGATTGACACAGATTTTGAAACGGGTTGGGCTCACAAAACGCTGGACGGTGGACTTTCTTGTCAATACGAACATCAATTTGTGATTACCAAAGATGGTCCTGTTATCTTAACCAGCCAAGGAGAAGAAGGAACTTATTAAAAATAAGAATGGAAAGGGGCTTTTTGCTCTGTATTCTAGTAGGAGACGAGATGAAAAAGTTTGTTTCTAAGATTGGACAGAATCCGTTTTTACAATCCTTTTTTAAATTTTATCAAGCATCCGAGATTGATTTGACAAGCATTGCAGTGGCTTATTATTTGCTGATTTCGATTTTTCCGTTGCTATTGATTGTTGTGAATATATTGCCTTATTTTCAAATTCCGATAGCAGAATTTTTGGAAGCAATGGAAGATGTTCTGCCTGAATCGCTGTATGAAGTCGTTGCAAAGGTTACCCGAAATTTGCTAACTCAGCCTTCTTCTGGCTTGTTGAGTTTTTCTATCCTTTCGGCTTTATGGGCATTTTCACAATCAATGTCATTTTTGCAAAAAGCATTTAATAAAGCTTATGGTGTTGCAAAAGATAGAGGTCTGATATCACATAGATTATTTAGTTTAGTCATTAGCTTGGGATTGCAATTCCTCTTTGCCTTGTCTCTTTTACTGACAATGTTTGGGAGAATGTCGCTTCGCTTGCTTCATAGCTTTTGGGAGTTTGATGATCAACTATATGCCAGTTTGCAAAGAATGACCCAGCCGACTATTTACACCTTGCTGTTTCTTTCTTTACTGATGCTTTATTACTTTTTACCCAATGTAAAAATCAGGAAAATTCGCTATGTTCTGCCGGGAACGATTTTTGTAGTTTTTACGATTGGAGTATTGTTAAATTTATTTTCCGTTTATTTGGACACTTATGTAAATCACTTAATGGATGTCCGATTTTTTAGTTCCATTTTTGTTGTCGTCGTCATGATTTGGTTTACCCTCATTGCCCAAATTATGATTATTGGGGCAATCTTAAATGCAAGTTACCAAGGTTGTCACGAAAAAGAATTTGAAACGAGACATAAACAACTGACAACGAGACTTATAAAAAATAAAGAGAAGTTCAAATAAAATTTCTTTTTTTGTGGTGTTTTTTGTTGCATTTGCAATAAAATGTGGTATAATATTGCTTAAGGAGGCAATATGACGATTTTGCGAGAGATTGGTATCATCGCTCGAGCGTT
Organism: Streptococcus periodonticum; assembly: GCF_003963555.1. Lineage (NCBI taxonomy): Bacteria > Bacillati > Bacillota > Bacilli > Lactobacillales > Streptococcaceae > Streptococcus > Streptococcus periodonticum. The sequence continues at coordinate 845,885 of NZ_CP034543.1, forward strand.
GGATTCAATGGCGAATATTGAATTTCGCCATGTTGATTTGGCCAAAGGGCAGTACCTTTATTTGGTTCGTATCGTAGAAAGTCCCGGTATTATTCAAGAAGAGCTTTCTGATTTGCTGAAAGTTGATCGTTCAACTGTTGCTCGCTCCGTCAAAAAATTAGAGAGTAAAGGTTTGATTGAAAGAAGAAGTGCAGCTGGAAATTTAAAAAATAAAGAGCTTTTTGCGACAGACACAGGAAAAAAACTTTATCCGTTTATCTTAGCAGAGCACACTTATTCTGAGCAGCAGGCTTTGACAGGATTTTCAAAAGAAGATTCTCAATTGTTAGAAGACATGTTAGCAAAGGTGCGACAGAATATTACTGATGATTGGGAATTGGTTAAAAAAGGACAAAAAAGAAATTATGGAGATGTGTAAAATGAAAGTCACAGTTGAAAATGAATTTTGGGAATTATTCCCTCAAGCACAAATTAGCATTATGGTTGTTAAAGGCTTGGATAATAGCGTTGACGAAAGCAAAGACCCTTATTTTAAATCTTTGTTGGACAAGGGAAGCAAGCGAGCAGAAGATTTTATCGTAGATGAAACCTTTACGCAAAATGACGTGATTCAAGAATGGCGCGGTGCTTTCAGTAAGTTTAAAACTAAAAAAGGTGCGCGTTCTTCTATTGAAGCTCTTTTAAAAAGGGTAAGTCAAGGTCGTGAGTTCAATCCAATCAATCCATTGGTGGATATTTATAACAGTGTGTCACTTTCCTATGCTGTTCCTTGTGGTGGTGAAGATATAGCTAAGATTCAAGGAGGCTTGCATCTTGGAAAAGCGCAAGGAGGCGAACCCTTCTTTCCACTTGGTGCAGAGACAGACGCACCAGCTCTTCCAGAGGAAATTATTTATTATGATGATGAAGGAGCTGTTTGTCGTTGTTTTAACTGGAGGGAAGCGCAACGGACAATGCTGACTGAAGACACAACGGATGCAGTATTAGTCATTGAAGCAATCAATGAAGACCAAGCTAAACGCGCGCAAGCAGCTATGCAGGAATTGCAAAGTTTAGTTGAAGATTATTTTGGAGTCAAAGGAGAAATCACTCATCTAACAATTGACAATCCAAGTGTAGACATTTAAGAAAAAAGAGCATTAAAGCTCTTTCAGATTGCGGGCAAACCACCATTTGAGGTAGGTTTGTCTTTTTAATTAGTTGATTTATTTTTAAATACAAAGACTTTACTAAAAACATAATTGAGCACAATAATAACGATTTGAGCAAATAAAGTTTCAATGGTATTAACTGCTTTGATGTCATTGTGGACAAATTGACCAATAATGTTAGGAAATGTTGTGACAAAAATGAATGTGAGTCCCATGTCCAGCAGAAAAGTGGAAAGTCGCGCAAGAGCAAATTTGACAAAACGAGCGCCCCAGCCCTTTCTTTGTTGCTTAAAAACAATCGTGTCATTTGTCGCAAAAGCAAAAAGAATACCAGCGATATTTCCTAAAGCTGTAGCAAGTAATTCATTGCTCGTCAAAGCGTAACAAAGCATACGAGTAAGGACGGCGACAACAGTTGTAGCAACACCGAAAAACAAATAAGATAAAATTTCGTTGTCAAAAAAGTGTTTAACATATTTTTTCATAGATTTAGTCTATCATATTTGCAAAAAATGTGCTATACTTGAAAAGCTGTATTCGTTTTGTCAATACAGCCCTTGGCGCTTAGTTCCCTTTCGTCAAGCATATTACACGCGGTTTAGCCGCTAAAGGAGAAAACATGGAAAAAATTACTGTTCGTGATATGGCTCAGATTGCTCTTGTTGCTGCGATTTATGTCGCACTAACAATGACACCGCCTCTGAATGCTATTAGCTACGGTGCCTACCAATTTCGGATTTCTGAAATGATGAACTTTATGGCTTTTTATAAACCAAAGTACATCATCGGAGTCACGTTGGGGTGTATGATTGCAAATTTATTTAGTTTTGGAATCATCGATGTCTTTGTCGGTGGTGGCTCAACTTTGGTCTTTTTGAGCTTAGGTGTGTATTTCTTTAGAAAATACATGCATGAATACTTGTTTAATGGACTGATCAATAAAGCTTTCTTTTATTTTGCGATTTTCTTTCCACTTTCTATGGTTACCATTGCAGCTGAATTGTATCTTGTCGCTAAAGCACCGTTCTTTTTGACTTGGTTTACGACAGCAGTAGGAGAGTTTGCTTCACTCATCATTGGTGGAATTTTAATGGACAAGCTAAATAAGCGGATTGATTTAGGAAAATAATTTTCGTTAATATTAGATTCAATAAAAAATATGCCCAAAAATTCTTCGGCATATTTTTGTTTATCTAGAAATTAAAAAATATAAGACCATATCGTTTTATGATTTTTGTAAAAACAATGAATTTTCTAGCTAAGTTTATTTTGCACCTAATAATTGTTCTTTACAATGGACGAGTTCAGTTATAAGGGCACAGTATGGCGTGTCTACACCATATTGTTGTCCCTTTCGTGCAATAGCTCCGTTGATATAATCAATTTCTGTCAAACGATTGTGCTCGTTCAAATCTTGATACATTGACGGATAATGCAAGCCAATTGTATCGCGATTATAACAATTCTTTTCAATGTAGTCCACGGTTTCTGTGACATTCAAGTCTACATTTTCGTGTTTTGCAACTTCTGCAAACTCGCTAACAATTTTCACAACAATATTATGTGCAGGAGTAGTGTCTCCAAAGTCTGCCATATTAGCAAGCAAAAGGGTACACAAACTATTCATCGTTCCGTTGACACAAGCTTTTTTATAAATGGCATATAAGATATTTTCTGTGTATTGCGCATTTAATCCGGCAGAATTCAAGGTTTCAATGACTTTATAAGCTGCTTGTTCGGCTTTTGGATCTGCGACTAAATTCTTCAAAGCGATTGAGCCATTTCCAAATAATTTTGCACGTCCAGGTTCTTCCATACCAGCAGTCCACATGGTATTTCCAATCATAATTTGATTTCTTGGGACATATTTTTCAATGACTTCTTCGTGACCAATCCCATTTAATAGACAGAGAACAGCTGTATTATCATGTATCAAAGGTTGAATATCTGCTAACATCGCTTCTAGCTGCATGGCTTTTGTAAACAGAATAATTAAGTCATTAGATAAGGTTGGATCTACTTCGCTTTGCAAATAGATGGGCAACTTGGCAACAACTTCTTCGCCGTTTAAGTTAGCTTGTAAGCCATCCTTTTGGATAGCTGTGACATGTTCTTTCCAACCATCTACTAAAGTCACTTTATGCCCTGCTCGATGCAACATCAGAGCAAAGCGGCTACCCATGGCACCGACACCTGCAATTGTAATATTCATACTAACAATTCTCCTAGCTTTTTTATTTATAGTATATTTTACTTCTTTTATGTATTTTAATCAATTAAATTTTGGAAATTTATCATATTTGATGTGATGATGATTATTTTTCTGCTATTTTACATTTTTGTCTAATTTTTTGTAAAGAATATAGGTAAGAATGCTGTAGAAACGCATGAATTATGATAAAATAGAACTATGAAAGACAGAATGTTAGAACTGGTGAAGTTGCTCAATCAGTATGCTCATGAATATTATACGACTGATAATCCAAGCGTATCAGATAGTGAATATGATAAGTTGTATCATGAATTATTAGATTTAGAAAAGCAGTATCCAGAGTTCGTTCAGCCTGATAGCCCAACTCATCGTGTGGGAGGTAAGGTTTTAGAAGGTTTTGAAAAATACCAACACCAGTATCCGCTCTATAGTTTGCAGGATGCTTTTTCACGTGAAGAGTTAGATGTATTTGATGCACGGATTCGGAAAGATTTTCCAGATGTTAGCTATCTATGTGAACTAAAAATTGACGGCCTCTCTGTTTCTCTCATGTATGAAAAGGGGATTTTAGTTGCAGGAGCGACTCGCGGAGACGGTTCTGTTGGGGAAAATATCACAGAAAATCTGAAAAGAGTGAAAGATATTCCTTTAAAGTTGCCAAGCGAAGTTGATATGACTGTTCGTGGGGAATGTTACATGCCACGCAGCTCTTTTGACGCGGTGAATCAGCTACGCCAGGAAAACGGAGAACCAGAATTTGCTAATCCGAGAAATGCAGCGGCAGGAACATTGCGTCAGTTGGATACGGCGATTGTTGCCAAGCGAAATCTTGCAACCTTTCTCTATCAAGAAGCCAGTCCGACAAGTGCGACGAGCCAAGAAGCTGTTTTAAATCAGTTATCTAAAAATGGATTCAGTGTGAATGAGCGGCATATTTTGGCACATTCGATGGATGAAGTGTGGCAGTTTATTGGACAAATCGCTCAAGAACGCGACCAGTTACCGTATGATATTGACGGTGTTGTAATCAAGGTAAATGATTTGGCGGTACAAGAAGAGCTTGGTTTTACCGTAAAAGCACCTAAATGGGCGATTGCTTACAAATTTCCAGCCGAGGAAAAAGAAGCGCAGCTTTTATCAGTTGACTGGACGGTTGGGCGGACTGGAGTTGTTACGCCGACCGCCAACTTGACGCCTGTGCAATTAGCAGGGACAACGGTCAGCCGAGCCACTTTGCACAATGTAGATTACATTGCTGAAAAAGATATTCGCAAAGACGATACAGTTATCGTTTATAAGGCGGGCGACATTATTCCGGCTGTTTTGCGAGTGGTTGAAAGCAAGCGCCAATCAAAAGAGAAATTGGAGATTCCAAAGAATTGTCCAAGTTGCAACAGCGAGTTGATTCACTTTGAAGATGAGGTTGCTTTGCGCTGTATCAATCCACGTTGTCCTGCACAAATCAAAGAAGGCTTGATTCATTTTGCTAGTCGCGATGCCATGAATATCACAGGTCTTGGTCCTGCTGTTGTAGAAAAGTTATTTGATCAGCAGTTGGTAAATGATGTGGCTGGCATTTATCGCTTGACTGTCGAAGATTTGCTGCAATTGGAAAATTTTAAGGAAAAATCAGCTAATAAGTTGTATACTGCTATTCAGGCTTCCAAGGAAAATTCTGCCGAGAAATTATTATTTGGTTTGGGCATTCGCCATGTTGGAAGTAAAGCCAGTCAGATTTTGCTAGAGCATTTTCATGATTTGGAGCAATTAGCAAAAGCAGAAAAAGAAGAAATTGCTGCGCTGGATAGTCTAGGAATGGTGATTGCTGAGAGTCTTTCCAGCTATTTCGCACAAGAAGGAACTCATATTTTATTATCGGAATTAAAAGAAGCGGGGTTAAATTTCACTTACCTTGGCGAAAAAGTGGCAGCAGATGCAGCGCTTTCTGGATTGACCGTTGTTTTAACAGGAAAATTGGAACGACTGAATCGTTCAGAAGCAAAAGCGAAATTAGAAAGTTTAGGTGCAAAGGTGACGAGCTCGGTATCTAAGAAAACAAGTCTAGTCGTTGCCGGAGCAGATGCAGGAAGTAAATTAACAAAAGCTCAAGAGTTGGGCATAACCATTCGTGATGAAGCTTGGCTTGAGAGTTTATAGAGGTTTGTATGGAAACAGCTAGAAAAAGAGCACGATTGATTTATAATCCGACCTCTGGTCAGGAAATTATTAAAAAAAATATCGCAGAAGTTTTAGACGTTTTAGAAGATGTGGGCTATGAAACAAGTGCTTATCAGACAACCCCAGCTCCTTTATCAGCTCAAAATGAAGCTGAGAGAGCGGCTAAAGCAGGATTTGATTTAATTGTTGCGGCTGGTGGAGATGGAACGATCAATGAAGTGGTCAACGGAGTGGCACCGTTGGAAAATCGTCCAAAGTTGGCGTTTATTCCAACTGGTACGACCAATGATTATGCACGCGCCCTCAAGATTCCAATGGGGGATCCAGTGGCAGCTGCGCGGATTATTGAAAAAAATCAAACCATAAAAATGGATATTGGTCAGGCTTATGGGAAAAAATATTTTATTAACATTGCTGCAGCGGGAACTTTGACAGAATTGACCTATAGTGTTCCAAGTGAAGTCAAGTCACGTCTAGGCTACCTTGCCTATGTCGCAAAAGGAGCAGAAATGCTGCCAAAATCTAAATTACGCAAGGTACACATTGAACATGACCACGGTGTGTTTGAAGGTAAGGTCTCTTTGATTTTTGTTGCCTTGACAAATTCAATCGGCGGTTTTGAAAAATTAGCGCCAGATACAGTGCTAGATGATGGTAATTTTACCTTGATTTTGGTGAAAACTGCTCGGTTGTTTGATATGTTGGCGTTGATGATTCAAGCAATCAATGGTGGTCAACATGTGACAGATGTGAATGTAGAATATTTAAAAACAAGTAAGTTAAAGTTAGAAGTTTTAGACAAAAAAGCCCCATTCATGTTAAATTTGGATGGCGAATATGGTGGAGATACTCCTGTTGAATTGGAAGTTCTTCATAACCATTTAGAATTTTTTGCAAATATTGATGAGATTAGCGATAGTGCTTTGTCATTGGAGAATAAAGAATAATCAGGAGAATATGATGTTAGACTATCGTGTCTTAATCCATTACCATAATCAATTAGGAAATTATGCAGCCTATAATATGTGGAAATGGCAAATGAATAAATGGGGAGAAGAGAGTACTTTTTCCCAGTATGATGATTTCGGGATTCAAGGAACCTTGTCCTATAAAAGCGAACAAGCTTTGAGTAATGTCCATGTCATTGTAAAAACAACCGATTGGTCTCACCAGTCGGTTGACTATTCCATTCAGTTGTTACCATCTCATTTAGTGACTGAGGTTTGGATTATAGAAGGAGACAGTCAAGTTTATTATTCTAGGCAGGCTGCTATGACTAGTCCATATTATGCAAAGCAAGATCCTCATGCTTTTGATATGGCATTAGACAGCAAACATTTTGATCAGCATTGGGGGTATCAAGGTTGGCTAGGTTGTCGGTATGATGGTAAAAAAGCTGAATTTAAACTCTGGGCACCGACTGCAAAAAAAGTTCAGCTAGTAGTCTACAAGAATAGCACTAACAAAGCGAAAATCTGGAAGGTCTACGACTTACAAAGAGGAGAAGATTTTTCCAAAGATCATGCTAAAAATACAATCGGAATTTGGTCTCGAGTGATTTCAGATGACTTGGCAAATAAAGCCTATCAGTACCAGCTAGAGTTTGAACATCACAAAACAGTAACACGCGATCCGTATGCGGAAGCCGTAACGGAAGATGGAAAGCGTTCTGTCATTTTATCGCCTGCGGAGCGAAATCCAAAACATTTCCAAGTGAAACAAGGGCAACAGGCAATTTGGCGTCTAAAGAATCCTTGTCAAGCTGTTATTTATGAGATGCATGTACGAGATTTGACGAAGTCTAGCAGTTCTGGCGTGTCTAAAAAACACCGAGGAACCTTTTTAGGGGCTTGTCAAAAAGGAACCAAAAATCGATCTGGCCAGGCGACGGGATTTGATTATATCCAATCTTTAGGTATCAATGTTGTACAATTGCAGCCCATCTCTGATCGACATAAAGAGTATGATCAAGACGGAAATGTAATGTATAATTGGGGCTATGACCCTCAAAATTACAATGCTCCTGAAACGAGTTTTTCAACAGATCCAGCAAATCCATCTCAAGGAATGCGGGATTTAAAAACGATGATTCAAGCCTATCATGATGCGGGCATTTCCGTAGTGATAGATGTTGTATACAACCATATTTATTCGACTCATGATTCACCGTTTCAACAAGCAGTGCCTGATTATTACTATCGAATGAATCCAGACGGATCTTTCCAAAATGGAACAGGTGTGGGGAGCGAGACAGCCAGCGAGCATGAAATGTTTCGTAAATATATGATTGATTCTATCCTTTATTGGGTAAAAGAGTATAATATTGATGGTTTTCGTTTTGATTTAATGGGCATTCATGATATTGAAACGATGCGTCAAATTCGGGAAGCGTTAGATAAAATTGACCCGAGAATTCTCACATACGGTGAAGGTTGGGATATGGGGACAGGATTGCTTCCGCTTGACAAAGCCAAAAAAGATAATGCCTTTGAATTACCTAATATCGGATTTTTCAACGATACTGAACGTGATGCTATCAAAGGCGCAGAGGTTTATGGTGGTTTGAAAGCTGGCTTTGTAAGTGGTCAAGCGACAGAATCAATTGTTGCCAAGGCAATTCTAGGAAGTAGTGAACTAGGAACCTATCTGGAGCCAAAACAAGTTGTTAATTATGTAGAAGCGCATGATAATTACAATTTGCACGATTTGTTAGCTGAACTGCACCCAGATGATGATGAATTGACTCGTACTAAGCGGATTGAATTAGCAACTGCGATGAATCTCCTCTTGCAAGGCATGAGTTTTATGGAGTTGGGACAGGAATTTTCACGTAGCAAACTAGTGGCAACTGGAGCAAATGGAAATACCATTCAGGCAGATCATAAGCGCGCTATGAACAGTTATAACGCTCCCGACGTTGTCAATCAAGTAGACTGGGATTTATTAGCTCATCATCAAGAAAGTATCAACTATATCAAACAGATGATTCGTTTAAAAACGACAACAAAAGAATTTTCTTACCAGCATTATGATGACATTTACCAGCATGCCTTTGTACATTCAGCGCATTCCGGAAGTGGAATTGTCATTTTTGAAGTGAAAGATGATAATTATTACCTCGTAATTTTTAATGCAAGTGGTGATAGATACAATATTGAAGATATTGGAAATTTGAAACTTGTAGCTGGAAATAGTCGTCAAGTTAGCGATTCTTTTGTTGAGGATCTGACAGCTACAGTCTTTGAAGTCGTAGAATGGTAATATCAAAAGGTGTCAAGATTTTTTCTTGACACCTTTTCTTTCTTGTGATAAAATAGAGTATGTTGGGAATAGCTCTGCTATCCCTAAAAATAAAAAAAGAAAAGAGAAATTTTTAAAATGGCAGTTAAAATCCGTTTAACTCGTATGGGTTCTAAGAAAAAACCTTTCTACCGTATCAACGTAGCAGACTCACGTTCACCTCGTGACGGACGTTTTATCGAAACAGTTGGAACATACAATCCACTTGTTGCTGAAAACCAAGTAACTTTAAAAGAAGATCGTATTCTTGACTGGTTGTCAAAAGGTGCTCAACCTTCTGATACTGTTCGTAACATTCTTTCAAAAGCTGGTGTGATGAAGAAATTCCACGATTCTAAATACTCTAAATAATAGAAGTGCAGGTTGACTATGGATACGATTGAAAATCTTATTATTGCGATAGTGAAACCTTTGATTTCACAACCAGATGCTTTAACTATCAAGATTGAAGATACACCAGAATTTTTGGAATATCATTTAGATCTTGACCCTAGTGATGTTGGACGTGTAATCGGTCGTAAAGGTCGCACGATCTCTGCGATAAGAACGATTGTTTATTCTGTCCCAACCGAAGATAAAAAAGTCAGAATTGTTATTGATGAGAAATAAAAATGGAGCCATTCAGGCTCTATTTTTTTAAAATCTATATAGAAAGCATGTTTGAATTTTATATTAAAAATCCCAATTCTTCTAATGCTTTTTCGACATAGTCTAAATCTTGTTGCGAATCAGCTTCTACTAGATGATAATGGACACCGTCTGTCAATTCAGATAAACCGCGGAAATTGGTCTCGTGAATTTGTTGAATGAAATGCTGAACATCTCTGCGACAAGTTAATTTCAGATAGGTTTGAATTTCCCCATAAACGGGATGCTCTACCATAATATTTTGAACTCGTCCACCGTTATCTACAATTGCCAGTAATTCCACTTCAATATCTTCAATCGTATGCTTAACTTTAAAAAGCTGGTGATAATATTTAGCAGTATCATTCGTTTTGTAAATATAGCCTCGATTTGTACTAATAATAGGGGCGCCATCTGCTCGTAAAACGGCAATGTCTTGTACAATGATTTGTCGAGTAACATGGAATTTCTCTGCTAAAATTTGTCCATTTAAGGGAGTTTCCGCAGTTTTTAAAAGCTGTAATAAATCTGTTCTTCTTTGTTTTATCATAAATTCATTGTAGAATAAATCTGTTAAATATTCAAGATTTAGCGGATTTTTTGTAGAGCTTTATAGATAAATTGTGCAATGATAAAATCAACGATACTATGAATAATAGTTCCAACTCCTACGAGGATGAAAAGCAGATAAAACATATTTGCTGGAAAAGAAGTTGAGGCGTAAAAGATGAGGCAAGCAAGGACTTCAGCAATTGCATGAATAAAGGCAAGGACAATATTAAGAATCCAAGTCTGGATTGGTTTATCTAAAGCTTTAGGATATTTTTTTAGATAAAGAGCGCCTACCAAGCCGAAGAATATGTGCGACAGGGCGCGAAGAACGATAACAATGGGATAACCAGCTACTAAAAAACCAAAAGTAGATCCTAGAATAACGATCAAAGCCATTAACGGCGAGATAAACATGGCTAAAAAGATGGGAACATGGCTTGCCAAAGTGTAGGATGCAGGTGGAATAATAATTTTTGCAGGCATAACCATCGGAATAACAATAGCTAGTGCAGTCAAGAGAGCTGTAAGAGTTATAAATTGATTTTTTGTTTTAGGTTTCATAATTTTCTCCTTTTTACTGTATATACACAAGTATAGTATACTGTTTTTTCAGATAATGTCAAGAGAAAATTTTGATAGAATAGGACAGAATTCCTAAACAATCTGTGTCATTTCTGTTAGAATGTCAGTAAGAGGAGAATATTATGATAGATGTAAAGAAACAACCAGAGTATATTTCCATTGATTCTTCCTTACGTTTGCGAAAGTATGATGGACAAGCTCATCTCGCCTTTTCTTGGTATCAAGACCCTGAGGTGATTCATTTGATAGATGGTAGTCGAGAGCTTTACACGCTTCAACGAATCAAGAAAATGTATGATTATCTTACTCAGCGTGGAGAAGTGTATTTTATTGAAGTTTTGACAAATGCAGGTTGGCAGCCGATTGGTGATGTGAGTTTTTGGCAAGAGGACATGCCGATTGTTATTGGCAATTCAGCTTATCGTGGTCAGGGAATCGGGAGGACAGTTGTTCAGGCATTGGTTGAACGCGGACGCAAGTTGGGTTATAAGCGCTTGTATGTTCAAGAAATCTATGATGACAATGAAGCTTCTAAGAAGATGTTTGAGTCAGTAGGGTTTTATCCTTTGGAAAAGACTGAAAATGGGCATCGCTATGCTTTGGATTTGACGCTTCCTTTGTCAGCTATTCAACCAAGTCAATTTTATCTTTCTGAGAAGAAATTAGAGCAGGTACAGGCATGGTTTGATACAAAGGACATAAATGCTTTAAAGCCTTTACCAATTAAGCGATGGAAAGATAAAATCTTTTTCACTGATGGACATAGCAGAGCATTTATAGCTTATCAAGCTGGTTTTGAATAGATTCCAGTTTATGCAGAAGAGGACGATTTGAATTGGGATTTCTATTACTATTGCCTTCAAACTTGTGAAAAAATGGGAATTTTTACGATAAAAGATTTAGAAAATCGTATCTTGCCTGAGTCGGATTATAGGAAAAAATGGTTGGATTGGTGCCAGCGAGTCGCGAAAGATTTTGAAGAATAAATAGTGATTATGTTATAATAATCAAGAAAACACTTTCACATAGAAGAGGTCAAAAATGATTTATGAATTTTGTGCAGAAAATGTGACTAATTTGGAAAAAGCCATGCAGGCTGGTGCTCGACGAATTGAACTTTGCGATAATCTAGCAGTTGGCGGAACAACGCCTAGTTACGGTGTCATAAAAGCGGCTGTTGAGCTAGCAAAACCTTACAATGTGACCGTTATGACGATGATTCGTCCACGCGGGGGAGACTTTGTATACAATGACTTGGAAATGGAAATCATGCTAGAAGACATTCAAATGGCGCGCAGCGCTGGGACACACGGACTTGTTTTTGGTGTTTTGACAAGTGCTAATAAAATTGATTATCCAAAAATGGAAAAATTATTAAAAGCCTCGCAAGAGCTGGAAGTCGTCTTTCACATGGCTTTTGACGCCATTCCAAGAGAACATCAATTTAGTGAAATGGACTGGCTAATGGAACATAGCGTGAAACGGATTCTAACTCACGGTGGACTGGCAGAAGGGCCTATTCAAGAGCATTTTTCTTGGTTATATGAATTGATAAATCATGCAGCTGGTCGGATTGATATTTTACCAGGAGGCGGTATTACGGTTGATAATCGTGATGAAATTGTTGCAAAGCTCGGCGTCAATCAACTTCATGGTACCAAAATTGTATTTTAGAAAGTGAAGATCATGTTAGACTTATTTGAGAAATATCAAGCAAATCCAGAAAAATTACAGGTATTTGGTTTTGAAAAAAGAGGAGAAGAGTTTGTTTATTCTCAGGAAATAATGAATGGTGATTTTCTGTTACAGCTAAAACTGCAGGGTGAGAAGCTGGACTATCAAGTGTTTGACCAAGAGACTGGTGATGAATACGTACAAGTCAAAATGGAGACTATGACGGGTGAATTTGTCGGTCAAGTCCGTGAAGCCTGTCAGGAGATTTTTTTGACGATTCGAGCTAATTGTTTTGAGGAAGTTGGCTTTCTTTATGAACAGAGTAGCCGCTTGCAGGAGTACGTAGCAAGAATCTATGACGGAAGACTGGAATATCTCTGGGGGAATTCTTCAAAACATAGCAATCTTCATGCTGGTGTTTTTCGACATCAGGATACTAAAAAATGGTATGGCATTTTTATGACGATAGACTGGTCGAAGTTTGAAAATGGCAAAACTGGTCAAATAGAAGTGCTGAATGTCAAAAACAATCAAGTAGCTAATTTGCTTAAGAAAGCAGGAATTTACCCAGCATTTCACATGAATAAAAAATATTGGCTGAGCCTGCCCTTGGATGATACTTTGACGGATACAGAACTTTTTTCCCTTTTAGATAAGAGTTTTGAATTGACCCAAAAGAAATGAGGAACACAGTTAGGTTGCGCTAGCTGCGTTTTATTTTTACAGATAATGCAACAAAATAATGTATAATGGTAATTAGTAATAGCAGAGGAGAAAATATGAATCTTATCAGAAAATTGGGCTGGTTTTTCAAACTGGAGAAAAAACGTTATATTATCGGAATTCTAGCCTTGTCTTTGGTTAGTGTTTTTAATTTAATTCCTCCTAGAGTAATTGGTGTGGTCATTGACCGTATTGCTAGTCGAAATCTAACATCAGAGCAATTACTTTTAAATCTTTCACTTTTGGTTGCTTCGGCCTTTATTATGTATGGTCTGCGTTATCTTTGGCGGCTATATATCTTTGGCACAGCAAATCATTTGGGACGACTTTTACGTTCTCAACTCTTTGAGCACTTTACCCAAATGGCACCATCTTTTTACCAAAAATATCGAACAGGAGATTTGATGGCGCATGCAACGAATGACATTAATGCAGTTGTAAGTGTGGCAGGTGGGGGTGTCATGTCGGCGGTAGATGCCTCTATCACAGCACTGGTAACTCTGCTGACCATGTTTTTTGTTTTAGACTGGCGCTTGACTTTGATTGCTATTCTGCCATTGCCATTTCTTTCCTGGGGAACCAGTTTAATTGGACGAAAAAATCATGAGAGCTTTAAAGCGGCTCAGGAGGCCTTTTCTGACTTGAATAACAAGGTACAGGAAAGCATTTCAGGGATTAAAGTAACGAAATCTTTTGGCTATCAAAAAGCAGAAAGTCACTCTTTTGCTAAGACAAATCAGGATGTCTATGAGAAGAATATTTTAGCTGCTAAATATAATTCCCTCTTCGACCCTATGGTTCTGATTTTCATCGGCTTATCTTATGCATTAACCTTGATTTTTGGGGGAATGTTCATCTCTAGAGGACAATTTACAGTTGGAGAGTTAGTGACATTTATTACTTATCTAGATATGCTGGTATGGCCTTTGCAGGCGATGGGCTATCTCTTCAACATCAGCCAAAGAGGAATGGTTTCTTATGAACGGATTGAGCGACTATTGGCAGAAAAATCTGATGTCAAAGAGACCAAAAATCCCGTTTTCCCTATACAAAATGGTCGTTTGGTCTATGATATTCAGCATTTTTCTTATGAGAAAGCAGCCACTTTATCCAATATTCATTTTGCATTAGAAAAAGGGCAGACGCTAGGAATTGTTGGACAAACAGGTTCTGGCAAAACAACACTATTACGCCTGCTCATGCGAGAACGGGATATTCAAGAAGGTGCTATTTATCTGAATGATCATGATATTCGAGATTATAGCTTAAATGATTTGCGGAGTTTGATTGGTTACGTGCCGCAAGAACAGATTCTTTTTGCAATGTCGATTGCGGACAATATTCGTTTTGCAAATCCAGACTTGTCAGATGACGAAGTGATTCAAGCTAGTAAACTTTGTGGTCTTTATGAGGATATTATTGCCATGCCAGAAGGCTTTCAAACGATTGTCGGTGAACGAGGGGTATCGCTTTCAGGAGGTCAAAAGCAACGATTAGCGATGAGTCGAGCGCTCGTTCTGAAACCAGATATTTTAATATTGGATGATTCTTTGTCTGCTGTTGATGCTAAAACAGAGCATTTGATTTTGGAAAATCTCAAGGAAGAACGAGACGGCAAGACGACGATTATTACTGCTCACCGATTATCAGCAGTTGTTCATGCAGATTTGATTTTGGTGATGGAGAATGGACGCATTAAAGAGCGTGGCACTCACCAAGAATTGCTGGCTCAAAACGGTTGGTATGCGCATACTTATCACAACCAGCAACTGGCAGAAAGTCTGAAGGAGGAGTAATCATGAAAAAACAAACAACTTTTCATCGCCTTCTGACTTATATGTGGCGTTATAAATGGGTGAGCATTTTGGCACTTGCTTTTATCTTTGCGACAACTTTGGTGACGACAGCTTTGCCACTTTTGGCCCGGTATTTTATTGACCATTTTATCAGTCGTCGTCAGATTATGGCTGGTTTTTATATTTTGATTCTTTATTATGCTCTCTTTCTTTTGAGGGTACTATTTACTTTCTTAGGACAGTATTCTTTTGCCCGTGTGGCATATAGCATTGTTCGCGATCTGCGTCAGGAGAGTTTTGAAAATATTGAGCGACTACGTATGGCTTATTTTGATCAAACGGCTGCTGGAGCGATTGTTTCCCGTTTAACGAATGATACACAAGCGGTAGCAGATATGTTTAGTAGCATATTTTCAAGTTTTTTAAGTTCCATTTTTATTCTTGTTGTAACAGTGGTGACGATGTTTACCTTGAATTGGCGCTTGACAGGACTTATTGTACTCTTTTTACCAGTCATGCTGGGTTCCATTTTACTTTATCAACGCTTATCTAATCGTCTCCTCAAACTCGTCCGAAGCAAACTGAGTGATTTGAATGTTAAACTTTCTGAAAGTATTGAGGGAATGCGAATTATTCAGGCATTTAGTCAGGAAAAACGTCTAATAAATGAATTTGAAACAATTAACGGCGAGCATTTGGAGTATACAGTTCGCTACCTCAATATCAATAGTCTTTTTCTGCGTCCAGCTATGTCTTTGCTAAAAATTTTAGCTTATGCAGTTATTTTAGCTTACTTTGGCTTTACTTGGCAGGTTGCAGGAGTGACAGCAGGAGTGACAGCAGGAGTCATGTATGCTTTTATCCAATATGTCAATCAACTTTTTAATCCTCTGATTGATTTGATGCAGAATTACTCTGTTTTACAGACATCTATGGTGGCTGCAGACCGTGTTTTTGCAATCATAGACCGCAGAGACTATGAGCCCAATCAAGCTAATCTTCCATTGGAAATTACAGCTGGGAATATTGAATTTCGTCATGTTTCCTTTTCATACGACGGCAAGCGTGATGTTCTGAAAGATATTTCATTTTCAGTCAAGCAGGGGGAAACAATCGCCTTTGTCGGTGCGACTGGCTCAGGCAAGTCTTCGATCATCAATCTCTTTCTGCGTTTTTATGAATTTGAAAGAGGAGAAATTTTAATTGATAATCAAAACATTAAGGATTACAGTCAAGCTGAATTACGCCGCAATATTGGTTTAGTTCTTCAAGATCCTTTCCTCTATCACGGTACCATTGCTTCTAATATCCAAATGTATCAGGAAAATATGAGTCGAGAAGATATTGTAGAAGCTGCTAAGTTTGTGGATGCTCACGACTTTATCACTCAGCTTCCTGCAGGTTATGACAGTCCAGTAACCGAGCGAGGTGCGACTTTTTCAAGCGGACAAAGACAACTATTGGCTTTTGCGAGAACAATTGCTAGCAAGCCCAAAATCTTGATTTTGGACGAAGCAACTGCTAATATTGACTCAGATACCGAAGAACTTATCCAAACTTCGCTGAAAAAAATGCGCCAAGGACGAACAACGATTGCCATTGCTCACCGTCTGTCTACCATTCAGGACGCTAACTGCATTTATGTCATGGAGCAGGGACGTATCATTGAATCTGGCACACACGAAGAGCTTCTAGCGCTTAAGGGGACTTATTATAAAATGTATCAATTGCAGGCTGGAATGATGAAAGAAGAGTGATATGTTAAAGAAGGAGGCTGGGCAAAAAGTGTCCCAGCTTCTATCAGATTTAGTAATAAACAAATAACGCAGTAGGTGATTGGACTACGAACTAAAAATTTTCGATTTTTAGTTCTGTCACACTCCCTTATAAATATTCATTTAAATGTTGTAAGACTTTTTCTAGATCCTCGTATTTAATTTTTGCGTATTGATAAGGACAATCCTGTATATAACTTGCTTCAAAAAAATCCAATGGCAGATTGCTATGTTTGAGGGAGCTGACAGATTTAAGTCCACGTAGATCTAGTAAGATACCATCTCTATTGATAAAGTAGGAAAGTTTGAGCTGATTTTGGCTTAAAAGTTTTCTAGCTCTCGTCAATTCTTTTTCTTGTTGATTGAGCAGAGAAAGACGATTTTTTTCAAACATGAGATTGTCAATATAAAGGGATAGAGCTTTCTGCATGATGAGATTGCTGTCGTAGTCTACTGCTTTTTTGTAGGCTATAAAAGTGGGCTGAATAGCTGGAGGAAATAGCAGAGCTGTTATCCGAAGGGCAGGGAAGAGGCTAGTAGAAAAAGATTTGATATAGATGACATGCTGGCTGTCGTCCAAGTAATGAAAGGTTAGTTCGCGTTTGCTGTCAAAGTCAGCCAAATAATCATCTTCTATGAT
The DNA here is from genome assembly GCF_003963555.1 of Streptococcus periodonticum. NCBI lineage: Bacteria > Bacillati > Bacillota > Bacilli > Lactobacillales > Streptococcaceae > Streptococcus > Streptococcus periodonticum. Next base: position 863,095 of record NZ_CP034543.1, read on the forward strand.
ATAAACATCATAAAGCCGAGCAAGACGAATGATTTCTTCCTTCTCCTTTCGACTGTAAGAATGCCCCAAGGGATAATGAAAGCGTGGGATAGTATAGAAGAATTTGATACGACCAGATTGAAAAATCCTCTCCAATTCTCCTAAATCAATTCCTTCTGGAGTTCGCTCAATTGTTTGATAAGGAAGTTTTTGGGCAGTTAGCAAATCATTTATCCGATGATAGGTAGGCTGTTCAACTAGAATTTCATATTTTTCATTTGGAAAGGCAATTTGCGAAAGAATATAAAGAGCCTGCTGGGTACCAGACGTCAGAACAAGCCTGTCAGCAGAGGTGTAGATAGCTGAATCTAGAAGCAGCTGCTGGACAGATTGTCGCAAATCCTCTAGCCCCTCTTGTTGCGAGTAGTAGTTAAAAAGATAATTCTCACGTCCAATCAGCGTTTCATTGAGACAAAGTCGAAAGTCTTCATAAATTTGGTAGTGGTCATCTCTGACGGTTAGCTCCATGTCCTGCTGATCCTCCAGACTATTTTCCAACACATAGTAGCCACTTTTAGGAACCGCATAGATATACTTTTGATATTTCAATTCCATTAGCGCCTTTTGAGCTGTATCCTTGCTACAGCGATAGTATTCTGCCAGCTGACGGACAGAAGGAATCTTTTGTCCCTTGGACAATTTCCCACTTTTAATATCTTGGCTAATCTGATCTACAATACATTGATACTTAGGTTTTATCATCTTAACTGTCCCCATACAGAAGAATTTTTCTCTATTGTAGCGTATTTTGAAATCTTTTACAATCAGGAAATGATAGTTTGGATTGTGTAGGATTCCCCCATAGATTTCTCCCTACCAATAATTAATGTAAAAGAAATTTAATGAAATAGTTATCTGAGTAATACATTAGCGGAATTGTAATTTAGGCTGAAATGGTTTATAATGAAAGGTAGCAAGTATATTAGGAGGCCGTCTAATGGAGAGAAAAATTAAAAAATCAGTAGTTGCGACCGGTTTAGCTGCAACCACTATTATTTCAGGCAGTTTATCACATCAAGTAAATGCCGAAGAAGTAAAAACACAATCTACTGAGCCAAAGACATCTGAAAAAATCACCAAACCAGTTACAGAAACAGATGTTCAATCAGCAAAGCTGCAAGCCGATGCTGCAAAGGTTCAAACAGATACTCAGCAAAAAGTTGTAGAGCAAGTCAAAGGAGATGTAAATACTTCAAAGGACGCGGTGGCAGATAGCGAAAAAGCTGTTGCAAATGCTGAGGCAGAAAAGAAAGAAGCAACTCCAGAAGTTATTGAAACCGCAAAAGAAGAAGTGGCGACATCAGAGAAGACGGTTACAACAGAGGAAAATAAAGTTCAAGCAGCAGAACAGTCTGAAACAAAGGCAAAAGAAGCTGTTAAAAATCAAGAAAATGTTGTTGCAGGGCAACAATCACTTGTTGACGTTGCACAACGCGAATTAGACACAGCTAAAGCTCCAGTTGCCAATGAAGAACAAGATCTTAACCGCGCAAAGGAAGAAGAAAAACAAGCTGAAAAGAATTTGGCAGAAAAGCAAAAAGATCTTGCTAAAGTGAAAGAAGAAATCGCTAATCTTCCTAAAGAAATCGATTCAGCGACTGAGCAAGTCAAGCAAAGTGAGCAAAAAGTTGCAGAAAATCAAGCGGCTATTGATCAAAAAGCCGCTGAAGTAGCCCGTGCTGAACAGTCAGCTACCAATAGAAGAAATGTTGATTTAAACAAGGCAACCTATGGTGAATTTTTACAACACGCTAAAACAAATGGAGCCAACGAAGCGATTCGTAATGCAGCTACTGAAGCTCTAGCAACTTATGAAAGAGCTAAACGTGAAGACGGTATTACAGTTGGTTCTGACGCAACAAGTCCAGCAACTTTAGCAAATAACTTAAAAGCGATTGAATTGGTTAGAGCTATCAATGCTTATCGTAGACAAGCTGGATTAAAAGAATTATTGATTGATCCTTACAAGAATCCAGCCAGCCAAGTCCAAACTCTTTATTTTGAAAGAGCAGATTGGCATATGGGCAAATATTTGAGAAATGAAAATGTAGCGATTAGTTTTACTCCGAAAGGAGCCGTTGATTTTTGGTATAAGGAAAAATCTATCTATATGGCTGAGGCAGCTAAGTATGGCTTAACAACCAATGAGCGAGACATTGATTCCAATCAAATTTATACCACCTTACGTAATCGTGGTCAACTTGCTTTCTTCTATAGAGTTGGTCACTATCTTCAAATGATGGATAAAAACTTTAATACCATTTCAGCTGCATATGATAAAGTTCCAAATCAATACAGTAATGTATATGGAACGTCTGAAGTTGGATTTCATAGAGAACCTAATTTTAATGCACGTGTTAACAACGGTACTCTTCTTAGCGCAGACGCGTATGAGCAAGCAATCCGTAATTTTGCTGGTGCTGCAAGAGCTGCAAATGCACAAGCAACAGCAGCGAAGAGTCAATTAGGCGTGTTGCGAGCTCAAAGAACGGGTTATGTGTCTACTTTAAATATTCAAAAAGCAAAATTAGCAGACCTTCAAAAGTTGACTGCGAATCGTTCAGCTGCTCTTGCTACTGCGAATGCTGGAGTGATTACAGCTGAAGCGGCCTTGACAAAAGCGAAGCAAAATGTTGTAACAAAAGAAGCTGCTTTGAAGCGCGCAACTGCAACTATTGCATCCAAGTTGGCACCAAAACAAGCAGCGTTAGCAAAAGAACAAGGATTACTAGAAACTGCTAAAAATAAATTAGCAGAACTCAAGAAAGTCTTAATTACAGCAGAATTAAATGTTGCCAAGGCAAAAGACGCTTTGCAAACTAGTCAAACCAAGCTAAAAGAAGCACAAGATAACTTGGAAAAATTACAAAATGCACCACAAGCACTGGAAGCAGCTCAAAAGGCTCTTCAAGCTGCACAAGCTGACTATGCCTCTAAGGTTAAAACGTTAAAAGATGAAGAAGCAAAACTAGAGATTTCTCGTTCAATTTATACCAAGTTACAAGAAAACTATGAGCAATTGAGAAGTCAACTTCCTCCGAAGGCTCAAAAAGAAACAGGTGGAAAAGTACCAAACTTACACTTATCCAGAACTTACCAACCAAAACCATTGTTAGTTAGACAACAAAATACTGGTCAAAAAGTTCTGCCTGCTACAGGTACTAAAGCAGATCAGGTTGCTACATTAGGCCTGCTACTTGGTTTGGGAACTCTAGCTAGTGCTCGCCGTCGTAAAAGAAATAACGAAGATTAAATAATTGAAGATTTTAGAAAAAATCTAATCTTTCTTCCCAAAGACAAACAACTCTGTTTTTGAGTGTTTGTCTTTTTTTTTAATCAATACAATCAAAAGCAAGCATTGAAAACCGTAGCTTTTGTCTACCAACTCTCCCACAGTATCTATCATTTTGAGAATCAGCACAAAAATAGTATAATAAACTGTATTCTCTTAATGAAACGAATAAAACTAAAGGAGTTTTCTATGCAAGTCATCAAACGTAATGGAGAAGTTACTGATTTTAATCCAGATAAAATTTATCAAGCTATTTTGAAAGCAGCACAAACGGTTTATGTCTTGACAGATGATCTACGTCAAAATTTAGCGCTTGTAACTAAAAAAGTAGTGTTAGATCTAGAGGAAGCTGGTGTTGAACGAGCTACTATCAGTATGATCCAATCTATGGTAGAAAATCGCCTGTTAGGTGCTGGTTATATCACCATTGCCGAGCATTATATCTCCTACCGCTTGCAACGAGATTTGGATCGCAATGGTTATGGCGATCATATTGCAGTCCATTTACATTTTGAACAAATTCGATAATAAATTTACAGCTTAGATCACAGAATGAAGTAGTTGGCAGATTTTTTTGAAAAATTTGCTAAAAATCAACTTTCTTTTAAGTTAACAATAATGCTTGTTCTAGAAAAGTTTACCACATTCCCTTAATTTCTGGGACTTGACAAGTGTATTTTAATATGATAAAATTTAAAAGATTTTAAGCTTGAAGGGAGTGAAAAAAATGTCAAAAACAGTAGTACGTAAAAATGAATCCCTTGACGATGCTCTTCGTCGTTTCAAACGTGCGGTTACTAAAGCTGGTACTCTTCAAGAAACACGTAAACGTGAATTCTATGAAAAACCTTCTGTAAAACGGAAACGTAAATCAGAAGCAGCTCGTAAACGTAAAAAATTCTAATTGAGCAAAATGACAGACTTCGGTCTGTTTTTTGTTTCTATTTAGATAAAATCGAACTCGTACTCAATAAAAATCAATAGCTTTAGCAGTTTTACCGTATGGACGTTATCTGTCATCTCAAAACTCCACCGCAAGTTTAATAGAAGTAGCAGCTAGAGGGGCAGGTTAAGGCAAACAGAATATCAAGAAACCGTGAGAGTAAACAAAAACACTGATTTTCATCAGTGAATTTTTTTCATAATTATTTGCTTTCGAGCAATGCTTTGATTTCTTGAAGAACTTCTAATTCAGTTGGTCCTGCAGCTTCTTCAGCAGTGTCTTCTTCTTTTTTTGTAAGACTTTGCGCTTTTTCAACAGACTTGACGATGAAGAAGAGAACTGTTCCGATGACGAGGAAATTGATAACAGCGCTTAAGAAACTACCGTATGCAATCCCATTCCATTTTAAACCAGCAATTTGTTCTACACCAGCAGCTTTTAAAGCTGGATTGAGAAAGAGTGGAGTAATAACATCTCCAATAAGCGAAGTCACAATAGCTCCAAAAGCATTGGCAATAATAACACCGACTGCCAAATCAATTACATTGCCGCGAAGCAAAAACTCTTTAAGGTCCTTTAACATTTTCTTTTTCCTTTCAAAATACTAAACTATATTATATCTAAAAAAAGGGGAAAGTCAATAAAATGTCTAAAAAATATAGTGAATATTTTACTTTTTGATAAATTTATTATAAAATGTAAGTTGTTATTCTATGATAAATTGGGGGTGTTGTCTATTGATTGATAAAGAAATCATTTCTGATATTAAAAATAGCGTCAATATCGTCGAAATCATAGGAGAAGTCGTTGCTCTAACAAAGGCCGGAAGGAATTATCTGGGGCTTTGTCCTTTTCATGGGGAAAAAACTCCGTCATTTAACGTGGTAGAAGAAAAGCAATTTTATCACTGTTTTGGCTGTGGAAAGTCAGGTGATGTCTTTAAATTTATTGAGGATTATCGTGGTGTTTCTTTTATGGACGCTGTACAAATTGTTGCAGATCGTGCAGGGATTCCATTAGAAATAGAGCATAGTAGAAAAGAGCAGTCAACACATACACATCCTCATCAAGCACTTTATGACATTCATGCGGAAGCTGCAAGGTTTTACCATGCAGTATTGATGACAACAAAGATAGGAGAAGAAGCACGTTCTTATCTTTATGAACGTGGCTTAACAGATGAGGTTATCAAGCATTTTCAAATTGGTTTAGCACCTAATGAAAGCAACTATCTATATAGAAGTGTTAGTGGGAAATTTGACGAACCAGCCATTCTGAATTCAGGCTTATTTAACTTAGCTGATAATAATCTGGTTTATGATGCTTTTCAAAATCGGATTATGTTTCCATTGGCAAATGATAAAGGACAAGTCATTGCTTTTTCAGGTCGTATTTGGCAAGCAAGCGATATAGAGCAGAAAGTCGCGAAGTATAAAAATAGTCGCAGTACACCGATTTTCAATAAAAGCTATGAGTTGTATCATCTGGACAAGGCCAAAGCGACTATCAAGAAAAGTCACGAAATTTACTTAATGGAAGGCTTTATGGATGTTATAGCCGCTTATCGTGCTGGAATTGAAAATGCTGTGGCCTCTATGGGGACTGCTTTGACGCATGAGCATGTGGAGCATCTTCGTAAATTCGCAAAGAAAATTATTTTAACGTACGATGGTGACAAAGCAGGACAAGCAGCGACAGCAAAAGCTCTGAATGAATTGCATAATTTATCAGTTGAAATTGTCAGGATTCCTGATAATATGGATCCGGATGAATTTATCAAAAAAAATTCTGCTGATGATTTACAAAATTTACTGACTAAAACACGAATTAGTGATATAGAGTTTCTTTTGAACTATCTGAAGCCAGATAATATCGAAAACTTGCAAGCTCAAATTGAATTTGTTGAACAAATGTCTCAGCTGATTGCACAGGTTCAATCAATCACTGCACAAAATTCCTATATTTATATGTTAGCTGAATTGTTACCTGATTTTGACTACCAGCAGGTGGAGCAAGCTGTTAATAATCATCGTTTAGTAAATAGAAGAGAGCAACAACAGCAATCGCATCAACAAGTGTCAAGACTTGACATTCCGATAACACAGCAAGTATCGCGGCTAATTAAGGCAGAGAGTCATCTTCTGCAGCGGATGATTGATAATCCTGTGATTTTAAATGATTATCGTTTGAGGAAAGATTTTCATTTCGCAACAGTAGAATTGCAGACTTTGTACGATATTTTAAAAACAAATGGCGAGGTAACGCCACAAGATTTGTCTGAGCAAAATGATTCGGTACAGCAAGCTTGGTATCGGGTCTTAGAAGAAAATCTACCAGAGGAAGTTTCTGAGCAGGAACTGATTGAAGTGGAGCAAACGCGAGATAAGGAATTGCTTCGCAAAGAAAATCAATTGATTGGTAAAAAAGTCCGTGAAGCATCTCATAGTGGGGATGCAGATACGGCATTAGAAGAGCTAGAGCGATTTATTGCTCAAAAAAGGAGAATGGAGTAGGAATGGCTACAAAACAAAAAGAAGTAACAACTTTTGATGTTCAAGTTGCAGAATTTATTCGCAACCATAAAAAAACTGGTACAGCAACCGATGATGAAATCAATGATCGGCTAGTCATTCCATTTACTTTGGAAGCTGATGGCATTGAAGATCTTCTTCAACGGATTCAGGACGCAGGGATTGCTATTACGGATAAAGAGGGCAACCCAAGTGAACGGGTTTTAAATACAGAGGAAGAAGAAGCTGAATTAACAGATGAGGAGTTGCTTGGTAGCAATTCTGCTAAAGTGAACGACCCTGTCCGTATGTATTTAAAGGAAATTGGTGTTGTTCCGTTATTGACCAATGAAGAAGAGCAAGAATTAGCTGTTCTTGTGGAGCAAGGCGACTTAGAAGCGAAACAACGTTTGGCAGAAGCTAATTTGCGGTTGGTTGTCTCTATTGCTAAGCGCTATGTTGGACGCGGCATGCAGTTTCTTGACTTGATTCAAGAAGGCAATATGGGATTGATGAAAGCCGTTGACAAGTTTGACTATACCAAAGGTTTCAAATTTTCGACCTATGCCACTTGGTGGATTCGTCAAGCGATTACTCGTGCGATTGCTGACCAAGCGCGTACGATTCGGATTCCGGTTCACATGGTTGAGACAATCAATAAATTAGTGCGGGAGCAACGAAATCTTTTGCAAGAATTGGGACAAGATCCAACGCCAGAACAAATTGCTGAGCGCATGGATATGACACCAGATAAAGTTCGTGAGATTTTGAAGATTGCCCAAGAGCCGGTCTCTCTTGAAACCCCAATTGGAGAAGAAGATGATAGTCATCTTGGCGATTTCATTGAGGATGAAGTGATTGAAAATCCAGTTGATTATACAACACGTATCGTCCTGCGCGAGCAATTAGACGAGGTTCTTGACACATTAACAGATCGTGAAGAAAATGTACTACGTTTGCGTTTCGGTCTAGATGATGGGAAAATGCGTACGCTGGAAGATGTTGGAAAAGTCTTTAACGTAACTCGTGAACGGATTCGACAAATTGAGGCCAAAGCCCTACGCAAATTGCGTCATCCAAGTCGCAGCAAGCCACTTCGCGATTTTATTGAGGACTAGTAAATAAAAGGAGGCACCATGGCATACACAAACGAACAAATTGATGATATTAAAAATCGTATCTTGGAAAGTTTGGAACAAGTTATTGACCCTGAATTAGGAATTGATATTGTAAATCTTGGTTTGATTTATGAAATTCGGTTCAATGGTGAAAATGGTGAGACGCAGATTGATATGACCTTAACAACAATGGGATGCCCGCTGGCTGACTTATTAACTGATCAGATTCATGATGCGATGTCAGATGTACCTGAAGTGAGCAAAGTAGAAGTGAGACTGGTGTGGTATCCAGCATGGACTGTGGATAAAATGAGTCGCTACGCACGCATCGCCCTAGGGATTAAATAAGAATATGGCAGCATGACTTGATTATGCTGCTTTTGTTTTGCTCAAACATTCAGAATTTGTGCAATATTTTAACTTTATATCACTTGAAGTATTGTAAGAATCTGTTATAATAGTTGAACATACTGAATTTTAGAAAAGGGAGAGAAGATGGTTAAAAAAGGAGCACTGACAGGATTACTCTTGTTTGGAATATTTTTCGGCGCAGGAAATTTAATTTTTCCGCCAACTTTAGGAGCTTTGTCTGGCGAACACTTCTGGTCAGCGATTGCAGGATTTGTGCTTTCAGGAGTTGGAATTGCTATTTTAACATTGATTATCGGTACTTTAAATCCCAAAGGCTATGTTTACGAAATTTCTAAAAAGGTTTCTCCTTGGTTTGCGACCAGTTACTTGGTAGTTCTGTATCTAGCGATTGGTCCATTTTTTGCCATTCCTCGGACGGCAACGACTTCTTATGAAGTTGGGATTGCACCATTGCTTTCGAGTAATATGACAGGATTAGGACTTATTATTTTTACAATCTTGTATTTTGTGGCTGCCTACTTGATTTCATTAAATCCTTCCAAAATTTTGAATCGGATTGGTCGGATTTTGACTCCTGTGTTTGCCATTTTGATTGTCATTCTAGTCATTTTAGGGGCAATAAAATACGGAGCGGCTGCACCGCAAGCTGCTAGTGCGGAATACGCAAAAGCAGCTTTTGGAACTGGCTTTCTTGAAGGGTATAATACGCTTGATGCACTTGCCTCTGTTGCTTTTAGCGTTATCGCTGTGCAAACATTGAACCAACTCGGCTTTGCCAACAAAAAGGAATATATATCAACGATTTGGATTGTTGGAATTGTTGTTGCATTGGGATTTAGTGCACTTTATATTGGATTAGGATTTCTTGGAAATCATTTCCCAATTCCGGCTGATGTAATGGCGTCTAATGCCAATAAAGGAGTTTATGTCTTATCTCAAGCTACACAAGCTATTTTTGGTCCGACAGCACAGATTTTCCTTGCAGCCATGGTAACAGTGACTTGTTTCACGACTACGGTTGGTTTGATTGTTTCAACATCAGAATTTTTCAATAAAACCTTTCCTAAAATCAGCTACAAAACTTATGCAACAGCCTTTACCTTGATTGGATTTGCAATTGCAAATCTTGGTTTGGGAGCGATCATTCAGTATTCAGTTCCTGTCTTGCAAATTTTGTACCCGATTACCATTGCGATTGTAATGATTGTGATTGTCAATAAGTTTGTTGCCTTATCTAAGATTGGAATGCAGCTAACGGTCGCAGTTGTAACAATTATTGCCTTTGCGAATATCATTGGCTCGCAATTTAAATTGACTAGTGTGAGCAATTTAATCAATGCTTTGCCATTTGCGCAAGCTTCAATTCCTTGGCTGGTACCGACGATTGTTGGGATTGTGTTGTCTTTGTTTTTGCCAAATAAACAAAAGAGTGACACATTTGAAATGGAATGATAAAAAAACTATCACGGAAGTGGTAGTTTTTTTATGACCATATCAAATTCAAGTTTTTACAAATCGTATCCTCTATTTTTAGATAGTGAACCAGTGTATACTTTTCTTAGAAAGAAAATGAGGAGGAAAAGATAATGATATCTATTGTGTTTTTGATTTCTGTATTTTTAGCGGGAATTTTATCATTTTTCTCGCCTTGTATATTGCCATTGCTTCCTGTATATGTTGGTATTTTATTGGATACAGATGAACCAAGAACAATCACTATTTTTGGAAAGAAGATTGCTTGGTACGGAATTATAAAAACACTATTTTTCATTGCAGGATTATCCGTAGTCTTTTTAATTCTTGGATATGGCGCTGGCTTTTTGGGAAAAGTTCTCTATACAGAGTGGTTCCGCTATGTATTAGGAGCAATTGTTATTTTGCTCGGTGTTCATCAAATGGAACTGATCAATTTTAAGCTACTACAACGACAGAAAAGTGTTCAATTAAAAAAAGATAAAAATAGAAATGATTTTTACAATGCTTTCTTGCTAGGTGTGACCTTTAGCTTTGGTTGGACACCTTGTGTAGGTCCTGTTTTGAGTTCTGTTCTCGCAATTGCAGCTTCTGGTGGTAATGGAGCAGTACAAGGTGGCTTCCTCATGTTAGTTTATACCCTTGGTCTTGCTATCCCATTTCTCATTTTGGCGCTTGCCTCTTCTATTGTTTTACGCCATTTTGGGAAAATAAAACCTTATATGGGACTACTAAAGAAAATTGGCGGGTTACTTATCATCTTGATGGGAATTTTACTTATGCTGGGAAATCTTAATGTTCTAGCTTCAATATTTGGTGGATAAAAGGAGGAATCTCATGAAAAAAACAATGTTAGTCATCACAGGTCTTGTTTGTGTTGCTCTGTTGGGTGCCTGTGGAAATCAAAAATCAGCTAGTGGAACTAAGTCTGGACACGGACAATTTACAAATAAAACGACAGCTACAAAGTTGAATCAAGGCGAAGCAGCTCCTGATTTTGAACTAAAAGGAGTTGACGGGAAAACTTATAAATTGTCAGATTTCAAAGGAAAGAAAGTTTATCTCAAATTTTGGGCATCTTGGTGTTCTATCTGCTTATCTACATTAAAGGATACTGATGAGTTAGCTAAAAATGCTGGGAAAGACTATGTAGTTTTGACGGTTGTTTCACCGGGGCATGTTGGTGAAAAATCTGAAGCAGATTTTAAAAACTGGTATGAGAAATTAAATTATAAACATTTACCTGTTTTACTAGATCCTAGTGGTAAACTATTGGAACAATATGGTGTTCGTTCCTATCCGACAGCTGCATTTATTGGAAGCGATGGAAAATTGGTAAAAACTCGTCCTGGACTTATTAAAAAAGCAGAAATTGAATCAACTCTTAAAAGCATTAAATAGGAGGGGAGGATGATGGATCATAAAATGAAATGGTTATTATTTGGTGGAGCAGTCCTGCTGGTTTTAGGTTTATTTGTGCTAGGAAGTCGCATGATGCCAACCCTTAAAAATCAATCTGCTATTAATCAGATTAAAGAAGCAGCTGTTAGCCAGGCTGAACCGGTCAAGCAAAAGAAAGCGGACCTGAAAAATGCAAATTTAAAGCATATCTATTTGGCAGGAGGTTGTTTCTGGGGTGTAGAAGAATATTTTTCGCGTGTAGATGGAGTGGTTGACGCAGTCTCTGGTTATGCTAATGGCACTAGCGAAACCACGAAATACGAACTAATCTCGCAGACAAAACATGCAGAAACGGTTCATGTAACCTATGATGCCAATAAAATCTCTTTAAGAGAAGTCTTGCTACATTACTTTAGAATTATCGATCCAACCAGCAAAAATAAGCAAGGCAATGATCGTGGAGTGCAATATCGTACAGGCGTGTATTATAAAGATCAGGCTGATGTAGAAACGATTAACAAAGTCTTTGACGAGCAGAAAGAAAAATTTAAAGAGCCATTGGCGGTCGAAAAACAACCATTAAAACATTTTATTAAGGCTGAAGAGTACCACCAAGATTATTTAAAGAAAAATCCAAATGGCTATTGCCATATCAATGTTAAGCAAGCTTCTTATCCAGTCATTGATGCTTCCAAATATAAAAAACCTAGTGATGCAGAGATTAAAAAGAAATTATCTGATGAAGAATATGCTGTAACACAAAAAAATGATACTGAGCGTGCTTTTTCTAATCGCTATTGGGATAAGTTTGATGCAGGTATTTATGTAGATGTTGTAACAGGTGAGCCACTTTTCTCTTCCAAAGATAAATTTGAGTCTGGTTGTGGCTGGCCTAGCTTCACCCGTCCAATCAGCCCAGATGTCGCAACTTATAAGGAAGATCATAGTTTTAATATGACACGGACGGAAGTTAGAAGCCGTATTGGAAATTCACATCTTGGTCATGTCTTTACGGACGGACCAAAAGATAAGGGTGGACTTCGCTACTGTATCAACAGTTTAGCCATTCATTTCATTCCGAAAGACCAAATGGAAAGTAAAGGCTACGGTTATTTATTAAACTATGTGTAACAGCAATTTTCACAGAAATTTGCTATAATGAGTTTAATAAATAATAGGGGTGCGCTAGTGTATTCAATTATGATTGTAGAAGATGAATACCTTGTTCGGCAAGGTATTTCGTCTTTAGTAGATTTTGAAACATTTGATATGGAAGTCATGGGCGAGGCTGAAAACGGCTTGGATGCTTGGGAAAAGATACAGCTTGCACAGCCCGATATTGTCTTGACAGACATCAATATGCCACATATAAACGGGATTAAACTAGCTCAATTAGTCAAAGAACAATATCCTTCTGTTCATATTATCTTTTTAACGGGTTATGACGACTTCGACTACGCTTTATCAGCAGTAAAATTAGGTGCTGATGATTATTTACTAAAGCCGTTTTCGCGGGAAGATGTGGAAACGATGTTGTTTAAAGTCAAAGAGAAATTGGACAAGGAGCGAAAGCAGCAGCAAGTTCATGAACTGGTTGGGCAAGCAGAATTTTCTGATTTAGAACAAGCAATTCATGATCGTTTAACCGATACAGAATTATCTCTTAAATCACTCGCTTTTCAACTCGGGTTTAGTTCGTCTTATTTGAGTGTTCTCATCAAAAAAGAGCTGGGCTTGCCATTTCAGGATTACTTAATTCAAGAACGGATGAAGAAAGCAAAATTACTGCTTTTGACAACTGACTTGAAGGTTTATGAAATTGCAGAGCAGGTAGGCTTTGAAGATATGAACTATTTTTCTCAACGCTTCAAGCAAGTCGTTGGAGTAACACCGCGGCAATTTAAACGAGGAGAAGGGCAATGAAACGATATTCTCTCCTGATTCAGTTAGTGATTTATGTTTTTATTATGATATTAGCTCTTTTGGGAATTGTCGGTGGGATTTATTATCAGACTAGTTCGGTTGCTATTCGCCAGACAACTGAGCAAAATACACGCAAGACCATTCAGCAAAGTGGTCAGTTTATCACTTCTTATTTACAAAAAGTTAAACAGACAACAAGTAGTTTGGCTGAAAATGAGAAAATAAAGACATACGCACAAACACCAAGCCAAGAAAACGCTGAACAACTTCGGCAATTATTCGCAACGATTTTAAAAACAGATTCGGATTTGGTATCTGCTATTTTGGTAACAAAAGACGGGAATCTCATATCAACAGATCCTGAATTAACCATGAAGACATCCGCTGATATGATGAAAGAAAAATGGTATCAGGATGCTATCCATAAAGGTGCTATGCCGATTTTGACACCAGCACGAAGAACCGTCAGTCATACAACTGGTGAAAAATGGGTGATTTCAATCATGCAGGAAGTTGTAGATAAAGATGGTAAAAATCTAGGGGTTGTTCGCTTAGATATTGGATACAAGACGTTGGAAGCTTATTTAGATCAACTACAGTTAGGAAAAGAAGGATTTACCTTTATCGTCGATGCCAATCATGACTTTGTCTATCATCCTAAAAAAGCAGTTTATTCTTCTCACGCTGAAATGAAAGCGATGGCGCCTTATCTTTCTGTAAAAAATGGATATGTCAAATCAAAACAAGCTTATGTATCTCGATATCAAATTCCAAATAGTGGTTGGACATTGATTGGGGTTTCTTCAATGGAACAATTGCATGCAGTTCAAACGCAGATTTTGTGGTCTTTTATTGGAACAGGTCTGTTTGCTTTGGGGGTTTGTCTAATAGGGATCTGGTTTGTGCTTCGGCTTTGGATTAAGCCTTTGCGAGATTTGCAAGCAACCATTTTAAAGGTTGGAAGTGGGCATTCAGATTTGAGGGCTAATGAAACCGGCTCTCCTGAATTAGTTGATTTGGCAAGACAATTTAATATTATGTTAGACCGGATTGATCAATTGATGATTGCAGTCAAAGAAGAGGAACAAAATGTCAGAAGATATGAATTGCAGGCGCTTTCCAGCCAAATCAACCCGCATTTTCTTTACAATACGTTGGATACAATTGTATGGATGGCAGAATTTAATGACAGCAAGCGTGTAGTAGAAGTCACAAAATCACTGGCTAAGTATTTCCGTTTGGCACTTAATCAAGGTCATGAACAAATTTCTCTTAAAGATGAAATTGACCACGTGCGTCAGTATCTCTTTATTCAAAAACAGCGCTATGGTGAGAAATTGCAATATGAGATTAAAGAGTTGAAGCAATATGATGGCTACAAAATTCCAAAGTTGATTTTGCAGCCTTTGGTTGAGAACGCCATTTACCATGGTATCAAAGAAATGAATCGTCAAGGGAGGATTCGAGTTAGCGTCTCTGAAAATGACACGCAGCTCATCGTTTCAATTTATGACAATGGTCGTGGCTTTGTCGCCAGCGAAACTACAAATGCTACACTCGTTCGCTTGGGTGGTGTCGGTTTGAAGAATGTTAATCAGCGTTTGCAATTACAATTTGGTAAATCCTATCACATGGAAATTAAATCTGAAGAAAATACTTATACGGAGATTCGTCTCTATTTTCCAAGGGCAAATAAAACCAACTGATGAAAGATTTCAGTTGGTTTTTTAATATTTAATTCCCAACACTGGAGAATTTTTTCATGCCGTATTTGAATAGAGCGTAGTTGATAGTAAAAATAACAAGTAGGACTAAAGGAAGTAGCAAACCAATCCAGCTTAGATTTAAAAAATAAAGAGCTGGAAAAAAAGAAGTAAAAGCATAAGGAAATACAAAAATTAGTATCAATTGGATAAAGGTTGGGTAAATTTTGATAGGGTATTGTGCCATTTGATTGAGGGAGAAAATCCCCATTGTGATAGGGAAAGATTCGACAATCCAAAAAGCAAGAGCAGTAGGTCCTAATTGAATAGCGGCATAGAGTAAACCAATACAAATACAGATAAAGACAAAGAGAAGTAGATGAAAAATGTTCCAATGCAGTCCGAGTAAATGATAGGCTTGATAAGTTGCAATAGCTCCCATTAGTGTTGTGCCAAATCCTTGTAGCTGCACGCGTTCACAAATTAGCTGAAAAAGAGGATTGATGGGCATGATAAGCAGGCGTTCAAACTCACCTTTGCGAATATAGCGGCTTCCAAACATCCAAAGATTGTCAAAGAAAATCAGGTGAACTGAACGTCCGATAGTTGCCATTCCATAAATAAATAGCATTTGTCCATAGTTGAATCCGGCAATTTCCTTGATATTTGCAAATAATACATTTAAAAAAATTAAATAAACAATCTGTTCAATCAAGGAAGAAACAAGTCCGATGAAGAAGTCCATTCGGTAAGACATGCTAGCAATCAAGTAAGCTTTGAGATTATAAAAATAAATATTGATGTATTTCATCTTCAACCTCCTAAAATGACTAAACGACGTTTAGCTTGATACCAAAGAAAAGCAATGAAAGCTGAAAGTATCGGAATCCAAGCCAATTGAATCCAGAAGAGCTCAAAATTAACCTGTCTTTTCAAAAGGATATTGACTGGAAAATTAACAGCAAAGCTATAAGGTAATAGTTTCAAAATGTTTGCAATATTTTCTGGATAAAAACTTAGTGGCAAAAGCGCTCCTGAAGCGAGTGAAAAAAGCCCGTTTCTGAGAATCAAAATTCCCCAAGTATTTGCCGTGAAGAAGGCTGTTAAGCTAAATCCTAAATCTAACAGGAGGATGATAAACATTCCTAATAAACTAGAAAATAGGAAAAGCAATCCTGTCTGCCAATTTGGAAGATAAAGCTGTCCTTGAAGCAAAGGGATAACTAATAAAATTGGAATGAATTTGACAATTTCAACGATTTTGACAGCAAAGTCTTGGAAAAAGAGAGAAGTAATGAGGGAATAAGGATAGAGTAGCTCGCCAGTAATATTCCCATCAACAATCATTATAGACAAATCCCGTCCAATGCTGAAACTATTTAGATTTCCCAGTAGATTTGCAAAGATAATATAGGTTGTGAACGTTTCTAAAGTATAACCATTGACTTGAGATTGGGTGAAAAAAATGGTTTTCCAAACGAAAATAGAGACTAGCACTTGTATGAAAGTACGAATCAGGGTCGCGACAAAGAAAGATTTATATTGAAGTTGCGTAATAAGAGCTAATCGTGTGATATGAATATATTTACTCATCAAGCCCCTCCTCATAAATTTGTTTGACGATATTTTCAATTGTCAATTCTTTGATAGCTAGGTCTTCGATTGAATAATGATCAAAAATCTGATTAATAACTTGGGCATTAGTATAAATATCTGTTTGATAATGAATATTGAAATGATAAGAGTCAATTTTCTCAAAACGAAACCCATTGATTTGGAATAGCTCTTCTATTGGCGTTTGCGTTTTGAAAGAAATGGTTTTAACTGTTGAAAACTTTTCTCTTAATTTCGTCAGACTTCCATCATAAACCTTTTTGCCCTTATCAATAATGAAAATTCGTTCGCAGAGCGACTCAATATCCTGCATATCATGAGACGTAATGAGGAAAGTTGTCTGATACTCTTTATTCATAAAGCGAATGAAAGAGCGGATGGTTTCTTTTACACTGGCATCAAGACCGATTGTAGGTTCATCCAAGAAAACAACGGCAGGTTGATGAATGAATATAGCAGCAAATTCGCAGCGAACTCGTTGCCCGAGCGAAAGATTACGAACAGGCTGGTGAATAAAATCTCCTAGCTGCAACAGGTCAATTAATTGCTCCAAGCGTTCCTCAAAAACTTTATCAGGAACGTCATAGATTTTCGCATGCAAAATAAAAGATTCCAGCACAGGAATATCCCAACGTAAATGTGATTTTTGTCCGAACAAAACGCCAATTTGCTTATTGACTGCTGTGCGATGTTTCTGTGGGGTAAGTCCATTAATTTTAACACTGCCTCGATCTGGATAAAGAACACCAGTCAGCATTTTTATAGTCGTGGATTTTCCGCTTCCATTCGAACCAATATAACCAATAATTTCACCTTTTTGAACCGTTAATGAAATATTCTGTACAGCGTGAATTTGTTTTTTCTTGGGGTGAAAAAAGGCTTTGATAGAACCTTTAAGGCCTAATTCTTTCTCGACAATACTATATGTCTTATATAATTGATTTGCTTCAATCATCATTATCTCCTTGTGGCAGAAAACGTTTGCGTATATTCATTATTATAACAAGTTCACGAAATCTGTGCAAGTGAATCTTATGGAATGATCTTTTACACAGAAAAAAGGATGAGACAAAATTGCTCAACCTTTTCTTTGATTTCTTTAGATCAATGACTGGAAGCAGCAGAAGTAGCATCTGCCTCACCCGTACTCTCGCTGTGACTACCTGTATCCGAAGCACCGGAAGTAGCATCAGCTTTAGCCTGTCCTCCTGTAGGAGCGAATGGACCGCTTCCGCCAACTAGCTGCTGACCAGTTGTTTCCAAGTACCATTCCAGCCATGGTCTGAAATTAAAGACAATTTCATTGATACCAGCGTAAGAGCCGTCTGGATAGTACATAGCCTGATAGTTGTGTGTATTTAAAACTGGTGAATGTGGATTTGGAATCAGGGTGCGGACATATTCTTGATTGCCGTTACGCAAGGTTCCGACTACCCACTCTACATTTTTCATTCTGCCAGCCGGAAGTGAATTGTGAACCGTTGATAGGCGGTTTCCTGACTGAGATGGTACACGTTTTGCCAGCATGGTATCAGGGTCTTGATGTGCATCGTTGTAGTAGAGGAATTGGTTGTTGTCATCGGCGTAAGTCAGTTCAAAAGGCATGGATTTCAAGAACATATTGATCTGATCCACCGTTAAAATACCGTGGTCTAGTTTTACATAGGTATCTCCTGAGACGGCACCTACCATAACAGCAGCCTTTTCAACCCATTCAGGATCATCTGGGTCAATGCCTTGAATCGTTGTTGCGATAGGTTTGGTAACATCTAAATCTTCTGGTTCAATTGGTTTTGGTTTTTTCAATTTTGAAACGACCTCTACATATTTCATAAAATTATCCAAGCAGGTTTCAAGGAATTTGACGGTTCCTTCGTTGGTAATATTTCCCTCATCGTCAAAGGCTTCTTTGGCTTTTCCAAGCAGAAATTCATTTCCGGGAAGAGTATAAGCATTGACACCTGGTGCGTCAAGAATTTTGCGTAAATGGACCTGTGCGCGTGAAGTTCCTTGATCGTAGTAAGAAGCGCCCACAATCATGACAGGCTTGTTTTCAAATGGATGAACTTCAAATGACAGCCACTCAAGCACGCTTTTCAGAGCAGCGGTAATGGTATGGTTGTGCTCAGGTGTTGCGATAATGACTCCGTCTGCACGGGTAATTTTGTTGTATAGGAGGCGAAGCTGGAAAGATTCGTCCCATTTTTCGTCTTGATTAAACATCGGAACTTCATCAATTTCCAAGACTTCCAATTCAAATTTTAGTTTAAAATGTCTTCTGATAAATTCCAGTAATTTACGATTATACGATTGCTCTGCATTTGAGCCTACAATTCCTACAAATTTCATTACGTCATTCTCCTTTGCTTACAAGTTTTCCCAGTCGAAGTTTTCAGCTTCTTTGTGCAATAATTCCTGCGCACTAGATAGCTTCTCGGTAATTTTCACAAAAAGGCGGAAATCATCAAAGAGTGCGTCCAATTTCTGAATGGTTTCAAGGTCAATGAGATTGCCATCTTTATCAAATGCTTGCAGAGAGTGCGACAGCAAAAATTCAGAGCCAGGCATGACGGAAGATTTCAACTCAGGGGCATCCAAAATCTGGCGAAGCTGTAACTGTGCACGAGACGAACCCAAGGTTCCAAAGGAAGCACCTGTAATCATCACGGGTTTATTGAGCAATGGGTAAATGCCGTAAGACAACCAAGCCAGAGCACTCATGAGCGAAGCTGGGATAGAGTGGTCGTATTCAGGCGTTCCGATAATGACCCCGTCAGCCGCTTCGATCTTTTCAGCAATTTCCGTTACAATAGCTGGAAGATTTTTGTCTGCGGGTTTATTGAAAATGGGAATATCTTTGATTTCCACTAGTTCAATTTCTGCTTTATCCGCAAAATGTTTTTGCATATATTGTAATAGTTGGCGATTGGTGGAACGTTTTGAATTTGTGCCAACTAAACCGATGAGTTTTAACATAATTATTTCCTTTCCGATATTAAAATAGCAATTCTGGTTTTAAACCAGAAGAATAGAATAATTGATCTTCTTTTGTAATCCCTAACGCTTCAATCTGTTCTTCTTTTTCGACTTGTTCTAGAATGGACGATGGGCTTTCGCCAAATAATCGGGTTGTCCAAATTTCACCGTCTACAGAGCGATTAGACACAATCGTTAAACTAGCGACATCTGTCTCCACAGGATAACCTGTCTTACCATCAAGAATATGGTGATAGGTTTGCCCTTGTTTTTCAAAGGTTCGCTCATAAATTCCCGAAGTCACAACGGATTGATTTACGATAGGAAGAAGAGCCAGATTATTCCCGCGGGTTAATTTGGGATGCTGGATTCCAATCCGCCAAGGACGCTTAGAAACTTGGTTGATTCCTAGGGTTAATACATTCCCGCCTAGATTGATGAGAGCAGAAGTCACGCCTTTATTTTTTAAGAACTCCATCACTTTATCAGCAATATAGCCTTTTGCAAGTGCTCCAAGGTCAATTTTCATTCCTTCTTTTGCCAAAAAAACACTAGAAGAAGCAGAATCGAGTTTAATAAAAGTAGGTTCTATTAAAGAAAGGCAATATTTGATTTCTTCCGGCTGAGGCACTTTAGCGTCTGAAAAACCAATTCGCCATGTTTGTACAAGTGGTCCGATAGTAATATTTAAGTGACTATTTTGAGCTAAACTATGCTGTTTTCCTAGCTCAATTAGCTCAAACAAATCAGGATGCACCTGAATCCATTGCTTTCCAGCTTGATGGTTAATTTTCATCAACTCCGAAGTATCATCATTTGCACTAAAGCGTTTTTCATAAAGAAAAAGGAGCTGAACGACCTCGTCAAGTAACAAGTCTGCCTGATGATGAAGAATCGAAATTGTAATCGTCGTGCCCATTAGCTGAATGGAACGAGAGATGAAATCCATCACATTACCTCCCTTCTATAGATTAAATACACACATCTATTATAACAGATAGATAACGTTTTCACAAACTTTTTTGTAGAAAATTTTCCGACAATTTCATATCATTTTCATATAGAATGGTCTTAACTAGAAACTTAAAATTTGAATGCATTGAGATTAGAAATGAAATCATTCATGAAAAGTTCTTTTAAATTGATAGAAAATGTAATATTTTTCAGTTTTATGAGCAAATATATTGTAAACGCTAACACGTAATGTTATAATGTTTTAGTAAATTAAAAATTAAGGTAGGAATTGCTCTATGAGTAAAATCATTGTTATCGGTGCCAACCATGCTGGTACAGCTTGTATCAATACGATGTTAGACAACTTCGGAAATGAAAACGAAGTTGTGGTGTTTGACCAAAATTCAAATATTTCATTTTTAGGATGTGGAATGGCACTTTGGATTGGTAAGCAAATTGACGGCCCAGAAGGATTGTTCTATTCAGATAAAGAAAAACTTGAAGCAAAAGGTGCAAAAGTTTATATGGAAAGTCCTGTTTTGTCAGTTGATTATGACAAAAAAGAAGTGATCGCACTTGTAAATGGTCAGGAACATCTTGAATCTTATGACAAATTGATTTTTGCGACTGGTTCACAACCAATTATCCCGCCAATCAAAGGTGTTGAACTTGTAGAAGGGAATCGTGAATTTAAAGCGACCCTAGAAAACGTTCAGTTTGTAAAATTGTATCAAAACTCTGCTGAAGTGATTGAAAAGCTGAAAAACAACGAAGGCATCAATCGGGTCGCTGTTGTTGGAGCCGGCTACATTGGTGTTGAACTGGCAGAAGCCTTTGAACGTCTCGGAAAAGAAGTAACCTTGATTGATGTGGCAGACACTTGTCTTGCTGGTTACTACGATCGTGAATTGTCTGACTTGATGAGTAAAAACTTGGCAGATCATGGCATTACACTTGCCTATGGTCAAACTGTGCAAGCAGTTGAAGGTGAAGGCAAAGTTGAACGCATTGTAACAGATAAAGAAACATTTGACGTAGATATGGTCATTATGGCTGTTGGCTTCCGACCAAACACAGCTCTCGGCGCTGGCAAGATTGAACTTTTCCGTAATGGTGCATTCCTTGTTGATAAAAAACAAGAAACAAGCATTCCAGGAGTTTATGCAGTTGGTGACTGTGCAACGATTTATGACAATTCTCTTGGTAAAATGAGCTACATTGCACTTGCTTCAAACGCTGTTCGTTCAGGTATCGTCGGAGCTTACAACGCAACTGGTCATGAATTAGAAGGCATTGGTGTGCAAGGCTCAAACGGTATCAACATCTACGACCTTAAAATGGTTTCAACTGGTTTGACATTGGAAAAAGCAAAAGCTGCGGGTTATAACGCAGTTGAAACAGGCTTCAACGACCTTCAAAAGCCAGAATTTATCAAACACGATAATCATGAAGTAGCTATTCGTATCGTATTTGATAAAGATACACGTGTCATCCTTGGAGCACAACTGGCTTCACACGAAGATATTTCAATGGGCATTCATCTCTTCTCACTTGCAATCCAAGAAAAAGTGACCATTGATAAATTAGCTTTGACAGATATTTTCTTCCTGCCACACTTTAATAAACCTTATAACTACATTACAATGGCAGCATTGACGGCTGAAAAATAAAGATAGGCTATTGAGTTAACAAACCAGTTTCGTATGAGACTGGTTTACTTTTTTATCTGGATTTCATTCTCTAAAACAATTTCCGCAAGCAAAAAAAATGAAAAATTATGCTAAAATAGAAAGAGAATATATTGGGGAGGCAACGATGTCTGTTCAGACAGAAAAAGGAGTATCAAATACTAAGAAAGAATTCGCATTTACATCTAGTTCAATCATTCTGCAAGTTTCAAGAGGAATTTTAGTTGGGATTATCGTGGGTGCAATTGTTGGTTCTTTTCGTTTTTTGATTGAAAAGGGATTTCATATTGTTCAATATTTCTATCAGCAAGTGCATGATAGTATGATTTGGGTTGCTTTTATTCTGTTATTTTATGCTTGTGTCATTTGGATTAGTGCAAAATTAACGCTTTCAGAAAAGAATATTAAAGGTTCTGGAATTCCGCAAGTGGAAGCAGAGCTGAAAGGACTGATGAGCTTGTCATGGTGGAGTGTCCTCTGGAAAAAGTACATTCTTGGTGTTTTAGCCATTGCAAGCGGCTTGATGCTAGGACGTGAGGG
The DNA here is from genome assembly GCF_003963555.1 of Streptococcus periodonticum. Classification (NCBI taxonomy): domain Bacteria; kingdom Bacillati; phylum Bacillota; class Bacilli; order Lactobacillales; family Streptococcaceae; genus Streptococcus; species Streptococcus periodonticum. The sequence goes on from NZ_CP034543.1 coordinate 885,641, forward strand.
ACCCAGTATTCAACTTGGAGCAATGGGTGGAAAGGGAATTGCCCAATATCTTCATTTAAGCCCTGTGGAAGAGCGTTCTCTGATTGCTAGCGGAGCAGCAGCAGGGCTGGCAGCGGCTTTTAATGCTCCGATTGCGGGTTTACTGTTTGTTATTGAGGAAGTCTATCATCATTTTTCGCGTTTCTTTTGGGTCTCGTCTTTGGCGGCAAGTTTAACGGCGAATTTTGTTTCACTTATGATTTTTGGAATGACCCCTGTATTAAATATGCCAGATAATATTCCTCTGATGGGACTAGGGCAATACTGGCTTTATTTGTTGTTAGGAATTTTTCTTGGTTTTTCAGGATTTTTATATGAAAAAGTTGTTCTAGCTATGCCTCGCATTTATGATATGATTGGAGAAGTTTTGCACCTTTCTCCGCAATATTATCCTATTATAGCTTTTATTTTCATTTTGCCAGTAGGATATTTCCTTCCACAACTTTTAGGTGGTGGCAATCAACTGGTTCTCTCTTTAACCAGTCAACACTATCTGTTATTAACATTAGTGATGTTTTTCGTTATTCGCTTTATCTGGAGTATGATCAGCTATGGTAGCGGGCTTCCTGGTGGTATTTTTCTCCCCATTTTAGCTCTCGGCTCTCTTTTGGGAGCAATTGTTGGTGTCGTTTGTGTGCAATTAGGCTTTGCAACACAAGAGCAATTTCCTATTTTTATTATTTTAGGTATGAGCGGCTACTTTGGTGCAATTTCTAAAGCTCCATTGACAGCAATTATCTTGGTGACTGAGATGGTTGGTGATATACGAAACCTCATGCCTCTTGGTTTAGTGACTTTAGTGGCATACGTTGTAATGGATTTATTGGGCGGAGCACCCGTGTATGAAGCTATGCTAGAGCGAATGTTACCAGATAACGTGGTAGATGAGGGCGAAACAACCCTTATCGAAATTCCAGTCTCTGAAAAAATAGCGGGTAAGCAAGTTCATGAGTTGGAATTACCAAGAGATATTCTAATTACCATGCAACACCACAACGGAAAGAACCAAACAGTGAATGGCAGCACGCGCCTGTATCTAGGAGATATGATTTATGTGGTATTGAAAAAATCAGATATTGGACGCATTAAAGATTTACTCTTGTAAAAGAGGGAGACCTCTTTTTTTAGAATCTGAAAGAACAACTCGCAATTTCCGAACGATAAAAAACATTATAAGTCATTATATTGTAATTTCTGTACTTTGTGTTATAATACTAAAGGAAACGTCAGGAAAGGCGTAGCGATGCGAAAGCATAGGTAGGTCATTTTTAGCATAAAATTAAAGGAGAATGACATGCTGAACGAATTTCCTATTTTTGACTATGAAGATATCCAATTGATTCCGAATAAATGTATCATCAAAAGTCGCTCAGAAGCAGATACGACCGTTACTTTTGGGAAACACGCCTTCAAACTTCCTGTTGTTCCAGCTAATATGCAAACAATTCTGGATGAAGATGTAGCAGAAAAATTGGCGAAAAGTGGCTATTTCTACATCATGCACCGTTTTGACGAAGCTGGCCGCATTCCTTTCATCAAGCGCATGCATGAGCAAGGACTGATTGCGTCTATTTCAGTTGGTGTGAAAAATTATGAATATGATTTTGTTAGCCAGTTGAAAGAAGATGCTCCAGAATACATCACGATTGATATTGCGCATGGGCATTCAGATAGTGTGATTGATATGATTCAGCACATCAAAAAAGAACTCCCTGATACTTTCGTGATTGCAGGAAATGTCGGGACACCAGAAGCTGTTCGTGAGCTGGAAAATGCTGGAGCAGATGCAACCAAAGTTGGTATTGGGCCAGGGAAAGTTTGTATCACAAAAGTAAAAACTGGTTTTGGTACAGGTGGCTGGCAATTAGCGGCTCTTCGTTGGTGTGCAAAAGCTGCTCGCAAACCAATTATTGCGGACGGTGGTATTCGTACGCATGGCGACATTGCCAAATCTATTCGCTTTGGTGCTACCATGGTGATGATTGGTTCCCTATTCGCAGGTCATATCGAAAGCCCAGGTCAAACGGTCGAAGTAGACGGTGAACAATTCAAAGAGTATTATGGTTCGGCTTCAGAGTACCAAAAGGGCACGTATAAGAATGTGGAAGGAAAGAAAATTCTTTTACCAGTTAAAGGACATTTAGCTGACACTTTGGTTGAAATGGAGCAAGATTTGCAAAGTGCCATTTCCTATGCTGGCGGAAGAGACTTAGCTGGTCTTAAGCACGTAGATTATGTCATTGTGAAAAATTCCATTTGGAACGGTGATGCGCATTAACAATAAAATAATTACTTATTTATATTACGAATTTGGCGTAATGTTTCTACAAGGCACCTAATGTCTAACAATAAGTAAGTCTTTAACTTTCCTGCTATGTTTTTAGCAAGGAATTTTGTATTCAGTTGGTTAACCAATTGTTTTAGGCTTGCTTTTGGCAAGCCTTTTGTTTTTTCTAAAAGGAGATTTTATGAAATTATTAGAAGAACGTATCCTAAAAGATGGAAATGTTTTAGGAGAAAATATTTTAAAAGTGGATTCATTTCTGACTCACCAAGTTGATTTCAACTTGATGAAAGAAATTGGTAAAGTGTTTGCAACCTATTTTCGCTCAGCTGGTATTACAAAAGTTGTAACAATTGAAGCATCTGGCATCGCACCTGCTATTTATACAGCAGAAGCATTGGGCGTTCCAATGATTTTTGCGAAAAAGTCAAAAAACATTACTATGACGGAAGGAATTTTAACGACCGAGGTCTATTCTTTTACCAAACAAGTGACAAATACGGTCTCAATTGCAGGGAAATTTTTAAATCATTATGATAAAGTGCTTATTGTCGATGATTTCTTAGCAAATGGACAAGCAGCTAAGGGGCTAGTTGATATCATTGAACAATCAGGTGCCCATGTGGAAGCGATTGGCATTGTGATTGAAAAATCATTCCAAGAAGGAAGAAAGTTGCTAGAAGAAGATAAGCGAAAAGTCGTTTCTTTGGCTCGTATTCAAAAATTTGAAAATGGAAAAGTTGTATTTATGGAGGCTGATGCATAATGGAACTGAAAGAAGAAAAACACTCACAGGCGGCTGTCTTAGGTTTGCAGCACTTATTGGCAATGTACTCAGGGTCAATCCTTGTACCCATTATGATTGCTGGTGCGCTAGGTTATTCGAGCCAACAGTTGACCTATCTCATCTCCACAGATATTTTTATGTGTGGTGTGGCAACGTTTTTGCAATTGCAACTCAATAAATATTTTGGCATTGGCTTGCCAGTCGTACTTGGAGTTGCTTTTCAATCGGTTGCACCTCTGATTATGATTGGTCAAAAACATGGAGGCGGAGCTATGTTTGGAGCGCTCATCGTTTCCGGTGTCTACGTTCTTTTGATTGCAGGCATTTTTTCTAAAATTGCTAATTTCTTTCCACCAATTGTGACGGGCTCAGTGATTACAACTATTGGTTTGACACTTATTCCTGTTGCGATTGGCAATATGGGAAATAATAGTGAAAAACCAACTGCACAAAGTTTGCTGTTGGCTGCTGTCACGATTTTAATTATACTGTTAGTAAATATCTTTGCGAAAGGCTTTCTAAAATCCATTTCCATTCTGATTGGCTTAATTATTGGAACGATTATTGCCAGCTTTATGGGCTTAGTAGATTTTGCGCCAGTAACTCAAGCTCCTCTTGTACATGTTCCGACACCGTTTTATTTTGGAATACCTAAGTTTGAACTTTCATCCATCGTCATGATGTGTATTATCGCAACAGTTTCTTTGGTAGAATCAACAGGTGTTTATTTTGCACTTTCAGATATTACAAACGAAAAGTTAGACAGCATTCGTCTGCGAAATGGTTATCGTGCAGAAGGACTTGCAGTGCTTCTTGGCGGTATTTTTAACACTTTCCCTTATACAGGATTTTCACAAAATGTTGGTTTGGTCAAACTTTCTGGAATTAAAATACGGCTCCCAATCTATTATGCAGCAGGATTCTTAGTCTTGTTAGGATTGGTACCGAAATTCGGAGCTTTGGCACAAATCATTCCAAGTCCTGTACTCGGTGGTGCTATGCTTGTCATGTTTGGTTTTGTTTCTGTTCAGGGAATGCAAATGCTAGCGCGAGTTGATTTTGAACACAATGAACACCATTTCTTGATTGCCGCTGTATCTATTTCCGCAGGAGTCGGTCTAAATGGAAGCAATCTTTTTAACAGTTTGCCAACCGGCTTGCAAATGTTTTTCTCAAATGGAATTGTTATGGCGAGCGTCATTGCGATTGTATTGAACCTTATTTTAAATCGTGAGAAAAAATAAAACTCGACAAGAGGCTGGGAGGATTTTCTCCTAGCTTTTTTGACTATTTTGAGCGCTTATAGTATAGTTAAGAGAGAAAGCATTGTTTGAGGAGATTGTATGTACCAAGCGCGCAATTTAAAAGAAAGAATGACCTTATTTATCTCGATTTTTTTGCCAATTTTGATTTATCAACTGGCCAATTTTTCAGCCTCGTTTGTGGATACAACCATGACAGGGCAATACCATACGTTGCATTTGGCGGGAGTTTCAATGGCGACTAGCTTATGGAGTCCGTTTTTTACTTTTTTGACTGGTATTGTCTCAGCCTTGGTTCCGATTATTGGACATCATCTAGGACAAAAACAGGAAGAAAAAATCGCTTCTGATTTTTATCAGTTTATTTATTTATCTCTCGGCTTGTCTCTTCTCTTGTTTGGGCTCGTTTTTCTAGGTGCACCGCTTGTTTTGTCCAATATTGGATTAGAACCATTAGTAGCAGAAGTCTCTATACACTACCTCTGGTATTTGGCATTTGGTATTATCCCTTTGCTTTTATTTAGTGTTGTACGCTCTTTATTAGACGCATTAGGATTGACAAGATTATCCATGTATCTTATGTTGCTCTTGCTACCGTTGAATGCCAGTTTTAACTACATTTTAATTTATGGAGCATTTGGCTTCCCAGAAATGGGTGGAGCAGGAGCGGGGCTAGGGACTTCGTTGGCTTACTGGGTGCTGTTAGTCCTTTCGGTGGTAGTTGCCAAAAGACATCCTAGAATAAAAAAATATCAATTATGGAAAATTCGTCCTTTAGACAAAAAAGAGTTGCTGGAAGGGATTCGTCTCGGTTTTCCTATTGGCGGAACTGTCTTTGCAGAAGTTGTGATATTTTCAGTCGTAGGTTTGCTTATGGCTAAGTTTTCTTCGTTAATCATTGCCAGCCACCAATCTGCTATTAGTTTTTCCAATCTTATGTATGCTTTTCCTATGAGCATTTCTAATGCTATGGCGATTATCGTTTCTTACGAAATTGGCGCAAAGCGTCTAGACTATGTCAGAAAATATTGTGTTTTGGGAAGATTAACTGCACTTGGGTTCGCTGTTTTCACGCTGACATTTTTATATCTTTTCCGTTATCAAGTCGCTTCATTGTATGGAACCAACAAGGAATTTATACGTTTGACGTCCATTTTCTTAACTTACAGTTTATTTTTTCAATTAGCAGATACTTTCGCAGCACCACTTCAAGGGATTTTACGTGGCTATAAAGATACAAAAGTTCCATTTTATTTAGGCTTAATTGGCTATTGGGGTGTGTCGTTACCAGTTGGCTTACTATTGGATTACATGACAAATTTAGGTCCCTTTGCTTATTGGATTGGTTTAATTTCTAGTCTGGTTGTTAGTGGCATTTTATACCAACTTCGTCTCAATCATATTCAAAAAAGAAATTAGATTTATACATGATTTATCATTCTGAATCAAAAAAGAATCTCAGATTTTTATCCAAGATTCTTTTTTTGTTATTTTGTACGCATTTCACCTTGTGGGAAATAAGTCCCTTCTGGCATATCGTTGATGATGACATGAACAGCAGATTGTGGCGCGCCAGTATTTTTCACGACAGCGGCAGTAACTTCTTTTGCAAGAGCTTTCTTTTGTTCTAACGTGCGTCCTTCAAATAAATCAATTCTGACAAATGGCATTTCATTTCTCCTTTTTATTTTTGATATTTTTATTTTATCACAAATTAGGTTTTAAAGCGTGTCAGAATGTGGTAAAATAAGAAGTATTAAAAATTGGAGAATTTGGAACGAATTAAAGAAAATGGCTCAGTTGTATTATAAATATGGCACGATGAATTCGGGCAAAACAATCGAAATTTTAAAAGTAGCACACAACTATGAAGAACAAGGCAAAGGTGTTGTCATTATGACGAGCGCACTTGATACACGTGACGGTTTTGGCGTTGTTTCTAGTCGTATTGGAATGAAGCGAAAAGCAATTGCAATAGCAGAAGATACTGATATTTTCCACTTTATTCAGGAAATGCCCGAAAAGCCTTATTGTGTATTGATTGATGAAGCGCAGTTTCTATCTCGTCGTCATGTCTATGACTTAGCGAGGGTAGTTGACGAATTAAACGTACCAGTTATGGCTTTTGGTTTGAAAAATGATTTTCGCAATGAGTTATTTGAAGGCTCGAAATATCTCTTGCTTCTAGCAGATAAAATTGATGAGATTAAAACAATTTGTCAATTTTGCTCCAAAAAAGCAACCATGGTATTAAGAACAACGAATGGTAAGCCGGTCTATGAAGGTGAGCAAATTCAAATCGGTGGGAATGAAACATATATTCCTGTCTGTCGGAAGCATTATTTTAAGCCAGAAATTGACGAAATGAAGAGTTAAGGAGAGGTGTAGCAAACGATGAATATTTATGAACAACTACAAGCCGTTGAAGATCGCTATGAAGAGTTGGGGGAACTTCTGAGTGACCCAGATGTTGTTAGTGACACCAAGCGTTTTATGGAATTGTCCAAAGAAGAAGCGAGTACACGCGATACGGTAGCAACTTATCGTGACTATAAAAGGGTGCTCCAAAACATCACAGATGCCGAAGAAATGATCAAAGACGCTTCTGGCGATGCTGATTTGGAAGAAATGGCAAAGCAAGAGCTCAAAGATGCAAAAGCTGAAAAAGAAGAATACGAGGAAAAATTGAAAATTCTTCTTTTACCAAAAGATCCAAACGATGATAAAAACATCATCTTAGAAATTCGTGGTGCAGCAGGAGGTGATGAAGCCTCGCTCTTTGCCGGTGATCTTCTGACAATGTATCAAAAATACGCCGAATCGCAAGGATGGAAATTTGAGGTTATGGAAGCCTCCATGAATGGAGTCGGTGGCTTCAAAGAAGTAGTAGCGATGGTTTCTGGTCAATCCGTTTATTCCAAACTAAAATACGAATCAGGTGCTCACCGTGTACAACGTGTCCCAGTAACAGAAAGTCAAGGACGAGTTCACACTTCGACAGCAACAGTTTTAGTCATGCCTGAAATCGAAGAAGTGGAATATGATATTGATCCAAAAGATCTTCGGATTGATATTTATCATGCTTCTGGTGCTGGAGGTCAGAATGTCAACAAAGTTGCAACAGCCGTTCGGATTGTTCACTTGCCGACAAATATCAAGGTTGAAATGCAGGAAGAACGAACCCAACAAAAGAATCGTGATAAAGCTATGAAGATCATCCGTGCGCGTGTAGCGGATCATTTTGCGCAAATTGCGCAAGACGAGCAAGATGCCGAGCGGAAATCAACTATTGGTACTGGAGACCGATCGGAGCGGATTCGTACCTATAATTTTCCACAAAATCGTGTGACAGATCACCGTATCGGTTTAACGCTGCAAAAGCTAGATACGATTTTAGCTGGGAAATTAGATGAAATCGTAGACGCCTTGGTATTGTATGACCAAACACAAAAACTAGAAGAATTGAATAAATAATGAAATTAGCTCAAATTCTTGCTGAAATGGAAAAACAGCTTGAAGCAGTTGGCGAAGAAGCTGAAAGCCTCTCCTTTACCTTTCGGTCTTTGAGAAACTTATCCTTCACCCAATTTGTGCTGAAAATGCAAGCAGAAGCAACAGCAGATGATATAGAATTACTGAAAAAGATTCAATCTCAATTATTGGTTCATAAACCTGCCCAATACATTATTGGGAACGCAGCATTTCATGGACATTCGTTCAAAGTAGATGAACGAGTGCTAATTCCCCGACCAGAAACCGAAGAATTGGTCAACCTTATCTTGTCTGAAAATCAAAATAGCAGTCTGAAAGTTTTGGATATTGGCACTGGAAGTGGAGCAATTGCTCTATCTTTGGCTGCTGAGCGTGCGAATTGGCAGGTCACGGCTTCCGACATTTCCCAAGATGCTCTGGATTTGGCGCAAGAAAATGCGGAAGCAATTGATGTAGCGATTGATTTTGTTCAGTCTGATTGCTTTCAGGCGATTACAGGAAAGTATGATATTATTGTATCCAATCCGCCCTATATTTCAGAGACGGACAGAGAAGAAGTAGGACTAAATGTCCTTGCTTCAGAACCTCATCTTGCTCTTTTTGCTGAAGAAGACGGGTATGCTGTTTATCGAAAAATTGCTGAGAACGCCCAAAAACATTTGACAGAAAAAGGTAAAATCTATCTCGAAATTGGCTACAAGCAAGGGGAACATGTAAAAAAATTATTTGAGTCTGCATTTCCAAAAATGAGAATTCGCGTCTTGCAAGATCAATTCGGAAAAGATAGAATGGTAGTGGTAGATAATGGATAAAATCGAGGAAGTACTGAGCAGCGGAGGAGCAGTCGTGCTGCCAACTGAGACTGTATATGGTTTATTTTGTAAGGCAATGGATGAGCAGTCCGTCAGTCATGTCTATGACTTAAAAGGTAGACCTCGCGAAAAGGCCTTGAATTTAAATGTTTCAAGCTTAGAAGAAATTTATCAATTTTCCAAACATCAGCCTCAGTATTTAAAAAAGCTCTATCAAGCCTTTTTACCCGGTCCTTTGACCATTATTTTACAAGCTAATGAACAAGTTCCGATTTGGGTAAATTCAGGTATGAAAACAATTGGTTTTCGTGTCCCTAGTCATCCTAAAACATTGGACTTGATTAGAAAATTTGGACCTCTCATTGGTCCGTCCGCAAATTTATCTGGAAAGAGTAGCGGAGTACATTTCCAGCAAATTATGACCGATTTCAATCACGAAGTTCTTGGTATAGAAGATGATGCTTTTCTAACAGGACAGGATTCAACTATTTTGGATTTATCTGGTGAAACAGCATATATTCTACGCCAAGGTGCTGTCACTTGCGAAGAAATTCTCGCTAAAATTCCAGAAATTCACTTCTAAACCTTGACTAAATAGGTTTTAGCCCCGCTTTAAGAGAAGGGAGACTCTTATGATTTTTGACCATAAAGACTATAAAGAATATGACGCTGAGCTTTGGGAAGCCATTGCTGCAGAAGAAAAACGTCAGCAAAACAATATTGAATTGATTGCTTCAGAAAACGTTGTTTCAAAAGCTGTTATGGCAGCACAAGGTTCTATTTTAACCAATAAATATGCCGAAGGTTATCCAGGTCGTCGCTATTATGGTGGTACGGACGTTGTGGATGTGATTGAGACATTAGCAATTGAACGTGCTAAAGAAATTTTTGGAGCAAAATTTGCCAATGTTCAACCCCACTCAGGCAGTCAGGCGAATTGTGCGGCTTATATGGCCTTAATTGAGCCAGGTGATACAGTAATGGGAATGGATCTTGCAGCAGGCGGACATTTGACACATGGCGCAGCTGTTAGCTTCTCTGGGAAAACCTATAACTTTGTGCCTTATAATGTCGATCCTGAAACGGAACTTTTAGATTTTGATGCTATTTTGGCGCAGGCTAAAGAAGTCAAACCTAAATTGATTGTTGCAGGTGCTTCTGCCTATTCACATATTATTGATTTTGCTAAATTCCGTGAAATTGCAGATACTGTCGGAGCCAAATTCATGGTAGACATGGCTCATATTGCCGGTTTAGTTGCTGCTGGTTTGCATCCAAGTCCAGTACCGTATGCACATATTACGACAACTACCACTCATAAAACCCTTCGAGGACCTCGTGGCGGCTTAATTTTGACCAATGATGAAGAGTTGGCGAAAAAGATTAATTCCGCAATCTTCCCAGGAATTCAAGGAGGACCGCTAGAGCATGTCGTGGCAGCTAAAGCAGCTGCTTTCAAAGAAGTATTGGATCCAGATTTCAAAGTTTATGCTCAGCAAATTTTGGATAACGCTAAGGCAATGGTTCAAGTATTCCAACAACATGGTAATTTCCGTGTTATTTCAGGCGGTACGGAGAATCACCTTTTCCTTGTGGATGTGACCAAAGTCGTTGAAAATGGAAAAATCGCTCAAAACCTTTTGGATGATGTCCATATCACTCTCAACAAAAACTCTATCCCTTATGAAACCTTATCTCCATTTAAAACAAGTGGCATTCGTATCGGAACTGCAGCTATTGCAGCTCGTGGCTTTGGGGTAGCTGAAAGTACTAAAGTAGCAGAATTGATCATCAAAACTTTAGAGAATGCAAACAACGAAGCTGTTTTAGAGCAAGTCCGTGCAGAAGTTAAAGAATTGACCGATGCCTTTCCACTATATGAGGACTGAAATGGACATTTACGTAAAAAAAGCTATTATTCATCAATTTAGTCCATCAGACACCGACCTTCTTTTAGCAGATAAATATCTTAATATTACTCCAAAAATTGAAGAATATCTTCGCAAGAAGATTGAACGTGTCTATTCAGATGAGGCCAAAACGGGCATTTTTACCGAAGATAATGTCTTTTTATCACATATAACAAAAGACCTTTTAGAAACCTCTATCAGTATTGCCAACCTCTGGAAAGAGGAGTTTTCGGTGAGCGAAAATCAGAAAACCAACGATTTGATTTTTGTTCAATTTGACAAGGAAGGAGTAGAGCATTTTGCTTTTTTGCGTATCGCTCTGCGGGAAACCCTCACCCATTTAGGTGGAGAAGTAGACAATCCTATCAAGATTACCCAGAACAACTTGCCGGGATTTGGTACAGGCGCTGATGAAGCCTTGGTCATCAATCTTCAATCGCGTAAATACCATTTGATTGAAAAACGGATTAAATATAATGGTGCTTTTCTCAATTATTTTTCTGATAATTTATTACAAGTCCATCCTGAAATTTCTCCCAAGAAATCTATTAAAGCCTTAGAAAAAACGGCTCAAAAAGTTGCAGAGAGCTTTCATCAAGATGATTTTCAATTTCAATCCAAGATTAAATCGTCTATTTTCAAAAATTTAAAAGAAAATGATGAATTGTCTCCAGAAAAATTAGCAGATGACTTGTTCGATAACAATCTGACAGCTCGTTTGACTTTTATTGATCAGGTTAAGGAAACAATTCCAGAAACTGTTAAATTTGATGAAATTGATAGTAGTCGTCAGAAGAAAAAATTTGAAAACCAAAAACTCTCCCTTTCAAATGGAATTGAGCTTATTGTCCCCAATAACATCTATCAAGATGCGGAATCCGTAGAATTCATACAAAACGAGAATGGAACCTATTCCATTCTCATCAAAAACATAGAAGATATCCAAAGTAAATAATGTTTAAAATTCTTAGAAAATTGATCCTTCTCATTCTTTTAATCTTTGTTGGTTACAAGCTTGTTCAAGTTCATCATGATGTCAAGCAAGTGATGAACTACCGTAGCTTAGTAAGAGAAGTGCTAGACGAGCAAGATACTGCGGCCAATGAGGAACTAGTCCTTGCTATGATTTACACAGAAACAAAAGGAAAAGTTTCTGATGTCATGCAATCTAGTGAAAGTGCGACGGGTCAGAAAAACTCTATTTTAGATAATAAAGAAAGCATTCGTCAAGGTGTTCAGACTTTATCTGCAAATCTAAATGTAGCTCAAGAAAAGAAAGTAGATGTTTGGACCGCTGTACAAGCCTATAACTTTGGTCGAGCTTACATCGATTATATTGCAAAACACGGTGGTGAAAATACCCTTGATTTGGCAAAAAAATACTCCAAAAATGTTGTCGCACCAAGTTTAGGAAATGTGACCGGCAAAACCTATTCTTATTACCACCCCATCGCCCTCCTATATGGTTCTAAACTCTATATTAATGGTGGGAATTATTATTACTCCCGACAAGTTCGGATGAATATGTATATCATGAAAGTGATGAATTGGTTTTAATAAATCAAAAGGTTAGAGAGCTTTGTTTTCTAACCTTTTTAGATTAGTAATAGAAAACAGCAAAAAGATTGTTTTTTCTAAATATTTAAAATATTTCATATTTCTACTTTTATTTTTAAAACGAGAGTGCTATAATAATCACGTAGAATTCTATAATAATCAAAACGGAAGGATTTGAAAATATGAATTTTTCAGGTAAAACAGCAATTGTTACCGGTGGTGCAAACGGAATTGGCAAAGAAGTTGTTCGCGGTATTGTTGAAGGTGGTGGTAATGTCATTATTGCCGACATCAATCAAGGAGCAGCTGAACGAGTGATTGCCGAATTTGGAGCAGAACACACGAGCTTTACTTATATGGATTTAGGAAATCATGAATCTATTGTAGAAGCAATGAACAAAATAATCGCAACAGCTGGTAAAATTGATATCTTAGTCAATTGTGCTGGTGTTATTAGTGCGAAACCATTTGAACAATTAACTTACGATGAATGGGAACGCACCATTCGTATTAACCTCTCTGGTTGTTTTTCAACTATTAGTACTATTTTCCCACATTTTATTGAACAAAAGGGGGGAAGAATTGTTAATGTTTCCTCAGTAGCTGCAAAATTAGGCGGTGGTTTGCTTGGAACAGCTGCTTATGCGTCTTCTAAAGCTGGTTTGAACGGTCTTACAAAAGCAGTAGCAAAAGAAGGAGGCAAATATGGTATTGCATGTAATGCGGTTTGTCCTTCTTTTACACGAACGGATATGACTACTGTATTGTCAGAAGACCCTGAAAAGAGTCAGCGTGTCATCAACATGATTCCACTTGGACGTCGTGCAGAACCTGTTGAAATTGCTCAAATGATTCTTTTCTTTGCTAGTGACTTAGCCAGCTTCGTGTCTGGAGAAATCGGTGATTGTGATGGCGGTATCACGCTGGATGGCTAATTTTTTATCGAAAAGATGTATGGCATTCAAGCCTTGTTTTTATTTAACAAGGCTTGAATATATAGAGGAAATATGATTATGAAAATTTTTAATAAGAAAATTAAGATTCCTGGTGATACAATTATTGTTCCCATGTTTATCGGCTGTGTGATAAATACATTTTTCCCTCAAGTGTTGAAAATTGGAGGTTTTACAACCGCTATAGTTCAGGGAGCTGGTCCGCTCGTTGGAGCTTTTCTATTCTTTATAGGAGGAACAATCTCGTTAAAGAACACTCCAAAAGCTGTTGGGCGTGGAGCGGCTATTATCACATCTAAGATTGTCGTTTCAGTTGTTTTAGGTCTGTTGGTAGCAAAAGTCTTCAATGATAATTTTTTAGGTTTAAGTGCTTTGGCGATTATTGGAGCTATGTCTGTCGCTAATAACGCTATGTATGCTGGAATTGTAGAAGTTTACGGAAATGAAATTGATGCAGGTGCTGTTGGTATTACTACCTTAAGTGTTGGACCAATGGTGACAATGGCAGCTCTCAGTAGTGCTGGTCTTGCTAACATTTCTATTTGGAGTTTAGTAGGAACTATTTTACCACTTGTTTTAGGGATTGCATTAGGAAATGCTTTTCCATATATGAAAAAAGTTCTATCAAATGGTGTGACAGCAATTATTATCATTGTTGGATTCTGTTTAGGAGCCAACATGAGCTTTATGCAAATTATTCAAGGTGGTTTACCAGGTATTATACTCGGAATCATTACAACCTTAGTTGGAGGCTTCTTTGCTATTTTTGCAGATAAAGCTACAGGTGGATCAGGAATTGCTGGTGCAGCTATTTCAAGTACAGCAGCTAGTGCCATAGCTACTCCAGCAGCTTTATCGGCTGTAGATGCTTCCTTTAAAGCTGTTGAAGCTACAGCTACCACCCAAATAACAGCATCCGTTATTGTAACAGCGATTTTAACACCAATTTTGACAGCTTGGGTAGCTAAACGTGTAGATACTACAAAACAAGCGAAAACAATGAATTGATTTTAAAAGTTCACTTGTTGTTTGATGATAACGTTTAATAGTTTACTAAAGGGGAGTTTTTGGGACTTTCCTTTTTTACTATTCAACAAATCGCCTTAAATCCAAAACGTCATTTCAAACAATTCAATTGTCATTTATATCGTTACATGTTATACTTAAAAATATATCTCACAGAAAGAAGCGATAAAAATGACGAAAAAAGCGGTCCTAACTACAGGAGTTTTAACAGTTCTGATTGCTATTTCTGCTTTTTTATTTTACAACGTTAAAGCGGACGGTAAATTAGACAAAAAGAATTATGTACAATCCACTACGCCAACCCTTTTCTTTCATGGTTATGGAAGTAGTGCCAATGCGGAGCGGCATATGACGAATGCAGCAAAAAAAGCAGGGGTAACAAAAACAGTTATTCGAGCAAATGTTGATAGAAATGGTGCAGTTACGTTAAGGGGAGACATTCCCAAAGGTGCTATCAATCCAATCGTAGAAGTGAATTACGAAGACAATCGCAATCCCATTGATGTTGGACGATATGCAAAAGCTGTCGTCAGCAAGCTACAGGAAAAGTATGGCTTTACAAAAATGAATATGGTAGGTCATTCTTTAGGGAATATGTCGATTTTGTATTATCTTTTAGAACATGCTCAAGATGAGAACTTGCCACAGCTGCAAAAACAAGTGAATATCGCAAATTTCGTTGCCGGTTTAGAAGCTATGGGCTTATCATCTGATGTGAAAGTTGACAAAACAACTGGTCAGCCTAATCAAATTACGCAAACTTTCCAAAGATTATTACCATTACGTGAAGTATTCCCACAAAATCAAATTGATGTGCTAAATATCTATGGAGATTACAAAAATGGCTCAGACGGTTCTGTTTTAAATGCTTCATCTCGCAGCTTGAAATATTTGGTTGCTGATAATGCCAAATCTTATCAAGAAAAGAAAATTACCGGCAAACTAGCACAACATAGCCAATTACATGAAAACCAAGAAGTAGATAAAATACTGATTCAATTTTTGTGGGGAAAATAAACTAACAAATTAAAAAAGCTAAACTTTAAGAAATAAGAAGTTTAGCTTTTCTGTTTCTATTCCCATTCAACGATAAAATAAATTCTAATTATCGTTGATTTTTCAGTATTTTTAGCTATTTTGATTTATTTTGGCGACAATTTTGGCGACCTTTTAGATAATGCTTGGTTGCCATTAAATTGTATCATTGTTTTGTTTGCGTGCTTAATTGAAATTAAGCCAGTCATTTCGTCAGCTAGTTCTTTATCAACACCTGACCATAAGTGAGCGTAGTGTTTCAATGTAATTTCAGGGGAAGAATGCCCTAAACGTTTAGAGACTATAAGAACAGAAGCGTTTAATTCATTGATAAGATAAGAAGCGTGAGAATGTCTTAATTCTTTAGCTTGTATTTCTGGAACATTTGCTAATTTTGCATATCGCTTGATTATTCTTGATATGGTTGATTTCAGCATGGGATTTCCATCATAACTAAGAACGAAATTTATTTTTCCCAAACTTGCTTGGCGTTCTTTCCAATTTTTGAGTACAGCAATCGTATCATCATCTAATGAGATGGTTCGCAAGCCAGAATCTGTCTTGGTGTGATTTTGTCGAAGCCAGTTTGATTTGTTCTTCATAATCAACATATGATTAACCGTAAGCTGTTTTTTATCAAAGTCAATGTTATTCCACCACAAAGCAGTACCTTCGTTTACACGCAATCCTGTACAAAAATAGAGCCATAATAAAACGAAGCATAGATGTTCATAGAAATCATCAATATAGATATGACTGATAACTTCTTCAAAATCTTGTTTTGTCCAATATTGAGAATGTGTTTTACCTTTTGGGATTGCTTTAACTTTCATTGAAACATTCGTATCAAGAAATTGCATACTCACAGCAAACTCTAAAGTTTTACGAAATATTCCAAAAGTTAAACTAGCGTATGATTGAGAGTAATTCCCACCATTTTTTGAGAGGAGCCATGTTCTGAAACTCTGTACATCCCTAATAGAAATATCTTTGAGTTTCTTTTTCCCAAATCGCTTTATAACTAAATTTAATGTAGGTTGGCGCGTAGAATATGTATGCTCACTAACTTCTGATTGATAATATGGTAAATAGGTCGTATTCATGAACTGCTCGTAAGTCATATCATAATTTGAATAGCCGTGTGATTGTAGGTAGTCATTTTTCACTCTAATAGCTTCTGTGTATGCTTCCTTAGCAGATGAAAATTTCTTCTTGTTAGCATCTTTTCGTGCTTTTTTCTTAATACGTTTACCTGTAATATTATCAGTTCCTAAACTAACCTCATAGTAGTATTGTCCTTTCTCGTCAATATAAACATCTTGAAAATTTGTCTTTGCCATAAGTTACCTCTTTCTACTCTAGTAACCTAAAGCCAAGAACTTTTTCAACAGCACTAACTGGAACTGTACCCAGTCGTCTATTGCTATAAAGTGTATAACCTTGTTTTACCAAATTATTCTTGGTTTGTCTAATAATTTGTTGAGCGGTAGCTTTTGGGAAACCTAGTTCAACTAAATATATATAATCAATTGTTTTAATGTTCATCTTGCTATCCTCTTGTTATTTTTTCTTAAATATGAGACAATAGCAACAACAGAAGTAGTTGTTGACTATTTTTGTTGAGTGTTTGGGTTATCGTTGTTAGTTTGGTCGCTGGCATTGATAACCTTTTTATTTTTTAGGTTCATATTATCAAAAATTGTATTGATAATATGTTCCATTGCTGTATCTTTATCTAATACCTCGGTAGCAGTAGAAAATGAATACGAATGAAAAACTGGGAAAGCGTTTTGTCCTTCAACTTGTTCATTCTTTTCTGGAACTGAGAGTAGAAATTTATCCGATTCTGGAATATAGACTTGATAATCAAATCGCCTAATAAATTGCCCATTGTCCTCATTTTTATTACCTACAGCTTGAGAGAAAAAAACACTTGGTAGCAATGTACTTGTGATAATAATTAGCTTAGCAGAACCCATTTTATTGTGATACCTTGCTGATATAGGACTAATCATGTAAGGGTCTAGTAGTTTTAACCAGTCAGAAACGGTTAAAGTTTCTCCTCTTACGTCATCGAGCAATAATAGCTCTTGTCCATTGTATTCATCGAATGCGTTCCTTGAAGCGGTGAGACAATAGGATAGATTATAGTCATAGTTTTCTTTAGCAATATTTTGCAAATGATGAATCAATTCCATACTAAATTTAGTTTTTCCAACTCCACTATCCGCCATAATAAATAGAGCAGATTTTTTATAGTTTCCTGTTTCTAAATCTATAATAGCCTGATAACTTTTGCGTTCTCCGACTGTATCTAATGCTTCATTAATTCTCCTCTTATGCTGACCATAGATAGCGTAATACTCATCTGTAAGAAGAATATTACTTTTACTGATTTCTCCCGCTAGAATTTTTTCTATTAACCAATCTACACCGAGGTCAGTCTCTTTAGCTTTTTTGGTTGCTCTACCTCTGACCCACGTTTCAATTTTCCGTTGATATATACTTTTATAGCTTTCGCCAAGAACAGTAATAACTTCATCTGGAGAATACTGATATTTTTCAGGAAAATCCTTGGCATGTACCATATATGCCAAACAATTATCATAACCATATCGACCAGATTTTAATCTTTCAAGATACTGTGGTTCAACACCAATAGCAAGAGCGATTTTCTTTAATGATGCCCCTTTTTCAAATTTTAGAAGAGCATGTACGTGTTCTTCTTTATCGTTAATTTCATTTTTCATCTTGTCAGGATTCCAAATAGTTACTTTGTCTTTATCGTGTTTGATTATATATGCTTCTTTGGCAATGATATCATGTTCTTCTAATTTTTGAATAATCATTTCTAATAATGGGCGACAGTTGCCATCCTTTGCTTTTTGAATTACTGATTTGTAGTCATCAGATAACCAGTATTCTTCTTCAAGTTGTTGAACAAGCATAATTGCTGTAAGATTAGCTTCTTTTTTAGCCATAATAAGAATTTCTCCTTTTTAATTATTCTATTAATTTTTCTCTTGATAAATCAAGGATTTGAAATTTGATAATTTACTTCAAAGCCTTGTCCTATCAATCCTTTTTATATGGCAGAGCGGCTTGACAAGCCCAGCGCTCTGCAGGCGTTAGACATAGTTAGAATTAGTTTTGTCTCCTCTTTTCAAGATGACCGCCCCTGTGACTCGTCGGTTTCGTCATGAATCATTTGATTCAACTGACAGATGTCGCTAGTCAGTTAAATCAAATAATTTTAACTCTCATCAAACCAAGGTGTTTCATAAAAGTGTGGAACTTCCCACTTTTTACCAGAGCCAATAATACGAGCGATTCCCTGACCTTTTCCATAGCTACGTTTAGGCATGTCGGCAAATCCACTCATAAGATACTTACGTTCATCTGCTGAATCTGCTGCACCCCCAAGCATGATTACAGCATCTGAACAATTGACACGAGCTAACGAAGGCAAAAAACCTTCTTTTGTCGCAAACTGTGATATAGCAATGATATGAATACCAGCAGCTCCACCAGTGGCTGATAAACGGTTAATAGCAGTAGTCCACCGTGAAGTGATTTTGAGCTTTTTATCAACCTTATCTAATGATTCAAGAGAAGCGTTAAGATTCCCCAACTCATCAAAGAATAGACCAATATCTGGCATGTTATCCATTTCGAGATATTTTTCCTTACCTGCTTCATTGATTTCAGCTAATCGTTCATCCATCACGGAGCACCAATATTCAGCACGTTCTACAATCTTAGTAGGGTCAGATTGTCCGTTAAACTCTTTTACATACCGGTCATATTTGGCAGAATTGTATTCTACCATCCAATCCTGTAGCAACATTAAGTTAGCCATGTACCGACCAGCTAAAACTGATTTTCCTGCTCTAGTACGAGCAATTATACTCATCATAGGGGTTATATCAGAATACCAAATGAGGTCTTTAGACAGGCGAATGGCATGTTTATTATCACTGATAAACTCTTTTAAGGATTCTGTATTGTCTTTTACATGCAACCTTTGGGAAGTCAGCGTATCCTCGAAATAGAAAAGGATATAGCTATCACCAGCTGTTAGTTCTGAGTTTACAATGGCAAAACGTTGATGCTTTCCAGCAAGTATCCCTGATACTCTTTGTTCAAACTTTTCACGGTCGGCACGCTCCCAGTTGGCAATGTTTTCAATGGCAATATATCCTTCTGATAAATTATCATCAATCCAAACATGGATTTCAGGCATTTCGTTGCCATATCGAGTATTGTTTGATAGCTTGAGAACATCAATGATTTGCTTAGAATTAAATAGTCGCTTCAATCTTTTGGATAATCTATCGGCATCGCTAGACATGCTTGGTATTGAAATAG
Organism: Streptococcus periodonticum; assembly: GCF_003963555.1. NCBI lineage: Bacteria > Bacillati > Bacillota > Bacilli > Lactobacillales > Streptococcaceae > Streptococcus > Streptococcus periodonticum. The sequence continues at coordinate 905,166 of NZ_CP034543.1, forward strand.
TTGATACCTCTTCACGTTGATACCAAAAGTATAGTAGCAGTAGTAAGTTGATTAAATCTATTATAATCATGTATAATAGATGTGTAAAAAAGTATTTTGTTAATATAGTTACCGTTTGGCTTATGAAGATAATCAAAGCAGTTAGAATAGTAGTAACCACTAGGGCTATCAGAGAAAGTTGATAGCCCTGAGGTTTACAATTTGGAGTTGGTTTGACCCTTCTATATTTGCGCTTAACCATTGTTGCTACGAGTTACTACAGATACCGATTCAGCAGCAAACCAAACTGTCTTATCCATGAATCCGCCACGAACATTTTTGAAAACTAATGGTGTACCAAACTTAGCATCAACTTTAGTAGGCGCTGTAACTGTATATTCCAAATCATTGTTAGTATCAATAATTGAATAGCGGTACTTTCCATTGTGTTCTTCAGGTGCTGTAATTGCTAGCACCTGCAATGTAGGAATGTATTCAACTGTGTATTCCGCACCAGTCTTTTCACTGGTCTTAAGAGTCTTTTCAGTTTTTTGTAAAGTAACTTCTTGTAAATTTTTTGAAAATGATTGATATGTAATTTTTGCCATAGTATGTTCTCCTCTATTTAAGTAAGTAATCAATAAAATCAATAAGCACTTGATACAGTAGAGCCATATTCGACCCTGGAGTTTGCTTATGAAAAGGGATATTTGAAATCAATACTTGTTGCCTTAAATATATATCAGGTGGTTTTTCAAGTAATTCATTCATAAGTCTTTTGGTTCTGGTTTCATATCGCTTGTCAGTAAAATTTGCATTTTTCTTCAGCAAATACTGTTTCAACCAATCACTTATAAAATTTTCATTCTCAGTCATCTCGCTAAGCTCCTTTCTTTTTTATGAATACATTATATCGAATCAAAACGAACATAAAAAGAAAAATTAAATCCTTAATAAAACCTTGAAATTATTTGAATAATAGTATAAAATAAAGCAAAAATTAAACGAACAATTTTATTTAAAACGAACACTTGGGAGAAAATAATATGAAAAAATTAACTAACCCTATGCTTATAGCTTTATACAAGTCATATCAAATTAACTACGAAAGTTTAGCAACTGATATGAAAAATCGAATTAGAACGCAAGCGAATCGTATTTATAAAAAAGAATTTGGTAATAGAAATTGGGATGCATTAACTTTAAATGAGCAAAATTATTTTATTCTACATTGCATGAAAGATTATATGATCGGAGAACTTAAAGATGTTCTTTATCGTTCAAGGCCATCAAAAGTTAAAGAGGTAATAGAAAAGATTGAGTCGAAAATTAAGGAGCAGTATGTTTCGGAAAGTGAAGTTATCAAGCAATATAACGCAGATTTGGAAAAATTGTATACCAAAGATGAGAATGGTTATAGCAGATTCGGAGATTTACAAGATGAAATATTAGAAATCTATAAATCAGGCGACGATAGCAATAATTTTGCAACTGACATACGATTAAGCACTATTGATACAAAAATTGATGTCATTTTAAAGATTATTCAAGAAAAGTTGAGTGTTCATATAGATATCAAAGCGATTGAAGACTGTTGTAAATATTTGATAAAAAATGATTTAAATAATGATGACATTATCCAGTTAGAGATTGATGAACAATCATCCGTACCTGTAGAGGTTCAACAAAAGATTATTGAATCTAATCAAAAGTATTTTGCTTATAGGATACAAAAAGAAAATCTAGAATTTTATAAGGACAAAGAGTGAAATTTGACAAATTTAAAACGATTCTTACTTTTATTAGTAGGAATCGTTGTTTTATGTATCTGGGATAAATTCTATAATGTCGTTGGGTTTACAATCTAAAATATTACAGAGTTTTTCAAGTGTTAAAAGCGTAATATTCTTATTCTTTTTAAGGCTATCAAGTGTTTTATTATCTATACCTGATTTTAGGAGTCGATACTGTGAAATATCTTTGTCTTTCATTGTTTGCCATAATGGTTCAAAACTTATAATAGTAATCAACTCCTTTCATTACTATTATAAATAGAATGTGTATTATTTCATATTGTGTATATATCCACAATATGTTAAAATAAGATTTGGAAAGAATTATTTCCAATAATAACTTTTAGGAGTATAACAATGAAAAAAAGAAGTTTATTCATTCTCGCTTGTGGAGTATTATTTGCAAGTGCAGCTCTGACTGCTTGTTCAGCCAATCAGTCTACCAATTCACAGACACAAAACGCAAAAGCGAATGTACAGAGTGCAGAAGAAGTCAAACCAATTGGGTTTATGAAATTAGCTAATGAAGATACTGAGCGTATTTGGTTTGATACGTATAAAATATCTAAAGATGCGAATATAACTGGTTTATATGTTATAAAAAATGGTAAAGCAACATACTATCATTTAGTTACTTATACATCAAAAAGTGGTGTTGAAAATGGTCCACGTTGGTCTGATGAACTATTAACGTTATCAGATATCAAAAATTTATCAAATAAAGAAATCACTGAAAAGGCTAAAAAAATTGATAGAGAAGCATACGATTCTTATTTTCAATCATTTTCAGATATAGTGGATACAGCACTTATAAAATGGCCAAGTGATAGTGAAAATCATCTTTATGTTCCAGCCCTTGAAAATATTAAAAGTAGTTTGTCAAGTTTACAGGGAGATTCGGGCTATAAAGCTTATCGCAAACGTGTTACTGAACAAAAACTTTCGGCAAAAGTTGCGACTGATGATACTGGAAATACAATTGTCAATGAAGAGATTGAATTACCTACTTTTGTAAAATATACAGCGGACTTCTTGGATTCAAAATCATTAGAAGTAGATAGAGAAAGTCGTACTTTAAAAATTGATACCTCATCGTTTAACATTGGTGATATCTATGATTCAAAGTATGCTGCTTTTGGAAAGAGTCCATTAATCACACGAGATATGCCTGAAAAGTCATATCCATATTTGGATATATTAGGTACGAAAAATTTAGTAGAAGAATAGATAATAAGAGAAGGAAAAAATATGGAGTTTATAAAAAGTACAGTTGATACTGATTAAAGATTAAGTGATGTTAAGAAAGGAAACATACTATGAAATATCAAAAAATTGTAACTGGAGCAAGTTTGTTAGGATTAATTACTTTTTTGTTACCTGTTGTTTCAGGAGGAGGATACTCGCTGACACCGATGAGTTCAGCAGTAGCAAATTACTTAGGTGCCCCATCAACACTGCTATTATTTGTTCTTTGGTATGGAGCATTTGTTGCAACTTTCCTCCTATCCTTAGTGACGAGTAAGTCCATTGTGTTTAGCAAAATTCAATTTGGCCTTATCCTCCTACTAAATGTCTATGCGATTTTCATTCAGCTATCTATCACTGGTGAGCTGTTAGGACATTCAGGAAGCCTTGGTTTTGGAGGGATTCTGTATTATCTTTGTGCTGCTGCAAGTTTCTTTGCTGGAGTGATGCTATTCAAAGAGGAAGGATTTCGTATCAATCAGGAAGATTTAAAAAAAGTAGCGAAAAAAAGTATAGCTTTTGGAAAAACAACAGCTAAAGTAGCTACTAAGGTTACACAGACAGCAGTATCAGAAGTAAAAAAAGAAATTGATAATCACAAGTTGAATTCTAAAAAATAGCCAATTTACAAAAAAGAAGTCCTAATTTTTATTTAGGACCTCTTTTTTTGGAGACACTTTGGAGACAATCCAAATGTATTTATCTCATTTTAACACTTTTTATAATAGGTAAAATGCTGTTAAATCAAGGATTCTTAGCCAAAGTTACTCTTATATATTATTCCCATTCGATAATTATAAAGACGTTCCGTGTGTTGATTTACTAATAAGTAATACAGATTCTAGCAGGGAATTTAGCAGGGAATTTTAAAAGAGGACAAGTGCTTCATGAATCAAAAATTAATAGCGATAGATTATCTATCTAAGCATGTTGAAGAGAACATTGAATTTGACAATATCAGTTACGAGAGCAATGTTTTTGACTATATAGAATTAGATGAAAAACTACTTCCTAGTGAGTATCAAAAAGTCTTTGAAGGAAACATAGTCAAAGTAGATATCTACATGTATGATGCAGTATATATTTACTTCATAAGTTTACTAGATTCTCCTCAAATAGGAAGTTTACTGGGAGTGGCAAAGGAACGCCAGTTGTTAGAATATAAATTTCTTAAAGAAAGGTAAGTAAGATGTTTGGTTTAATCTTAGTTTTAGAAGTAATAGCTTTAGTAGCTAAATCTGTTTCGAATGAGTTAAAGAGAAAAAAGTAATCTGTCTAAAATAGGTGTATCTATAATTGACAATGACAAGCGATATAAGTTATTTATCTGAGTTATAAAAAATACATGACAAAAAAGGGGATAAGCAATGAAAATAGGATATATTAGGGCATCAACTAAAGACCAAAACTTAGCTAGACAGATTGAAATGATGAAACAAGAGTGCGTTGAAAAGTTATTCAGTGAAAAAGTTAGCGGTAAAGATATGAACCGTAAAGAATTAAAAAATTTATTGGAATTTGCAAGAGAAGGTGATGAAATTATAGTAGCTTCTCTTGATAGATTAGGTAGAGACTATCAAGACATAAAAGAGATTGTCAGACAATTACAACAAAGGTGCATTAAATTAACTATAGTTGATGCGCCTTTTTTAAATTTCAATACAGGAAACAATACACTAGATACAGCTATGTTTGATATGTTCCTATCCTTATTAGGCTACATAGCGCAAAACGAACGTGAAAAAATCTTAGAAAGACAACGCCAAGGCATCCAGTTAGCTAAACAGCGTGGTGTTTATAAAGGCCGCCCTATCCAATATCATGAACATGCTAAAAATGCTACAGATAGATTAATATACCAAAACGTTAAACGAATGCTTGATGAACAAATTCCTGTTACCCAAATAGCTAAGGAAAATGGTATATCAAGACAGACAGTGTATATTATTCAGAAAAGAATTAGATAAAGAGTAGTTCTTAATTGCAATCAATGGTCTTTTTGTTGATTTTGTCTAGGTCATTTAGCAGTTGATTTGTCTTAGAAAGGGTAGTTAAATTTATTGTAGGGGGGATTATTTAAAAATGGCATTAGAACAAACACACCCTAGTGATTGGAATAAAATTTATATGGAGTTGGCTTCATTGATAGGAAAAGAAAATACTATTCTGTTATACACTCATTATAAAGGAGCTTATATTAATTTTCCCATGAGATTGTTATCAAAGGAGGGATTACAAAGAATAGTTTATTCCGAATTTAATGGAAATAATTCAAGAGATATTGCAAAAAAATACGGGTATTCTGTTAGGCATATTAATAGAGTAGTACAAGAAAAAAGTAGTAGTAAGTAAATGGAGGATGTTATATATGTTTTGTAAAACATGCGGAAAAGAAGTAAATCAAAATGCTGAATTTTGTTTAAACTGTGGAGTAAATCCACAGAGCGGAAATGCTCACTGTCATAACTGTGGAGTAAATACAAATCCAGAACAAGTTGTTTGTGTAGCATGCGGAGTCAATCTTGAACAAAGGAATGCATCAAATGGTTACAACAGTGCAGAAAGCTCTAAAGCTTTCTGCAAAAGTTGTGGAAGTAAAGTTAATGAGAAAGCTGAGATATGTATGACTTGTGGTATTAATCCATTAAATGGTCATAATTATTGTCAAAATTGTGGAGCTCCAACCAAAGCTGAGCAAGAAATTTGTACTTCATGTGGTGTAAGAGTTAGCGGTATGAAGATTAATAGTAGAGCAAGAGGTAGAGAATCATTTGGCTCTACTATGGGAAGTTTCTCATATGGATCATACTCCGAATACTATCAAAATGAATTTTCTGCTATAGAAAGAAGTAATGAAGAATATCAAGGAAAGTTTAATTGGTTGGCATTTTTGTTCACACCAATTTGGTTACTTACAAAAGGTATGTGGCAACTAGCGTTAATAGTTTCTGTCATTTATTTCTTTCCCCTTGTTGGAGTTCTGGTTGCTCTAATTTTTTGTTTCTTAATTGGACGCAAGGCGAACTATCTATACTATAGAAAAGAGAAATATGGAGAGCAATTACCGAAAGATTGGAGTATATTCTTCGATTTTATTAATCAGAAATAGTAGAACATAATTCTAACAATAAAAAGACACGGTACTCTTTTTTGAAAAGGTGCTGTGTCTTTTTATAATAAGTTGCTCTGTAAGTGATATGTTGTCATAATAGACATAAAAATTTTGTGCCATGGCAAGATATAGTAAAATCTACTGTATTAATATATTATGTAATTGAGGTAGATGAAGATTAGCAGAGATAGCGTTATATCGATAACCTATCAATATCTCAAATTCTTAAAATTAAGCTAAAAAGTGGAGGAATTCAATGGTCAAAAAACAGTCAAATGTTAGCATCAAAATAGAGATTATAGAATCTAGTAATCGACACCATCGCTATGTGCTCTCCAAACAATGGAGTAATAAACCTATGGTAACAGTTCTAACTCTGTACCCCAGTTCTAGTAATTTAGTAGAGGATGATATGACTATGATGTTGATTACAAACAATGTCTATAAATTAGGGTACGGTGGTTTCTATAGTGTTAATTTGTTTTCTAAATATAAGATTGATAGGAAAAACTATTTGAAAGCAACCAATGTTGACAATGATGACCACATATTGGAATGCGCGAAAAAATCATGTAAAATAATATTTGCTTATGGTTCATTGCCTCTAAAAAATAAACAAGTGGCACACCGTCTTAATGAATTATATCACTTGCTTTTAAATAATCAATTAGATGATAAAATAACATACTTAACAGATGACCAGGAAGAATTATGTTTTCATCCATTGGCTAGTCAAGTAAGGAAAAAGTGGTATACTATGAATAGAAAGAAGTAATATTATGATAGCAATAAGTTGTATAAAAGAAAATATATTTTATGTTCGTATTAACAATCTACAAAAAATAAAGGATGCAGAAAATATATTAGTAAGGAAAGTAACAGTAGGGTGTTTTGATACTAAATTACATCAGTATTTTTATAAAAGATTATTAGCATGTATGATTATCTTGAAAAATTCTAAAAAGTTTCAAGAGGATTATCCAAATCTATTTGATGATATTATTGAAAGAAAAGACGATTTTGCTAACTATCCCGATTCATTAGAAGATTTAACGAAAATAGATGATTATATAAAATATAAGAAAAATCGCATTGACAATATAGAAGTTTCTAAACCAGTAGCCTATCTTTTATTTATGCTCATTTCATTCTATAATTTAAATGGACTATTAAATGATTTTTACCTAATGTTTAATCGCACCTTTGCTTATGAAAAGGAACAACTAGTCATTCAAAACTTGGATAGCTTGTTAAAAGATGATTTTTTATTATCAATGCTTATTTTCGGACTTGATGAACTGGGATTACATGAGGATTCTTCCGAATACTTTGAATCACTTCAAGCAAAATATATAGAAAAAAGTAATTTTTACCAAAAAGTAATTCAAGAGAAAGAACTTATAGTATCTGAATCTTTTAAAAAATCAGTTAATATAAAAGAATTTCTTATTGAAGATGACGATAAAATCCGCCTAAGGGAAAATGAAGTATTTGAAAATCTAAAGAATATGACACGAGAGGAAAGGGCACAGACCGAGGAACTCATTTTAAGTTTATTTGTATTTAACATTTCACCAAAGCTACGACAGGAAATTGAGGAGAAATCCTACCTAAGTAGTCAAATCTCAAGCAAATCACTTTCATTAGAAGAAGCTATTCAAAAAACACATTTAAGAAAAGACCTCGAGGAATATCAATGGATTCAACCTTTAGAGCGAGCCTATCGATATATAGATCAGGATATCGCAGTCTTATTTGCAAATAAAGATATTTCTTGTAAACTAATACCATTCTTTCCTTAGCATAAAAATCAGATATTGTCAACCCTCTTCCCCACCCTTGGAAGAGGGCTTTTTTTATGATAAATATGTCTTATAATCTATGTATCTTTTGAAAAAAAGAAATAAATTTATAAGAGGTATCTTAACATGATAGATAATAAGATTGCTACCAATTACGTGCGCCAAGTGCGTCAAAATGAAATATCGAAAGATATGGTTATATCAGAAGTTCAAAAAACTATAGATGTACTAAGCGCTTATGGTATTCGTAGAGTTAATTTACGCTTATTAGGTGGGAGAAAAGCTGAGAATCAAGTGTGTCAAATTGATGATATTGATGTGCCTACAGTTGTGTCAAATGATATAAAGACTGCTTACTATACAACATTCAATGAGATTAATGATGACTGTGAAACAGGAAGCATAGCAATCAAAGATAGCAATATTTCCTCCTATCGTTTTATGTTGATTGATGTAGACCCAGAACGACCAAGTGGCACCTGCGCTACAGAATCAGAAAAGCAATCAGCTATTACGATGACTAATAATATTTTAGAATGGTTTGAGACTAATGGCTTCGCACAAAAGAATATCATTGTTGCAGATTCAGGAAATGGTATGCACTTATTAGTTCCATTAAACTTTATACCAGCAAACAGTGCAAAAGTTACGGTAAAGGCGTTTTTGAACTTGCTTTCTAAGAAATTCTCAAACAAAGAATCTAAAATTGATACTACAGTATATAATCCTAGTCGTATTACACGTCTGTATGGAACTGTCAATTGTAAAGGGGAGAATATTTCTGAAAGGCCATATCGCCAAAGTAAATTACTAAAAATACCTAGCGAGATACCAGATGGTTTAAATAATGAGGACTTAAATTTATTACTTAAACTATTAAGAGACTCTCTTGAGGAGAAAGAAGTAGTAGTTAACAATCCAGAAGTCTATGAAGAAATTCCCTACATAGTAGCAAGAGGAAAGGAGTGGTTAGAGCATTATAATTTTGAGTTCTCTACACCTAAAAAAGACGAATATGGTAATGAACTGTACCCATTCAAATGTTGTCCATTAAAAAATCACTCTAATAACAAAAATGGAGCAAGTTTTACTATTACTAAATATGGAAGATGTCGGTTTAAGTGTCTTCATGAAAGTTGTTCCAGTAAAACAATTAATGATTTCATGACTAAATACCCGTATCCTAAAGAATTCCTATTAGGAGTAAAACCTTCAAGTAAAGAAGTTCCAACTTTAGATGGTTTACTTGCAGGAGAAAAATATACTTACGGGGACTATGAGATTAGTAAATCAGGGATTAAGAAATTCAGTGATAAAAAGATTGAAACTCTTTCATCTACACCTTTCTTTATATCTCAAAGCTTTCTTAATGTTGATACAAACCAATTTCAATATGAGTTACAGTATCTCATTCAAGATAGGAAAGGTACTCAGAAAATATCAGCTAGTATTCTATCGCCTTACAAACTATCTGATTTGACTAATTATGGAATTATTTTAGGGTCAGCACCTCAAAAAGTACTGGAGTATTTGGATTATCAGATAAATCTTGCTCCTATCCAAAATACCCATTCCTATGTGGGATGGAAGAAAAATAACTTAGACCAACTAACGTTTAGGTTGAATAAAAATTATGGGGATAGCGAAGTAAGTCTATTAGCCGATGACTCATTATTTAAAATATCATCACAGGGAACATTTAAGGACTGGAAACAAATGGTCATAGATAATGTATTAGAAACCAATATGGAGATTGCTCTATGCGTGGGGTTCAGTTCAATCATTCTAGGATATCTTTCAGTTACAGACAAACCAGACATTGGTAGTCTAATCATCAATTTTTATGGTCAGTCTACGAGCGGTAAGACAACAGCTCTACACTTAATAAATAGTATCTATGCTAAACCGACAGAAACTATGTATTCTTTTAGTGCTACTCAAAATGCTTTATTAGCTATATTAAATGAAAATAAAGGAGTTGTAACAACAATAGATGAATTATCAGCTTCAAAAAGCTCTGACCTATCAGAATTACTGTACCAGATAGGACAAGGTCAAAGCCGTCTAAGATTAAATTCAGCCTCTACTTTACATCAGCAGTTTAGGTTTAATACAGTCATCGCTACTACCTCAGAAATCCCTATGGCAAACTATCTTAACTCAAACCAAGGTTTACATATGAGGTACTTAGAATTAACATCAGATAGAGGATGGACTAAAAACGGAGAAGTTGCTGATGCAATTAAATTAAAATGCTCACAGTGTTATGGAGTGGCTAGCTATACATTCATGACAAAACTTTTTAAACATGAGAAAGGAGCTCATTACATAAGTGAAGTTTATAGTTCAGCATATACTGAATTATTGGAAAAACTTCCAGATACTGAATTTAAAACTCGTATCGGTGCTTCCTATGCGATAATCTATACTTCAGCAATTTTAATTAAAGAATTGCTGAACATAGACATCACTGTAGAAAAAGTACGTGACTTTTTAGTGGAGACGGAAAAAGTAGCACTAGATAAACGAGGAGAAATCCCAAATGATTTGTATGATAAATTAGTGACCTATACCTTGTCACATCCTAACTTGTTCCATATTAAGGACAGTTATAGTAGAGTGGGAAATAAGGTAGGAGTTATTAAGCAGAACAAAGGGACGTACCGAGCTTTCTTCTTTAGAGATGAGATGGAAAAAGTACTGAAAAAAGATTTTTCTATATCTAACATAGAAAAAGCAGTTCAGTTATTGAAAAGTCAAGATAAATTAGTTACCGATAAACGACGATTGACAAAATATCTCATCATTGAAAGTAACCGATTTCCTATGTACTGCATAGAATTACCAGCAGGATGGAAAAGAACTGCCTTGGAATTTGGGATATTAAGGGAGTATTAAAATGCAAATGATAGATTACACAGTATTAATGAAACTGGGTTATAAACAACATACAGCCAAAGGCATTATTAAACAAGCTAAAGCTTGGCTTGTGGAAAATGGGTATGAATTTTACCTCAATAAACGTTGTGGTGTTGTACCTGCGTATGCTGTAGAAAAAGTAATAGGAGTACAATTTGAGGGGGAAGTCAGATGAGTAAAACAAAGTATCCTTGTGTATTTAAAAATGATAAGACTGGGTTCTATTACTATAGTGTAGAACTGGGAGTAGATAGAATTACAGGGAAACGAATTCAGAAAAAATCTTCTAAATCGACAAAAGGAAATCCGTTTCGTACAGCTAAAGAAGCTTACGAGGAAGTTACCAAAATTAAATTAGAATATCATAAAGTGAAAAGTTACAGCGATTATGATATAACCTATGAACGGTTTATGAAAGAACACTATTTGCCAATGTATGAGAAAAGTGTTGAAAAAGGGACATGGATTTCTAAACAACCTGCATTAAAATTGTTAGTTCAGAGGTTTGGAAAAATTAGGCTACGGGACATCACGCTAACAAACTGTGAGAAATTTAGAGTCTATCTCTTGACCCATGACCAATATTCTCAAAACTATGCTTCCATGATTTATGGAGCGTTTAGAAAAACTTTAGACTATGCAGTCAAAATACAGTACCTAGAAGTGAATGTATCCAAACAAACGGATGCAATTTCTAAAGGACGAGCAACTGTAGCTTATTGGACTAAAGAAGAGTTTGAAAAGGTACTGACAAGCTTCTATATTGATGACCTTTATGAACACATGTCCTTTATTGCAGTTTGGTTATACTATATGACTGGAATTAGAGTGTCTGAGGGGTTAGCGCTAAAGTGGACAGATGTAGACTTAGAGAATAAAAAGTTACGGATACATGGGACTTTGGAGAGAAGAGGAAGAGCAGAATATGAAGTAAAGAACTATACGAAGACCGTAAGTAGTCAACGTATTATCTCTTTAGATGATACAACGGTTCAACTGTTGACGAAATGGAAGCAAAGACAGGAAAAACAACACATAGCTCCTTTTATCCTCAGTTATTCTAAAACACCCCTCTACCGTTCGACAATCAATAGAATTATCAAACGCCATGCCGATATTAGCGGTGTCCACCCAATACAGGCAAAGGGGCTAAGGCATAGTCATGCAAGCTATCTCATTAATGAGCATAACATTGATGTCCTAGTGATTTCGAGAAGATTGGGACACTCAAGTCCTGAGATAACGCTAAAACATTACGCCCACCTATGGTCTAGGAATGACGAAAGCGTAGCACAGGCTATAGAGGACGACATTATTATTAAGCATAGTATAGAAAGTAAGGTGAAGTTTAAAGGAAACCAAAGCATAAAGAAAAAATAAACAAATAACCCCCAACGCATAAAGGTTAGCGTTGGGGGTTAAAAGCAGGGATAGAGGCAGGGAATAAGTTAACTAAAAGTTGCGATAAGTAGAATAACTTAACGTTAAATTCTTATAAAATCAATTGAAAAAAGATTGGAATAGAGGTTGACTTACTCCCATTCAACCGTTGCTGGTGGTTTGCTGGTGATATCGTAGACAATACGGTTGACGTGATCTACTTCATTGACGATACGAACAGAGATTTTTTGCAATACTTCCCAAGGAATTTTAGCAAAATCTGCTGTCATTCCATCGATAGAAGTAATAGCACGAATGGCAATGGTATAATCATAAGTTCGACCATCACCCATAACACCTACTGAACGAACACCAGTATTTACAGTGAAGTATTGCCAGATATCACGATCGAGTCCAGCTTTCACAATTTCTTCACGGAGAATGGCGTCGGATTCACGTACAGTTGTGAGTTTTTCTTCGGTAATCTCGCCCATAATACGAATGGCAAGTCCTGGACCCGGGAATGGCTGACGCCAAACAATTTCATCTGGCATACCAAGTTCTGTACCAAGCGAACGAACTTCGTCTTTATAAAGTGTATTGAGAGGCTCAATCAGCTCAAACTGCATGTCTTCTGGCAGACCACCAACATTATGGTGTGATTTGATTGTTTGGGCAGTATCTGTACCAGACTCAATGACATCTGTGTAAAGTGTTCCTTGTGCGAGGAATTTTACATCTTTCAGCTTACTTGCTTCATCATCAAAGACGTAGACAAATTCATTGCCGATGATTTTACGTTTTTGCTCTGGATCAGAAACACCAGCTAATTTATCAAGGAAACGTTTGGCAGCGTCTGCTTTGATAATATTCAGACCGAATTTCCCACCAAGGGAATCCATAACTTGATCTGCTTCGCCCTTTCGGAGCAATCCATGATCTACAAAGATACAGATAAGCTGGTCTCCAATAGCTTTTTGAAGGAGAACACCAACAACTGATGAATCAACACCGCCTGAAAGCCCGAGAAGAACACGTTTATCGCCAACCGTTTCTCGAATTTGCTTGATTTGCATTTCAATAAAGTTATCCATTGACCAGTCGCCTTTGGCGCCACAAATATTCAAAGCAAAGTTGCGTAGAATGTCATACCCATAAACAGAGTGGCGTACTTCAGGGTGAAATTGAATGCCATAAATCTGCTTTTCAGGTTGCTCAATAGCTGCAAATGGACAGTCGGCAGAAGTACCAGTACGTACAAATCCTTGAGGAATTTCGGTGACAGCATCTCCGTGGCTCATAAGAACGATTTGTTTTTCAGGAGTTCCTGCAAACAGTTTAGAGACAGTATGAGTGAGCTCGGATTGACCGTACTCACGGTTTCCGGCATTTTCAGCAGGTACAACTTTCCCACCTAATTTGTGAGTCAAAAGCTGCATTCCATAGCAAATTCCCAAAATTGGAATACCCAATTCTAAAATTTCAGGATCAATGTCAAATGCTCCTGCTTCATATACAGACTTTGGTCCACCTGACAAAATGATTCCGACTGGATTTATCTCACGAACCTCAGCAGCTGTGATTTTATTGCTTTTCAGCTCAGAAAAAACACCAATCTCGCGGATTCTGCGTGAAATAAGCTGATTGTATTGGCTCCCATAATCCAGTACAATAATTCTTTCGACATCTTGCAATTCAGTTGTAGTTGTCATTTCTTCCCTTTCTTAAAAGACTTTTCTTTGTTTATTCTAACACAAAATAAAGACTTTTTCCAATAACATTAAGTAGCGATTGACTTTTATTTCAATTGATAATACAATGAAGAGAGGAAACCATTCTTGAAAGGGGTTACTATGCTTCCAGCTTATATTAAAATTCACGATCAAATAAAAAAAGAAATTGACGAGGAAATCTGGAAAATCGGGCAACGTCTGCCAAGTGAGCGCGATTTAGCTGAACAATTTGAGGTTAGCCGCATGACACTTCGTCAGGCAATCACTCTTTTAGTCGAAGAAGGAGTGCTAGAGCGCCGTATGGGTAGCGGTACATTTGTAGCCAGTACGCGAGTTCAGGAAAAGATGCGCGGCACAACCAGCTTTACAGAAATCATCAAATCCCAAGGCAAGACACCTTCAAGTCAATTGATTTCTTACCGTCGAACACTGCCAAGTAAAGAAGAGGTCGAAAAATTAGGAATTGAGAAGACGGAAAACGTTGTCCGAATGGAGCGGGTGCGGTATGCGGATAATATCCCCGTAGTTTACGAAGTCGCTTCCATTCCAGAGAAATTCATCAAAAATTTTAATAAAGAAGAAATTACGAAACATTTTTTTCAAACCTTACAAGAACATGGCTATAAAATCGGAAAATCTCAACAGACCATTTATGCTCGTCTTGCCAAAGAAAAGATTGCACATCATCTAGAAATTCCTAAAGGACATGCCATTCTTGCTTTGACACAGATTTCTTATTTTGACGACTGCACCGCTTTTGAATATGTTAAAAGTCAGTATGTCGGCGAACGATTTGAATTTTATCTGGAAAATAACTGATTTAAACTACATAATTTAATATACGTAAACACCCTTAGTGATTTAAGAGTGTTTTTTAGTGAGTAAAGCTCTTCACTAGTAGAGTTTATCTGTATTTTTTGATATAATAATCTTTATGGAAATTGAAAAAACCAACCGAATGAATGCTCTTTTTGAGTTTTATGCAGCGCTTTTAACAGATAAACAAATGAATTATATCGAGCTTTACTATGCGGATGATTACAGTTTGGCTGAGATTGCTGAGGAATTTCAAGTTAGTCGTCAGGCTGTTTATGACAATATCAAACGAACAGAAAAGATTCTCGAAGACTATGAAAAGAAGCTCCACATGTATTCAGACTATATCGTCAGAAGTCAGATTTTCGATCAAATAACGGAAAAATATGCTAATGATGCCTATTTACAAGAGCAAATCGCAATTTTATCTAGTATTGACAATCGAGAATAGTGAATTGTTGACTCAAAAAAACGCAAAATTCAATAACCAATAACATAGAAATTAACTAGGAGAAATATATTTTATGGCATTTGAAAGTTTAACTGAACGTTTACAGAATGTTTTTAAAAATCTACGCAGAAAAGGAAAAATTTCAGAGAGTGATGTTCAAGAAGCGACCAAAGAGATTCGCTTGGCACTCTTGGAAGCCGATGTGGCTTTGCCAGTTGTTAAAGACTTTATCAAGAAAGTTCGTGAGCGCGCTGTCGGACACGAAGTCATTGATACACTAAATCCTGCTCAACAAATCATCAAGATCGTTGATGAAGAATTGACCGCTGTATTAGGCTCTGATACGGCAGAAATTATCAAATCTCCAAAAATCCCGACTATTATCATGATGGTCGGTCTTCAAGGTGCTGGTAAGACTACGTTTGCCGGAAAGTTGGCCAATAAACTCAAGAAGGAAGAAGGCGCTCGTCCTTTGATGATAGCTGCTGATATTTATCGTCCGGCGGCCATTGACCAGCTTAGAACTCTTGGTCAGCAAATCGATGTACCAGTCTTTTCACTAGGCACAGAAGTACCAGCAGTAGAGATTGTTCATCAAGGTCTGGAGCAAGCCAAGGCTAATCACAATGACTATGTCTTGATTGATACGGCAGGTCGTTTGCAAATTGACGAAAAACTCATGAATGAGCTGTGCGATGTTAAAGCACTGGCTCAACCAAATGAAATCCTCCTGGTCGTAGATGCAATGATTGGTCAAGAAGCCGCGAATGTAGCTCGCGAATTCAATGCTCAGTTGGAAGTAACTGGGGTTATTCTGACTAAGATTGATGGCGATACACGTGGCGGTGCAGCCTTATCTGTCCGGCAAATCACTGGCAAGCCAATTAAGTTCACTGGTACTGGAGAAAAGATTACCGATATTGAAACTTTCCACCCAGATCGGATGTCTAGCCGCATTTTGGGCATGGGAGATATGCTGACCTTGATTGAAAAAGCTTCTCAGGAGTATGATGAGCAAAAAACACTTGAGATGGCTGAAAAAATGAGAGAAAATACCTTTGATTTCAACGATTTCATTGATCAGCTAGATCAAGTACAAAATATGGGGCCAATGGAAGATTTGTTAAAGATGATTCCTGGCATGGCTAACAACCCTGCGATGAAGAATTTTAAGGTAGATGAAAACGAAATCGCCCGCAAACGTGCCATTGTATCATCTATGACACCTGTCGAACGGGAAAATCCCGACCTTCTTAATCCAAGTCGTCGCCGTCGGATTGCTGCAGGTTCTGGTAATAGCTTTGTCGAAGTGAATAAGTTTATTAAGGACTTTAACCAAGCAAAATCCGTCATGCAAGGTGTCATGTCTGGCGATATGAATAAGGTGATGAAGCAAATGGGGCTCAATCCTAACAATTTACCGAAAAATATACCAAATATGAACGGTATGGATATGTCAGCCCTTCAAAATATGGACATGTCCGCTTTAGGGGGAGCTGGTAATCCTGATATGAGCCAGATGTTTGGTGGCGGACTTAAAGGAAAAATCGGCGAATTTGCAACCAAACAAGCCATGAAACGTATGGCAAATAAAATGAAAAAGGCTAAGAAAAAACGAAAATAAACATATTTTGTAGTAAATGATGATTGGAATAAAGCAGTTCAATTTGGTGGGCTGTTTTATTTTTTTTGAAAAACTATTGACATTTGATGATAAACGTGTATTCGAGAAATTTCAGGAGGACAATTACAACGCGCAGGTATCTGTCGTGCGTCGTGCTATGATAAATCAACCAGAACTTTTATTTGCTGATGAACCTACAGGTGCTTTAAACTCAAAAATCAGCCAGAAAGTGATGGAAAGTTTTAAAGAAATCAACAAAAAAGGTGTGACTATTGTTTTAGTCACTCATGATAGCAAGGTAGCGGCTTACGCCAACCGAATTGTTTTTATGAAATATGGCAAAATACTTACTGAACTAGAACATATAAAAAAACAAAACCAAGATATTCAAAACGATAACGATATAACGATATTGATAATATAATAAGATCAGTTGTATAAAATTCAGTGATTCCAACACCGATCTTATTTTGTATTGTGTATTATCTATTACAAAGTAAAGAAACGAATCTTTCAATAGACTCTTACATACGTCTTTCCGAAAAACTATAATTTTCTTGAAAAAAATACAGGAGTGTGCTATACTTCTATTTATAGAAAATGATGGAGAATATCTTAATGAAACGCGAAATATTGTTAGAAAGAATTGAAAAACTAAAGGCCATCATGCCTTGGTACGTTTTGGAATACTATCAGTCTAAATTGACTGTTCCATACAGTTTTACAACCTTATATGAATATCTCAAAGAATATGATCGCTTTTTTCATTGGATTTTAGACTCTGGAATTGCTGATGGGCCGCAGATTGCAGAAATTCCTCTGTCAGTATTGGAAAATATGACTAAAAAAGATATGGAAGCGTTTATTCTTTACTTACGGGAGCGTCCATTGCTGAATGCTAATACTACACAGAACGGAGTATCGCAAACCACCATTAATCGCACTCTTTCTGCTCTCTCTAGCCTTTATAAATATTTAACTGAAGAGGTGGAAAATGAGAATGGGGAGCCTTATTTCTATCGTAATGTCATGAAAAAAGTGTCTACTAAGAAAAAGAGAGAAACTTTAGCTGCGCGCGCTGAAAACATCAAACAAAAACTCTTTTTGGGCGAAGAAACTGAACAATTTTTGAATTATATTGATGAAGAATACCCTAAAAATTTATCAAATCGGGCTCTCTCCTCTTTTGAAAAAAATAAAGAGCGAGATTTAGCCATCATAGCACTGCTTCTTGCATCTGGTGTTCGTCTATCCGAGGCACTAAATCTTGATTTGAAAGACCTAAATCTCAAAATGATGGTCATTGAAGTTACTCGTAAGGGCGGGAAAAGAGATTCTGTCAATGTTGCAGCTTTTGCCAAAGCTTATTTGGAAAGGTACCTGGAGGTTCGCTCTAAACGTTATAAAGCCGAAAAATCAGACACCGCCCTCTTTTTGACAGAATACCGCGGCATTCCCAACCGTATCGATGCCTCCAGTGTTGAAAAAATGGTTGGAAAATACTCGCAAGATTTCAAAGTTCGAGTGACACCTCACAAACTCCGCCATACGCTGGCTACTCGACTTTATGATGCTACTAAATCTCAAGTTTTGGTCAGTCATCAGCTAGGACATGCCAGTACTCAAGTTACAGACCTCTACACCCATATTGTTAATGACGAACAAAAAAATGCATTGGATAATTTATAAAATAAAAAGTTTGCATAATTTAAGGTATGCAAACTTTTTATTTGAATTGAGCTAAATGCTACTAGTTTGTGCCCATGCTTATAGTTTCTGGTAGGGTACTACCGCCGTCAATGACAATTTGAGATCCTGTAAGATAGGAGGATTCGTCACTACCTAAAAAGGCAAAGAGTTCCCCTACTTCTTGCGGTTTAGCTAATCTTTTCATTGGGACAGCGGCTGCAATATCTTGAATAGGAACTTCTGGATGTTCTGGGTTGGATTCCAGGGCCATTTTTTCGACCATCGGTGTCCGAGCATAGCCTAGCTGGCTGCAGTTAACCCGGATATTGCGATCGGCATATTCTACTGCCAAGGCCTTGGTTAAGCCGACCAGAGCTGCCTTGGTCATCGCGTAAGCTGCTTCTCCAGCATCAGCAACCAAATCGCCTGTCACAGATGATGCGATGACGATAGCGCCTGCTCTCTGTTTCAACATGGGCTTGATGGTTGCCTGACAAGTGTTCCAAACGCCCTTGATATTGACATTAATATGTTGATCCCGTATCTGGTCTGTCATTTCTTCAAAGGGCGCCAGCTTGCAGATACCAGCATTACAGCAGGCAATATCAAGATGCCCAAAGGCTTGGATAGTCTGAGAGACAGCCGCTTCCAAATCTTCTAGACGACTGACATCACCGATATAGCTGATAGTATCTATTTGGTAGCTGTCACGAAGTTCTTGAGCAGTTGCTTCTACTTGAGGGTCTCGATCGAAAAGGCAGAGCTTGGCGCCATATTTAGCATAGACTGAGGCAATGCCCTGACCCAGACCGACAGCAGCTCCAGTAATCAAAGCAACTTTTCCATCTAATTTAGCCATAGTAACCATCCTTTCTAAAACGAAGAAGTTTGACAGATTTTTGTGACATTTTATGATGTATTTCTAACTTTAGTCTAGTACTTTTCTAGTTGCTTGTCAATATAATAATGAAGGAAAACCTCGCATTTGCTATGATGTTTCGTCCTCTTTATAAAAAATCTATCCAATAATTTCTGTAGGGTTCGATAATAAGGAACTTGCTCCAAAGCGGATATTCTCCAAGCGATTATTGGCTGTGGTGTATCCCAGAAGCATCTGAACATTCTGATAACCAACTTCTTCAAACTATAGAAAAAACATCCTTAGTTAAATAAATGTAAGAATGTTTTTATTTTGTTATAGTCTTGTGATTTAGCCAACCACTGCTTCTGCAATTTCTTCTTGGCTAATTCCAGCGAAATAGCGAGAAATATCCAGGTTTTCAAGAGCATTTAAAACATCTTCTCTTTCATATTTAACACCCTTGAGGACTTCTTCTACTGCTGCTACATCTTCGATTCCAAAGAAATCTCCGTAAATTTTGATGTTTTCGATTTTTGACTGAACAACATTGGCAAAGATTTCGACTTTACCACTAGTAAACTTGGTACCACGACGAACATTGTATGCTGGCGATTTGCCATAGTTCCAATCCCAAGTAGCAAATTTAGTTTCCTTGATATGGTTGATTTCAGCTAGTTCATCATTAGAAAAGGCATATTCTGTCATTTCTGGATGTTCTTTCTTCATATAGTCTAGCAGGAGGTCGCGAAATTGCTCGACAGTAATTTTTTCAGGCAATTCATCAACGATATTGGTTACACGAGCTCGAACAGACTTAACACCTTTGGACTCGAACTTGTCCTTGGAAACTTTTAAGGCATTCGCTAAGACGGATAATTCTACGTCAAACAGCAAGCAACCGTGATGCATGATTCGGCCATTGATGTAGGCCTGAGCATTGCCACAGAACTTTTTACTGTCAATTTCCAAATCGTTGCGCCCTGTAAATTCGGCTTTTACACCTAATACTTCCAAGGTCTTGATGACCGGAATAGAGAAGTTCTTAAAATCAAAGGCTTTGTTCTCAGATTCTTTGGAAATGATGGTGTAGTTGAGATTGTTATAGTCGTGATAGACGGCTCCACCTCCACTGATACGACGAACAACCTCAATGCCATGCTCTCGGACATAGTCACGATTGATTTCTTCAATAGTATTCTGATGACGTCCGACAATGATAGAGGGTTTATTGATCCAAAGCAAGAAAATCATATCTTCGTCAAGAAGATGCTTGAAGGCATACTCCTCAAGAGCGATATTAAAAGCTGTATCATTACTGTTGTTAATAATGTATTTCATCTCAATCGTGCCTCTTATCTTTTCTTTGGAGCATGAATAGCCATGCCGAGTACGTCTGCAAATGCTTCGTACATAACTTCTGAGAATGTCGGATGACCGTGAATGGTTTTGAGCATTTCTTCCACCGTGATTTCCATTTCGATGATAGTAGAAGCTTCATTGATTAACTCAGCTGCTGCAGGGCCGATAATGTGAACACCGAGAACTTCTCCGTATTTCTTATCAGCAATCACTTTGACAAATCCTTGAGCAGCATCAGATGCAATTGCTCGTCCGTTTGCTGCGAAGTTGAATTTGCCGATAGCTACATCGTATTTTTCGCGAGCTTGTTCTTCTGTCAGACCGACTGCCGCAACTTCTGGCAAAGTGTAGATGGCTGCTGGAGTTAGATTTAATTTAGCAACTACGTGATTGCCTTTGAGAGCATTCTCTGCAGCTATTTCTCCCATACGAAAGGCTGCATGCGCCAACATCTTGGTACCGTTAATGTCTCCTGGTGCGTAAATTCCTGAAAAAGAAGTTTCCATATATTCATTGACCTTGATGCGACCACGGTCTAGTTCAAAGTCAACCTCGCCAATTCCCTCCAAATCAGGTACGCGTCCAATAGAAAGCAAAGCTTTATCAGCTATGATATCTTCTTTTCCTGCAACTTTGATGCGGAGCTTGCCATTTTCTTCGACAATTTCTTCCAACTTGGTCTCTGTCAAAATGGTCATGCCCTTGCGCTCAAGGATGAGCCGAAGGTTTTTAGAGACTTCTGCATCCATAGCTGGAACAATCCGATTCATCATTTCGACAACCGTCACCTTGCTACCAAAGGTCATGAAAGCCTGTCCTAGCTCAATACCAACAACGCCACCACCAATGATTATTAAACTTTCTGGAACTTCCTTCATATCCAGGATATCATCGCTAGTCATGACAAGTGGTAATTCCATACCTGGAACGTTAATCTTGCTGACTTTTGATCCACCAGCTAAGATAATTTTCTTGGTTTCAAGAAGTTCAGAACCGTTCACTAAGACATTCTTATCTTTGGTAATGGTACCAATTCCTTTGTAAACATCAACATCATAGCTGCGAAGCAGACCTGCAACACCTCCGACAAGTGTGTTGACAACCTTATTTTTAGTTTCCAGAACTTTATCCATATTGACAGTAAAGTTTGGATTTTCAATGATAATACCGCGGTTTGCTGCATGGGCTAGGCTTTCAATAATTTCTGCATTGTGAAGATAGGTCTTAGTCGGGATACAGCCACGGTTGAGGCAGGTTCCACCTAGTTCAGATTTTTCAACAAGGGCAATCTTGCCTCCTAATTGAGCTGCTTTAATCGCTGCCACATAGCCAGCTGGTCCGCCACCAATAACCACAATATCATAAGCGTCATCACTCTTATTATCGTCGTTAGAAGTTGTGGTTGCAGTTGGTGTTGAACTAGCATCTGAAACAGCCACAGTAGTCGGAATATTTTCTCCTTCTTCGCCCAGATAACCGATAACTTCCGTTACAGGAACAATCTCACCGTCTCCTTTCAAGATAGCAATCAAGTAGCCGTCTTCTTCTGCTTCTAACTCCATGCTGACTTTATCTGTCATGATTTCTAGAAGGATTTCTCCTTCTTTTACAAATTCGCCAACTTTTTTATTCCATTGAACAATCTGTCCTTCTGTCATATCAACGCCGGCTTTTGGCATAATTACTTCTAAGGCCATGTTTTTATTTTCCTCTCATTTAAACTTTTTTTACACCAACATTGAAATTGGGTCTTCAATCAGTGCTTTTAGGTCTTTCATGAATTTAGCACCTGCCATACCGTCCACAACTCGGTGGTCAATAGTTAATCCAAGACTCATGATTGGTCGAATAACAATCTCTCCGTTCACTACGACTGGTTTTTCAACGGTTGAGCTAACGCCCAAAATCGCTGAATTGGGTTGATTGATAATTGGGCCGAACGATTGAACACCAAACATTCCTAGATTACTAATCGTAAAAGTTGAGTTTTGCAATTCGCTTGGTGCTAATTTTCCATTTAAAGTCCGTTCAATCACATCCTTAAAGGCAACGACTAACTCAGACAGACTCATTTTTTCGGCATTGTAAACCACTGGTGTCATAAGCCCATTGTCCATCCCAACAGCCATAGCCAGATTGACATAATTGTGCATGATAATGGTTTGCCCGTCCTCTGTCAGAGACGAATTAAGATAAGGGTGCTTCATTAAGATTTTAACAACTGCCATAGAAAGCAAGTCTGTGACCGTGATTTTCTTTCCTGTCGCTTCCATAATTGTCTCTAAAACCCTCTTGCGCAGCGCCAGCAACTCTGTCATATCTACATCATAATTGAGAGTGAAAGTTGGTGCTGTCAGATAAGAATCCACCATTCGTTTAGCAATGACCTTCCGCATTGGCGTCATTGGAAGGCGCTTAATTTCTCCATAAGGAGTGGTGTTGTCAGGTATTTCTTCCGCTTTCTCAATTTGAGCCGGAGACTTGATGCTGTCTGACTCAACATTTTCAGGCAGCAAAGCCAGAATATCCTTTTTCATAATCTTGCCGTGCACGCCTGTCCCTTGGATTTCCTGCCAAGCGATGTTATTTTCTTCTGCAATACGTTTTGCAAGGGGCGTAATTTTCATAATATTGGATTCTCGATAACTTTCAATATCTTCTTTGTGAACGCGTCCCTTTGCACCAGTACCAGATACGTCATAGAGATTGATACCCAAGTCATCTGCTAATTTTCTAGCAGCAGGGGTCGCTCTTAATTTTTTGTCATCCATGTTCTCTCTCATCCTTAAATAATTCATTGGTTGAGGCAATATTTGCCCTATTTCTTTGTTTTCACAAAGTTTCTACTGTTAATATTAGCAAAAATCGGGGATAAACTTTAAATTGCTTTACATAATTAAAGTTATGTAAACATAAATTTGCCGTTTATTTCCAGTTTACTCTTTATGATAAGTCTTACGGATAGCCTCTTTGATACTTTCAACTGTCGGAATCATAGCATTTTCAAGATTCTGAGCATAGGGCATAGGAACATCTTCGCCAGCACAACGGCGAATTGGTGCATCCAAATAGTCAAATGCTTCTGATTCGGAAATGATAGCAGAAATTTCACCGATATAACCACTAGTTTTGTGGGCATCATTGACTAGAACGACTTTTCCTGTTTTTTTGACTGAGTTGATAATGATATCCTTGTCCAGAGGCACCAAGGTACGAGGATCAACCACTTCTACTGAAATGCCTTCTTCTACCAATTCTTCAGCTGCTTGCATAACCCTACGGAGCATTTTTCCATAGGTCACAACTGTCACGTCCGTTCCCTCTTTTTTGATGTCACCAACACCGAGAGGGATTGTATAATCAGGATCAAGCGGAACTTCGCCTTTTTGGTTGAATTCTGACTTGTACTCAAGAATAATAACAGGATTGTTGTCGCGGATAGAAGATTTTAGCAACCCTTTCATATCCGCAGGAGTGCCAGGTGCCACGACCTTTAAACCTGGAATGTGGGTAAACCAAGATTCCAAAGATTGCGAGTGTTGAGCAGCTGAGCCGACACCATTTCCAGCTGCGCAGCGAATTGTCATCGGAACCTGACCTTTACCACCAAACATATAGCGAGTCTTAGCGGCTTGGTTGACAATTGCATCCATGGCAATGACAGAAAAATCCATAAAAGTCATATCTACAATTGGGCGTAGTCCAGTCATGGCCGATCCTGCTGCAGCTCCTGAAATAGCTGCTTCAGAAATTGGACAATCACGTACTCGTTCTGGACCGAATTCTTCTAACATTCCGACAGATGTTCCGAAATCTCCTCCGAAAATACCGACATCTTCTCCCATTAACAACACATTTTCATCGTGACGCATTTCCTCAGACATAGCAAGGATAATGGTATCACGGAAGGACATTGTTTTTGTTTCCATTTTATCTCCTCTCTTAGTCCGCGTAAATATCTTCAAAAGCTGACTCAAGCGGTGGGAATGGACTTTCCTCTGCGAATTTTACAGATGCTTCTATTGCTTCTTTAACCTCCGCTTGGATAGCTTCTAATTCTTCATTGCTTGCAATCTGATTTGCGAGTAAATATTTACGAAGATTTTCGATTGGATCTTTTTTCTTCCATTCTTCTACTTCTTCACGAGTACGGTATTTACCTGGGTCAGAAGATGAATGTCCCAACCAACGATAGGTCACACTCTCGATTAAGACAGGTCCTTTACCACTGCGAACATGCTCTACAGCTTTTTGGAAACCTTCATAGACATCCAAAACATTATTGCCATCTTCAATGAACATACCTGGAATACCATAAGCTGCGCTGCGCTCGTGGATGTGTTCTACATTGGTCATTTTCTTAATGTCTGCAGAAATACCATAGCCGTTATTGATACAATAGAAAATTACTGGTAGATTCCAGATAGAAGCCATGTTGACTGCTTCGTGGAAGACACCTTCGTTCGTTGCTCCGTCACCAAAGAAGCAAACCACGATTTTATCTGTTTGGTGCATTTGCTGAGTGAGGGCGGCACCGACTGCAATTCCCATGCCTCCGCCAACGATACCATTTGCTCCTAAGTTTCCGGCATCCAAATCAGCAATGTGCATGGAGCCACCTTTTCCTTTGCAGGTTCCGTTATATTTGCCCATGATTTCTGCCATCATGCCGTTCAGATCAATTCCTTTGGCAATCGCCTGACCATGACCACGGTGGTTAGAAGTAATCAAATCATCAGGATTGAGGGCCAGCATAGCTCCAACGCTAGCTGCTTCTTCTCCAACAGAAAAGTGAGTCATTCCTGGAACTTTCCCCTTTTTTACGAGTTGGGCAATTTTTAAGTCCATCCGACGGATCTCTTCCATCTTACGAAACATCTCTAGCAAAAGATTTTTATCTAAAGTTGACATAGTCGAGCCTTTCTATGAGTGTAATTCTATAATTTCATTCTATCCAAACTAAAAAATACTGTCAAAATTTATGCTTGAACAATTTCACAAAGAAAAATCAGCTAACCTTACTGGCAAGCTGATTTGAATTGACTAAATGAAAATTTCACAAATAGATTTTTCTACTTTTTTCCAAAATCCTCTATCATTTGATCGATTTCCGAACGACTTGGTGTTGTCAAAATATAATGAACATCTCCTTGTAAGTCTGCAAATGCCTTTGGCATGATTTTGACTGCTTTTAATTTATCGCCGTACTTTGCACGCAATTCTTCTTCTGAATACACATAATTTGAGGTTGAACGGCGTGAAGTAACCAAGCCATATTGTGCTTCGACTTGAGGTTGTGGGAAAGGTTCGCCATTCACAATATCTGCATATCCACGATAAAGGTCAATGGAGTGAGCAAAGTTATACAAATCAATCGTAAAAGCACCTGCTGGACGATTATTGTATTCTATGGCAATATAATCATCTCCGTCACGGAAAAATTCAATATGAAAGAAGCGTTCTTTCATGCCAAACGCTTTAATGATAGCTTCCCCATATTGACGTAACTTGGGATCCATGTCTTTTATAATATAGTATGAGTTTTCATAATGATTCAAAACTAAGTCTAAAGGAGTATAAGCATAGTCGAAAGTTGTTGAAAACACAATATTTCCCTTTGAATCCAGTAATCCGTCAAACGTACAAATTTGTCCAGAGTCAACGAATTTTTCAAAGAAATAAACGGTTTGCTTATCCCACTCTTGTTTAAATTGTTCAACATCTTCAGTAGTTTCAAGTTTATAAGTTCCTGCTGCGCCAACTCCATTGTCTGGCTTCGCAATCATCGGAAGTCCAATTTTACTGACAGCCATGTCAACTGCCTGCAAGGTTTTTACAATTTGACCAGGAACGACAGGAACTCCAGCCTTTTTAAAGAGTTTCTTCATTTCAGACTTAAATTTTGTCTTTTTCAAGTCTTTTGGCTTTGGTCCTACAACATTAAATTGTTCACGCAATTTTGCGTCTTGGTCCAACCAATATTCATTGTGTGACTCAATGCGGTCAATTGGTCCGTGCTTGTAAAAAAGGAAGGCTACAGCACGTTTCACTTCATCAAGATTTTCTAAATTTTCCACACGAAAATATTCTGTTAAAGCATTTTTCAACGGTTGATCTAGTTGATCATAAGGTTCTTGCCCGATGCCCAAAACAGTAATTCCTTTATTTGCAAGTTCAACAGTAAATTGTTGAAAATTTTGCGGATAATAAGGTGAAATAACGATATAGTTCATAATAGTGTTTCCTTTCTAATCATAGGTTTAATTGATTGAGAAAATAAGGCATTTGCTTGCGCCACCAAATCCAGTCATGCGAAACATCATATCCCCATTCAGCAAACCATGCTGGAATGTTCTTATGTTCAAAGGCTTCTTTTAAGGTGTAGAAAGAAGGTAGTCCGTCCTGTTCCCATGCACCAAGTCCTGTACAGACAATGATATCAGCATTGCGATAGCGGTCAATAAACCAACCATCGTTTTGATTCCAAATGTAATCTGCTGGTGAATTTTGATAAATTGCTTCATCATCTAAACAATCACCGACAAAGAAGCGGGCATCGTAAACTCCGCTGAGGGCGATGACCTTGTTAAAGACATCGGGGTGCTGGAGAAAGAAATTAACAGCGTGATAGGCTCCCATAGAACAACCTGTCGTCATCATTGGATCAAACCAACCTGTTTTATGCTTGATAAAAGGAATGGCTTCCTCAATGACATAGCGCTCATAAGCTCGGTGCATTTCCGCGCGGTCGTGAGGAGCTTTCCAATCAGCCAGCCAGCTTTCACTATCTACACTACTCAAAGTGAAGAATTGAATTTTTCCTGTTTCGATAAACCATGAACAAGCCTCAATCATACCAAAATCTGCATATTCATTGTGACTGCCTCCTGATGAAGCAAAAACGACTACAGGCATTCCAGCGTGCCCGTAACGATTCACATACATTTCACGATTTAAATGACCACTCCAATGGCTTAAAAATTCAACATGCATATAAATTCTCTCCTCATATTCTTAATTAATTTATTTACCATTTTTCGCTAAAGAAGCGAAGACAATCAGGTAAATGCTCAGCCCAGGCTACTTCATTGTGTTCTGCCCCAGCTTGGATATGAAACAACAGATTTTCCAAATCCAAACCGCCCGCTATTAACTGACGGAAGTAAGTTAATGACGAATCAATATAAGCTTGTTTGATATTGCCAGCCATTAAGGTTTTATCGGTGTCATCTGCTTCTTCTGTTCCAACATAAATATAAATACGCTGATCTGCTAATAAGTTATGGCGTTCTATATAACGATTGAACGCTTCCTGATGCAGCCAGTTTGCAGATGAGAAAATACCCAAGCATCCAATTTGCTCTTGGTATTCAATTCCCATAAACTGCGTAATGTTTCCGCCTAAAGAAGAACCAACCATAGCCGTGTGCGCTCGGTCTGACTTGGTACGATAATACTCGTCAACAAAGGGTTTAACAACTTCCATGACAAACTCCGCATACTCTGTTCCCTTGCCGCCAAATTGCATACCTGGAATAGTTGATTCTTGATATTTCCATGCAGAATACTCATTCATTCGATTAAAACCATCATTGTCAATCGCCACCACAATCATTTTTTCAATGTCGGGATTTCTCTTAATCGTTGGAATGATTTTCCAAGAATGTCCACTAAAAGACTCTTTACTATAAAGGACATTTTGACCGTCATGAAAATAAACTACAGGATAGGATTTCTGAGTATCTTGCTCATAATTTCTAGGAAGTAGCACTCGAACACGGCGCTTTTGTTTGCTATAAGGCACTTCTAATGCATGTTCCCTTACTTCAAGGTAAAAATAGGATTGATTCATTGTCAGAAAACTTTCTATTTTCAAAATTTTTATCTATTATATCATAAAATATGCAAAAAAGTTAGGGAATTCCTAACTTTTTTAATACTTTTATAACAAATCATCATTATTTCTATCTTTTCCAAAAGAAAACTAGAGATTTTGATAATTTTTGATAGCTTGTAGCGCTCGTTTTGCTATTTTTTCATAGCGTTCTTTTTTGTCTCGAATGCGTGAACCGTCCAACTCCTTGATAATTCCAAAATTGACATTCATTGGCTGGAAATGTTTGCTATCAGCATGCGTGATATAATGAGGTAAGCTTCCAATAGCAGTTGTTTCTGGAAAGACCAGAGCTTCTTCTCCATTGAAAAGTCTAGTTGCATTGATACCGGCTACCAGCCCAGATGCAGCGGATTCCACATACCCTTCTACACCGGTCATCTGACCTGCAAAAAAGATATTCTCTTGTTTTTTAGACTGGAACGTCTGTGTCAGGAGATTTGGTGAATCCATGTAAGAATTGCGGTGCATAACTCCATAGCGAACAAATTCTGCATTTTCTAATCCCGGAATCATCCGAAAAACGCGCTTCTGTTCACCCCATTTTAGGTGTGTTTGGAAACCAACAATATTATAAAGGCTTCCAGCTGCATTGTCCTGACGAAGCTGCACAACTGCATAGGGTGTCTTAAATTCACCGTCACGGGGTCCTTTATAGTCATCCGGGTATTCCAAACCAACTGGCTTCATAGGACCGTAGAGCATGGTTTTTATTCCTCTTTTTGCCATCACCTCAATCGGCATACAGCCTTCAAAGTATTTTTCTTTTTCAAAGCTATTTAACGTTGCTTCCTCGGCATTTACCAAAGCGTCATGAAAAGCCATAAACTCATTCTTAGTCATAGGAGCATTGAGATAAGCAGCCTCTCCCTTGTCATAGCGAGATTTGAGGTAAACTTTCTCCATGTCAATTGTATTGACATCTACAATCGGTGCTGCTGCATCATAAAAGTAAAATCCAGCTCCACCATTTAGCGCGTGAATCTTTTCAGCAAGTGTATCACTTGTCAAAGGCCCCGTCGCAATAACAGTAATCGTATCATCAGGAATTTTGGTGATTTCCTCACGAATAACTTCGATTAAAGGATGGTTTGTCACCTCATCAGTCACCATTTGTGAAAAACCGTCACGGTCAACTGCTAACGCTCCTCCGGCCGGTACACGCGTAGCTTCTGCTGCTCGCATAATGATTGAATCCAAACGGCGCATTTCTTCTTTTAACAAACCAACCGCATTCGTTAGCGAATCCCCCCGTAGAGAGTTAGAACAGACTAGCTCTGCAAAATCACTAGTCTTATGTTGCGGAGTAGATTTCACTCCTCGCATTTCATACAGCTTAACAGGAATACCGCGTTTAGCAATTTGATAAGCTGCTTCGCTACCTGCAAGACCAGCTCCTATGACATTGATGTAAGATTGAGACATGAAACAAATACCTCTTTGGGAGGAGACTCCCACAAATCTTTCTAATTATTCTTAACCATTATAACAGAAAAAGCCCCTACTGACGAGTGAGACTTTCTAGAATGCAAATACACTAACTTATTAGTATCCATCCTCAAACATTGGTGTAAAGAATATAATGATTGGTCATGTATCTATTTCTTTAACATTTTTTCCAGATAAGCAATTTTAACAAAATCCTTATCATTATTTTGGTCATTTCGATAGGAATCTTGCGAAGATGCTGTGTAAATCTTAAGATATTGTTCAGCATCAGGAAGAAAATAAATTACCCCTGCTGTTTCATGTTTTACCAATTCATCTAAAGGAATCCCAGCAAAGTTTTCCAAAGTATTCATGCTACCAAATTCAACCGATAGATTTCCTTTTTGAAATTCGTGCTCGTGCAAATCTACTAATTGGTAGCCAAGCCGGTTCATAATCGTTTCAATCTTTTTAAAATCATAAATTCGTACCTCATCAGGTGCGTCCCATCCCCTAGGATCTCCTGAAACATGGATATCAATATCTCGCGCTTGCCAATCTCGACCAGTTACCTGTTCAAGCCCTAGTGAACCCATAAGCAAAGGAGTGATTCCAATTCCGTTCAATTCCTTTGCAATCTTTAAAAATTCATCAAATTTCTCTTTCATACAGTTTCCTTTGCTATATATAAAGAAAGTTTACATAAAATAAATTACGTAAACATCTTTAACTTATTTTACTTTTTCTTCTTCGTAATCCCCATTGCTGCAGACAACTTGCTTGCCTCCACCACGAACTTTCTTTTCTACAAGATACTGACCGCATTTCGGACAAGAGCGACCAATCGGTTTATCCCAAGAAGTAAAGTCACAATCTGGGTAGCGATTGCAGCCATAGAAAAGGCGATTGCGTTTGGTTTTGCGCTCAATGATTTGCCCTTTGTGACACTTAGGACACTCTACACCGATTTCTTTGACAATCGCTTGAGTATGACGACAGTCAGGAAAATTGCTACATGCATAGAATTTACCATAACGGCCCAATTTGATAACCATAGGACTTCCACAGACTTCACAGTCAAATCCAGCAGGTTCATCTTTGATTTGAATTTTTTCCATTTCAGTTTCTGCTTTTGCAACTTCTTTTTCAAATGGCTTATAAAATTCATCAATGACCTTTTGCCATTGCTCTTTTCCTACTTCTACATCATCTAGCTTAGCTTCCATATCAGCGGTAAATTTCACGTTGACAATATCGGGGAAAAATTCAACAATCAGAGAATTCACGATTTCTCCCAATTCAGTTGGCTCAAAGCGCTTAGAAACTAATTTGACATAGTAGCGCTTTTGAATAGTTTCGATTGTTGGTGCATAAGTTGACGGACGACCGACACCATTTTCTTCCAATGTCTTAATCAAGGTCGCTTCAGAATAACGAGCAGGTGGTTGTGTGAAATGCTGTTCAGGATTGGTGTTGACCCGTTTCACTGTATCACCCTTTTCCATATCAGGCAACATTTTATTCTTATCAGAATCATTGTAAATAGCTAGATAACCGTCGAATTTAACTTGACTACCATTTGCAGCAAATTGAACACCGTTTCGCTCCAACTTCACACTCATAGTGTCAAATACTGCTGCAGTCATTTGACTAGCCACAAAACGATTCCAAATCAGCGTGTATAGCTTCAATTGATCTTTATCTAGATATTTCGCGATATTTTCAGGTGTGTTGAACACACTTGACGGACGAATCGCTTCATGGGCGTCTTGTGCGCCAGAAGCATTTCGGACTCTACTCCCGTGTTTAGAATATTTCTCACCAAAACGGTCTGTAATAAAGGTTGCAGCTTCGTTTTGAGCTACCGGACTAATACGAGTGGAGTCTGTACGCATATAGGTAATCAAACCTTGCACACCAGATCCGATATTAATTCCTTCATAAAGTTGCTGAGCAACCATCATGGTCTTACGAGTTCGGAAATTAATTTTATTGGCAGCGTCCTGCTGCATAGATGATGTGGTATAAGGCAGCGGAGCATTGCGCTTGCGTTCCTTTTTCTCAACGCTTTCGACAGTAAATTCATCGCCTTCAATATGAGAAAGAACATTTTTTACATCATCGTTGGTAGCAAGCTTCATCTTCTTGCCATTCATGCCATAAAAGCTGGCTTGAAATTGACGAGTTCCTTTTTTGAAAGTTCCGTCAATCGTCCAATACTCTTCCGGCTTAAAAGCATTGATTTCATTTTCACGGTCAATGATGAGTTTCAAGGCAACAGATTGCACACGTCCAGCTGACAATCCTTTTTTGACCTTTTTCCAGAGAATTGGAGAGATAGAGTACCCCACAATACGGTCAAGGACACGACGCGCTTGTTGAGCATCTACCAAATCCATGTCAATCTGGCGCGGTTCTTTAAAAGCATTTTTTACTGCATCTTTCGTGATTTCGTTGAAAACAACACGATTTTTATCTGTCTCGTCCAGATTTAAGATATGAGCCAAATGCCAAGAAATAGCTTCTCCTTCACGGTCCGGGTCACTTGCAAGATAGACTTGTTTCGCTTTTTTAGCTTCTTTTTTCAAATCATTGATAAGAGGACCTTTCCCGCGAATATTGATATATTCTGGCTCATAGTTGTTTTCAAAATCGATGGACATGGTAGACTTTTTCAAATCGCGAATATGTCCAACGCTGGCTAAAACTTTGTAGTTCCGCCCTAAATATTTTTCAATTGTTTTTGCTTTAGCTGGCGACTCTACAATCACCAGATTTTTTTTCATTGCTGTTTTTTTCTTTGTTTTTGTTACCAATGTAAACACCTTCTAAAAGTAATAAACCTCATAGAGTTTAAACTATTTTTTTTAAGATGTCAACTAGTAACATTCTCTTATAGGAGAACTTGTTTTAAAATTGGAATTCAGAAAGTACGTCAGCGCCTGATGTGACACACTTTGCACCCTCTTGAATCAAATGATGACAGCCATCACTTCTGCCGTCTAAAATTGACCCTGGAATAGCAAACACATCTCGTCCTTCTTCCATTGCGCGCTCACAAGTAATTAAACTTCCTGAGCGCATTTTGGCTTCAGCAACAATAACCCCTCTGCACAATCCTGCTATAATCCGATTACGCTCTGGAAAATGAAATTTTAATGGCTCTGCTTCAGAACTATATTCACTAAGTACTAGATGATGTTCTCCCAAATACGATTGGAGTTTTTTATTCGCCCTTGGATAAAAAACGTCTAGACCCGTTCCGATAACTGCAATTGTTCGACCACCATTTTGCAATGCTGCCATGTGAGCCGAGGTATCAATTCCGCGTGCTAAACCACTCACGATAACCAATTCATTGCTTAGCTCTTTAATAATCTTTTGAACGGATTGACTGCCTACTCGGCTACTATTCCGACTTCCTACAACAGCTACTTTAGGTAATTTTAGCAAATCCAAATTACCTTTATAAAAAAGAAGAACGGGCGGATTGTAAATTTCGCTCAAATCCCAAGGATACACATCATCCAAGATAGAAAAGGATGAGAACTTTTCAAATTCTTGACGTAATAAATCATCATCTAGCTGCAGATATTTTTCAATGAAAAGAGCAGGATTACGGCATTCCGAAACAACTGCCATATCTTTTACCGATAATTCTTTTTCTTGTATCTCAGCATACGAGAGAACATTGATGACCTGCTGATTGGTCAAGCCAGCTTCTTTTAATTTATAAATATCAAAATTATCCATTTTATCATTCCTTTTACTTTTTAATTACACTTCACTTATATTATTCGTAAAAGGAATTAAAAAAACGAGAATTTCTCGCTTTTCACATTTTATCTAATTCTTTAATAATTCGAGCCGGGTTTCCAGCCAAAACAACATTATCACCATAAGATTTGGTAACAACCGAGCCTGCTCCAACGACGACATTGTCTCCCAATGTTACTCCAGGCAAAATCGTTACACCGCCACCCGCCCAGAAATTATTGCCAATGGTAATTGGTGCACCGTACTCTACGCCTGATATGCGCTCTTGTGCATCTAAAAGTCAGAAGTTGACAATTTGGTCCAAACAATGCATTTTTTCCAATAATAATCGGACAAACATCAAGCATGGTCAAATTCCAATTAGAATAGAAATTTTCTCCTAAATGAATGTTGATACCATAATCGCAGACAAAGTTTGGTTTCATCGAAATGTTCTCACCAGTTGAGCCGAACCATTCTTTTACGAGTTTACTTCTTTTTTTACCGTCCTGTTCTGCATTAAATGCGTATTGAAATTGACGAGAACGTGTTACCAATTTTCGTAATTCGGAATCCTGCGGATTGTATAATTCTCCTGCAATCATTTTTTCATATTCAGTTTTCATTGACGTTCCTTTTCATTCTTGATAAGTGAATGGTTAGATATATTTGTTCATCATCAGACGTCTGATAATTTCGCGTCTGCTTGAGATATTGGGTAATCTTTGTTGCTGTTTCATAAGCTGATGGATACTTAATTTTCAGTAAATCAAACATATCGTTGTCATCTAACTCCTGATGTCCGGTGTCCGTTAAAACACGTTCGCAAAAAAATTTCAGATGCGTAATAAAGCGTTAAACATAAATATCCTCGTCATCTAATGAGATCTTTAAGCTGTATTTGACGATTGTCATGATTTCTTCCATTAGTTGCGTCAAATCTTGAGCGGCTACATTGCCATTATCTAATTCAGCATTGACAATGGTCAAAGCCATAAAACCTGCTTCGTCCAAAGGTAAATCTTGCCCTAAATAGTCACCCAACAATTGATTGGCATACTTGCCAACTTCAAATTCGTCAGGAAAAAATCGCTTAATGTCCCACATGAGGAAATTTTTCATAAAGAAATGATCTTGGATACGTAAAACCACACCATACAGGTGGTCAGCCATCGCTAAAAAAGCACCATCTTGCAATTTTTTATTTATTTTTGCATGTGCGTAAGTGATAATTTTATCAGCCATTTCTATGATGTCAGCAGGTAATTCTAACAATAATTCACGCTTGTTTTCTGACAAAACATATTTTTTCTCAATCAGATTATCCCGAATATCCTCTCCTGCTTTACATCCAAAAGCCAGTCCACGTCCCATCAACACTACTTCTTGGTGGTTTTCTTCAGAAATGACCACATTATTATTTAAAATTTTAGTAATAATCATCTCTTGTCCTCGACTTCTTCAAGCATGGATTTAATTGGTTCAAAGGTTGTCCGATGAATAGGAGTGATTCCCTTTCGTTTCAATCCTTCTAAATGATGCTGGGTTCCATAACCAACATTGTGTGCAAAGTCATAACCTGGATAAGTTAGCTCATAATTTGTCATCATGCGATCTCTAGTCACCTTGGCTACGATTGAAGCGGCCGCAATAGACAGCGAATTGGCGTCTCCTTTGATAATAGACGTTTGCGGAACTTGAACATCTAACTGCATAGCATCAATCAAGAGATGTTGCGGAGCAACTTCAAGATTTCCCACCGCCTCTAGCATAGCTAATTTCGTCGCTTCATAGATATTCACTTCATCAATAACTTGATTATCCTTGATACCAATACCAACTGAAATTGCTTGTTTGAGCACTTCTTGATAGATTTCTTTGTGCTTTTTCTTGGGAACTTTCTTGCTATCGTTGAGACCTTTGATTTTACAGTTTTTAGGTAAAATAACTGCCGCTGCCACAACAGGACCTGCTAAGGGGCCACGCCCAACCTCATCAATCCCAGCGATATATTGGCAACCAGTAGCATAAAGCTCCTTTTCATATCGTAACATTTGCTCCAAACGACGGTATTCGTTCAATTCAGCTTGAATTTGTTTTTTACGTTTCACAATGAGCTTGTGGACACCAGCCCGACTATCATCTCGAAATTGCTCAAAAACAGGACTCTCTATGTCTGTTATTTCAGATAAGATTTCTTGAATCTCTTTAATTGTTGCCATGTATCTCACCTAAAGTATCCAAAGTATAACGTCCCAATTTACCGTCACGAATGTCTTTGATAAAAAGACGATAAAAACGATCATAATCATCTCGAAAGCCCAATTTT
Organism: Streptococcus periodonticum; assembly: GCF_003963555.1. Classification (NCBI taxonomy): domain Bacteria; kingdom Bacillati; phylum Bacillota; class Bacilli; order Lactobacillales; family Streptococcaceae; genus Streptococcus; species Streptococcus periodonticum. The sequence goes on from NZ_CP034543.1 coordinate 941,337, forward strand.
TGTGTCATATCCATAATGATTTCCGGTGCTTCTTCTTCCAAGTCCATTTGCTTGAATCGTTCTTGAAGTTCCTTTGGATAATGTTCTTTGAAATAATTGATTCCAAAAATAGTAACCTCATCCATTGGAAGCAAATCGTCTTTAATCGCTCCTGTTAAAGCGAGTTTCAAAGCAACTTTTTCATCTTCAAACTTAGGCCAGAGAATCCCTGGAGTATCTAAAATTTCCAAGTCCCTATTAGATTTGAGCCACTGCTGCCCTTTGGTAACACCTGGTTTATTTCCAGTCACAGCGATTTTTTTCCCAGCTAAACGGTTCATCAGTGTGGATTTTCCGGCATTAGGAATCCCGATAATCATGGTTCGCAATGTTTCAATTTGGATCCCACGTTCTTTTTGCCGAGCAATTTTTTCTTTCATCAATGACTTAGCTGCTTCTGTGACTTTTTTAACAGTTGATTGTTCTTTAGAATTGATTGCCAAGGTCTTGATACCTTGACTTTCAAAATATCTTCGCCACTCTTTCGTCAGATCAGAATCAGCTAAATCCCCCTTATTTAAAATAAGAAGCTTGGGTTTCTCTCCCACGATTTTAGTTAGCATAGGATTTTGACTAGATAATGGCAAACGCGCATCTACTAAAATTGTCACAAAATCCACAAATTTGATATTTTCTTGTACTTGTCTCCTAGCTTTTGACATGTGTCCTGGAAACCATTGAATTGTTGCCATGAAAACCTCTTTCTTACAGTATTCTAACATTTTCATTATATCAGAATTTTAAATAATCCGCATTGATAAATCATGCAACAAAAAATCACCTTTCAAAAACAAAAGGCAATTTTCGAATTTTTGAATTTTAATGATACAAAGCAGGCTTTCTATCCTGTTTATCGGTAAACGGAAGTCTTGGTTCGCGAATCCGTTTCACATAGTCAACAATTTCTTTCCCTTCATGGTCAAATTCTACAACAGCAAAAAATTGATCATGGTAAAAGAAAAATTTATAATGATTTTCAAATGCTTCCTTGAGCCATTTTTCTTTTGCAATAATGGAACGCATGGGGTAATCATCTACAGCAGCGACCCATACAGGCTTGCGATGCGCGTGAGTTAAAAGCAAGTCCGCCATATGAATCATGGTTTCATTTCCTTGTTTCAACAAAATGATACTATGACCATTGCTATGACCACCAGTATGAACCATTTGAATTTCCGGTATGACATTTAAGTATTCCGTAAATGTCTCCACTTGATGTTGAATAGGTTCCCAATTTTCTCTGAGATAAGTCCCTTTAGTCCGATTATTTGGGTTCATCATCTCGTACCATTCAATATCATTTACAAAAATCTTAGCATTGGGAAAAGTTGAAACCAACTGATGATTTTCATTTAATTTTGTCAATCCACCAGAGTGATCGTGATGCATGTGAGTCATCAACACATAAGAAATATCTTCAGGAGTCAAACCTAAAAGTTCCAAGCTCTCTTCAATTCTGCTTTCAGATAAAATCCCTAAATTTCGTCTTTGTTTATCAGATAGTTTCGCAGTGTTAAAACTTGCATCAATTAAATAATTTTTATTTTTGTATTGAATCAATATTGGATCGGTTAATTCAACCATCATATTTTCTTCAGTTGTTGGATAATAGCGTGACCAAACAACTTTTGGTACAGGACCAAATAAAGTGCCTGCATCTGTCATTTTGTCAACTCCACGTAACCAAGTTAATTTCATGTCTCCAAATTGATACTCTTGTAGAGCGAGTTCTGCCATTTCTTACTCCTTTAGCCACCTTTCGGCAATTTCTCTTCTGATAGAATTTCCAGATCTTCCATAGTTTTCAATAGTTTCTGCATCCTTTAAATAACGTTTGATATTAACCTTGTCGAATTTTTGTAAAGGACCAATTAGTCGAAGGATTTCATCGGATATCTCAATGGCAACTTTCGTCGTGTACAGTTTTATTCGAGAAACAAATTTTGCATCTTCTTCAATTTGACTAGGATAAGAATCAAAATAAGCTTCTGCAGAGCATAATTTATTGTATAAATCAGCAAATTTATTTTGATGAATTTCCACATCAATCAAACGCTTTCCAAATCCTCTCTTCACCTTTGCAAATTCAATACCTTTATTGAAAGCCCCCTCAGCAACACCTAATGCAATAGCACTTAAGCCAAGTTGCATATTTTTAATGATGTTCGCAAATTGGACATCCCCAGCTAATTCGTCTCCCAATAAGGCGTTTTCCGGAAGCAAGACATTTTTCAGCGTGACTGAACTCAAAGGAAGACCTATCAAGCCCGGTTTTTCAATCTGTTCACCAATTAGCACATCCGAATCTTTTGGATCAACAATAAAGAGTCCGTACTTCTCCACCTTACCTTGTTCTTTTACTTTTGCCAAAACCAGTAGTATATCTGCAACGCTACTATTGGAAATCATCGCCTTTTTCCCTGAGAGACACCATCCCTGCTCAGTCTTTGTTGCATACGTTTCAAGATCTTCTAGCCCCTTTAGATGCTTATACTCGCAAAATCCTAATCCAGCCATGTACTGACCTTTTAGTAACTTTTCAAGATATAATTCCTTTTGCTCTGCTGTCCCAAAATTCAAAATAGAATAAATTCCATAGCAACCTTGTGTTAATAAAATAGCTGAAAGAGCAGCAAATTCATTAGCAATTTTTCGGATAAATGTGATGAAATCAGAACTTAAAGTGTGATTCTCTTCAGATAAAATGGGCAAAAATATATCCATTTCGTTCGTCAACTCATCCCATATTTCCTTTGGAAAATAAGTTGATTCATCATGTGATTTTACATAGTTTTTGATTGCTGTATTCGTATATGAATCAATCATAGCTGCTATAGTGCTAATTTTTGACATCGATTTGCTCCTTTGTTAGGTATCAAGGCTCGAAATAGGCTGATAGTAACCTTTCAAAAGTTCTTCATAAACGTATGCTTCAACTTCATTATAATTTGCTTTATACGACCTACAGAACCAGATATTAAATGGAATCGGATCTTTAAAACGAACAGCTTTAAACTTATTTTTATCCACAAAATATTCTACTGGACGAGGTAAAATAGCAATCATATCATTCTTATACGTAGACTCTGTTAAAAAATCCCATGCTGATGATAAATATGTAAAATTTGTCTCTATCTTTTTATTTTTTAATTTTTCAGCTACTAATTCATAAGTAGTAAATGATTTATTAAATGTTGCTAAATCATAAGCAGCGATGTCTTTCCATTCAAGAAATTCTTTATCTGCTAAAGGATGATTTTTATCCATATAAGCTGCATATTCATCGGCTTGTATAATATATTGCTCGTACTTTTTAGCATCTAAATTAGTCGGCTCAATCAATAAAACAAAATTTAAATCACCTTCAAGAAATTTTTGGCGTAAATCCTTACTGCCTCCCTCTACGACTTGAATATTAATGTGCGGATTATCCTTGAAAAATTTAGGAAGAGCACTAGCAAAATAAACACGCAAAATCAGAGAAGGAATGCCTAAATTAATAGTTCCTTTTTGTTTTTGCGCTTCCATATGAATCATGGATTGCATTTCTTCATGACGATTGACAATTTCCGTAGCAAAACGATAAATTTTCCCACCAGCTTCTGTCAGACTTTCTAATCTTCCATTTCTACGATTAAAAAGCTGCAGTCCTTCAGTCGCTTCAAAATTTGTGACAAATTGACTCAAAGCAGATTGACTAATATGAATTTTTTTAGCAGCAATCGAAAGATTACATCCGCATTCGACGATATTGATAAAGTAAGTCATTTGAATAATATCCATGTTCATCGTCTCCTATCTTTCAATATTTGTAATATAATTTGTCAGGAATAAAATAGCAACTGATCTTTTTAATATAGATGATCAGTTGCTAATAGGTTGATTAAAAACTTATCATCAATAAAGTTCGTTATAAGCATATAGTAACACACTTTATGGCAAACAGTAGCTATATTTGCTTGATAATTTAACTAGATAGACATTGTTTTTAAGTCATCTGATACGATTACTTCGCCCTCTGTCTTTTCAAGAACTTCTTCCAAAGAGACACCGGGAGCTAATTCTTTCAAAAGGAATTTCCCATCTTGAAAACCAAATACTGCTAATTCTGTAATGACCAAATCCAAAACTTCTTTAGCTGATAAGGGCAGTGTGCATTCTTTCAGCAGTTTTGATTTGCCGTCAACGGTAGTATGTTGAATGGCCGCGATAACCCTTTTAGCACCAACCAGAAGGTCCATAGCGCCTCCCATCCCTGGAGCAAACTTGTCTGGGATAATCCAATTCGCAATACTGCCATCTTGACTAACTTCTAACGCTCCTAAAACCGTAGCATCAACGTGGCCTCCACGAATAATGGCAAACGACGTTTGAAGGTCAAATAAAGATGCTCCCGGTAAAAGAGTAATGGGGGCTCCACCAGAGTTGGCCAGATTCGCATTGTAGTTTTCTTTTGTTGGTGTCTCACCAAAACGAAGAGCACCATTTTCTGCTTGAAGGATAACATTCACGCCTTCAGGAATGTAATCAGCAGAAGCGTTCGGAATCCCAAAACCAAGGTTGATGACATCTCCATCTTTAAATTCAAGAGCTACACGTCTTGCAATAATTTCTTTTGATTTCATATTAATTTACCCCTGCCAATTTTTTAGTCTCTATCCAGAGGTCGCCCATCATTTTATGATGTTCTTTAGAAGTCAAGCTTTTAACAACATAGTCTACAAGAATTCCGGGAATATATACATCGTTAGGATCAATTTCCCCAACTTCAACAATTTCATTAGCTTCAACAATCACTGTATCTGCTGCAAGAGCCAGCTGCAATGAAATATTTTTAGTTGTCCCATCAATGTATAAATTGCCATATTTATCTGACTTGGTAGCCTTAATCAAAGCAACATCAATTTTCAAAGGGTCATAAACAAGATATTCTCTGCCGTTGCGAGCTACTTTTTCATAATCTTTTTCCAAAATAGTCCCAACGCCAGTCGGAGTCAAAACAGCTCCCAAACCAGCACCCGCAGCATGAAGTCGTTCAACCACGGTTCCCATTGGTGTGAATTCAACTTCCATATCGCCACTAAAATATTCATGTTGTACGGCAGCGGAAGTTCCCACATGAGCTGCGATATATTTTTTAACTTGGTGATTTTCACACAAGCGACCAACGCCAATCTCTTTACCCGGTTGTGAGGTAACAACAGATACTATTGTTAAGTTCTGTTGATTTTGTCGAACCAATTCTTCAATGAGTTCAAACGGCTCACCCACTCCAAGAAAACCTGAGATACCTACAATATCTTCAGATTTAATGTTAGAAATTGCTTCTGATAATGTTACAATTTGCATACCAATATCTCCACTTATTTACTTACGATTGAAAACAGGCTTGCGCTTTTCTACAAAAGCACGCATCCCTTCTACTTTGTCCTCTGTAGAGAATAATAATGCTTCTGCTTCAGTTTCGAGCCTGATAGCATTTTTAAGTGGAAGTTCAGAACCAACCTGAATAACATGTTTAGCTTTCTCTACTGCTAACGGTGCATTTTTCATAATTGCAGCAGCCAATTCTTCAGCTGAAGTTAACAGTTCTTCAGCTGAAACCAACTTGTTAAGAATTCCCAGTTCGTAGGCTTCTTGACCTTTCACTGTACGAGCAGTGAAAATCAATTCTTTCGTACGGCTTGTTCCAATCAAACGAGACATACGTTGAGTACCAGCGAATCCCGGAATAATGCCCAAGCCAACTTCTGGAAAGCCAACAACTGTCTTTTCAAATCCAATACGGATATCTGTCGAAAGTGCTAATTCCATTCCTCCGCCAAGTGCATACCCATTGAGCACTGCAATTGTTGGTTGACGTAAGTCAGAAAGTCGAGTAAAAGTATTGTTTGCAAATGTCATATATTCAAAAGCTTGAATTGGCGACATCACGTCCATTTCTTTAATATCAGCTCCAGCTACAAATGCCTTTTCTCCTGCCCCTGTTACAATCACAACACGGATTTCTTCACTTTGTTCAACTTGATCAAGAACATCATTCAGATCAGTTAATACTTGAGAACTCAAAGCATTTAATGCTTCAGGACGATTAATCGTAATGTAGCCGATGCTGTTTTTTACTTCTAGTAAAACAGTTTTACTCATTTTAATGCTCCTACTTATAAAATTTGAAATATTAAGTACAGTGTCAACAAATACTTGAACCCAAAATGTAAGAGCTTACAATGCTATGATATCTCATTTTTCTACTCTCGTCTACTTAATCTTAATTTATAACTCTATAAGTTTAACTTATAGAGTTATAAAAAATACTAAGACTTTTTGATTTTCAAAATAAAAAAACAAATTCTACTAAGAATCATTTAAGATAAACGTCTTAGATAGAATTTGTTTGACAGAGTAAAAAAATCAAATGGTAAATTAAATTTAGTAGGTAATTATTTTTAACGTTCTACAATGACTGCTGTGCCCATTCCTCCTCCGATACAAAGAGTTGCAAGACCACGTTTAGCATCGCGTTTTTCCATTTCATGCAACAAAGTAACCAGAATACGGCAGCCTGATGCTCCAATTGGATGACCAAGTGCAATGGCTCCGCCATTGACGTTTACTTTTTCTGGGTCAAAATTCAGCTCTTTTCCGACAGCACACGCTTGAGCTGCAAAGGCTTCATTGGATTCAATCAAATCAAGGTCTTCAACTGTAAAACCACCTTTTTCAAGTGCCTTACGAGAAGCATAAATTGGTCCGCAACCCATGATTTTTGGATCTAAGCCCGCACTAGCATATGATTTAATAGTTGCTAAAACGGGGATGCCTAATTCTTTTGCTTTTTCTGAACTCATGACAACAACTGCTGCTGCTCCGTCATTGATACCAGAAGCATTACCAGCCGTGACAGTTCCACCTTCTTTAAAGACAGAACGCAATTTAGCCAAACCTTCTAACGAGGCATCTTTTCTTGGAAATTCATCCGTATCAAAAATAATTGGCTCACCTTTTCTTTGTGGAATAACCACTGGAACAATTTCTTCTTTGAAACGTCCAGCTTCAATAGCTGCCACAGCACGTTGTTGAGATTGCACAGCAAAAGCATCTTGAACTTCACGAGAAATATCATACTGTGCAGCAACATTTTCAGCTGTGATTCCCATGTGGAAATCATTAAAGGCGTCAGTCAGACCGTCGCGCAACATAGTATCAACAACTTTAGAGTCTCCCATACGAGAGCCCCAACGTTGATTTTGCAGCACATATGGTGCTTGGCTCATATTTTCAGCACCACCCGCTACGATGATATCAGCATCTCCACAAAGGATAGCTTGTGCAGCCAACTGAACAGTTTTAAGCCCTGAACCACATACTTTATTGACTGTGAATGCTGGAGAAGATACAGGGATACCTGCATTGACACTCATTTGACGTGCCACATTCTGACCAAGTCCTGCCCCTAAAACATTTCCCATAATCACTTCATCAACTTGTTCAGCCTTCAAATTTGCTCGTTCCAGCGCGCTTTTGATAACCAAACTTCCCAAATCAACAGCTGAAATATTTTTCAAACTTCCACCAAAAGAACCTAATGGTGTACGAACTGCTGATACAATAACTGCTTCTTTCATTTCTTGCTCCTCATCTTAGTATTTAAAGAAACCTTCCTTGGTCTTACGTCCAAGTTTATTAGCTTCAACCATTTTTTTCAACAATGGAGCAGGACGATATTTCGGATCACCAAATCCATTATTCAGCACTCCCATAATAGCTAAGCAAATATCCAAACCAATCAGATCAGCTAATGCTAATGGTCCAATAGGATGATTAGCTCCTAGCTTCATCGCTTCATCAATTTCTTCAGCCGATGCTACTCCTTCTCCAAGAATGAAAATCGCTTCATTAATCATCGGAATCAACACTCGATTTACAACAAAACCATAAGAATCTCTAACATCAACTGCTGTTTTACCGATTTTTTCAGTCAATTCACGAACAGTTTTGACTACTTCTTCTGATGTTTGAAGTGCTTTGATCACTTCGACCAATTTCATAACGGGAGCAGGATTAAAGAAATGCATACCAATAACTCGTTCTTGATGTACAGTTGCAGCTGCAATATCTGTAATGGACAAAGATGATGTATTTGACGCTAAAATTGTTTCTGGTGTTGTTAATTCATCTAATTGTTTAAAAATACTCAACTTAATGTCTCGGTTTTCAGTAGCTGCTTCAATAACTAACTGAACATTTTTTGCATCTTCGTATGAGGTTGAGGGAATCAACTTACTCAAAATACTATTTTTATCAGCTTCTGACAGACGCCTTTTCTCTACAGAACGTGTTAATTGCTTGGTGATATTTCCAATCCCTCTTTCAACAAATTCGTCTTTAATATCATTCAAATACACCGTAAAGCCTGATTGGGCAAAGACTTGTGCAATACCGCTTCCCATCTGACCTGATCCAATGATCATCACTTTTGAAATATTCAATTTTCTCTCCTATCTAATATTAACATTATAAAGTTTAAAATGAAAGAATAGGAACGATTGAATGATGAATACTCTTCAACCGTTCCTGCTTTGTCATTATACAAATGCACCTAAGCCAGTAATTTCACGACCAACAATCAAAGCGTTGACTTCATGAGAACCTTCATAAGTGTAAACAGCCTCAGCGTCTGCAAAGAAACGTGCAACATCGGTTTCAAGAGTAATTCCATCCCCTCCGCCTACTTCACGAGCAAGGGCAACAGTTTCGCGCATAACGAGTGAATTATGCATTTTAGCAAGGGCAGAATTTAACATTAATTCATTGCCAGCTTCTTGCATTTCAGCAAGACGAACTGAGTAAGCAATAGCTGCCACAGCGTTCGCTTGCATTCTAGCCAATTTTTCTTGAATGATTTGGAATTTAGCAACTGGACGTTTAAATTGTTGACGGTTTGTAGTATATTTCAATGCTGCAACAAACGAACCGCAAGTTATACCCATGGCAATATGAGCAACATCTGCGCGAGTAAATGTAAGAATACGAGCTACATCTTCAAAACCATTGATGTTTACCAAACGGTCTGAGTCTGGAACTTCAACATTTGTCATTGTGATATGACCATTTCGAACACAACGAAGTGCAATTTTATGTTGAATAACTTCTACATCGTAACCAGGAGCTCCTTTGCGAACGATAAAGCATTTAATTTTGCCATCTGCAACGTCACGAGCAAATACTGGAATAACATCAGCTGTATCTGAACCACCAATCCAACGTTTTTCACCGTTAATAATCCACTTGTCTCCTACACGTTCAGCAGTTGTTGCAAGCCCACCTGCAATGTCTGAACCAGAAAGTGGTTCTGTCAAAGCAAAACATCCTTGCCAATCAAATGCTGCTAATTTAGGAAGAAATTCCTTTTGTTGGCGTTCATCACCACCGAGTAAAATTGTGTTATAGCAAAGTCCACCATGCACAGTATAGAATGTAGCCATTGATGTATCAAAGCGAGCCAATTCCAAGTAAAGGAATGCGATATAAAGTTCTGATGGTTTGTAGCTGCCTTCACGTCCCTCAAACAATTTAGGATTGTTCATAATTTGAGCGCCTTTGGCAACTGCGTAAAATTGTTCAAATGGAAAATCAGGTTTTTCCCAATGTTCATTGATCACAGGACGAAGATGTTTTTCAATCAAACGACGAGTTTCTTGTAAGACTTCTGCTTCTCCTAGTGTCAAACCGTCTGCATAGTGAAAAAGATCTTCAGGATATAATTCACGTAAAATTTCTTCTTTAGTTGCCATAGTATGGACTCCTTTATAATAATGTTATAAGAGCGCTTTCATTTCAGGGCTCAGTATTTGTTGACGCTTACATTTTATATCAGATATGATCTTGTGTCTACTTAAGAAAAATTAATCGTCCCATAAGTTTCTATTATACATATTGATTTTACTGACTTTTCAAAGGATAAAGACAAGATTTTACAAATAAAATTTTTGCAAAATCTAAAAATTTATTTGTAAAATGATTGAATTTCTAAAAATATTTTCTCTAATTTCAAAGAAATCCTTTTCCCCAATCCTTTACCAATCCTCCAGAGCAAAATGCAAGCATTTGCAAAATGAATATGTTACAATGCTTATAAAAACGGAGGAAAAATCATGTTAACATACGATTTAATTGTTATTGGTTTTGGTAAAGCTGGTAAAACATTGGCAGCAAAAATAGCAACCCAAGGCAAAAAGGTTGCCTTAATTGAACGTAGCAAAGCTATGTACGGTGGAACTTGTATCAATATTGCTTGTATTCCAACCAAAACTTTATTAGTCGCCGCAGAAAAAGAACTATCATTTGAAGAAGTAATGGCTGAGAAAAATGCGGTTACTAGCAGACTTAATGGGAAAAATTACGCAACCATTAGTAGTGCTGGAGTGGATATTATTGATGCAGAAGCTCATTTTCTATCCAATAAGGTAATTGAAATTGTAGCAGGCGACGAAAAGCAAGAGCTAACAGCTGAAAATATTGTCATCAATACGGGCGCTATCTCAAATGTTTTACCAATTCCAGGACTTACTACAACAAAAAATGTTTATGACTCAACAGGCATTCAAAATCTTGCTACATTACCTAAACGTCTTGGTATCCTTGGTGGTGGAAATATCGGTCTTGAATTTGCAGGACTTTTCAATAAGCTAGGAAGTAAGGTTACTGTCCTTGACGCTGCTGATACTTTTTTGCCACGTGTAGAGCCCTCAATTGCCACTTTGGCTAAACAATATATGACGGAAGACGGTATTGAAATTCTTCAAAATATTTACACTCAAGAAGTGAAAAATGATGGTGAAGAGGTGCTTGTCATTGCTAAAAACGAAACATTTCGCTTTGACGCTTTGCTTTATGCTATCGGTCGTAAACCAAATATCGAACCATTAAAACTTGAAAATACAGATATCCAAGTTACAGACCGCGGTGCTATCCAAGTAGATAAGCATTGCCAAACAACTGTTCCTGGCGTTTTTGCTGTTGGCGATGTCAATGGTGGACTACAATTTACTTATGTTTCGCTAGATGATTTTCGTGTCGTTTTCAATTACTTAGCTGGTGATGGCTCCTACACACTTGAAAATCGCAAACATGTACCGACTACTATGTTCATCACTCCTCCACTGGCACAAATTGGTTTGACAGAAGCTCAAGCTAAAGAACAAGGCCTGCCTTATGCAACCAAAGAAATTCCAGTTGCAGCCATGCCACGTGGACATGTCAATGCGGATCTTAGAGGAGCGTTTAAAGCTGTTGTTAATACAGAAACCAAAGAAATTCTAGGTGCTACTATCTTCTCGCAAGGTGCTCAAGAAATCATTAACATTCTAACTGTAGCTATGGACAATAAGATTCCTTATACTTATTTCACAAAACAAATCTTTACTCATCCAACTTTGGCTGAAAATCTTAATGATTTATTTGCGATTTAATCACGACTTCTGCACTTTGACAAAAATATTGTCATAAACCATTTTAATTTCATTCAGCAAAAAATAAAAGTGGGATAGGACTGAAAACTAAAAATTTTTAGCCCGTTCTCTCACTCTTGCAAAGCTTGCTCAAGTATCGCGTGACTATTTATTTCCATCATAAAAACGAGGCTGGGATATTATCGTCCCCACCTCGTTTTTATTATAGCTGCATTTGATTATACGTTTTACTAAATGCATTCAAAATTTCTTTTGGTGCGTCTTTATAAGAAGTCTCTCCTTCTAGCGTTCCTTTAACAATCGTTCGTGACGTAGCTGCAGCATCTTCACAAGTCACCAAAGTCACTTCATTGACACCTTCGCGGTCATTAATCACATCTACTCTATCAGGTGCTACATTCTCAACTGAAGTAATGGAGTAAGTGTAAATTTTTTCCTTATCTGTCAGATAAATTTTCATTCCGGTTTTAGCACGATCTAAAGGAGAAAAGAGCATATTGCTTGCACCTGTAATCCCAAATACATGGTGGCTAGCCAATGCGTAATTCCCTTTCCCCATTTGCTGCGTTTCTTTCATCGTACCTGCGCCATAATAAAGACCCACATTGTCTAAGCCCTTGAAAATCGGCAAATTCATCGAAAGTTCAGGAATAGCAATTCCACCAATAACTGGTAATTGCTGTGCTTTCCATTGCGCGTTAATCACATCTTCGGTAGACAGCGATTTAACTTTATCGAAATTAAAGCTAGTTTTGGCTTTTTTATTTTGAGTGATTTTATCTTTTGAAACATTGCTCACTTGATATCGATTGGTATGCCAAACCATGATCATATTCCGAATAGAAGAGTTGAAAATAAGTGCAAGTGCAACAATGATTAACAATGTCGCAATAATGTTAATCAGAATATTTTTTCTTTTATTATGTTTTTTTCTTGTTGATGACATAACATTTCCTTTTATTTAGTTTATTCTTCATCCACTTCTTTTTCATTCTCTGCTACAACGCTTGTAAAAGTAACAATCTGTGCTCCCTTATCTAGCCGCATCACTTTAACACCCAAAGTTGCGCGCCCTGTTTGAGAAATATTGGCAACATTTGTCCGAATAATGACCCCTGTATTTGTGATAATCATCAAATCTTCATCACCATTCACAGCCATCAAACCTGCTAATGGACCATTTTTTTCAGTAATATTAGCTGTTTTCATTCCTTTTCCACCACGACTTTTCGTAGCGTATTCACTAGCTAAAGTACGCTTACCATAGCCTTTTTCAGTAATGACTAACACTTCTTGATCGTCTGAAATGACACTTGCTCCTACAACATGGTCACCCGCACGCAAATTCACTCCGCGCACGCCGGTCGCAGCCCGTCCCATGTTTCGGACTTGGTTTTCGTTAAAACGTACAGCATAACCCATTTTTGTTCCAATGATGATATCTGCTTGACCATTTGTCAAAAAGACATTGATGAGTTCATCCTCATCTTTTAAATTCAGAGCTTTCAGACCGTTTTGACGAATATTAGCGAACTCTGTTACGCTTGTCCGTTTCACAACACCATAGCGCGTTGTAAAGAAAAGGTAGGAATTATCATCATGCTCGGCTTGAACATTGATAATCGTTTGGATTGTTTCGCCTTCGTCCAATTTCAATAAATTAACAATCGGCAAACCTTTCGCCGTACGACCGTATTCAGGAATTTCATAGCCTTTCAAACGATAAACGCGACCTTTATTGGTAAAGAAGAGCAAATGATCATGTGTGCTGGTAGAAACTAGTTCACGGACAAAATCGTCATCTTTTACACCTGTTCCTTGAATACCACGACCACCACGTCTTTGCGCAGTGAATTCATCTTGGTTCAACCGTTTGATGTAACCTTTATTGGAAAGTGTAATCAAAACATCTGCTTCCTCAATGAGATCCTCATCTTCCAGAGACAGTACTTCACCAATCATTAGTTCAGTACGACGTTCATCAGAAAACTTACGTTTAATCTCTTCTAATTCTTCCTTGATAATCGCAACAACTCGTTCCGGTTTTGCCAAAATATCTGCTAAATCAGCTATCAATTTCATCAAGTCGTCATATTCAGATTGAATCTTATCCCGTTCCAATCCCGTTAAACGACGCAAACGCATATCCAGAATCGCCTGACTTTGACGTTCGGACAATTTATAGCGTGCCATCAATTCTGCTTGCGCTTCTGCATCTGTCTCGCTGTTTCGGATGATGCGAATCACTTCATCAATGTGATCTAGTGCAATCAGCAAACCAGCTAAAATATGTGCACGAGCTTCCGCCTTTTCCTTATCAAAAACTGTCCGGCGTGTCACCACTTCTTTTTGGTGTTCAATATAAGCAAGCAAAATCTCGCGTAAAGACAGAATCTTTGGCACTCCATTTTGAATCGCCAGCATATTGAAGCTAAAATTCGTCTGCATTTGCGTTAATTTGAATAAATTGTTCAAGATAACATGCGCACTTGCATCCCGCTTCACTTCAATGATAAAACGAACCCCTTCACGGTTAGATTCGTCACGAACCGCTGTAATTCCGTCAATACGTTTTTCTTGGACTAACCGCACAATATGTTCGTGAACTTTGGTTTTATTGACCATATACGGAAATTCAGTAACCACAATTCGTTCACGACCAGATTTTGTTTCTTCGATTTCCGTCCGAGCACGTAGAACAATGGAACCTTTCCCAGTTTCATAAGCGCGATGAATGCCTGATTTCCCCATAACCAAAGCGCCTGTCGGGAAGTCTGGACCAGGCAACACTTCCATAAGGTCATGTGTGGTCACATCTGGATTATCCATGACTAATTTTACAGCATCAATGGTCTCACCAAGATTGTGAGGAGGAATGTTTGTTGCCATTCCCACAGCAATACCTGTCGCCCCATTGACCAGCAAATTAGGAAAACGTGACGGTAAAACTAATGGCTCACGCTCACTGCTATCATAGTTATCTGCAAAATCAACTGTATTTTTGTTGATATCGCGTAACATTTCAAGCGATATTTTGCTCATCCGAGCTTCTGTATACCGTTGTGCCGCAGGACCGTCTCCGTCCATAGAACCAAAGTTTCCGTGACCATCTACTAACATGTGGCGGTAAGACCACCATTGCGCCATCCGCACCATAGCTTCATAGATAGAGGAATCTCCGTGCGGGTGATATTTACCCATAACATCACCCGTGATACGAGCAGATTTCTTATGTGGTTTGTCAGGAGTCACCCCCAGCTCATTCATCCCATACAATATTCTACGATGAACAGGCTTTAAACCGTCTCGAACATCCGGAAGAGCACGAGCAACAATGACACTCATGGCATAATCGATGAAACTCGTCTTCATTTCGCTCGTTAAATTCACATTTACTAAATTATTATCCTGCATTAAAAAATGCCTCTCTTCAATTTATATGACCATATCATTATAACATAAATTGGGATTTTTTTCAGTAAACACCTTCTATTGTAAAAACGTTTACATAAGATGATATGTATTATATTCGTGACAAAATGTTACAAAAGTGATAGAATAGATGTGTAAAGGGAAAACGTTCCCCAATAAAATAAAGGAGATGTTTAGCAAAATGACTCTTACTAAACAACATAAAAAAGTCATCCTTGTTGGTGACGGTGCTGTAGGTTCTTCTTACGCATTTGCTCTTGTCAACCAAGGTATCGCTCAAGAACTTGGTATTGTTGATATTTTCAAAGAAAAGACGGAAGGGGATGCTGAAGACCTTAGCCATGCTCTTGCTTTCACTTCACCTAAGAAAATCTATTCAGCAGAATATGCTGATGCGCACGATGCAGATCTTGTCGTTTTGACTGCTGGTGCACCACAAAAACCAGGTGAAACTCGTCTTCAATTAGTTGAAAAAAACCTCCGCATCAATAAAGATGTTGTTACCAAAATTGTTGAGTCAGGATTTAACGGTATTTTCCTTGTGGCTGCTAACCCAGTTGATATCTTGACTTACTCAACTTGGAAATTCTCTGGATTCCCTAAAGAACGTGTCATTGGTTCAGGTACTTCTCTTGATTCAGCACGTTTCCGTCAAGCACTTGCTGAAAAATTAGATGTAGATGCTCGTTCTGTCCATGCTTACATCATGGGAGAACATGGTGATTCAGAATTCGCTGTTTGGTCACACGCCAACGTTGCAGGTGTCAACCTTGAAAATTATCTTCAAGACGTAGAAAACTTCAATGCTGCTGAATTAGTTGACTTGTTTGAAGGTGTCCGTGATGCTGCATACTCAATCATCAATAAAAAAGGTGCAACTTTCTATGGTATCGCAGTTGCCTTAGCTCGTATCACAAAAGCTATCCTTGATGACGAAAATTCAGTTCTTCCACTTTCAGTATTCCAAGAAGGTCAATATCCTGGCGTTACAGATTGTTACATTGGACAACCAGCTATTGTTGGCGCACATGGTATCGTACGTCCAGTAAATATCCCGTTGAATGACGCTGAAAAACAAAAAATGCAAGCTTCTGCTAAACAATTAAAAGACATCATCAATGATGCCTTCTCCAAAGAAGAATTTGCTTCAGCAGCTAAAAACTAAAGAATTTCCTTTCTTACTCCTTGTTTTATCAAGGAGTTTTTTCATATCTAAAATGGATACGATAAAGTCATAATGCCGTGCAAATCAGCTTTATCGTATCCATTTATTTTATATAATCTTACTTTATCAAACATATTTATCAATTTATTTCAATATATCTTTTAAATAAGGAACAATCTTTTCATCCTTCATATCTGGCAGCGCCCGAATCCAGCGAAACGCTGTATGCTCTTCCAAATCAAGTTTAATCTCTCTATATTCCAGCAATTTTGCCTTGTACACTAGACGCGTAAAAACGATGCCCTTTGTATCATCATAACAGCTATCCTCATGAAGAATCGAACTTAATTGTATCTTTTGATTAACTTCTTCCATTGTTTCACGCACAGCTCCTTCTCGTGGTAATTCGTCTTCTTCCACGCTACCTCCTGGAATGTCCCAATATTCTGGGTACATATTTGGCAAACCACGTTTTATTTTACTTCGTTTGATGAGCAGATATTTTCCATCTTTTTCAATTAGAGCATGAACAATCAATTTCACAGGCATTGGTAATCTCCCTTGTAAAAATAAAAAAATCTTGCATATAACAAGATTTATAAGCAGATAACAATTATCCACCCTGAGGGAATCGAACCCCCATCTCAAGAACCGGAATCTTACGTGATATCCATTACACTAAGGGTGGCAACTATTATAGTATACACAAAAAATGAAAAAATAACAAGTAAAAAAGGACTGAAAACATAATTCCAATCCCTTTATTTTGCTTATAATTCAATGTCACCAAACAAGTCAGCCATTGAGAATCCAGTTTGAGTTTCTGGAAGTTCAAAGTCACGTTTTTCTTGGCGTTTTTGACGACGAGGACGTGATTGACGTTTTTCTTTTTGGCTGTCTTCTTGAGCCGGACGTTCTTCAAGAGCTTTGATAGAAAGTGATACGCGTTCTGCATCAGCATTTACATCAAGAACTTTTACGGTTACTTCTTGACCAACTTTAAGCACATCTTTTGGATTTTCAACACGCTTGTGTGAAATTTGTGAAATATGGACAAGTCCGTCAATACCTGGCAATACTTCAACAAAAGCACCGAAATCTGTCAAACGTTTAACTGTACCTTCAATCACATCACCAGCAGCTAATTTTTGTTCAACACCGTCCCATGGTCCAGGTGTTGTAGCTTTAAGAGAAAGTGATACGCGTCCTTCTTCTTCGTTCAAATCAAGAACTTTTACTTCAATTTCATCGCCAACTGATACAACAGATTTTGGTGAAACGTTGCGTTCGTGTGACAATTCAGTTAAGTGAACAAGTCCGTCAACACCACCAAGGTCAATAAAAGCACCAAAGCTTGTGATACGTGCAACTTTACCAGTCACGATGTCACCAACAGCTAATTTGCTAAATACTTCAGCACGTGCTGCTGCAGCTTTTTCTTCTACTACTTCACGGCGTGAAAGAATGAAACGATTTTCTTTTGGATCCACTTCTTTAATTTTTGCTTCAAATTCTTGGCCAACAAAACGTTCAGTGTTACGAACGAAACGAGTATCTAGCATTGAAGCAGGGATAAATCCACGAAGTCCTTCAAATTCTACTGAAAGACCGCCTTTAACAGCACGAGTACCTTTTACAGTAACAACTTCTTCTTCACGTCCAACCAACTTGTCCCATGCCTTGCGAGCTTCTAAACGTTTTTTAGATACAAGGTAAGTAACTGTATCAGTATCTTTACCAACTACTTGACGAAGAACAAGCAATTCAAGTGTTTCACCTGGTTTTACAAGATCGTTAATGTCAGCTTCACGATCATTTGTCAATTCACGAAGGGTCAACACACCTTCTACACCAGTTCCAGCGATTGCAACATTAGCTTGGTTCGCATCAACAGTCAATACTTCAGCAGTAACGACATCGCCTGGCTCAACTTGGCTAACACTATTTAGCAAATCTTCAAATTCATTCATCTAAAAAAATCCTCCAACAATCAAGCATTTCTCGCTTGACATACTTATAATATTTTTCCTAAGCACCGCAATGACATTGAACTATCTTTAACGTTTCTCACCCTATAAAGAAATAAAATACCCTAAGATATTTTACCATTTATCTGATATATTACCTAAGAACTGGGGTAGCTGGATTCGAACCAACGCATGAGGGAGTCAAAGTCCCTTGCCTTACCGCTTGGCTATACCCCAAAAAGAACGTGATCATACCATTAAAAACTAAGTACGCTCATGGAGAGGGAGGGATTCGAACCCCCGAACCCGAAGGAGCGGATTTACAGTCCGCCGCGTTTAGCCTCTTCGCTACCTCTCCTGTATAATCAACAGTATTTATTATACCATTGATGAAAAGAAAACACAAGCATTTATTTCCCCAAATTATAGGTTTCAATCAATTTTTCCACGGCATTTTCAAGTTTTTTATAAAAACTATCAACATTTTCATTTTTTATGATAGCAAATTGCCCGTCTAACTCAGCAATTTGACCAATGACTTTTTTACCAATAGATAAAACATAACCTTCGTACTGGTCAGTTCCTATTTTAACTTTGCTATCTGCCAATTGGATTTCAATCTTTTTATCTTTTTTACTCATCATATACCTCTTTCAAGTCTCTATTTTACAAAAAAATAGGAAAACTAGCAAGTGCTACGTGAAAATAAAAGCTACCTCAATCGAGAGATAGCTTCAAAAATTTTTAAACTTTTACAATCCAACCTTCTGGTGCTTCAACATCGCCAAATTGGATGCCGGTTAATTCATTATAGAGTTTTCGAGTGACAGGTCCAACTTCTGTTTCACTATAAAAGACATGGAAATCGTCACCGTGCTGAATACCACCAATTGGAGAGATGACCGCTGCTGTACCGCAAGCCCCTGCTTCAGCAAAACGATCCAAATCATCAATTGGCACATCTCCTTCGATAGCTTTCAAGCCCAAACGATGTTCTGCTAGGTATAGAAGAGAATATTTTGTGATAGAAGGAAGGATAGATGGGCTGTACGGCGTTACAAATTCGTTGTCTTTGGTAATTCCAAAGAAGTTTGCAGATCCCACTTCTTCAATCTTCGTGTGAGTAGCTGGGTCTAGATAAATGACATCAGAGAATTTCCTTTCATGCGCCATTTGTCCTGGAAGCAAGCTTGCTGCGTAGTTACCGCCGACTTTAGCAGCACCTGTTCCATAAGGAGCAGCACGGTCATACTTGTCAGAAACGATAAAGTTTGTTGGAATCAAGCCCCCTTTAAAGTAATTTCCAACAGGCATGGCAAACACGGTGAAAATGTATTCATCTGCTGGTTTAACACCGATGATGTCACCAACACCTAACAATAGCGGACGAATATAAAGGGTTCCTCCCGTTCCGTACGGCGGAACGTATTCTTCATTTGCACGAACCACTTGCTTCACAGCATCTACAAACATATCAGTCGGAACTTGCGGCATCAAGAGACGGTCTGAGGTGCGTTGCAGACGTTTCGCGTTTTGATCTGGACGAAATAGTTGTACACTTCCGTCTTTCGTGCGATAGGCTTTCATTCCCTCAAAAGCTTGTTGCCCATAATGAAGACAAGGAGAAGATTCGGACATATGCAAAGTAGCATCTTCGGTCAATTCTCCTTTTTCCCATTGACCATTTTTATAATAGGCAAGATAGCGATAAGGCAATTTCATATAGGAAAAGCCAAGATTTTCCCAATCAAGATTTACTGACATAACATTCTCCTTTTTAATTTTATGATTTTTATTTTACACTATTTTTAGATATTTTCAATAGTTTTTTGCAAAATTCTGAAAATTTTTTAATTTCAGTTTATAAAGACAATAAAAAATCAGCCGCTTGGACTGATTTTCAATTATTTAATATTCGCAGAGAACACTTCTTCATCAGAAATAGTATCAGAGATAAAGCTACCGTTGCTGGTTCTTTCAGACAGACCGAGGTCAGCAAGATTCACTTGGTAAGTCGTTCCTTTGTTAGAAACAATAGAAAGAATCTGCTCTTCTTCTGCTGTTGGATAATCTGAACTAAAGAGGTCTAGTTCTGCAGGTTGCTCTCCAAAGACAGGACCTGCTTGGAAAATACGATGTGGCTTGGACTTCAGCTCGCGCAACACTTGCAAACCACGATTTGCTCGGCTCGTCACAGGAATATCTGCAACTGCCATTCGCTTGAGCGCTCCGCGCTGGGTCAAGATATAAAATGAATCAGTATTGGCAATAAAAGCTGCTGCTAAGACATCATCTTTTTTGAGATTGATAGCTTTGACACCTGCTGCCTTAGCGCCCACAACTGGTACTTCTTCGATATTGAACCGCAAGGCATAGCCGTTCTGGGTCACTAGCATAACATCGTCTAGCTTGATTGGAGAAAGTGTGATAATTTGGTCGTCTTCATTTTTTAATTTAGCAAATTTAACAGACTTGGACTTATAGGTGCGCCAAGGACTGAATTGTTTTCGCTCTACACGCTTGATTTGCCCTAGTTTTGTTACCGCAAAATAAGTGCCTTCGTCAAAATTATCTACTAACTCAGTGTAGATGACTTCTTCGTTGGTCTCAAAATTGGTAATAGTCTGGCTGAGGTGTTCCCCGATTTCTTTCCAGCGAATGTCTGCCAGCTCGTGGACCGGTCGATAGATGACATTTCCAAGATTGGTAAAAATCAAAAGGTGCTGAGTGGTTTTCGCCGAGCTGACAAAAATCAGACGGTCGTCCTCGCGCTTGCCGACCTCGTCAACCGTTGATGAATTGAAAGAACGTGGACTGGTGCGTTTGATGTAGCCGCCACGAGTGACGCTGACAAAGGTTTCTTCTTCCACAATCAGACTAGCCGTATCAATCTCAATGGCATTCGCCGTATCTTGCAATTCACTAAGACGAGGATTGCCAAATTTCTTTTTGACCTCACGCAGTTCACGCTTCATCAAATTGTACATGGTCCGCTCATCGCCGATAATGGCAGAAAGCATGGCAATTTTTTCGCGTAATTCCGCCTGCTCTTCCTCCAGAATTACCACGTCTGTATTGGTCAAACGATAAAGTTGGAGAGTGACAATGGCCTCTGCCTGCTCTTCGGTGAAATCATAACTGACTTTGAGATTTTCCTTGGCGTCAGCTTTATTTTCCGATGCACGAATGAGCGCAATCACTTCATCCAAGATAGAAATCACTCGAATCAAGCCTTCCACGATATGCAGGCGCTTCTCTGCTTTGGCCTTGTCAAATCGACTACGCGCCAGAATAATCTCTTTTCGGTGGGCGATGTAACTAGTCAGAATCGGCACGATCCCTACCAAACGCGGTGTAAAATGATCAATCGCCACCATGTTAAAATTGTAATTGACCTGCAAATCCGTATATTTAAAGAGATAATTCAAAATCAGCTCGGTATTGGCATCCTTTTTCAGCTCAATGGCAATACGAAGCCCGTCACGGTCAGACTCATCCCGCACTTCTGCAATGCCAGCTACCTTATTATTGACCCGAACGTCATCAATTTTCTTGACCAAAACAGCCTTGTTAATCTCGTAAGGAATCTCGGTGACAACGATCTGCTCTTTACCACCTTTGAGCTTTTCAATCTCCGTCCGAGAACGCACGACAACGCGACCTTTCCCAGTTTCATAGGCTTTCTTAATCTCATCTCGCCCTTGCACAATGGCCCCCGTTGGGAAGTCAGGCCCCGGCAGAAACTCCATGAGTTTGTCAACCTTGGCTTTGGGGTGGTCAATCATATACACCACCGCATCGATGACTTCTGCCAGATTGTGAGGCGGAATGTCCGTCGCATACCCAGCAGAAATCCCCGTCGCCCCATTCACCAAAAGATTGGGAAAGGCAGCAGGCAATACGGTCGGTTCTTTCTCCGTATCGTCAAAGTTCCAAGCAAAGGGCACGGTGTCCTTTTCGATATCTTGGAGCAAGTAGCCCGCAATCTCAGACAAACGAGCCTCTGTGTACCGCATAGCGGCTGGCGGATCGCCGTCCATAGAACCGTTATTTCCGTGCATCTCCACTAAAATCTCACGGTTCTTCCAGTCCTGAGACATACGGACCATAGCGTCGTAAATGGAGCTGTCACCATGCGGGTGAAAATTCCCCATGATATTTCCAACAGACTTGGCAGACTTGCGGTAACCCTTGTCAAAGGTATTGCCGTCCTTGTTCATCGAATAAAGAATCCGACGCTGCACGGGCTTCAGTCCGTCACGAATGTCGGGCAAGGCCCGCTCTTGAATGATGTATTTGGAGTAGCGCCCAAAACGCTCTCCCATGATGTCCTCTAAGGACATGTTTTGAATGTTACTCATAAGATACAAAGGGACGTTTCGGCTTGCCGAAAATTTCTGTAGAAAAATAGGAAATCGATGCAAGGTTCGATGAACTCCAATCGATTTATCTTTTTTTCTAAGTCTTAGTCCCGTGTTCAGTTGCTATACAACCAAACTATCCTTTCTGTAATTTTCTTTTTTAATGCTTCCTGATGTAAGAGGCATCTCTTATGAATGAGCAAAGTGGATTATCACTTTCTTAGATTCAGTTTTTCTTTAGTGTACTGAATCATTTTTTCTGCAGTTACTTTATCATAAGGAAAACCAGTCTTGAGAGAGAAAACCTGAGCTTCTTTGTGAAAAAATTGCTGCGTAGACAGTAAAGACTGGATGAGGCTTTCTTTATCAGAAAAATCAAGCAAAGTGGCAAATTCTTCTTCCTTCTCAGCGGGCAAATACTGAAACAGATACTTGTAGTTTTTGCCGACATCAATGACTCCTCTGTCTGCTGCCACTTGCCAAGCCAATAATTTCAACAATTCTTTCTGACAGATACCATAGAGATGATCCACCGCATACACAAATTGCTGACGCTGAATCCCCTTGACAACATAGGCTGAAACCCACCAGAATTCATTGCACGATTTTGCAAAATCATCTGCACTCGCTGGTTTTGTCCAATAACGTTTGGAACTAGGTGTATAGGGCTGAAAGAGTCCCTGGGGGTCATCCAGCACTGTGAAATCTGCTTCGCTATCCACCCATTCTTTGATGTGTTCCTTGGGGCAAAGGGTCAGATCTATCCGATTGCCATCTTCAAAGAGCATGAGATAAAGACGGCGATGGTCAAGTATATTATGTTGCTCGATGATGCGCTTGCCAAACGCTTCTAACCAAGCAAGGTCAGTTACCAGAGCAGCCAAATCATCTACAACGTAGACCACATCATAGTCTTGAAACTCGTCCTTGGGAGCATTCGGATTTGTCCGCGAGCCAGACAGAGCGACTGCATCCGCTTGTATGACTTTTGCAGTTCGTAAAATCAAATCCAACATTTCACTTTCAGTTCTCATGGCAGTACCTACCTTTTTGCTAGATCGCTTCTTTCACTTTCTTAACCGCTTTGCGTTTTTTGTAGCGGCTGCGAATGGTATTGAGGTGGTCGCGAAGATCCGCATAGTGGCTTCTTTCTGGGTAGGCATAGGTCATGATAGCGGTGAAATCCAGCAAGAAATCGTAAATTTCTTGTAGCTGAATGCGAAGTTGCTTGCTTTGGCTAGGCACTTTGCCTTTTAATTCAGTCAAGCGCTCCTTATAGGCTTCTTCAAACCGCTTTTGCGCAGTTACCAAGCTTTCCACATGAGCTTCCAAGTGCAGTTTTTCCAGCGCCGTTTGATAGGTTGATTTCTTCAACTCTTGGAGCAGGTGATTGATACCCTCTGTCTCTTTTTCATAGTTGGCAGCCGCAATCCCTGCATAATTTTTCAGCAAGCCCGTCAAGGTGTCGTAGGCTTCTTTGGTCGCAGTCTCCTTGACCCGTGAAAATGCCCGCACCAAAGCAGTCAGCGTCCCCAAAGCATCGTCCCGCTCGCGGTCGGCTTGGTCTAAACTGGTCACCAAGCGACTAGCTTTCGTCTGATGAAGCCCCTCCTGAAACTTAGCCAAATGCTGGCTCATCTCTTCCAGCTTACTCGTATAAATACTTTCAACCTTGTGCGCCTTGTTAAAAGCAGCAATCGCCTCTTTCGACTCGGTCATGAGCTGGGAAAATTCACTTTTATCCAGAGTTTTCGTGTCCAATGTAGTGATTCCGTATGTCAATTTCATTATTTTCTCCTAATTCTTTTAAATTCTAATCTATTTCATGTCATTTTTACATTATTCAGTTTCGGAAAAGGCTTTTTACTCAAAAACCGTTCGTCCGAAATTAGAACGTCCGTCTTTTGTTCTAAAAACTCTTGTCCGAAAAAAGAACAATCGGGATTTGCTAAAAAGTCGCTTGTCCGAAAGTTGAACGACTTTACTTTTGCTCTAACGAGCTTGTCCGAAAATCTGGTGAGAAGGATTTATTTATTCGTCAATTTGGTGAGTCAAAAACAGTTCAGATTTATATTGGCATAATTCATCTTTATTATCAACATAATCAGTCAGTAAATAATTAGTTAGACCATTTTTAGACATAAATATAGCAGCAAAATCACATTCTAAAATCTTACATTTTAGCGACGAAATACAATATTGTGGAACAAAAACTTTTATTTGCTTCTCACACAATTTCTTTTTTTTATATGATAATTCTAAAGTAAATTCCGATGAGACTAAAGGAAACATTTTAAAAGTTATTGTTTTAGATGAATGTGGTTCAAAATCAATTGATTTGTCGTTATGAGCAGTGAAATTTTTATCAACAATTAAATCAATGATATTACCATTCATAGGAGATACAGCTCCTCTAGAACCAATATAGAAATCAAATCGTCCATTTATAAATTGAATACTTACTTTTTTTGAGTTGTTTTCGAATGACAGTACTATATATAATCTTGAATATTTGTTTTGTCTGAAAAGTTTAACAAGTGACTCAGAATTAAGTTCAAATTTGTAAATATTTCTTACTTCTCCAGGTTGTAACTCAAATTGTATATTCTGTTCATCTAGTAAATCACTATCTCCTAGAAAACGTATCTCACAACACTTACTACTTATGCAGTTGCCATTATTGATAGCATACAGAAAAAAAGTAATAGGTGTGAAATTTATTCCAGCAATCGGCCTGTTGCTCTTATCTACCAAAATATAATCTAATACCATATGTTCAAACTCAATCTCTTGGTATCCAGATACTCTATATTTTAATTCACCAATATTAATCTGTTTTGGAATTGATGCAGGATTTGAAAAGTCAATATTAAGTTCTGCTCGCCCATATCCAGAAGATAATTCCTCGCTATACATCATCTGATATAAACTATCAGAATATAGCAACTTTGAACCATTGAATTTTATTTTGATAAAAAAGTTATATAAATATTCAATTATTTTTCCTAAAAGTTCCCACATAATAATTCTCCTCCTAAAGCACCATCTCTCCACTCTCCTCCAGCGTAAACTTGACATTATCTTCAATCCATTTACGGCGGGGTGGGACTTTGTCTCCCATGAGGACATTGACGCGGCGTTCGGCACGGGCAAGGTCTTCGATAGTGACACGGATAAGGGTGCGATTTTCAGGATTCATGGTGGTTTCCCAGAGCTGGTCGGCGTTCATTTCTCCCAGACCTTTGTAGCGCTGCAGCATGGCACCTTTGCCAAATTTCTTGCGCAGGTCTTCTAGCTCGCCATCTGTCCAAGCATACTCGACAACCTCATTCTTTCCTTTGCCTTTGGACATTTTATAAAGAGGAGGCAGGGCGATATAGACATGCCCCGCTTCTACGAGTGGGCGCATGTAGCGGTAAAAGAAGGTCAGCAAGAGCGTCTGGATATGGGCGCCGTCCGTATCTGCATCAGTCATGATGATAATCTTGTCATAGTTTGCATCCTCGAGCGTAAATTCTGATCCAACACCCGCACCAATAGTGTAAATCATGGTGTTAATTTCTTCGTTTTTGAGAATATCTGCCATTTTAGCTTTTGCGGTATTGATGACCTTGCCGCGCAGAGGCAGAATTGCCTGAAACTTGCGGTCACGGCCCTGCTTGGCAGATCCGCCTGCAGAATCTCCTTCGACCAGATAGAGCTCATTCTTTGCTGGATTTTTAGACTGAGCTGGGGTCAATTTGCCAGAAAGTAATCCCTTATCTTTCTTGCTTTTCTTGCCATTTCTGCTTTCATCTCTCGCCTTGCGGGCTGCCTCGCGCGCATCTCTCGCCTTAATCGCCTTGCGGATGAGATTAGATGCCAATTCTCCATTTTCCAAGAGGAAGAAAGTCAACTTGTCTGACACAATCGAATCCACCGCAGGACGAGCAAGCGGACTGCCCAGCTTGTCCTTAGTCTGTCCCTCAAACTGCAAATGCTCTTCCGGCACTAAGATCGAAAGGACAGCTGCTAGACCCTCACGATAGTCAGAACCTTCCAGATTTTTATCCTTTTCTTTCAGCAAACCGGTCTTTCTCGCATAGTCATTCATGACCTTGGTAATGGCTGACTTGAGCCCCGTCTCGTGCGTTCCGCCGTCCTTGGTGCGGACGTTATTGACAAAAGAAAGGATATTATCAGAATAACCATCATTGTACTGGAGAGCCACCTCTACCTGAAAACCGCCCTCTTCTCCTTCGAAATAAAGAACTGGTGTCAATGTTTCCTTATCTTCATTCAGATAACTGACAAAATCTTGCACCCCATTTTCATAATGAAAATCAACAGACTCGCCCGTTCGCTCATCTGTCAGAGAAAGGTGAACGTTTTTGAGCAAAAAGGCCGATTCATTAAGCCGCTCTGCGATTGTATTATATTTAAAATCAATCGTTGAGAAGATCGTGTCATCTGGCATAAAGGTCACTTTTGTGCCCGTTTTTGACTTGGGAGCCTTGCCAATCTTTTCCAGACTGGTAACAGGTTTTCCACCTTGCTCAAATCGTTGCCGATAAACCGTTCCGTCACGTGTGATTTCAACTTCCAGCCAGCTAGACAGCGCATTGACCACAGAAGAACCCACACCGTGCAGCCCCCCAGAGGTCTTGTAACCACCCTGACCGAATTTACCTCCGGCGTGGAGCACCGTAAAGATAACTTCTACTGTCGGGATTCCCATAGCGTGCATACCAACCGGCATTCCCCGACCGTGGTCTGCCACAGTCAAACTCCCGTCTTTGTTAATCGTCACGTCAATCTTATCACCAAAGCCAGACAGAGCCTCGTCAACTGCATTGTCCACAATTTCCCAGACCAAATGGTGAAGCCCAGTTGCATCTGTTGAGCCGATATACATACCAGGACGTTTACGAACCGCGTCCAATCCTTCTAATACTTGAATGGCATCATCATTGTAATTGTTAATATTGATTTCCTTTTTTGCCACAAGGAACCTCCTGAATCATTCATCCTTTCTATCTTACAAGTTTTTAGCAAATTTTGCAAAGATTTTTAGAAAATAGTGTATTCTTTCTGCTTCTCACCACTATTTTTTCAGCCTAGACAAATTTTATAAAATATTTCTGGTCGTTCAACTATCAAAATCAAAATTCATGGTATAATAAAAACATGATAAAGATAGTTTTTACATTGATAGCAGCTTATTTGATTGGTTCAATCCCTGCCGGGCTTTGGATTGGACAAGTATTTTACAAGAAAAATCTCCGCGAATATGGTAGCGGAAATACAGGAACGACCAATACCTTTCGTGTCCTTGGAAAAAAAGCAGGCATGATCACCTTTATTTTCGACTTTTTTAAAGGAACATTTGCGACTTTACTGCCATTTTTCCTTCATATCAACGGTATTTCTCCTCTCGTTTTTGGACTTTTAGCCGTTCTTGGGCATACCTTCCCCATTTTTGCTGAATTTAAAGGCGGTAAAGCCGTGGCAACCAGCGCAGGTGTCATTCTTGGCTTTTCACCGACTTTCTTCACTTATTTAGCTGTCATCTTTTTCAGCTGCTTGTATTTGACTAGTATGATTTCCTTTTCGAGTGTGACAGCTGCTGCCTCTGCTATTCTGGGAGTCTTAATTTTCCCACTATTTGGCTATCTTTTGCCACGTTATGATGTACTCTTTACCGTGATTGTGCTCGCACTAGCGCTTATCATTATCGTTCGACACAAAGATAATATCCAGCGAATTCGGATGAAACAAGAAAACCTCATTCCCTTCGGATTGAATATCACAAAACAACAACCTAAACAGAAATAAAAGAAGCTAGGATAAAAAATCTTAGCTTCCTTTTATTCTATTCTTTGTGAGCTTTTTTAAATCTGGATAATCCTAAAAGTCCAACAACAAAGCCAAATAAACTGATAAAGGTAGTATCTGTTGTACCTGTTTCTGGCAAGCTCTTTTGACTTGAAGGCATAAATTGTTTATGTACATTGACTGGAATCGTTGCCGTTCTTTGAGCTGTATTTGTTTGAACTGCTGGCACAAGTTCTTTTTCTCCAGTTTCATTTGGCTTCACTTGGTTAGCAGCTTGATCCTGAAGTTTCTTGTATTGTGCAGCCGAAATTGAAATAGTCCGTGAGTTAGGATTGACAACTGCATAAGCTGTCAAGTCTGTTTTTGCTAAATAGTCCGCAAAAGCCACATCCATTGAAGGACCTTCTTCGCGAGCCCCACCCAACATACTATAACCATCACCACCTGCAGCCAAGAAATCGTTGGTTGTAAGATAGTAAGTTTTTGCGAGATTTAATTTTTCGTATTTTCCTGTTTCAGGATTTTTGATTTCAATGCCAAGAATACGCTTATCGGCTGGCAAGGTGGTGTCATAATAAACTTTTGCTCCAGAAACTTGTAGGAAACCGCCGCTTGGTTCAAGTAGCGGTTGCCCATTTTCATCTAGGACTGGTTTGACGTCTTTTTCTTGTAAAATAGAGCCTAAAGACTTAGCAAACATGTCTGCGATGTTTTGCCCAGTTACTTTTATTTGAGTAATGGTATTACCAAATGGTAGAACAGCAATGATATCTCCTTTGGTGATTGGTTTTCCTTTCGCAATTGTTTCACGAAGTCCGCCGCCGTTAGTTACAGCAAGGTCTGTCTTATGACTGAATCCTGTTTGCCCGTACTCATAGAGCGCATCTGCTACGACATTTCCAAGATTGGTTTCCCGCACACGGACATTTTCTCGATTGCCATTTAACTCAACTGGGCTATTAGCAACGACCACTTTTGCGTTTTCTTGGTCATATTTCTCTTTGATTTTGTTTACTAATTGCTGAATAGCTGGATCTGGAGTAACGCCTTTTACTGAATCAGCTGAGATTTGTTGAGGATTTCCTAGGATTTGACCAGATTTATACGTTACTTTTCCGATATTATGCAAGTAACTACCTGTTTGATTATAAGTAACATTGTCGCCATAGGTTACTGATTCTACAGTATGTGAATGCCCGTCAATCACCGTCACACGTTTTCCTTTTAGCAAAGGATTTTTTGATAATGCTTCTGCCAAGGTAGAACCACGCCATTCAACTGGTGTCGTCGTATCTACACCCAAATGCGCCAAAACGACATAATGTTTGTAAGTTTTACCTTCCGCTTTCGCACGAGATTCCACTTCTTCAATGACTTTATTGACTTCTGAAATTGGATCTGTAAACGTAACCCCTTGAACATTGCGTGGGTGTGTTTTTGTTGCAGTTTCTGGCGTTGTCACCCCAATAACCACAAATTCATCTCCCACAACATTCTTGTCTTTATCAACAATCGTAGAAGCTTGGAAAAGACGTGCTCCATTGACATAAGTGTTGGCACTAAGAAGAGGGAATTTCAAAATTTCTTTGTATTTTTTCACCTCATCCAAACCAAAGTCAAATTCATGATTTCCGACCGCCATTGCGTCATAGCCAATCTTATTTAAAATATTCGCGCGCTCTTCTCCTTTTGAGCTATTGGAAATCGGAAGCCCTTGAAAAGCATCGCCTGCATCCACAACAAGTGTTGTTTGATTGGTCTTTGCACGTTCTTGCTCAATGACTGCTGCTAATTTAGCATCGCCAATGACACCTTTTTCTTCTACAATACGACCGTGTACATCATTTGTATGAAGAATAACCGTATCTTTTTCAGATTGAGTTGTAGGTGCAGCAACCGCTTGAGCGGCTGGAGTTTCAGAATCTGCTGGGGTTACAGAATTTTCAACTTGTTTGTTCTCGCTCTTTTCTGTTACTTTCTCCGTGGAAGCTTCAGTAGCAGGCGAAACCGCTGAAGCTCCTTGAGCAGTCGTAGGGGCAACTGACTGATTTTCTTTAGGAACTTCTACTTGCTCTACAGGTGCTGTTGAAGCAGCTGGATCTACAGCATCAGCAGAAACCTGATGTGCTAAAATTGCTGGAGCAATTAGCAATGTTGACAAAATGGGGATAATGAATTTTTTCTTTTTCATAATCAATCCTCTTTTATTCTTTATTGATTCTATTATACAAGATTTTCTGTTAAAATAAAACCTTATTGAGCAATCTTTATCTTATCGTTCGCTAAAATTATTCTAAAAAGAAAAATACTCTAACTTTTACATTAGAATATCTTATTTCACAAACATTATTTACAAACTTCTACCTTGTGAGTTTATCTGTGCCATTATGTCCTTCAGCCCTGCTGCTCCAACGGTATCACCTGCTTTTTCAAAACACGCCAGTGCTTTTTGAGCATCAAATTTAGCCATTTTTATATCTCCCTTAGCTAACATTACCTCAGCCAAGCCCCGATAAGCACAAGCATGATTGACAAAGTCATCTGTCTGCAACGCTAAATTTAGTGTTTCTTGCAAAAGTTCTTCTGCAAGGTGAATATTTCCAAGTTTGAATTGTAAATACCCCTGTTCGTACAAATTGACCGATGCCTTTAGGACATCATCGGGGAAATGCTCTGTAATAATTGCAGCTTCTGCCATTATCAAGTCATAAGCCTTTTGAAAATGCTCTTCTTCTCGTTCGACCATCGCTAATTGATGTAAGCCTATATGCTGTTCTTCTAGATTCTTTTGAGACATAGCCTGAGCATAGTAGTCTTTTAAAAACTGACGAGCCAACTGAAAATCCTTTTCTTCTAAAGCAATATAAGCTTTTAAATTCAGTGTACTATAACTATCTTGGTCTATTTGATAAACGAATTGCTTGGCAAGCTGATATTGCCCATCAAACAATGCTTGCCAGGCTTTTTGAAGTTGTTCTTGTGTCATATTTTCTTTCCTTTTATTCATAGAAAACAAAATGTCCCACTCTAAAAGTTATATCAAATCAGTCTCCGAGATCGCCTCTTTCACTTTTTCGATTGGCAGATGTACTAGCTCAACTTTCTTTTCGCTATATAAATACCGCGCATAATCATCCATACGGTATTGATTGATATAAACCACTCGCTTGCAACCAACTTGTAAAAGCTGTTTCGTACAATTGAGACAAGGGAAATGAGTGACATAAACAGTAAATCCTTTTGGGATTCCACGCTCTGCACCTTGCAAAATTGCATTTACTTCTGCATGCAAAGTCCTCACACAATGCCCGTCAACTATCAGGCATTCATGATCGATGCAGTGCTCCGTTCCTGAAACAGATCCATTATATCCTGTTGAAATAACTTTATTATCCTTTACAATAACTGCACCAACGCTTGCTCGTTTGCAGGTTGAGCGATTTGCAATCAAGAGCGCTTGTGCTGCAAAATATTCGTCCCAAGCCAATCTTTTTGTCGCCATATTGTCACCTTCTTTTCTTACTTATCACTCAGTTTATCATTTTTTCGATGTGGAAAAAGCGGAAGTCCGAGCGATGCAATCTTTTCTGCTGGAACTTTCATGCCGTCTTTTGTCCATTTGATTAAAACAGAAACCACCGCTGAACTCCAAAATGAATTCATGTAAGTTGAAGCTTCTTTTCTGGAACTATTTTGTTTTTCCAAGAAATCAAACACAGCACTTGTCAACAGTTTTTCTAAATTATAATCCACTGCTAAGCTAAGGATTCGTGCTTCTTTTTTGACTTCTTTAAACAAGAACAGCCACACTTGATAAAGCTCGGTTCTCATATTGAATTGTTCCAATTTATCGGTAATCTTTTGTACTGTTCGTTGGAAAATCTCTTGTAAAATTTCTTCTTTTGAATCATAATTTCGATAAAAAGCTGCGCGCGAGACACCAGCTCTCTCTACTAATTCAGAAATGGTAATTTTTGCCAACTCCTTCTTTTCCAACAATTGCAACAAAGAAATTTCCAATGATTCTTTTGTAATTCGGTTAGATTCCTGATTTGATATTTTTAGATTTTCTAAAGATTTTTTCGATATTTTACGTTCCGACATAACATTTTCTTTCTACATGTAACAACCGACTGTAAAGGCTTTCTAAAGCGGTGTTTTCATGATATAATTGTAAAAAAAGGCAAACCTTTTGTCAATGTCTAATTAAGGGATCATCCCACTAAAGGAGAAATTGAATGACTTGGAAAATTGTAGCTGATTCAGGCTGTGATTATAGAACTATCGAAAACCTTGCTGTTGACACCTTATTTGAAAGTGTTCCTTTGACTATTCAAGTAGGCGATGAAATCTTTATAGATAATAATCAGCTCAATATTGATGAAATGATGGAAAAAATGTATGCCACTTCTTCGGCTTCAAAGTCTGCTTGCCCTAGTCCAGATGACTATATGAAAGCTTTTGATGGAGCTTCAAATATTTTTGTGGTCACTATTACAGGAACCTTATCAGGAAGCCATAATAGCGCACAAGTGGCTAAAAAACTCTATCTCGAAGAACATCCTAACGTGAATATTCATGTTATTGATACTCTTTCTGCTGGCGGTGAAAATGATTTGATTATCAAAAAGCTTAATCTTCTTATCGGTCAAGGTCTAAGTTATGAAGAAATCGTAACAGAAATTACAACCTATCAAACCAAGACAAAATTGCTTTTCGTTCTTGCCAAAGTTGACAACCTAGTTAAAAATGGACGACTGAGCAAATTACTTGGAGCTGTTGTAGGATTATTGAATATCCGTATGGTCGGCGAAGCCAGTCAAGACGGTAAACTAGAGTTGCTTCAAAAGGCGCGTGGTGCTAAAAAATCACTAATAGCAGCTTTTGATGAACTCATCAAAGCAGGCTATGCCGGTGGACAAATCATTATTGCTCATCGAAATAATCCCAAGTTTTGCCAGCAATTTTCCGAAATGGTTCGTGAAAGATTCCCACAAGCTGTTATTGAAGTCATCCCGACTTCTGGACTTTGTAGCTTTTATGCTGAAGAAAATGGTCTCCTCATGGGCTATGAAATTCAATAATATAACGAAACTGTAGTCAATCACTAAACTACAGTTTTTATATTACAAATAAAGCAAACCAAAAACAATTAACACACTAATCATGCTAAAAAGTGAGCCAATGAGATAGTATTCTGCAAAGGACTGACTTTCAGAAATTTTGTTATACCGTGCGATTGACTTAGCAGTAAAGACTAAGCCAACGGAAGCGAACTGCCCAAATATAAGAGACAAAGCCATAATAAAACGCTCTAAAATCCCAATCATCGCCCCTGCACCTGCTATAGTGTCTTGGTTATCTCCCTTTGACTGATACCTATTGAAGAAAAGCTTAAATAAAATATTAACAGGCTTGCCAACGATTGCCAAGAAAAGAAGGGTTTGAGTAACTGACGCTCCATTTTTCAGCCATTGTGGGTTGATTTTATTAGCTAATAAAGCATAAAATAGAAAAATACAAATCAAATGAAGGACTTGGTCAATGATGAAAACTTGCTTTGTGAGTTTCTTTATTTCTATAAACGTGTTGAGCCTGTATTTCAAGAAATCAATAACTACATGACTAAGCCAAACAGCGACAAAGTAAATAATATCTTTCGGGAAAAAGATACTCAAAATCAGCAACGGAAGAAAAACAATGGCTAAATGCAGCAATAAATAAGGCAATTTTAAACATTTTAAATCTGCCATTTTTTGACTTTGCCATTGAAAATCAGCTAAAACATGCGCTAATAAGGTTAACAACAAGATTGGATGTTGTACAAAATAGTCTGAAAATCCCCACAAATTAGACATGTTTCGCCTCCTTCTCTATCGCATTTAACATCAAGTTCATCGCAACTCGTTTATTTCTGAGATAAATTTTTAACCCACTCGCCTTGATACGTTTGTTGAAGGCGCTCGGAGTGATACCAAGTAGTTTTGCCATTTCTTTATGCGAAAATGTTTCATCATATATATTTTCAGCTAGTAATTGTTTGAGGACATCATATTGGATATCTGTCCACTTGGACTGAATAAAAGAGCATGCAGCTAAAATAGCATTGATTGTCTGACCGACTTCTTCGTCTGCCAAAGAAACCGAAATGTGATTGATGCCATAGTCATTCTTGTCATGAACATAGTTAATCGCTTCTCTAGCCAGCCAATACGCCGGACCGTCAGAACCAATGCTTTGTTCTTTGTTAATTTCTGTAATCATGTCTCCAGCACCAATCCCAAATCGAATTTCATAAGGAGCAAATGCCATAGAAAGCTGATCCATGATTTGAAACATATCCGAATTTGGTAAAAACAAAGCTTGAAATTCATCGCCAGCTGTGACTGTAAAGGGAGAAACTAAATATTTCTGATATTGCTGATTCAACTCTTTCATTAATTTCAACAATTTCTGTTGCGCCTGCGCTCGATCTTGTATTTTTTTTGATTCAATAATGTCTCCAATAAGAGCAACGTACATCATCTTCTCACCTCTTTTTGTCTATTATAATGGAAATTTAAAAAAATTTCCATTATAAAGGACATTTTCCAAAATTTCCGTCATGGAGGACATTTTTTAATCTACTATCTCTAAAAAATACAGCTAAGCACATGATTGAAACCATCATTTGATTTGAAAATGACTACCCCATTACTTTCCATGCCTTACCCAGCACTTCTCCAATCTTGCCCTTGATGACTAAGTCAGCTTGACTATCTTGTAGTACATTGTTTTTATTGATAACAACTAAGTGCCGTCCTTGAAAATAATGAACCAAATTAGCAGCTGGATAAACAACTAGCGATGTTCCGCCAATGATGAGTAGGTCAGCTTGACTGATAACCTGAATAGCTTGAGAAAAAACTTCCATATTTAACGGTTCCTCATAAAGAGTCACATCTGGCTTAACTACACAACCACAAGTCTCGCAATAAGGAATGATTCCTGGCAATTTCAAAAAATCCTCTAAGTCATAAAAACGATGACAATTGGTACAAAAATTTCGGTCCACACTACCATGAATTTTTAATACGTTCCTGCTTCCTGCCATCTCGTGTAAACTATCAATATTCTGGGTAACAATTGCTTTTAATTTCCCTAGCTTTTCTAGATAAGCTAAATATTCATGGGCTACATTTGGCTTAGCGTTAGGATAAATAAGATATTTCTTGTAAAAGTCAAAAAACTGTTCCGGATAACGTTCAAACATCGTATGTGAAACTAGTTGCTCTGCTGAAAAATGCTGGTTTAACTCAATATTGTAAATACCATTTGAGCTGCGAAAATCCGGAATACCAGATTCAGTTGAAACACCTGCACCACCGAAGAATACAATATTTTGGCTACTTTGAATGATCTGAGCCAGTTCTTCAATCTTGTCCATATCGCCCTCCTAAAAGTTACCAATATTATTAAAGAAAAAATCGACTAGCAGAACTAGCCGATTCATATTATAACTGAATTATTTTGACAAGTTATAGAAAGATTTCAAACCACGGTATTCAGCTACTTCACCAAGTTGATCTTCGATGCGAAGTAATTGGTTGTATTTAGCAATACGGTCAGTACGTGACAATGAACCAGTCTTAATTTGTCCAGCGTTAGTTGCAACTGCGATGTCAGCAATTGTTGAATCTTCAGTTTCACCTGAACGGTGTGATACAACAGCAGTGTAACCAGCTTCTTTTGCCATTTCGATAGCATCAAATGTTTCAGTAAGAGTACCGATTTGGTTAACTTTAATAAGGATTGAGTTAGCACATCCTTCGTTAATACCTCTTTCAAGATAAGAAGTGTTTGTTACGAAGAAGTCATCACCAACAAGTTGTACTTTCTTACCAAGGCGTTCAGTAAGTTTCTTCCAACCTTCCCAGTCATTTTCATCCATACCATCTTCGATAGTGATGATTGGGTATTTATCAACCAATTGTTCAAGGTATTCGATTTGTTCGTCAGCTGTACGAACTGCAGCTCCTTCACCTTCGAATTTAGTGTAATCATAAACTTTGCGTTCTTTGTCGTAGAATTCTGATGATGCACAGTCAAATCCAAGGAATACATCTTTACCAGGAACATAACCAGCAGCTTCGATAGCAGCAAGGATAGTTTCTACACCATCTTCAGTTCCGTCAAAACGAGGAGCAAATCCGCCTTCGTCACCAACAGCTGTTTCAAGACCACGAGATTTAAGGATTTTCTTAAGAGCGTGGAAAATTTCAGCACCCCAACGAAGAGCTTCTTTGAATGTAGGTGCACCAGCAGGAACAATCATAAATTCTTGGAAAGCGATTGGAGCATCTGAGTGAGAACCACCGTTAACGATGTTCATCATTGGAGTTGGAAGAACTTTAGTATTGAATCCACCAAGGTAGCTGTAAAGTGGAATTTCAAGGTAATCAGCAGCAGCACGTGCTACAGCAATAGATACACCAAGGATTGCGTTTGCACCCAATTTACCTTTATTTGGAGTACCGTCAAGTGCAATCATTGCACGGTCAATAGCTTGTTGATCGCGAACGTCATAACCAATAACTGCTTCAGCAATGATATTGTTTACGTTGTCAACAGCTTTTTGTGTACCAAGACCACCGTAACGAGATTTGTCACCATCACGAAGTTCAACTGCTTCGTGTTCACCAGTAGAAGCTCCAGATGGAACCATACCACGTCCGAAAGCACCTGATTCAGTATAAACTTCTACTTCAAGTGTTGGGTTACCGCGTGAGTCTAGGACTTCGCGAGCGTAAACATCAGTAATAATTGACATTTTTTACTCTCCTTTGAGTTATTTTATTTACATTCCTATCATACCTTAAAAATCAGTTTTTTTCAAGGAAAAATCGTGCCTTTCTATGAAATTTACGATAATTTTCTATGTAAGCGTTTTATATTCCCGAATGTTTCTTGGATAAATTTCAAAAAAAGTATGCTATACTAACTTTATGACAGATATAAATAAAACAATAATGGAAAAATCTCAAGGGGGATTAAAATTAAATCCCGATGAGCAAAGAAAATTTTTAGAAACATTTGAAGAGCGGGTCATTGCAGAATGTAGTATTGATGAAGCTAACAGCGCTCCCATCCACGACCACTTTAAAGAAATGTTGCAAAAGATTATCTTGGACTATCAACCTGTAACTGTGAAAATATCCCCCGAGGTCACCAGTCAGTATCAAATTTTTTACTTAAAAATAGCAAAAGATCTTGGCTGCAAAGCAACAATCGTGTCTAGTAACTGCAAAAATTCTCCATTTGGCTTGGTCATTCATAGTGATCATCCAGTAGAGATTACCGAAAAAGAAATCCTTATCCAATTTTCTGAACTTTTCCAATCAGATTTATCCCAACAAGCAGAAAAGAAACTTTCTTTTTGGAAAAGGTTGTTTCATTAAGGAGGTCGCTAATGACAAATTTAGAAAAACTAACCTTGTTCTTTCAAGCAGAAAATCAAAGAGATTGGAAAACTTACCAAAATTTTTTACATTCTGAAATTATCTGGGAATTGCACGGGCAAGAAGTTTCAGTCATTTATGGAATAGATGACTATCTTCTGAAGATTCAGCAAGCCTATCATCAGAGCAACGTTCAATTTTCCTGCTTGCATACTTTTTCAACTAATGAAAATCGGATTGTTACTATTCTCAAAAACGATTTTGGTCAACTATCCTGTGATATTTTTGAGTTTGAAAATGGTTTAATTATCAGAGAATATGAATATTTATTATGATGTTTCCATGTCCGACAACTACTACACCTTGTAATCTAAAACAAATATAATGGGAGGTTAAGAACTTTTTGTTCTAACCCCTTTTTTATAGCAACATTCCTTCGTCTATGTCAAATTCTGTTAGGATTTGCTGGATTTGGTCGAAATTCAAGCGAAAATGTTCTAACGTATGGGCATCAGAGCCAACAGAATACTTTGTCCCGCCCAATTCTTTCACCAAAGATAGAGCATAGATATAAATATCTTCGTGATTATAGAGATACATAGACTTGCAATTTAGTTCAAAAGCCAAGTTGTACTCTATCATTTTCTGAAAGAGGGTACGAAGTTGGGGTTCAAAGTTTTTCAGTTCTTCAACCGTCACATTAAATTTGCGAAAACCATAGTCAAAATGAGCCAAAACATCAGCTGGAATACTTTCAATAGCTTCTTCCATTTCTTTAAAATAAGTTGGAATCACCTTCATTTTATCAGATTGTAAAGCAGGTTCTTCTAAGTAATCGAACTTCCCATTATGGTGAACAGACAACAGTTTTAAATCATAATTTTTATTTTCTAAGAAAGCTAAAATATCTTTCTTTCGTGGTCTGTAATAGCCAATCTCAATTCCTTTTTTGATTCGATTTCCATATTTCCGATTGAGAGCAGCTATTTTTCTAGAATAAGACTCATAATCAGGAATATCATCGTGAGGAGAGCCTGCATCATACGGATAGGGATTAGATAAATCCAGATGTTCAGTCGTCACGATTTCACCATCGTAATGTTCCAAATAATCTCTGAAATCAGCATCTGAATCATAAGAAAAGTAAGTATGAAGATGATTATCGCGCATAAGTTTTCCTCCTATCATCTCTATAACACTAAGGAATTATATAGCAGTTTATACTAACTACAATATATAGTATTTTTAAACAAGAGTTTCCTAAATTTGATAATTATATTTTGTAGTTGTGTAAAAAATAAGTATATAATTTTCCTTATATTTACTGTTTTTATCATAAGCAGCAACAACTGGTTGCATTCATTAAGAATTAGATACAAATCACTATTGCAGATAATAAATAATGAGCTAATTTTTGATTGATTTCAATTGTTTACGAATCATTTGAAAAACAATCACTAAAAGTGGCGTTAGCAAGATAAGAACTAGCCCTAATCCAATAAAAGTCTGATCAAAGCCAAAACTGTCAATCAGCCAACCAACAATCGGAAAAATGATAATCATGCTTAAACTGAACATCATTGAAGCAACACTTAACATGGTCGCTCTGGCTGAACTTGGTAAATACTGTTGCAAATCATTGTAAAATATTGGTTGATACATGGCATACAAAGCATTTGTCGCCAAATAAACAAGGATATACATAAATGGCGTTCCCAAAAATGACAGTGCATAAACTGCTCCTGTTAAACTGACAACTACTGGAAAAATCCGAAAAGAATGCCATGTTTTTCCAATCTTACTGGCAAGAGAAACTGCCAAAATATTTAAGACGCTACCAATCAACATAACTGTTGAAATCTGCCATCCTGCCAAGTCTGGCAATTGTTTTTGATAGTAAAAGTAAAACATGCACATTATTGTTCCAACGAATTGAAAAATCATCATCCATGTAAAAAGACTGGGATTACTTTTCATTTCTTCTTTTACCGTCAGGATTATTTTCTTCATCGTGACCACTTCGTCATTTTTCTTTTTCATTGTCGGTTCTTTTATCAACCAAATCAGAATTAAAACAATAATAGAAACTGCAATCATGATATAATAGGTAATATACAAATATCCATGTACAAATAACCCCGCTAGTACCGTTCCTAAAGAGATTGCTGCCTCAGAAACACCTGACATCAAACTTGATATTTTCAAATAACGGTCTTTTAAACCAGCTTCTACAGCAGAGTCATATAGCAGTGCAGAGCTCGTTCCTGAATCAAAGTTATAAGACAAAGCATTGATTATCATTGCCATTGCATATATCCAAAAATTCCCTTGCCCTGTCAACATTAAAATAGATGATAAAATGCTAGTCAAGCGGCTTACGTACAGATTGGTCTTATAAGAAAATCGATCTGCCAACATGCCTGACGGAATTTCAAAAACAATGCCTGTTGCATGAAAAATACTCTCTAACAGCCCAATTTGCAGTAAAGACATACCATTTTGACTGAGGAATAAAATCCAAAAACTCGTAATACCTAGAAATCCTAAGAATTCCACTCCTGTCATAAGAGGAATATTTCTTTTGTAACTTCTCCTAAACATACTTTTTCCTTTACTAAGAAGAAACCGAACTTCCCGTTCAGTTTTCTAACTTATTCATTTTTCATAATATTTC
This sequence comes from Streptococcus periodonticum, assembly GCF_003963555.1. NCBI lineage: Bacteria > Bacillati > Bacillota > Bacilli > Lactobacillales > Streptococcaceae > Streptococcus > Streptococcus periodonticum. The sequence goes on from NZ_CP034543.1 coordinate 981,697, forward strand.
AATTTTAAAGAGGTTGGGACATAAGCTCCCAACCTCATGCATTTTATAGTTTGGCTTGCAAAACGCAGTGGTTGGTTGGATATCCTTCTCCCTTGTTATACCGGTGATAACGGCTATCCTAACCAACTTGTGCGGAGGTGGAAGTAAAACAGTCCAGTGGACTGTTTTAGGTCAGCAACTAGAAACTAGAACTTGCTGAAAAATCAAATTCTTCGAATGATTGATTTCTATCCCACTCTCACATTTCCTAAGGTTCAATTCTGTGAAGCATACGTGGGAATGGAATGGCTTCACGGATGTGTTTCGTTCCTGCAACAAATGTCACCATACGTTCCAAACCAAGTCCAAATCCAGCATGAGGAACTGAACCATATTTACGAAGATCTAGATAGAAAGCATAGTCATCAGGGTTCAGACCATTTTTTTCAATCTTCGCTAATAATTTTTCATAGCTTTCTTCACGAGCAGAACCACCTATGATTTCTCCATAGCCCTCTGGTGCTAAAAGGTCTGCACAAAGCACACGTTCTTCGTTACCAGGAACAGGTTTCATATAGAAAGCCTTAAAGCTAGCAGGGTAGTTCACAACGAAAGTTGGCACACCAAAATAGTTTGAAATCCAAGTTTCATGTGGTGACCCAAAATCATCTCCACGTTCGATGTGTTCATACTCTGCATCTTCATCATTTTCATGTTCTTGCAAAAGGTCAATTACTTCATCGTAAGAAATGCGTTTGAATGGTTCAGTTGCATATTTTTTAAGCAAATCTGTATCGCGTTCCAACATTTCAAGTGCATGTGGTGCACGATCCAAAACCCCTTGAATCAGAGCCTTCACATAAGCCTCTTGAAGATCAAGCGATTCTTCATGTGTAACAAATGGATATTCTGCATCCATCATCCAGAATTCTGTCAAATGGCGGCGTGTTTTGGATTTTTCGGCACGGAAAACAGGGCCAAAGTCAAATACACGACCAAGTGCCATGGCACCTGCTTCTAAGTAAAGTTGCCCAGATTGACTTAGAAAGGCAGGAGTTCCAAAATAATCTGTTTCAAAAAGCTCTGTGGAATCTTCTGCTGCATTTCCCGATAAAATCGGACTATCAAATTTGATAAAGCCATTGCGGTCAAAAAATTCATAGGAAGCATAGATAATCGCGTTGCGAATCTGCATAATTGCCATTTGCTTGCGTGAACGCAACCATAAATGACGATGATCCATCAAAAAGTCTGTTCCGTGCTCTTTTGGTGTGATAGGATAATCATTGGACTCTCCAACGATTTCAATATCCGTCACGTCTAATTCATATCCAAATTTTGAGCGTTCATCTTCTTTGACGATTCCTTTTACTAAAACAGCTGTTTCTTGGTTCAAGTGTTTGATGATATTAAATTTATTCAAACCCTCTTCTTCACCAAATTTTTCAAGGAAATTTGGCTTGAAAGCCACAGCTTGAAAAAAGGCTGTTCCATCGCGTAATTGCAAAAAAGCAATCTTTCCTTTTCCTGATTTATTGGCAACCCAAGCACCAATCGTCACTTCTTCTCCGACATGATTTTTAACATCCATAATTGAAGTATATTTTGTTGACACGTTTTTTCTCTTTTCTATTTTATTTTTTATGATAAACAGCCTCAATGTTGTTCCCGTCTGGGTCTATCACAAAGGCCGCATAGTATCCCACATGGTAATTTTTACGTTCGCCAGGTGCACCATTATCCTTTCCTCCAGCAGCCAAAGCTGCTTGATAGAAAGCATCTACTTCTTGACAAGTTTGAGCACTAAAGGCAAAATGCATCGGCTCTTGTTGACCAACATTTAGCCAAAAATCACCACCTGGATCCACATCTCGCGGTTCTGTGAAACTAACGACCTGCCCCGTATCAAATTGAAGGTGATAATTTAAAGGAGTTAAAGTGGCTTGATAGAAAGCTTTAGAAACTTCTAAATTCTTTACCTTAAGGCTAAAATGATCGATCATTTTTTAATCCTCCATAAACGCCTTGATACGATGAACGGCCTCTTTCAAGGTATCCATATCCGTCGCATAACTCAGGCGAACATTCTCTGGCGCACCGAAGCCAGCACCCGTTACAAGAGCGACACCTACTTCTTCTAGGATTGCTGTTGTAAACTCTGTCACATCTGAATAGCCCTTCATTTCCATTGCTTTTTTAACATTTGGAAAGAGGTAAAACGCTCCTTGCGGTTTCACCACTTCAAAGCCAGGAACCTCTGCAAGCAAAGGATAAATGGTATTGAGACGTTCTTCAAAAGCCTGACGCATGGTTTCAACAGTATCTTGAGGACCCTTTAGAGCTTCAATCGCCGCATATTGAGAAGCAGTGGTTGGATTAGAAGTCGTTTGTCCAGCCACTTTACTCATCGCTGCAATGATTTCAGGCTCTCCAACAGCATAACCCAGCCGCCAACCAGTCATCGAATACGACTTAGATACACCATTGATAACAATTGTTTGCTTGCGGATCGCTTCAGATAAGCTCGAAATCGGTGTAAATTCATTTCCATTGTAAACCAAGCGGCCATAAATATCATCTGCCAAAATGAGAATGTCATGCTCTACAGCCCAATTACCTATCGCTAATAACTCCTCAGCAGTATAAATCATTCCCGTTGGATTGGAAGGAGAATTGAGCACCAAAACTTTCGTTTTCTCTGTCCGAGCAGCCTCTAATTGCTCAACGGTCACTTTGAAATGATTTGCTTCCGTCGCTTGAACAAAAACTGGTATCCCTTCTGCCATCTTAATCTGGTCGCCATAACTAACCCAACATGGTGCCGGAATAATCGCTTCATCACCTGGATTGATGACACTCATAAAAAAGGTATAAAGGGAAAACTTTGCCCCCGTCGCAATGGTCACTTGATTTGGTTTAATCGTATAACCATAGTATTTTGCAAAATATGCTACAATTGCTTCCTTTAATTCAGCCAGACCACTGGTAACAGTATAAAAGCTAGCTCTACCGTCTTTTATTGCAGAGATAGCAGCATCTTGAATATTCTTCGGAGTTGGAAAATCTGGCTCTCCCAAAGTCAGAGATAGAATGTCCCGTCCTTGTGCTTTTAAAGCTTTTGCGCGCGCTGCTGCTGCTAAGGTTACACTTTCTTCCATATTTAAAACACGATTTGATAATATCATAGCCCCTCCTTGCTGAGCAATGTTCCTGTTTCAAATCCAACATTATAATAAATTGTTCCAGACTTGACTTCCCAGATTGGTTGCTCTTTTACATAGCCAAATGTCACTTTATCAATTTGTTTGGCACCACTCTCTTTAGCGATTTGTTTTGCTTTTTCTTGACTAATCCCTTTGGACAACTCATAAGTATAGATTTTATCACTATCTGCTTCTATTAAAACAGCAAGCTGCGTCTTTTTACGATTTTTCCCCAAAAGACTATAATAACTTTTTTCACCGTTATAAATAGCAAAGCGATCCACTTTATCCAAATCCGCATATTGACGAGCAATTTTACTAGCCGTTACCTTAGCCGATTGGTAAGGATCCATAGATAGATTTAAAATGTAAAGAAAAGAAAAAGTGAGAACGACCAAAACTATCACACTTCCAATAATATATTGCCAAATAATAAAATTTCTATCATTTTTTCTTCTATTTTTCACTCGTCCATTATACTATAAATAAGGATTTTTTTCTATCTTTTTCTAAAATTTGATTTTATTACTACTTATTGATAAAATACAGTTATGGACAAACTAACAAAACTTTTTCAAGAAAATCATTTAGATTTAAAAACCATGATTATTTTAAATAAAGCTATTCGCACGATTCGACCTTTTGAAAATCAGGCGGCAAAACAACACAATCTGACTCCAACTCAATTTTCAGTTTTAGAAACCCTTTATAGCAAAGGGAACTTACGCATTCAAGACTTAATTGATAAAATGCTTGCTACATCTGGAAATATGACCGTTGTCATTAAAAATATGATACGAGACGGTTGGATTTTTCGTACCTGTGACCCATCTGATCGACGTTCTTTTTTAGTCGGATTGACTCCAGAAGGACGTAGTAAAATTGAAGCGGTACTTCCAGATCATATTCAAAATATTCAACAAGTATTTAGCATTTTAACAGAGCAAGATAAAGAAGATTTGATTCGGATTTTAAAAAAATTCAAAAGTTTGAGCTAATTTCTTGCTAATTAGTGATATTTGTTGTAATATAAACAGGTACAAAAGAAAAGGAGAGTGACTTATATGTCTAAAAAAGTGCTATTTATCGTCGGGTCCCTTCGCCAAGGCTCATTCAACCATCAGTTAGCTTCTCAAGCTGAAAACATTCTTGCTGACAAAGCTGAAGTTTCTTATCTTGATTTCAAAGATGTTCCATTTTTCAATCAAGATATTGAAAGCCCAGCTCCTGCGGCTGTTGCCAAAGCTCGTGAAGAAATTCTCGCTGCTGATGCTATCTGGCTCTTCTCACCAACCTATAACTGGGCAATTCCAGGAGTTGTTAAAAATCTCTTAGATTGGCTATCACGTGCTCTTGACCTTTCAGATCCATCAGGACCTTCTGCTCTTAATGAAAAACTTGTAACAGTTTCCTCTGTAGCCAATGGAACTTCTCCAGATGAAGTTTTCAAACATTATCGCAGCCTTCTTCCATTTATTCGTATGAAAGTTGTTGAACCATTTACTGGTGTTACTGTTAACCCGGAAGCCTGGGGAACAGGTCAACTGACAGTTTCCGAAGAAAAACAAGCTGAACTCGCAGCTCAAGCTGAAGCATTATTGGCAGCTATCTATTAAAATAAGCAAAAAATGGAATGACACTTTTACATCATTCCATTTTTATTTTACTCCTTAACAAAGACATAGGTATTTATCGTAGACAAATCCTCTCGGAAAGCAAAGCCTGCAAATTGCAATTGTTTGATTTCCTCTTTCGTTGTTATTTGATTTTCAATTAAAGCAGTTAAAAATTGCCCCCGCGCCTTCTTAGAAATAGTTGAGTGAACTTTCAAACTTCCTTCTCTATCTTCTAAAAATTTAAACCGAAGCATCTTATCACGCACAGATTTGGAAAACACTGTCTCAAACTCACTTGATAGCAGAGATAAAATCATTTCCTCATCTGAAATAGCTGCGTCATAATCATTGCGCCAATAATTTTTCAAGCTTTTGCCAGAAATAGTACATTTTACTAAAAAATCCAAGCGATGAGGTGAAATCAACGCCATAACTGGTATAACACCATATAGACTAGAAGTGATGAACAAATGCTTGTCTACATACCTCAACTCTTGCTCCGTTAAGTGACTTCTTTTGATATTTCGATACATAAGACCATCAAATAAATGCAAAGCTGGGTAAGTCAAGGCTTGCCCATTTTTTAATTGTTGAAGATGAATATACTCTTCTTCTGCACGTTCCAGACTAATATGATAGAAATCGGCTAATTCTTCAATAGAATACTGTGACAGACTAGCTACAATTATTTTTGTTTGCTCTGAAAGGAAACACTTGCCATGAGGTTTAAGGCTAAGATTCATTTCCTTTGCAGTTGGAATTAAAATTTTCATAATCTTATTGTATCAAAAGTTATTTTGCAGAACAAATGATTTTTCTCTTGACAACAGACAATCATTATCATATAATCTAGTTATCAAGACTAGATAAGGAAGAGGTGGATATTTTGGAAATCACAAAATTCCCAACTTGGGAAGAACTACCAGAGTTAGATCTTTATCTTGACCAGGTTCTCCTCTATGTGAATGGTGTCAACGAACAAGCATTTCATAGCACGGATAAGCCTTTAACGGCTGCTATGGTCAATAATTATGTGAAACACGCCCACATTCCAAAGCCAATTAAGAAAAAATACAATCGTGTACAGATTGCTCGTCTGATTGTACTGACGACGTTAAAACCTGTCTTTCCAATACCAGATATTATCAAGACGATTCAACTTCTGGTAGACGGAAAAGATTCGGCCACTCTTTATAATGAATTCGTTAATTGCATGCAAGAAGAAAAAGCTGACACAGTCGCACCTGCTATTGAAGCAGCTTGCCAAACGGTGAAATTATTTCATCAAACAAAAAAATTAGCTCTAGCCTTAGAAGGAGGTAAAACAAATGAATCAAACGCTTAAACTCAGCAAACAACTTAGCTTCGGGGAAGAAATAGCCAATGCTGTCACTCACGCTGTCGGGGCTGTGGTTATGTTAGTACTGCTTCCTATCTCAGCCATTTATAGCTATGAAGAACATGCTATGCTTGCCGCTGTCGGAGTTTCAATTTTTGTCATCAGTTTATTTCTGATGTTTCTTTCTTCAACGATTTACCATTCAATGAGCTATGGTTCTACGCATAAGTATATCCTACGAATCATTGACCATTCAATGATTTACATTGCTATTGCGGGAAGTTATACGCCAGTCGTACTATCCCTTATGAACAATTGGTTGGGTTATCTTATTATCACAATTCAATGGGGAACGACCATTTTTGGTATTTTGTATAAAATATTTGCTAAAAAAGTTAATGAAAAATTTAGCTTGGCACTTTATCTTATTATGGGCTGGTTAGTGATTCTGATCATTCCGCAAATCATTGGTCAAACGGGACCTATTTTCTGGGGATTGATGTTAGCTGGAGGACTCTGTTATACTGTTGGTGCAGGATTTTATGCTAAGAAAAAACCATATTTCCACATGATTTGGCACCTCTTTATCCTAGCTGCTTCTGCACTTCAATATCTTGCTATTGTCTATTTTATGTAAAACATTTTAAAAACAATCATTCTCTAAGTCACTCTTCTTAGCAGAATGATTGTTTTTTTATCAAAAAAGCCAGGCTACTTTGAAAAGTAACTTGGCTTTTTGCAATAGTTTATTTTGATTTAATATAATTGACACCGTCTGCTTTTGGTGCAACAGCTTTTCCGAAGAATGCTGCCAACACAACAATAGTCAATACATAAGGTGCAATTTGTAGGTACACAGCTGGTACATGTGATAGGAATGGTAATTGACTTCCGATAACGGCTAAACTTTGAGATAGTCCAAAGAATAGACTAGAAAGCATAGCGCCAATTGGATTCCATTTACCAAAAATCATAGCAGCCAGTGAAATGAATCCTGGCCCGATAATGGTTGTCGCAGCGAAATTTACGGAAATAGATTGTGCATAAATCGCTCCACCAACACCGCCAAGAAAACCTGAAATCATCACACCGTAATAACGCATGAGATAAACATTGATACCGAGGGTGTCTGCCGCTTGTGGGTGTTCACCTACGGAGCGCAAACGAAGCCCAAATTTCGTCTTAAACATAATGAACCATGCTAGGAAAGCAAATGCAACTGCAATATACCCCATTAGACTGGTGTGTTTAAAGAAGATATCTCCAATGACAGGAATATCTGATAATAGTGGAAAATTAAATTTACCAAATGATACTTGAATATTATCTGTTTGCCCTTTATTATAGAAAGCTTTTACCAAGAAAATCGCTAATGCAGGTGCCATCAAATTGAGCACTGTACCACTAACAACATGGTCCGCACGGAAATTGATAGTTGCTACAGCATGAATGAGTGAGAAAATTAGTCCCACAATACCACCGACTAAAAGTGCTAACCAAGGTGTTAAACTTCCAAAGGTATTCACAAAAGTAAGGTTAAAGACAACTCCTGAGAATGCGCCCATAACCATAATACCTTCAAGTCCGACATTAACAATCCCAGCATGCTCTGAGAAGGCACCACCGATACTAGTAAAGATTAAAGGTGCTGCATAAATCAGCATAGAGGAAACTAACAGACTTAACATTGTTACAAAATTCATCTTATTTTCCTCCCTTTACTTTCGCTTGTTTTCTTGGTTTGATAAAGTGTTCAATGATGTAATGAATACTTACAAAGAAAATAATTGATGCTGTTACAATATTTACCAGTTCCGCTGGAATCGTTGCGGTGTTCATACCTGGAGCTCCGACTTGAAGCACGGCAAATAAGAATGCTGCAAAGAGAATACCAATTGGTGAATTATTTGCCAGCAAGCTAACGGCCATACCATTAAAGCCGACAGCTAGGGAACTTCCTTGTACATAGACATTTTGGAAAGTTCCAAGTCCTTCAACAACACCTCCGACACCGGCAAGGGCACCTGAGATAATCATTGAAAGAATAATCGTCCGTTTAGCAGACATCCCTGCATATTCACTCGCATTTGGATTTAGCCCGACAGAACGGATTTCAAATCCAAGCGTTGTTTTTTTCAGCATAAACCAGATAAGGACAACTGCAATGACCGCAAAGAAGATTCCGATATTCATCCGTGAATTATTGGTCAATGCCCGCAGCCATTCTGTTTGATAGGTTGCATTAGCTCCAACCTTAACACTTGAGTCAATACTTTGCATAACACTTTTTGGGAAACTATGAATCATTGCATTTCCAACATAGAGAACGATGTAGTTCATCATAATCGTAACGATAACTTCACTTGTTCCCAAATAAGCACGAAGAATACCAGGAATAGCACCGATAATCCCACCAGCTACTGCTGCAATGACAACTGTAGCAAGAATCATAATTGGACGAGGAAGATTAGGAAACGAAAGTGCAAACCAGCCACTCAAAATCCAACCAGCTAAAGCTTGCCCTGGCAAACCGACATTAAAGAATCCAGCCCGACTTGCTACTGCAAACCCAAGAGCAATTAAAATAAGTGGACCCATTGCACGGAAAATTTCACCAATACTACGGATAGTACCAAAAGCAGCTTTGAACAGCTCTTCATAACCCCAGATAGCATCATAGCCAAAAATCCACATGATAATGGCACCAAGTAAAATTCCAAGAACAACGGAAATCAAAGGCACCGCAATTTGCTGTGTTTTCTTAGTCATTTGAATCTCCCTTCTTAATTTCACCACCAGCCATCAAGATACCCAACTCTTGTTTATTAGTTTCTGCTGGAGTTACAATACCTTGAATCTTACCATCATGAATAACAGCAATACGGTCTGAAACATTCAGGATTTCATCTAATTCAAAGCTGACCACAAGCACTGCTTTACCCTTGTCACGTTCTTCAATCAAACGTTTATGAATGTATTCAATCGCTCCAACGTCTAATCCACGAGTTGGCTGACTAACGATTAGAAGGTCAGGATTGCGGTCTATTTCACGAGCAATAATGGCTTTTTGTTGATTTCCTCCTGAAAGAGCAGCTGCTGGAACACTTTCACTTGCAGCCCGAACATCAAATTCATCCATTAACTTTCGTGCATAAGAAGTGATATTATTGTAATTCAAAATTCCATTTTTGCTTAATGGCTCCTTGTAATAAGTTTGCAGAGCCATATTCTCAGACAACATCATATCTAAAACCAAGCCATCACGATGACGGTCTTCCGGCACATGACTAACTTGCATTTCGGTAATTTTCCGCGGAGATAAGCCAACGACTTCTTTCCCCTTAATGGTAATGCTACCTGATTTCACCTTCCGAAGACCTGTGATTGCTTGAACTAGCTCGCTTTGTCCATTGCCATCAATCCCGGCAATCCCAACAATTTCACCAGCTCGTACATCCAAAGATAAATTTTTAACAGCAGGCACACCACGATTCTCATTCACAACCAAATCCTTAATAGATAGAACAACTTCTTTTGGATTTGAAGCTTCTTTTTCCGTTGTAAAGGATACTGAACGTCCCACCATCATTTCAGCAAGATCTTTATTCGTTGCGCCACCAATTTCAACGGTTTGAATACTCTTACCGCGACGGATGACAGTTACACGATCAGAAACAGCACGGATTTCATCCAATTTATGTGTAATCAAAATAATGGATTTTCCTTCTTTGACTAGATTTTTCATGATATGTTCTAGTTCTTCAATTTCTGAAGGAGTTAATACTGCTGTTGGTTCGTCAAAAATCAAGATATCTGCGCCACGATACAATGTTTTCAAGATTTCAACACGTTGTTGCGCACCAACTGAAATATCTTCAACTTTTGCAGTCGGATCCACAACTAAACCATATTTTTCGGATAGTTCCTTGATGTCTTTGATTGCCTTTCGAATATCTAAAACACCATTTTTGGTCGTTTCACTACCCAAAATGATATTTTCAGCAACCGTGAAAGCCTCTACCAACATGAAATGCTGGTGAACCATTCCGATTCCTAAAGATGCTGATTTCGATGGAGAATCAATTGTCACTGATTTTCCATTCACAGTAATCTCACCACTTGTTGGCTCAAGCAAGCCAGCTAACATATTCATCAGAGTGGACTTGCCCGCTCCGTTTTCTCCTAAAAGTGCATGAATTTCACCGCGTCTTAGATTTAAGTTGATTTTATCATTTGCGACAAATTCACCGAAAATCTTGGTTATTTCATGCATTTCAATGACATTCTCATGTGCCATATGATTGATTCCTTTCAGAAATTATTTTATTTCAGTAAAACTCACTAAAAGATTAGCCAGCTTTACTGAGACAAAAGCTGTCTCAATCTCAAAAAAGCGACCCACGAAGGTCGCTTCTTGAGTGTCAGGTTATTCTTTATTCTGTAGGAACTTTAATACTTCCGTCAAGGATTTTTGCTTTTGCATCTTCAACAGCTTTTTTAGCATCATCTGATAAGTTCTTAGTTGTCAAATCTACTCCACCGTCTTTCAGACCGTAAGTTGTAGTTTTTCCTCCTGGGAATTTATCTTTTGCTGTTTTGTTAGCAATATCTTTTACAGTACCACCAACTTTTTTCAAGCTAGATGCTAAAACAAAGTTAGATTCTTTGCCGTCTTTAGATTTGTATTTACCTTCATCGTTTTGGTCGCGGTCAACACCGATAACCCAAACTTTGTCAGATTCATTTCTAGTTTCGTTGATAGATTTTGCTTCGTTGAATACACCAGCACCAGTACCACCGGCTACTTGATAAACAACGTCTGCACCAGCTGCATATTGAGCTGCTGCGATTGTCTTCCCTTTAGAAGCATCTCCAAAGCTTTCAGCGTATTTCACATCAATCTTAATAGAAGGATCAACAGATTTCACACCTGCTTCAAAACCTTTTTCAAAACGAGTTAATACAGCACCTTTGATACCACCAACAAAACCAATCATTTTTGTTTTAGTTGTTTTGGCTGCAGCCACACCAGCAAGGTAAGCAGCTTCGTTATCTGCAAAGAGTGCAGAAGCTACATTCTTTTGACCTTTAATTTCATCATCAATAATAACATAGTTAATATCAGAGTGATCCTTTGCAGCAGATTCTACTGCATTACGAAGAGCAAATCCAATACCAAATACTAATTTGTAATTGCTAGAAGCAGCTTGCTCAAGGTTTGTAGCGTATTCAGATTCGTTTGTAGATTGGAAGTAAGTAAAGCCATGGTCTTTTGTCAATCCATTTTCTTTACCCCAAGCTTGCAAACCTTCCCAAGCAGATTGGTTAAATGATTTATCATCTACACCACCTGTATCTGTAACAATTGCAGCTTTCAAATCCGTCTTTGCATCTTTATTATCTGATTTAGATGCACGATTACCACATGCAGCAAGTCCAATTGCTGCGACAGCTACTAGACCAAGGCCTAGCCATTGTTTCTTGTTCATCTCTGAACCTCCTAAATAAGATGTGCAACAAGGTTGCAAAATTAACTTTGGTCAACTGACCGTTTTTACCAACTAATCCAAGTTAGTAAAAGAATACGGAAGTAATTCCTTGACCGTCATCACGACCGTCGATTTATCTTTGGCAACAAGTGTCACCTTTAAATCCTGAGAAAAAAATTCTGCCATTACTTGACGACAAGCTCCACACGGAGAAACGGGTTTTTGGGTTTCACCATAAACGATTAGTTCCTCAAACTCCGTAACGCCTTCTGAAATAGCTTTAAAAATAGCTGTACGTTCTCCACAATTTGTCAAACCAAAACTAGCATTTTCAATGTTTACGCCTGTAAAAATCTGACCATTTTTAGCTACTAGTACGGCTCCAATTGGAAAATGAGAATAAGGAACGTAAGCTTTTTTACTTGTCTCAATCGCTAGATCAATCAACTCAGTAGTCGCCACTAGCTTTTTCTCCTTTCATAATGGCTACACCAGAAGAAGCTCCGATACGCGTTGCGCCAGCTTCAATAAACGCAACTACATCTTCATACGAACGGGCTCCACCTGAAGCTTTGACTCCCATATCTGGACCAACTGTTTTTCTCATCAACGCCACATCATGAACAGTAGCGCCTCCAGTTGAAAATCCAGTTGAGGTTTTCACAAAGTCTGCACCAGCTGCTTTAGCCAATTGACACGCTACAACTTTTTCTTCATCTGTCAATAAGCACGCTTCAATAATTACTTTTACAAGTGTATCACCACTTGCTTCTACTACTGCTGCAATATCTTCTTCTACCAAAACAAGATTTTGTGATTTCAAAGCACCAATGTTGATCACCATATCCACTTCGTCTGCACCATTCTTGATAGCATCTCTTGCTTCAAATGCTTTCACAGCAGGCGTATTTGCTCCCAGTGGGAATCCAATAACGGTACAAACTTTAATATCTGTATCTCGTAATCCTTCTGCTGCAAAGCTGACCCAAGTTGGATTGACACAGACACTTGCAAAATCATATTCTCTTGCTTCTTCAATCAGTTTTTCAATTTGCTCTTGTTGAGCATCTGGTTTCAAAAGCGTATGATCGATGTATTTATTTAACTTCATTTTCGGTTCTCCTGTAAGTTAAGCGATTACTTCAATAATCTCTTGAACTTTTTTCGGCTCATCACTTATTTTAACATTTTTTTTGAATTCTGTAACTAGTTCTTGTGAAATTTTTTCATTTGCATAAACTTTTGCGACAATTTCACCAATTTTGATTGATTCTCCGACTTTCTTTTCAAAAACAATTCCTGTTTCAAAGTCTAAGGTATCCGTTTTCACCGCTCGGCCTGCACCTAGCCGCATGGCAAATAAACCAAATTCCATAGCTGGCAATTCAGAAATATAACCCGCTTCATCTGCAGTCACTTCTACAACGTATTTTGCTGATGAAGGGCGGTACAAATCTTCTAAATCGCCACCTTGTGCAACAACCATGGCTTCAAATTTTTGCAGTGCCGATCCATCAAATAGATGTTCCCGCACTTCTTTTACAGTTTTTTCAACATTTGCTAAGCCAAGCATGATTTGGCCTAATTCACAAATAAATTCTGTTACATCTTCTCGTCCTTTTCCTTGCAGGATATCCAAAGCTTCAAGGATTTCCAAACGATTACCAATGCTGGTTCCTAAAGGTTGGCTCATATCGGTGATAACAGCTGTTGTTCTACGCCCAACTGCCTTTCCTAAATCAACCATAGTGCGAGCTAGAGCACGCGCATCATCCAAGTTCTTCATAAATGCGCCTTCACCAACTGTCACATCTAGCAAAATACTATCTGCACCAGCTGCGATTTTCTTACTCATAACAGAACTTGCAATTAAAGGAATGGTATCAACTGTCGCCGTCACATCACGCAAAGCGTACAACAACTTGTCTGCCTTCACCAACTGATCAGACTGACCAATGACGGATAGTCCAATATCCTGTACTTGCTTAATAAATTCTTCTTGGCTGCGCTCAATTTGAAATCCTTTAATGGATTCTAGTTTATCAAGTGTTCCTCCTGTATGACCGAGTCCACGACCACTCATTTTAGCAACAGGCACGCCAAAACTAGCCACCAATGGTACTAACACCAGTGTCACTTTGTCTCCTACGCCTCCGGTTGAATGCTTATCAACCTTAACTCCAGATATAGCTGACAAATCAATTTGCTGACCTGTCTCTACCATGGTCACGGTTAAATCAGATATTTCACGAGTGGTCATGCCTTTAAAATATACTGCCATTGCAAAAGCTGACATTTGATAATCTGGCACAGTTCCGGCAACATAACCTTCAATTAACCACTTGATTTCATCACTAGTTAATTCTAAGCCATCTCGCTTTTTCTGAATAACATCAACTGCTCTCATATTTCCTTCCTACTTCTAAGGATATAATATCCCTTATCTTTTTTTAGAATTTCGCAGTTTCCAAAAACTTCTTCCATCTTGGCTTTGGCACTTGGTGCCCCTTGTTTTTTTTGAATCACAATCGTCAAGTCGCCCCCGTCTAGTAAGTGCGTATAACTTCCTGTAATCACCTCATGAACGACCTGTTTCCCTGCTCGAATCGGTGGATTACTGATAATATGATGAAATCTCCCTTCTACATTTTGATAAAGATTAGATTGAAAAATCGTAGCTAGGACTTGATTGCGCTCAGCATTTTGACGCGCCAAATCAAGAGCGCGCTGATTTATATCAACAAGCGTTGCTTCGACTTCTTTAGCTTTGACCAAAGTCAGTCCCAACGTTCCGTAGCCACAACCAACATCTAATACGCTTTCTTGCTTATGAAAATCAAGACACTTTAAAAGAGCTTGGCTGCCATAATCAATCATTTTCTTACTAAAGACTCCTGCATCAGTCAAGAAAGTCATCTTTTGACCCAGAAGCTGAACCTTCAATTTGTGAATATCATGTTCTGCATCTGGATTTTCTGCGAAATACATTTTAGCCATAAAACTATTTTAACATAAAGACCTTTTATTTGTAAACCGTTTACAATTTGTTTAAAATTATGTTATACTATTTCTCAACTATAGGAGTAAATATGACGAACGAATTTATCCATTTTGAAAAAATTAGTCGAAAAACTTGGCAAAACTTACATCGCAAAACAACTCCACCTTTAACGCAAAAAGAGCTAAATTCCATCAAAAGTTTCAATGATAAGATTAGCCTTCAAGATGTGACAGATGTTTATCTTCCCTTGACCAATCTCATCCAAATTTATAAGCGCTCAAAAGAAGATTTAGCATTTTCAAAAGGTATTTTTTTACAGAAAGCTATCAAACGCCAACCGTTTATTATCGGTGTCTCTGGCAGCGTTGCTGTTGGAAAATCTACTACCAGTCGGCTCTTGCAAATCCTTTTATCTAGAACATTTTCAAATGCTACGGTTGAATTGGTGACGACGGACGGATTTCTTTATCCAAATGCTCACTTGCAGGAGAAAAGTCTTCTCAAGCGCAAAGGTTTCCCAGAAAGTTATAATATGGAGCTGCTGCTTGATTTTCTTGACAATATCAAAAATGGACAAAACTACCAAATCCCTGTTTATTCACATGAAATTTATGATATTGTTCCAGACGAAAAGCAGTCTGTTACAGCTGCAGATTTTGTCATTGTTGAAGGTATCAACGTTTTCCAAAATCCACAAAATGAACGCCTTTATATGACGGATTTCTTTGATTTTTCGATTTACGTGGATGCGGAAGTTGAAAATATCGAAACTTGGTATCTGGACCGCTTTAAAAAATTGCTCACTTTAGCAAAAGAAGATCCAAATAACTATTATCATCCTTTCACTTCTCAGCCAGAAAACAAAGTTATGGAATTTGCTCAAAATGTCTGGAAATCTATTAATCTTGTCAATTTACAGGATTATATCGAACCCACACGCAACCGAGCTGAAATTATTCTTCATAAAACAGAAAATCATGAAATTGATGAAATTTACTTAAAAAAATAAAAAGGCTTGTCAAATCTCAACTTTTCATATATAATTAGATAGTTAGTATATCATTGGAGGTGAAAACATTGGCAAATATTAAATCAGCTATCAAACGCGCTGAATTAAACGTTAAACAAAACGAAAAAAACTCAGCTCAAAAATCAGCTATGCGTTCTGCAATTAAAGCATTTGAAGCAAATCCTTCTGAAGAACTTTTCCGTGCTGCAAGCTCAGCTATTGATAAAGCAGAAACTAAAGGTTTGATTCACAAAAACAAAGCGAGCCGCGATAAAGCACGCCTTGCTAGCAAACTTGCAAAATAATCTGCATAACGTAAAAAGAGCTCAAAGGAGCTTTTTTTGTTGCATCGGTAAGAAAGGCTCTATATGAAAATCGCAATTATCGGCTACTCCGGCTCTGGAAAGTCTACACTTGCTAAATATTTAGCAAAACATTATGACATCTCACTGCTTCATTTGGACACGCTACAATTTCTACCCAATTGGGAAATGAGTGACCGCAGCTGGATGCAAGAGCAAGTTAAGTTTTTTTTAGAAGCCAAAGAAAGCTGGGTAATAGACGGAAACTACAGCTCCTGCTGCTATGAAGAGAGAATAGAGCATGCAGACCAAATTATTTTTTTAAATTTCTCGCGTTGGAATTGTCTTTTACGGGCTGCAAAGCGTTATTCCAAGAACAGAGGTAAGGTCAGAGACAGTATGGCACAGGGCTGTCCTGAAAAGTTTGACTGGGAATTTATCCGCTGGATCTTACATGACGGACGAACTGCTAACATTCGGAAACGATATGAGAAACTTCAAAAAATGTATCCCTACAAATTTATAGTTCTTCATAACCAAAAAGAACTAGATAACTTTTTAGCGCAATTTTCATAAACATCAAAAGCTATATTCAGCTCAGTTATGAATATAGCTCTTGTTTTTTATTTTTTAATGTTGTCAATATGTTCTAACAAATATAACAGAAATTGAGGAATCGTCTCCAACATATCCTTTTCATAGACGCGTTCTGTTAACTGATGTAAATCTTTTCCCCAGGGTCCTAGATTGATGCCAAGAACATTGATGTCCTGAATTTTCTCAAAATCAATCGAATATAAATGTTCAGGAACAGCCATACTCTCGATAATTTTTTGATACTCTTCAACAGATTTTTCTAAAGCACAGTAACTAATGTCACAGATTCCCATAAAGAACTCTTCTACTGCGAGACGACCAGTCTCTGTGTCAGATAAGTATCCACTATAAAGTGCAATGAGTTTTTCTATATCAACCACGCTATTTTTCAGATGTCGACAATTCATAGAAGGATAATAAGGCGGCGCAATAGCCAGCACAACAACTGCTTCCTTTTTATCATAGAAATCTAACATCTTTTGAACAGTTGCAATGGTTATTTCTTGATAGCTTGAACCCGCTTGAAATGCTTCATGAGCAGATTGGTTTGCCTTGTGCATAAATTCTTCAAATCCAGCCTTCTTTTGACATAACTGGATTAATTCTTCATAAGTCAATACATGAGGTTTTGTGACTTTTTTATCCTCTTTATAAGTTACCTGCAAAGCCTGATAACGCTCATAAAACTCATCAATGGCTTCTTGGCAGAGTTGTTGAATCGTCGTCATCAGCTCTTTTGGACTTTTATCTAAATAAAGAACACTAAAATAGCCTGCTGCTCTGAGAACGGTTGACACATCATAATTTTCCTTCAAATCACGCATGTAAGACCACGAAGGCAAAGGAGCCTGCTCTCCATAAATCGAATCCGACAAAAGGGGATTGAGATCAATTTTTTCCACTACTTTTGCTAGAAGCGAGACGGCATTGATACCTTTGAGAGGCTCTTTCATGTGGGAAAGAATACCCTGCGTAACCACGACAGGCATCATCTTTCCAACTGTTCCAACATGCAATACTTTTTCTTGAGCTGAAGGACTTTCAAATGGTTCTGAATCAATCGCCAAGATATAATTCAGATGAAATTTCTTTTTCAGATCAGCAAGCAAACCTACCGCAGCTCGCATTCCCTGAGAATAAGATTCCTCATCTCCAACTGATAAATAAAGAAGATTCACTTCTCCTTCTGCCTTGCTCGCATATTCTGCTACCACTCCCAATTGCAAAGCCAATGCAGCTTTCATATCACATGACCCACGGCCAAACTGCCATTCGTTAGCAGCTATATCGTCTAACACATCTTTACCCAGTGAAGCACTTGCTAAAGCCTTTTTCAAAGCAACATTATCAAAAGCAAATTCCTTTAAATTTCCAAAATCCTCAATATCCACCGTATCATGATGATGAAACAAAATCACTGTATCTGCACAATGACCTTTTACCAAAGCCCAATTAACACTACGCTGGTAAATATCATCCGGAATCTGATAGGTGCCAAAATAATCTGAATGCTCCTGAAAATACGGCAAACCGCCAATATAGTGATTGAGAAAATTTTCAATATTTCTTTCTGAACTCGTATGCGTGAAACTCTCAATCGCCATGCTCTTGTCAAAAATATCTTGAATCCTATTTTTCATCAATGGCTCCTTCAACTTTTTATAAAAATAGCTTGCTAGCCTTATTATATACCTCAACAATCATCGTTTCAATCTATTTTTCATCCTTTGACTCTATAAAATTTACGCAAACGTTTGCGCTGTGGAGATTATTTTGCTAAAATAGTAGCCATCAAGACAAGAAAGAGGTATCTCGTATGAAAAATCAAACATTGATGCAATATTTTGAATGGTATCTACCAAATGACGGACAACATTGGAATCGCTTGGCAACAGACGCTCCACATCTAGCTTCTAAAGGCATTCGCAAGGTTTGGATGCCACCTGCTTTTAAAGCCACTAGTTCCAACGATGTCGGCTACGGCATTTATGATTTATTTGACTTGGGCGAATTTGACCAAAAAGGAACGGTTCGGACAAAGTATGGCTTTAAGGAAGACTATTTGAACGCAATCAAGGCACTCAAAGAAAATGGAATTGAACCCATTGCAGATGTCGTTTTAAATCACAAGGCGGCAGCGGATTACAAAGAGAGATTTACTGTTATTGAAGTTGACCCAAATGATCGTACAGTCGCCCTCTCTGAGCCTTTTGAAATAAAAGGCTGGACCAAGTTCACATTCCCCGGCCGCCATAAAAAATACAATGATTTTGAATGGCATTGGTACCACTTTACAGGGACGGATTATGATGCTAAGCGAAATAAATCAGGGATTTACCTCATTCAAGGGGACAACAAAGGTTGGGCTGACGATGATTTAGTGGACAATGAAAATGGAAATTTCGACTATCTCATGTACGCTGACCTTGATTTTAAGCACCCAGAAGTCATTCAAAACCTTTATGATTGGGCAGATTGGTTTATCGAAATAACCGGCATTCATGGCTTTAGGTTGGACGCTATTAAGCATATTGACTCTTTCTTTATGGGAAATTTTATCCGCGATATTATGGCAAAGTATGGAGAAGATTTCTATGTCTTTGGAGAGTTTTGGAATGGTGATGAAACTGCAAATAACGATTATTTAGGAAGTATTGACTATCGTTTTGATCTAGTAGATGTCAAACTGCACCACAACTTATTTGATGCTAGCCGCGCTGGGGCGGACTATGATTTGAGAAATATTTTTGAACAAACGCTTGTCAAAAACCACCCTAAATCGGCTGTTACTTTTGTCGATAATCATGACACACAACGTGGACAAGCGCTGGAATCAACTGTTGAAGAATGGTTTAAACCAGCTGCTTACGCTCTCATTTTGTTGCGTGAAGCTGGGCTTCCTTGTGTGTTCTACGGAGATTACTATGGCATCAACGGCGAATTCGCTCAACAAAGTTTCCAAGAAGTCCTAGATAAACTGTTAGACATTCGGCTCAACTTAGCCTATGGTGAACAGACGGATTATTTTGACGACGAGCATTGCATTGCTTGGACCCGTTCAGGCAAAGACAACGGACAGCCGATTGCTGTCATCTTAACAAACGATCAAGCCAGTTCAAAACGCATGTATGTCGGTAAAAATTGGGCTGGTAAGAAATTCAAAGATTACTTGGGAAATTGCTCAGAAAGCGTGACAATCAAAAAAGACGGCTGGGCAGATTTCCCAGTTGCAGAAAAATCGGTTAGTGTCTGGTCTGCGCAATAAAATAAAGAACACAGTGAGATCTAAACCACAAATCACTTCCTACTCTTGCTAGAGACTTAAACTCATTCTCTTTGTTGATCGGGGCGACGAAGCAAACAGAAAGTTGAGGGTCCTTGTCCGCTCGGCTGACAGCACAAACTAAAACTCAGGCAGCTCGTCCGCCCAGCTGACGGAATAAACTGAAACTCAGGCAATCCGTCCGCTCAGCTGACAGCACAAACTAAATAAAACCCAGGCAATCCGTCCGCTCAGCTGACAGCATAAACTAAAACTTAGACAGTTCTTCCGCTAGGCTGACGAAAATAATGACATCCCAGCCTCAACCATTCAACTCTGCTTTTAAACAAGATAAAAACACGAACAGATCAAGATAGCCAACAACTAATCCTGACTTTGTTCGTGTTTTTTCTCATCTTCCGAAACAACCTTCCCTATGAATACAGGTTATTCCTGACTTATTTTTTCTTTCTATTGTCCGTTCTAATGGCAATCTTCACCTCAAAAATGGTTCCTTTCGGCTTATTATCTTTCACCGTAATGGTCCCTTTAAGGGCTTCTGTGATTTGCTTTGCAAGCGACAAGCCTAAACCAAAACCACCTGTCTGTCGAGTCCGTGCTTTATCAACACGATAAAAACGATCAAAAATCTTTTTCTTATCTGCTGTACTAATCCCTGGACCATTATCCGAAACCTTCAAAAACAAATTTCGATCATTTGCAGAGATTGTCAATTCAATCACACCGTCTTCGTCTGTATATTTCAGGGCATTATCAAACAAGATAGTCATCAATTGCTTCAGCAAGGTCTTGTCTGTTTTAATCACACGGTGAATCCTATTGTCAAATCGGAAAGTTTTCCCATTTTCTGCGGCAACCATTTCATAGTTGGTAAAGGTCGTATTAAAGAAATTTGGCTCAACATCACCAATTTCTGGTTTAATCCCATCGTCACGCCGTGCTAGATTGAGCAGATTTGTCGTCAACATTTTCATGTTCCGGACTTCATCCAAACTAGAAGCAATGCTTTCGCTTGATTCCATAATGGTAGCTTCTGGTTTTCTAAACAAAGTCTCCAAACGATTTTGCAAAACGGCTAGAGGCGTGCGCAACTCATGACTGGCATTTTCGACAAAACTCTTTTGCTTTTGAATGCTTTCTAAAAGAGGTTTAACGCTGACCCGTGCAAGATAGACACTGGCAATCAAGGAAATTCCCCAGAAACTAATCATCACAACTACAATCAGCTGCTCATGATTTTGACTAGTTTGTTCCAACTGACTGATATTGATAAAGACCGCTGCATATTTGACATTGGTTTCCAAATTTGGGATTTTCACTTCAAATAAAATCATCCGATAGGTTTCTTGTCGACCATAATTGCTTTTAACCTGGACTTGCCGAATGCGATCCAATTGTTTGCTATTAAAGGAAAGTTTATTAAGTCCCAGAAAATTATTGCTGGTAATAATAGGCTTGTAATTCTTATCAAATAAGATAACTTCCGTATTGGCACTGACATTTGGTTTATCAGTAAGTTCTTTGTCACCCGTATCGGCTTTAGGCTCTCCGTTGTCTGACTTCTGTTCCAGCCCCACTCTCCGAGCGAGCGCCAAATTGATGACAGAAGCGGAATCCTGACTGAGACTTTTCAAGTTATTATCGACCGTTGTATAAAGGCTTGAGCGCATCACCTGAATGATAATCAAAGTCATGGCTGAGAAAATGAGAGTAAAAATACCAAAATTGCGAATGAAATAAGAAAAATCATCCGCATACCATGTTTTTTTTAGTTTATTCAGCATCTTTTAAAATATATCCGACACTACGAAGCGTTTGAAGATTGTTCGCAAAGGTCGTCCCTTTCAATTTTTTCCGGATTTTTGAGACATAAACTTCTACAACTGAAATCGTTGTATCACTATCAAATCCCCACAAGCGATCGAAAATCTGTGTCTTAGGCAAAATAACATTTTGATTTTGCAAGAAATACACCAGCAAGTCAAATTCTTTTCCGAGCAATTCTACTTCATTTCCGTCTACAAGTGTAGTGTTTGTTGATAAATTAACAGTGACATCGCCATAAGAAAGGGTGTTTTCATTGAACTTGCCAGAACGCTTCAAGAGAGCTTGAATCCGCATTTTTAATTCTTCCAGATAAAATGGCTTGGTCAAATAATCATCAGCACCCAACTCAAAACCATGTCCTTTATCATTCAAACTTTCTTTGGCTGTCATAATCAAAACAGGTGTGGTAACGCCTTTTTCACGCAATTCTTTCAATACTTGGAAACCGTCTTTTTCTGGCAACATCAAATCAAGCAAGATAAGGTCGTACACGCCACTCTCAGCCTCGTACAATCCTTCCTCACCGTCAAAAACTTGCATGACATCTGCAAAATCATCCAAAAAATCAAATACTGAATTAGATAGACCGAGGTCGTCTTCCACTAATAGAATCTTAATCATATGCTTTTCCTTCTAAAATACGAGTTTGGGACAAAAGTCTCCAGTTTCAAAATTCGTTATGCACTAAACTAACGATGCAGTAGCTGATTGCTCAAAACAGTACTTTGAGGCTTAAGGGGATAAGGCCACGAACTAAAAAACATTTTGAATGTTCAGTTCTGCCCGCTCCCTTCATCGTGAACTAGCATTGTCTTGCCAAAAATCAATCTACTGACTTTCTATTATTCTGATTCTATTATATCATGACTTCCTCTGAAATATTAAGAATTTGTTGTATTTGAATCATTATTTTCTGTCGTGCTACTATTCTTATCTGATTTGGTTGAACCGTCAGCATTTGATGGAGCTTTTTTCTTTGAGTTATTACTGTTTCCTGAGCCATTTTGGCTGTTACTATTGTCACTTTGATCGTCATTTTGTTGGGGTGGCATTCCGTTTGGACCGCCTTGATTATTTCCATTTTGTCCACCTGGGGGCATTCCCGGACCACCTTGATTTTGGTTTCCCTGTTGCTGGTTATTCTGTGCCTGAGTTGTCGTACTTGTCTGTACTTTTGCCTGCTTATTGAATGCATTTGTCGCCAAAGAACCAATACCTAGCCCACCGAGAAGACCAACAGCAAGTGACCCGCTTGCTACAACAGTCATCCACCATTTGGTACTTTTTTCAACCATGATCATCTTCTCTTTCTTACTTGTGTTCTCTTGTTTCATTTTTGTCAAATTCCTTCTTTCTATTTTTAAGCGATCAGAGATTGCATTCCAAAGAGTATTGCCACAATACCTCCCTTGATGCCAAGATTTATCAGACAAACAAATTTAACTTTGACTTTCTCATCTCATCACGTCCTTTCTTTTGAATGGAACTATCATATCTACTTTTTCTTAAAAGTGACTGAATTTTTTCTTAAAAAAAACTAAAAATAAAGACAGAAGATAGTAAAATGACACACAAAATATAAAAAAACTAAATCAGATTGTTCCAATTTAGTTTAGAAGATTATCTCATAAAATTTGTCCTAGAAAAAGTTTCTTTTCTCAAAAGAGTGACCTAATTTCCATTTTATCTTCAAGCAATGCTGCTATTTCTTTCGGTTTTTCCATATACAATGAATGACTACAGCTAGTCATTTCTATGAGGTTTAGAAAGTTCGGGATGGTCTGTATAGCCCTCTTTTTCCAAATTGGTGTTTCCTTGTTTATTTCTGGAATGAACAAAATTACATTTTTATTTTTCAAAAAGGACAAATTTCTAAAAGCTTGCCGTCTTATTGTCAATAAATGAGTCATTAACTTTTCAGATAAGCTTAAATACCAATGTTTTTGAACTTTATCAAAAACAAAACTTTCTTTTACCGCCCCCTCCAAATTTTCTGACCATACAGCAGAGCTTTGTTTTTCAGTTATAACAGCTTTCTTTAGGCTCTCATAAACATTCGTTTGAAAATAATTCAGAGAATCTTCAATTTCTACATTCAAAGGGCAAATTTTATCCATATTAATGTATCCACCATCTAATAAGACGAGATGCGTAATTTTATCATAGACACTTGTTAGATAAACTGCTAAATCTGCTCCCAAAGAATGGGCTATTAACAGAATATCGTCATCCATATCAACTTGTGCCATAAACCAATCTTTCAACGCCTGTAATGAAATCAGTTGCTCTTCCAACCTAGAATCATAAATATCTAGATAAGTAACTGGAAAAGACAGTGCATTAAAAAAGTCCTGGGGATAATAGCAATTGCAGCCTAGTCCTCCAATAAAATAAGCCTTCATATTCTTATCCTTTCAGTCAGATGTTTCCAAAACAAACTTTACTTTTATATTTTATTGAGAATAACAAGCAAATATTGAACTCAAAAAACACAAAAGCCCTTCAACAATAAGGACTTTTGAGGGCACATTATGTCCCCTGCCGGAATCGAACCAGCAACTACTCCTTAGGAGGGAGTTGTTATATCCATTGAACTAAGGGGACTAGAGAAAAACTCTGCCAAGTGACAGAGTTAATTCCACATTAACGGCGAATTTCTTTGATACGCGCTGCTTTACCTTGCAATGCACGAAGGTAATACAATTTCGCACGACGTACTTTACCGTAACGCACTACTTCAATCTTTTCAACACGTGGTGTGTGAAGTGGGAAGATACGTTCAACACCTACACCGTTAGAGATTTTACGAACAGTATAGTTTTCTGAAATACCTGCACCCTTACGAGCGATAACCACACCCTCGAAAATTTGGATACGTTCGCGGTTTCCTTCGACAACTTTCGCATGAACACGAACAGTATCACCTGGACGGAATGCAGGAATATCAGTACGAAGTTGACCTTCAGTCAAACTTTGGATTAATGGATTCATTTTTCTTCTCCTATCTTACTAATCTTGCAGTTCAAGACCACAGCGGATTAGTCGTTTTTTAGTGCTTCCATTACGCACTATCTAATATCATAACAAATTTTATAATAATTGTAAATGCCTTATTTGGATTATTTTTTCCATTTTAGTAGAATTATTGAAGAACCAATGAAGCTGCTCCTATGACACCTGCATCATTTCCAAGCGTTGCAAGTGCAAGTTTTGTGGATGTACGCACTTGAGGGAAAGAATTTTCTTCATAGACCTTACGAACACCGTCTAGTAAAAATTCACCTGCTGCAGAGACGCCACCACCGATGACAATCGTTGACGGATTTAAGATAGATCCAATGTTGGCACAAGCAATACCAAGATAACGTGCAAAATTGCGATAAACAATGAGAGCTAATTCATCACCAGCTTTAGCCAAATCAAAGACAATTTTTGCATTAACGTCTTCGCCATTATCAATCAGTTTTTTCAGCTCTGCATCACCAGCATATTCATCAGCGTAGCGACGCGTTAAATTAACAATACCTGTTGCAGAAGCTACGGTTTCTAAGCAACCTTTTTTACCACAAGTACAGAGAATCGGCTGATCAAAATCAACTGTGATATGCCCCAATTCTCCGGCTGCTCCAGCTACCCCATGCAGTAATTTTCCTTCCGCAACAATACCACCACCGACACCTGTTCCAAGTGTCATAAAGACAACATCTGGTTGGTTTTCACCAGCACCTTTCCAACGTTCACCAAGAGCAGCTACATTTGCGTCATTATCAATAAAGAAAGGAATGCCAGTCGCTTTCTCAATTTTTTCCTTTACAGGTTGCAGAGTTTTCCAGTTGAGATTGTAAGCTCCGACAACCGTTCCTTTTTCACGATCCACAACACCAGGTGAGCCCATGCCGATTCCGATGAAATCTTCTGCCCCAAGTCCCAATAGTCGCAAGCGATGATTGATAGATTCAATCATATCATCAACAATATGACTACCTTCATCTAAAATGTTTGTCTTAATAGACCATTTTTCTTGAACTTCTCCCTCTTGGGTCAGAATCGCAAACTTCACAGATGTACCACCTAAATCAATCCCAATAATTTTTTTAGACATACTACTCTCCTCTAATAATTTTTTTCATTCTTATTATATCAGATTTTTTACGAATTGAAAAGGTTTGCATAGAACTTGAATGGGTTTGAACGACTTGTGCTGCTCTCTGCTCTCATTTTACAAGATAAATGAAAAATTGTACAATAACGATAGATGATACTAGTATTCTTTTTACCTATAGTCAAAGCTGTCCAACTCATTGATCAAAAAGGAGACATCGTGCTGAATTTATAACACTTGGAGCAACTCATTGTTTTCTCATAGGAGGGAACCTTGTCTAAAGCAGCCAAAGTCCTACTCATCTCTCAGCCATCCTTAACTCGAAATATGCAAATGCTGGAAGATGAATTGGGGGTTATTCTTTTTGAGCGAAGAAAAAATAAATTAAGTTTCACGGAAACTGGTCATCAAACTGTTAAACTAGCCAAAAAATTCCTGAAACAAAAATTTCTCGATGATGTACAACATTTTGCATTAAAAGAAAGTATTATTTTTGGTGGTGTTAATGCGCCGGGAGCCATCTTTGAACTGGAAAGTCGTATAAAAGAAAAAGGCTTGGAGCAACACATTCAAATTGAGCAAAAGACGAATGACGAATTGGAAAAATCTCTGGATGACGAAAACGTTCACTTCATTGTAACAGACTATCCTATCAAAAAAGAGCATATTCTTTCTATGGGGCTTTTCATGGAGCAACTTTACTTATCCGTTCCCTTGACTCACCCGTATGCCACACGAAAAGAGATAAAGCTTGCAGAATTGGCTAATTTGACTATGCTGCTGCGCTCGGATCTAGGCATTTGGCAGCCATTAGTCAATCAACTGACGCAAACAAAGTTTATTGTTCAAAAAGATCGGGCAGCCTTTGTTGATTTAGTAAATGCTTCTGCATTACCAACTTTTTCTACCAATATTACTCAACAAAACACTGAAGAATCCACTGTGAATAGCCAACGTATCCAGATTCCTATCTCGGACAAAGAAGCTACCAAGACTTTCTACATTTCCGTTTTGAAGAAGAACAAAGCTATTTTACAGGAGTTGGTGAAAACTAAATAGTCCATGCTCATGAAAAAAACAAGATATATTCACTATAAAATAAGATTATTAATCAACTCAATATCGTTCTAATATTAAAACTGAATAAGATGAAAAAGCCCAACTCAATCAAAATAAAAAGTTAGGCTTTTTTCTTGGTACTATTGTTACTATTGTATTGTAAGATAAGGCTATCAGTTAAAATACTTGCCCTTTATATACAGACCTATCACCAAAATATTTTCTAATAGAAATATCAAATATGATTAATTTAACATATTTGTTTGGAAATAACAATGCAATAATTGGTAAGATAAAATAGCTAGCAAGAACAAATAGACTAAATTTTGGAGTTAACATTAGATAACCTTTCAAAAATTATAATAAAGCATTCTTTACATCAGATTACTTACATATATAATAATCTTCCTCAAGCGAAAATCAAGCAATTATACCCAATTGTTATTAAAATGTTATCTGAATGAAAACCAACATAGTTATTTTCTGAAATCAAACGAAAATCCTGTTTTCATTTTCTCCCCAGAAATCCTAAAAAGAGATCTACTGTGCTGGCTTCTTGATGATTAAAGAAAAGGCTGGTTTGGGTATCCATACTTGCAATCTTTGCCATATCTTCTGCACTGAGTTCAAAGTCAAAAACATCAATATTTTCCTTCATTCGCTCAAAACGTGAAGACTTAGTCAAGCAAACAATTCCCCGTTGAACTTGCCAGCGAACCATGACTTGTGCAGTGGATTTACCATGTTTATCAGCAATACTTTTGAGAATTGGATTGTTGAAAATGTCACCACGACCTTCTGCAAAAGTAGCCCAAGATTCAATTTGCACCTTATTTTTTATCATATTTTCTTGTGCGAATATCTGTTGATTCAGTGGGTGAGTTTCCACTTGATTGACTTGTGGTGTAATCTCATTGAAAGCTACAATGTCGCTGAGACGATCTGGATAAAAATTAGACACACCAATCGCTCGAAGTTTTCCTTCTTTGTAAAGTTTTTCCAAAGCACGGTAGGCACCATAATAGTCACCAAAAGGTTGGTGGAGCAACATAAGATCCAGATAATCTAACTCAATTCTGTCAAGAGATTCTAAAACCGAGGCATAAGCCTTGTCGCAGCCATAGTTGGATAGCCAGACTTTACTAGTGATGAAAAACTCTTTGCGGTCAATCCCAGACTCTCGAATCGCCTCGCCTACTTCCTTTTCATTGGCATAGGCTTGAGCAGTATCAAAATGACGATAACCTGCCTTGATAGCATTTAGCACAGCACTCTTGGTATCTTTGGGAGCAATTTAGTACACTTCAAAACCTAAAATTGGAATTTCGACACCGTTGTTTAAGATTATATTTTGCATGTGATTTCCTCTTTTCGCAATTTTTATCATAAGTATAACGCTCTTTTCAGAAAAAGTACAATAGCAAAATTGCAGAGTGGTATGCAAAAAATGAATAGCAATTATCGTCCGATTCATAATTTATAACAACAAAAAGAGGAGATTAGGATAGATGACCATGATTGTGTCAGCAGCCCTAGGCGTCTGTCCTACTCCTTCTCAATTTCTTTGATTTCGCTGGTTTTGTCTATCTACAAGGCGCTCTTGAACTAAGAAGACAACCTCATCATTGGTTGGCAAGTCCGAGTGCTGGGCATCCGCACCTGTGACTGTGGTTTCAGTATAGTGCGCCGCTTGTCCTTGATAAATATATTTCCCTGCACTCACGCTCGTATCTGGTACCAATTCGTCTGAATCATAAGTAATGGTTCCTGCAACAGAATACATAGCTAAAGTGGTCGGAATATTTTCACGATTTTTAATGAAATCAGCTAACATCTCAGTTTTATTGTTGATATTGGTTTCAGTAAAGTTATAAGGCGTCCCGATTGTCATCAACTTCTTCAATTCCACATCATAGCTGCCGAGGTAATTTTCAATAAAAGCTGTGTAAATTAAACCACCGTTTGAGTGACCCAAGCCCTTAAAATTATTGAAATTGTATTTTCCTTGGAGATTTTCAAAGGCAGTGTCAACCATTTTGGCTTGTTTTTTGATGTTACTATAGCCATCTTTATTATTTTCAAAACCAATCACAATAATTGGCTCATTATCATTCGCTGCGATAGATCCGCTATATGTAATTCGTCCGTCATTCCAGACCTTAACTTTGAGCAAGCTATGCTTCACGCCGCGACGTCTTTGATTGAGCTTTTGAACCAAGCCATCAAAGCGGTTTTCCGTAGCAGAACTACCTGGTATCATAATGATTGGCGACATCCGAGCATTATAAAATTTAGCAATTTGATCAATGTTTTTTCTCGTCCAACTATAAGAGGGAACTGCTAGTCCTATCAAAAAAATTAGAACAGTCAGCAGCACTATTTTTATCTTTTTAGTCATGTTCGCCTCCTTTCTGATCCATTTGTCTGAGTTCCTCATGAATCCGGTCATTAAATCTCACAAAGGGGATATAAATAAGAACATCGATAATAAAAATGAAAATTCCTACTGCTAATGCTCGCAAACTTCCGCCTGTCCCAATAAAAGCATAGAGTACACTTGGCGCTCCGCTAGGAACTGGATAAACAGCCGGAGGCATTATTCTAAAATATAGAAAAATACTAGCTACAAAGACATTCAGCATTGGTACGAGGATAAAAGGGATTAAAAATAGAAAATTGAAAAATATAGGAATCCCAACCATAAAGGCTACACCATGGTTGAAAAGTGAAGGAAAAATACTTTTCAAACTCACATCTCGGTCTTTGTCACTTCGAGATTTCCAGAGAATAGCTACGAGAAGAGCTAAAACTCCGCCCAGACCTGAAAACGTTCCATAAGCATCATACAGATTGGTCGTTGAAAAGAGATAAGGTACCCCTGTTGTAGTATGATGTTTCAAAGCATAATTGAGATTATCCAAGGCAGAGGAGTCATTGACAAACGGCAGGTCATTAAATGAATTACTATTTCCAATCCAAGCACTAAAAGTCCGTAAGGCAGTATTCATTTCAATGACAAAGATATTGTTTCTATTGACAATTAAGCCTGACAAAAAATTTGCAATTGTTGAAAAAACATTGTGTCGATTGCCCAGATTAATGAGAAAACTAACCAAGACAGCCAGAGCAAACGAGCAAAAGATAGGGCGCAACGTTTTAGGGTAATAAATAAAATGCTCATCTACAATGTGGTCATCATTCGGACTTGAAAATCGAAAAATTTGTCCCACCACATAACCAATCAATATCGCAACAATTAGATTGATATTGACAGGAAGATTGATTTTCGTCAAAGCGCCGTCATTTAAAACCACCGAAAATAATTCGCGCGAATTAACTAATAAGCTAAAAATAAAGGCTGTAATCCCAGCTGTCCCCGTACTACGACCATAATAACCAGCTGTGTATTTTGCACTAAAATAAGTCGCTAATGGTCCTGCCAATCCCCCTATCAGATAGGTGAAATTTGTCGTAACTAAGCTAATAGTTGAAAAATGAGGAAACCAAGAGCGAACGCTGAATAGGTTGTTAATATAACCATTTACTGAAAAAACCGACTCTGACAAAACCATTGTTGTCGTTGTTAGCAAGAAAAAAGGAAAGAGCGATACCAATGTTTCTTGTGTAATTTTAATGAAACTCATTTGCCGAAAGGCAATCATTTTTTTTATTAAGTATTGATCTATACGACTTTTTCTGGTTAATTTATTGAACATCATAGCTTGATTGTAGCATAGTTGAGATGACAATTCAATTAGCTTCTTTAAAATTAAATGCTACATGTTTGAATATTTATTATTCAATGTTTTTTAATCAGACCTAAAAAGGCTCAGATAAAAATCTAAACCTTTGAATTCTTTTACCCTAATTTTCTTGTAATGTATTTTTGTGACTGTGCAGACAAAACGCTAATAATCGTTCCCACAGCACCGGCACCTGTGAATAATAATAGCAAACCAAGATTTGTCCAATAAGAAATATGTACTTCATTGCCATTTAAGATATAATTTGTCAGATAAGTAAAAGCGGTAAAAACATCTGCTCTTTCTGCTTTTGCAAGCTGAATTGCATAGTCAAATTGGTGCGCAACCAACATCATGATAAGCATAAAAACAACACTAATCGCGATACCAACTTTAGACAACTTTTTACCTAACAATTCGTACCCTTTTACTGTACAAACTCCCATGACAATTCCTGAGACAACAGCTACATAACCAAGTTGAGCAATCACCAAGGTAACAATTCCCCCTATCAAGCTCCCTAGAAAGGCTCCTACCGTTCCTGCTAAGATACTTTCCTTTTGGTGGTTATAAACTTGGTTTTCAATTGACAAGTTTGAGCTTAATTCTTGAAATGCTTCTGGTGAAAGCAGTAAAAGATTTCCTCCGACTTGATAAAGATCTACTTGCCCTGCTTTTCCGGTCTGCTCGCAAACATTCGTCAGATTTCTTTCTTTCAAGAACGCGATAATATCTTGTAATCCCTGACGAATATGTTCACGTGTTTTTCCTTTAGTCATACCAGTTTTAATATAAAAAGTTGCTTTATATAAATTAACCTGATAAGTTTTCAAAGCCTTAGAAGATTTCGTCAATTCTTTAAATTCTTCCAAAGACGGTAATGCTTCACCATTTTTTACCGAACAACAAATACAGTATTGATTTTTTTGATTCGTTTGTTCAATATAGAAAGTATAACCATCTTTTTGACCAAAAATAACAGATGAAGTCTCATCAAATTGCAACCCTAACTCATCCGCAAGTGCCTGCAAATCAAGTTTATTCATAGCCGAACTCCTTTATATATTCTTTATTTATTATAGCATACATTTGAATAAATAGACAAGAGGGAATTTTTTGTAAGAATATTAAAAGAGGTTAGGACAAAAATTCCCAACCTAAAAGCATACTATGTAATAAATCAACGATGCAGCGACTGATTGCTCAAAGTACTGCCTTGAGGTGGCAGATAGAGCTTTCCAAGCGGTTCACTTTTTCAAGCTTGGAATGACACTTTTAGCGAAAACTTCGTTTTCCTTATCTGCCACCTCAATAGGTGCTCAGACTATTGAGCAACCTTGTGAGGGTAAGATTACGAACTAAATTTTTATTTCATTTAGTTCTGTTCCACCCTCTTCACTCTTCTCATTTTTCTACTCGAACGCCTCGGCAATCAACCTGAAGCTCAAAAACTTGTCCTTTAAATTGTTGCTCTTCTATTTTCTCTTTTATCATTTTCGACTGGTCTTTTGGTGCTAGAACCATCACAGTAGGTCCTGCTCCTGATAGATAAGTCGCATACGCACCGTTTTTCTTTGCCAGCATCTTGATTTTTGGAAATTCCTTAATCAAACCTTGGCGAAAATGCTCATGAAAACGGTCGGACTCAATAGCACGCCCCGCTGTTACCATATCGCCCTTCATTAAAGCGGCAATAGCCACATTCGCGACGGAACTTGCAGTGACAGCTTCACGATAAGATAAACCTTTTGGAAGAACGCCACGGCTGTCTTTAGTACGCAATTCATAATTTGGAACATAGGCAATAAAGCTTACTTCTGGAAATTCCGTCACTACAGTTGAAACTTTCTCGTTTAAATAACTAGAAATCGTCAAATTACCATAAATAGCAGGTGCTACATTATCTGGATGTCCTTCAATTTTCGTCGCAAGATTCAATTTTTCAGCATTTGACAACTGCAAATTTGCCAATTGATTTGCAAGTTCAATTCCTGCAACAATAACGGAACTAGAAGAACCCAGACCACGCGCTAAAGGAATATCACTTGTCATTTTTAAATGATGAGGTTGAATAGCTGGAGCAATTCTGCGCGCCACTTTAATCAATAAATTGCGTTCATTTGAAGGAATACGCCGCTCCAAATCATGCTCAATCAGCCAACGGTCGCTTTCTCCCAAAACTTCAATGGTTAGATATTTACTGACAGCTACACCAACCGAGTCAAATCCCGGACCAATATTCGCGCTCGTTGCAGGTACAATAATTTTCATTTTATTCTCCTAATACTTTGAAGGTGTTCAATAATTTAAAATCAGAAGTTGCCTGCAATTTTCGAGTGACATTTTCTAGCTGCGTTTTGTTGACAGCATGGGTAATAATCACAACACGTGCAGTATTTCCGTCTGTTCCTTGTTGCAGAATTTGCTTAAAGGAGACATTTTCAGCATTAAAAATTTCTGCTAAGCGTAAAACTTGTCCTTTCGCATCAGGTGCTAATATCGAAAAGTAATACGGGCTCTTACGATCTTCTGGTTTAGCCAGAACTAATTCACGCTGAAACTCATTAAAGGCTTTTCCAACAGTTCCTTCGTTAATCCGTCGAACAATCCGAATAATATCTGCGACAACACTTGTTGCAGTGGGTTTTTGTCCCGCACCTGGACCGTAATACATCGACTCACCAATACCGATAGAGTCTACAAAGATTGCATTCATCACGCCATTCACACTAGCAAGAGGATGAGTTTTTGGTAAAAAGGTCGGTGTGACTTCTGCAGCGAGACCTGATTCCGTTTCTTCAATGGAACCAACTAATTTGACAACATAGCCTAATTGCTGCGCAACTGCTACATCTTCTGGTGTAATATTGCGAATGCCTTGGTGGGCGACATCTTCAAATTTAACCGTCATTCCAAAGGCAAATTGACTTAAAATAACCATTTTATATGCAGCATCAATTCCGTCCACATCATTGGTTGGGTCACTTTCTGCAAATCCAAGTCGTTGTGCTTCAGCAAGTGCCGCCTCATAAGACCAGCCCTCTTCTACCATTTTGGTCATCATGAAGTTGGATGTCCCGTTGACCACACCGAGAATACGTGTAATTTTATCAGAAGCTAGGGAATTAACAAGCGTGCGTAAAATCGGAATTCCTCCCGCTACTGCCGCTTCATAGTAAAGAGCCACCTTATGTTTTGCAGCAATCTCAAGCAACTCAGCGCCATGAACTGCCAGCAAGTCTTTATTTGCAGTGACAACATGCTTACCTGACTCTAGCGCTTGAGTGATGAAAGTTTTTGCTGGTTCAATACGCCCCATCAACTCAACAACAATCGTTACTTCTTTATCATTTACAATTTCATCAATCGTCGTGACAAAATTAAAATGATTTCCTGCAGCTAACAAGCGTTCTTTTTCAGCATCATCTTTTACCAATACTTTCGCAATTTCAATTTCTGAATGAGCTGCTTGCACAATCTTTTCACTATTTTCTTTCAATAAAAATGGAACACCACTAGCAACTGTCCCAAAACCAAGTAAAGCAATTTTAATAGACATGACTACTCCTTGAGATTTTATGCTTTTTATTATAGCAAATAAACTTGTTTTTTTCTAGTAAGCAGACTTCAGGATTTTTATAAAAATAATAGAAATCTATTTTAAAAAAATTGTGAACGGTTAGTCAGAAATATGGTAAAATATACATAGTGATTTAAAAGTAAAAGGAGTTCCACATAATGGGAAAACATTCTGGTAATCGTTCTGTACGAAATCGTATTCGTAAGAGGAGACAACGGCGTGCTATTATAAGCTTCATCTTATTGGTTGTTCTAGTGATTGCAGGAACATTTATGTGGAAACGCTCTGGAACAAATCTGGCTAATAACCATACAAGAACTGCCACTTCACAAGTGAGCAAATCTTCTACTTCTCAAGCAACTACTAAAGAAACATCTGGATCTAGTGAAAAAGTAAGCAAAGTGAAATGGATAAAGCAAGATCAGCCTGTTAAATTCCCTATTTTGATGTACCATGCGATTCACAATATGGATCCTTCTGAAGCAGCAAATGCTGGTTTGATTGTCTCGCCTGAAACGTTTGAAAGTCATTTGAAAGCTCTAAAAGACGCTGGCTATTATACTCTCACGCCAAAGGAAGCCTATAAAGTTTTGACTGAAAATGTCCTTCCGAAAAATAAAAAAGTCGTTTGGTTGACCTTTGATGATAGTTTGAGAGATTTTTACACCAATGCTTTCCCACTTCTTCAAAAATACCAAATGCGGGCAACCAATAATGTCATTACTGGTTTTGTCGAAAATGGACGCGAGGATATGCTGACGCTTGAGCAAATCAAGGAAATGAAGCAAAAGGGAATGTCTTTTGAAGATCATACCGTTAATCATCCAGATTTATCCCTTGCAAATGCTGAAACACAAACGACAGAATTGCAAGTTTCTAAGCAATATCTAGATAGCAACCTCTCCCAAAATACAACGACGGTTGCTTATCCTTCTGGACGTTATAGTGAAACAACGACACAGATTGCTGAAAGCCTCGGCTATAAAATGGGGTTAACAACCAACAATGGACTAGCTTCTCTTAATGACGGACTTCTAACCCTCAACCGTGTCCGTGTCAATCCAACCACAACTGCCCAAGACTTATTAAATGAAATTGCGACAAATTAAAGAATAGGACTTAGCTCAAAAATGAGCAAGTCCTATTCTTTTTTCTTTTGTGCTAATTTTTCACGTTCCAAGCGAAGCTTTCGGTTCGGATTGAGTTTGTTAAAAAGTTTTTCAAGCTTTTTTTCATTCCAAACGTCAGCTGCAGAAACGAAATTGCCATTTTCATCGCGAAAGGATATTGGTTTATCACCCATGATATCACTCCTTTTTAGTCTACAAATTCAAATTCAAACTTGCCGATGCGAACTAAGTCACCATCCTTAGCACCACGCGCCCGCAATGCTTCGTCTACCCCCATACCACGTAGTTGCCGTGCAAATTTCATGACAGCTTCCTCACGGTCAAAGTTTGTCATGGTAAAGAGTTTTTCCAACTTATCACCAGATAAAACCCAGGCAGCGTCATCATCGCGTGAAATTTCAAAGGCTGGAGCATCTTCATCAAAGCCATAATAGGCTTCCTCTTCCATTTCAGACTCATCATAAAGCAGAAATTCAGGTGTTTTATCAAGCAATTCTGCAGTTGCATCCAAAAGCGTTGACAAGCCTTGTTTCGTCAAACTTGAAATTGGAAAAATCTGTGGCAGTTCATCAAATTCATCATAATTTGCTACTAATTTTTCTTTAAAGACTTTTAGATTCTCTGCACTTTTAGGCATGTCCATTTTATTAGCAACAATAATCTGTGGACGTTCCATTAAGCGAAGATTGTAGGATTCCAATTCCTTATTGATAGCAAGATAATCTTCGTAAGGATCACGTCCTTCGCTAGCTGACATATCAATGACATGCAAGATGACACGAGTTCGCTCAATATGGCGAAGAAATTGTGTTCCAAGTCCTACACCTTGGCTGGCTCCTTCAATCAAGCCAGGCAGGTCTGCCACAGCAAAGGATTCACCGGACTGCGTCCGAACCATTCCAAGATTAGGTACAATAGTTGTGAAATGATAAGCGCCAATTTTCGGCTTAGCAGAAGTAATCACACTCAAAAGAGTTGATTTCCCAACAGACGGAAATCCGACTAAACCGACATCTGCTAAAATTTTCAATTCCAACTGGAGTTCACGTTCTTGACCTGGTTCACCATTTTCAGAAATTTCTGGTGCTGGATTTTTAGGCGTCGCAAAGCGAATATTGCCACGACCGCCACGACCGCCGTGAGCTACGACGAACTTTTGCCCATTTTCAATCAAATCTGTTAGGACTTTTCCAGTTTCAGCATCACGAACCGTTGTCCCTTGCGGTACGTGAACAATCAAATCTTCTGCTCCACGACCGTGCATTCCCTTGGTCATTCCCTTTTCACCAGACTGAGCCTTAAAATGACGATTGTAACGAAAATCCATCAAAGTGCGAAGCCCTTCATCTACGACAAAAACAACATTGCCGCCACGACCACCGTCACCGCCCCAAGGTCCACCATTTGGGACATACTTTTCACGGCGGAAAGCTACCATGCCATCACCGCCATTGCCAGCCTTGACTTTTATCTTAGCTGTATCCAAAAACATACTCATATTTTTCTCTTCTCTCGTTTTTCACTCTAAAAAAACGCTCTTTCAAGCGTTTGAGGATTAGAAATTGCTCAAAGCACCAAGTGCACTTGCAAAGATTGCTCCAACCGTTACCAATAACATGATAACAACTACAATCAAAGTCAATTTTTCAAATCCTGTTTTTTTCCGTTGTCCATTATCACCAAAAGCCACGATATTACCTCTATGTATTTAATTTACTCTTTTAATTGTAACATGAAGAAGATAGTTTTTCAAATGATAGCTGAAATAAAAAGATTACAACTGAAAATCCCCACAAAGTAAAAATCCAACAGGATTCCCGCTGGATTTCAATGTCAATCAGCGTAACCGTTTGGATGTGTCGAATGCCATTTCCAAGCTGTCTCGATAATCATCTCAATATTGTCAAATTTCGGTTGCCAACCCAAGACCTGACGTGCCTTGTCAGACGATGCAACAAGTGTATCCGGATCCCCTGGACGACGACCTGCGATTTCAAGTGGAATGGGGTGTCCCGTCACCTTTCGTGCTGCTTCAACGATTGCCAGATTAGAAAACCCATTCGACGAGCCTAGATTAAAAGCTGAAGACTCATTGCCCTTTCGGAGGTAATCAACTGCCAAACTATGAGCATCTGCTAAATCGAACGGATGTACATAATCTCGAACATTTGTACCGTCTGGTGTATTGTAATCATCTCCGAAAATAGCAATCTTTTCTCGTTTTCCTTGAGCAACTTGAAGAACAATTGGTAAAAGATGTGTTTCCGGTCCGTGGTCCTCACCAATAGAACCGTCTGGTTTGGCACCAGCTACATTAAAGTAAAGCAAAGCCACAAACTTGATACCATAAGCCTGATCTGCCCACTTCATAATCGTTTCCATCATCAGTTTGCTTTCACCATAAGGATTGATTGGTTTTTGCGGTGTCGTTTCCAAAATAGGGATTTCTTCAGGGATACCATATGTTGCAGCAGTTGATGAAAAGACAATTTTCTTAACACCAACTTCATTCATGACTTCCAGAAGCGCAATCATACCAGCCGTATTGTTATCAAAATATTTAAGCGGATCTGTCATAGACTCTGCTACCAGCGAGAAAGCTGCAAAATGAATCACTGCATCAATATCAGGATGTTTTGAAAAGACACTTCTCATGAAATCCTTATCTGCCAAATCCCCTTTATAAAAAACAGCAGCTGGGTGAACCGCAGCTCGGTGCCCTGTGACCAAACTATCTACAACGACGACTTCTTCCTGTCCTGCTTCAACCAATCGATCAACCATGTGGGAGCCGATATAACCAGCTCCTCCTAATACTAAAATTGCCATAACCATTCCTTCCTATTTTTTATATTATATCATAAAAAGGGCGCTATTTCTTAAGACCAACTGATTCAACGAAACGCATAAAGGCGATTTGACCTTCTTTTGTGTACTTGTAAACACCTGCATCTTCCAAGACACGTTTGAAAATCTGACCAACCGAAGCACGCACGATTGTCTGGACTGATTCTGCTGTTATATCTGAATGGCTAGTTTTTAACTGCTCAGCCCACGCTTGATGATAAGGAGCCACTTCTTTTCTTTGTCCCAAAAGAAATTCTTCAACTTCTTTTATCTCATTTTTCAAACGAGGTGGGAGAATTGCCAAGCCCATGACCTCAATCAAGCCGATATTTTCTTTCTTGATGTGTTGAACATCTTTATGCGGATGATAAATACCATCTGGATATTCTTTTGACGTTTGATTGTCCCGAAGAACCAAATCTAACTCAAACTTACCATTTTTTTGACGTGCTATTGGAGTAACCGTATGATGTAGTTCACCATTTGACTCAGCTAAAATCTGAACAGTCGGATCGGAGTAACTGCGCCATTTCTGTAAAATCTTATCCGCCAAATCTATCAATACGGATTTATCAGTTGATTGCAACCTTAAAACCGACATGGGCCAGTTGACAATACCAGCTTCTACATTTTCAAAACCTGCAAAGGTGAAAGTGTTGTCCAGCTCTGCCTTTTCCATAGGAAAAGTATGTCGTCCACCTTGATAATGGTCATGAGTGAGAATGGAGCCTCCTACGATAGGAAGGTCAGCATTGGAGCCCGCAAAATAACCCGGAAAAGTCTCTACAATATCCAAAAGACGCGCAAATGTACCACGGCTGATAGCCATAGGAGTATGTTTGCTATCTAAAAAGATACAATGCTCATTAAAATAAGCATAGGGAGAATACTGAAAGCCCCATTCTCGTCCGGCTAAATCAAAGCGGATAATTCGATGATTCGCTCGCGCTGGATGATCTAGTCGCCCTTGATACCCTTCATTTTCAAAACAAAGCTGGCAAGCTGGATAGTGGCTCGTCTTGGCTTTCTTAGCTGCTGCAATTTCCTTGGGATCTTTTTCTGGTTTAGAAAGGTTGATCGTAATCTCCAAATCACCATATTCAGTCGGTGTTTGATAGGCAATATTCTTAGCAATGGCTTTCAATTTAATATAATCATTACGTTTGCTAAGCTCATAAAAATCAGCAATAGCTCGTTCAGGATCTTGTTCATAAGTTTGCCAAAATTGCTGATTGAGTTGACTAGGTGCTGGCGTGACTAAATTCATCAACTCTGCCCCAAGAATATCCTGTTCTGCAAGAGTTGAGCCGATTTTTCCAACTGCTAAAGCAACTTCTAGTAAATCATCTTTGAGATCAATTAAGCTGGTTACTGCTGTCTCTTGCTTTGCAGCTTCTTCTCCAACCAGACTCATGACGCAATTTGTCAAATAAATTCGGTCAATTTCTGTAAAAGAGCTATTTGCTATGACCTCTGTTACAAAGGCATTCAGTAAATTTCGTGCCATTGATTTTCCTTTCTTTTATAGAAAGGGCTGAAATCCTCGTCAGCCCTTATTACTATTATGTAAAACGCTCGCTTAATCCAACACACGGCTGCCACCAGCGATTTCAGCAATATAGAAGCTCGGTGCATAACCTACGACTTCTTCATATTTTTGACCAACATTTTTTTGAAAAGCTTCCACCGCGTCTTTGCGAACCAAAGCAATGGCACAACCGCCAAATCCTGCTCCTGTCATACGAGCACCCAGCACTCCTTCTTGTTCCCATGCACTATGAACCAATGTATCCAATTCTAATCCTGTGACTTCATAATCATGTTCAAGTGAGACATGAGATGCATTCATTAAGCGACCGAATTTTTCCAGATTGCCAGCTTGCAAAGCAGCTTGAGCTTGAAGTGTCCGTTGATTTTCCAATACAGCGTGACGAGCACGTTTGAGTCGATTTTCATCTTGAATTAAGTAGCTGTATTCATCAAAATCCCACTCATTTAATTCACCCAAGGTTGCAATAGAGAGTTTTTGCTTTAATTCCTCTACTGCCTTTTCACACTCTGCACGGCGTTCATTGTATTTGGAGTCTGCTAGTTCACGACGCTTGTTTGTATTCATGATGACAACCACATTGTCTTTGAGATCAAGCGGTACCAAGTCGTATTCGAGCGTGTTCGTGTCTAAGTAAATTGCCCGTTGATCCGCTCCCATACCAATGGCAAACTGATCCATGATACCAGAATTAACACCGATAAATTCATTCTCTGTTTGTTTACCAATTTTTACTAAATCTAAACGCTCTAATTTTAAATCAAATAGTCTCTCTGCAATTATTCCTGTTAGTAGCTCTAAAGAAGCCGATGAAGAGAGACCTGAACCATTTGGGATATTTCCAAAAACATAGACATCCATCCCTTTATCAATGACATGTCCTGCTTTTTGCAAGAAATGAAGCACCCCTTTTGGATAATTCGTCCAATTATGCTCTTTTTCAAAACGAAGATCTTCTAGCGGCACCTCAATAATCCCTTTGTCTTCAAAATTTGCTGAGTAAAAACGAAGTAAATTATCGTCACGCTTGCGCGCCGCTCCGTAAGTTCCGAGCGAAATAGCCGCAGGAAAAACGTGACCACCATTGTAGTCTGTATGCTCACCAATCAGGTTAATGCGTCCCGGTGAAAAGAATGTATGATCTGCTTCTGTTCCAAAAACTGTTGCAAAATCTGAACGTAATTGTTGAATAGAAAGAGTCGTTGACATAAAAAGTCTCCTTTTTATTTGGTATTGTAACCGTTTTATTATCTTTATTATAAAACATCATTAGTAAAACTTCAAGTATTTTAGTAAAATTTTACCAAAATTTTATCAATCAAGTTGTAAAAAATAATACTCGTCAATCTTTCATACTAAACTTTAGAAAATTTACTAAATATTTTTGTATTTTACTAATTTTTAAGATATAATAGACATATTCTTTAAAGAAATTAGGAAACAATCATGGCAACGATTAAAGATATTGCAAAAAGTGCTGGTGTCTCTCCGGCAACTGTATCACGCGTTTTAAATCATGACCAATCCATGTCTGTGAGTGATGAGACACGCCAAAAGATATTTGATATTGCAGAGAAATTAGAATATAAAAAAACAAAAAGAGGAAGCAAGCGAAATTCCCAAAACCGCAGAATTGCGATTGTAGAATGGTACACAGAAGAGGAGGAACTAGACGACCTCTACTACTATGCCATTCGTCTTGGGGTAGAGAAAAAGGCCCAAGAATTGGGCTATGATATTATGCGTTTTTTCAATAATGAAGAATTAGAACAGCTCGTTCAAGTTGACGGTATCGTTGCGATTGGAAAATTCAGCCCTCAAAAGATAAGGGAGCTGGAACTCCACACAGAGCAGCTTGTTTTTATTGATAGCAATACGCTTTCCTATGGTCATAGCTGCGTCACGACAGACTTTGAAAATTCTGTTACAGCTGTTCTGAGCCACTTTTTAGAAAATGGACACCGACAAATTGGACTGCTAGTGGGGCAAGAACAGACTTCTGACAAAACCACTATCCTATCTGATCCACGCTTGGTAACCTTTAAAAATTTTCTAACTGAAAAACAACTTTATCAGGAAAAATACGTCAAAATAGGAAACTTTTCATCTGAATCAGGTTATTCCATGATGAAAGAATTGATTGAAAATTTAGGTGAACAACTTCCAACTGCATTTTTCATGGCAAGTGATGCCTTAGCTGTTGGCGCCCTTCGAGCGCTTCAAGAAGCGGACATCTCTGTACCAGTTCGTGTTAGTTTGATTGCTTTTAATGATACATCTATCGCCAAGTACGTCTATCCACCACTCAGCACGGTTACTGTCTTTACAGAAGAAATGGGGCGACAAGGCTTGCAACTGCTGCACGAGGAATTTCAACATCCTGGCTCGACCATTCCACGTATGGTAACACTTGCCACCAAACTGACCCTTAGAAAGAGCAGCTTATAGAAATGAAAACATACGAAATTTTATTCGACATTTTAAGTCGAGAATCTGACTATATCAGCGGTGAAAAATTAGCACAGGAGTTAGGAATTTCACGCACTTCTATCTGGAAAGCTATTCAACATTTGGAAAAAGAAGGCGTTCACATTGAATCCGTTAAAAATAAAGGCTATAAGCTCCTTTCAGGTGATTTATTGATTGCTGAGAAAATAGAAGAAGCTGCTCCCATCCACGTTTCCTTCAATCCAAACTGCCAATCCACTCAGTTAGATGCCAAAGCTGGTATTGAAGCTGGTAAGCCTGCCAATACGCTCTATCTTGCTTCCTATCAATCAGCTGGTCGTGGACGCTTTGGCAGAAATTATTTTGCTCCAGATCAAGGCGGGATTTATATGTCCCTTCATCTGAAACCCAATCTCCCTTTTCAACAAATTCCCGCCTATACTATCCTGACTGCTGGAGCCATTTATAAGGCTATTAAAGACCTCACTTTAATGGAAATGGACATTAAATGGGTCAATGACATTTACTACAAGGGCAAGAAAATAGCCGGCATTTTAACCGAAGCTATTACTTCTGTCGAAACCGGCTTAGTCACTGATGTGATTATTGGAGTGGGTATCAATTTCGCAATCTCTAATTTTCCGAAAGAGTTAAAAAATAAAGCTGCCTCTCTCTTCCACGAAAAGCAACCTATCACACGCAATGAACTCATTGCTGAAATTTGGAAAGATTTTTATGAATGTGATCCGGACGAGCTGATCTATCTTTACAAACAACACTCCCTTGTCTTAGGTCGGACGGTCACTTTTTGCCAAAATGACAAAGACTACAAAGGAATTGCCAAGGAAATATCAGATAGCGGTCAGCTATTGGTTCAATTAGATACTGGACAAGAAATGTGGCTAAATAGCGGTGAAGTTTCTTTAACAAGTTGGTAAATAAAAGAAGGAGATAAATTGAATAAACATCAACTTGTCTCCTTCTTTTTTCGGCACAAAATCAATGACCTTTGTGCTTTTCTTTGCGTTTTTGCTGTTTTAATTGGAATTTTCTATTTTGCATATATTCTTTTTGAGCTTTCAATCTGGAACGTTTAGCTTGTTTATCTAACTCTTGTTGCAGTTTTAGTGCATCTTGTGATTTCGTTGAGCGTTTTTCACGCTTCATTTCTTTTTTTGCTAATCGCTGCAAGCGTTTGGGATTTGCACAATGTCTTTTTTTCTTTAGTGCAACAGCCGGGCTAAATTGTAGTTGTGAAAACTTCTGATTAACAAATTCCAAAACCTCGTTCATTTGGGGCTCAACTCCAAATGTCACCCGACAAACGGACAAACCTTGAGCATTTTCTTGCTCAAATAGGCCATAATAAAAGCCATTTTCAAAGTATATGGTCAATTCTAATGAAACATGTTCCATACAGCATCCTCCTTAAATACATTACAAAGAAGGGACAACCAAGGAGGAGGGTTACTGATAGTCGTGACCTACTTCAATTGTCATTAGAAAAACAAATCTAGCCTGTCACGAATATGTTCGGACTACCAACCGAAACTGTGTTTTTATCTTTGCACTTTTATTTTACAGCAAGCAGAATATTTTTTCAAATTGAAAAGAAAAGGTTGAGGATTTTCGCCCCAACCTTTCTTGTTATTTTTTACGTTTGATATGTTTGTCAATTTCGTCCACTATTTTACCCATGACATAGCTCACCTGTAAATTGCGAATCACTAGAAGCGCCCAGAAAACGGCAAATAAATAGTGTCCTGACATCATTGCTTCGTTAAAAAAATACGTTTCAATTGCTGTGAAAAAAGCTGTTGTAAGAAATTGTTGTCTTGTCATGATTCTATTATAGCACGAAACAGCAGAAAAATCTAAATTCAGTCCTCTTGAACGGTAATTTTTTCCGCTAAGAAATCAAATCCTTCTGGAATGACCGTATTCTCTTTTTCTTCAGCTTGTGGTGCATTTTCTCCACGCGCTTTAGCCGAAAATTCAGCCCGAATCTCTGTCCAATCTGTCATAGAAACCGCCAAGATGTCTGGTGAAAATCCAGCAGCATTGCTTAATAAATTCCCAAACATGGTGTTGAGATTTTCCCGTTTCATGGTCTGTTCTGCATTAAAGCTTGACTCAAATGCAAGAATAGCGTGGTTTTCGTTAGCCGCGACGGGTTGTGAGCCGACTAAAAGTGCCTT
The DNA here is from genome assembly GCF_003963555.1 of Streptococcus periodonticum. Lineage (NCBI taxonomy): Bacteria > Bacillati > Bacillota > Bacilli > Lactobacillales > Streptococcaceae > Streptococcus > Streptococcus periodonticum. Next base: position 1,025,998 of record NZ_CP034543.1, read on the forward strand.
GTCTGCGCCGGCTAAGCTTTCAATAATTTCTCCCCAAGCATTCTGCAACTTGGTTAAATTACTGCGAGCTAGACTAGGATTTTCAACTGCTTCTTGCAGAATGGCATTCACTTTATGGCGGTCTACTCGATACCCCTTGCTTGTTTTGGCTGGGTGTGTTGTCTGTACTGGCTTACTAGGTGCAGAACTTGACTGCAAACTTGCCAATTGATTCTTAAGCTGGTTGATTTCTTCTTTGAGCGTTTCTATCTCGCCTGCTATATTGGAGGGTAATTCTGCTTTATCTTGCCCTTCTGCCAGTCGAATGGTCATCATTTCTGTATAAATCTTGGGTTGCAAGCTGTTCTTGATTTCCGCAAGGCTCTTCGTTGCAATCTCAATCAACTCAAACAACTTTTCTTGTGGTGTATTAAGATTCTCCAAAAAGATTTCGCTCGTATGCGTATTTTCTCCACCCATTTTAACGATGAGCAAATCTCTGAAATATTGCAGCAGGTCTGTGACAAAGCGAGCCATATTTTTGCCGCTGTCGAATATGACATCAAGATTTCTTAATGCCACTGACGTATCATGTGCTAATACAGCTGCTACATAAGCGTCTAGCGCCCCTAGACTGATAGAACCCGTGATTTCTTCAGAAATAGCCGTTGTCAGCTGATTGTCTTGGGTTAGGCTGAGAGCTTGATCTAAGATAGATAGAGCGTCTCGCATACCGCCTTCTGCTCGTCTTGCGATAATCTGCACCGCTTCATTTTCAAAGTCAATATCTTCTTGCTGCAAAATCCACTCAATGTGCTCTACAATATCTTTGGTTTTAATCGACTTGAACTCAAAGCGTTGAACGCGCGAGAGAATGGTTGCTGGTATTTTATGCAGCTCTGTCGTTGCTAAAATAAAGACAACATTCTCTGTCGGCTCTTCCAAAGTCTTAAGAAGCGCATTAAAAGCGCCTGTTGAGAGCATGTGAACCTCATCAATAATATAAACCTTGTGCTTCGCTAGACTGGGAGCATAAGTAGATTTGTCACGAATATCTCGGATTTCATCCACACCATTATTAGAAGCCGCGTCAATCTCAATGACATCTTCTAGGCTTCCTTCGGTAATGGCTTGGCAAATATAACAGTCATTGCAAGGCTCTCCATCCTTTTGGTTGGGGCAATTCATTGCCTTAGCAAAAATCTTGGCTACGCTGGTCTTTCCTGTCCCTCTGGGACCTGAAAAGAGATAGGCATGACTGATCTTATCTTGTTCAACTGCCTGCCGCAAGGTTGTCGCCACAACCTCCTGCCCGACTAGCTGACCAAAGGTTTGGCTTCTATATTTTCGATATAAAGCTTGATACATTAGGCTCTGTCTCCAAACATTTCAAAATTCCAACTTGTTTTCTCTAGCAAGAGAGCCACAAAATTTTCCAGATATTCTCGGTCAATCTCATCATAATCTGCTACCAGATGAGAATCCAAATCCAGCACTCCTACTAAGCGGTCGTTTTTGACCATTGGTACTACAATCTCGCTGCGAGCTCTGCTATCACAGGAAATGTAATTGCCATGTTGGGTCACATCTTCTACAATCATCGTCTGCCGTTTGGCTGCTGCTTCACCGCAGACCCCTTTTCCTAAAGCAATGTGCACGCAGGAAACGCCCCCTTGAAAAGGACCTAACACCAACTCGTTTCCGTCATAAAGATAAAAGCCAGTAAAGACAGAATGAGGCAAGGCTTGGTTTAGCAGAGCAGAGCTGTTAGAGAGATTCGCCAACGCATTGCTTTCGCCCTCAAGTAATGCTTCAAGCTGCGCTAAAAGTAATTGATAATTTGAAATTTTTTCTGATTGATTCATACTTTCTATTATATCAAAAAAACAGCCTCGTGACTGTTTTTTCGCAAGTGGGCAAGTCATTCCTCAAAAATGGTAGATTTGTCAGTTTATAAAGGGGCGTCCGAGGGTCGGGCGAAGTGAATTAGTTTTAATTGAGACAATCCGACCCTCGGATGGAGTGAATCTCTTTTGGTTGAAGTAATCTGACCCTCAGACGGAGCAAATCTCTTTTTGTTGAAGTAATCCGACCCTCGGACAGGATAAATTAGTTTTGGTTTGTTCTATCCGCTCGACGGACAGAATGAATTCCTTTTGGTTTGTCTTGTCCGCTCGGCGGACGGTGTGAATCTCTTTTAGTTTATCTTATCCGCCCGGCGGACGAAGTGAAATCATTTTGGTTTGTTTTATCCGCCCGGCGGACGGTGTGAATCTCTTTTAATTTATCTTGTCCGTCAGGCGGACAAGATAAAATCTCCCTCTATAAACATAGAATAACAAAAGAGCTGGAAAATAAATTTCCAACTCTTGAGGGGTGCGTTGTTAAGAAACCAATTCTCCTGTGAGTACATTGATAGACTTGACAGTTCCTATCGAATCAGTATAGCTGACCGTCTTGTTTGCAGGATGATAGGTAAACTTTTCTAAGCTCAAACCATATTTAAAAGCAATTTTAATCATTTTTGCTCGGAAATCTTGCAGAGACAATCCATAGCTTGCTGCGCGTGCCTTTTCAGCTTCTTCTTCAGCATTAACTGTTGGTTTTTCAGTCCCTTCTGAATTTTCCTTTTCATCATCTACCTCTTTACTTGCAGAGTCGTCTTTCTTATCCTCTGGCTCTTCATTTGGTGCATAATTCTTGCCATCATCTAATTGGTTTTGCTTGCCATGGTCGCTGTCATTACCAAAACCATCATCAGAGTGAGGACGATCGTTTGGATTTTGCACATAATATTTCACCGTAGCAAGGAAATCTTCCATGCTATAACCCTCTGGCGCGTTGTAAAGACCTTCGTCAAACCAAGAGAGAGAAATATTGTGATAGTGATCATGGTGCGGAATAATCAATTGCCCATTCTTGTAATCCACAACATAAGCTGTATGATATGGCATTGCCTCAACCGGCACTTTTTTAGCTGGTGTCACGCGTTCATAGATTGATTGCGCACTTTCTTTTTGAGGTTGCTTTGGATCAGTTTTAGGCTTGTCTTCTTTCTTTTCATTCGGCGCTTTGGTTTTCAGATATTCTTCTGTCGCCTTACGCTCAGATTCTGACAAATCTTTCTTAGGAATATAATGGCTGTGTGTCATGTGTGGAGCAGTATAGCCATCTCCTTCATCTTTAATCACATCATGTGGATCAAAGATATAACCGTCCGATGTTGCATAACGACCTGCAGCTTTAGCTAATGCTACTTCATCAGCCGTATAAGCAATTTGCGAATTTGCTTTGCCTGCACGATCATGGTGCACTTCGGCGGAGAGTTTCAAGACTTGGTCTAGCAAAGCCAATTTATCCGCATTCTTGTCTGCCACTTTTTGGAGCAAATCATTCACTTGAGCCAGTTTATCGCTTGCATTTCCTTTTGTTTCCAATGCTTTTCGGATAGACATCAACACAACTTTCGCTTTCTTTGCAAATTCTGTGTTTTGACTAGCAGAATCATTATCTGAACCAGTTGCCTTCACCATTTCGGCTAACAAGGCTTTTGCTTTCGCAAGCAGGCTCTCTTTCTCCTCTATACCTAATAACAGATTTGAGTTGAGACCATTTATTTGTTCTTCAAAGTTTGCTTTTTGATGTGCATCTGAAACCTTCTCTAACAAAGCTTCTGCTTTAGCAAGGAAAGTTTTGATTTGCTCATCACTAACTTCTGTTTCAGCAGGTTCTTCTTTCTTCTCGTTTTTATCAGAAGTTTTGCCAGTATCTTGCTGATTTTTATCTGGTGTTGCTTGATAATCTTGTTGCGCTTGATCCGACTGCTTAGCTTCAGAATAATCCTCACCCGGTGTAATCATCTGCGCAATCTTTCGTTCCAGATTAGACATTTCATTGTAATAAATAAAATGATAATGATTGCCGTGCGGAACAGCCACTCCATTAGAAGTCCGCTTTGTAATCTGTGCTGGGTCAAATACCAGACCGTCTGATTCTACATGCCGTTGACTCAAAGAAGTCGCATACAATTGCCGCAGCAATTTAATGATTTCAGCTTTATTTCCGCGATTCGGTTCAGTTTGTTTTGGAGCTGGTTGAGAAGGCTGAGTTTGCTGATTTCCTGTATGATTAGACGTTCCCGGATTAGCAGGGCGATAGTCCAACGATGGATGATTCATTCCTCCGTTTGACTGAGGAATTTGACCTGAATTGGACGGATATTGTGGACGACTTTTGCCTGTTTTATTGTCCCAATAGTTTTGAGCAGCTGCTAACTCGCTAGGAGACAAATCGCTCTTTGGAATGTAGTGGAAATGATTGCCATGCGGAACGATAAAAGCATCACCTGTATCCTCAATGACATCAGTTGGATTGAAGACATAGCCATCGTCTGTCGTATAACGACCTTGCGCACGAGCCTCTTTGACAGCTGTTGTTACAGTACTACTTTTCGATCCTTTATGCCCTTTGCCGCTATATTCTGCCCTTTGACGAGCGATTTCTTCTTTTGTCCGAACATTGCTTGTATGATTCGGATCTTTCAGATAAAGATAATACTTGCCATTCACCTTGATAATGTAGCCGTCTTTTACTTCGTTGACAATATCAGACTGCTGCAAAGTGTAGTTTGGATCGCGCATGATCAGTTCTTCACTGATAATCGCATCGTAAGGAACTTTCCCATTGTAATAATGATAATGATCTCCATGGGAAGTCACATAACCTTGATCCGTAATCTTCACAACAATTTGTTCTGCGTTGATTCCTTCTTTCGCACTCACTTCATCAGGAGTCAAATTCTCAGCCTTTTTGGCTTTCGCTTTCGACTTGCTATCAACATAAGCTACACGATTGTCTGCTTTGCTAGAAACACTTTGATAACGTCCTAGCTCATACGCACAAATGCTCAATGCAAGAACTGCAATAGATCCAACAATATATTTTTTCTTCATTTTTCTCCTCATTTTTTCAATTCTTTTGCCAATGTCGCTAGATTGGCTTCTAGATTTTCAAGATAAGTATGATTATTTTGCGGATCAGCTTCCAAAGGGTTTAATTGTTTTAGTTTAACGCCTGTAGACTTGACCAAAGTTTTCGCAACTTTTGATGAAGCATTACTTTCCACAAAAATGGTTTTAACTTTATAAGTTTTGACAAATTCTTCAATTTCTGTCAATTGGCGCGGACTTGGTTCCTGCTCTGGAGAAATCCCGGCAATCCCCAACTGCTTCAATCCAAATCGCTTCGCCAAATAAGAAAAGGCAGTATGCTGCGTCACAAATGTTTTTTGCCTTGCAGCTTTGAAAATCGGTTGATATTTTTTAGTCAATTCTTTTGCCTTACCTGCCAGCTCTTTCGCGTTTTTTTGATAGGTTTCTTTATTTTTACTATCAATCTTCGAAAGTTTATCAGCGATGATTTGCGCTTCTTCTGCCACTTTTTCTGGGTCTAACCACGTATGTGGATCGTAAAGAGTCTTTTCATCCACTCCCTCACCAGCAGCTACATCTTCTAATCCCGGCACACGCTCCAGCTTCATCCCTTCTGAAGCTTCAAGCACCTTCACTTTAGATTTTTTCAAACTCGGATCTAAACTTCCAGCCCAAGATTCTAACGTATGAGAATGATAAACAAAGACATCTGCATCATAGATAGCTGCTACATCGTTGGCTGATGGTTCAAAGGAATGAATACCGCTACTTGATTGAATCATCCGAACATCATTTAAATCGCCTGATACTTCTTTGACCATAGCATAAATCGGATAAAAACTTGTTACAATTTTCATTCCCTTGCTCTGCTTTTTGCTACCTGCACCGCACGCCGTCAAAATCAAAACCAGTCCTGCCACAAAAATAGAAAATAAATATTTCCTTAATTTCATATATCACTCCTTAACTAGTGTTTAACCAGTTTATTAACTGGTTAATATGATACCATGATAGAAATTAGCTGTCAAGAATTTTTTATCTGTTTTTTTAACAATAATAAAAAAGCTTTCTAAATAGCATTAGAAAACTTTTACTCTTACCAATCGCTTTTTTCTTTACGAATCTCTTCCAGCATTTCAGCTTCTTCTGCTGTGAACTCATATTTTTCTAGCAAATCTGGACGACGCTCGTAAGTCTTTTTCAAACTCTCATACAGACGCCATTTTCGGATATTTTCATGATGACCACTCATCAAAATATCTGGCACAACCATTCCACGAAAATCATACGGGCGAGTATATTGAGGATATTCTAAAAGCCCTGATGAAAAACTATCATCAGTATGACTGGCTTCCTTACCAAGAACTTCAGGAATCAGCCGTACCGTCGCATCGATCATCGTCATGGCAGCCAATTCTCCACCGGTCAAAACATAGTCTCCAAGCGAGATTTCGTCTGTCACCAAACTTTTAATCCGCTCATCATAACCTTCATAATGTCCACAAATAAAAATCAATTCTTCTTCTTGGGAAAGCTCTTCCGCATAGGCTTGATCAAACGTTCGACCAGCGGGATCTAACAAAATAACCCGTGGCTGTTTTTTCTCAATCGCATCATAAGCATCAAAAATTGGTTGCGCTCTGAGCAACATTCCTTGACCGCCTCCATAAGGCTCATCATCAACATGTCGTGATTTCTCTGCATTTTCCCGAAAGTTATGATAGTGAATCTCTAACAATCCTTTTTCACGCGCCTTGCCAACTATTGAATGCTCCAGCGGGGCAAACATCTCCGGAAATAATGTTAAAATATCAATCTTCATCATCCAGTCCTTCCGGAATTTCCACATCTACTCGACTATTTTCAAGATCAATATTCAACACAACAGGCGGAATATAAGGTAACAGTAAATCACGCTTGCCTTTACGCTTTACCACCCAAACATCGTTGGCACCCGGTTGCAAAATTTCTTTAATAGCTCCAATCAAAACATCCTGTTCATAAACATTCATGCCGATGATTTCATGATAGTAAAATTCGCCCTCATCTAAATCCGATAAGTCTTCCTCAGCCACTTTCAAGGTAAAATCACGATATTTTTCAATGTCATTGATATGATACATTCCTTTGAATTTGACAATATCAAAATTTTTCATCTTGCGATGACTGGCAATTTCCACATTCATGACAAAATTATCCTTCTTGTCAAAAAGAGCTAAAACACTTCCTTTTTTGAAACGCTCCTCTGCAAAATCCGTCACAGACATAACACGCATTTCACCCTGCAAACCTTGCGTATTCACAATTTTTCCAACATTATAATAGTTCATTTTCTCTCCAAATACTAGCATTATCCTATTTATTTTATCATGAATAAAGGGAATTCTCAAGAAAACAAAGACCCACCCACGCCATGATGTGATATACTCCCCTTATAGTGGACAATGAAAAAACAAAAATTCACTAAAACTATAAGGGGAGTTTTTCTATACTTTCTATAAATTAGCTCAAGCGTATTATATATAGCTTGGAGCTTCTATCACAAAAAAGAGCTATCAAAAATAGCTCAATATTTTCCTAAGTCTAAAATTTGATTATATCTACTTTCATCCTCAATATGGTGAGCAATTTCTAGCATCATAACAGGTAGAGAAAACAGTAGCTCACGCACCATCTGGCTGTTTTCCTCGTCCAAGGCAGCAGTTACCTCATCTACTATTAAAACATCCTTTTTACGCAGAAGAAATCTTGCCAGTTCTATCCGAACCCTCTGACCACCCGAAATATTGTCACCATTGTTACTGACAATAAAGTCCAACCCTTCTGTTAATTCATTGTCGAGCTTGACTTGTTTTAAAACAAACCACAAATCTTCATCAGAAAAGACTTGTCCCAAAGTCAAATTATATCGAACTGTGTCATTAAAAAGGAATGGATGCTGGCTAATAATACCAACACTAGATACAAAATGAGATGTATAGTTATTAGTTGTTGTCACACCAGTAATCTGACCTTCATCAGCCTGCTCCTCACCAATAGTTATCCGAAACAAGGTCGATTTCCCACAGCCACTCGGTCCCTTGATTAAAACTTTCTGACCAGTTTGGATGTCCAAATTCAGATGGGTAAAAAGCTGTCTGCTACCATAAGATTTACTTAAATTTTGGATGTGCAGGGCACGAAGTTCTTGCATATCATCTTTCGCCAGTTGTTTATCATCTTTACTGTCTAATACTCCATAAATCTTGTCCGCAGTCGTTTTTGCCCCTTGGATATCTACTGTATCATACATGATTGTCTGGATAGGACTCACCAACTGACCAGCTGCGATATACATGGCGACAAGACTAGCGACAGATACCCTATGACCATTCATGGCAAAGAAGAAACCTAACACAAGCGGTAAAACCTGACTCAGAAATACCATAAAGCCATTACAAAAGAAGACGATATTATGGGTGAAGCAAAAGTTTTGGATGGCTCGTTGATATTTCCAATTCACATTCCATAATTTTTGTCTATTTTCCAGAATCGCTTGATTCATGAGCAGAGTCTGCGCCCCTCGGATGCTGTCAGATACCTGATTATGAACCTCCACTCTGCCTTGAGCCATATCGTCACCAGTATGTTTGAGCCTTTTGTTCATTAAATATTGAGGAATAGGGCGTAAGATAGTAAAGAAGACAAAAATACTCCCCAGTAACAGATTTTGCGTAATAATATAAATTGCTGTTAGTAAAGCAACAAATCCCCAGCAAATTATGTTAATGTACTTTTCTAAATAATTATCCCCCAAATACTCCATATCCTGTGTGAGCATGGTGATTTTTTCATCTTCACTATAATCCTTATTTGTCATTAACTTACCAAATAAATCTGCTCTCATATTCATCTGAATCTCACGTCGAAATACGTTATGCGTGTGATTGCAAAAGAGCATCAAGCTATACAAGACAAAGTAGACTGTAAAACCAAAAAGAGCAAATTGCACTATCTTAAAATAGGTTAGTTCTCCTTGGTTTAAGGACAAAGCTCGAGATACTACTAAAGGTTGAGCAAGAGCCAATCCTCCATTTGCCAGTGCCCCGATGACAGTATAAAATTTCGTTTTCTTATCCAGATAGTGAAAAATTTTATTCATAATGTCCTCCTGGAAAAATAGAGAGGCTAGCACTCCTCTCCATATTATCATTTCTAATCTATTAACTGCAAATATTGCATTGATTGGTTATAGTTTCCGATCTCTTAGGAAGTTCTTTGTTTTTCTTTAAATGCATTATACATCTATTAAAATAATAATTCAAGTAAAACTCAGAAATCCATTTTGTGTCAGGTCTGCTGTATAAAGTTCAGGTTCTGTAAAGAGAAGATAGAATCCATAAACCTCTGTAAAAAGAATAGCACAAGCCAGTCCTATAAAAAACACACCACTGTCTAGGATTAAGAGCTTCCAGAGAATCAAGGCAATCATGCCCACCACCATGAGGATAAGAGGAAGAATCAGAAAATCTGTCATAACCCTCCTACCACTCTAAAATACTAACTAGATAACAATTATACCATCTCTTCCAAGGGAAATTGAATCTTCTTTATTTAGTAAAAAAGTTTCCTCATAACTGTTCATTGAAATTTTGGATATTGAATTATAAAGGTCACAATCATCTGGTAATTCATAATTATAATTTGAGTATTCTTCTAACAGATAGAATATTTCTTTATTAATTCCAATCTGATAACCTTCAAATTCTACTAAAGTATATTCTATTCCATTTAAATTTTTGATTTCTATTTTTTTATTATTAGACGACAATAATTCGATAATATTTTTATAATAGCGTAAAATTGCAACATTAGCGTCTAAAGAGTATTCTAATTCCCCATCATATTCAGGATCAACATCACAAAATTTTAATTCATCATCTTGGAAATATGAACCTGTTATATGTCTCTCAAAGCGAGTTATATAATGGTAATTACCGGAAGACTCCTTAAATGTCAATTGACCAATTGAGTTAACCTGTTTTTTTGCTTTGGTAATAGTACGCTTATCTATACTATTCTTCACACTACCTTTAGCTTCAATTAAATAAGCATTATTTATACTACCATATCCTAAACCAAAGAAATCAGGAAAATATTTAGTGGTGTTTACTACCCTGGAGATAGCAGGATCCTTTAGATGATATAAATAAGGAATTTTATATTCTTTTTCTGCAATTGCATATGCTGATAGTATGCCAATAAAATAGGAGATAGCTGATTTAATAGATGTTTCCGAATTAGAATAATCACCTGTTATATAAAACTTCTGATTACTCTCTGTTAAAGCCATATTAACTAAATGAAAATAAAATCTTTGTCCACTAAAGGATACACCTTTATTCCTAAAACCACCAGTATTTATAAGATATCTTATAAAATCCTTTTTTGAAAGAGGAATTGTTTTTTTTATATTAACTTTCTTACCAATATAATTATTAACAGTATTATAAAATAATACATCAATCATAAGTTTAAATCCTTAATAAAATTTAGAAAACACCCCCACAAAAAATTGTGGGGGTGTTTGTGGGGAAGTTTCTAAAGAAACATTTCCTATTCTATCGCCTTTACTATTAACTAAAGGCTTTTAAACTCGGCTTTCCCCCTTAAACAATCAATGAACGATTATTTAAGAGTAACTGAAGCTCCAGCTTCTTCCAATTTAGTTTTGATTTCTTCTGCTTCTGCAGTTGCAACACCTTCTTTAACAACAGTTGGTGCTCCGTCAACAAGTTCTTTAGCTTCTTTAAGACCAAGACCTGTGATTTCACGAACAGCTTTGATAACGCCGACTTTCTTGTCGCCTGCTGCAGTCAATTCAACGTCAAATGAATCTTTTGCAGCGGCAGCTTCACCAGCACCAGCAGCAGCTACAGCTACAGGAGCAGCTGCAGTTACACCAAATTCTTCTTCGATAGCTTTTACAAGGTCGTTCAATTCAAGGATTGAAGCTTCTTTAATTTCAGCAATAATATTTTCAATGTTCAATGCCATTGTTATTTCCTCCAAATATGTTTTCGTTATTTATTATTAGTTTGTAGCATAGGCTACGCGCAACTTAAAATTAAGCTGCTTCTTCTTTGTTGTCTGCAACCGCTTTGACTGCAAGAGCAACATTGCGAACTGGTGCTTGAAGCACAGATAGTAGCATAGATAGAAGTCCTTCGCGATTTGGAAGAGTTGCAAGAGCAACGATTTCTTCTTTAGATGCAACAGCACCTTCAATAGCTCCACCTTTAATTTCAAGTGCATCAGCTTCTTTAGTAAAATCATTGATGATTTTTGCTGGTGCTACAACATCTTCATTTGAAAATGCAACAGCAGATGGTCCAACAAATGCATCAGCAAGACCTTCAAGTCCAGCTTTTTCAGATGCACGACGTAAAATTGAGTTTTTAATAACTTTATACTCAACTTCGCTTCCACGAAGATTACGACGAAGAACTGTGTCTTGTTCAACTGTAAGACCACGAGCATCCACAACAACGATACTTGCAGCTGCTTTCATTTTTTCAGCAACTACATCAACTAGTTCCGCTTTTTTAGCAATACTTGCTTCACTCATTTAGTGTTTCACCTCCGTAATTATTTTGCTTGGGAAATTTTTCCAAAAGAAAAACGCGCCCAAACCTAGACACGAAAGTACAATACGTTTCTTTTACATGATCCGTTTTGTCCTCGGTAGGATCTTTATGAGTCGAGCTCCCCTACTGTCTTAGGCAGTTTTTTCAAACCAATGATTATTGTAACATAAGAAAAAAAAGATTGCAAGAGTTTTTAATAATTTTTATAATTAGAACGAAAATCTATTCTTTTTAGTTAGCAGATTTATTAAATTATTGGAAAGATAAAAAAGCAGACCATAAAGATCTGCTCTAACTATCTTATATTTATTATGCTTTTACAATTGGAATCCAAAGTTCCATTTTGTAGTCTTTGCTATCCATATCCCCTTCATAATAATATTCAAAGTCAGGTTTTCCTGAATGAACATAACCATGTTCTGGAAAAAATACTTCCATTGCATATTTCCAACCATTATGAATACATTCCGGAACACTTCCTGTTAACTCTACAATGGCATATTCTGCTTCTTCAACTTTCAAAACATCTAAGCCCATACTTTTTGCTTTATCTACATCTGTAACGATATACCCTGCTATGTAATTAATAGTACTTGGTTGTTCTACATTGTAACAAACACCGACACTTTGACCTTCTCCCAATCTTGCTAATTCATCATGACGATATTCTCCATATAGTTTATTCCAAACACTCGGACATAATGATGAATTGATATTTTGTTCATTCCTACCTGCAACTGTAAATGAATTTTTCTTTTGAATTGTGATGTTCATACTTCTTCCTCCTCTTACACTTAGTGCTAGCTGCACTCGTGAAACTATTTTGAATGGTTTTCCATTTCTTACCTCTGAAGGTGTAAATCCATGAAATTTTTTGAATGCAGTCCCAAATGAATCAGATGATTCATATCCATACTTCATCGCTATATCAATAACTTTAATATTGGTATCTCTCAGTAAAACAGCCGCTTCTGTCAACCTTCGACTTCTAATATACTCTGACAATGTTGTATCTGTTAATATAGAAAAGAGTCTGCTAAACATAGGATAAGAATAAGTGGATAAATGGGTAATTTTATCTTCATCTATTTCGCTATCCAGCACACTTTCAATGTAGTTAATTGTTTCATTAAAAAATTGAATTATCTGCATATTTTACCTCTATTCATTTTTCTATCCTATGTAAAGATACCAAAATCTCTAACTTCTTTACCTTTAGTACAATAATCTTTCAGAGTTTTATCCCTTGATACATTGAAGGCACAAATCCCTAAACTGTACATCCAATTGGGCAATCTCCATCAGGGTATCTGCTAAAGAATTATAGGCTTCCTGCCTGCTGTCCAGATAGGCTTGGCTAAAAAGCATAGCAATTTTTTCCTTCAAGTCTGCTTTTACAGGATCATAATCTTTCAAAAATTGACTCAAGTAAAGACTTCTAACGGCTGCCAAACGAAATGAAAAAAATTGATGGAGTTGTTTTTGTTCCGCATTTAAGCCGTTTGCTCGAATAGTTTTAGCATAGTCCTCAATTATACCAACCTCACCATTTTCATATCGTTGTTTCATGATAATAGAGACACTGTGATAAATCTCCTGACTTGTTGGAAGCTTATTTCTTTGCAAATTTCCCCACATGGAATAAGCTCCTCTTTTATAGTCAATCGCTTCTGCTTTCCACGCTTTACAAAAATCACGAAAATCCATTTTCACACAAGGATAGCCTGCCGGATCATGGAAATAAATCCAATGCTCATCCATGTCATAAACTGAAACAAAATGATCCACACCTCGTAGATGGCTATGATTGAGATTATAAGTCAGATATCCCATATCCAAAGGACCTACAATAACAGATCCATGGTCTAGATATGTCTTGAGTTTTTCTTTTAGTTCTATCACATTGACTGGCTCTGAAGAATCACAGAAAAACTCCTCATAGTCAAATCCAAGAATTTGTAAACAATGACTAATGGACTCATCTGGCATGCCATTATCAAAGAAAACCAAAGGATGTCTGTCGTCTTTTTTCACAAGGGTAGCTCCATTACCCATGACCATGATCGCTTCTAGGTAGTCCGAGCGAAAATCATAGCCCGCAGCCTGTAAGGCCATAGCCGTCGAATGAGAATAACAAATCGGAATATCACCAAAGTATAAATTCATCTTCCTACCTCCTTGCCTATAGTATAAACGATAGGAAAATTTATCCCCCATCAAATTTGTACGGAATTTATAGGTTTGCGCAGAAGAAAGAAATTTCACATGTTTTATTGTAAATCAAAAAGCTATTAAAAAATGAAACTATTGTCTAAAAACATCAAAGGCTAAGCTTTTACTGCACTAATTTTACAATTTTTTCTAACTATTAACAATCGTAACATAAGAAAAAAATTACAAGACTTTTTGATCATTTTTTATAATTGGAGTGAAAAGCTATCCCTTTTGATTCGTAGATTTATTAAATTGTCGGAAAAAGAGAAAATGGTAAGAACTAATACGAAAAGACGATAGAATGTTTCATTCTACCGTCTAATGTGTTTTTATTCCTTGTTCAGTTCGACACTGGTTTTTTAATCTTCCCAAAATCAACGGTAATCTATTAAAGTCTTTTCTTTTAGAATGACAGGTATGTTAAAAGCTATGATTTCCGCTAGTACAGTAGCAAGCGCATCGTATACGTCAAATACTACACTAGTATTACCCAATGGTAATAACTCATTAATAAAAGACATCAGTACAACCAGTATACATATATACATAAGTGTCTTTTTAGAAAATTCAATAGTTGAGACTTTATTTACACTGAATGTTGGACTAAAAGGTTGTTTTAGCATAGCTGTTCCAATCCATGCTCCTCCAAAACTAGGGTGTGACATAAAATATAGGAACAACTGAATTAATTGAATAATATTTTCTTAAAAATATTGTGAGTAGCCAAATTAATAATCCTAAAATCGCCATAATTTCAATGGAACTGATTCTCAATTTTCTTTTCTTCATATGCTCCAACTTCTCATCAACTTTCAATTTATCCATTTCTATTATACTAAATATCCCACTCTTATCTTATCATAACAGAAAATATGACAATCTAGTAATATCAGTCTTTCCATTCAGCTTAGTTTTGTCTTTTCAAACATTTCTTCTTGCAGATTTAAATGCTAAAGTCCTACGTAATAAAAAATTCACTAGTTCATCGTAAATGTTCCCAACATTTTACAAACCTAAAATGCTTCCTTCAATCTTCAAAAAATGAAAGAATAACGGCTTTTTCTTGCTCTGTACAAGCAACCAATGGGAGGCGGAGTGGTCCGACTTCAAACCCTTGAGAATTTAGCACAGCTTTAAGTGGTGCTGGGCTTGTCACAGAAAAGAGAGCTTCTATTTTTGGTAACAGCTGACGTTGAATCTGAGCAGCTTTTTTCAACTTACCTTCGTCTAAGGCTGCGAACATTTTATAAAAGTCATCTCCATTGGTATGAGCCGCAACAGATATAACCCCCTGTGCTCCGATTGCTTTTGCATGAAAAGCTTGTCCGTCTTCCCCAGTATAAATTAGAAAGTCCTGTGGAGCGTTTTCAACCAAATGAGTAAGAGCATCTATGCCTGTACAATCCTTGATTGCAATAATATTTGGCAATTGTGCTAAGCGCAAGGAAGTTTCTACTGTCAAACCAGCAACCGTTCGGCTAGGAACATTATAAACGATGACTGGCAGATTTGAAGCTTCCGCAATCGCTTTATAATGCTGATATAGACCTTCTTGAGTCGGTTTGTTGTAATAAGGTGTCACTGCAAGTCCGGCAGCAAAACCACCAAATTTGTCAACTTCACGCGCGAATTCAACAGAATCTCGAGTATCGTTCGTACCAATTCCGGCTATCAACGGAACTCGCCCTTTTACAATCTTTTGAACCGCTGCAAATAATTCTAGCTCCTCTTCATGCGTCAGAGTTGGGCTTTCACCTGTCGTTCCTGCGATAATCAGTCCTTCTGTATGATGCGCTAGAAGGTGTTCAATTAGCTTAGGAAGAGCTTCAAAGTTAATGCTACCGTCCTCTTTAAACGGTGTTACAAGTGCTGTTATAATTCTTGCTTTTTTTAAATCTTCTATAGACATAAATCTCGTCCTCCTAGCTTGCAAAATACAACTATACAAATATTATCTCACATTTTACTTCAATTCGAAAATGACCTCTGCTGTTGGATGCACCAAGCCACGTTCATGCAAGGTCTCAGCAATTTGAACAGAATTCCAAGCCGCACCTTTGAGCAGGTTGTCTGAAACCACCCACATATGAATCCCTTTTTCAGCATCCAAATCTTTGCGGATACGACCAACAAATGTTTCTTTTTTGCCGACAGCATTGACAGCTTGAGGGTAGATTTGATGAGCAACATCATCCTCTAATACTGCTCCAGGAAAATTGGCAATAGCTACTTTGACCTCTGCGATAGGCGCTACTTCTTTTGTCTCGATGTAGACAGACTCTGAGTGCGCTGAAAGAACAGGGATACGAACACAAGTAGCAGAAACCGCAATCGTGTCATCTTCCATGATCTTCTTGGTTTCATTGGTCATCTTCATCTCTTCGTAGGTGTAGTCATTGTCCGTAAAGACATCAATTTGAGGAAGAGCATTAAAAGCAATCGGATAGTGTTTCTTGTCACCGCCGGAAGGCAAAATCTCAGCCTTAACATCACGCGGATTGACACCGTCATTTAAGACCCCACGCAGTTCACGCTGAGTTTCAAGAATAGCTCCCATACCAGCTCCAGACACGGCCTGATAGGTCGATACGATGATGCGCTCTAAGCCCCATTTCTGACGAACAGGCTCCAGCGCCACCATCATCTGGATAGTTGAACAGTTTGGGCAGGCAATAATTCCGTTATGAGCATCAAGTGCATGTGCATTGACCTCTGGTACAACCAAAGGAACATCAGGATTTTGTCGAAAATAAGAGGTGTTATCCACTACAACTGCACCTGCTTTTACAGCATAAGGTGCATATTTGGCAGATGTTGAGCCACCTGCTGAAAAGAGAGCGATATCTACACCTTCAAAGGCAGTTTCCGTTGTTTCTTCAATTGTGATGTCTTGGTCCTTAAATTTCAAAACTTTCCCCGCTGAACGAGCTGAAGCCAAGTAGCGTACTTTCTCAATCGGAAGAGTTGATTCTTCCAGCATTTTAATCATTTGAGCTCCAACGGCACCTGTAGCACCTACCACAGCAACTGTGTATCCCATAACATACCTCTCTGAATTTTCAAAAAATTTGTGTATTGCTGGTATTATACTACTTTTCTAAAGAATTGAAAAGACTTATAAGAAAAAAATCCCCACTAAAAAGTAGGGATTGAGGGCACTTACGTGTGATGAGCAGGTTCACACAACTCATCAAGGTCCGCTCCTGCGTATATGACCTCCCATGCTCAATATGTGGTTTGCGCCACCTATCGACTCATCGCATATCTAGCATTCTACTATAGAGAATCCTAAAAGTCAAACTATTTTTTATGAGAGATTTTCTAGCTTATCCATATTTGAAATTGGTGCCTTAAAAGAGTAAAATAGTCTTTAGGAGGATAAAGTTATGGATACTACGAAACAGCCTGTCCCCATGCCTCAAGATAGACGAACAATGGCTATCTTGCTAGGAGCTGTGGGTGGTTGCCTAGACGTTTTTTCGCATATACAATTTAGTACACTAATCGCCACTCAGACAGGGAATATTATTTTAATCGTAGCCGATTGGGATGGACCAACCGTAAAGACCGCTTACCGTATCCTTTCGCTTGTCTTCTTTACCTGTGGCTTTATCCTTGGTATTCTACTTAAGGAACGGGCGCAAAGCTCACATTGGCGTACTTGGGGAGTCTTACCATTGACTCTCACGACTTTCCTCTTTCCTTTTTTTCATTCTCATTATTTTATCTGGGTGATATTGCTTGCAACCTCTACAGGCATGGTCATGCTAACTTATACAGGCTCAAAAATCGAGTCTTATCCCTACATGATTATGATGACTTCAGGAAACTATCGGAGAATGGTCACTGCTTGGTATGAGTATATTCGTTTTAAAGACCGCAGACATATTATTAGAAGGCAAGCGGCTAATTACTCTATGATTGTCGCTAGTTTCATCGGCGGTGCTATTTTTACCGGATTTCTCACACGTTTCATTCATCAATATGCTATCTGGACAGTCACTACTATTTTGACGATTATTATCATTCATTATACTAGATACAATCATATACATCACTTAGAGCAAAAAAATATCTAACATCAATAAACGCCCTGACAGAAGCAATCAGGGCATTTTGCTATTATTTTTAAGAATAGTTTATCCAAGTAGTGTCACAACAACTGGAACAACGACTACAAATAAGACCGTGCTTAGTGTCACAACATTTGTGGTAAATTCCACATCGCCGTCTCCTTGGCTTGCAAGGATTGGAAGAACTGCAAGGGCTGGTGCAGCAGATTGAACGACGAAGGTTTTGTATTCCATTGCAGGCAATCCGCTTGCTACTAAATTCAAAAGAACAACCATTGTTAATGGCGCTAAAATAAATTTACCGACCAAGGTCACAACAGAGTCCTTATCGAACCGAATAGTGCTCAAACCTGCTTTAGCTAAAATGATACCAATGTAAATAAGAGACAGAGGAGTTACTAAGTTCCCGATATAGATAAGGGTGCTGCTGGCAAAACTAGGCACCTCCCAACCTAAAATAAGAAAGACTAAGGCAACGAGAAAACCAATCAAAGGAGCAGGCAGGAGTTTC
The DNA here is from genome assembly GCF_003963555.1 of Streptococcus periodonticum. NCBI lineage: Bacteria > Bacillati > Bacillota > Bacilli > Lactobacillales > Streptococcaceae > Streptococcus > Streptococcus periodonticum. The sequence continues at coordinate 1,044,332 of NZ_CP034543.1, forward strand.
TTCCAGTCAAATTTTCCTGCTTTCTTCTCGCCAGACTTGCTATCGGTTGTCATGAGATAGACCCCGATTGTCCATGTCGAAATGGTATTCGCAATATAGTAAACCAAGAAATATGGAAGTGCCTCGTCTCCAAAGAGAGCAACATTCAAAGGAAGCCCTATAAAGATTGTATTGGCATTGACAAAGGTATTAATCATGGTTGCCCGACGACCTGGCCGCACTTTAAAAACCTTAACGGCAACAAAAGCAAAAATGTATCCAATGACAAAAGCTACCAAAACCCAGACAAGAGAACTTGATAATGAAATCAACTTGCTCAAAGTCAGGTACTTCAAGACAGAGACAAAGATTGAAACCGGCAACGCTACATTCATGATGAGGCGGGACAGATTGGGACCGAAGTCTTCTCCGAACCAGCCCCTTACTTGCAAGATATAGCCAAGTACAATGATTGCAATAATCGGGATGATACTTTGAATAGAGGTTAAAAAGATATTCATAAAAACCTTCTATCTAGTATTTTGGATACCATTTCAAATCACGTACTGCTTTAGCCATGTCTTTTTCGTCTGCTTGAGCAAGACCTTGCTTTTGGGCTTTTTTAGCAACAGCTTCTGCTACCTTGATAGACACTTCTGTCACATATTTGAAAGGTGGAAGAACGGGAGCTCCGGGCTGGGTAATGTCCACAATACCGCTCAAGGAGTGAGCCGCAGCGCCAATCATTTCATCTGTCAATAGTTTAGCCTCAGCTCCCATGACCCCAAGTCCCAAGCCAGGATAAATAAGGGCATTGTTTGCTTGGCCGATTTGATAAGTAACACCTTTATACTCTACATCATCTGCTGGGATTCCTGTTGCGACAAATGCTTTCCCGTCTGACCATTTAATCAAATCTTCCGCAGTTGCTTCTGCTAGCTTTGTAGGATTGCTAAGTGGGAAAATAATCGGACAGGCCGTGTTTTCACACATCGCTTCTACGATTTCCTTTGTGAAGGTATTTGGCTGTGTAGAAGTTCCAACTAAAATCGTCGGTTTGACGGTTTTCACAACTTCAAGCAAATCAGTCAGCTTATCTGCATTTGGGTAATCAGAGCGCTTCTTCGCAAACGGTTTTTGCTCAGGAGTTAAGTCATCCATATCATCAAAGAGGAGACCTTGCTTATCCACCATGAAAAAGCGTTTATAGGCTTCCTCTTCAGATAAACCATCTACAACCATTTCTCTATAGACACGTGCTGCAATTCCTGCACCTGCTGTGCCCCCGCCATAGCAGAGATAGACTTGATCCGTTAGTTTTTCTCCGGTGATGTCAAGTGAAGCAAAAATTCCGCCTAAGGTCACAATCCCTGTTCCCTGAATATCATCATTAAATGTTGGGATTCTATCCTTGTATTCGTTTAAAATCGTTGCAGCATTTAAGCGGCCAAAATCTTCCCAGTGCAGATAGAGCTTAGGGAAAAGACGTTCAGCTGTTTGGACAAATTGATCAACAAAATCATAATAACGCTCTCCGCGAACTCTTTCATGCCGATTTCCAAGATAATTTGGATTGTCTAATAATTCCTTGCGATTGGTTCCTGCGTCAATAACCAGAGGTAAAACAGATTTTGGATCAATTCCTGCTGCTGCAGTATAGACCATAAGCTTGCCGACTGAGATATCTACTCCGTTGGTTCCCCAGTCACCAATTCCTAGGATTCCTTCTGCATCCGTCACCACAATCAAGCGAATCTCACGGTCTCCTGCTGCATTTTTCAAAGTTGCTTCAATATTTTCAGGGTGGTTAATATCAAGATAACCAGCATATTGAGGGTCTACAAAAAGATCGCTGTATCCTTCAATCGTATCTGCAATTGTCGGATCGTACACGATAGGATTGAACTCTTTAATATGTTGGCTGAACAGATAGTAAAATAAAGTCCGATTGGTATTAAAAATTTCCATTAAAAACAAACGCTTTTCAAGGTTGCTTGGCTTTTGCTGATAGTGGTGATAGGTTTGAGCAGCCTGCTCTTCCAAAGTTTGGACATACGGAGGCAAAAGTCCTACCAATCCCAATTCTTGACGTTCTTCATTTGTAAAGGCCGTTCCTTTATTCAAAAAAGGGTTATTTAAAATGTCATGTGCTTTCATGAGCTTTCTCCTTGCATTTTAAGAATATAGTCGTTTAGTTTGCTTTTAGTACAAGGCAACGAGCTGCAGGCATAACTGAAGTTAGACAAAGCGAGTTAACACAGTAATAAAAGATAAACTAAATGACTATAATGACAATTGATTTTTAAAATCAACATAGCCAACTATAAAAAATTCGCCTCCTTTTATATTTATTATAGCACAAATTGTGCCATAAATCATACAAAGTTTTATACATAAGGTTAAAAAGATGATGTGAAACTTGTATGATAGGTATATGAACAAAACAACTTTTTTACAGCGTTTTATTGCTAATAAGGTCCGCTTTCATAGAAAAGCAAAGGATTTAAGTCAAGAAGAATTATCTGAAAAAGCTGGTTTAGGCTTGAAATATATCAATCAACTAGAAAACCTAAGCAGCAATCTCAGCATTCAAACTCTGGAAAAAGTCATCTTAGCTTTAGATATGACACCGGAAGAATTTTTTGACTTTAGAAGTTTGGAAGGAAAGAGAGATTCAAACCATCCTTTCTCCCTTAAACGCTTAAATATGAAAATAAAACAACTACCAAAGGAAAAACAAGAAGTATTCGTTGGCATTTTTGAAGACATTCTTGATAACCTTGACCGGTAGTCGCTTCAGTATTTCATTTTAATCTTTTGCTTTGCGTATAGTCAAAAGCGACAGTACGGATAAAATTTACTTATATCAATTTTCTTTTGCCCTTATTTCACCTCTTTGTGTTACACTTGAAGCATGAACATAAAAGATTTTGAGTATTTTTATTCTCTCACGCAGCTCCAGTCTTATACTGCTGTTGCCAATAAATTTGATATTAGTCAGCCGTCTGTTTCTTACGCTGTCAAGCGCTTAGAGGAGGAATTTAATTGTAAGCTCATTGCAGCAGATCCTTCTCATCGTACTTTTTCTTTGACCGAGCAAGGAGAGATTCTCCTAAGCCATCTCAAGCGGATCCTGCCAGAGCTTTCTTCTGCCCATAAAGAAATCAATCGTTCCTTAGCGCATTATTCGACTGTTGGCTTTCCGCCGATGATTATGAATTATTTACTGTCATTTATTCCTGAAAATGATGACAAGGCTGCCCTTTTCCAAAAAATCCGCCCTATTCGCGGAGGCTCTGTCGAACTGCTTCGCCTTTTGGAAAATGGAGATTTAGATGTCAGCTTTGTTGCAACGCTTGGCCCTCTCTCACACAATGGCTTAAACTTGCAGAGGTTGTTTTCAAGTGAAGTATTTGTCGTCATGTCTAAATCCCATCCGTTAGCTGATAAAGAAATTCTCTCTTTTTCAGAATTGATTGATGAATCTTTTATCGTCTTGGACCAGCACTTCATTCACCTGAAAGCTTTTCGTGAGTTAAACCAAAAGCATCATAATAAAGCTGAAATCTTTTTTCAGACGGATGATGTTGATTTGCTGAAGCAAATGTTGAGAAAAAATATCGGCATCAGTCTCTTGGCTGATTTTGCTTTTCCAAATGATGAGGAAAAATTGGTTAAAATTCCTCTGTCTAAGGGGGATAAGATCATATTTTACGTCTATCTTGCCAGCCTAAAATCAACGATTTTAAATGAGGACGTTCTCAACTTCTTTGACTATACCACCAATCTTCTTGATGAAAAATAAAAAAACTGAATCAATTCCCCTTAGGAGAGTTATCCTAGAGGATGTACTGCCCCCAAAAAGTTAGACAAAAAATATTAGTGAAAGGATTTAGTTCTGTACTGCACAGGACTAAGTCCTTTTAGTTTTGTTTTAATCCGTTTATTGTTGTAATAAACAATATAAGTTGCAATAGCTTTCTCCAGCTCATCAAGCGATTGATAACTCTTCTCATAACCGTAGAACATCTCCGATTTGAGGATGCCAAAGAAGGACTCCATCATCCCATTGTCTGGACTATTGCCCTTGCGAGACATAGATGGGACAATTCCTTTCGCTTCTAAGAATTGATGATAAGACTGGTGCTGATACTGCCAGCCTTGGTCACTGTGGAGAATGGTTCCCTTGTAGGTTCCAGCAGGAAAAGCCTTGGCTAACATTGTTCTGACCTGGTTCAAGTCAGGTGAACGTGACAAGGTAAAGGCAATGATTTCACTATTATACCCATCTAAAATAGGAGACAGGTAGAGCTTTCCATTGACGTTTGGTAAGGCAAATTCGGTTACATCTGTATAGCACTTTTCGTAAGGCCTAGAGCCTTCAAACTGACGCTGAATGAGATTCTCTGCTTTCTTACCAATCTCCCCCTTGTAAGAAGAATATTTCCGTTGACGGCGAATTCGAGCTTGTAGCCCCATCACTTGCATCAATCGCTGAACTTTCTTGTGATTGATATGAAAACCACGATTTTTCAGTTCAAGATGAATTCGACGATAACCATAGTTTCCCTTGTGCTCATCATAAATCAATTGAATTTCAGCTTTTAACTCTTGATCCTTGTCTGGTTTATCTAGCTGTTTTAGCTGGTAATAGTAAGTTGCACGAGAGAGTTTAGCGGTAGCTAGTAGGAAACTTAATCGGAATCCTTCCTTGACCATCTCTCTAATTGTCTCTGCTTTTCGCGCTGTAAGGCTTCGTCCCTTAAGCGTAACTCCCTCAACTTTTTTAGATAGGCATTCTCCGTTCTAAGACGCTCGTTCTCTTCTTGAAGTCGCTCTAGTTCCGTCATTTCTTCCCAAGTTTTCTTTTTCTTACGTCCCATCTTTGGTGGTCTCCCTCTTTGTTTCTCAACAATAGTATAGCCGTTTTTCTTATATTGTGCCAGCCAATTTGGGAGAGTCCCCCTGTTAGGAAGGGCAAAATCGAGAGAGACTGACAATTGAGAACGCCCTTCAAGAAGAACTTGATGAAGGATTTTTTGCTTTAGTTCAGGAGAATAATAAGTCTTCTTACCTCTCTTGACAATGTCTACTCCATGCCTATCAATTAGTCGAATCAGATATTCGATCCCTGACTGATTGAGGTTAAACTGTTTTGATAATGACTTGAGAGTTGCGCCGCTTTTTCGCAAGTAATAGATTTGAACCTTGTCTTCATAACTTAATTTCATAAAAATAACATCCCAAAAGTTAGAGTTTTCTTGTCTAACTTTTGGGGTGCAGTTCAAGGATTGGTTCAGTTTTTTTGTTTATTGATTGATATTTGTCTGATATGTTTTATCTTTTGACTCAAAAATGATTTCAATTGTTAATGGATGCGGAGGGAAAAGATAAACGAGAAAACCCAATCGTCTATCGTTCTAACAAGTACTTGCTTCCTTCTTTAATGCTGAGTTTGCTCAGCCTGTCTTTGTATTTTTCAATAAACTCCAGCACCCAGTCGGGATTGGTCTTGGAGTAATCTCGCAGAGCCCAGCCAATAGCCTTATTGATGAAAAACTCGGTCTGGTCAAGATTATTAACCAAGATTTGCTCCAGCAGCTGGACATCCGTTTCTTCTTTTTGAAGCAATTGGTGTTCAATGGCAAGGCGCCGCAGCCAAAAATCTTCATCCCTGCTCCACTCCAACACAAATTTCTTTGTCTCAGGATAATGCAAACTAATATAGCCTACCGAGCGACACAAAAAGTCAATTGTGTCCCACCAAGGTTTTGTCTGCGCTAATTTCTTTATCTTTGACAAATCGCTTGGTGTCAAAGCTTTTTGTTTCAATTGCAAATAATCCAGCACCACATATTGCATTTCACGATAGGGGTTCTCCCAAGCCTGATGGATAAATTTCCAATCAATTGCAAGGCTGCTATTTTTCTTAAAAAATACCTTGGAAAGCTTTCGTCTAACAGGTGTTTTGACTCCTAAAAACTCAAACTGGTCTTTCATGTATGCTTCCATGTGAATAGCATCTTCAGGATTCGCTACTTCTTTTAATCCTTGGAAAATATCTTCTACTTTCATATTACCATTCACTTTCAACATTCATATCTTTGAATAATTTAATTGGTCTTGCTGGTTTATCTAAACTCTTCTGCAACCAAACTGTGTCATGCCAGCAGTCAAATTTATATCCGATTTTTGGGAAATACGCTACTTGCTGATAACCACGTTTTTTATGGAAAGAAATACTGGCATCATTCGGCAGAGCAATACAAGCTAGAAAATGAACAAAACCTTGCTGTTCAAGAATTTTTTCCAATTTGTCATAAAGCTGCCTCCCAATCCCTCTGCCGCGATTCTCATCAGCTACATAGACCGACAGTTCAACAGCCCAGTCATAAGCGCTGCGCCCGTAGTAGGTCGAACCATAGGCATAGCCCAGAATGACTCCCTCTTCTTCGGCCACCAAATAAGGATGCCTTTCCAAGGTCTTCTCAATCCGACCAGAAAATTCCTCCACCGACGGAACATCATACTCAAAAGTAATGGCTGTTTTCTCCACATAGGGTGCGTAAATAGCAATGAGAGCAGCGGCGTCGTTTTTATTTGCTAATCTGATGTTCATCCAAACGTTCCTTTCTTCTTATTACTTTCATAAAAATGAAGTATATCACCATGTATATTTTACCAAATTCAAAAAGAAAAGGCTCTCTCGAACCTTTTTCGTTTTAAAATAGTCCAATAGCAGTTCCGTCTGCTGCTACGTCCATATTGAGGGCTGCTGGGCGTTTTGGCAGACCGGGCATCGTCATAACATCACCAGTTAGGGCGACAATAAAACCTGCACCCAATTTTGGAACTACTTCGCGGATAGTGATTTCAAAGTTTTCTGGCGCTCCTAGAAGATTTGGATTATCTGAAAAACTGTACTGGGTCTTGGCCATACAAATTGGCAGCTTATCCCAGCCGTTCTTGACAATTTGAGAAATTTGAGTTTTTGCTTTCTTTTCAAAATTGACTTTTGTTCCACGATAGATTTCCTTGACAATTTTCTCGATTTTTTCTTCGATAGACAGATTGTTGTCATAGAGTCGAGTGTATTTGGCAGGTCTCGTTTCAATCGTTTTGACCACAACTTCCGCAAGAGCCAATCCACCGTCAGCACCATCTGCCCAGACACTAGCCAATTCCACCGGGACATCAATCTCTGCACAAAGTTCCTTGAGAACGGCAATTTCAGCTTGGGTGTCCGTCACAAATTCATTGATAGTCACCACGACCGGAATACCAAATTTACGGATATTTCCCACATGGCGTTTGAGGTTGGCAAAACCTGCTTTAACCGCTTCAACATTCTCAGTTGTCAGATCTTCTTTAGCGACACCACCGTTCATTTTCAATGCTCTGAGAGTTGCAACAATAACCACTACATCTGGAGCAGTCGGAAGATTGGGTGTTTTGATGTCTAGGAATTTTTCAGCCCCTAGATCCGCACCGAAGCCAGCTTCAGTCACCGTGTAGTCCGCCAAATGCAAAGCTGTTGTCGTTGCCAAAACGGAATTACAGCCGTGAGCAATATTGGCAAACGGTCCACCGTGAACAAAGGCAGGGGTTCCATAAATAGTCTGTACTAGATTGGGCTTTATAGCGTCTTTCAAGATGAGAGCAAGAGCACCTTCTACTTCCAAATCTCGAACATAAACAGGTGTCCGATTATAACGATAACCAATAACGATATTAGCTAGACGTTCTTTCAAGTCTTCAATACTTGTCGCTAAACAGAGAATAGCCATGATTTCAGATGCAACCGTAATATCAAAACCATCTTCCCGCGGAATTCCATTAACCGGACTGCCCAGACCGACGGTCACATGCCGCAAAGCACGGTCATTCAGATCTACCACGCGCTTCCAGATAATGCGACGTTGGTCAATTCCTAGAGCATTTCCTTGATGTAAATGATTATCAATCAAAGCAGAAAGGGCATTGTTGGCAGTGGTAATCGCATGCATATCTCCTGTGAAATGCAAATTGATGTCTTCCATTGGTAGAACCTGTGCATAACCACCTCCAGCGGCTCCGCCTTTGATTCCCATAACTGGTCCAAGAGACGGTTCACGAATCGCAATCATGGTTTTCTTTCCAATTTTGCTGAGAGCATCTGCCAAGCCAATAGTAATAGTTGATTTTCCTTCGCCGGCCGGTGTTGGGTTGATGGCTGTTACCAGAATCAGCTTACCAACTGGCTTCTTTTGCAATTCCTGAATCTTGTCAAAAGATAATTTCGCCTTGTATTTACCGTAAAGCTCCAAATTATCGTAATCAATTCCAACTTTCTTCACTACATCAGCAATCGGCTGCAAGTCAACACTCTGAGCAATTTCTATATCCGTTTTCATTTGGAATCCTCCAGTTTTGATAGGATTATTATACCAAAAAATAAAGAAAACAAACACTTTCAAAGCTAAACTTCTCAAAAACGTTCGGAAAAGTCTTTTTGATTTACGAATTAACTTTTTTTGTGTAAAATTTAGTTATGAAACTATTGATTACTTCTGGCGGAACGAGCGAAAAAATCGATCAAGTTCGTTCTATTACGAATCACTCAACAGGAAAGCTTGGTGCTCTTATTGCGGAGAGTTTTTTAGCACAAGGCGATCAAGTTACATTAGTCACTACACAGAATGCTGTCAAGCCTGCTGCTCACCCAAATTTAACCATTCAAATCATTGAAAATGTACAAGATTTGCTAGAAACAATGCAGTCTTTGGTCAAAACTCATGATGTTTTGATTCATTCAATGGCTGTCTCTGACTATACTCCTATTTATATGGCAGGATTTGACCAAATCACTGCTTCGCAGGATTTAACAGAGTTTTTGAACAAAACAAACGTCCAAGGGAAGATTTCATCACAAGATGATTATCAAGTGCTCTTTCTCAAACAAACACCGAAAATTATCAGCCAAGTAAAAAAATGGAATCCTAATATCCGTCTAATTGGCTTTAAACTCTTAGTTGATGTTTCTAAGGAAGAATTACTGACAGTTGCTCGTGCTAGTCTCATAAAAAACAAAGCAGAAATAATTGTGGCAAATGACTTGTATGATATTTCCAATAATCAACATCATGCTTTCTTGGTCAAACAAGATTCCGTAATAGAAGCCACTACTAAAGAAGAAATTGCCCAATTATTGCTGACACATATTCACACAAAGGACAATTTATGAAACATATTACTTTAGCCGTCACAGGAAGCATTGCCGCCTATAAAGCTGCTGACTTGACCAGTCAATTGACAAAAGACAATCAAAAGGTGACTGTTCTGATGTCTCAAGCAGCTACAAATTTCATTACACCGCTGACTTTGCAGGTATTGTCGAAAAATTTAGTGCATACAGATGTCATGGAGGAGCCTACGCCAAACAAGGTCAATCATATTGAAATTGCCAAGCAAACGGATCTTTTCTTAGTTGCACCTGCTTCTGCCAATACAATCGCTAAATTAGCCAATGGCTTTGCAGACAATATGATAACAAGCACCGCACTCGCTTTGCCTATAACAGCCAAAAAAGTGCTAGCTCCTGCTATGAATACAAAAATGTATGAAAATCCAATCATTCAAGAAAATCTATCTAAACTAGAAAAATACGGCTGGCAAATGATTCAGCCTAGAGAAACCGTCCTAGCCTGTGGTGACCACGGAATTGGCGCCCTTGCTTCTGTAGAAACAATTATAAAAAAAGTAAAGGAAATGATTTATGAAGAAACAATCTAATATTGCTCAAATTGCTATCTTTTTTGCGATTATGCTCGTCATTCATCTATTGAGTTCAGTAATATTTAACCTTTTTCCCGTCCCAATCAAACCAACGATTGTCCACATTCCCGTTATTATTGCAAGTATTTTATATGGACCAAAGGTAGGCGCTATTTTAGGGGCGCTAATGGGTATCATTAGTCTGGTTACGAACACACTTGTTCTCTTGCCAACCAGTTACTTGTTTAGCCCGTTTGTCCCTAATGGGAATATTTATTCGCTCATCATTGCCCTCGTTCCGCGAATCTTAATCGGAATTACTCCTTATTTTGTTTATAAATATCTTAAAAATAAGACCGGACTTATCTTAGCTGGAACAGTCGGTTCATTGACAAATACTATTTTTGTTTTAGGAGGGATTTTCCTACTATTCTCCAAAGTATATAACGGAAACATTCAACTACTGCTTGCTTCTGTCATTTCAACCAATTCCATTGCTGAAATGATTATTTCTGCGCTTCTGACAGTTACCATTATTCCAGCTCTTGAAAAAGTTAGAAAATAATCACGTGAAATCGTGATTTTTTTATGAAAAAATGCTATAATGAAAACGGTTAAACAATGCAGAAAGCTGAAAAATTGAGAAAAATGGATGTGCTCCTCCCTTTATTAAATAGGCAATGACATTTCCTGTTTTCACTGATTTTTCATAAGCTTCCCTATTTTAAAAAGGAGATTTCGTAATGACTTACCAAGAAAATTTCAAAAAATGGCTTGATTTTGCAGAACTTCCAGACTACCTTCGTAAAGAATTGGATTCGATGGACGAAAAGACAAAAGAAGATGCTTTTTATACAAATCTTGAATTTGGTACTGCTGGTATGCGTGGCTTGATTGGTGCAGGTACGAATCGTATCAATATTTATGTCGTTCGTCAGGCAACTGAAGGTTTAGCACGTTTGATTGATGAAAAAGGTGAAGATTTCAAAAAACGCGGTGTCGCTATCGCTTATGACTCTCGTCACTTCTCTCCAGAATTCGCCTTTGAATCTGCTGCTGTTTTAGCAAAACATGGCATTAAATCTTATGTATTTGAAAGTCTCCGTCCAACACCAGAACTGTCATTTGCGGTTCGCCATTTAGGAACTTTTGCTGGAATTATGATTACTGCTAGCCACAATCCTGCTCCATTTAATGGTTATAAAGTTTATGGTGAAGATGGGGGGCAAATGCCACCGCATGATGCTGATGCCTTGACAGATTATATTCGTGCAATCGAAAATCCATTTGCCATTGAAGTTGCTGATGTTGAAGCCGAAAAAGCATCTGGATTGATTGAGATCATCGGTGAAAATGTCGATATTGAATACCTAAAAGAAGTAAAAGACGTGAATATCAATCAACACTTGATTGACGAATATGGCAAAGACATGAAAATTGTCTACACTCCGCTTCACGGTACAGGTGAAATGTTAGCACGCCGAGCATTTGCCCAAGCTGGTTTTGACTCTGTTCAAGTCGTTGAAGCTCAATGTGTGCCAGATCCAGACTTCTCCACTGTCAAATCACCAAATCCAGAAAACCAAGCTGCTTTCGCTCTTGCTGAAGAATTGGGACGTAAAGTTGGTGCGGATGTCCTTGTCGCAACAGACCCAGATGCTGACCGTGTGGGCGTTGAAGTTCTCCAAAAAGACGGCAGCTACCGCAATCTTTCAGGAAATCAAATCGGTGCGATTATGGCCAAGTATATCCTTGAAGCGCACAAGACTGCTGGAACACTTCCCGCAAATGCAGCACTTTGCAAATCCATTGTGTCTACCGATCTTGTAACCAAGATTGCTGAAAGCTACGGCGCTACCATGTTTAACGTCTTAACTGGTTTCAAATTTATCGCTGAAAAGATTCAAGAATTTGAAGAAAAACACAATCACACTTACATGATGGGCTTTGAAGAAAGCTTTGGCTACTTGATTAAACCATTTGTGCGTGACAAAGATGCTATCCAAGCTGTATTGGTTGTTGCAGAATTAGCTGCCTACTACCGTTCTCGCGGCTTAACTCTTGCAGACGGAATTGAAGAAATCTACAAAGAATATGGTTATTATGCTGAAAAGACGATTTCAGTTACTTTGTCTGGTGTTGATGGCGCTGAACAAATCAAAGCTATTATGAGCAAGTTCCGTGACAATGCACCGAAAGAATTCAACGCTACTGCTATTACAGTCACAGAAGATTTCAAAGCACAAACCGCTACCGATTCTGACGGCAATGTAAGGAAATTAACAACTCCAGCAAGTGACGTATTAAAATACACACTTGCTGATGGTTCATGGATTGCTGTACGTCCTTCAGGAACAGAACCAAAAATCAAATTCTACATTGCTGTTGTCGGAGATTCCAGCCAAGACGCTCAAGCAAAACTTGCTAAAATTGAAGCAGAAATCAATGATTTTGTAAAATAAGCAAAAAGTAAAAAGGTTTTGATTTCTCAGCCTAACTTCTACAATATTCAAACTTCGAGTCTGGGACAAGAGTGTCTCAGACTCGAAATTGTCTTGTAACAAATGACAGATAATTGCTCAAATGCTGCTTTAAGATGGCGGACAGAGCTTTCGAAGTAGGTCTCAAGGTCTTTTCGCTTTTTAACATTTGCTCAACGTTACAGGGGAGACTATACAAAATAGCTGGGAAACATTTTATATCGGAGTCTTGAGATAAGAGGATGACAATTAAAATTTTCAGTTTCTAGTTCTGTTTCACTTCTCTTTCAATATTTTACATTTCATTTCAAATCTCTGCATTATTTTCCTATTTGTGGCATACTAGAATGAGCAAAAGAAATGAGGTTATTTTATGGATAATTTTACGCAAGATATCAAAGATTTAGAAGTCACGACTGTAGAACGTGCCCGACAAGCCATTGAAAATAAAGAAAACGCAACTTTTTTCATTGGGCGTAAAACGTGCCCTTACTGTCGTAAATTCGCCACTACGCTAGCTAGTGTTGTCGCTGAAACCCAAGCATACATTTTCTTTATCAACAGTGAGGAACCTAGTGAACTGGAAGAACTCCAAGCTTTTCGTTCCGAATATGGAATCCCAACTGTGCCAGGATTTTTACACACAGAGAATGGTCATGTGACTGTCCGTTGTGACTCTTCTATGACGGCTGACGAAATCAAGACATTCGCTAACTTATAAAAATGAAGCTGGAATTAAAATTTCCAACTTCACAGCATATTATAAACCAACTAGGCAGTGGCTTTTACAATCACAAAGCGAGGCAGGGAGCACATTATCCTTGCCTCTTAACATTTAATTTCCTTTTAATTTGCCTTCCTGAAAGGCTTGCCACATCTTCTGCTGAGGTTTAGCAAATGGATAGTTGTCAAATTCATCAGGATGCAACCATAAAACTTGTTCCTGTTTAGGCATTTCCGTAGCATTTACCACCTGACCGTAAAGCAAACGAATCTGCCACTTGCGATGACTGAACACATGTTGAATCGTTGGAAAAGCTTGCTCCTGCCAATTCACTACCACATCATAATCCTGCTCAAAGCTTTCTTGCGGAGATAATTCAAATGCAACTTGATTTTCTGCCACTTCAAAAAGGGATAACTGTTCACCGTCCGGAAATTCTTCCACTTCAATCAAAGGAAAGTGCCAAAATCCGGCCAAAAGGCCGCTAGTCTCATTTTTTTCCAAAAGAAACCGTCCTTGAGTATCTTGGATAATCAAACCATATAAATAAACTGGAACTGGTTTTTTCTTAGGAGCTTTGATAGGGTATCTATCCATTGTTCCATGTAAGTAAGCAGCGCTAAATTCCCTTACTGGACTGTCATCAGGTCTAGGGTTGATAGGTGCTTCAATATCTGAGCCTAAATCCATCAAAGCTTGGTTGAAATCTCCCGGTCTTTGGGGGTCAATCAGAATTTCCATCATCGCTTGAAAAACCTTTCGGTTAGCAGGGACACCAATATCCAAATTAACTTCAAATAAACGGCTCAGGACCCGCATAACATTCCCATCAACCGCTGGCTCAGGCAAGCCAAAAGCAATACTTGCAATAGCTCCTGCTGTATAAGGACCAATTCCTTTCAGACTAGAAATCTCCTCGTAAGTGTGAGGAAACTCGCCACTAAAATCTGTCATAATCTGCTGAGCAGCCTGTTGCATATTACGTACTCGCGAGTAGTAACCTAGCCCCTCCCAAGCTTTAAGCAAACGTTCTTCTGAAGCCACTGCTAAATCTTTGATTGTCGGAAACCAAGCTAAAAAGCGCTCATAGTAAGGAATAACCGTATCTACCCGTGTTTGCTGAAGCATAATTTCTGAAATCCAGATATGATAAGGATTACTGCTTCTCCGCCAAGGCAAATCACGTTTATTCTCATCATACCAAGCTAATAATTTTTGGCGAAAGGAGACAATTTTTTCATCCTCCCACATCTCAATTCCATATTTTTTCAAATCTAACATAACTTTAGTATAACACAAAATAAAAAGAGAACCCAGAACTTGAATTCTGGATTCTGTCTTGGCTTTCTAATAATGACCAACTGCTTGGCTGGCAGTAATCAATGTTAATTTATAAACATCATCAGCGTTGCATCCACGTGAAAGGTCGTTTACTGGATGATTCAATCCTTGCAAAATAGGACCGACTGCTGAGAAGCCACCGAGACGCTCTGCCATTTTATAGCTGATATTTCCAGCTTCAATACTAGGAAATACAAAGACAGTCGCTTGACCAGCTACATTGCTGCCTGGAGCTTTTAACTCTGCCGTTTTAGGCACAAAAGCTGCATCAAATTGCAACTCTCCGTCAATAGCCAAATCTGGTCGCATTTCTTGCGCAAGTTTCGTTGCTTCGACGACTTTATCAACCTTTTCACCAAATCCAGAACCTTTAGTTGAATAACTCAGCATAGCCACTTTAGGGTCAATGTCAAAGATTTGCGCGGTCAAGGCAGAGTTAATAGCAATTTCTGCTAATGTTTTAGCATCTGGATCAATATTGATTGCACAATCACTGAAAACATAGCGTTCATCACCGCGAACCATGAGAAAGGCACCAGATGTGCGAGAAACCCAAGGAAGTGTTTTGATAATTTGAAGAGCTGGGCGAACCGTGCTTGCTGTAGAATGAATCGCACCAGAAACCATACCTTGTACTTTACCAAGATAAACAAGCATGACACCAAAATAATTGACGTCCTCTTTCAATAATTTACGCGCTTCGTCTTCTGTGATTTTTCCTTTACGGCGTTCTACAAAAGCTGCAACCATTTCTTCAAAGCATGAACAATTTTGAGGGTCAATGACTTCATAACCTTCTGTCACACCTTCAATTTCAAGGTAAATACGAATTTTTTCAGGATTCCCCAATAAAACAGGTGTGATACTTGTTTCCTTTACCAAACGTTTAGTAGCTTGAAGAATACGTGGTTCTTCACCTTCTGGTAAGACAATCTTCACTTCTTTGTCTTGCAATGTTTCACGAATTGTTTCAAAAATTTTCATGTTTTACTCCTTACTTATTGCTTAATTTTTGAATGACTGTTTGAAAGTCTTCCGGAAAAGGACTTGATTTATTCACAACTTCCTCATGGAATGGATTGTAAAAACGCAATGAATGACAATGAAGCGCTTGCCGCGTTATTCCGTCAGTCATGCTTCCACCATATAAGTCATCTCCCAAGAGCGGAAAACCAATATAAGAAAAATGAACCCTAATCTGGTGTGTTCGTCCTGTATGAAGATGAATATCCACGAGATAAATATCATCATACTGCGCTAAAACTTTATAACTCGTATGAGCATATTTTCCATTTTTTGCCACACAGCGAGTAATGATACTACTATCTTCACGCGCTATGGGAGCAATAATATCTCCTTCTGGCTTTAACGGTGCCGAACCCTTGACCAAAGCATAATAATGCTTCTCAATGACTTTCTTTTGCAATTGTTTATCTAATCTTGCATGAGCATAACCGTGCTTTGCAAACAACATCAGACCACTCGTATCACGGTCTAAACGAGTCACAATATGAATCTGCTGATTTTCATAATGATTTGCAATATAATAAGCCTTCACAAAATTGGCCATTGTATTGGAATGATTCACACTAGGAATGCTGGCCACGCCTGCTGGCTTGTTCAAAATCAAAAAATGTGCATCTTCGTAGACAATTTCTAAATCTTTCTCTACCGCTTGCAAACTGCCAAAACCTTCTTCTGCAGGAATATCGACGGCAACTTTGTCGCCAATATCTAACAAATAAATGGCATTTTGCTTTTTGCCATTTACCTGAATATCTCCACCAGAAAACTTAATTTTTGCAAGTAAACTTTTGGAAATTTCCTGTTTTTTTAGAAAGGTTTTGACTTTAACATGCTCATCTGCGATAAATTCAAACCTCATTCCTCCACCTCGCCGATAAAGGCATCTTTGACACGATTCCAAAAACTAGTATGACTCGGTGTAGCAAGAAAGTTAATCTTATGTTGATCAATTTGAAATTCAATTTTAGAAATATTGTTAATCATAAAATTTTGATTGTCAATCGAAATTGCATGTCGATCATTCCAAGTCGGCACAATTTCAATTTTATCTTTCTTAGGAACGATAATTGAGGAGCCCAAAGTCCGAAACACACGATTGTTCAAGCTTGCAACTTCTGCAATCTGAAGAGCTTCGATGGTTGGGTGGAGAACAGCTCCGCCCAACGATTTATTGTAAGCTGTGCTTCCTGTCGGCGTTGATACTGAAATGCCATCACCACGAAAGCGCTCAAAATGCACTTGATTGATAATGATATCAGCGACCATTGTTCGTCCAGAACGCTTGACTGTCGCTTCGTTTAATGCACGCTTTATACAAATTTCATTATTTCCATGGAAAATTTTAACATTTAAAATCGGATAAGACACCTTTGCGCCTGTGTCTAATTTTAAATTATCAATTAGTTTGTCCAACTCAAAATCTCGATAATCTGTATAAAAGCCCAAATGTCCTGTGTGAACACCAACAAAGCGAACTTTGTCTAGCTGATCTTCATATTTGTGAAATGCTGACAAAAGCATCCCGTCGCCACCAATTGAAATGACAATATCAGGATTATTATCATTCAAAATAAAATGATTTTGCTTTAATTTTTGTTTTAATTGGCGACAAAGTTCTTGACTTTGCTGTCTGCGATTACTGATAATCCCTATTCTTTTACCTGTATTCTTCATCTGTATCGTCACTATTTCCTACGCCATCATTTAATTTACGACTAATTGGGTCAAATAAAGCTTGTGCCTCTTGAATATCATCGCGAATTTTTCCCATTTCTTCGTCTAATTGATAGGCGATTTTTGCTGTAATTTCCAAACGTTTCTTAATCTCATCTGGAAATTCTCCTTTATACTTATAATTCAGAGAATGTTCAATCGTTGCCCAAAAATTCATGGACAGAGTACGAATTTGAATTTCTGCTAAAATGATTTTATTGCCATTAATTGTATCAACAGGATATTCAATAATGACATGGTAGCTTCGATAACCACTAGCCTTACGGTTTTTAATATAGTCTCGCTCCTGGATAATCCGCATGTCGTGGCGCTTTCGTAAAACATCCAAAACTTCTTCTACGTCATCCACAAATTGAACCATTACGCGCAAACCAGCTATATCTTGCATATCTTGCACTAGATTTTCCTCTTTAATCCCACGCAAAGCCATTTTTTCTTTGATACTTTCTATCGGTTTTACACGACCTGTTACAAATTCAATCGGAGAATGTTTTTTTTGTTTTCGATACTGTTTACGAATCCCACGCAGTTTGATCTTTAATTCACCAACCGCTTGAATATAAGGATCCAGAAACTCTTCCCACTCTAATTGCATACACTCACCTTGTCATTTTACTTAATTTTTTATAAAATAAACACAATACTTATTATAACATAAATCGCTTTCAAACAAAAGAAAAGGATTGGAAAATGGATCATTTGGAAATTGAATACAAAACGCTTCTGACAAAAAATGAGTACCAACAGCTGTTACCACTGTTTTCAAAGATAAAAGCTACCAAGCAGATAAACTACTATATTGACACAGCCGACTTTTCAATTCGAGATGCAAAAATGGCACTTCGGATTCGTACTTTTGAAACTCGTGCCGAATTAACTTTAAAAATTCCGCAGCAGGTCGGTAATATGGAATACAATCAATTTCTCACTTTAGAAGAGTCTCACACTCTCATCAATACATGTGTGCTACCTGAAGGAGAAATACACACTCTGCTGACTCAGGCTGCTATCAACCTCGAGAAATTAAAGATTCTAGGGAGCTTGACAACTATTCGCTATGAAAAAGAGACTACTATTGGCTTGATGGCACTTGATGAAAATCATTATTTTGACAAAACAGACTACGAATTAGAGCTAGAAGTAACAGATGCTAAAATTGGAAAAGAACAATTCGAGTGCTTTTTACAAGCTCATCATATCCATTATAAATATGCAAAACCTAAAGTTGCAAGATTTGCTCAAAACTTATGAATAAAAAGCTGAAATTTTGCTTATTTTTTGATAAAATGGAGTGTAGAAATCAAAAGGAGTCTTAATAAGTTATGATGGATATACTGACGGATAAAGCACAGATGAAGTTGTTTGCACTAAATTCCAATCACGATATTGCCGAAAAAATCGCTAAAGCTGCTGGTGTGCCTCTTGGAAAACTTTCATCACGTCAATTTTCAGACGGAGAAATCCAAGTAAACATCGAGGAAAGTGTGCGTGGCTTTGATGTATTTATCATTCAATCAACAAGTTTTCCTGTCAATAATCATTTGATGGAACTTCTCATCATGGTGGATGCTTGCAATCGCGCCAGCGCTAATTCTGTCAATGTTGTGATGCCATATTTTGGCTATGCTCGTCAAGACCGAACGGCCGCTCCTCGCGAACCAATTACAGCCAAGCTCGTAGCGAATATGCTGGTTAAAGCAGGAGTTGATCGTGTTCTAACCCTAGATTTGCATGCTGTCCAAGTCCAAGGCTTCTTTGATATCCCTGTTGATAACCTTTACACCGTTCCTCTTTTTGCCAAACATTACTGCGAAAAAGGCTTGTCTGGCGAGGACGTAGTTGTGGTCAGTCCCAAAAACTCTGGTGTTAAACGTGCTAGAAGCTTAGCAGAACATTTAGATGCTCCAATTGCGATTATTGACTATGCACAAGACGATTCTCATCGTAACGAAGGATACATTATCGGAGATGTTGCTGGCAAAAAAGCTATTCTCATTGATGATATTTTAAATACCGGACGTACCTTTGCGGAAGCTTCAAAAATCGTTGAACGTGAAGGTGCAACAGAGATTTATGCAGTTTCTAGTCATGGTTTATTTGTTGAGGGAGCCGCTGAAAAGTTAGATAACTCTCCTATCAAAGAAATCCTGGTTACTGACTCAGTTGCAACGAAAGAAAAAACTCCGAAAAATGTTCAATACATTACTGCAAGTGGGCTAATCGGAGATGCAATCGTTCGTATCCATAAAAGAAAACCAGTCAGTCCACTGTTTGCTTACAATAAAAAGAAATAAGGAGAAATCTTGATTTATTTCGATAATGCAGCAACAACTCCTATGTCAACAGCTGCTATTACTGCTATGACACAGGTTATGGAAAATACCTTTGGCAATCCATCTAGCATTCATAGCCACGGAAGAGCTGCTAGTAAAATTCTTCGCAAAGCCCGACAAGAGCTTGCTGAACTGCTTCATACTAATAGTCAACATATCATCTTTACATCTGGTGGGACAGAAAGTAACAATACAGCCATAAAAGGATATGCCTTAGCCCATCAAGATCAAGGAAAACACATTATTACAACTGCTATTGAGCATCATTCGGTTCTTGAAACGATTGAATATCTGGTGGATAAATTTGGCTTTGAAGCTACTTATATCCAACCTAAAAATGGAGAGATTACGGCTCAACAGATAAAAGAAGCCCTTCGAGAAGATACAATACTTGTCTCAACCATGTACGCCAATAATGAAACAGGCTATATGCTTCCAGTCAAAGAAATTGCTGACGTTGTGAAACATCATCCCGCTGCTTATCATGTGGATGCTGTGCAAGTTATAGGCAAATTACCTGTGTATCCTGAAGAACTAGGAATTGATTTTATGAGTGCATCAGCTCATAAATTTCATGGTCCTAAAGGCATTGGTTTCTTGTATGCCAATCAGATGAAATTTGATAAATTTTTACATGGCGGAGATCAAGAAGATAAAAGACGTGCAGGAACTGAGAATTTAGCGGCTATTGCCGGAATGATTACAGCTTTAAAAGAAAATCTTAAGGGCTATCCAAAAAATATAAGTCATGTGGAAAACTTAAAAAAACAGCTTCTCGCTGAACTGGACGGAATAGACTACTATGTCAATCATGATTCTCATACACTCCCCTATGTAATAAATCTTGGCTTTCCTAAACAAGCTAATGACTTACTACTTATGCGTTTAGACTTGGCTGGAATCTCTATCTCAACTGGCTCTGCTTGTACAGCAGGGGCTATCGAACCTAGTCATGTGCTTAAAGCTTTTTATGGTAGCGATTCAGAACGCTTAAGGGAATCTATTCGCATTAGTTTCTCGGAGGAAAATACTTCAGAAGAAGTTCGACAATTTACTACAACATTAAAAGAAATTTTAGGAGGATAAAATAGATGGCTTTTCAGACCACTATTCACTTAAAAGACTGCTCTTTCAGCTATTCTCTTGGAGAAAATGTAAAAAAATTTACTTTGCGCGATAACACATTTGTCGAAACCAAAGTTGGAAATTACGAATTGACACGCTTATTAGAAAATGTTCCCAATAGTGGAGACGGCTTTTTGTTGAAAATCATTATCAACAAAAACCTTTCAGGTGTAAAAATCAACATCACAGATAAATCTGGCCTTCGGTTAGTGAATATTTTTAAATCAGAAGACAATCACATCATTCAAGAAAAGTTTTATTTCTTAATGGATAGCTTGGTAGAACGTGGTATTTTCACTAAACAAGAACAATAAACAAATAGCTTAAAAACTCATTTTTAAATCATTAGTAAAACAATAAAGAGTAGGAAACAAGCCAAAAATCTTTGATTTTGTCCTACTCCTTTTCTATTTTTATCAAATAAGTTGATTTTTTCACAAACTTTCTATAAAATAGTCTTTGAAAGGATGTGATTTTGTGAAATCTGAAAAAAATACAGCCATTCCACGCGCAACTGCTAAAAGGCTCTCTCTGTATTATCGGATTTTCAAACGATTTAATTCCGAAAAAATTGAAAAAGCCAATTCAAAACAAATCGCAGATGCAATTGGGATTGATTCTGCCACTGTCCGTCGTGATTTTTCTTACTTTGGCGAATTAGGTCGTCGTGGATATGGTTATGATGTAAAAAAACTCATGAATTTTTTTGCTGACTTACTTCATGACAATTCCATTACCAATGTGATGTTAGTTGGTATCGGTAACATGGGACATGCTTTGCTCCACTACCGTTTCCACGAACGGAACAAAATGAAGATTGTTATGGCATTTGATACAGATGATCATCCTGAAGTTGGGACTACTACAAATGACGGGATTCCTATTTATGGCATTTCACAAATCAATAACAAATTAAAAGATGTGAATGTCAAAACAGCTATTTTAACAGTTCCTAGTGCAAAAGCGCAAGAGGTTGCAACTGTTCTTGTGGAAGCTGGTGTAAAAGGTATTCTCAGTTTTTCTCCTGTTCACTTAACCGTTCCAAAAGATGTTGTCGTTCAATATGTTGATTTGACAAGTGAACTACAAACACTCCTTTATTTTATGAAAAAAGAGCATTAAGCAATTAGAAAGAGCAGACATCTATTTATGAAGAAACCTATTATCGGCATTACTGGAAACGAAAGACCAAACCCTGAAGATGAATTTGCCATCATGAGTTATGCTGCTAAAGGATTTGTGGAAGGCGTAAAAGAAGTTGGTGGAACTCCTATCATATTGCCGATTGGAGATGCAGATATGGCACAGCGCTACATCCAGATGATTGATAAACTTATCCTAACGGGTGGGCAAAATGTATCACCACAATTCTATGGCGAAGAAAAAACAATTGACAGTGATGATTACCATTTGGAGCGTGATTTGTTTGAATTAGCCTTAATCCATGAAGCTATCCAGCAACAAAAACCAATTTTTACCGTTTGCCGCGGTACGCAATTGTTTAATGTTGCAATGGGTGGAACTCTTTATCAAGATATTGAGCACCATTGGCAAGACAGTTCTGCTGAATATACTACTCAAAAACTAGTCACTAAATCCGGATCTGTTTTGGAAAAGATTTACGGCGAAGTATCTCATATCAACTCTTTCCATCATCAGAGTATCAAAGATTTAGCAGAAAATGTCGAAGTCATTGCCCGTGATCCGAAAGACAACACCATTGAAGCGATTACAACAACTGATGAAATCGCTTATCTGGGAGTCCAGTGGCATCCAGAATTCTTATTTGAAACACGTCCTAAAGATCGAATGCTGTTTGACTATGTTGTCAATAGACTTTAAATCAAGTCTGTTTCTTCGCGATAACTATAATAATCTTTCTCTGCAACGATGAGATGATCCAGTAAGATGAAGCCCATTAGCTCACACGCTTCTTTTACATGTTTGGTCACTTCATCGTCATTTTTGCTTGGCAGTACAGCTCCTGACGGATGATTGTGCACCAAAATAATGGATGTCGCCATGTGTTTCACAGCATAATGCAGAATTTCTCGTGGCTCTGCAATACTGCGTGACACACTACCAATAAAAATAGTCTGCTGATGAATGATTTTGTTTTGAGTATTCAGATATAAAGCTACAAGGTGTTCCTGCTTCTTATGCCCCAATTCTTGTTGCATTTTTTTCGCTAACTTTTGACTACCTAAAATTTGCTCTTGCGTAATCAATTCTGCCTTACTGACTCGCTGTCCTAATTCAATCATAGCTTGTAATTCAATAGCCTTTATACGACCAATTCCAGAGATTGATTGCAGTTCTTGTAGCGTCATATTGCGCAAATCATTCAAACTAGAAATAGTTGATAAAATTCGTTGAGAAACTTGAAAAACAGTTTCTTTTTTATTGCCTGTGCGGATAAGAATGGATAACAATTCTTGATTGCTCAATTGTTCTGCACCTTCTGCAACTAAACGTTCCCTTGGCAACAAAGAATCTTCCTGAAATGAAATACTATACATAAAAACCTCCTCATATCCTTATTCGGAAAAAGAAGAGGAAAATAAAAAATCTGAGAAATGATTCTCAAATTTTTTAAGTTAGTATTTACATTTCAACAATTTTACCTGTTTCAAAATAAACAACCCATTCACAGATATTTTTGGCGTAATCACCAATACGTTCTAAGTACGAAATAACTTGGAAGTAATCACGACCTGTAACAATCAAATCTGGATTTGACTTAATTTCTTGCGTTGCTAGGTCTCGAATATCATCAAAGTACTGATTGATTTTCTCATCCATAGCTGCTATTTCGTAAGCCTTATCCACGTCGCCATTAAGGTAAAGATCAAGCGCTGCTTCCACAAAGTTTTTAACATCACGCCCCATCTTGCTGATTTCTTCCTCGACAGACTGGATGCGAACTTCTCCTTTCATGCGGATCGTCGCCTGCGCAATGGAAACAGCATGGTCACCCATTCTTTCCACATCACTACTTGCTTTCAAAACTGTAATAACTGTGCGTAAGTCTTGTGAAACTGGCTGCTGCAAAGCAATGATTTCTAAAGATTTTTTCTCCAACTTTACTTCATATTCATTTACTTCTGCGTCTTCTTCGATTACTTCTTTTGCTAATTCGCGGTCGTGGGTCACAAATGCACGAACTGTGCGATTAATCTGTGACAAAACTTCATTTCCCATTGCATAAAATTGGTTATGAAGTTTTGCTAAGTCTTCTTCAAATTGTACTCTAAGCATAAATTTTCCTTTCCTAAGATTTAAAGAATTTTATACGAAAATCCATCTTTTTACATAATTCTTGTCTACAAGCATATGTGCATTTATATATAGAGAGAATCGGCAATCTCCAAAACATTAGAAATAACCACAATATTGTAGTGAACAATTACAATCTCTAACCAAACTTGCCTGTGATATAATCTTCCGTTTCCTTATGAATTGGACTGAGGAACATCTCTTTCGTGGCATTAAACTCAATCAAATCACCATTTAGGAAGAAAGCAGTCTTGTCCGAAATACGACTAGCCTGTTGCATTGAGCGGGTCACGAGTAACATTGTATATTGATCTTTCAGCCCATGAAGTGTTTCTTCAATTTTTCCTGCAGAAATGGGATCAAGTGCTGATGTTGGCTCATCTAAAAGGATGATTTTCGGGCTTGTCGCCAAAACACGAGCCACACAGACACGTTGCTGCTGACCGCCTGACAAACCAATCGCCGAATCATTCAAACGATCTTTCACTTCATCCCAAATAGATGCTCCTTTTAATGATGTTTCAACTACTTCATCTAGTATCTCTTTGTCTTTAACGCCATTGATTCGTAAACCGTAGACAACATTTTCATAAATCGTCATTGGAAATGGATTGGGCTGTTGAAAAACCATTCCAATTTCTTTGCGAAGCTCCACCGTATCTGTCCGTGGACTGTAAATATTGTGCCCGTTATAAATTACAGTGCCTGTCGTTGTCACCTCTGGATTTAAATCACCCATGCGATTAATTGCTTTTAAGAGGGTTGATTTTCCCGACCCAGAAGGACCAATCAAAGCTGTAATCTCATGAGGCAATACATCCAACGATACACTATTAAGAGCTTTCTTTTTGTTATAATAAACCGACAAGTCCTTGATTTGTAAAATAGGTTCTGTCATTCTGATAATCCTTTAATAAATTCTAATTAAGCAGCAATTTTCTTAGCCAAAATGACCAGAAACATAGTCATTCGTAGACTGTAACTTAGCATTTTGGAAAATATTGGCTGTTTCATCATATTCGATTAAATCACCAAGATAGAAGAAACCAGTATAATCGCTCGCACGCGCCGCTTGCTGCATGCTGTGGGTCACGATGATAATAGTATAGTTCTTCTTCAACTCTAACATCGTTTCTTCTAACTGTGCTGTTGCGATTGGATCAAGTGCAGAAGCAGGTTCATCCATTAGAAGTATTTCTGGCTTCACGGAAATGGCTCTGGCAATGCAGAGACGTTGCTGCTGACCGCCTGATAACATCAAAGCAGATTTATGAAGGTCATCCTTTACCTGTTCCCACAGAGCTGCTTGTTTTAGAGATGTTTCTACAATTTCATCTAAGATTTTCTTATCCTTAACACCGGCACGTTCATGCGCAAAGGTGATGTTGCGGTAAACAGATTTGGCAAAAGGATTTGGTCTTTGAAAGACCATTCCGATATGCTTCCGCATTTCATAGACATTGATATCTGGGCGATTAATGTCAATACCTTCATACCAGATCTCACCAGTGACCTTAGCAATGTCAATCGTATCATTCATCCGATTCAAGCTGCGAAGATAGGTTGACTTACCAGAACCTGAAGGCCCGATAAGAGCTGTAATCTTATTTTTCTTGAACTGCATATCAACCCCTTTAATGGATTCGTTTTTACCATAGTAAACATGCAAATCCTTCGTTGATAAAACAACCTCTTCCTCAGAAAAAGTAACGATATGTTTTTCATTCCAGTTATATTCTGTCATTTCTTCTCCTTTTAGGCAGATGTTAATTTCTTATGCAGATAACTTCCGAGCTTACGAGCTCCAAGGTTAAAGATTAAAATAAAGATAAGAAGTACTGCTGCTGATCCAGCTGACACTTCTACTGCATCAGGAATCGTTCCTTCACTATTGACTTTCCAAATGTGAACAGCCAAAGTTTCAGCCTGGCGGAAAACAGAAATTGGGCTAGTTACACTGAAAATATTCCAATTTGACCAGTCAAGTGCTGGGGCAGACTGACCTGCTGTATAGATAAGCGCAGCAGCTTCCCCAAAAATACGCCCAGAAGCTAATACAATCCCCGTCACAATACTTGGTAACGCTTCTGGAACGACGACATGGACGATCGTTTCCCAGCGAGAGATGCCAAGAGCAAGCCCAGCCTCACGCTGTGTATGATGTACATGCTGTAAGCTGTCCTCCACACTACGTGTCATCTGTGGCAGATTAAATACAGTCAAAGCCAAAGCACCAGAAATGATTGAGAAACCATATTGGAATTGAATAACAAAAATCAAATATCCAAAGAGACCCACAACAACAGAGGGCAAGGAGGATAAAATTTCAATACAGGTTCTGACAAAATCTGTTACCGGACCTTTTTTTGCATACTCAGATAAGTAAATCCCTGCTCCCATTGATAGAGGAATGGAAATAATCAAGGTGATAACTAACAGAAACAATGAATTATAGAGCTGAATTCCAATTCCGCCGCCCGCTTGGTATGAAGACGATTGTCCCGTCAAGAATTTCCACGAAACATGAGGTAAGCCCCTTACTAAAATGTACAAAATCAAGGAAGCAAGAATAGCAACAATGATTCCTGCAATGGTATAGAGGACGCCTGTTGCTAATTTATCCATCTTTTTAGCGTGCATAGTTCTTCTTACCTCTTTCCTTTGTAATCAATTTAATCACAGTATTGAAGGCTAAACTCATCAAAAGCAGAACCAGAGCAAGCGACCACAAGACATTGTTATTAACGGTTCCCATAACGGTATTTCCAATTCCCATTGTTAAAATAGAGGTCAAGGTTGCAGCAGGTGTTGTCAGAGAAGTTGGGATAACCGCTGAATTTCCGACAACCATTTGAATCGCCAAAGCTTCACCAAAGGCACGAGCCATTCCAAAGACAATAGCCGTAAAAATACCTGAGCGAGCTGCTTTTAGCGTCACACGCCAAATCGTTTGCCAACGAGTCGCTCCCATTGCCATACTAGCTTCTCGATAATGCCGCGGTACAGCACGCAGGCTATCTGTTGTCATAAAGGTCACCGTTGGTAAAATCATGACAAAAAGAACAAAAATTCCTGATAAGATTCCAAAACCTGTTCCACCAAAGATACTGCGAACAAAGGGAACAACTACCTGTAATCCAATAAATCCATACACAACCGATGGAATTCCGACTAGAAGTTCAATAGCTGGTTGCAGAATTTTTGAGCCTTTAGGGGAAACCTCCGTCATAAAAACAGCTGCTCCAATTGCAAATGGTGTTGCTAATAAAGCTGATAGGAGAGTTACGAGGAAAGATCCCAGAATCATTGGTAAAGCACCGAATTCCTTACCGGATGGATTCCACCTTGTTCCAAAAAGAAAACTGAAGATGTTTACTTTATTAACAAAGAAAGTCGAAAGTCCTTTCTCCGCTACAAATAATAAAATCATTGCAACGACAAAAACAATTAAACTCATGCAAAGAAAAGTAATGGTTTTTCCAAATGTTTCTAAACGAGAGTTTTTTGACTTTGTCAGCATTTTTTTTGCTACTTCGTTCATGTTATTCCTAAATTCTTTCTTTTACTTTGAGCTGATAGTTCCGTCAAGACTACGAGTCACTTTCATGTCGTTGATAGGAATGTAACCCATTTTACCAACAATATTATTTTGGACTTCTGCTGTCATCATATACTCTAGAAATTTTTTAGCTAATTTGTTAGGTTCTCCCTTAGTATACATGTGCTCATAAGACCAAATAGGCCAGTTGTTCGTTGTCACATTCTTCTTCGTTGGCTTGTAGCCATTCAAGTTTAAACTTTTCACACTCGTGTCCACATAAGAAAAAGCTAAGTAAGAAATGGCACCTGGAGTCTGTGAAACAATTGTTTTGACCATTCCGTTAGAATCCTGCTCCTGCGCCTGCTTGGCTTCCTTGCCATTCATAATAACACTATCAAAAACTGCTCGACTACCAGAACCAACGGCACGGTTGATGATGGTAATTTCCAAATCCTGTCCGCCAACTTGTTTCCAGTTCGTATATTCACCAGTAAAAATTTTACGTAGCTGCTCTGTGGTTAAGTTGTTTATCTTAATGCCTTTATTTGCTATGATAGCAGTACCTGCAACAGCGACCTGATGATCAACTAAAGTCTTAGCATTGATACCACTTTTTTCTTCTGCAAATAAATCGCTATTTCCAATATCTACTGCACCTGATTGGACTTGTGATAATCCAGTTCCCGATCCTCCACCTTGCACATTTACAATTTTTTTCGGATTTTCCTCGGTGTATTTATCCACAACTGCTTCAACCAACGGTTGTAGAGCTGTTGAGCCAACTGCTGTTATCGCCTCACCGCGGTTAATCCAGGAAGAACAGGCTGAAAGACCAATGCTGCAAATCACGAGAGTGACTGCCCAAAGCATTTTTTTGTGTTTAATCACATGAAACTCCTTTTCAGATGTGAAAGCATTTTCATTCTAAGATTTCCCTAATCTGTTCACATCTAATCTCACTATAGCATATCTTTAGACATTTGGAAAGATTTTTTATTAAAATCTCAGACCTTTTGGAAAATAATTTTTCAGAATATTTCCAGTCACTTTTGCAAACCCTAAACCATTACCTTGGACAACAACTTGATACCAACCATTTGCAGTGTTCTGATGGAGATTGACTGTCTCCCCGGCAACGTACTTTTTAAACTGCTCTTCATCAATTTCAATTATGTGCTTTACTTCACTTGGTTTTAAAGTCAGTCCCAAAGCAAAACTCGGTTCAAATCGTTTTTTCTTAAAAACACCTAGGTGCAAACCATTTCTGGCAATTTTAAGTTTCGATAGATCTGGAAGACCTAGTGGCAATAGATATAAATGTTCACCAAAAGTCTGTAACTCTCCAGTTAGCTCTATGGCAAGATGTTCTCTTTGAAACTCTTTCCACAACATCTTCTGCTCCGATGTCAAACAGCTTTTTCTTGTCTTTATCTTTTTAGCTGACTGCTCACCACAAAAACGAAATTTTGCAACAAATTGCCCTTCCCCTTTGAAATGGTGAGGATACATGCGTGCTGTTTCCGAAAACTGAATACCAGCCACCATGCCATTGATTTTTGGAATTTCAACTAATTCAAGTGGATAGTTTTCTAACAGCCAGTCAACTATTTTTTCATTTTCTTCTGGTGCCCAAGTACAAGTGGAGTAAATCAACTCACCATTCGTCGCCAACATTTTTATCGTATCTTCCAATATCTCACGTTGAAGCTGTGCACATTGAGCAGGATAAGATTCACTCCAATACTCCATTGCTTCTGGCTGCTTTCTAAACATTCCTTCACCAGAACATGGTGCATCTAAGACAATCAAGTCAAAATAACCTTGAAAGACTTGACTTAATCTGCCAGCTGATTCATTTGTCACCACAACATTTCTCGCTCCAAATCGCTCAATATTTTCTACTAACACTTTAGATCGTTTTGGATTGATTTCATTGGAAACAAGAATACCTATATTATTCAAGTATGATAATAAATGAGTGGTTTTCCCACCCGGCGCTGCAGCTAAATCAAGTACTTTCATATTCTGTTGTGGTGCTGCAATTTGGGCAACCATTTGCGCAGCAGGTTCTTGTGAATAGACTAAGCCTGTGACATGCTCTATTGATTTTCCAGAAACTTTGCCATAATAACCCCAGTTCGTATTTGGAATAGGATTTGGAAAAGTTTTTTGCTGCTCTTTTAATGGATTGACCCGAAAAGCGGAAACTGGCTCCTCATCGAAAGTTAGAAAAAAAGAGGGAGCCTCCTCTCCCAAAAGATTGTTGTACTTTTCTTTAAATCCTTTTGGAAAATGCATTTAATCCTCTCGCTTTCGATATATGTATGTTTTAATTTCATCTAATTTCATAGTTGGAATCATCATAATCCCCTGATGGCTTTCATAATCAGGCTCCTCACCCTCAAATGTCAATGTCGTATAGCCTAGCTTATCTCCCATAATGGAAGCTGCAGCATAATCCCAAGGCCAAATATAGGAAATATAGGTCAACAGTTGTCCTGATAAAACCTTGCTAAAACTAATCGCAGCACTTCCGTACACTCGAACGCCCAAGGTTTCTTTTGCCAAATCCGCAATTCCCCAATCATTGCGCTCAAAAATACCAGCATTTGATGCCATTAAAAACTGATTTAAAGGGCGATCTTGGTAGGGAAGCAATTTCTGCTCATTGCAATAGACATCAAATTGACCACCGCCGTGATACAATTTATCTCCTATCACATCATAAATGACACCAAATTGACCAATGCCATTTTCAAAATAAGCCAGAACAACAGCAAAATCTGCTTTTTGTGCTACAAAGTTATTCGTGCCATCAATGGGATCGATAACCCAAACATTGCCATCCGAAATAGAATGACGCAAGCCATTTTCCTCAGCTAAAATGTGATCCGCAGGATAGGTTTCTAAAATCCAGGTTACTAAATTATCCTGAACTTCTTTGTCCATCTGAGTTACCAAATCAGTCGGACTGGACTTGGTTTCGATTTCTAATTGATCATCCAAATGCTCTTTGATATAAGAAGCCGCATTCAGTACAATTTGCTTAGCAAAATTAAATTTCTTTTCCAAGAGAAAACATTCCTTTCTCCTTTTGTTTTGCAGCTTGAACGGCTCGATAGAGAGAATAGCCACTCGCTGTTTCAAATTCACGTCCGATACGCTTTTCTTCAGCTTTGCTTGGAACAATTTTTTTGAATAGTTGATAAGAAGCCAATATTTTTTCGGCTGCTATTTTCGCTTCATAAGCCTGCTCAACGTCATTCAAAAAAGAAAGCACTGAAGCAAGCTCTTCAGTGCTCCACGACATGTCTAGTGGGTAACGATAGTTTTTATTCATATTATTCAATCTCAGCTCTTAGAGTTGCGTCGCGCAATTCCTGTTTTCGATATCCGCGAGGCAAAAACGCACGGATTTCGTCTTCGTTAAATCCAATTTGCATTCGCTTGTCTTCCAGAATAATCGGGCGACGTAAAAGACTTGGATTTTCCTCAATTAGACGAAGCAATTCGGAAATTGATAAACTTTCAATATCTAAATTTAATTTTTGAAAAATTTTTGAACGAGTTGAAATAATGTCATCTGTCCCATTCTCCGTCAGAGAAAGGATATGTTGCAATTCTGGTGCAGACAGTGGGCTAGTCATGATATTGTGCTCCTCAAAAGGAACTTCATGATTGGATAGCCATGCACGCGCCTTGCGACAACTTGTACAACTCGGTGATAAAAATAGTGTAACCATGCATTTCTCTTCTTATTATTTGTAACTGTTATCATTATACTAAATTTTATGTAAGATTACTAGGTATTTTTACAAATTTTCTCCTATTTTTTTAGGAAAAATAAGAAGCTTAATACATGATTTAGTGGTTATCATTTTCAGGAATCCAATATCTTGCGATTTCCTCATCTGCTTGCAATTGTTTGACTAGTTCGTCCACATTGTCGAATTTTACCATATCTCGGATTTTATCCAACCAAAAAATACGAATAGTATCACCGTAAATATCTTGTGAAAACTCAAAAATATTGGCTTCAAAACGAAGTTCATCTCCTTCAAAAGTGACATTTTTGCCGACGCTAGCCATCCCGCGATACATCTTTCCATCGTGTTCTACATCAACCACATAGACACCATCGGCTGGTAAAATAACCCGATCTAGCGGAGCAAGATTTGCTGTTGGATAGCCAATCGTTCGCCCTCTTGCATTGCCATGAACGACAATTCCTCTAGTGGATAACGAATAGCCTAACAATTGATTGCTTTCGGCGACATTTCCTGCTAGTACTGTTTCTCGAATGCGAGTTGAACTAACTTTTTCTCCATTGAAATTTACAGAAGGAACTACGATAACTTGTCCGTCAAATAGTTTCTCCAAATCTTCTGCATTGCCTCGATCTGAACCAAAATGGTAATCAAATCCCGCAATGACAACTTTTGCTTTCAAACGCGAGACGTATTTTGTAAAAAATTGTTCAGCCGTATTACGAGCAAACTGACTGGTAAAATCAATCAAATAAAGGTAGTCTACACCAAGATTTTCCATTTGCTGCAAGCGATCTTCTGGACTAGTCAAATGAAGCATTAAAGAAGGCTGGTAGCGTACAAAGGCCAATTTGGGAGATTCTGGAAATGTCAGCACTGCAATCTTCAAATGCTTTTCTGCTGCCATTTTTCTCGCTTCAGCAAACAAAGCTTGATGTCCTTTATGTAACCCGTCAAAATACCCTAGCACTAATACTGTGTGTTCAATTTGCTGAATGTCTTTTTCATTTTTTATTCTAATCGTTTTCATCACTTAACTATTTTATCACAAAATTTTAAAGAAATACTTTTCTAGGTTTATATTCTTTGTCGCGCTTTTCTAAAATGGCTTGTAATTTCCCTTGATAAAAGCCAGCCACCTGTTCTGCCTTGGTATCTACATGAATAAAGCGTCCAAATCGCACTTCTTCAACCTGCTCTTCCGTAAGGTTTACCTTAGGTAAATCTCCTATGCCAAATTCAATGGGCTGCAAAAATGAAAAGTCTCCTTTATTCGCCTTCTCATCAATTTCTGCTAAAGTCAAAGCTTCTTCCAAAGCCATGCCAGCCGCAGCAGTTCGAGTCAGTTGAGACATGTGGGAAGCATATCCTAATTTCGCTCCTAAATCAACTGCCAACGTTCGCACATAAGTCCCCTTGCTGCATTTAACCCGAAAAGGAAAACGTGCCAAGTCGCCTTCATAGACAATAGCCCCTGTCCGCTCAAAGTTATAAATTGTCACCTGACGCTTTGGTCGCTCTACTATCTCTCCAGATCGAGCATACTCATAGAGTTTTCGCCCATTGACCTTGACAGCCGAGTACATAGGCGGCACTTGAGTCTGCTCTCCAACCATACTAGCAATGACTTGATCCACTAAGTTTTCATCCAATATTTCCGTCACAGGGCTGAAAGCAATCTGCTCCCCACTAGCATCCTCTGTCATTGTCGAAAAACCTAAAGTAACTTCTCCCTCATAGATTTTGCCTTCATCCTGCATAAATTCTACTAATCGCGTTGCCTTTCCGACTGCAATGGGCAAGACACCCACCACATCTGGGTCCAAAGTACCACCATGACCGATTTTTTTAGTTCCTAAAATTTTACGCAGTTTAAAAACCGCATCATGCGAGGTCATTCCAGCTTCTTTTTTTAAATTGATAATTCCGTTCATTGATTCCTTATTCTGCTAAAAATTCTATTAGTAGTTGATTAAATTCTTTATTTCTTTCAGTCCCACAAGAGCCGTAATGAAGCTGTATTTAAATATCTAGTCAGACTAGAAACAGTCGTCGGATGGCCTAAATCTTCATAGAGGGGTAGCAAGGCTTCTATGTCTTTCAAGATTGCTTGTCGTATCTGCATCGTTTCCTCCTAGTCGTTCTTCAACGCCTCAAACTTAGCTTTCATGGTTGGATTTTTGCGGGTCAGTTTCTTAACGGAGACATCATCCAGTTTGTTGTTGGCGAGGCGCAGTTGATTGTCTGATGTCTGAAGTGCCTGTTTGACAGCTTCCATTCGCTTAATGGCTTTGTCAATTTCTTCGATTGCCTTATTGAAATTCTTAGAAGCTGAATTATAATTTTTAGCAAAGGCTACTTTAAAGGTTTCTAAATCATCTTCAAAGTGGGTAATGTCAATGTTCTGCTCTCGAACCAGAGCCAGCTCTTGCTTGTATTTAAGAGAATTGAGCGCAGCATTGCGTAAAAGTCCAATGAGCTGGATAAAAAATTGAGGACGAACCACATACATTTTTTCATACTCATGGCTAACATCAACAATGCCAGTGTTGAAATAATCATTATCTGCTTCCAGCATGCTTACCAAAACAGCATACTCACATTTCTTTTCCCTGCGGTCCTTATCCAATTCTTTG
Source organism: Streptococcus periodonticum (assembly GCF_003963555.1). Taxonomy (NCBI): domain Bacteria; kingdom Bacillati; phylum Bacillota; class Bacilli; order Lactobacillales; family Streptococcaceae; genus Streptococcus; species Streptococcus periodonticum. The sequence continues at coordinate 1,078,047 of NZ_CP034543.1, forward strand.
TAAAAATCAGCGTTTTTATGCTTCTTCTCCGTACCGTCCGCTTCATTTTTCATTTCAAACATAATAGAAATGATTTCTACTCCGTTTTCATCACACTCACGGAAAATGAAATCCCCTTTGGATCCTCGTGCAGAAACCTGATTATCCTTCTCAAAGTAAGCATTCGGGAATGCAAAACTGCGAACCTTGTTAAATTCGCTTTCAGCGTAGTGTTCTAAGCTCTCTCCAATCGCCTTAGTAGACTGTTGTGCTTTAAAGTTCTTGTAAAATTCTACTTGCTCATTGGCCGCCTTAAGTTGTGCTTCATAATTTTGTTTAACAGATGCAAGGGATAATTCATTTTCTTTCTCTTGCAACAAAAGCTGGTTTTGGATTTGGTCGCGTTCTTTTTCAATATTTGTCAGCGACGCTTGCAGTTCATTTTGATGTTCCAGTCGAAGACGGTCTATTTGGGCTTGTAGCTCTACCAATTCTTTTTCTTTATCCGATAGTTTTCCAGACAAAGCCTGCTCTGTATCCTTTTTTATCAGCTCCTTTTGGGATTCAAAATTGGAAATAGTCGCCTTGAGTTCCTGGATTTCAGATTCTTTCTGACTTAAGGCCTGCTGTTGCTCATTCTGTGCCTTTTGTTTTTCTAAAGCTAATGCCTGCTCAATTCGAGTATGAATTTCCTTGTCGAATTCTGTCGTCCGTACCTGAGCCAAGAGCTCGCTGTATTGACTTTCGTTGACTGTAAAGACTTCCCCGCAGTTGGGACATTTGATTTCGTTCATGGACACCTCTTCATTGATCGTTCTTTATAACATCTTATTATACCATTTCTTATGGTTATTTTAAATCAACAGCTTAAATATAAAAAAGACCGTTGCACATGAACAACAATCCTTTTGCTTGTAAATTAAGCCTGTATTCGCCAGCTAGCAGCACTGCGTCTTTCCTGAATAAATCTACTGTACAAGCCTTGTTTGGCAAGCAGCTCTCGGTGTTTTCCTTGCTCAACAATGCGTCCTTTATCAAGAACAACAATTTGATCGGCACGTTCTACCGTTTTTAGTCGATGAGCAATCATAATAATAGTCTTATCCTTTGTCAAAGAATGAATAGCCTGCATGAGTGCTTCTTCATTTTCAGGGTCGACATTAGCTGTTGCTTCGTCCAAAATGATAATTGGAGCGTCCTTGATAATGGCACGAGCAATGGAAATCCGCTGCCGTTCTCCACCAGAGAGACTGGCTCCGCCTTCACCAATCTTGGTCTGATACCCCTCTGGCAAAGACAGGATAAAGTCATGACAAGCAGCTTTTTTTGCAGCAGCGACAACTTCTTCATGACTAGCGTCTGGATTTCCAAATTTAATATTATTTTCAATGGTATCTTCAAACAAATAGACCGTTTGAAAAACAAAACTAAAATTACGAATAAGGCTGTCATAACTGTATTCTTTCACATCATGACCGTCTAAGCTAATACTGCCACTCTCTATATCCCAGAAACGAGCAATGAGATTGCAAAGAGTTGTCTTTCCAGAGCCAGAGGGTCCCACAAGAGCTGTCGTCGTCTTTTCTGGAATATCCAACGATACATCATCAATAATTTTCTTACTCTCATAGGAAAAATTGACATGATTCAGCTTGATATTGCTGGTTTTTGGCTGCAAATCTTTTCCGCTAATATCCATTGGTTTAATCGACAAAACTTTGTTGACCATATCAACTGATAAATCAACAATGCGAAGAAGAGAAGAAAAACTGCCAACTCCATCCAGACTTTCGTAAATCATAAAAGCACTGATGAGCATCATGATACAAATCAAAAGGTTCATACTGCCTTTTAGGTAAAAGTAAATAGAGAACAGTCCCATAATCGTTCCAGTCAGCTTGGTAATCATCCCTTGCAGAGCGATATAAGGCGAGGTAACCCAAGTCAGCTTTGTATCTAAATGCCTTTTATTCTCAATAGCATGCGATAGCTTTTTAGCAGATGATTGAACAATATTATAGTTCTTTACTTCCGCAATCCCTTGACTGTATTCCAGTACAATTGCTACCAAATCTGTATCAGCTTGTTGTTTAGCTTCTGATACATTCCCAGCTTGCCAACGCATCAATCCATTTGGCAAGAGAAACAGTATCAATCCTGCCAACAAGATCAAACCAATTCGCCAATCGTAGATAAATACAAAAACCGTAATAGTTCCTGCCATTAGGAATCCTTCCAACGTCATCATAACAACCCGAGTAGCAACATCTGCTAGACTTTCAAGTGTATTGGTTGTAACGCTGGTAATTTGTCCCAGACTATTTTGATTAAAATACCCCATTGGCAGGTAGCGCATGTGTTCAGCAATTTCAATCCGCTTATGAGTACATGTATGATAGCCTGCTTCTGTCTGCAACATCGTAACTTTCAGGCTAATCAAAATATTAAGAATAACAGACAAGAGCATCATTCCAAGAGAGAGCCCTACAGTCTGCATAGAAACATCATTGTTAATGATAGCCATAACAACCAACCCAATAGCTGGAATCCGAAAAGCAACGATAAAGGCTTTTAAAACCCCTAAACAAACAGAAGTATAGAATTTTTTACGATCTTCTTCCGTACAAAAATCAAAGAATTTTTTCAATGTACTAAGCATCTGCCAATCCTCCTTCCGTCATTTTATCGCTATCTTTTACTGCTATATGAGCTTGCCACATAGAAGCATAAAGCGGACAAGTCTTCTGCAAATCTGCATGTTTTCCTTTTGCCTCAATACGTCCGTCATTAACTACGACAATCTGATCTGCACTTGCAATCGTTGAAAGACGGTGAGCAATGACCAGAAGCGTACGACCTTCTATCAAACGAGCTAAACTAGACTGAATGAGAGCTTCATTTTCAGGATCGGTATAAGCCGTTGCCTCATCCAAAATAATGACTGGTGCGTTTTTCAGCATAGCTCGTGCAATTGCAATCCGTTGTCGTTCTCCACCAGATAAATGATTACCACCAGTTCCAACACGGGTCTCAAAACCATTTTCTAAATTACTAATAAAATCATAGCAGCCGCACTTGCGAGCAATGTCAATCACTTCTTCATCCGAAGCAGCGGAATTACCCATACGGATATTTTCCATAATCGTTTCATCAAAAAGGTAATTATCCTGTGTGACATAGGCAATCTGACGACTGTAATAATCAAGAGGTAGGTTTCGAATGTCCACGCCACCAAAGGTAATACTACCAGAATTGACATCCCAGAAAGAAGCTAGAAGTTTAGCAATCGTAGATTTCCCTGAGCCAGAAGGGCCGACAAGAGCAGTTACTGTATCAGGCTCAATCGTTAAGGAAATACTATGCAATACTTCTTCCTCATCTGAATAACCAAAACTAACATCTATCATTTGAAGTTCTGTTCCCTTTGGAATGTCCGTTAATTCTGTCGGACGAGGCAAATCAGTTTTTTCCAAAATAGCAATCACTTCACCAAAAATCGTCGCAATTTTCCGTAGATCATCCATATAGGAAGCTACTAAAATTAAAGGTGTCAAAAGACTAAGAGACAGAATGATTAGTAAAATAAAGTTGCTAGCTGTTAGGCTCCCTTGCAGGTAAAAGAAGGTGCCAAAAGGGAGCAAGAAGAGCAAACCGGACGGTAAGAAAGCTGTAACAATGCCCATTTCAACTACACACTTGCGCATCCATTCAATAAAGCAATCAGCTCCTTCTTTGGCAGCCTTGACAAATTTATCGTAAGAAAATTTCTCTTTTCCAAAAACCTTGATGACTTCAATCCCATTGATGTATTCTACTGCTGTATCGTTGAGTTTCTTCGTTTTCTCAACTGTATTTTCAAAATCACCTTCGCTCTTGCGTAGCATATTCCCATAAGCTAAGATAACAATCGGGATTGTCAGAAGCGAAAGCATGGTTAGGCGCCAATCAATCACTAACATGGCAATTAAGATAATAAAGGGACCAAATAGCCCGGATGTAAACTCAGGAATTAAGTGTGCCAAAGTTACTTCTGTGGCATCCACTCGCTCAACAATGATATTTTTGTAAGTTCCAGAAGATTGACTTAAAACCGTTCCCAGAGGCAATTTGGCCAATTTCTCTGTCAGACGATAGCGCATTTCTGATAAAATCTTAAAGGTTGCTGTATGAGACAAGAGCGTCGAAATCCCGTGAAATCCCCAATGTGCTATCCATGCCAGTCCTATCCAAATGGACTGAAGAACATAAAAATTCCAATCTCGATTGCCTTGTAAGAGCTGATTGATGATATTTCCTACAAAAAAATAAGGCAAAAATCCGCATAAAACAGATAAAAAGGCAAAAACAAGACTAACAATAAAATAAAATTTGTGAAGAGAGACAAATTCCAGTATCCAAGATACAACCGACTTTTTCTTCATACAAATCCCTTCTTTCTCCTAAAAAACAAATAAAGAACCCTAGTCAAACAATTCATGATATGCTGTCATTTAATTTATACTTATATTATAAATTCTGACAATTCTAATGTCAAACAAAAATAAAAAAGTGAGACAGAAATCAGTAGTTTCGTAGAAACCTGATTTCTATCCCACCTCCACACAGCTCGAAAGGTTTGGGGAACCTTTCGAGGTTGGAAATAAAGTCAAATGAAGCTTGAAAAAGTAGACACTGCTATCAGTTTTTATATTTTTGTGCCATACGTTCAATCATTTCTGTTATTTGCACACGAATCTTTGTTGGCTCCAGCACTTCCACATTGTCTCCAAAAGAGAGAATATAGCAGTACAGACTATAATCATTTGGAATTTCTATATCTACATACAAATTTCCTTGCTCATCTTCTTTGACTGGACAATCCAGTTCATCATATACTCTGAAAGCAACTTTTTTATTAAATTTCAGCTTGACTCGTACGACCTCTTCTAATCGCGCTTCTTTTTCCAAGCTAACATTGTCAAAGTTATCTGCAAAATGTTGTGGTAAAAGCTTTAGCTGGCTTATGCGAGAAAGTTTAAAATAACGAAAATCATTTCGGACTAAGCAAAATGCATGAAGATACCAGGATTGTCCTTTAAAAAACAGGCGAACTGGTTTTACTTGACGCTGGGTGAATTCCTCTTTGTTGCTAACATAAGAAAAGGAAATCACTTGCTTACTGATGATTGCATTTTTCAAATTCTGAAATAGCTCTTCATATTTCTTGCTATTGGACCAGCTGGTAAAATCTACTTCTATCCAGTTTGGTTGGTTCAATTTAAATAAAGCCGATAGTTTGGTCAAAAGCTCGTTTTCATGCAGAAGACCCGTAACCCCTAATCCTTGTAAAGCAACCAACAGTTGCTCTTTTTCCGATTGATTAAGCAAAGAACTATTTAGTACAAAATCCTCCGTCAGTCGAATGCCTCCGTCTCTGCCTTGTGTCGTGTAAATTGGAATACCTGCGCTGCTAAGTCGGTCAACATCTCGATAAATCGTTCTAACAGATACTTCAAATTGTTCTGCCAGCTCCTTCGCTGTAACGTTATCCCTTTCTAAAAGAACATACACTATTCTAAATAATCTACTCTCTGTCATAGACCGTGCCTTTCCATGAACACCTTATCTCAATTTCTCTAAAACCTTTTGAAAAGTCTCTTGATTGCTCTGCCAGTACAATATATCAGGCACATTTTTAACTTCTGTCCACATAAAATCAATGTGCTCATCAGAAATATGAATATCTTTTTGCTTTGTTTTCACAAGAAAAAGTGTTTTTAAAATAGTCAAGTCTTCATCAATAACAACTGTGTGATGACCGACTTGCAACAGTTCTGTTAGCTCGATTTCCAGTCCAGTTTCTTCAAAAATCTCACGAATACAAGCTATTTCAGAACTTTCACCATTTTCAATGCCACCAGTAATCGGTTGCCAGAAAGAAAGTTGTTCAGTTTTAACTTTTAAGAGCAAAATTTCCTTAGCAATCGGGTTATAAATCCAGGCTTCAATGGAATATTTCATCGCAGTAGTTCCTTAGATTTCACTTTTTCTCAATTGGTGCAACACTTGCCAACAGTTTCTTTAATCCAACCTCTGGGAAATTGATTTTCAATTCTTGGCTACTACCGCTGCCTGACACTTCCAATACCGTTCCGTCTCCCCATTTTTTATGGTGAGCAATATCGCCGATGGCCCAATCAATAGTCGGCTGATTAGCAGCTACATTCTTACCAAATGGCAACTGGCTAGAGGAAATGCTGCTCGGTGCAGCTTGCCGCTTGCGTTCTTGTAATGCTTGAGCGAGACTCATTCCTTGACCAAACTGAACAGTTTTACCATTCACATAGGAAGCTTTAAAGGATGTATTAGCAGGTCGAGCCAAGCCTTGATAATCTAGCAAGCTTGAGCTAATTTCATTGAGAAAACGAGTTGGACGATTGTAGTTGGTTTTTCCGTATAGTAGGCGCGAGTTTGCATTAGTTAGGAACAAGACTTTTTCAGCACGAGTAATTCCGACATAAGCCAATCGACGCTCTTCCTCTAGCTCGTCTTCATCTTCAGCCGCACGACTAAGTGGAAAGACATTCTCTTCCATACCAATGATGAAAACCACTGGAAACTCTAATCCCTTGGCAGCATGCAGTGTCATAAGTGTCACTTCCGAGCTTTCCTGATTGCCATCATCTGTATCCGCAATCAAAGCCAAATCATTGAGAAAACGGCTAAGTCTGTCTAAACCAGTCTCTTCAGTATCATTTTCTGAATCTTCGTCAAAATTCTTAGTAACAGAAAGAAATTCTTCGATATTTTCAATCCGAGCCTGACTTTCCAGCGTAGCTTGAGCTACTAATTGCTCGGTGTAACCAGTCCTTTCAAGCACCAGCTCTACCAATTCTGTCACGGTCAATTCGTCCAATTGCTCGCGCAGATTCAAAATGAGATTGGCAAAGTCAAAAACAGCCTGAGCAGCTTTCCCCTTAACAGGTGAGAGCATAATCTGCGAAGAAGCATCCAAAAGAGACATCTCTTGACCAGCTGCAAAATTACGAATTTTCTCCACTGTACCCGGTCCGACTCCCCGCTTGGGCTCATTGACCACGCGCTCAAAACTAATGTTGTCGCTAGTATTAGCGATGAGATTGAGATAGCTGATGACATCCCGAATTTCCTTACGACTATAAAACTTAGTCCCCCCCACCATGGTGTAAGGAATATTAGCTTTTAGGAGAGCTTCCTCAATATTCCGAGATTGGGCGTTAGTTCGATAAAGAACAGCAAAATCCCGATAGACATAGTCAGATGTGCTAGATAGCTCATCAATGGTTTTAGCTACAAAGAGAGCTTCGTCTTGCTCATCATTAGCCCGATAATAAACAATATCTTCACCGTCAGCATTTTGTGTCCAGAGGTTCTTTGGTCGACGGTTGCGATTATTTTTGATCACATCATTAGCAGCCTGTAGAATGGTCTTAGTTGAACGATAATTTTCCTCCAGAAGAACAACTTTAGCTTCAGGATAATCCTTTTCAAAGTCCAAGATATTTTGCATATCAGCACCTCGCCAGCCATAAATAGACTGGTCGGCATCACCAACTACACAGATATTTTTAAAGCGTGAAGCCAACAGTTTAACTAGTTGGTACTGAGCGTGGTTCGTATCTTGATACTCGTCCACATGGATGTATTGATAGCGCTGCTGGTAATAAGTCAACACATCTGGATTTTTATCAAAAAGGCGCAAGGTCAGCATGATTAAGTCATCAAAATCCATCGCCTCTGACTGGCGCAGTTCCTTTTGGTACATTTCATAGCACTTCGCCACAATCTCTGTGTACATATCTCCTGCTAAAGCTACATAGGCCGCTTCATCAATCAAATCATTTTTCGCATTGGAAATCGTGCCTAAAATAGCTCGTTCATTCCACTTTTTAGGATCTAAATTGAGCGTTTTAAGAATTCGTTTCATCAGAGTCCGTTGCTCACTAGGATCGATAATCGTAAAATTTCGGTTATAGCCGATATGGTCAGCTTCCCTACGCAAAATCCGCACGCACATCGAGTGAAAAGTCGCAATCAAGCAATCTTCTGTTGCTGGATTTAAGGAAAATGCCCGCTCCTTCATTTCTCGAGCAGCCTTATTCGTAAAGGTGATCGCCAAGATATTCCAAGGATTGACTAACTTTTCATCAATCAAATAGGCAATACGGTGGGTTAAAACACGTGTTTTTCCAGACCCAGCTCCTGCCATAATCAGCAAAGGACCTTCCGTTGTTTGAACCGCCTCCACCTGACGGTCATTCATACTAGTTAATAAAGGATTCATCTTTTTTCCTCTTTCAAAGTCAATGACTCTATTATAACAAAAATCACTCATAAGCTAAACTAGAAAAGAAAATCTTTGTTTTATTTTCTTACTATATAAAGGTTTGAAAAATCAATAAAAAAGCGTTATAATAAACATTCTGAAAGGAAAACGCATGAATAATCCAGCAAAGAATCTTAAACTCGCAGAGCGCGGTGCTATCTTAGCCATTCTAGCCTATATCGTTTTATCCATTGCTAAAATCATTGCCGGATCTGTCTTACAATCCTCCAGTTTGACAGCCGATGGTTTTAATAATGTTTCGGATATTGTTGCTAATATTGCCGTTTTGATAGGACTTCGTATGGCACGCAAGCCAGCTGACACGGACCACAAATTTGGTCACTGGAAAATTGAAGACTTAGCTAGTCTTGTCACCTCTCTTATCATGTTTTTTGTCGGATTTGATGTTTTGATTGATACCGTTCAAAAAATTATTTCTCGCCAAGAAACAACTATTGATCCTTTAGGCGCTATCGTCGGGATTATTTCCGCCTTAGTCATGACAGGAGTGTATTTTTACAATAAAGCTTTAGCAAAAAAAGCACAGTCTAAAGCACTCGACGCAGCTGCCAAAGACAATTTATCTGATGCTATTACTTCGCTTGGCACAACCATTGCAATCATCGCAAGCGCTTTAAATTTCCCGATTGTAGATAAATTGGTCGCTATCGTTATTACCTTTTTCATCCTTAAAACAGCTTACGAAATTTTCATGGAATCTTCTTTTAGTTTATCAGACGGTTTTGATGAAAATCTTTTAAAAGAATACAAAGAAGCCATTTTAGAAATTCCCAAAATTTCCCGTGTTAAATCTCAAAGAGGGCGGACTTACGGTAGCAACATCTATCTTGACCTCATTTTAGAAATGAATCCTGACTTATCTGTCTATGAAAGTCACGAAATTGCCGATCAAGTTGAAAATATGCTCAAAGAACGCTTTGGTGTCTTTGATATTGACATCCACATTGAACCTGCTCCTATCCCTGAAGATGAAATATTGGACAATGTTTATCGAAAGTTATTTATGAGAGAACAATTGGTTGAGCAGGGAAGCCAATTAGAGGACTTACTAGCGCCTGAATTTGTGTACATTTCCCAAGACGGTTGCCAAATGAACAAAGAAGAATTTCAAATTGAAAAAGGAAAGCAATCTCCTATCAAAAATTTCCAATTAACTTCTATCAGCCAAAAAACCAAACTAATTTGCTATGAAGAAGACGGGATTATTCATACCAGCCTTTGGCGTCGTCACGAAACATGGCAAAATATTTTCCACCAGGAAACACGAAAAAACGAGAGCGAACAACAGTCGTAATTCCATAGAAATCGGCTTTGTTATTTCACTCCCACAAGGCTAACAAGGAGTTTTGCTATAAAAAATAAGACTGAGATAAAAATATTCTCAGCCTATAATTTTTAGGAATTTATCAGTAAAGCAAACTAATTTGGTCCTCATTTCTCACAATCAATAAATCATCAAACCCAAAGCCCTCACTAAGATGACACTCCTAGTGAAAACTTTGGGTTTTGTCTTTACTTCTTCTGTGGGGGCTGATGCAACAATCAGATGTTCTCTCATTTTTTGACTTCATCTGTCGCAATATCCTCACCAAACCATTTGTTTGCTATTTTTTGAAATTGACCTGTTTGATATAATTTTTTGAATGCTTGGTTTATGTTTTCAACGAGCTGCTTATCCGTTTTTCTAGCACCAACCGCAAATGATTCGCTATCAAATCCGGCTGGGAAAACATAATAATCCTGCAAAATCCCCTCTTCTTTTAAATAATAATTGGCATAAACTCGGTCAATCAACAACCCATCAATCCGATTATTTTGCAAATCAATCAACGCCTCTGTAAAACTTTGATATTGAGCAGCTTTATGATTTTTAACCAGATTCTTCAAAAGCTCCGGATGAGCCTCAAACTCATCGTAACCCGAAGAACCTGTCTGAGCGCCAAGAATTTTATCCTTCATGTTAGCTGTTTTTGCAATATTAGATGACTTTTTAGCAACTAATACCTGCTCATTTTTCATATAAGGAATGGTGAACTGTACTTTCTTCCGCCGCTCATTGGTTGCCGAATACCCATTCCAGATAAGATCAATCGTTCCATTTGTGAGCTCTGTTTCTTTCATATCCCAATCAATCGGCTGCCAATTCACTTTTATCCCATATTCTTTAAAAACAGCATTTGCCAAGTCAATATCAAAACCAACATATTGACCATTTTTTTGTTCAAATCCCATAGGAACAAATGTATTGTCAAACCCAATGGTAATGCTCTTTTTTTGTTGGTATTTTGACCAATTATCTACTTTAGGGTTGCTAACATTGCTACAAGCTGTAAGGAGCAAAAAAAGAATCAAACCACAGAGCATAAGAACATAACGTTTTATCTTCATATTCTCCTCCTATTTAGGCTGCACTTTGAGAATCGTATCTGCAATATTTTCTGCAAACTGCAAATCATGGGTCACCACAATTTGCGTCGTTCCTAGCTCACGATTCTGAAGAATCAACTTTTCAACTTCAAGACGCAATTCCGGATCCAATGCGGAAGTTGGTTCATCATAACCGATAATTTCTGGGTCAATCATCATCGCACGAGCTAATGCTACACGCTGTTTTTGACCACCTGATAAAGAATAAGGATACGCTTTTGCATATTCTGCTAGTCCCAATCGTGTCAACAAGCCAATTGCTTTCTTTTCTGCGTCCTCTTTTGTAAAATTTTTTGTTTTAATAGGTGATAAAGTTAAATTCTCAAGAACCGTTAAATGTGGAAATAGTTGAAAATCTTGAAACACAAATCCCAATAGATTACGTTTTTCAAGTTCATCTAAGGGAAGCTCTTCGCCATTGTAAATAATGTCACCCGAATCAATTGTTTCCAAGCCAGCTAACATCCGCAATAATGTCGTTTTCCCGCCGCCAGACGGTCCTACAATGGCAAGGATTTGCTTTTCTGGCACCTTTAAATTCAAGTCGGAAATAATTTGCTTTTCGCCAAACCTTTTGCTAATATTCTTTAATTCTAACATAAGCGCCTCCTACTTATAGTAGCTATATCTCTTTTCAACTTGCTTCGATACAATCGTCACAAGACCAATCAAGATCAGGTAAATAGCCCCCGCTATAAACATCGGTGCTAAACTCGCATCACGATTGGCTGCAGTCCGACTAGCCAAGATTAAGTCGGAAACACCAAGCGCATAAACAAGGGATGTATCTTTTACCAACGTCATTACTTCATTAAAGACACTAGGAAGCACCACTTTGACAACTTGCGGTAAAATGATAAACCGTATCGTTTGAAATGGTGTAAACTTCAAAACCTTAGCCGCCTCATATTGTCCTGCTGGAATGGATAAAATCCCACCACGGAAAATTTCGGCGAAATAAGCAGCATAATTTAGCGTGAATGCTATGATAGCTGCTGGAAGCCGATCCAAACGTACACCAATACTTGGCAACACATAATAAATAAAAATTAGTTGTAACAAGAGAGGTGTACCGCGCATAATCCAAATATAAATATTTATAAGCCAATGAAGCAGCTTAAAGTGAATTTGCATTAAAAAGGAAATCACAATTCCAAGTGGTATGGATAAAACTAAGACTAAAACAAATACTTGTAAAGTCACCAATGCGCCATTTAATAAGCTTGGCAAAACTTCAAAAATATAGTTCATGCGTACACCTCCTAAATAAATATTTATCATTATATCAAAAATTTTTATATTTTCAACATCTTTTTGCAAATATATCCATAAAAATTTAATAATTACCGCAAAAACTTCCTTTTCTAAAGAATAAAAAAACAAAATAGTTGAACTACTTTGTTTTAATAAATCCAAATTGATTAAGCGGGAGTACTCTAAATGAGATGACTCCTTTAATTTGTTTCTCTGTAATCAAGCCAAACTTCCGACTATCTTCCATATCTTGCCGATTATCATTCAGAATCAGACATGACTGCGCTGGAATTTTATTTGCATTCGATTTAGTTAATGTCTGAATGGTGAAATCATGAGTAAAATAACCCGTACTAGTAGCTTTTGCTAAGTACTCTTCCTTAGCCTTCGTTAAATAATCTTCTGACTTGATTTTATTATTTAAGTAAAGAACATCATCCATATAAACAACGGAGTCATTTCCTAGACCAATGACACGTCCGACATGCTCTTTTCCCTTCACCTCGTACAAGACAAAATCATCTCTTTTGATTGCTTCATTTTTATTGGCAATAACAACATCTTTATCTTGCAAAAAATGATTCGCATCTTTTGCAGTAATCCTGTATGGTGTAAAAATAAAAATTCGCAAACAAGCAATGATTATCACAACAATAGATAAAAAAATAACATTCCTAATTAAATCTCTTTTAACCATAGTCTCTCCTCTTCTTCTACTCATTATATCATGTTTTCAGAAAATAAACAAAGGTAGGAAAGTCAACTCTTATCTCTGCTCCCATTTACAACTAAAAAGCCTATCAATCAGATAATCGTTGGATTGATAGGCTAGTTTTCTGAATGAAATAGATTAACGGACTGTACGGATACGCATTGTGTTTGTTCCACCAGTTCCGACCGGAACACCAGCTACAATCACAATATTGTCGCCAGATTCCACAAGACCACTTTCAAGAGCAACTTTTTCAGCAACTTCAAACATATCATCAGTAGATGCAGGTTTTTCAGTCACTACTGGAATAACACCCCAGTTCAACATCAATGAACGTTGTGTCAATTCATCAAATGTAATTGCCAAGATGTCAGCATCTGGACGATATTTAGAAATCAAACGAGCTGTATTTCCTGATTCAGTCATTGTTACAACCAATTTGATGTCCATTGAGTTTGTAGCATCTTTAACAGCTGAAGCCACAACTTCTGTCTTAGAACTACGTGCGTAATCAACTGATGACAAGCGTCCATACTCGTTCAATAGAGTTTGAGCGTTTTTATCAATTGTAGCCATTGTTGTTACAGATTCAAGTGGGTATTTACCATTTGCAGATTCACCTGAAAGCATTGTTGCATCTGTTCCGTCAATAACAGCGTTAAAAACGTCTGATACTTCTGAACGAGTCGCACGTGGTTTTTCAGTCATTGTTTCAAGCATGTTTGTTGCTGTGATCGCAATTTTACCAGCTGCATTGACTTTTGTGATAATCATTTTTTGGTAAACTGGAACCATTTCAAATGGTACTTCAATACCCATATCACCACGAGCAATCATGATACCGTCCGCTACTTCAAGGATTTCATCCAAGTTTTCGATACCTTGTTGATTTTCGATTTTAGCGAACAATTTCACATGTCCATTACCAGTTTCTTCACAGATTGCACGAACTTCGTTGACGTCTTTTGCAGTACGTACGAATGAAATAGCGATAAAGTTGATTCCTTGTTCAAGACCAAAACGAATATCGTCATTGTCGCGTTCAGCAAGTGCTGGGAAAGGAATTTTTGTATTTGGAATATTAACACCTTTTTGTTTAGCGATAATACCGTCGTTTTCAACTTCTACTTCAAATTCACGTGTAACAGGATCTTTTGCAATAACGCGAAGACCAAGTTTACCGTCATCAACAAGAACTTGTTTTCCAACTTCAACATCGTCATAGATATCAAGTGCACCAGCAACATTCAATGCGATAACTTCACGAGTTGATTTGATACCTTGTTTAGTTGCAACACGGATTTTTTCACCTGTTTTGTAAGAATATTCTTTAGCATCGCCTTCAAATAATTCTGTACGGATTTCAGGACCTTTAGTGTCAAGAAGGTAACCAACTTTTTGACCAGCAATTTCTTCAGCACGATGAACAGTAGCCATACGGTCACCTTGCTCTGCGTGGTCACCATGTGAGAAGTTGAAACGGAAAGTGTTAGCTCCAGCTTCGATCAATTTAGCGATATTTTGCGCTGATGCTTCAACGTCAAGCTTTTCACCCCAATATCCGTCTTCACCGAATCTTTTACCACCACGGATTTCTACCGCAGGACCTAAAGTTGCAACGATTTTTACACGTTTATTCATGATATCTGAAAACTCCTTTTTATTTAATGGTCTTTATGACCAGGATAACAAATTTAAATTACATTGAAATGCTACGGTTTAATTTAGCGAGATCAAGATCAGCTTTGTGTGGATTATTTACAATAATCTTGCCGTCTTCAGTTAAACTAAACAAAGCACCTTCTTCTGCTGTACCGAGGATTGGATTTTCAACCATTTGTTCGTTGCGAATACCAACCGCAACACCACCAATACCTTTTTTAAGAAGGCTAACGGCATGAGCACCCATACGTGAAGCAAGAACACGGTCACGTGCAGTTGGTGAGCCACCACGTTGAATATGTCCAAGTTCCGTCACACGAAGATCGCTCACATCACCAGCTTCTTTCAACTTCTTACCAAATTCATCGGCCGACATAACACCCTCTGCTAGAACGATAATGTTATGCTTCTTTCCTTCTTCATAGCCACGTTTAATGCTAGCGACGATATCCTCAATCTTAAAGTCTTCTTCGGGAACGATGATTTCATCAGCTCCTGTAGCAATACCAGCCCAGAGAGCGATGTCTCCAGCATTGCGTCCCATGACTTCAACAACAAAAGTACGACGGTGACTAGATGATGTGTCACGAATCTTATCAATGGCGTCCATTGCAGTTGTTACAGCAGTATCAAAGCCGATTGTGAAGTCTGTACCAACAATATCATTGTCAATCGTGCCAGGAAGTCCGACAGCTGGGAAACCATGTTCTGTCAAACGCATAGCACCATGGTAAGAACCATCACCACCGATAACTACGACTCCTTCAATACCATGTTTTTTAAGTTGCTCAATCCCTTTTAATTGTCCTTCTAATTGGGCAAATTCTGGATAACGAGCTGAGTGAAGGAAAGTACCACCACGTGAAATAATATCTCCAACCGATGCAGCATCAAGCGGATAAATCTCACCAGCAACCATGCCGGCATAGCCGTCATAGATACCGTAAACTTCCATTCCTTCTGAAATTGCTTTACGAACAACTGCACGGATAGCAGCGTTCATACCAGGGGCATCACCACCACTAGTCAAAACAGCAATACGTTTCATTTGTTTGCGCTCCTTTTTCTTTTTACATTCACCCTTGATTATACCACAATCAAAACCAAAATTCCTCTTTTTTCCTAACTTTTTATTGATAAATCGTTTTCATGGTTATTTTTTTCAATTCTTCTTGTAATTTCTCTGATTTTTGAACACGATATTGAGTGATTGCTACTGTTTTTCTTTCATTTTCATATCGAAGAACAACCGGAATACCTCCTCGAAATTTCCGTAAAATAGCGGATATTGCTGCATCGCTTTCGTGATCTTCTACTTGTATCCAAAAACGTTCTGTAACAGCTTCCTGCAAATCATTTAAAATCAACTGCAAACGCTCCTCTCGTTTTTGAACGCGACCAGTCAGATAATAGAAGCCTTTTTCATGCAAACCTTTGCTGAACTGTTTGAAAGCGTCTGGAAAGACTGTTACCTCCATTTTTCTTTTAGCATCACTTACTTGCAAGAAGGCCATATTTTCCCCCGTTTTGGTACGGATGACACGAATGGACAAAATCTCTCCTAAAATCGTTGCATGATTGTTTTCAACTAGCTCTTGAATAGGGGTAAAGGATTGAGTAGCAGTTTTTGCAAGCTTTACCAAAGGATGCTCGCTCAAACCGACACCGATGATTTCTTTTTCCAACTCGAATTTTTCTGCTTCAGTATAATCCTCTGCTTCTGTCCAGCTATAATTTGTATCTGCAAAAAGACTGCCCAGCTCATCTGCAAAGACAAATAAGTTCGGAAGATTTTGTAGGATTTTTTGACGATTCTTTTCAAATACATCAAACAAACCGACTTGTACCAAAGGGGTTATCAACTGAATCTTATGATATTGCGTTGGCAACTTCATAATAAAATCTTCCACATTTGTAAATGGGCGGTTTTCAATAATCCAATAAGCAAAATCTCGTGGTAAACCTTTGATATTTTTCAATCCTAAATAAATCTGCTTATCTTGAAACTTATCTCTATAAGGAATGTTATTGATATTTAAAGAGGCAACTTGAAAGTCAAATTCTAGCGCATCTGTGATGTAATCACTGCTTGAATAATTCAGCATAATATCAAAGAAAATATCAGGATAATGCACCTTGAAATAAGCCAACTGAAAAGCAAGTGCAGAATAGGCATAGGCGTGGCTGCGGTTGAAGCCATAACCTGCAAACTTTTCCATAACTGCAAATACTTCTTTTGCTTTAGTTTCAGAATGCCCAAGTTCGAGAGCTCCTGTGACAAATTCTGCTTCCATTTTGTGCATTTCGGCAACATTTTTCTTCCCCATAGCACGACGTAAAATGTCAGCCTTCCCCAGTGAAAATCCTCCAAATCGTTGCGCCACTTGCATTACTTGCTCTTGATAGAGCATAATACCGTAAGTTGGCGCCAAGATGTCTTCCAAACTTGGATCCAGCATTTCTACTTTTTCTTGTCCATGCTTTCTTCTGACAAAATTATCTATATAGTCACTAGCTCCTGGACGATTGAGTGAAGTTGTTGCAACCACTTCTTCAAATTGAGCTGGCTGCACCCGTTTCAAAAGGTTAATGGCACCTGCTTGCTCAAATTGAAAAATCCCTTTGGTTCTGCCAGCAGCAAAAAGCTGCAAGGTTGCTGCATCTTCTAAGTTAATCTTTGCAATGTCAATAGCGACACCGTATTTCTCCAAAGCTGCTTCTTTCATTCGTTGAACAAAAGTCAGATTGCGCAAGCCAAGGAAATCCATCTTGAGCAGACCGTTACTCTCAACACCATGTGCATCGTATTGCGTGATATACATATCTTCCCCGTATTTAAGTGGAATGTGATCTGTCAAATCATTGTCACTCATCACCACACCCGCTGCATGGATAGAGGTTTGACGAGGGTTCCCTTCAATTTTTTTCGCAATTTCAAAAGCTTTTTGATATTCCAGCTTACTGTTAATAATCTGACGAAAAGACATATTTTTTTCATAAGCTGAAGTCAATGTGTCACGAAAACTGATTTTACGAGTAATGTTGGTCAATTCATATTCTGGCACCCCGTAGCGTTTAAAAACGTCACGAATTGCTTGCTTAGCCCCAAAAGTAGAATAGGTCACGATTTGCGCTGTATGCATCGTCCCGTAACGATCGCGGACATAGCGGATAAATTCTGGGCGATAGACATCGGGAATATCAATATCAATATCAGGCATAGTATAACGTTCCAGATTTAAAAATCGCTCAAAAATTAGATTTTTCTCAACAGGATCAATCCCTGTAATTTCAAGAGCATAGGCAACTAGGCTTCCAACTGCAGATCCACGCCCCATACCCATATAATAGCCCTGGCTGCGACCAAAGCGCAACAAATCCCAGACAATCAAAAAGTAGTCGTCAAAACCCATTTGGTGGATGACGGACAGCTCTTGCTGCAATCGCTCTTTATAAACCAGACTATTTAACCTTTTTTTCTCTAGCCCTGCTTCTGCTCGTTCTTGTAATTCTTCTGCTGCTGGTCGTTCTGGATTAAAACGTGGTAATTTCAACTCTGTATTGATTTCGTAATGAATGCCTGCAACTAGCCGCTTTAAATTATCCAGACTTTCTGGATAATTTTCTTGAAAGGATTGTGTGAATTGCTCAGGTGATAAGAGATACTCGTGATTTGGCAAATTTCCAACTTCCCACAAGCTACTATTTTCACGAATGGCACATAGCATTTGCAAGGTTTCTAAATCGCCTGCATCAAAATAGCGAACTGTCTGCAAAGGTAAGGTTGCATGAGAAAACGCCTGCTTAGGAGTGTCAGGAAATACGCCAATATAAAACTCTCGTCCCAAATCTAAGGCTTCAATGCCCTCAAACACAGGCACAATAATCGCTATCCCTTCCAATAAGTGCTGAAATTCTTCCCACTTGCTTTTTCCTATCATCTTTAAAGTAGAAAGTTTCATTAAATTGCGATAACCTTGACTGTCAAGAGCTAGAAAGCGAAGATTAAGAGGAAGTCCAGTATAATCCAAGGTCATTTCTATACCTAAAAGCGGCTGAATTCCTTGCTCGGTCGCCGTTTCCATGAAATGATAAGCCCCATAGAGATTATCAATATCCATTATCCCTAGAATTTGATAGCCTAAATTTTTAGCTGTTTCTACATATTTTTTTATAGAAATCAAACTATCCATAAATGTATAAACAGTTTTGGTATCTAATTGAGCAACCACGGCATCCTCCTTTGATCCTTCTTTTTTCTATTATACTAAATTTCTGGCTTGCTTGCTAAAGAAAAAATAATAGAAGTTTTTTCTAAAGGCTTGCTATTTTTTAAAAAACATTGTATTATTTAATTAGCACAAAGATACAGAAGGAAGGAGAAATTATGAGTTGGACTTTTGATAATAATCTTCCCATTTATTTACAAATTATGGACAAGATAAAACTACAAATCATCTCCAATCAACTACAAGCTGGCGAAAAGCTGCCTGCTGTTAGAGAATTGGCTGCTGAAGCGGGGGTCAATCCAAATACGATCCAGCGAGCTTTATCTGACTTGGAAAAGGAAGGATTTGTCTATTCTCAACGAACATCAGGACGTTTCGTTACAGATAATCGCGACTTGATTTTACAAGCAAGACAAAAACTTTCCGAGGAGGAAGTGAAAAATTTTGTAAACAATATGACTCGCTTCGGCTATCACAAAGAAGAACTACCAACTATCATTGCAGATTATATAAAAGGAGTTTAGGAAATGGTATTACTTGCATTTGAAAATGTCTCAAAATCATACGGTAGCACACCGGCTTTAGAGCACATCAATTTTGAAATTGAAGCCGGAAAAATTATCGGCTTGCTTGGTCCAAATGGCTCTGGAAAAACAACCATGATAAAACTAATCAACGGTTTACTTCAACCAAATGACGGAAAAATCCTCATCGACGGGCTTCAACCGTCTTCAGAAACTAAGAAAATCGTATCTTATTTGCCAGATACGACCTATCTGAATGAAAATATGAAAGTCAAAGATGCTTTGCAGTATTTTCAATCTTTCTATGCAGACTTTGAGGTAGAGCGTGCACAGGCACTCTTGCAAGATCTTCATATTGACGAAAATTTGACATTCAAAAAATTGTCTAAAGGAAACAAGGAAAAAGTTCAGTTGATTTTAGTCATGAGCCGCCAAGCCAAACTGTATGTTCTGGATGAACCTATTGGAGGGGTTGACCCAGCAGCGCGGGACTACATTCTAAAGACGATTATCAACAATTACTCACCTAGCGCTTCTGTTCTCATTTCAACACATTTGATTTCAGATATTGAACCAATCCTAGATGAAATCATCTTTATTGATAATGGCAAGATTGTTCGACAAGGGAATGTAGATGATATTCGCTATGAGTCTGGTGAATCTATTGACCAGCTCTTCCGCCAAGAATTTAAGGCTTAGAACAAAGGAGATTGACTATGTTTTGGAATTTATTAAAATATGAATTTAAAAATGTAAATAAGTGGTATTTAGGATTATATGGAATCGTACTCTTTCTATCTATTAGTATTGGACTTTGGCTAAGACATTTTGCAAATGGAAGGAACTTTTTCGACCGTTTGCAGTCTTCTACTAATGAAGCAGGGAGTATGACAAGTACTTTCTTCGGTTTTACAATGCTGATTTTCTCAGGTCTCCTTGTAGCACTTGCCATTTCAACACTCTTTCTGATTATTCGTCGCTTTAAAAATAGTGTTTATGAAAGAGAAGGATATCTAACGCTCACTTTACCAGTTAACGAACATCAAATTATCCTCTCAAAATTACTCGGTGCTGTTATATGGACGATTCTTAGCACACTTGCATTGTTTCTTAGCTTTGGAATCATTGTTCTTATCGTAGGGGTAGCTTCTCATACACAATTTGAAATGGGAACAGTTCTACAATTATTCGGCAAGCACTTTTGGGAAATTGCTAGTGAACTATTGAAATCATTTGGATACTATCTTATAGCCCTTATTCCAAATATCCTATTGATTTATCTTTCTATCTCTATTGGTCAACTTTTCCAAGACCACCGCGCCGCTATAGCCTTTCTAGCTTATTTTGGAATTCAATTTGCTCTGATTATCGCTGCTAATCTATATGTTTCAGCCTTCCCGTCGCTTTCAACTTCTTTAGGTAGTTTGAGCGGAGTCATAACCTCTCTTCTTTTGGGGCTTATCTACTATACTGGAACGTATTACATCCTCAAAAATAAAGTGAATTTGCAGTAGGTAACACAAGCCGATAGCAATACTTATATAAACAATAAAGTCATGAGATTCATCTTACTCATGACTTTTTTATTATGTGACTTTCAGTCCGTCTCGCGGCCTTCGGTGCGAGACAAATAAATAGTTCATCTAAAATTTAGTTTGAAAATTCATCTTTTTCTATCAGATAATCATAAATTTCCTGCACCGTTCCTAGAGCCATAAGCTCCTGCTCTTTGACTGTTTTCTTCAGTTCTTGATAAATATGGCTGTTTTCAATAGCCTTTTTTTCTGCTTTTTTGTTTACTTGCATCACTCCATCTTGAATTGTCACAAAGTCCAGCTCTTCAAATATCTGAATCATCTTGATGAGTAGAATTGGGTCAATCTTGAGATAAGCAGCTAGTTCTTTGAGCTTATAACGAATGTCAAACTCTGGAAATTGATAAATTGTTTTATAGAGTTTTGCAAACTGGTCTCTCGTTCCGAAACCTGTCAGATAATAGGGCTGAGCAATCTCATTTTTAAAGTAAATTGCTTCAAAATGTCCTTGCTGAATGATTACTTTGAGCTGATTTAGGCGTTTAGGCAAGTCATACACCACAACTGCTCTGCTCTTTTCCAAATTAGGCATTTCTTCTGAAAAACGCAGGACGGGCACATTTTCAGGCAAAGGAGCATTTTTACCTCGGATATTAAAGAGCTGAATCCCATTGACCCTAGCATCCACCAGCATAAGCTGGAGACTAGTTTGACCATTCCATTTATTGACCGACAGAGTAACCGCCAGCTCTAAGTTTTTAGTTTGGGAAAATTCTGTTGCAAGATTACCTAGACCAAAAGCTACGACCTCAAAAACTGCGTCAGCCTGAGAAATTTTCAGCTTAAGGTGAGTATTCCCTGCTCCCATGGTGCGGGCATTTTCAATTTTAAAATCTTTCAAATAAAAAACAGGCTTTTTATTGTCCATGCCAAAAGGAGCTAACTTTTCAAAGTTTTTGAGGGTCTCTAGTGTCAAATCTGGCAAGGATAATTCCTCATCCAAAAAGAGCTCATTCTTAGTGGACAAATCCACTTGATTATCTTCACTATATGCTACCAAAACCTGGCTGAGTGCTTCTAACTTGCTGGCCTCTAGAGTCATCCCAGCTGCCCCTGCATGCCCACCAAAAGCCACAAATAAATCTCGATGAGGGTCTAACGCTTCAAAAATATCGACTGCTTCAATGCTGCGGGCGCTGCCTTTTGCTAAATCATTTTCAATATTCAAGACAATGACCGGCTGGTGCAATTCTTCCAAAAGCCGCCCTGCCACAATTCCCAAAACACCTGGATTCCAACCTTCACCGGCTAGAACCTGAACAGGTTTATTGAGATCAACCATGGTCTTGGCTTCATCATAGATCTTCTGAACAATTTCTTTGCGCTCTTCATTTTTCTGGTTAATCATAAGGGCAATGTCACGCGCTTCTTCCTCATCAAAGCCCGTCAGAAGTTCAATAGCAGGATTTGGATCATCAAGTCGACCTAGAGCATTGAGTCTGGGGGCTATCTGAAAACCAACTGTTTCTTCATCCACTTCATTTTCCTGAATACCTGCAATCTTAAAAAGCTCCTGCAAGCCGATTCGTTGAGTGTTTTTGAGGATGCTTAACCCATATTTAACCAGAATGCGATTTTCATCCGTTAGACTGACCATATCTGCAATAGTCCCAATAGCGACTAGATCTAACAACTCTACTTGTACTTCCTCTAAAAGAGCAGTTGCTAACTTAAAAGCTACACCGCAACCAGCTAAATATTTGAATGGGTAGCTTGCTTCTGGATGTTCTGGGTGAATAATTGCATAAGCATCAGGAAGTACCTCTGGCATAGAATGGTGATCCGTCACAATGACATCCACTCCCATAGACTGAGCTAGTTCGATTGCTTCATGTCCTGCAACACCATTATCCACTGTAACGATGAGTGAAATTCCCTGATTTTCAATAAAATACTTGTAGACACTGGCATTAGGACCATAACCGTCTGTAAATCGATTGGGCAAATAGACCTGACACTCTGCTCCAAGTTGTTCTAGTGCTTCTTTAACAATAGAAGCCGAAGTCATGCCATCCGCATCATAATCTCCATAAATCAAGATCTGCTCATAATTTTCAATTGCTTGACGAATGCGCGTCACTGCCTTATCCATATCATACAGTTCATAAGGATCATGCAGCTGGTCCAAACTAGGCTCTAGAAAATCTCGCAGTGCTTCTTCTGTCTGGATCCCTCTCTGGTAGACCAGATTAGCTACCGAAGCCTCCAAGCCAAGTTTTTTAGCTTTTTTAATAAAACCCTCATCTGAAAAATTTGTGGCAATCTGCCAATCATATTTTGATGTAATCATGCTTTTATCTTTCTGTTGCAATATAAAGTCTATTATAACACGAAAAGACTAGCTTTCACTAGCCCAAACCTCTAATTTTATACACATACATTTACCTAATAGCCTTTTAACCTACATAAATCAAACCTGTGCAATTCAAATCCGACAGTTCCCGAAATCCTAAAGAGCGATAAAAGGCTAAATTTTTGTCTGACTGCTCTGTTACTAGCTGAATCTGATAAACATCTGCAAATGTCTCCAGCGTTTGTCGAACCAATTCTCGACCGATACCTTGGCGCTGATAAGACGGAAAAACTAACAAGTCCTGAATGAAAACACTAGAAAATCCGTCTCCGACTGCTCGAAGGAGACCAACTAACTGTTCCCCATCATAGGCTGATACAGTAAACAGTGAATGCTGAAATGCTTGCTCTAACATATCTGCTCGTTCTGTATAGTTAGTCCAGCTAACAGATTGATAAAGTGGAAGTAAGTCTTCAATTGCAATTTGTCTATTTGCAAAATAATGAATCATTCTTGTCTCCTTTTTGCAGCCAAATGTGCTGAAAAGCCGCAATGTCCCGATAAGGAGACTGTTGGCAAACTACAAGCTCTACCTCCAGCATCTTTTCCCGCCAGTCATTAGCAGTCTTCACTGCATTGTCTTGCAAGCCATAGAAAATTCGGATTCCTTGATAGTCCTGAACAGTCAGTTCAATGTCAATTTTTTGTAATAAGTCTGCTATTTCATAATAGGTTGCTTGTCCCATTGTATGCGATTGATAGGACTTACCTGATAATAAATCCAATGCTAAATTTGTATCATTTGCAAACACAACCGTCTGCATAATCCGCCCCACTTCATTGTGCTTGATGAGAGAAATCTGTCCGCCTTCTTTTAGCACTCTGCTAAATTCAGCTAGGTAAAGAGCTGGCTCATCCACATACTCCAGAACATTGTGGCAAATGATAAGGTCAAAACGAGCACTTGGAATTTCCTTCAACATTTCCAGACTGCCTTGTAGTTGATGATAATGAAAATTCTTCTTCCGCTCTGCAATCATCTCGCCATTTGGCTCTATGGCTGTTACCTGATTGTGTTGTGCTAAAAAATCCGCTACCAAGCCAAAACCACTACCGAAATCCAGCACTTCCTTATTTTTTATATGCGCTAACTGGGCAAAGAGAACATCATAATAAAGCTTGCCCCATGGTTGGTTTAAAAATGCCTTGTAAGCTGTCACATCCATAAATTTCTCCTACTTATAATTGAACATTTTACTAGCTAGTTTATCACCAATATTTGGAAAAAGCGTGTAAAGTTTGTGGGCTGCTTTCAGAGCGAAAGGCATCGTCAGCTCCCGCTTCTTTTTTCCAAAATTGTCCACAATTTGCTTAGCAACGACATCCGCTTCTAAAATATACTTATCAACCGCCTTGACATAACTGCCGTCAGGGTCAGCTTTGTCGAAGAAAGCCGTCCTAATTGGTCCCGGATTAACGGTGGTCACATAGACATTGTAAGGCATCAACTCTAAACGCAAAGCATTGGAAAAGCCAATCCCAGCAAACTTGGTAGCCGAGTAAAGACTGGATTTGGCACTGGCAATCAGCCCAGCTGTGCTAACAAGATTGACAATATGCCCATGACCCGCTTGCTTCATCTGCTCTCCGAAAAGACGAGACAGATTCATAAGAGCAAATGTGTTGACTTCAAACATGGCATGAATATCCTCGTTGCTAATCTTGTCAAATTCCTCAAAAATACCGTAACCAGCATTGTTGACTAAAACATCCACCTGAGCATACTTCTGGTAAATTTCTTCAGTAAAAGCTTCTAAAGCTTTGTAATCTGTAATATCTAACTCAACTAATTCACAATGCGCATGATTTGAATAAAGTTTTGTTAATTTTTCTAGGCTGCGTCCCACTAAAATCAGCTGGTCATTTGGCAACAACTTCACCATTTCCTGAGCCACACCGCCACTAGCCCCTGTAATAACAATTGTTCGCATGTGTTCTCCTTATTTTTCTTCTAAAAAATCCGTTTGGTTTTCAACCTCAAAAACAAGCGTTTTTGTATTCAATAGACTAATGCTGCAATGTTTAACGTGGAATAGATTGCTTTTATTCGTCCATTCTATCTGGTTCACTAAATGATAGATAATGTTAATCACTCCACCATGTGTGACCACAATTTGTGTCTCATCTGAATTATTATTTTCCTGCAAGAAGCGTTGAAACCAAGTTTTTATCCGTTGATAAAATTCTCTCGGACTTTCTCCATTTGGATAATGCTCGTCCATTGCAAGACTTCTAAAATAAAGACGAGGAAATTTTTGATCAGCTTCACTATTTAACATTCCTGCTAAATCACCATTATTCGTTTCTCGTAAGCTGCTTTCTTTCTCCAACGGCAGTTGAAGCGCCTCCGCTAAAATTGTTGCAGTTGTCTCAGCTCTTTTTAAATCACTCGTAATCATTTTCGTAAAATGATAGTCTTCTTTGTGTTGGACTAAGTAATCTGCTAACGTTTTTGCTTCTCTTTTCCCTTCAGGAAGCAAATCGAGCTGACTCCAGCCACCTCTGTGTTGATCAGAATCTTTCCCATGTCTGACAAATAATATGTTCATGATTTCCTCTTTCCTTTAAATTTTAAGAATTATCCTTGCCAAAAATTCATAGTTCTACTTCTTCTAAATCCTTGACCAAGTGAACGTTTTTAAAAATGGAACTGGCATCTCTGCGCATTTGACCTATATCTTTTGATAGAAAGCGTGCGCTAATATGATTGAGAAGGAGACGCTTGGCACCAGCTTCTCTAGCAACTTCTGCTGCCTGCATATTAGTAGAATGTCCGTGGTTCTTGGCGATTTTCTCGTCCCCTTTACCATAAGTTGACTCATGTACCAAGACGTCTGCATTAACAGCAAGCCGCACACTGGCATGCGTTTTACGCGTATCTCCCAGAATAGTAATGATCTTGCCAGGTCGTGGAGCTGAAATGTAATCCGCTGCTATAATCTTCGTCCCGTCTTCCAGTACTACATCTTCTCCATTTTTCACCTTACCAAAGAGAGGTCCAAAAGGAAGACCAGCAGCTTTCAATTTCTCAGCATCTAACGTTCCTTCTAAATCTTTCTGCATAACGCGATAACCTACACAAAAAATGCTGTGGTCTAGCTTTTCTGCATAAACCGTAAATTTGTCAGTTTCCAAAATTTTTCCTAAGTGTTTTTCGTCAAATTCATGAAAATGAATCCGATAAGGCAGGCGCGACCCCGACACATGAAGGCTCGTCATGACAAAACTTTTAATACCGACCGGTCCATATATTTCAATATCTGTTTGCTCTTCATTAGCTTGAAATGATCGAGTGGATAAAAAACCCGGTAGACCAAAAATATGATCCCCATGCAAATGAGTGATAAAAATCTTTCTGATTTTGCGCGGTCGAATCGCTGTCTCTAAAATACGATTCTGGGTTCCTTCACCACAATCAAACATCCAAATTTCATTGATTTCATCCAATAGTTTCAAAACCAGACTAGAAACATTCCGAGCCTTAGAAGGCTGACCAGCTCCTGTACCTAAAAATTGTAGTTGCATCTTTTTCTTTCTATTTTTTCTTAATATAAATCATCGCAGAGCGATTCTGAGAACGATAATAAAGCTGACCAGCATAGTCTTGAGCCAACTGAATCAGCTCTTCCTGATTGTACCCTTCCAGTTTCAGGCGACCATCTGCTAGCTTATAAAGATCTGTCAGAGCAGAGAGCGGCTGCTTTTGGACTACTTCTTCAGGAATTGCTGGCATCATCCGAATGACATTTTCCTCTTCATAAACCAGATAGTGAGGGAAAATCTGAGCAATTTCAAAAAGCAAATTGGACTCAATTTCCTCTGGACGTTCCGAGAAAATCAAGCCAATTTCATCCTCATTTTCAAAGCAAAAACCATAAGACTTACCTGAAAGATTCAGGCGAATAAAAGGTTTTTCCTCCTCAAAGCTAGGATGGTCGTTAAAAAGAGCCAATTCTTTACTTAGTTCTAGAAAATAAGTTGTTGCAGCTTCCGGACTCTTTTTTTGATAGAGTTCCGAAAAATACGCATTGATAACACTTGGCGGTGGCGTGATAAAAGTCATTTTTTGCGAATCGGACAGCTTGTCCAGAACCTTTTCTAGGTAAATACGGTCTAAACTCGTAAAGCCACCGTATTTAAGCGCTAAATTGATATAATCAGTCATAAAATTCTTCTAGTCTCCATTTATTTTTTTCTGCTATATAGCCAGAAATCATTTCACTTTCTTCCAGATACTCTCTCTTATCAATGATTGCCAGACTTTCCAATTCATGTAACTTATAAGCCTTGCTAGGACTAACCCTGATACGAAAAGGGACAAAAAGTTCTCTCATCTTATTCAACAGAGCATTCTGCAAAACTGTTCTGCTATTTTCATTTTTCGCCGAAATCAGGACATAGGGAGTTAAGGTTGGAGTGAAGTTCTCTGCTTTGTCTGCTTTATTATAGAGGGTCAAGCGAGGAATGTCTAGCATATCCAAGTCCTTCATAATAGCCAAGACCGTTTTTTCATGTTCTTCGTGGTTAGGGTTGCTGGCGTCAATCACATGAACTAAAAGGTCCACATTTTTACTCTCTTCCAAAGTGGATTTGAAGCTAGATATTAACTCGGTTGGTAAGTCTTGAATAAATCCGACCGTATCCGTCAATGTTACATTGAATCTGCCTGTCAGATTGACGCTTTTAGTTGTCGCATCCAAAGTAGCAAAAAGTTCGTCCGCCTCATATTGACTCTTGTTGGTCAAGGCATTCATAATGGTAGACTTTCCAGCATTAGTGTAACCAATCAGACCGATTTTAAAAACACTAGAATCCAAACGTTTTTCCCGTACAGTTGCGCGGTTTTTCTCTACAATTTTGAGTTGGCGCTCGATATCGTGGATCTGATTGCGAACACTACGACGATTGAGTTCCAACTGACTTTCACCAGGACCGCGGGAACCAATTCCCCCAGCCTGACGGCTGAGCATGATCCCCTGCCCGACCAAGCGAGGCAAGAGATATTTAAGTTGAGCCAAGTGAACTTGAAGTTTTCCTTCGTGACTCCTAGCCCGCATAGCAAAAATATCCAAAATTAATTGCATGCGGTCAATAACCTTGACCCCTAGAATTTCTTCCAAATTGATATTCTGGCGAGGTGTCAGACGATTATTGACAATGACGGTGGAAATATCATCTGCTTCTACCATACGCTTGATTTCTTCTAATTTTCCAGCACCAACAAAAGTCTTGCTATCATACTTCTCTCGTTTCTGAGTGTAAGAGGAAACCACTTGAGCGCCAGCAGTCTTGGCTAAACTGGCTAATTCTTCCATAGACATGGAGAAATTTTCTATTCCCTGCAATTCCACTCCAATAAGGATCACTCGTTCCTGCTGTTTTTCTGTTTCAATCATTCAAAAATTCCTCTATATCCTGCATAATCCGTTCTTTGACATTCGGATCTGAAACCTGATAAAAAGTAGCATTCATGCGATTTCTAAACCAGGTTAGCTGTCGTTTGGCAAAGCGACGAGTATTTTGTTTGAGTTTATTGATAGCTTCCTCCAAGGCCAACTCTCCAGCAAAGTAGGGGAAAAGTTCCTTGTAGCCAATTCCTTTGCTGGCTTGGACATGTGGATAGTTGTCATAGAGCCACTTCGCCTCTTCTAAAAGTCCAGCCTTTAGCATTAGATCTACTCGCTGATTGATACGCTCATAGAGAATCTCTCGATCATCGTCCAGACAAATCAGCAGGGCTTCATAGTCAGTCTGTTTGTTTTCAAGTTCATTCCCCAAATGAGCAATTTCCAGCGCTCGCATAGCCCGCCTGCGGTTAATCTGGGGAATTTTGATGCCCAGCTCTGCTATTTTGCCAAATAATTCCTTATCAGCCAAGGTATCTAGCTCGGCTCGATAAGCTAAAATCTCCTCATGAGAAGCTGACCCCCCCAGATGATAGCCCTCCAGCAAGCTTTGAATGTAAAGTCCTGTTCCGCCTGCAATAATCGGCAGTTTCCCTTTTGCTACAATCATCTCAATAGTAGCCTCTGCTTCCTTTACAAAGTCAAAGGCTGAATAAGACTCGGTCACTTCCCGGACATCTATCAAATAATGAGGAATCCCCTCCTGCTCATCTGGACTGACTTTAGCCGTTCCGATGTCCAGTTTTCTATACACTTGCTGACTATCACCACTAATAATCTCACCATTGAAACGTTTTGCGAGGTCTATGCTGAGAGCTGTTTTTCCGACAGCAGTTGGTCCTACAATTACAATTATCTTGGTTTTCATCTTTTCCCTTGAAAAAAATTTAATTTTTCGTTACTATATATTATAACATAAATAAAGTTCAGAAAAGGAGAAATCTCATGGCTAAAGGATTTGTTAAAGGTGTTGTAACTGGCGTAGCTGGTACTGTTGCTGCTGTTGCAGGTGCAGTTTATACATTCAAGAAAAAAGTGATTGAACCTGAAGAAAAGAAAGCAGCTTTCATCGAAGAAAACCGTAAAAAAGCAGCTCGCAAACGTGTATCACACTAATAGCTTATATATTATAAAAACTCCAATGGATAACTCACTAGAAAAATGAGTATCTGTTGGAGTTTTTTTACACGTTCTTTCTCATACTATAAAAGACAGTTTTTTTATTCATAACGCAAGGATTCAATCGGATCTAATTTAGAAGCCTTATTAGCCGGCAAAATACCGAAAACAATCCCGATAGTTGCAGAAAAGAGCACACTTCCGACAGCAGATACTGTCGTAATGGTAGGTGGAGCTCCGAAAAATGCATCCAAACTATGACCGATAGATGCCACGATAAGAGCTGCTAAAGCAAGCCCAATCAAACCGCCAATCGCTGTCAACACCATTGACTCAATGACAAATTGCATCAAGATATTACCACGTGTGGCTCCAAGGGCTTTCCGAAGACCGATTTCACGGGTTCGTTCTGTTACCGATACAAGCATAATATTCATAACACCGATACCACCAACGAGAAGTGCTATCCCAGCAATCGCTCCAAAAACCACTTGTACAATGGCAACCTGACTTTGAATAGCAGCTAATTGACTGGCTTGATCAAACATCTGGTACTCGCCTTCTCTCACACCAGACAATTTTGTCATCAAGCGCGCAGCTGCGCTTCCGTCTTTCAGCACATCATCTAATTTTTTAACATGTACCACGACATTCATAATCTCAGCAACATTGTATTCAGCTGCCAACTGAGTGTTAGCCATTAGTAAATTTCCGTTGTTCATATTGGCTAAGCGATTTCGCGTTTCATTCGGATCTTTATAAACCCCAATCACACGGTAATTATTAGATCCTAGCTGGACAATCTGATTGAGCGCCTTATCTGCACCTCCAAAAAGAATATCAGCTAGTTTCGTATCCAGTAATACAACTCTTGCAAATGTTTGATAATCATTTGATTTCAATGTCCGTCCTGCAACGATTTGGTATTTCTTTACTGTAAAGTAAGTGGAATTGATACCTGTTATAGGAATATTATCCGCCTTTTTCTTACCATAATTTACCGTAGCGGTTGTGTTATTTGTAACATAATAATTGTCAATTCCGCTAATATCATTAACCGCTTGCTTGACCCAAACTTCTTGGATTCGAGGCTCTTCTTCTGTCGAAACTGTCTCATCACCATTTCCACTTTCAGCATCGTCACGCATCTCTTGATACGTCATAACACCATCACCGTTTTTACTTCTCTTGTGTGAGTAAAATAAGGAAACATCTTGCTGTGCACCACCCAAAACATCTGTGAAGGCATTGGACATACCACTTCCTAGAGCCACAATAACCACAACAGACATAACACCAATGATAATGCCCAACATCGTTAAGAAAGAGCGCATTTTATGCCCCATAATGGAGTTGATTGCAAATTTCCAATTCTGCATCATGCTTCTCCTTTCTTACTGTCTGATGAGATGACACCGTCTCGAATAACGATTTGTCGTTTTGCAAAGGCTGCAATCTCAGGCTCATGAGTGACCATGATAATGGTTTTTCCTTCACGATTTAGCTCCGTCAGCAATTCCATAATTTGCTCACCCGTCTTGGTATCCAAGGCTCCCGTCGGCTCATCTGCTAAGATAATGGAGGGATGATTGACCAAGGCACGCGCAATAGCCACCCGTTGCTTTTGCCCACCAGAAAGTTCTGATGGTAAATGGTGTATCCGCGTTTCTAACTCAACTTTTTTAAGATATTGCTCTGCTAAAGCTTTCCGTTTGGATTGAGAAACCCCTGCATAAATCAAAGGAAGTTCTACATTTTGAAGAGCATTTAATTTTGACAAGAGGAAGAATTGTTGGAAAACGAAGCCAATCTGCTGATTACGCACTTTGGCTAGCTTTTTCTCACTGAGCTTGGCAACTTCTTCACCTTCCAAGTAATATTCACCACTCGTTGGGCGATCCAACATACCAATGATATTCATCAAGGTTGACTTTCCTGAGCCAGAAGGCCCCATAATCGCAACAAATTCACCTTCTTCAACTTCTAAATGAACATCTTTCAAAACTTGAAGCTCCTGATCTCCATTGCGATAACTTTTGCTAACATTTTTTAAATCAATGAGTTTCTTCATACGATTTCACCTCTTGACCGTCTTTCAAGCTATCTGTTGGATTGGTGATAACTTTACTATCTTTTGTCAAACCAGATGAGATTTCTTGATTTTTAGCATCTGCATTTCCTAGTGTCACTTGCACTTTTTTTGCAGTTCCTTTTTCTAGTGTCCAAACATAGTTTTTATTGTTTTCAGAAACAACGCTGCTGACCGGCA
This sequence comes from Streptococcus periodonticum, assembly GCF_003963555.1. Taxonomy (NCBI): domain Bacteria; kingdom Bacillati; phylum Bacillota; class Bacilli; order Lactobacillales; family Streptococcaceae; genus Streptococcus; species Streptococcus periodonticum. The sequence continues at coordinate 1,109,940 of NZ_CP034543.1, forward strand.
CTAGAATCCCTCTTGTATTGTTTTTTACTTCAACATTGACGGAAAATCCTTGCTTCAAATCACCAATTTCGCTTGTAATATCTACTGTATAGGGGTATTTTGCTCCTGAATTTGCAGTACCTGCACCAGCTGCTGCTGTATTTTGATTGTCTTTTGGATAATTTGAGATATAGCTGATTTTCCCAGTCCATTTCTTATCTGGATAGACCTTGGACGTAATCGTCACTTCTTGTCCAACTGAAAGATTTGCCAGATTATACTCTGATAGCTCTCCCTTCACTTGCAGGTTTCCGTTATTGACAATATGAACGAGTGTTTGATTAGTACCTGTCGTAGATTTAGAAACATCACGATTGACTTCTACTACAGTTCCATTATTTGTACTGATGACAGTCGTTGCATCTAGTAATGCCTGTGCTTTATTGATATTGTCCACAGCATCTGCGCGATTGTCCTGCAAATCCTTTAATTGAGAATCCACCGAACGTTGTGCAGACGCAGTTGTTTTATTATCTGCCGCTTCATCACCCGTCACATCAACAGTTGTTCCATACGTTTTCAAATCATAAATTTGGCGATCAATCTTGTTTAAAGCACGAACAGCAGCATCATATGTAGCTTGTGCTTCAACACTCTTGTATTGAACTAAAGCTTGTCCGGCTGTAACTTGATCTCCAACATTTACAAGAACATTATCCAAATCGCCCTTTGTCCCGTCATAATAGACATATTGCTCATTGTTAGCCGCAACATTTCCTGACAGCAAAACAGATGAAGCAACTGACCCTTCTTTTGCTTTCTGCACTTGAATCGTTTCTTCTTTATCTTTATCAGCAGTACTATTACCATTAAACAATAACATCGTACCTATCGCTCCTAAAACGACAACCACAGTTATACCAATCAAGCTGTACAACTGCCACTTTTTCAATTTTTTCATCTCTTTCTCCTCCTGATGAAAACGGTCTATTCTTTATATTATAACACATACGATTAAAAATAAGATAACATCTATAAGAAATCCTTTACTCTTTTAACATCCGTCTACCTTCTTTCTAGTTATTTTATGTTGTATTAAATATATAATACAATGATACAATTAAATAATCAAGCCTTTTATCAATTTTTGTAGCAGATTTTTGCAATCATTTTCTAAAAACGTTACAATGATTTCATACTACAGATAAAAAGGAGACTCGTATGAGAACATTTGATATCATTGCCATTGGTGGCGGTAGTGGAGGAATTGCAACCATGAACCGTGCTGGAGAACACGGTGCAAAAGCTGCCGTTATTGAAGAAAAGAAATTAGGGGGCACCTGTGTCAACGTCGGCTGTGTTCCTAAAAAAATCATGTGGTATGGCGCCCAGATTGCCGAAGCCATTCGCGATTATGGACCAGACTATGGTTTTACTTCGGATAATCAGCAGTTTGACTTTAAGACGCTTCGGAAGAATCGCGAAGCCTATATTGATCGTGCCCGCAATTCTTACAATAATAGTTTCAATCGAAATGGCGTTGAGTTGATTGAAGGTCGCGCCAAATTCATAGACCGCCATACAGTTGAAGTCAACGGCGAGCTTATCCAAGCCAAGCATATTGTCATCGCAACTGGTGCTCACCCTCATATTCCAGCAGTATCCGGAGCAGAATTCGGTGAAACCTCTGACGATGTTTTTGCATGGGAAAAACTCCCTCAATCCGTTGCCATTCTTGGTGCCGGCTATATCGCAGTTGAACTAGCTGGACTTCTTCATGCTCTGGGTGTAAAAACAGACCTTTTCGTTCGTCGAGATCGTCCTCTCCGCAATTTTGATTCTTATATCATCGATGGTCTTGTGGAAGAAATGAAGAAATCAGGTCCTACTCTACATACGCACAAAATACCAGAAAGGCTTGAAAAACTTGAAAACGGAGCGATTCGCATTACCTTCGAGGACGGAACGAGCCACACCGCTCAACACGTCATCTGGGCAACTGGGCGGACTGCAAACACCAAAGGGTTGAATTTAGAGGCAGCTGGTGTTACCCTAAATTCTCGTGGCTTTATAGCAGTTGACGAATTTCAAAATACAGCAACATCGGGTATTTATGCTCTAGGAGATGTTACAGGCGAAAAAGAATTAACCCCTGTTGCTATCAAAGCAGGTCGTACCTTAGCCGAACGCTTATTTAATGGAAAAACTGAAGCTAAAATGGATTATTCTAACATTCCAACTGTTGTCTTCTCTCACCCAGCGATTGGTACAGTTGGCTTGACCGAAGAGCAGGCGATTCAACAATACGGAGCAGAAAGTATCCATATTTACACTTCTAACTTTGCTTCCATGTATTCAGCTGTCACCCAACACCGACAACAAGCCAAGTTCAAGCTCATTACAATGGGGATAGATGAGAAAATCATTGGTCTCCACGGAATTGGCTATGGAGTTGATGAGATGATTCAAGGCTTTGCAGTTGCTATCAAAATGGGAGCTACCAAAGCAGATTTTGATGCGACTGTCGCCATTCACCCAACTGGTTCAGAAGAGTTTGTCACCATGCGTTAATCGTAGAGACGCTTCTCATAAATATCTTCCTCCCAGAGTTTTTCCAATTTTATCTCAATAGTCAGAATGGCTGCCAACGTCTCTGACTATTTTAGTTTACACGATAACTTCTTCTCATTCCATAACTTATTCTTTCATATTATCTGCTAGGGAGTGGGACAGAACTAAAAGTTTTCGATTTTTAGTTCGTAGTCCAACCCCCGCAAGGGTGATTAGGTGCTCTTCCGAGCTTGAACAGTGAATGAAGAGCCCAATCATAGTGGCTTGCTGTGCAAGGCTGATTTCCCGCCTTTAACAATTCACTGAATTGTTGAAGCTACGTTATTCGTTTATTACTAAATCTAATAGAAACTGGGACAATTTTTGCCCAGTCTCTCCTTTTTCCTGTGATTTTTTAGTTGATAAAGATGTACATTTTGTTATGATAATATTAAAGCGATTTTACGAGGAGGTGCTTTTATGCAAAAGACCAAAACAATTCTGACAACTGTCTTACTTATCTTTTTAAATGTCTTTGGACTAATTGCATTTTTGATATTATTCCTTCGCAGTAAAAATAAAAGGAAAGCAATATCGCGGAAAAAGTAAATATTTTGATAAAAAGGTAAATTCAGTCTATGCTTTCGCCTTTTTATTTAACCCTTGACATTTTTCTTATTTGTTTTATAATAGTTACCATATTATAAAACAAAGGGTTACAATTATGAAAAAATTATTTACACTCGTTTTACCAGCAATTGGCGCAGCTTTGATAGCCGTTTTTGCTCAGATTACTATTCCTATCGGTCCAGTACCTTTTGCTTTGCAAAATATGGCAATTGGCTTAGTGGCTACTATTTTTCATCGAAAAGAAGCTCTATTAGCAGTCGCTCTTTATCTTCTCTTAGGCGCTATCGGTCTTCCTGTCTTTGCAGGAGGAAGCGGTGGATTTCAAGCACTTGTCGGTCCAAATGCAGGTTATCTCTGGTTTTATTTGTTCTACGCCCTAGTAACAGCTAGTCTAACTTCCAAAAATAGCAGCTTTTTAACGATATTCGTATCAAATCTACTCGGAGATGCTTTGGTTTTTGTCGGTGGTGTACTTGGTTTAATGTTTCTAGCAGGTTTTCAACTTGATAAAGCTATTACAGTCGGAGTCATCCCCTTCATTTTACCAGATCTCATAAAACTGATTGCAATTAGCTTTATCAGTAGACCTATTTTTAAAAGCTTAAAAGATCATTTCTACTTTAAAAATTGATAAAGTTGTCTCACTCCCATTATTAGAACTCACGTGTTGTGGGTTCTTTTTACATTGCTCAAAAAGATTTTTTCATTTTCTTCTTGACAAAAATGACCAACAGTCCTATTATATTTTAAAAAAATAACCGACGGTCACCAAAAGGAGCTCACCATGCCTATTAGAAAAGCAGTCCCAAGCGATATTCCAGCACTCAATAATCTCTTAGAGCAAGTCTTGCTTATTCATCACAACGTCCGACCAGACATTTTCCAAGAGAGTGGTCGCAAATTCAACGATGAACAATTGAAAACACTGATGTCTCAAGAACATACACCAATCTTTGTCTATGAAAATGAAGAAGGTAAAATCTTGGGTCACCTCTTTTGCATCATTAAAGAACCACACAGTCTCGTATTGACACCTATCAAAACACTTTTCATTGAAGACCTTTGCGTTGATGAAAGTGCTCGTGGTCAAAAAATTGGTGAGCAGCTTTGCCGTTTTGCAGAAGAATTTACCCAAGAAATGGACTGTTACAACTTAACCCTTAATGTATGGAATGATAACGCTGGTGCCTTACGGTTTTATGAACATCAAGGTTTTAAACCACAAGAAACCATCATGGAAAAAGTTTTTAAAAAATAGGAAAAGTTCATGAATAAGAGAGAAGAGAAGAAAACGGCGACAAAGCAGAACATTACGGGTTTTTCTTCGGTATCAATATTATCGGGGTTTCAATCATCAGTATGCTTAATCGTCGGTTAGTTGATCGTTTTTCTCTACGAAATCTCTTGCGCATTGCCACTAGCTGTGCTCTTGCTTTTGCTCTTTTACTACTGCTGTTTAATATTGGAAATTTTCGTAGTCTTTGGGCAGTCGTCTTTCCTATACTTCTCATTTTTAGTACCAATAGTATCGTTGCAGCATGTTCAAATGCCGCAGCTCTCAATAGCGCAGAGGATTCGATGACAGGTTCAGCAGCCGCTCTCCTTGGCTCTCTCCAATACGGAAGTGGGATCCTTTCTTCCTTGCTCCTCGCTCTTTTTTCAGATGGCCACTCCTAAAGCCATGGTAGTCATTATTTTTCTAGCCATTCTAGCTTCTACTCTAATGGCTTGGATAGCACGAAAATAAACTATAAAATAAGAAGACAAAGGTGGTATGATCTCTGTCTTCTTATTTTATCAGCAAATCCAACAAATCTTGATAGGACTGAAAATTATAAGTCGGTTTCGCTTGCGTATGATTACTCAAACTTTTAGGGTTATACCAAGCCGTATCAATGCCTGCATTGTTCCCGCCCGCTATGTCTGCTGTCAAAGAATCTCCAATCATTAGAGTTCGATTTTTGTCAAAATTTGGTATTAGCTCTGCTATTTTTTCAAAAAATAGAGCATCGGGTTTTTGCGTGTGGAGTTGCTCAGAGATGAAAATCTGATTAAAATAGGGGGAGATATCCGAGTGAGCCAGTCGACCAGTCTGAATGAAGCCGATACCATTGGTAGCAGCGTAAAGTTCATAATCCGCCTCTGTCAAAACATCCAAGAGCTCACTAGCTCCAGTATAGGTCTGACCATGCTGGGCAATATGCTGCTGGTAATGGAGAGCCAACTCGGCACCGTCCTTATCCATACCAAAGTGGTTAAAGAGACGAGAAAAGCGCGTATTAATCAGTTCAGATTTGGTCAGTTTTTCCTGTTCCAAGTCCCGCCAAAGAGCTTTATTCATAGGAATATAGTAGTCTTTATAAGCCTGAATATCAGCCACACCCTGCTCTTTTAGAAAAGCAGTCAAAGCCAAATCCTCCGCCAAATCAAAATCTAACAAGGTATGGTCAAGATCGAATAGTAGAAATTTGTAATGCAATTTTGTCGTTTTCCTTTCTAGGGGATACAAACTATTTATAATTATTTGGAAAATATTCTTTTCCCAGCTGCCATAAATATTGGTCTATTTGTTTAAGATTGAATTGCTCTAGTCCGTAATAACTTCTAAAGGTCAGAATTAGGTTCTTGAATTGCTGGTAATCCTTTAAATCAGCATTCTTAAACTTTGCAAAATGATCTGTTTTTCTAAAGTACTTCAACACCTTTTCAACATAACTATCGTATATGGGATACGCTAAAGGATTGTGATGCGAGCAATGCTTAGTTGCAAAAGAATAGAATTTTCGCTGCACACCTTCTTTTATGGTTATATTTTGAATTTCATTTACTAGAAAAATATCACCACTCTTTAACCTCTCATCAATGTCAAGTGATAAAATATGTTTTGCTACAGGAAATATTGAAAAAAATATTAGTACTATAAAAGTCATTTAGTGTTGCAACCTTTAACAGAATATCTGAAATATCTGTATTTTTCGGTGATAGTTCAAAAAACAAGCGATCTAATGCAGTTTCTTGTAATTTATAGCTTTCAAGGTTAGCCCACTCTTGCAAATACTTTTCAACTTCCATGACAGTTGGTCTAGGCACAAGCATGGTACTTCGAGAAGTCTGTAAAACAGAAAGAGCAGAGTCTGCTAAAGAATCATAGGTATGTCTATCGTCATGACGAATAATAATTTCTTCTGTCTCTAGTTTTTTTTAATTCATCTAAGATATTCAATGTGTGATTTTCCTCTCCGTAGATAGATTCAGCAAGTTCACGTTGTTTCATTGACCTACTTTTCAAGAGCTCAATAATTGTTTCTTTTTATTCCATTGTTATCTTGAACTTCCACACTATTCCTAGTTATAATTTGCTAGACTTATTATATCATACAGTATTAACAAACAGTGTTTTTCATAATCAGCTACTTCATCTTCAAATTTTGGGCTTATTAGAAAAAAGCTGGAACAACACTCTCTTCATTTATAATCTAAATTGATTTGGAATGACAAGTGCACAAAGAGTGATAAGCACTGAAACAATTTCTGCAGCTGGAAAAATCGTGAGCGAAAGAATGATTCCTAAAATTTTAATTGCAATGTCCCACTTCATCCAATGCAAACGACTGATATTCAATTGTTCAATTTCTGCTGTTTGATTGACTTCGACCAATGTGTGATAATACCAAAGGACTGAGAATGAAATCAACAGAACAATGACTCCATAAAATACTCGCATAGTAGCATTGTTAAAATTTGAAGCAACTAATTTTGTCATATAAGGGAAAAATGATGAAAAGAAAAGCATGACTATAGCAGCCCAGACTGTTTTTTGACTAATCTTCTCCACTACCTGCGATGAAGAGTGAAAATTTACCCACATGGCACCGAGCCAGAAAAAGGACAATCCATAGGCAAAAAAATTAGTTCTGAGCTCCCATAGGCCTTGTAAATCAAAGGTTCTCGGCTTTTCCAGTTTCAATACCAAAATGGTCATAATAATAGCAATCACCGCATCAATAAAAGCCCTAAACGCTCTTTATCCATTACTTGACGATTCATTTTTCTCTCCTTTTAAATAGTTCTTTAAAATATGTGACATTATACCACTTTTACAGTTGTAAATCAAAAGCATTAAAAAACGGCTTAAGCCGTTTTTTAGTCCTCAACAATTCAATTTGCAGAGAATTTTATGATAAAATTTCTGCTAAATTTGCAATCATATCTTTTAATTGTTTTTCAAGAATTTCAGGGCTAGCAGTAATGCTCATTAGTAAAGTATTTAAAGATTGCTCAAATTGATTAGGAAGAAGGTTCGCATGCGCTGCTGCATATGATATCATTCTCTTCTCGCCGGGATGGGGCAATTCATTAACTGCAAAAATGATGTCAAAATAGGATTCTAAAAAGGCTGCTACACGATGATTGACACTGACAAAGTCTTTTCGTTTTGCCGCTTTTAAAATCTGCGTATCATAGGATGGCAAATGCCCGGTTAACAGACTGAAATTTCGTGAAATGGTGTTGTCTTTTAATTTTGGAGGAAAAGGAACGTCAAACCGTTTTTTCAATTTTCCGAACTCTCCATTAGCATCATAAAGAATCTTGCAGGTTTTTAAATTGTGCCAAAAGCAAGTGGTGTAGCCATTTCCTGCTTGATATTTTTCGACAACATTTTCAATATCTTGCGCAAAATCACGAATGTCCCGATAAAGAATATCAATATCAATGCCATTATTTAAGGTACAGTCGTCTTCCAATTCCCAAAATTGATTGCTTATTTCCATATAAGAACAATATTGGGTCAAAATCAACTTCCGACTGTCTTCATCTGGAATGCTCGTGCAGTAAATATATAAATCATAGTCCGAAGTCTCATCATAAGTTTCTCCGCTACGAGATCCGCCTAAGGCAATCGCTGTCACTTCTGGTAAATTGGAAAATGCTTTCCAAAGTTGTGTAAAAACTGTCATTTTCTCCTCCGATATAAAACTTTTCCTTATTATACATTATATTACTACAAGAAAAAACTCCTAAACTTCAATTTAGGAGCTTTTCATGTCTTACCGCACTTCTGCACCAATCGTTACTTCAAGAGACTTTTGGATTTTTTCCATATAACGAGCTACTTCCTCATCTTCCAGAGTATCCTCTGGATTTTGGAAAGTTAAGGTGTAAGCCATTGACTTCATACCGAGTCCCAGTTTTTCACCTGAGAAGACGTCAAATAATTTGATATCTGTCAAGCGTTTCACACCAGCAGCCTCAATAGCTTCAACGACTTCTTTGTGACTGATTTCTGCTTTCAGAAGCAGTGCTATATCACGTGTTACAGCTGGGAATTTGGTAATTTCTACAAATGGTTTTGCTGGTTGAATTACTTGTTCAATCGCTGTCAAGTTGATTTCTGCTACATACGTTTCTGGGATATTATAATCCTTAGCAGTTACTGGATGAACTTGACCGACAAAACCAACGACTTGTCCGTCTAGTGAAATAGTCGCTGTACGACCTGGGTGCATACCAGCTAATGCTTGTGTCGCTGTGTACTCTACTTTTAGACCCAGACGGTCAAAAAGTGCTTCCAAAATTCCTTTTGCATAAAAGAAATCAACTGGTACAGCTGGAGTTTGAAAATCCTTTTCAGTAACCAAACCTGTCAAAGCAAAGGCAAAGCTGTTGATTTCAGTTGGCAATTCTTCCTGTGGATTCCCCGTTTGCTCGAAGACTTTTCCGATTTCATACAGAGCCAAGTCCTTATTTTTACGTGCTACATTATAGGCAACAGTATCTAAAATGCCAGCTACCATATTTTGACGAAGAACGCTGCGATCTACTGTCATCGGCCACATCAGCTCTGTCAAGTTACTTGGATTAGTGCTAAATTGCACAGCTTTTTCAGGAGTAGTCAAAGCATAGGTGATAACTTCTGTCAGACCAGCACCTTCTGCAACTGTACGAACTTTGCGACGAAGTTTTTGTGTTTCTGTCAATTGACCAGCTGTTCCGTCACCTTTTGGAAGAGTTGCTGGTAATTTATCATAACCATAGATACGCGCAATTTCCTCATAAAGGTCTGCTTCAATGTGAATGTCCCAACGACGGCGTGGTACGCTGACTGTGAATTTCTCTGCATTGCCAGTAAGACCAAAACCAAGACGGCGAAAAACATCTTCAATATCTGTATAAGTTAATTCCGTCCCAAGTACACGATTGACATCTGATAATGTTGAAGGCACTTCAACATCTGATGTATCTAATTGACCTGCTGAGACGATACCAGCCTGTACCGTTGCACCTGCAAGCTCTGCAATCATGCTAGCCGCAGCATCTAGAGCTTCTATTACTGTTGCTAGGTTAATTCCTTTTTCAAAACGAGAAGAAGATTCTGAACGAAGATTGAGACGTCCGCTCGTCTTACGAATGGAAGTTCCGTCAAAAACTGCTGCTTCAAGCACTACACGGCTTGATTGAGAAGAAATTTCCGTTGTAGCTCCACCCATGACACCAGCAAGAGCGACTGGCTTATCTGCTACCGCAATCACAAGATCGCTCGTTTCTAATTCGCGCTCTTCATCATCAAGAGTTACTAATTTTTCACCCGCACGCGCTTCGCGCACCACAATTTGATTGCACTCAAAAGTATTTAAATCAAAGGCGTGCATTGGTTGTCCAAAGTAAAGTAGAATATAATTTGTCACATCTACTACATTGTTGATAGGACGAATCCCTGCATTCATAAGCAGATTTTGAAGCCATTGCGGACTTGGAGCAATGGTTACATTTTCCAAAATACGTGCTGCATAAAAAGGAGCCTTGTCCGTTTCAATCGCAACAGAAAGTTGTTCTCCAGCTTGCTCTTGTGTTTCCAACAACGGAAAATCTTTAAAATGAACCGACTTGTCGTAGATAGCTGCTACCTCATACGCTACTCCACGCATTGAAAGCGCATCTGCACGGTTCGGCGTGATAGAAAGCTCAATAATTTCATCATCCAAGTCAAGATAAGGAAAAACGGAATCCCCCGGTACAGCTTCTTCTGGCAAAATTTGAATACCGTCAGAAAATTCTTTTGGAACAACCGAGTCCGAAATGCCTAATTCTCCAAGGGAACAAATCATTCCAAGGGATTCTAACCCACGAATTTTTCCTTTTTTAATCTTGTAATTATCCGCAATACGAGCTCCTGGAAGAGCTACCATAACCTTGATTCCCGTTCGTACATTTGGAGCGCCGCAAACGATTTGTCGAAGCGCTTCTTCGCCAACATTCACTTGACAGACATGTAAGTGCGTCTCAGCTACATCTTCACAGCTAATCACTTCACCAACTACAATTTTTGACAATCCCTCAGCAGGAGAACTGACCCCTTCTACTTCAATCCCTGTCGTTGACATTTTTTCAGCTAATTCTTCACTCAGAACAGTTACGTCAACTAGTTCTTTTAACCATTTATAACTTACTAGCATAATTCATCTATATGAGTGCATAGAAATCTTTGAGAACTACTGTTTCTGCTCAAAAATTTTGCCTCATATTATTTCCTTTCTTTTTGAGGCTGGGACAAGTGCCCAAGCCAAATGCTTTTTCGCTTAATTTAATTCTTTCCGAATGAGCCAGTCAATATCAACCGTTTCACCAGTCGCATATTCATGCTCACTAAAACGCTTAAAACTATATTTAAAGTAAAAGTTTTGTGCCTTAAAATTCTTTTCCCAAACACCTAACCAAACCCACGAAAACTTTCGTTTAGTAGCTTCTTGCATGGCAAAATCAAACATTTCCTTGCCAAAACCATGTCCTTGATGAGATTTCAAAACATAAATCCGATGAACCTCAAAAGCATTCTCCATTGAGTGTTCTGCCTCTACGGGCTCAGTCTGTGCTTGCCCCCAGTTAAATTTGAGAAAACCAACAATCTTTTCTTTCTCATCTAGTGCAAAATAAGTCTCCGACTCTACTTGCGCCAAATCCTTCTGAATCTGCTCAAGTGAGAGTTCATGGGTAAAATAATCTTGCATATCTTCCGCTTTGATATAAGGGCCGAAAGTTTCTTGATAGGTTTGCACTTCCAGTTCTCGTAGAACTTCAGCCTGTTCTTCTTTTACTTTTACTAACATAGCATTTATTTAAATTGTTCTGAAAAACGAACATCACCTTGATAGAAGCCACGAATGTCATTGATACCGTAGCGCAGCATAGCCACCCGTTCTTGACCCAGCCCAAAAGCAAAACCAGAATAAACATCAGCATCAATGCCACTCATTTCAAGGACGCGTGGGTGTACCATTCCAGCTCCCATAATTTCAATCCAGCCAGTCTTTTTGCAGACATTGCATCCTTGCCCACCGCATTTAAAGCAAGAAACATCCACCTCAACAGACGGCTCTGTAAATGGGAAATAAGACGGACGCAGACGAATACTGCGGTCTTCTCCAAACATTTTTTGCACAATGAGCTGCAATGTTCCTTGAAGGTCTGCCATAGAAATATTTTTCCCGACAACCAAACCTTCAATTTGATGAAATTGATGAGAATGCGTCGCATCGTCCGTATCCCGTCGGAACACACGCCCTGGCGAGATCATTTTCAGAGGACCTTTAGAAAAATCATGAGCGTCCATAGCACGAGCTTGAACTGGGCTGGTGTGAGTGCGCAGCAAAATTTCTTCTGTAATGTAAAAAGTATCCTGCATGTCACGTGCTGGGTGATCTTTTGGTAAATTCATCCGCTCAAAGTTGTAATAGTCTGTTTCAACTTCAAAACCATCTACGACTTGATAGCCCATACCAATAAAAATATCTTCAATTTCTTCACTTGTTTGGCTAAGAACATGACGATTCCCAGCAAGAATTTTCCGACCCGGAAGCGTTACATCTATTGACTCCTTAGCCAACTGATTGAGAACTTTTTGTTCTTCCAATAATTTTGCAGATTCTTCAAAAGCAGCAGTCAACACATCTCGTGCTTCATTGACATGTTTCCCGATAATCGGTCGCATATCAGCAGAGACATCTTTCATACCTTTTAAAATTTCTGTTAAAGAGCCTTTCTTTCCAAGGACAGAAACACGCAGATTCTGCATTTCTTTTTCATTTTCAGTTGAAATTTTTTTCAGCGACGCCAGAGTTTCTTCTCTAAGCTTATTTAATTGTTCTTCAATGGTTGACATAATTCCTCCAAATATAAAAAACCGCTTGTCAGACTCCATAAGCGGAGCGTTGACACGCGGTACCATCCGTTTTCATCTGGTTTTCCAGACCTTAATTCTAAATCCCTTTGCAAGTGAATTTACCTAGTTTTCATCTAAAGAACTCTCAGTCTCTGGTTCTTCTCCCTGTCAAACTTCCCCTAAGCTACTAGTCTTGCGGATTCTTATTTAATTAGTTGATATTATACCAAATTTTATAGGACTTGTAAATAGACCTTGTTTAAAAATGCAATCACACTCGACACACATTACATGCAGTAGTCAAGTCTATACTAACTCGCTCAAGTATTCATAGCGCTCATATTTCTCCAAAAGTAAATCGTTTTTGCCATCCAACTCTTTTTGGAGTTCAGCGAGCCGACCGAAGTCCGAAGCATATTCCTGCATTTCCCGCTCAATAGCTGCAATGTCCTCCTCAAGCTTCTCTATATCTCCCTCAATAGACTCCCACTCCTGTTTTTCAAAGTAGCTTAAGCGCTTCTTTTCCTCTCGCACTTTAGCTACTTTTTCCTTTTCAAGCTGTTGGGAAATGGCAGAGCTCTCTAGCTCAAACGCCTTTTCATCCAGATAATCAGTATAATTACCGAAATATTCTCTGATAGTTCCCTCTTCAAAAGCTAAAATCTTATCTGCTACTTTATCAAGGAAATACCGATCGTGACTAACAGTCATAACTGGGCCGGCAAAGCTTTGCAAAAAGTTTTCCAGCACCGTTAATGTCACGATATCTAAGTCATTAGTTGGCTCATCCAACAGCAAAACATTCGGCTTTTCCAACAATAACTTGAGAAGATAGAGCCGCTTTTTCTCTCCTCCGGATAATTTTTCAATCAAAGTACCATGAGTGGAGCGAGGAAAGAGAAATTGTTCCAAGAGTTCGGCAATTGATGTCGTCCCCACAGATGTCTTAACTTCTTCTGCGACTTCCTGCAAGAAATTGATAACGCGTTTGGACTCGTCCAAACCTTCAATTTGCTGTGAGAAATAAGCCACACGAACCGTCTCACCAATGGTCAGTTGACCAGATTGAGGTGCTAATTTCCCAGCAATTAGATTGAGCAAGGTGGATTTTCCAACACCATTATCCCCCACAATCCCAATCCGATCTTTATTTTGAACTAACAAATTGAAATGAGAAAGAATCTTCTTGTCACCATAAGCAAAGCCCACATCTTTAAGTTCAATCACTTTCTTCCCAATACGACTGGTCTCGAAATTCATTTCTAAGTCTTTCTGAGTCGCTTGATCAGACAAATCCTTTTTCAAATCCTGAAAACGATTGATACGTGCTTGCTGCTTGGTTGCTCTGGCCTGTGGCTGGCGGCGCATCCAAGACAATTCCTGCTTATAAAGTTGCTGCTTTTTATGGAGAAGGGCAGCATCTCGCTCGTCTTGTTCTGCCTTCAAACGGACATAATCCTGATAATTCCCTTGATATTCAACTAAACTACCACTGTCTAACTCAAAAATTCGAGTTGAAACATAATCCAAAAAATAACGATCATGGGTAATGAAGAGAACCGTTTTTTTGGAATTCTTCAAAAAATTCGTCAGCCATTCGATGCTATCAATATCCAAATGGTTGGTCGGCTCATCAAGGAGCAATAAGTCATCGTCTCCTAACAAGACTTGTGCCAATTGCACGCGGCGTCGCAAACCACCTGACAGGTCGCCGACCTTAGCAGATAAGTCGGTCAAACCCAGCTTAGACAAAACGGTCTTAACTTGACTTTCAATTTCCCATGCTTGAAGAGCATCCATTTCAGCCATAATCTTCTCTAAACGAGATTGATTGCTTTCATCATAGTTAGACAGCAATAACTCATACTCACGAATGAGCTGCATTTCTCGCAGATTGCTTGATAAAACCGTATCTAGTACCGTTTTGTCGTCATCAAAGTGCGGTTCTTGGGTTAAGTAGCCAATCTTATAGCCCGATTTAGCTGAAAAAGGATTAACGTCCCCATCAAATCCAGATTTTCCAGACAGAACGTTCAAAAGGGTCGTTTTTCCAGTTCCATTAACCCCAATCAAGCCAATCCGATCCAAACCATGAATAATAAAGGAAATATTTTTAAAAACAGTCTTATCTCCCACCGTTTTAGTCAACTTTTCAACAATAAAGTCACTCATCTTCTCTCCTCTACAAAAGCTAAAATAGCCTCCAGACGGTTGTCCAAGGTACCATTCACAATAGCTGTCTCAATCTCAGTCAAGAGCTGTCCTAAAGCAGGACTCGGCTTAAAGCCAAATTCTTTGATTAACAGACCACCATTGACGACAATTTCATGTTTATCATGAATCGTTAGTGAATCATAAGTAGAATGAATCTTTTCAAAATCAACAGCTAATCCCTGTGCTTGACGAATTTCTTCTGCTTGTATCATTAGGTCCAGTTCAAAACGATAGCATTCTTCCTTATCCAGAAAATGCCTTTGGCGAATATTATAAATCGTGACAATTTGCTCTACGCGCTTTTGAAATTCATTTGAAGTTTTCCAATGCTTGAGGAATTTTTTAACATTTTTTACTTGAAGAGTCATTAAAAGAGTAGCCCAAGCTTGCTCTGAACTCGTAAATTGAAAATCTGCTTTAACATCAAACATCTTTTCCAACTGAGATTGGCTGCTGCGCATGTCAGGCAAATAGTCTGTTGCACCACTGGCAAGCAGACTTTTCAATCCTTTACGCCAATAAGACGCTGTCAGTAGTTTGTCAAATTCAATGAAAGTCCGCTCTACAGAAATTTTTTCTAATAGTGGTGCACACAGTTTCATAGCCTGAAATGTATCTGTGTCCAAATCAAACCCTAAAGCTGCCTGAAAACGAAATCCTCGCATAATGCGTAAAGCGTCTTCGTTGAAACGTTCCGAAGGTATTCCTACAGCACGTAAAATCTGATTTTCTAAATCAGCTAACCCTTCAAATAAATCAATCACATTCCTTGCTTCATCCAAAGCCAAAGCATTGATCGTGAAATCGCGCCGTTTTAAATCTTCTTTTAGAGAACGAACAAACGTGACATGGCTAGGTCTGCGATAGTCTACATAGATATCCTCTGTCCGAAAAGTCGTCACTTCATATTCATGATTGTCCTCTAAGACTAAAACTGTCCCATGCTCAATTCCGACATCAATCGTTCGCTCAAAAATACGTTTGGTTTCTTCTGGATAACTGGAACTTGCAATATCCACATCATGAATCGGTCGATTCAATAAAGCATCGCGAACTGAACCGCCAACAAAATACGCCTCAAAACCGGCATTCTTAATCTTCTTTAATACTGGTAAAGCCTCCTGAAATTCAGAAGGCAGATTTTCTAATCTCATAATAAATATTCCAATCCGTAGACAAGCTCTTTTTTCTTGACCACTTCCTTAATACCTAAATTCACCCCCGTCATGAAAGACTTACGATCGTACGAATCATGACGAAGTGTCAGTCCTTCACCTTGACCGCCAAAGATGACTTCTTGATGCGCCACCAAGCCTGGTAAACGAACCGAATGAATACGCATGCCGTCTATTTCTGCACCACGCGCTCCTTGTAATAACTCTTTTTCGTCCATTGCACCTTGATGCTTCTTGGGGCGAACCTTGCTGATCAATTCAGCTGTTTTAATCGCTGTGCCACTCGGCGCATCCTTTTTCTGATCATGATGTAATTCAATGATTTCCACATCTGGAAAATATTTAGCTGCTTGCGTTGCAAATTGCATCAAAAGAACCGCTCCTACAGCAAAATTAGGAGCAATCAAGCCTCCTAGCTCTTTTTGCCGAGAAAACTCAACTAACTCTTTGATTTCATCCGATGTAAATCCAGTCGTTCCAACCACAGGCGCAAAGCCATGCTCTAATGCAAAACGAGTATTTTCATACGCCACTTTAGGAATTGTAAAATCAACCCATACATCCGCTTCTATGCCACTCAAATCTTCTTTCTGATTAAAAACGGGAACACCAGCTACTTCTTTTTCTGGAGTAAGTGGGTCAAGCAATCCAACGAGCTCTAATGCAGGATCTTCTGTCACCATGTTATAAGCAGCTTGTCCCATTTTTCCTTTGAAACCAGCAATAATGACCTTTATACTCATGGAATTCTCCTTAAATAATCGGAATATAGGCTAAGGCAATACTTCCAGCACCCAAGTGAGTTCCAATCACACTACCAAATGTCGCAATCGGAACCTCTCCGGAAACACCATCTTCTAACAATAATTGATGTAAATGTTCTGCTTTTTCCAGTGCATTTCCATGAATAATCATCACTTGGTAATTTCCTTGTGCAGTTTGCTCTTTGACAATCTCAATCAGGCGTTTCGTAGCTTTTTTCTCGGTACGAATCTTTTCATAAACCTCAATGACGCCCTCGTCATTAAAGTAAAGAATCGGTTTGATACTGAGCAAGTTTCCCAGAATTGCAGCGCCATTCGACAAACGACCGCCTTTCACCAAATGATTTAAGTCATCTACCATGATAAAAGCGCCAATTCCCTTGATTTGAACATCAAGATTGCTCAGAATTTGCTCAAACGCTAACCCTTGCTCAGCCCAGTTCAAAATATGCTCCACCATCATTCCAAGCGGCGCACTTGTGATTTTTGAATCTGGAAAAGCAATTCCTAAACTTGGAAATTCATCTTTCAAATACTGGATATTTTGATAAAAGCCAGAAATGCCACTCGATAAAAACAGACCAATGACATGAGTATAACCTTGCCCTTCTACTAAAGACAGAGTGTTCACTAAGCTGGCGATACTCGGTTGGCTAGTCTTTGGCAATTCACTAGAGGCTGCCATCTTTTCATAAAATTCGCTAGCAGAAAGATTCTTTCCTTCGATGTACTCAACCCCGTCAATACTAACGGGAATATCTAAGATAAATAAATGCTCATTTTCGATGACTTTGCTATCCAAATATGCTGACGAATCAGTAATTACGGCTAATTTCATGCATTAAAACTCCAAATTGATACCTGGTAAATCCAAGGCGATTTCTGTTACTTCATAGGTCAAACGATTTAATATGGACAAACTTGGACGAGCAAGTTGTTCTACTTCGTCCTGCTCAAATTCACTTGGCTCATTGACAATTTGTCCCATGATATGGTTGACTTGTGAGATTGTTCCACTAATTACAAAAGCATCAAAGACAATCATAAAGCTCACAATTACAACGATAGAAGTTACTTGTCCTTCTTGATCTTGATTTAACAATTGAAAATTGACATCCACTTTTGTTTCTGGGGTTCCGTTTTCTTTTTCCCACTCTAAATTACGTGCGTCATAGTGATATTGACTGACAAATTCTTTTTCGCGTTGTAATTCCATTTCATTTCTCCTCAAAATATGCGTTATTAAAATTATAACATATTTTCCAGCGCCTGACTATTTTAATCAGTATGAAAATCATCTCCTTTCAATGTTTCTTTTAGATTAAAAAAGGAGCTAGAGAATTTTTCTCCAACTCCTAGAACGATGAAACTCATCATTATTTATTCAATGGTTTGCGAAGCGCTCCGAATAACACACCACTTACAATTGCGCCAATCAAGATGAAGATGATATAGAGAAGGGCATTTGAAGTAAGTGCAATAACGAAGATACCTCCGTGCGGTGCCATGAGTTTAATACCAGCCATGCCGACAAGTGCGCCTGCTAAAGCTGAACCAACCATAAAGCTTGGAATGGCACGGGCAGGGTCAGCAGCACCAAATGGAATAGCACCTTCAGTGATGAAGGATAGTCCCATAACAATGTTTGTCAAGCCTGAATTGCGTTCTTCTTCTGTGAATTTATCTTTGAATAGAAGGGTTGCGACAAAAACTGCAAGAGGTGGAACCATACCACCAGCCATAACCGCTGCCATTACAACTGAACCACCTGTTGAAACAGTTGCTGCAAGAGTTCCTGTACCAAAGATATAAGCCGCTTTGTTGAAGGGACCGCCCATATCAATAGCCATCATACCACCTACAACGAGTCCAAGGAGGACAGCTGAACTACCAGATAAGCCTTCTAGGAAACTATTCAAGCCAGTATTGATAGCTGCCATTGGAATATTCACCAACAACATCAAGAAGCCAGTTAGCAAGGTTCCCAACAGTGGATAAAGTAGAATGGACTTGATACCCTCAAGCGACTTTGGAAGACCACTCAAGGCTTTTTTAAGGAAGTTTACAACGTAACCTGCAAGGAAACCACCCACTAGGGCTCCAAGGAAACCAGAAGGTACACCAGCAAGTGCAAGAGTCGCTTTCCCACCTTCTGCAAATGGAATTTTACCAAAAGCAAGACCTGCGGAAGCCATACTACCTGCTACAAAACCTGGCGCTAAACCTGGTTTTTCAGCAATAGAATAAGCGATATAACCAGCAAGTACAGGAAGCATAAAGCCAAAGGCCAAGCCACCAATATTCTTAAACATAGCTGCCAACTCATGATAAGTACCGAGATTTGCCAATTGATCTTTTGGTACTCCCATTGCTTGGTCAATCAAGAATGCCACTGCAATCATGATACCACCGCCGATAACGAATGGAAGCATTTGGCTAACACCACTCATCAAGTGTTTGTAGAATCCACCTACTGCATTTGTTGAAGAGGAGGCAGCTTTTTTATTGGCTGCATGATATACTTCTGCTTTTCCTGACAATGCCAAGTTAATCAACTCTTCTGTCTTACGAATACCGTCAGCAACTGGGCGGTTAATCAATGGCTTGCCGTCAAATCGATCCATTTCCACAGCTTTATCAGCCGCAATAATAACCGTTTTTGCTTTTTGAATATCTTCTGCGGTCAGTTTGTTTCCGATACCACTAGCACCGTTGGTTTCAACCTTGATGCCAACACCCATTTCAGCAGCTACCTTTTGAAGAGCTTCTTGCGCCATATAAGTATGTGCAATTCCCGTTGTACATGCTGTTACCGCAACAAGGAAATCACCATCTTTGGTTGCCGGTACTACCGTTGTAGGTTCTGCTGCTTTTTCAGATGCTTGGTCAAATAATGCAATCACTTCATCTGGTGAAGTTACTTGACGAAGTTTGTCTGCAAATCCATCTTTCATCAGGTACTGTGACAATTCTGCAAGTGCAGCCAAGTGAGTATCGTTCGCTCCTTCTGGTGCAGCAATCATGAAGAACAAATCTGTCGGTTGCCCGTCTAAACTTTCATAATCCACACCTTTGTTTGATTTTGCAAAAAGAACGGTTGCTTCTTTGACTGCCGCATTTTTACTGTGTGGCATGGCAATCCCGTCGCCCAAGCCTGTTGAGGTTAAAGCTTCACGAGCCAAGATTCCTTCTTTGAATGTTTCAAAATCTGTCACATAACCGTGGTCAACTAAACTGCGAATCATTTCATCAATAGCAGCTGTTTTTTCAGTTGCTTGTAAATCAAGCAACATCACATCTTTTCTCAGTAAATCCTGAATTTTCATATTTTTTCTACCTCTACTTTTTCATATGTTTCGTTAATAAAAGCGGCTGTTGCCAAATCATCAGAGAAAGTCGTTGCCGTTCCGCAAGCCACTCCCCATTTGAAGGCTTCAACAGCATTTCCTGAACGAACAAATTCGCCAGTAAAGCCTGCAACCATTGAGTCACCAGCTCCGACAGAATTTTTTACGATTCCCTTGATTGGCTTTGCAAAATATGCTCCGTCCTTTGTTACCAAAAGCGCTCCATCACCTGCCATAGAAATAATGACATGTTGGGCTCCCTTGGCTAGAATTTCACGAGCATATTTCTCAATCTCATCCAGCTTTTCCAGCTTCACTCCGAAAATATCACCAAGTTCATGGTTATTCGGCTTAACCAATAATGGCTGAAATTCCAGTGAATCAATAAGTGTTTGTCCTTCGAAATCGCAAACGACCTGTGCGCCAGTTTGTCTCGTCAGGCTAATTAACTCTTTGTAGACGACATTTCCTAAATTTTTATTGCTTGACCCTGCAAAGACAACTGTATCTTTCTCTGACAGCCCTGAAAGAATATCTTTTAATGCTGCCAATTGCTCTGGTGAGACGGTCGGACCCGTTCCATTGATTTCTGTCTCAGCATCTGCTTTAATCTTGACGTTGATACGCGTATCCTCTGACACTTGGACAAACTTGGTCGCAATCGCTTCATTTTCCAAGGTATCAGTAATAAATTTTCCAGTAAAACCACCTATAAAGCCAGTCGCTGTGTTATCAATTCCCAAACGTTTGAGCACACGACTGACATTGATACCTTTACCACCAGCAAATTTATCATCGCTCTCCATACGATTCACGCTTCCAACATTGACCTTATCCAAACGGACAATATAGTCAATAGAAGGATTAAGCGTAACAGTATAAATCATACTTCAATAACCTCCGTTTTTTCTTTTATCTTCTCCAATTGCTCATTGGCGCATGCACTCGTAATAATGCTTGCGCGTTTGATAGGTGCGACTTTCACGAAAGAGGTCTGACCGATTTTTGAGGCGTCAGCTAAGACATAAGTCTGCTTGGCGTTTTCAAGAATCGCTCGCTTGACTGCTCCTTCGTCCATATCAGGCGTTGTATAGAAATTTTCATCAATTCCATTCATACCAATAAAAGCTTTATTGAAATTCAACTGACCGATTTGGTTCAAAGCAACACCACCGATACTAGCATCTGTTGAGCTTTTGACAACTCCTCCGATAATAACCGTTGGAATGTTTTTCTCAACTAACTTTGTAGCATGGTGAATGGAGTTGGTTACAACCGTCATATGTTTGCTTGAAAGCTCATTGATTAACAATTCATTTGTCGTTCCAGCATCAATAAAAATAACATCCTGTTCTTGTATCAATTCCGCCGCTTTTTGAGCAATTCGCAATTTATCTTGAACGTTTTTGATAGATTTTTCTTGATTGCTTTCTTCCTCTTGAAGGAAATGAATGCTTTCTGCTCCACCGTGAATCCGGCGCAGCTTTCTTTCATCTTCCAATTCATCTAAATCCCTACGCACTGTTGATTCAGACGTATTTAACAAACGAACTAAGCTATCCAGAGAAACAACTTGATGATGATTGATTTCCTCTAAAATTACCTGTTTGCGTTCTGATTTTAAGATAGACCTCACCTCTTCCTGCAATCGTTTACAGATTTATTATACACCAATTCATTTCAAAGTCAAGCATTTTCTTTCAAAAACTATCATTCTTTTAATAAAACAGCAAAATGCAATAAGAAAAGGCTGAAATTCGCATTCAACCTTTTCTTTTCTATACTGTTATACTGTAGCTTTGATTGCTGCTTCAACAGCTGCTTTTTCTTTGTCAATCAAATCAATACGAGCGGAAATTTCTTTGATTCCCATGCTGATGTTACGGCTAATTGCCAAATCAGATAATTGTGGTTCAAAGAAGGCTTTGTATTCTGCTAAACGTTCATACGTCTTAAAGGTACTTGCTGGATAAATGACAAATTTGTCAAAACTCATATCTCCACCAAGAGCTGCCTTAATCCAATCCCAATTGTCACGCGCCCAGGTCCAGACAGTTCCTTGTGTGAAATCATGTTGTAAGAAAGTAAAATACCAACTCATTGCTAAATCCTGTGGTTTCACAACATCTTTATTTTTCCATTCTTCTAAAAGATGCGCTAGAGTTGCTTCATTCTTCGTATAAGATAGAGCCGAAGCCAATTGACGTTGGAAGTTGCCATCAACCGTTGCAATGTAGGTTGCTAGATATTGATCGGTCAATTCCTTTGTCTCATGGTGTTTGATTTGGTTAATCAAAATTTGCAAGCGAGTGGCTGCAGGAAGTTTTTCCATGTTTTCTTGGTAGGTTTCAAAGATTTGGCTCGCTTTTTGGCTCGCTTGTTCATCATCAGCTGCAATCATATTTGCCACAACGATTTGACGTACCAATTCATCTTCATCTGTTTCACCGTCTTTCGCTTCAAAGCCAAGTCGGTCAAAGTTATCTTCATTCAGCTTAACGAGTAATTTTTTAAAGGCTGCCTCTGTTTCTGTCCCTTCGTCCACAAAAGTCTTCAAACCATTTAGAACAGCCTTCACAGCAGATACTACAAGATAAGATGTTTCATTGGTTAACTTTTCAACCACTGGAATCAAATCTGCAAATGAAACAAAACCAGCTTCCGCCAACAGACGACGTTCTTGTACTACTTGCAACTTACTTGTATTATCCAAGTCCGTAATAGTTGCTAAAATATTATCCAACAATTCCCCTTGATAATCAGTAATGTAATGCGCCGTATTTTCTGTATTGAAACGAAGTGCTCCTTCATTTTGCGCTGCCAGAGCTGCATAATTTGGAATTTCAAGCGTTTCGGTTTCTAAAGTATCTGGAATACCAGTCCAATTACTATTCAATGGTACAACCCATAGACGGCCTTTTTCTTCTTTTTCTCCAATAAAGAATTGTTTTTGAGAAATTTTGAGAGTATCATTTTCCACAACCGCTGTTAAAACTGGATAACCTGGTTGTTCTAACCACGAATCCATAAAGGCTGCCACATCACGTCCTGAAGCTGCACCGAGAGCATTCCACAAGTCACGACCAATCGTATTACTGTATTGGTGTTTAGCAAAATAAGCATTCAAACCTTTTGCAAAGGCTTCATCTCCTAGCCAACGACGAAGCATGTGCATAAGACGACTTCCTTTGGCATAGACAATTGCTGGGTCAAACAAGGTATTGATTTCATCTGGGTGTTTTACTTCCACATGGACAGATTGAACACCGTCAGTCGCATCCCGTTTTAGAGCCAGAGGGACACCACCTGTTTGGAAATCCTCAAAAATGTTCCATGTTGGCTCAATGGCATTCACACAGACATATTCCATCATATTGGCAAAACTTTCATTGAGCCAAAGGTCATCCCACCACTTCATTGTAACCAAGTTACCAAACCATTGGTGCGCCAATTCGTGAGCAATCACAAGAGCTACTTGCTGACGGCTTGTAACAGTTGAATTTTCATCTACTAAAAGATAAACTTCACGATAAGTGACCAAGCCCCAATTTTCCATAGCTCCTGCAGAAAAGTCTGGCAAAGCTACATGCAGAGATTGAGGAATCGGATATTTTACTCCGTAGTATTCTTCATAAAAATCAATAGAGCGAACTGCAATATCTAAAGCAAATTCCAAATTTGAAGCAGGGTGAGCTTTGGTAGAGTACACGCCGACCAAGGTACCATTCTTCGTTTTTGCTGTAACACCCTGTAAATCACCAGCCGCGAACGCCAAAAGATAAGACGACATGCGAGGAGTCGTTGCAAACTTCCAGATGCCAGTTGCTTTTCGATTTTCTACATCAACTTCTGGCATGTTTGAAAGTGCGATTTCTCCTGCTTCTTGGTCAAATTTCAAAGAAAGGTCAAATGTAGCTTTTGCTTCTGGCTCATCTACACTTGGAAAGGCTTCACGTGCAAAATGACTTTCAAATTGAGTAGAAAGAACTTCTTTTTTGACTCCATCAACAGTATAGTAAGAAGGATAAATCCCCGTCATATTATCTGTAATTTTACCTGTATAAGTCAGCGTTACTTCAACAACCCCTGCTTGACCAAGCTCAACGTAAACTGCTTCATTTTCATTATCTACAGAGAAAGGACGAGCTTCGCCAGCTACCTCAACGGACTGGATTGTCAAATCCTTCTGATGAAGAGAAATTTTTTCACCTTTTGCTTCTCCGCTAATGCTGACCTTACCTGTGAACGTTTTTTGCTCCCGATTCAAATCTAAAAAAATATCATAATGTTCTGGAACAAATGTTTCAATAAAATGTGCAACTGCTTGCATGTATGTCTCCTTAATAATATAATCTGTAACTATTGTAACATAATTCACGTGTCCTAACACAATTTCTCTATCGTTTTCCTCATTTTGTGATAAAATAGAAATACGTTACTATTTTAAGGAGAAATCATGTCTGAAATTTTTGATATTACGATTGTTGGCGGGGGGCCTGTGGGTCTTTTTGCTGCTTTTTATGCTCACATGCGTCAAGCAAAAGTGAATTTGATTGATTCGCTACCTCAGCTCGGTGGACAGCCAGCTATTCTCTATCCTGAAAAGAAAATTCTGGATGTTCCTGGTTTTACCAATCTAACAGGTGAAGAATTGATTAAGCGTTTGATTGATCAAGTAAAAACATTTGAAACAAGCATACATCTCAATGAGACTGTATTAGATATTGAAAAAAATGATGAATTATTTACCTTAACAACTAGCAATGGGAAGCACATTTCAAGAGCCATTTTGATTGCTATGGGAGGTGGTGCTTTTAAACCACGCTCACTTGATTTGGACAATGTAGACCAATTTGAAAACATTCACTATCACGTGTCAAATATCAATCAATACGCTGGACAAAATATTGTTGTTCTAGGAGGTGGTGATTCTGCAGTGGATTGGGCACTTGCTTTTGATAAAATCGCTCCGACACATATCATCCATCGTCGAGACACTTTCCGTGCTTTAGAACACAGTGTCAATGAACTAAAAGCTTCTACTGTCACGATTAAAACACCATTTATCCCAAGTCAACTTATAGGTGAAGGAAACAAACTCACTCATCTTAAAATCACTAAAGTGAAAAGCGATGAAATGGAGCTCTTGCCGCTTGATCAGCTTTTTGTCAATTATGGCTTTAAATCATCTGTCGGGAATTTGAAAAAATGGGGAATAGAACTCAATCGCCACAAGATTATCGTCAATAGCAAACAAGAAACTTCTGTCGCAGGTATCTATGCTGCTGGCGATTGCTGTAGCTATGACGGAAAGATTGATTTGATAGCCACAGGACTAGGCGAAGCTCCTACAGCTATCAACAATGCTATGAACTATATCTATCCCGACCAAAAAATACAGCCAAAACATTCGACTAGTCTTTAAAAAGCAAAAAGAAGCTGGGGCAAAAGTCCGACCTCAAATATAAAAAGCGAACAAAACTAGTTTTCTGGTAATCAGAATTCTGCTTTGTTCGCTTTTCGCATTTAATTATAGATTTGAAGGGCTTAATAATTAAGATTTTTAAAAATTGAAATCTTTTTGTCCCAAACTCTTTTATATGTGCTTATTTCACACTATCCATTTTTTCTCGGCAAGCCTTTTCGATGAGGTCAAGTTTTTCAACACTTTCCTTTTCATCTTTACCAATTGAATAGATGTATAGTTTGATTTTAGGTTCGGTCCCTGACGGTCTGAGTGCATACCATGAACCATCTTTAAAGTAATATTTCAAACAGTTTTGTTTTGGAAAATCAAGGTAGCCATCTTTAAAGTCAATCACTTTTTCAAGTTCCATTGCTCCAATTGTTGTCAAAGGATGTTCTCTAAATTCTTCCATCATGCGACCAATTCGCTCCTGACCTTCTACACCTTCTAACTCAAGCGAAACTTGTCTTTCATTATAGAAACCAAATTCTGCATAGATATCATTTAAAACATCTAACAAAGTCTTACCCTGTTTCTTAAAGTAAGCAGCCATCTCCACGATCATCATAGAAGCACTGACAGCATCTTTGTCTCTGACAAAAGTTCCATAACAGAAACCGATACTTTCTTCGTAACCGAACACATACGTTTTTTCTTTAGTACGATCATATTCGTTGGCTTTGCCACAAATATTTTTAAATCCAGTCAGGGTTTCTACTGTTTCAATACCATATTTCTTCGCAATCGCTCTAGATAAATCACCTGTAACAATAGATTTCACCATGACAGGATTTTCAGGTAAATTATTGAGAGCAGAACGTTGTGAGAAAATATAATAAGAAAGCAAAGCACCGATCTTATTTCCGTTTAAAAAGACATAATCACCGTTTGCATTTCTTACTTCCAGCGCAACACGATCGCAGTCTGGGTCATTAGCAATCAAAATATCACAATCATTTTCTTTTCCAAGTTTTTCAGAATAGGCAAATGCTTTTGGAAATTCTGGATTGGGATAACCAACAGTTGTAAAATCTGGATCAGGAAATTCTTGTTCCTTTACGACATAGATATTTTCAAATCCTCTTCTTTTCAGAATTTCTCTGACAGGAATGTTTCCTGTACCATTCAAAGGCGTATAGCCAACTTTGATAGATTTATCAACATCTTCATTGATTGTTAGATTGAGAACTTCTTGGTAGTAATCTTCTTCAACAGATGCATCAATATAATTTGCAAGACCGCTTTCCAAGGCTTCTTCAAAAGGAATGGACTTAATGTCTTCAAAATTCACAATTTCATCCATATGACCTGCAATTTGTCCTGCAATATCATCTAAAATCTGTGAACCTTCTTCCCAATACGCTTTATAGCCATTGTATTCTTGTGGATTATGGCTAGCTGTCACCATGACTCCTGCTTTACAGTGCAATTTTCTAATTGCATACGAGCACATTGGCGTAGGATGAATCCCATTGTAAATATAGGTTTTGATTCCGTGAGCAGCCATGATAGAGCAGGTCAACTCAGCAAATTCTTTTGATTTATATCTGACATCATAGCTGATTGCAACACCTCTTTTAATCGCTTCTTCACCATGGTCTTTCAAGGTTTCAGCCAATGCCTGGGCTGCTTTTCCTACCATGTATTTATTCATACGGTTGGTACCAGCACCCAATTTCCCACGAAGACCAGCGGTCCCAAATTCAAGACCTTTGTAGAATCGATCTTCGATCTCAGCTTCATCATCCTGAATAGACAGCAAATCAGCTTTTGTTTCTTCATCGAAGAAATCATTGTTTAGCCATTGTTTATAAACTTCTTTGTAGTTCATATAACGACTCCTTTTAATATATTATTTCTCAATAATTCCATTCTATACTACCTTTTCGTTTTTATCAATCCTTTTTCCAATTTTTCTTTAAAACGCTTGCAGTTTTTTAATTTTCTTTGCTACTTAAAATCATTTATTCTGAAAATATGCTAAAAAGACACCTTCTCTGAAGAAAGTGCTTGAAATTTTACATCCTTTAAAGTTTATTTTTTAACCTATAAACATCTAACTTTTCTTATAAAAATCCATAATTCCATTTTGCCTTTATAATAATATTCAAAATCAAAATCTCTAGACTGAATAACCATACTCTGGTAAATAGAAACCCTTATTTTGATGAACAAACCAAGCTGCTGAAGCAACTCCATGACAGTCAAAAATCATGGCAATCATACTGCCAAATAGATTAGCTGGAACACCGCCAGTATACTTGGTTAGCTGGTGTTACCTTACTAATGCAGCTCGTTCCATTTAAGCTAGGATAAGTTTTTAAATGCAAACCTGACTCATTCTTAGGACCACATCCCCAACAATATTGGAATCGATCGCCATAAGTATCTTGGATGGCAATATTTTTTGTTTCTAAAGTCATTTATTCTCCTTTTCAAACCGAATATCTAAGCGCTTTCATAATTATTATATCAGTCTTTTAGTGAAGAGTAAATACGAAGCACATTCAAGACACGACAGACGCATGAAACAGTTATTTCCGAATGATCGTTCATATGAGAACAAGCCATTTTAGAGTTTTCTCTATAGTAACGCTCTAAAAAATTAATATTTATTTTTGGAAAAACCGAACTTAAAAATGCAGAAAGCTTTATTTTCCTGCTAAAAATCTTTCATGCGTTTGTCCTGCATTCAAGATATTTTAATCGTTCGTCTAAGTTGAATTTATAGAAAGGTGGCGGAAGGAAAGTTCATCTTGAAAATGTTAAGAATAATAATACTAATACTATAGAGTTAGACTGAGCTGTATGAGACTTTAGAGCTTCTTCTCCTTTCTTTTTAGTTTTGAGCTATAAAAAAACAGCAATCTCTTTGATTGGCTGTTCCTAAAATTGCTCTGTTGAAGCTTTTTATTTAGTGATATTCTGTTCGCTAACTGGTAATTCTGCTAGTCAAGCCATTGTATAAATGCCGTTTTGTCCTCGCTATTATAGCCAGCATTTTGATAGAAGCTTAATGTCGTTTCGCTTTTTGTACCTGTTAATAGCATCATCTTATAGCAATTATTTTGAAGCGCTATCTCCTTGGCATAATGAAGGCATTCGGATGCGAAGCCTTTTCCACGGCATTCTTCGTTTGTAACTACATTTTCAATAAAGGCATAGGGACGGATATTTCTGGTTAGATTTGGAATGATGATACAAATACAGGATGAAACAATTTTGCCATTTATCTCATTGACAATGATATGATGGTTGGCATCTTCTATCATTGTTTTCCATGTATTCTCTAAATGACTTGAATTTCTCGGAATCCTATCCTCGTGCAAAAACAGATATAAACTCAATAATTCATGTAAATCTTCTTTAACAGCTTCTCTTATCATCATCACACCTCACTTAACTTTTCATTTGTCTCTCTAATTTTTAGTATTATATCATTTCATATTCAAAGAAAATAATATTTGTATTCTAGTAAATTAAGAATTGATTTTTTACCTTATCTATCCTATTTGTTCTAAAATTTCACTTGCTTTAGATGATTGATTAAAAATCGATGAGTTAGCTTATTCAAATTTTATAACGATTGACAAGATTTTACAAGTTGTCCACCCTCGTATGTGGAAGCAGATTCAACAGCTTCACTCGAAATCTCAAAATCATTCTCGCCAATTTAACTAAAGTCACTGCCAGAAGTGACTTCATGAGGCTTTTCACTAAAAGGTTCTCACGCTCTCACAAGCAGAGCGATACACTCGACATGTGCTGTTAGTGCCTACCTATATTATCAAACGAAATGTGATTGGTTAATTTTAGAATAATACTATGGAATGAAATTATTTATCTTTATTTAATGCTTTTAATAGCAGTCGCTCTGTTCTTGAAGAATAAAGATATTTTCTTAACGAATCGCTTACTCTCTTAAACCTGTATAGCAACTCCAATTCGTCATAAATAGACCAAGATAAAAAAGAATGTTCCTCTTTCCTCCTCTTCTCAATTTGCTGTTGAGTAAAGTCATATGGAAAAGTATGACAATTATTCAATTTAGAACTCATCCCTTTTTTAGTATAGAAGGATTTTTCGATTTTCTCTTCTTCATTCAATAAAGGAAAATCAAAAAAATAAAGATACCAGATATCAAATCGTTTAACTGAGAATATTCGTGTATATTTCCTTAATCTATCACTAGATAATTTACTCATAATTTCTCGAAACTCAGTCAAATCAGTTATCTCAACAAATCTAAATGTCTCAATCTCTCCGGGTATATAATACTGCTTCCCTGCTAATGATATATAGTTAGGAACCTCCTTTTTTAAAAATATCTCAACAATTGAATCTTGACATTTAATTACATAATTAAAATTCTCAGATAATTCATAAATATGATTATCAATCCAAATTAATAATTTTTCGTACAATAAGACAACTTCTTCAAAATATTGACTATTTTCCTTATCAATTATTTTTCGAACATCACGTTTTTGACTATAGAAATAGAAGAAAAAGACGATTGGTAATATCGTCATCAAAGCTACAAGGGCTGGTAACCTTGAAAAGATATCACCAATATTTACTTTTATTTTTAAAATACCTCTTAGAAATTCTTGAAGCTTATGCAAATAATAGGCAACATCTCCTTTCAATATCCTCAAAGAGAAACAAGCAGACAAAAATGCCAAGAACATAGGTGTACTTATTATAAGTCTAAATATATTAAGTGATAGCTGAGTCAAGGAGAGTTTAGATATCCCTATCCAGACAGAATTTTTTTCACCGCTACCATAAGTTACCCAACCTACACGTAATAATCGACTTAGTCTTAACAAATAATAATTTAATCTAATTGTGTAAAGTGCAATACTCACCTTTTTCGTTCTTATCGCCCATTGCCCTAGTTTACTCAAACAATAACTTACTCTACTATATAACTCAATAATTACTAAATCATATATCACTAATATAGAGAGTATTTCTAACCAAAATATAATAGTTAATACAAATAGATTCCCTTGCGAGATTTCTAAATTAGTAGAAACAACTAAATTCACTATAACTTGCCTAAAAAATATTAATAATACTATCGCTATAAGCAACAAGATAATTTTATATATTTTATTAAACTTCATATCTTCAACTCTCTCATAAATTTATTTTAATCTGTCAGTCTCTATAATTTCTTCCCAATAATCATACTCATCACAAATGTACAACAGTGTATTAAAAAGCTTCAAAAACTCTTGTTCTTCGACTTCTTTCTCCCACCGACCATGTCCAATCATATGTCGATTGGGTTCTTCAAGTGTAAACCTATTTGTATCTTTGAAGAAATTATACAACCAGTGCATCAGTCCTACATCGCTAAACGACTTATCAATAAATATATTATCAATTTCTTTAATCGCTCGGTGACCTACTGGTATTCTTTTCTCTAATGAAGTCATCTCTGAAATTCTATTTAGCGCACCATCAATTGCCAAAGTTCCCAGAGTGTATGCTGCATAAAAGTTTCGGTTAAAGTAGCAATCAACCATTGATTTTACTAGGGGAGCCGAGTAACACGGCGAATTTTGTAAGGCAATAATAAAATTCTCATTTTTTAGTTTATCCCTAAGCAACTCAATCCATTCGTCCTCCAAGGTATTCCATTCCTCAGCAAGTACACGCTGATAAACATTTCTATCACGAAAATAAATAACCCATCCATTTTCTGCTAGCGATTGAACGCGAGATATAATCTGCTCAATTTCTTCTTGTGTGTAGATCGAAGGCAGTGTCTTTAAAAGTTCATTGATGCCACTAAAAATCTTTGAATAATCAATTTGATAGCTAGCAATTAAATTTTTAGCAGACTCTGCAATATTTTGAATTGCTTGCAAGTGTGTGCTTGACAACATCTGATTGTACGAAGCAATCACTTCTGACATGGCATTGATAGCACTTTTGTCCACTTGAATTGATGAAGTCAGACTTGCTAAAGGAGTCGTCAAATTAGCAATATTCACTAATTTAGATGCACTTAATGCATTTGAAGCCGCAATGATTCCTGAAATATTGGAAGTATTTACTGCTGCTTGAAAGTTACTGAAGGTATCAGCCAAAACAGAAATAGCTGCAGTATTTTGTCCCAATTTTATCTTATCAGAGAGGTTTGTTGCGCTGTCTAAGGCAATTTTTATAGAGTCTATTTCAACTTTCTTCACTTTATTACTATCAGTCATTTCGTCCTCCCAAAACAGCTTATTCATATTGTTTATTATACCACTAAAGCCACAAAAAGACTGCAACCTAACAGTCACAGTCTCTTACAATTCTATCTCTGTTCCATCTAAAACTTTAACAGCAACATTTTCTTTTTCGATAATGATTCCGTCCAATATCTAGAATATAATTAACCCATTAAAATCCCATTTTATTCTTCAAACTAACAATTTTAGTTGTTAACTGTAGTAATATTCTAAAAAGTTATCAACTTCTGGCAGTCCGTAATATTTTATTATAAAAATTTCTAGATTTTCCATAAGAATATAAACTGCTATTCTAATTCTCAGAGGATTACGCTCGAACAAGCAATCCTACACACTCAACATGTCTTGACGGTCACTACTTATACTGTGAAACGAAATCTTTATTTAAAATATTTAGGATTAAACTATTTAACGTTAAATGAAAACACTGATCCTTGTACAATCATAGATTTAAATACTTTATCAGATGCGCCAATCGTATTACTAAAAGTAAAAGAAAGTTGATTCCATAGATTTTCCCACTGTATTAAAACCCCCAAAGATAGAAATTTATCCTCTGAAACAATTAGATTTTCCCATGCTTCAATAAATTTGGCATCCAAAATCCCAGTATCTAAATTACGAATATCAACCTCAACGTTATATATTGGGGTAGGCGGATTAATTAACCCATTTAATTTCCCAATCACTTCATAATCTTTCGTTGTAATTTCACTATTTTGGTATGAATATCCAAAAATAATATTAAGAAATGCAACTAACCTTAAAACATCACCAGAGACCATTGATGAAGAAACATTGCCTTGATAGTTGTATTTTAAGAAAAACATCACGCTTTCATCGATTAAGTAAGTATCTTCATTAAATTCATACTCTTCATTATTAGAAAAAATAGGATAAGGGAGCAACCATTCGTTGATTAAATATTCACTTAGCAAGTTACCATTATAAAATATAAAATAATATTTTCCAATTGGAAGTCCACTTTTATATGAAGCAGACATGGGCCCAGATTCCTCTAACAAATGTATTGCTTCAGGAGTCAATCTGCCATTCTTTACTAAATTTGAAACTCCAAATTTTTTCTCCAATCCTCTGGAACACCTATCATCAAAAGATGGATCGTTAAACGATAGAAGCAAATCGCCATTGACCTTTTCTAAGTTTAAAAAATTATTAAGTGATGTACCATTAAAAAATGGTTTCAAAAGTCTTCTTGCGCTATCTAGAATAAAATATACATCCCTTTGTTCACCAAAGTCTCTATTAGTAGTTTCCAATTGACTTGTTCCTAAATCGATGAATTTCACTTCAAAAAAGCTAGAAGTAATTGTTCCAACCGAAACCTTTCTTCGTAATTGTTGAAGGGTGGCTAAAATTCTATTGACTGCACAATCGAAACGGAAAGATGATTTTCTATCACCATTTTGATACTTAAAATATTCTTCTAAACTTTTCAATACCTCCGCATTAAAGACACTATCTTTAATAAGTATATTATTCGGATTTAAATCACCATGGATGATATTGTTTTTAATAAATTTTGAATATGTACTTAATAAACTAATACTCAAATTTAAACTGGATTGTATAATTTGTCCTGAATACTGAGAGTTTGATTTAAACGAACTTTCTTCAAAGTACTCATTACAAAACTGCAATAATTTATCTCGACAACTAATCCAATCACTAAATGATATTGAGTTATTTATGAGGGGCATAACTGAGTAACTCGTATTTGCTGGATACCCAAGAATACCTGCATCAGACACAGCTGCAATCACATCACTTATCGAAGTTGATGAATTTTTAATAGCTTCAAGTAAATTTTTCTGGTAATTAGATCTCGATATCTTGACTACTTGATCCATCTGTAGAATTTTATGAAAAACTTTAAAAGTTACACCATTAGCTCCTTCCCCGATTTTATCAATGAATACAAACTTATTGAAGGGGTACTGTCCACCCTCTAATACACTTTTTCCTTCAAAGTAAAGTTGTTCTTCAATAATCTCAAAACTTTCAATATTTAGCTCATCATTCTTCATGCATTATACCCCTAAAAATTAAATTTCTGTACTGCATTACAGATATATTGTACCGCATAAATAGAAAAAAGGCTATAGTTACAACATGTTAAATACTGTAACCATAGCCTTATAAAAGCAAATTCTCTCGTTTTAGTTCCAAACATAACTCATGTCGCATAGTAAATTAGAAAACAATTTTTTAAAGGAATAAAAAATATTAGCAAGTCGGAAACTATGATGCTAGCGATAGAATAAGCTACAATTTTATTATCATTCATATTCGTGACAAGAGAATAGATGAAAATAAGCGCATTGTAGTTATTATAGTTAAATAAAACCGAGATTGAAATCTCTGTCAATGCTTTAACGCACGAAACACTCCTGGAAATCGTAACCCAACTCCAGCATTTCTACTAGGAAAAAAGTAGTTCAATGTCCGCAAAAAGAGTGAAACAACTATTATATAAATTGAAATCATGATAAACTACCTGACTACTTAATTCTTCGATTTAAATCTTCTATAATTAAATCAAAATCAAAAGTTCGCCTACAAACTGGACAACTATAAAAAGGTCTTTTCTTAGTTGAATTGATATATAAGTACAAATTTTCAGAACAATGGGGGCAAATTGGCCTATATTCAGAAAACAAGCCAGGTTGCTCGAGCTGATTTATAGCAAAAACGAAAAAAGATACACTCTCTGCTCCAGCCAGAAAAAGAGCATCTGCGCATGATTTCAATGTTGCACCAGTAGTAATAACATCATCAATAATCATAACATTCTTCCCCTCAAGGCTTTCAGTTACTGTAAAAGCACCCTCTACATTCCTTAAACGCTCTTCCTGATTTAAGAATTTTTGTTTTTGGAAATTCCTGATAGATATCAAGAAGTGAGAGATATCTTCAATGTGGCTCTTTTTTACATAATCGTCCGAGAATATCTCCGAAAACACTGCTTCAAATCGACTTTCTTCTTCGTCTGGGCGAGGTGGAACATAGCAAAGCGCATCCAGCTTAAAACTATTGGGAAAAGACTCTATTGTTTTGATAATAAGGTCTGCAAGCTTATTATTAAATTGTCCAGATAGCTTACTCTCAGATTTTTTATTAGATATGATTGCCTTAGAATAAGGGTGTAATTCATGCATATAATGCTTGGAACTATAGTATCTTCCTAAAGAAAATAGATGAATCTTTTTATTTTCAGGAATAGAGTAAATGGTGTGGATATACCTACTTTTAAAATTACCTGCTAGTAATGGAATCTCATTTTCTCCAAAATAGTTCCTTCCCACTTTATTAGCCAATACAACTTCTTCAAAGAATTGATTATAGCTGTAGAAAATGGCATCAGGAGCATTGCTCAGTTGTTCATACTTGGTCCATTTTTCAGCAATTAAAATGACACCGCATAGCAATTGCATTGATCGCTTTGTAAAGCGAGAATCCTTGGAAACTAAAACAATCTCAGATGTGTTTACACTATAATACTCTTTAATATCATTAAATAAGGATGTTGATGGCCATAAAAGCATTTGTAGAGGCTCAACTTTTATAATATCACCTGCATTAATAAAGCCAGGGAGTTCATCTAAGTCTGTTAAAAATAAACAATTATACCCTGCGTCATATATATTCTGAATGAATTCCCAATCATCAGATGAAGGAAATGGGGAATCAGAAATATGAAAAACAATCCCTTTTATCTCACTAACATTTCTAAGCAAGTCTATCTCTCCCTTCCCCAGAGATAATGTCTAACGAAAAGTCCAACAATGGCAAGTCCTCTTCAAACTCCTGCTCTAGCTCTAACTCTCCTTGAAAAAGACTACTTTCAGCTAAAATTCTTAGAGCATCACTTGGGTTATGCATCACCTTAGCTCCCTTGTTAACAAACTTTCTAGGCCAAGCTATATTTTCATTCTCTAATGCGCTCTCTGGTAAAAGAACCAGCCTTCCTTGCTTAAGGGCATAATCTGCTTGAATGAGAGAACCAGATGTTTCTCCAGCCTCCATAACAATGGTAGCTAATGAAAGAGCACTCATGACACGATTTCTCATTGGGAAAAACCACCGCTGAGTTTTAGATGCTGGGGAGAACTGGGAAACTACTAATCCTTTCTTCTCTATTTCTAACTGCACTTCTTTATTTTCAGCTGGATAGTATTGGTTTAAATGTGTACCTATGACTGCAATAGTATTTAAACTCAAATCAAGAACGGCTTTATGTGCAGATACATCAATCCCTTTTGCTAGACCAGAAATTACTGTGATTCCATTTTTCCCAAGTTTTTGAGCTAATCTAGCTGTATCATACTTAGCCTTTTCAGTCGCATTTCTCGAACCTACAAGCGATACCTTTCTCAATTCATATAAGAGACTCTTGCGACCTCTAATATATAAAAATTTAGGTGATTTTTCCGTTGATTCCAACATTTCTGGGTAATCACTGGTCCCACGTTTTATTATCTCATCGGTCTCTTTTAGTTTAGTAAACTGATTATAAGCAACTATATATTCATGATTTAAGCGTTCCCGATTAATTTTGAAATAAGAACAATATAACTCTAACTCATCAATAATGGAAACTGATTCTTTTCCAATATATTCTTTTACAAAAGAATCAAATATCGGTTCAAACTTACTTTCAGTCATTTTTAAACAGTTTTGCAAAGTTGAAAAGTTTAAGGCTTCCTGCTTAATTTTATTATCAATTTTAAACATGTTTCCTCCTTTCCAAAAAATAATCTATACGTTTACATTATAACACATACTTGAAAAACTGTCTCTATAGTACCCATTCTTGGTTACTATGGCAATAATAACCTATAAATCTACCTCTGTTCCTTCTAGAAACCTTACGGTTATCTGTCCATCCTCCGAAATCAAAATACTATCCAGTACCTGACACATCTCGAAAGAATCATATTCCCAACAATCCTTATTTATCAATTCAGCCAGCAACACACTGTAATGCTTTTCTAATAACCGGTTTTCTTCCAAAATTTTATTCCACTTTCCATGCAACAAATCCACATTCTCACCCAGTAGTTCTACTGCCATTACTACGGCTTTCTCTAGTGTTCCCTCATCGATATGGTTATTCTGACAACCAATCAGCCCCTTTACCTTATAGCGGTTATTACACTGCCAAACTTTACGTTTGCCACGACTTGTCGTCCAATTCTTACGTCCAAAAGCTGAACCGCATTCTGCACAGAACACCTTGGAAGTGAAGGGGTTATCCGCATTTTGCATGATATAAAAATTCAGTTGATGCTCTTCACGAACTGCTTTCCTCCTTGCTAATTCCAGCTGCACTAGTTCCCATGTCTCCTTATCAATAATAGCTTCATGGCTATCTTCTACATAGTATTGGTTGACTTGACCATCATTAGCACTACGCTTTTTGGTCAAAAAATTTACAGTAAAGGTCTTCTGTAATAAGGCATCTCCCTTGTACTTTTCATTCTGAAGCATCTTTTGAATGGCACTTGGATACCAATTGGCTTTTCCAGTCCAACCGGGTATGTCATTTTCATTTAAATACTTAGCTATTGACTCAGGGCTAAATCCCTCTAGAAATTTCTGGTAAATAAATTTAACTGTTTCTGCTTGCTCAGGATTGATGATTAATTTACCATTCTCATCCTTATCATATCCCATAAACTTAGTGGTGTTCATACGAACCTCCCCTCGCTCAAACTTCTTGCGGATTCCCCAGGTCGCATTTTCTGAAATGGATCGTGATTCATCTTGAGCCAGAGAGGACAGAATCGTCAAGAGCACCTCCCCCTTTGCATCAAGACTGTCAATATTCTCTTTTTCAAAAGTGACCCCAATCCCCAGTTCCCTTAACTCCCGCACATATTTCAAGCAGTCGAGCGTGTTCCTAGAAAAGCGGCTAATGGACTTGACAATGATGCGATCGATCTTCCCTTGCCGGCAATCTGAAATCAGGCGATTGAACTCGGTACGTTTCTTAGTGTTGGTTCCTGTAATCCCCTCGTCCGCATAGATGCCTACCAGCTCATACAAAGGATTCTGATTAATATATTCTCGATAATACCGAACCTGATTCTCATAACTTGATAGCTGTTCGTCTTGGTCGGTAGACACCCGACAATAAGCCGCCATTCGGATTTTCTGGACATGCTTCTCTGTTTCCACTTGAATCGTTTTCTTTGCTGGAATAACAGTAATGTTTTTTGCCATTGATGATTTCCTCCTTTACAATGGTCGGTTTTGTCACTCGCCAATCTTGAACAACACTATCAGGCACCCGCATGCCGATACAGGCTTCTTTCCCCTCTCGGATATACTTGCTACAGACCCATACAACCTTTCCTTTGTAGTACTTCTGCCGTTTTAAAGTAGAGCCACAATGCTCGCATTTCAATAAGCCACTCAAAGGATATCGTCGATTGTAATCGATGCTTAGGTTTGCCTTTCTATTCTGTTTCAGACGCTTTTGAACGGCTTCCCAATCTTCTCTGGACACAATGGCTTCATGGTTATCCGTAATCAGGTACTGTTGCACCTGACCTTGGTTTAGACGTTGCTTGGCCTTGATTTCCGCAAAATAGTATTTTTGCAGGATTGCATCCCCCTTATACTTCTCGTTTTTTAGAATATTGGTAATAGTACTTGAATACCATTTCCCACCGTCTACCGTAGAAACTTTCTCTTCATTAAATAGCTTTGCGATGACATGAACTCCCATACCAGATAAATAAAGGTTATAAATCCGTTTGACGATTTTAGCTTCCTCAGGATTGATGATTAACTCACCGTTCTCATCCTTGTCATAGCCTAAGAAGCGCTTAGTGTTAATCACCAGCTCTCCTCGCTGGAACTTATTCTGAAAAGCCCACCGTTGGTTTTCACTCATGTTGCGCAGTTCTTCTTCTGCGTAGCTGGCAAGAACCGTAAGCATGACTTCACCCTCATTTGACAAGGTATGGAGATTTTGTTCTTCAAAGAAGATGTCCACTTGAATAGTTTTCAGTTCCCGGCTTACTGTAAGCAATAACTCAGTGTTTCTGGCAAAGCGAGAAATGGACTTTGTATGAATGACATCAATTTTCCCGGCCCTGCAATCCTCCAGCATCTGCTGAAAACCTGGACGCTTGGCCAGTTTGCCTGAAATCCCCTGATCATAATACACTCCGATGAAATCGACATCTTTTTTATTTTGATAAAAATGATTATAGTAGGATTGCTGATTGGTGAGGGAATCTTGTTGCTTTTCTGTCATGGTTGAAACCCGCGTATAAGCACAAACTCGTTTCTTTTCTGCCTTCATCCCACTCTCCTTTCTTCCTTACTATATATCACTCTAAAGGCTAGATTTATCAAGTATTCAGCCCACTCATTCAAGCATTTTTAAGTCCAAATGCTGTCTATGTAAAGAGCCTGCATGAAGGGTTCCAAACAGACTCTGTTTGCTTATTCAATCCGCAGTACTTGGCCAGGGTAAATCAAATCTGGATTTTCAATTCCATTGATAGCCGCTAAGTGCTGGTAATTCGTGCCGTACATAGCTGCAATAGCGGAAAGCGTATCTCCGTTTTCAACGGTATAGGTTGTAGTACTGGATACTTGAGCACTTCCCGTAACCTGCAAAACTTGCCCCGGATAAATCAAGTCAGGATTGGCAATCCCATTGATAGCCGCTAATTCCTGATAACTTGTTCCATAAAGAGCTGCAATAGCAGATAAGGTATCCCCTTCTTGAACTGTGTAAGTCCCAATCGACGCTGGTGCTGCCGGTGCTGGAACCGCAGGGCGAGGTTCAGGGATTTGGTCAGTATAAACTGAGCGTAAATCCCGATACATATAATTGGAATCTACTCGGCCACTAATACCTCCGACTAGACCATCACTGGTAAACTGCCAAATGTCTGTCGGTACCGCACAAGCATCCACCTGCCACTGGGCCACCCAGTTGGTATAACGACTCAAGTCCCCCATATTTTGGAACCAATACAAGCTAGCATAGACACCCGCCCAGTAGCCTGCTGCTTCGACATGGTCGCAAAACAGC
Source organism: Streptococcus periodonticum (assembly GCF_003963555.1). Taxonomy (NCBI): domain Bacteria; kingdom Bacillati; phylum Bacillota; class Bacilli; order Lactobacillales; family Streptococcaceae; genus Streptococcus; species Streptococcus periodonticum. The sequence continues at coordinate 1,149,551 of NZ_CP034543.1, forward strand.
CGACAAATTTCTGTAGAAGTCTCCCAAGAGACACCGCCATTGTTGGCTTTCCAGCCGTCCGCATCCTCCATATCAATGTAGAGCGGCATAGAAGGATGGAACTGTCCTGCAAAGTTCAAAAAGGCATTGACCTCAGCTTGTGCTTCTCCCAAATTTCGAGCATAGCTATAATGGTAAAATCCGTACGGAATGCCAAGCCGTTCACACTCAGAAGCGTTTCGTCGTGCTCGTAAATCTTCCGCAAAACTGCCCCAGGACGAACGAATAATGACAAAGTCAACATTGCTCTTCAACTGATCAAAGTCAATAAAACCATTGTGTTCACTGATATCTACTCCAAATAATGCCATCTTATTTTTCCTCCGATTTTAATTGTTTCAAGGTCTGCTTGAGTTTATCAGGAACCGGCAGACCAATCCGAGCCGCATTTTCAATGATGCTGAGGCCTTCATTAGACAGGTAATAGAAAATAACTGCTGTGCGGATAATACCACCCTGTTTTAAGATATGGGTATCAATAATCTGCCCCATGGTAACCAGCATCAAAATGACAACCTTTTTAAAGAGTCCTCGAAAGCCCACTTCACTGGAGAGTTTCTTTTCAACAACGGCTGCCATCAGCCCACTGATATAATCAATTGTGATAAAGACAATCAATGCAAAAATAAAACCATCCCAATCGCCAAAGACACTTCCAATCAGTCCGCCTACCGTAGTAAACAGGACTTTATTCGAAAAAACTAACTGCTTCATGATGCATTCTCCTTTCTATGCGGTTCACTCCAGTCTGGATTTCCTTTCTCATCAAATTGCATGATATAGAAATTCTTGTGGAATAACTCAGACAGATTCATGGTAGGGACTGTCGCTCCCCACTGGGTCAATGCACCTACCGTTTCAACTTCTATGAATTGCCGACGGCCTCCTTTAATAACCGGACGCTTTTGAACTTCCCGATACATATAAAAATCCTCGCCCTCACTCTTGCAGCGAATGAATTCTCCATTCTCCCGCATATAGGTGAGCGCTGCAGCCAAATCAAAGGGTTCTGTAATTTGGCTGAGGTCAGGCAATAATTCCTTATTCTCCATCCTTTTTACCTCCATCTGTTTCTTCTGGAGCTGTCACTTCATCAAGTGCTGTTTCCAATTCTTCCTTTTCCTTTTGGAGGGCTTGATAGGCCTCCTCTTTCTGAGTCAATTGAATGGCTAAGAGGTTCTTTGACGTTACCTCATCTGCCAGTTTTCTGGTAAGCTCTTCAATGGTTAAACGAAGAGCCTGATTGATTTCTTCTGGTTTCATTTGTTCCCTTTCTTATAAACGTCCCACTAAGCTTCTGGTATCCCACCAAGCTGGATGCCCTTCTCCTTGATTCGCTCGATACTCATAGAGTGCTCCAATGCTATTAGACATACGTTGTAATACCTCGTGAAGTGAGACATAGTTACCGCTTGTATCTAAATAGAGCCAAACATCACCCACATTAATCGTGGAATCTCTCCTATCCTGTTTTCTGCTCGGTCGCAGTTGAAGTTTTCCTGTTGTTGTCATAACCCATCCATCTTTGTTATCATAGGCCGAACTGGCAAAAGACAATTCATCTCCAACCACATCAAGTGAATCTACATTAGTTCCATTCCAAGCACGGATTCCAACAAAACCACCATCATTCGAGCTTTCACTTCCCCACCGGTTCGAGCCAATAACGGTTACACCTGTTCTTCCCTTACCATCGACATTTCCTGTCGCAAACTTAATGAACTGGGTTGGATAACCAGCTAGAACTCGTTTCAATGCAGCTTGGTCTGTATAATACAAAATTTGACCCGCATTGAGACTAATTTCCATAGCTCGGTTAATGGCTGTTAGGATACCACCTGATATCTTGTTCGCAGATAAAGTTACCGACTGCACCTGACTGATGAAGGCCTGCTTTGAGAAAAGCTTCCTCAAGTAAGCTTCGGTCGCAGATAACTTGTTAAACAAGGCATCATCTACTTTCAATTTCTCAGCTGTCACTGCTTCTGCACTTAAGATTGCGGTGGTGACTGATCCCGATTCAAAGTTGGCTGTCTTTAACTTATCCACCATGGCAGACTTAATCACAGCATGGTCAATTAAAGTTTGTCCTGTGATATGAGTGAGTCTACCATGGATATGATTTACTCCATTCGCTAATAGATTCAAACTGTTTAGTACTGCCCCACTTGAAGTCAAATACTGAACCGACCAACTGTTTGCGAGCTGAGTTTGAACAGTAGAAACTTTCTGGGTCAAATCCGTCACCTTGGTCACATAGGAAGAATCTGTCAGGACAATCTGGGCCAAGTTATGTTTGACGCTGTCTTCCTTTGAGCCAATGAGCCGTGAGTACAGATTAACTGTTTCCTGAACCTTTTGAAAGTCACTGCTGCTGGTTTTGCCATTGACTGCCTGCATGATTTCTGAAAAACGTCCCTCCACTGTTTGAGAATAAGAAGCAATCTTTGTTTCTGTGTACTGTCTATCATCCTCTGGAGCTGGACTCGGTGTCGTCGCAATTGTCCCATCTTCCAATTGTGGATCCCGAATATAAAGAACATCACCAACAAGCCAGCCATTTGAATAGCACACCCAGGACCAATATCTCTCAAACTTCACGGTAAAAGGGTGAACAAACCGATGCCATTCAGTTTGAAGTGTCACGGTCGAAACACCACCTGTCTCAAAACCAAACAGAACAACCACCGACCGACTCGCTTTCATATCAGCTGCATAGACCATTTTCTTCCCTTGCCATTCAGATCCCCTTAAATCAAAAATGGGCTTATGAAAGCCACCATTTCCTGCTTTGGTACAAGTAGCTTTGAGATAGTAGCCACTTTTGGCATTCGTATCCGGTACCCTTTCAAACTTCCATTCTGATACATTAGACGAGAGGGGTAACCGACCATCAAAATCATAATGACGGATGTAGTTTCGTCCCCCCACCTGCAGACTTTCAAAGCGACGATTCAAGCCTCTCACATCTTCGGAATAAATAGATTTTGCGACATAGTCCTTAGCCACCTGCTCTCGAACAGCGCTAGCTTGGTTAGCTGTTTCTGTCCGTACATACTGCTCAAACCGTTCTCTCCGCTCTCCATCTCTTGAAACATACCCCTGAACCTGTTGGAGAGTTGTTTCAAGGCCAGATAGTGTTTGCCTGACTTCTGTCTTACTGACAAAAGTGCCCATTCTCTGAAGAGTTTCTGTTTGAAAAACTTTCAATTCTGCTATTGTTCGATTCGTCACTTCTTGGACTTTGTTCAGAGCTTGCTGAGTAGCTCCTGCCTTCCCTAAGGCTTCTTCTGACTTTTGGGAAATCGCTTGAAGCGTGGATTCTGTCGTTTTCGTAAAAGCAGTAAATGAACTCTGAATCTGTTCACGAGTCTGAGCTGCAATTTCCTCTGCCTTTGCTTTTGCCTTTTCAATGCCATCTAATACCATACTCTCTTGCTTCTCAAAAGCAGCTTCAAAGGCCCGATTGGCATTTTCTAAGGCTCGTTCAATCATCAACTCTTGACTGCCTTGAGCAAGATTTAAAATGGAATGTGCTGCAGCAGTTATATTTGAAGAGCTACCACGGCTACTTACTTTTGCAGTATCATCAAAGGTTAATGCGATATATTCTTTAGTCAGCGCATCATATTCATAAGCCACAGCCTGCTTTAACAAATCCACATAATGCTTTCTGCTCTTTAGAGTAACCCAGTCACCCAAATGAACCGTTTGACCATCTAACTCATAGGCTTCTATCACAATGGCATCCTGCTCTCGGTCAATCTTATCATGATAAAATTTACTCTCACCCCATTTTCGCAATTCTTCAAGGGTTTTAAGATTGTTATTCGTGAATTCTTTTTCGTTGATATAGGGATAAGCATCAAGTAAAGGACTATCAACCGTCACGGTTAACGTCTTTTCTTCTTTAGCCCCTTCTGGTTTAAAGGTCGAATGTACATGGATACGGGTCACAACATTTTGTGAGCTTCTATTCCGTTTGTAGGATTTCAGATTCTGATGAGTCGTAACAATGACTCCACGATTCTCTCCTCTGTGCTCTTGAATGGAGAATGAGAAATTATCTCGAATGAGCTCTCCTTCCCAAGTTCCGACAATAGAATGAGCACCATCTAACAGGACGTTATAAAGCGTAGTTGTCTCAGCCGTGTTAAAATCCCTGTGTTTGGTAATATCACTTGTGAAAGAAAAAGGCTCAAGACTTGTCTTAGCTGCCTGGACCATGCTAGACAAGGCCGTCATACAACCTACTTGAGAATTTCCAATTGGCTTAATGGAATGCTGCATGACATCATCCGTAATGTGGTAACACAGAACCTCCATGTGGTCATCCATTTCAACTGGTTTCTTAATACGAAAAAGCTGTTCTCCTAATTCAGGGACAGGAGCCTTAATGAGTTTATCTACTTTCAATAGCCGATAAAGATGGCTGTCCGTGATGGGATACTTGAGGGTTAAGGTAAAATCTCCATTCAACGTTTCCTTTACCCTAGCAGATACCGCTTCATAAAGAGGGATACCGTTCCATTTAACGGTTTGTACTTCCTTATCTAATAAATAAAGCATTAAGCCCACCCCCAGACAATCTCAAAACGAATGGACTGAATCCCAGTACCCAATACGATTCCCACTGTTTTATCTTTTGAAGGGTCAATCGTCAAAAAGTCACCAGACCACTTGATTCGCTTTCCCGATAAGGTTCTAAAACTTGGTTTTTCAGGGTTGTTATCCATCACCAGTGTTTCACCAGCCTCTATCTTCTCCAAATGAATAACTTGATTACCTATCGTAAAACTGGTTTCAGTTGAGTTGTTTCCCACTATTGTCAATTTTGGAAAAGCCAAAGCCGAACCCTTCGTTCGCAAAGTACCATTTTGAGTGAATGACTGACTATCTGTATCTTTAAAGAACTTTGTGGGATGGCATTGGAATGTAGCTTCCATTTCATAAACTCCATGCTTGTCCTTTATCATTTTTGAAACAAGGACTTTATAGCACCAAAGTCGGACTGTCTTCAACTGCTCACTCTCCAGCCAAAACTGTTCTTTAGAAAAGATTGTCAAAAACTGAAAGAGTTCTTCTTCACTTGCTTTGACTACATAAATCTTAAATGCCAACTCCATCACATTGCGATGCTTGTTGGTTTCCATGACAGCACCACTGATTCCTCTATGCTCAAGGAGCTGTGTTTTACTGCTTTTCATGACAATCGGTGGACTATTTTCTACAATCACCTTAAAGGGGAAAGAGGAAGTATGCACCCCATCAATGACTAATTCATTGTATCGAATCATGTTCCCAATCCTTTCAGTTGTTTTTGCCTAGCAAGTTCATCTGCCAATCTTCCTGCCACATGTTCTGATAAGCGTTCTAAATCCGCTTCTTCTCTAATCACAACATCTGAAATTGTAATGATAATCTGAGGTAGAGCATCCAAGGTAGAAGCAATTCCTCGACCAATCTGACTCAATGTTTCTCTGTTCAAAGGAAGAACCGCTTCTCTTCCTGACTCTCCTCCCGCTAATAGGTTCATACCATTTACGCCAAATATGGTTGGCTTGGTTAAAATCCCACCTTTGGCATACCATTCAATCCCAATCCGTGGAATATCCCCCTTTAACCAATCAAGCGGATTAGCGGATCCACTGACACTAAAGTGTGGTAACGGAATATGCGGCCAAGAGATATGGAAATTAAAGAGATTCTTTATGGCATTGATGGCAGAGGAGACGGCATTTTTAGCCCCATCAATTGCTCCAGAAATGGCATTTTTGATTCCATCCCAAATATTTCGAACAGTTGAGAAGATGTTGTTTAGGACATTTGATATGGTCTGCAAGATACCATTCCAGATATTGGATAGTGTGCTTGCAATCCCCTGAACAATCCCTGTAACCGTGGATTGAATGGCATTCCAAATGGATGAAAATAAAGAAGAAAGGGCTGATAGAATATTTGAAACACTATCTTTGATGCCGTTCCAGCTATTCACTATAAATTGCCAGATGGCATTAAGAATGGTGCCAATGATGGACTGAATCCCTTCCCATACGGTAGATACAATTTGCTTAATGGTTTCCCAGGCACCAGACCAATCCCCAGTAATTATCTGCATGACCAATGTGATAATGCTAAGAATAACATTTAGGACTGTTTCTATTATCGTCTTGATAATATCCCAAACGGCTGTTAGATACGGCCCAATTAAATCCATAATGGTGGTGATTACCGTCGAAATGGCATTCCAGACTGTTGTTGCAGAATCTTGAATCAACTGCTGATTTTCCTGCCACCAAGAAACCAAGGTTCCCCAAATTTCCATCACAAAGTCTATAACTTGCTGAACGATGGAAGAAATAGCCGAATAGATAGCATTCCAAGCATCTGTAACAGCTGCTCTGAAAGCTTCATTATGTTCCCACAGTTCCTTAATGCCAATGACCAATAAAGCAACAGCTGCTATCACCGCAAGAACAATCCCTACAATCGGAGCAGCCGCAGCTAAAATTCCTCCAATCGTCGTCCCAAGAGCTAAAGCTGCAGCTTGTAAGGCCACAATAATGGGTAAGAGAATACCCGCAACAGTCACCAGTCCACCCACAACCAGAATGAACTCCCGCACAGGTTCCGGAAGATTCACGAACCATTCCGCAACACTTTTTAAAAGCGGAACAAGTTGTTGAAGAAACGGAGCTAGGGTTTCTGCAATCACTCCTCCAACTTCGGCCATAGCCTCTTTAGCCGCATTTTGAGCTAAGGTGAACTGATCGATAGGGTCAAGTGTTGCTTCATAGGTAGAAGCGACCACCCCTTTCGCTTTTTCTGCGGTTCCGGCTAAATCGTCAAAAGATAGAGCTCCACGCTTAATGGCATCGACCATCCGTGGAGCAGCTTTAGTACCAAAGATACTGGATGCAAGCGTTAAGGCTTCCGTTTCACTAGTGCTGTTTCGGATTTGTTCGACCGTTTCTCTTAAGCCTTCACTCAGTGTCTTGCCCTTAGCCGCATAGTTGACTGCTGCTTTGGAGAGGGAAGAAAGAGCAGCCGAAGAATCGACCCCACTTTTTTCAAACTGCCCCATAAGAGCCACACCCTCATCAAATGAAAGTCCTAAAGCCTTAATTTGTGGAGCACCTTGGATGGCTTTGGTCATCAAATCCTGAACGCTGACACCAGTCGCCTGTGCCGTATAAGTGACGGTATCTAAGACCCGATTTAAATCACTCGTCTCAAGTCCATATGCTTCAATGGCTTGTTTTGCGGAAATGGCTGATTCCGTCACGTCCGAACCATTGATTTCCGCATACTTAATCAAAGTCGCAGAAGCGTCCTTTAAGGCATAACCAGTCAACCCAAACTGGGTATTAAGCTCCCCAACAGCACTGCCCACTGTTTGAAAGTCCGTTGGAATTTCAGTCGCAAGACCTTTTGCAATATCCGTCATCTCATCCAGCGCTTTTCCACTGGCACCGGTTTTGGTGACGATGATATCCATCCCTTCGTCCACTTCCCGAAAAGCTTCCAGTGTTGCTTTTCCGAAGTCAATCAGCTTCTGACTGATTTCGCTCAGTTTTTCACTGAAGTTGACTAGAATCTCAGACCTTAGTAGATTGTTAGTTTCCGCTAAGCTGTGGTTGGCATTATCACTTGCCCCACTCATGCTGCCCATCTCATTTTGCAAATGATGATAAGCCGTCTTGGTTTCATTGAGAGATTTCTCTAGCTTATTGGCTTCAACTGAGTTCTCACCGTATTCAGCCTTGGTCAACTCTAACTGCCGTTCTAAATTGGCAATCTGTTTCTCGACAATCTCTGACTGAGCCGCAACCTTTTTCTGAGCAAGGGCCAGTTTTTCAGATTCACTGGCATTACGACCTAGCTGACTTTCTTGCAACTTAAAGGAGGAATCAACTTTCTCACTCTCTGAAGCTAGTTGATTTTGTTCAGCTCCTAAAGCAGCTAGTTTACTTTTGTTGCTGGTGACACTGGAGCCATTTTGTTCCAAAGCTCGGTTGACACCCTCTAGCTTATTCTCATAGCTTTTGAGAGTGTTCTGAGTGATTTCGACCTCTCTTTGAAAAGCCCGATACTGATCAGATCCGATTTTCCCGCTTTGAAACCGAGCTTCTACCTGAGATTGGGCTTGACGTAGTGTCTCTAGCTTCTCTTTGGTTGTTTGAACTTGCTTAGCTAAAACCTCTTGTTTCTGAGTTAAGAGAGTGACATTGCCTGTGTCAAATTTTAGTGCCTTATCAATTTGTTTCAGCTCTCGGCTTGCTTCTAAGGCTTCGTGATTCACCCCTTTTAGAGCTTTTTGTAAGGGCTGGGTATCGCCTCCAATTTCAATTGTGATTCCTTTAATGGTTCCAGCCATACCCTACCTCCTTACCGCTACATCAAAAGTTATCAAAGTCTGTCTGAGTGGCTTTCCTGCTTCGACTTTCTTCTTTAGTACGCACTTCCACATAGTCTGTCTGATAATCCAGCGCCATGCCAATCGTTATCTCCTTTAAATCAGAAATTGATAGCCCTGTCTCTTTACAACAGTGAAGATAGGATTCTACCGTGAAGATTTCGCTGCTCGCTTCTTCCGACGCATTGACTTTTTTCTTGTTGTCATCCCTTGATTTAACAATTTCATCAGAACCGGTCCTACTGTTTGAAGCGGAAATTCTTCTAGGCCCATAAAGAACTCTTCAAAAGGTTCAATAGATGGGTTAGCTGATTTGGCAAAAACCCAAAAGAGCCGGTGGAAAAACGTCATATCAAAATCCGCTAACATGCTCATATCCACATCCGATGCAGATAAAGTTTCGCCTTCTTCTAGCTGTTCAGCTTTTTTTAGAATCGACTCCGCCTGCAACATTTGAAACAGGTCCTGGAAATAATCTTTCCCAAATTCTTTTTTATAGGCAATCGGTGTGTAAGCATTAGTAGCTAGTTCAATTTTCTTACCTGATAACTGAATCATTTTTCGCATGATTAACCTCCCGGTTTTACAGTTGGCTCATAGACTTTTGTAAACCAAGTCTTTTTGACATCTTCTGGGGTATCCTCTGTGGTCCTGCGACGGACGATTTTATCCAGCGGCCTAGGACTGGCTTTGAATTTCAATTCTACTTCGTTGATGTCTGAACCACTCTTTGTTTTAGAAGCAACGGTTGGCCTGCTTGCATAACAATAATAGAGCACATGGAGCGTTTCTTTCTTATCCCCTTCAAAGCGAAACATTAAAGCAAAGTTTTTCTTTTCGCTGCTTGCAATTTCTGAGATGACTTTACTCTGGGCATCGATAGTTTCTCCCAACACTCGGGTCAAAAATTCCTGTGTCAAAAGAGCCAGTTTCAGAGTTCCTTCATAGCCATCATTTGATTCTGTCGTATAAAAATTGATGTTGTCTGCTTTATATGAACCAGAATCCCCTTGTGGCTCCAAGGTCAGCTCTGCGGCACCCCTAAGTCGCTCCACTGTTCCGTAGGTCAGCGACCCATCATCTCCTTCTTTGGTCACTTCTGCCCAATGGACATCCTGCAAACCAAAGGTGACTTTATTTTTCTCCATCGGATTTTTCCTTTCTATTGACTTAAATGATAAATAACCTGATACAGCTTTTCTGTATCCAGATAGGTTTCTTCCTTGTCAAAAAAGAGAGAATGACTGTCGAGTGCCGCTTCTATTTTCTCTTCTAAACCAAGGTCTTTTTTCTCGGTATAAAGCTCCAGTCTGACTTGACTTCCTTTGTGATAAGCCAGATTATCTGCTCCATAATTCTGAGAAGCAGGAAACCAGTACACCAAAAAGGGAGGAGCTGGACTATGCCCCTCCTCAAAATGGTGGTAAGCACAGGACAAACCTAGACTGCTTAAAAATGGAAACCACTCATCTTTTTTCATAACTTCTCCTTCAAGCGCTCTTCAAATTGGCGAATCATCTTTTCTTCAACAGGAGCAATATGCCGAATTCCTTCAACCCTGCCACCACCTCGTTTGGCATGACCATTTTCAAGGAGGTGTGTCAGTCCTGGTGTTCGATTATGAATCGTTTTTATCAGTGCTAAATTGGTTTCTTTCGTCGCAGTAGAGGTCCAGCCTCGAGCATATTTCCCCCGCTTTTTAGGAGAACCTTGCTTTAACTCATTGACGGCTTCCTTCGTGCTGTCTTCCACCACTGCTTTCACTGTTTCAGTAGACCTTTCCACATAATCCTCTAACTCCTTTTGAACAGCCCGAGCTAGGTCAGACGGGTTAAGTGTTGCCATATTGCACCTCCTCTGTCGCATCTATTAGAATCATCTTTTGAGGATAAGTCAACGAATCAATGGCCTTGATATTATAAAACTTCTCCTCATAACGAAGACGAGTAATCTTGCTATCCAATTCTTGAATAGCAGGGTCGTAACGCAGCGTAAAGCGTAACTGATGAATATTCTTGACCATTACTGAGCCAATCCCTTCTGTTTCAAGAAGCACCTTACAGGAACACCACTTGGAAAACAATGGCTGCCACTGACTGCTTTCATTGCCAATAGCATCTTGCACAATGACTCGTTTTTCAAAGAAAACTCGTTTGCTTAATGGGGCTATTTTCATCAGAACACATCCCTTCTGTGAGCAGAAAGAAGAGCCTTGAGGAGTTCTACCAGGCTTTCCTGCCCTCCTTCTTCCCGATGCTCATAAAGGTATGCTGTCCCAAACAAAACAATCGTCTGAAAGAAGTCAACTTCTTTCTCCTCCGTCACTTCTTCCAGATTCTTGCGTAGGATACTGGAACACAGCTCTTCACTTGCAGAAATCATGACTTGAATCAAGTGGTCATCCTCTGAGTGTTCAACCCTTAGATAGTTCTTTGCTTCCTCCAAACTAATCTTCATGAGAAGCCTCATTTCATGGTCAAAACTTTAACCGCTTCATTCAGAATTAACTTACCATCCACACGCTGACTAGCAAGGAAGCCAACTTGACCACTTTCTGCATAAAGCTCATTCAGACGCTTAAAGGAACGTCCTTGACGGTCCGCAATCCAGTAGTAAGAAAAGTCACCGAAAGCCAAAATTTTCTTACCTGTATCAATCGTTGGTACAAAGCTAGAGGTGAAATAAGGACGATTCAGAATCATATCTGGTACACCAGCTTGAACAGATGGCTGCCAGATATAGTTACCATTATTGTCCTTGAGTTTCCGTAAGGCTTTGACAGTCGAATCGTTCAAAATCCATACTGCATTTTTCCGATAAAGTGATTTAAGCGAGTGATACAAATCCATGACATCGTCAAAGGTAATCGTCGCACCACCACTAGTCGCCCCTTCAGTGACCGTTTGAAAAATTCCAGTTGGCTTACCTGTTCCATCACCAATCAGAAAAGCTTCTTCTTCCTTCACACCAATACGACGAGCAAATTCATTAGCCATATAGCTTTCCAAATCAAAGACGGAATCATAGAGCAGCTCATCAGAAATCTTAATGGCTGTTCCAACCTTATGGGAACCAAGCGTTACTTGACTAAAGGTATCTTCTGATTCCTTGAACTTGGAGTTCTCATCCATCCAAGTGGCTTCACCGTTCCCTGACACAACTGGAATCTTCCGCTCCCCGCTTGAAGTCTGAATGACCGTTGCAAGACTCCGCATGAAGTTTTCTTCTTGAAGAGCCTGAATTAGGCGTTTCTCATATTCATCTGGAACCAAGTAACCGCCACGTGAGTCGTCTCCAATACTGAGGGTATTTTCGATATCATAGAAGTTTTTCTTGCGGATATTGTTCCAAAAAGCTGTGTTATAGGCTTTAGAGGAACGTCCGCCTTTTGGATTTCCTCCGCCCACGGTTGGATTGGCAACAATCGCTTGACTAACCGGACTGGCCAATTCCTTGTCTAGTGCTTCCTGCCGTTCCAAGCGTTCAATCTCTTTACCAAGACGAACGACTTCATCTTCCATTTCTTCATAACGAGCCGTATCTTCTGCAGAAACCAGACCCTTATCATCCCGACAGGTATCTAGGAAGTTTTTTGCTTTCTCCCATACTTGTGCTCGTTTTTCCCGCAATTGTAAAATTTTACTCATGGTTATTCCTTTCTTATTTCAAGAGTGACAATCGTTTCTCTAACTGAGAAACTGGTATTTTGAGCTGAGTTTTTTTATCAGCCAATTTTAAAAGCAACTGGTTGGTCACCGCTGCTTGACTAAACATCATACTTTGAACCGTTCCCTCTTCATGTGGAGCAGGTTCATACAAAATAGAATCCGCAAACCCAAGTTCAAGAGCCTTCTTAGCATTAAACCAAGACTCAGCATCCATCAAGTGGGATAGCTGTACCCGAGATAAACTAGTCTTAATTTCATAGGCATTGAGTATGGACTCTTTGACTTCCGATAACATAGCAATGGCCTTCTCCATTTCTTTAGAATCGCCAATTGCGACCGTCATCGGATTATGAATCATCATCATAGCTACTGGACTCATATTGACGGTGGTTCCCGCCATAGCAATGACACTGGCTGCCGAAGCTGCAATGCCATCAATATTGACGGTCACATCGTCTTTATAATCCATTAACATGTTGTAAATTTGAGCTGCTGCAAAGACATCCCCACCTGGTGAATTAATCCATAAGGTTAATGGACCACTGCCACTCATAAGTTCATTCTTAAAGATTTGCGGAGTCACATCATCATCCACCCAGGATTCACTGGCGATTGTGCCATTTAGATGCAGTACGCGCCCCATTGCATCCTCGCTGAAATTCCAAAATTTATTCATGACTCTCTCCTTCTTGATTTGTTTTCATAAATCCTCCTGCATCCTTTAACTTGGTCATATTTCCATTAATGAGATAAAGGTCACCACCTTCTTCTGCCGGTATAGGGTTAAGTTCTTCTAGCTTCCTGATGTCATTGGTTGATAGCCAACCGTTTTGTCGACCAATCGCATAGCCATTCATCCGACTTTGGTAATCTCCACGAAGCAAGCCGTCCACATTAAATTTAATGAAATGGGTCTTCTTCTCTTCCGGCAGCAGCAAACTTTTCTTAAGAGCCTGTTCAAACCGAACCACCCAGGGATCCAAGGTATACTTAACAAACTCAAGGGATTGTTGCTCAATATTCGAAAAACTGGACTTCTCTAAATCTCCTACCATGTGCGGTGGTATCCGAAAGAGACGCGCAATCTCATTGATTTGAAATTTACGGGTTTCCAAGAACTGGGCTTCTTCAGGTGGTATCCCAATTTGCTTATAGCTCATCCCTTCTTCCAGGACAGCTACCTTATGAGCATTTCGTGTCCCCTGATAGACCGCATTCCAGGAATCTCGGACCTTAGCAGGGTCTTTTAAGATACCTGGGTGTTCGAGAACTCCACCAGGGTTAGCACCGTTGCCAAAGAAACTAGCGCCATATTCTTCACAAGCAAGCGTCATCCCCACCGCATTCTTCGCCAGAGCAATCGGAGAATAACCAATCAGACCACCAAACCCTAAGCCTGGAATATGAAGCACTTCTTCTTGCGATAAAACAATGCTTCCCTTCTCCTGAAAATTAGGATTATCTTCCTCATAGCGATTGTAAACATAAAAGAGCTTACCCTTCTCACTTCGATGAACGCTCATCTGATCCGGTAGCAAAGGATACAGCCCAATCACCTGACCTGAACGATCACGAAGAATCTGAGCGTAAGCATTTCCCCAAATCAAAAGATGGCTCATCAATGTTTCTCGAAAGACAAAAGAAGTCATATCAGGATTTGGCTCATCATGCAAAAGCGTATAAAGAACATGTTCCGTGTCCTTTGCTTTTCCTCCATCGGTGTATCGATACACATGAAGAGGCAAAGAAGCAATGGTCTCTGACAGAATCCTTACGCAGGCATAGACTGCTGTCGTTTGTAATGCGGTCCGTTCATTGACCGTTTTCCCACTCGTGGTTCTACCAAAGAGTAGCGAAAAGTCATTTCCTTCATACTTATTTTTGGGCTCTCCCCTCTGTCGTTTTAGTCCTAATCGTTCCAATATTCCCATAGTCATCTCCTTTTCTAGGCATGAAAAAAAGCACCTCGCTTGAGATGCTTCATAGTAACTATTCTAATAAAATCAAAAATATATGAGACTTTAAATTAGCTAAGGTCAAATTCTTTTCTTGCCTCTTTTAGAGATGTAACTTTGCCTTGAATAATTTCCTGGTGCCCAACTAAAATTTCTTTCTTCAAATCTTCAAAAGCAATTTGATACTGTTGGCATAAATCTGAATTTCCTTGGAGATTATTTACTTGTGATTCAGCCATCTTTTCAACCTCACATAAATTTAACTTGTATATAGAGTACCATAAAAGATAAAGACTCTTCAACTAAAAGGATAGGATTCCTCTCTCATCATAAATACTGCCGTTATCCTTTTGATGTCGAATGCATCTGTCTAGGGCCATAATGGCTGCTACAATTCCGTCAATCTTCTCTACAGACTTTTCCTTATCCGGTTTGATATTTCCAGCAGGGTCTTGCCTCATAACGACATTTTGGGCCATCCATTTCAGAACCGGATGACCTCCATGCTGGATTTTCCCTTCCATCATGAGTTTGTAGAACTCTTTAGAAGGTGGGCTCATGTCCTTATAGCCCTGACCAAATGGAACCATTGTTAAACCCATGCCCTCCAGGCTCTGAACCATCTGTGTCGCATTCCAGCGGTCATAAGCAATTTCTCTGATGTGGTAGATAGTGGAGAGTTCTTCAATGAACCGTTCAATAAATCCATAATGAACGACATTCCCTTCTGTGGTAAGAAGAAACCCCTGCTTCTCCCAGACATCATACAGCACATGGTCTCGTCTGGACCTAAGAACCAGCGTATCTTCAGGTAACCAAAAGAAAGGAAGAACCTGATAGTTTTCAGCTTCATATCTAGGTGGAAATATCAGTACAAGAGCCGTTATATCTGAGGTGGAAGATAAATCTAAGCCTGCATAGCAATCTCTGCCTTTTAAACTTTCTACATCAATCGGCTGACTCCCTTTGTAATAGACATGTTCCGGAATCCAAGTCACCGCTGAATTGGTCCAGATATTGAGTCGTAGCTGCTTGAATACATTTTCTTCTGCAGGGTTATCTAAGGCATTCAGATAAGCTTCCCGAACCCGGTCAATTCCAATTGTATGGCCGAGTGAAGGATTGGCTTTTAGCCAGTTTTCTTCATCATTCCAATCCTCTTCTTCTGATAGGCCATAGACAACTGGGTAAAAGCTACTGTCTTTCTTCCGTCCTTTTAGAATTTCTAAGGCCTTGGTATGCAGTTCATAACAAATGGAGTTCTTGTCATTTCCTGCTGTCGTAATAATAAAAAAGAGCGGCTGCTCTCTGGCATCTCCACTTCCTTTGGTTAAGACATCATACAGATGACGATTGGGCTGGGCATGGATTTCATCAAAGACCAGACCTGATACATTGAGTCCATGCTTAGTGCCAGTTTCTGCCGATAGCACTTGATAGAAGCCAGCATTAGAATAATTGATGATGCGTTTAGTGGCCCCCATGACTTTGGAGCGTTTCTCCAAAGCCCTACTCATCAAAACCATTTGTTTGGCCACATCAAAAACGATGGAAGCTTGATTTCGATCACAGGCCGCCCCATACACTTCGGCACTGGCTTCTCCGTCTGCGTATAAAAGATAAAGAGCTATCGCAGCAGCTAGTTCAGACTTCCCATTCTTTTTGGGAATCTCTACATAGGCCGTCAGAAACTGTCGATTCCCATCTTCCTTTACGATGCCAAAAAGGTCACGTACAATTTGTTCCTGCCATGGTAACAGTAAGAATTTCTGTCCCGCCCATCGTCCTTTGGTGTGGCAGAGATTCTGAATGAAGGTTACTGCCCGGTCTGCCTTTTTCTCATCATAACGAGAAGTTGGAAGCATGAAGGGAGAAGGAATATAGTGATACGTCATAAACGCCCTCCTAGTAAATCTTCCATTTCATCTCCTGAACCCACTTCGGAATCCATCGAAGCCAGCCGTGTTCTGGCAGATGGCGTTAAGCCAAACTGTTCACAGAACTTGAGCATGATTTTAAGATTGGTCTGAGAAATAGAAACTTGTGGCACTTGTTGGAGATAGCCATTTGGAGTTTTAATGATAGAGCCGTGTTTTGAAAGAAACTCTTCTGCTTCCTTCCAGCGGGCATAAGCTTGGCAGTAACCCGCAAAAGCGGTCATATCCATATCGGTTAAAAGTCCCAAACCTTCCAGGATTTTTCCCATACGCTTCCATTCTTTTTTGGCATCTTCTTCAAGCCAGGAAGGGCATCTAGGAGCTTTCTTCTTAGGCTGAATTTCATTTTTTGGAAGTGGGCGCTTGCCTGGATTCCCTTCTAAAATTTTCAAACTAGTTGGTTTGGGCTTTCTGCCCCTTTGTGCCATGCCCTCACCTCCTTCAGTCCACAAGAAAAAGCCCGGAGGCTTTATTTCTTATGAATCGATTTTCTCGACCTCATCAATACCATGTAAGACATGGAGTTGCCGTCCATTGTCCCATCGGACAATCAAGGAACCAATATCGTCCACATCTTCCACCGTTCCCAACATACCAACTGGCACTGGATTCGGGTCTTCCATTTTTAAGAGTCGAACCTTCGTTCCAGCAGGATAACGCCTTTTCAGTAAGTCTACAATCTTTTCATTCATCTTTATTTTCCTTCCCTCGTCTAAGTGAAAGAAGCATCTTCCCAGATACGATTGGTGTCTTCGACAATCAGCTGCAATTCCATATCAGCCATTTTTCCACTCATATCGGCTTCTTGAATGAAGGTTAGTAAGTTATGAACCTGAGTAGCATCTTCCTGTTCTACACTGTCCAACTCTCGTTCTTGAGCCAAGGTTATAAATCTTTTGGATAAGAGGGCTAAACGATTGCGAGCTTGTTCCAACATTAGATTAGCTTCTGCATTTGAATAAAGTATCATATGTTTCTCCTTTGAGATTCAATTTGGTCAATGGTATAATACCTCTAGTCTGCATACTTATCCAGCTATAAGAGGTTATTATTCAATTTATTTTTGAGATTTTGGTTTGAATTCTTCAAGCAGTTCCGTCATTACTTTGTACAAATACTCCAGCTCTAGATAACCAAATTGTCTAGTCTTACGAGCACGCTCTATAGCGTTCCTCAATTCCTCTACCTCAGGAGAATTTAGTGGTAAATCGACCATTTTTTCAGACAGTTCCTTGAGGTGTTGGTGTGCTTCTGCTTCCGTCACTTTTTTATATTTCGCTTTTTTCTTTCTCATACTCACTGACTGCTTCTTCAAAAGATAAGGTCCTGCCTTCACGGATTAGTTTCACATCCGTGTTTTCTCTTGCTTCCATGTAGCGTTTGACAATAACATCCACAAACTTCTCATCCAGTTCAATGCCATAACAAATTCGACCTGTCTGATCAGCCGCAATCAGGGTAGAGCCACTGCCTAAAAATGGGTCTAGAACAAGAGTCCCTCGCATAGAAGAATTTTGAATCGGATAAGCCATGAGCTGAACAGGTTTCATAGTTGGATGCTCCTTACTGGATTTTGGACGGTCATATTCCCAAATGGTCGTCTGCTTTCTGTCAGAAAACCATTGGTGCTTCCCTTTTTGTTTCCAACCATAAAGAACTGGCTCATGTTGCCACTGGTAAGGGCTTCTACCTAATACCAGAGCATTCTTTTTCCAAACGCAACAACCGCTCAGATAAAAGCCAGCATCCTTAAAGGCCCTTCTGAAATTCAGTCCTTCTGTATCCGCATGGAAAACATAGATAGAAGCATCATCCTCCATGGACTGTTCTACATTGACAAACATGTTAAAAAGGAACTGATAAAAATCCGCATCGGACATATCATCATTTTTGATTTTTCCCGCTGTTTCTTCCACATTAACATTGTAAGGAGGGTCAGTTACGATAAGGTTGGCCTTCTTATCTCCCAGGAGAAGCTGATAAGTTTCTGGCTTTGTAGAATCACCACAAATCACTCGGTGTTTCCCAAGATGCCAGATATCTCCTTGTTTCGAGATAGTCGGTTTTGTCAGCTCTCCATCTACATCAAAGTCATCTTCTTTCACTTCCTTGTTGTGAACCTTAGAAAATAGCTGATCGATTTCTGGTGCTTCAAAACCGGTTAGGTCTAAATTGAAATCCGCATCTTGCAAGTCCACCACCAGGTCTGCGAGAAGTTCTTCATTCCACGCGCCTGTGATTTTATTTAAAGCAACATTCAGGGCCTTTACCTTATTCTCATCCTCAATTCGAACCTGAACACATTGAACTTCTTTATAGCCCAAGTCAGATAAGACAGTCAGTCGTTGGTGGCCTCCAATTACAGTGCCATCGAAATTAACAATAATCGGGTCAACATAACCAAACTCCACAATGGATTTCTTGATTTTTTCGTATTCCTTATCACCCTTCTTGAGTTTCTTTCGTGGGTTATAAGCCGCTGGTTTTAAAGAGTCAATGGATAAAGAGACCCATGTCATATCTTGTGTGACTTTCATACTACCTCCTTAGTAAAAACGAGATTGAATATAGCAGGCATGGCTACAAAATTTCCGCTTCGCATTGCCGTATGATAAAAAAGACTTACCGCAATGTTGGCAAGCCAATTCATAGTAAGCTGTATTTTGTTTCTGGTGTAATTCTGGATGGTCCTGCCACCAGTATCTCCGACAAGCATCTGAACAAAACTTCTTAGGTCGACCAGTTCCTTTGGGGATAAAGGTTTCTTTACAGTGAAGGCAACAAGGAAGACCACTGGCTTGGTCTTTCATCATCTTCGTGACGGCATTTCGATAGCCCAATAGTTCCGGATTTCGTTTGCAGTAATTGCGAACAGAATCCCTAGACAAACCGACTATCTTTCCAATCGATTGGTATCCCAAGCCTTCAGAACGTAATTTTCTAATCTGTTTTCTCTGAAAATCGTCCATTTCTGCCTCCTTTCTTTACTGAAATCTCTAACCTTTTAAATCATAAAACGAAAGAAAAACAAGCCATAACTTCCTGTTACAGCTTGTTTTTCAGTTATTTATTTCTTCAAAAAATATACCCCTTTTACATTTTGCGAAAATGCACGTTTGAGGGGGCGTCGGTCTTTTACAAACAAGGGTTTAGAGATTTTATCCCCCCTTACCCCAAAATTTTTTTAAGAATAAACATTGATTTGGTAACGACACTATAAAAGTATCATCACTTGAGGAATCTCTTTTTAAAATAGTCCCTCTTTGTAAAAGCACTTCATATTCAGTTCTTCCCGATAAAGTTCCATAATTTATTTGGGATATATCGATCCTCTTCACATCTTTTTCTACATATAGTTTAATAACAACTTTATCCTCTTGGTCTGCTTTGTCCTTGGCCCAACGTTCCATCTTTGAAGTACTTAAATATCCTCGCTCTTTAAAAGATGAAGAGGACATTAGCTTTTTATAAAACTCTTTATCGATGACTCTGTATAAAACTTTATATTCCTCTTGTGGGGCTTCATTGATTATTTCATCTAAACATTTTATTGAATTTATCGTTTGACATAGGATATTCTTATCGCCATTTTTTATATTATTAGTTCGAAGATATTCATTGATCCTGTCATGTCTACTACCGCAATATCTTTCAAGCGCTTCAAAATATTTCTCATTATTATTGCTCGTTGAAATTCTATACGGAGAAATTTCATCTTTTTTATTATTGACAAAATTAATATAGTTCATAGAAAATTAAACTCCTTATATTTTATTTCATGCTTTTCTACTAGTATATAATAATTCTATCAAAACCGATAGGTATATTCCACATACCGGTCAATCGTCTTGGTCTTCCTATCATGACAAGATTTACAAAGAGCTTGCCAGTTAGATTGATTCCAAAAAAGTTCTTGATCACCTCGGTGGGGGGTGATATGGTCAACCACTGTTGCCTTGGTCAGTCGACCTTCTCTTTGACAGTAAACACAGAGAGGATTGAGCTTTAAGTAACGAATCCGCGCCTTGTTCCACCGTGCATTGTAACCTTTAGCTTTGGTAGGTTTGGCATCAAGGATGTTGTTTATTTTATGGTCATCACAATACCTATTACCATAAGTCACAAGGTTAGGGCAACCATTCTGCTTGCAGGGAGTACTTGGTCTACGTGGCATCTTACTGTTCCCAAGAAAGAGTTGGTTTCGTAAAATGTCCAAAACATGTAGTTTGAGTGTAGTCTACATTTAGAAGATCCAACTCATTGATAATCCCTTTCGGTGTTAAATCATACCGTTCTCTAATCATTCCTACCAATTGTTTGCTCGTATAATTACTTGTCCCAAATGTTTCTACATGAATAGATACTGGTTCTGCGACCCCTATAGCGTAAGCTAATTGAACTTCGCATCGTTTAGCATATCCTTCACGAACAATGTCTTTTGCAATCTTACGCGCCATATAAGCTCCTGAGCGATCCACTTTACTTGGATCCTTTCCTGAAAATGCACCACCACCATGATGAGCAAATCCACCGTAGGTATCAGCGATAATTTTTCTTCCAGTAACTCCAGCATCGGCGTAAGAACCACCAAGAACGAAACGACCAGTGGGATTCACTAAAATGTTAAAATCAAGGTTTTGTCTATACCGTTTAGCAACTTTCATCATAGATTCTTTAACAATTACTCTTAGATTCTCAATTGTCATTTCATCGCTATGCTGAATTGATACTAAGAATGTTGTAATTCTTTTATTGTCATAATCATAAGAAACCTGTGCCTTAGCATCTTTCCCTAAGAGCGGATGCTGAAGTTCCATAAGATTCTCAAGAACACGAGTTGCTAAAACGTAGGGTAGCGGCAAGTATTCGTCAGTTTCATCAGTTGCATAGCCATACATCATTCCTTGATCTCCAGCACCACCTGTATCAACACCTTGAGAAATATCATCACTTTGTAATCCGATAAGATTTGTCACAATGATATTTTTCATTCCTAGTGGTTTAACGACATTTCGAACAACAGTTTTTAAATCAAATAAGGCTGTTGTTTTCATTTCACCAGCAACCACTATATGATTATCTTTGATAAGAGTTTCTACTGCAACCCTGCTATTCTTATCTTGTTCTAAACATACTGTTAGAACTGCATCTGAAATCTGGTCACAAATTTTATCTGGATGGCCATTAGATACTTGTTCACTCGTAATAATCATTCTTTCCTCCACGCAAAAAGCCTTCCCATTTGGGTAAGGCTCTGTTTTTTTTTTATTTTGCTTTTCTACCTGCTTCATAGGCTTGTTCAAGCATTTCTTTCAATGCCCAAACGCTGATGTCATAAAAGTCAAGGCTGTCGCTATTTCTCGTTTCTAGTGTTTCAGCGCCAATTCTATTTTTTGCGATTTTGGTTAAAATATCCTCTTTCTTCATGGTTTTATCCTCTTTCTTTTTGTTGTAACCATATTACCTCTAAGAGTGGGATATATCCAGTCATTTGTGCGTTATTTTAAAGATATTTTAAACTTTTAAAGCTTTCAAAATCGCTTCAAGAATAGCTTCTTGTTCATCAGATTCTGGGTAGATATCCCATCCTCTGTCATAAGAAATGATAGTCTTTTCAGCAACATCAACCTCTAATTTGAATACACATCCTAAATCAATACCTACATCTGAAGGTTGGTCACTGACTTTTGCTATGTAATCAACTATTTGTCCGTGATAATGAATCTGACCTCTGGTCCACATGGTTATTCTCCTCTTATTTTTCTAGGTGTATATTACCGTAGAACCAGAATTTTATCCAGTAAAATTAGCAGATTTTCTATCTTTTTTGACATCTTAAGTATATCACAGTCATTTTTAAAAAGCAGTACCATCTTAGTAACAACTTAGTAACAGGGTAGTACCACCTTAGTAACACCCTAGTATCATTATCCATTGATACTCAAGGTTTTTCCTGCAAAACGGTAATATTCTTTTACTTGTTTTAAGGCCTTTTGTCTATATCGACTTACTGTCATTCTAGAAACATTGTGTTTAGGTAGTAACTCATCCCATGTCAATCCAGCTAAGACTAAGTCAACTACTACATCCCTCATAATTTCATCAACAGAAGAAACAGCAAGTTCAAAGAAATCGATATCGGTTTTTAAATGACAGTACTTTTCAAACAATGACTCCTGATATTCTCTTTCCTCCACTAAGAACTTATCATGAAAAGATAGAGCCATATTTTCTGTCCTAACATTAGTTTTACTCGTTTTAACACGTTCTTCATTCGTCTGTCTAGTAGCAAGAGAATAGAGAAAAGCATCTTCTGAAATGGGTTTATAGTTTTCAATCAAGTTCTTTGCAATTGTTAAATCTCTTTTTGCATCTTGATAGTGTTGAAAATAGTAGTCTACTTTATCCATATCAACCTCCTACTTGTGCTTTTACTGCTTCAATCAAACGTGATTGTTGTGCGTCCTTGGCAGTTAAAGCTTTTAGAATATCATCATCAATTGTACCTTCCGTTACAATATGTTGAATAATCACAGTGTTTGCTTGTTGTCCTTGTCGCCAAAGTCGAGCATTGGTTTGTTGGTACAATTCAAGAGACCAAGTCAATCCAAACCACACTAAGTGATGACCTCCCTTTTGTAAATTCAGACCATGCCCTGCACTAGCTGGGTGTAGCAAACCAACAGTGATATTCCCTTTATTCCATTCATGAATATTAGTTTCACTTTTAAGTACTGTACTTTTAATCCTAAGTTTGTTCAATCGTTCTTGAATACGAAGTAAATCATGCTTGAACCAATAAGCGACCAGAACTGGTTCTCCATTTGCGGCTTCAATAATATCTTCCAGTGCATCTAGTTTTTGATTATGTAACTCGATAATTTTATGATCATCAGAATAAACTGCACCATTTGCCATTTGAACTAGTTTATTGGATAAGCTAGCAGCATTTGCTGCCGTCACCTCAATTTCGTTAGAATCAGAAATAACAGATTCCTTTTTAAACTCTTTATATCTTTTTGCTTCTGCATTTGTGAGATGAACTGATTTTTTCGTTGAGATTAATGTCGGCATTTGTAGATAATCCATTGCTTTCATAGAAATTGTGATGTCATCAATCTTGTCAAAGATTTGACACTCTGCATAGTCCATTGGAATATATTCATAGACGACGTTTCCATTTCTACGTCCCTCTCTAAAATAACGACTTCGGTATTCTCCGATAAAACGTCCCAAACGGACACCGCCATCAATGACTTTGAACTCCGCAAACAAATCCATCAATCCGTTGGAACTCGGTGTGCCTGTTAAACCTACCACTCGTTTCATGTAGGGGCGCATGGCCATAAAAGCTTTAAAACGTTTTGATTGCCATGATTTGAATGAACTTAATTCATCAATGATAATCATATCCCACTTGAAATAAGGATGACACTTTTCAACTAACCAAGAAATATTCTCTCGATTTACAATGTAGATATCCGCATCTTTTTGAAGTGCTTCTTGTCGTTGTTTGGGACTGCCTACAATTTTTGAATATCTCAAATGAGACAGTTCTGTCCATTGCTCTATTTCGTCACTCCATACTGTATTTGCGACTCTAAGTGGAGCAATCACCAGTACTTTATTAATTTCATAGCGGTCAAACATCAGTTCATTAATAGCTGATAAAGTGGTAGCGGTCTTTCCCATCCCCATGTCTAAAATGACTGCTGCATAAGGAGTTTTTATGATGAAGTCTTTAGTGACTTCTTGATAGTCATGCAGTTTCAATTTCATCCAATATCCCCTCAATATCTTTCTTATTATCTAAAACATAGACTCGAAATCCTAAGTGTTCAAATAACTTATGCCGTGACACCTGCAAAGCTCTAGGATGTTGATTAGGTGCTTTTACTTCCACCAAACCAAACTTGCCATTGGGTAAGAATACCAATCGGTCAGGTACTCCTGAAAAGGAAGGTGATACCCACTTTGGACAGATACCACCACGCTTTTTAACCTCGCTTGCTAACTTTTGTTCAATCACTTTTTCTCTCATACTTGTCCTCTCATCAGATTTAAATGGTGGAGGTCTAATGAGGTCATTTCCTAAACTTTCCTTATATACTTTTTCTTAGTTAAAATTCCTATAGAGATAGTTTTAGAAAAGACCATCATTGACTTACACTAAACAAAGAAATGGAAGTCGTGGAACTTAATCCATAAACTTTTTGACCATACTTCACAAATTATTTTTCACTGAATACTTCAACGACTTACACTCCAAAAATACTTGATTTAAAATCTAGTGGAGATATACCCTCACTTGTGTAAGTCATTAGTTTAGAAAATCATCGTCATCAGCTTTTAATGATAACCCCATAATAAAATTCCCTTTATTAGTCCGTTTTCGTTCATAACCAGCTTGATTAAGTGCAGCATAGAAATCAGTTGTACTTCGTGTGTATTCTAAATTTTGAAGGCAATAAGCTCGATACTTGCTGTACAGTTCTCCTGATTTCTCACTTAATGTTTCTCCCACTTCACAACTTTCATTAATGAAATGTCCCAACCAGTCATTAGCTTCACGGTAGGATTTGACAGAGTTTGTTACTGCTTTTGGAACTGATGTTTTAAAATTTGCTTTGATGGCTTTTTCCGCCCCTTCAATAATCCACGATAAAATTGCTGGTCCAGCGTTATCGTACAGATAATCCGCAAAATTCTTAATATCTGAACGACCAGTAATTTTGGCATTAAATGGAATAACAACCAAACGTCGCCAAGTTCCATCGTCGTTCGCTCCAACTTTTGGTAAATGATTCGTATAAAGTACCAGCGTATGAGATGGAACAAAATGGAATGGATCCTTATACTTCTTTTCTGCTTGAATTTCGTCAGTTGAGGTAATTTGCTTCACAACCGCAGTATTCAATCTCATTCCTTCTGCCATTTCAGAAGCAATAACAAGACGTTTTCCTTTTAACTCAGCAAGTTCTGGACTCACATTTCGTTTATTATTCATAGTTAAAGCATCTGCAGATAATTTGCCAGAATAGCTTCCGAGTACCCTTGCAATTGTATTCCAAAAGGTTGATTTCCCATTGGCTCCTCCTCCATAAGCGATAATCATATGTTCTTGATAGACTTTTCCGATGGCTGTCATACCGATGATTTCCTGTACATAATCAATCAGCTCCTGGTCATTACAGAAAAAAGTAGCCAAAGTTTCCTTCCATAATCCCAAGCCTTCATCACTTGGAGAAACAGTAGTTATTTTAGTGATGTAGTCTTTTGGGTTATGTTCATGGTAATCCCTAAGTCCATTTCTTAAGTTGTAGGTAGCATTGGGAGTATTGAGCAACATATCGTCCTTATCAAGTTCTGATAACTCAATGGCTAGCATTGGTTTTGCAGTATTATGAGTTGCAGTAATATAGCGATAATCTCTTCGTTTCATAACAAACTGATAATAAGCTTTTGAGGAAAGATAAATAGAATGAAGTTTTTGTTGAATCGGTGTTTCAATAACTTTAGAAAGAGCTTTACCACCTTCACGAACTACTGATTCATCAATACCAGAGTTGACTAACTCTATTACGGACTTTTCGTATTGTTCAAGAGCATCTGCTAGTTGAAAGTCCATAAACTCAAGAACCTTTCCTATGGCCAATTGTTTATCTTCTTTCCAATACTGACCATTAAAAGTTAAATAGTCTGTCGCATTTGTATAAGCTAAAACATCGCCATACTCTCTAGCTAATACTCCGGCTTCTCCGATATCAGAAAAATCATCCGGTTTTAAAGAAGGCCTATTGAAACTATCTGGTGAAATATAATCATCTGAAGATTTAATTGTCTTATTGTAAAATCGAACTGCACTTCCCCAGATTGTATCTAGTTCAGATTTTTCTAATGGCGGTTCACATCTAGATGCCTGCTCATCAAAACCGCTTCTTGCTTCTTGTGTAACTCCTAATCTTTTAAGAATTTTAGCCGCAAAAACTGACATGGTTGAATTTCGACTTCCCTCAGTGATAGGAACTTTAGGCGTTCTATAAAAGTCAGCATCAAAATCTTCTTCTACTTCTATAGAATTAAGTTGAAGTAAATCTTCGTCGATAGTCATCCATGAATCATTCCATATGACTTTTGCATTCGGATTGCCAAAGAAGAACCTTGCAGCATCTTTTGCATTATCATCAAAAAATTGATACCTATTCGTGAGCTCTTCTTTCATAGCAACATAAGTTTCCCTATCGTTCGTTTCATTAATTGGGAAATAAATATGAAACTTTGGACGTGCTATCATAGCACCCTTAGACAACATATGGTTTCGACTAGTAACCAAAGCAAAGTTATAATCAATAAAGATTTCTTTAATGTTCTCTTCTGTAACCCACTCGTTAGGGTTGTCTGTCTTGTCATTATCAATATCCATGACAATAACATTTGATTTTATAAAATTTGAGTTTGAGCGAGTGTGATTGGTAAACTCTGCACCTACATGATCGTATTGAACTGCATTCAATAATGATTTGTCATCTGTTATTCTGACTTTATTGGGATATACAGTACTTGTTTGGATACCTGTCTTTCCAGAATGATATAACAAAAATTGCATCCGCAACTCCTCCTTAATCTGCTAAAACATCGAGATTCTTTTTCTCTTTCTATCTTTATAGGTAAAATTTACCTGCTATTTTCCGGTTCAGTAGAAATTTATTTCAAAAAAAATTACTCTTCCTTTATATGTCAAAGGAAGAGTTTTCTTTGTTTTAAATTTTTTATTAATTTTTTTAAAAAAACCGGAATTCAATTATCTCTTTTTTCCTATACAGGTGTAAGAATTAGAAATCGAATAAAGAAATATTTTTTGAAATCCGGAAATTCTAAAGTGATTCTTACCTATAAAGATAGGAGGATGTGAAATGACAAAAGAACAATTGATTGAACACGATGAACAATTAGTAGATACACTAACTGCCATCAGTGTTATCTCAAAACAACTAGCTAAAAAAATCAAAGAGGACGAACAATATGAGCAAAATGAAACAACTGAATGACTTATTAAATGAAATGAAGGAATCAGCAAAGTGCCAGTTAAGAATTATAGAGGAGTTTCAAGAACTACTATCTGAAGAAAACACTACTTCAAATCACGAAAAGTTTATGGAAGAACCAAGACATGTTACCCTTGAAGAATTACGTGGTGTACTTGCTACAAAAGCTAGTGAAGGATTTAAAGATGAGATTCGAGCTTTGTTAAAGGCATATGGTGCTGATTCACTTTCAAAATTAGATCCTAAAAACTACTCAGCTTTAATGGAAGAGGCTGGAGGTATTGGTGTTGACTAATCATGCTGTATTATCCGCTTCCGCTTCTCATCGATGGCTAAATTGTCCACCATCAGTAAGATTAACTGAAAAACTAGAAGATAAGGTTTCAACGTATGCATTGGAAGGAACAGACGCCCATGAATTGTGTGCCTATTTAGTTGAAACTGCACTTGGACGTAAGGCGCGTGATCCTACTGAAAACTTAAAATTCTATAACGAGGAAATGCAACATTGCGCAGAAGAATATCGGAACTATGTAGTTGAACGGATAGAAATTGCGAAAACATATTCTAGAGATCCAACCGTTCTTGTTGAACAGAGACTAGATTTCTCCAAATGGGTTCCAGAAGGTTTTGGTACAGGAGACTGTATTATTGTGGCTGATGGTTTGCTACAAATCATCGATTATAAACACGGTCTCGGTGTGCTTGTTGATGCTGACCATAACCCCCAAATGATGTGCTATGCTCTAGGTGCTTTAGAAATGTTTGAAGGCTTATATAGTTTTGATAAAGTGACAATGACTATTTTCCAATCAAGAAAGAATAATGTCTCAACATTTGAAATGGACAAAGAAAAACTACTACACTGGGCTGAAACTGAACTATCTCCTAAAGCTGAACTAGCTTTCAGGGGTGAAGGAGAAATGAAATCAGGAAAACACTGTCAATTCTGCAAAATAAAAAGTATCTGTCGCAAACGTGCAGAAGATAATCTAGAACTTGCCAAGATGGAATTTGCTGACCCTGCTACTCTCAGTAACAAAGATATATCGGATATTTTACCAAAAATTGAACTATTGATAACATGGGCTAACGATGTTAAAAATCATGCTTTAAATCTAGCTACAAATGGCCATACAATACCAGGTTACAAGCTAGTTGAAGGACGTTCTATTCGAAAATTCTCAGATGAAAATAAAGTAATTCAAACAGTAACTGCTGCAGGATTTGACCCCTATGAAAAGAAATTACTGAACATTACTGGGATGACTAAATTGCTTGGAAAGCAAGCCTTTAATGAGCTTCTTGGTAATCTAATTATAAAACCAAATGGAAAATCTACACTCGTTCCAATTGATGATAATCGTCAAGAAATGAACCTAGCAAAAACAGATTTTATAGAGGACTAAACTTATGACAACAAAAGTTATTACAGGAAAAGATACACGTTTTAGTTATTTAAACGCTAATGAACCAAAAGCTATTAATGGTGGTAAACCAAAGTATAGCGTGTCACTCATCATTTCAAAAGATGATGTTCAAACTATTGATAAAATTAAAACAGCAATTGAACAAGCCTATAAAGAAGGTGAATCTAAACTAAAAGGGAACGGAAAATCCGTTCCATCATTAGAAGTATTGAAAACACCACTACGAGATGGGGACTTGGAACGTCCTGATGATGAAGCTTATCGCAATGCCTACTTCGTAAATGCGAACTCTCCACATAAACCTGGTATTGTTGATGCTAACCGTCAAGAAATCATTGATACTTCAGAGTTATACTCCGGTATCTATGGACGTGCCAGCATCTCCTTCTACGCTTTCAATTCAAACGGAAATAAGGGAATTGCTTGCGGTCTTAATAACCTGCAAAAATTGCGAGATGGTGAGCCTCTGGGAGGTCGTACAAGTGCTGAAGATGACTTCGCTACAGACGATGATGATTTCTTAAACTAAGAAAGGAGATATGAAAGATGATTTTTTCAATTTTTATGACTATCTTAATGGCAGTTTGGCTATTCACTGGACTATATGCTGCATTTATGACAATTCGAGATGATATCCGATCAGAAAAAGAGAGAAAACAAAAAATGGTGAATACAAATGACAATAATTGAATTCCTATGGACTGTTGCGTCTTGTCTCACAATCGCTTTACTCAGCCATCTTTTATATGTTAGCATTCGCAATGACATCAGATATGAGAGAGAACGATTCTTTAGTCGCAGAAATAAACACTAAAACATGGTGGCAGTTCTTCCTGCCACCTTTTTATGAAAGGATGAATTATGCAAATTAAAGAACTATCAGTAGACATAGAAACTTATTGTGATGTAGACCTACGGAAAACTGGAGTCTATCGATATGCGGAAGATGAATCTTTTGAAATCCTACTTCTAGCAGTATCTATCAATAACACTCCTGTAATTGTTTATGATCTGACTAAGGATAAATTTCCAAATCTCATCCTACAAGCCTTGCTTGATGATACAGTCATTAAATGGGCTTTTAACGCAACATTTGAGCGCATTTGCCTGTCTAATTGGATTAAGAAACATTACCCTACCTTACTTAACAAGTATTTTTTATCCCCAAACTCTTGGCGATGTAGTATGATTTGGTCTGCTTATTTGGGATTGCCCTTGTCACTTGAAGGTGTGGGTACGATTCTTAAACTTAGTGAACAAAAACTAAAAGTTGGGAGTGAATTAATTCGCTACTTCTGCCTTCCTTGTAAACCCACAAAAATAAATGGTGGACGAAAACGAAATTATGAAAATCACGCGCCAGAGAAATGGAAAAATTTTATCGAATATAATAAACGAGATGTAGAAGTTGAACTAGCAATCAAAAAAAGGTTGCAAAACTTCCCAGTACCTGACTTTGTATGGGAAGAGTACCATCTTGATCAGAATATCAATGACTACGGTATAGGAGTTGATGTTGATTTTGTCCAGTCAGCTATCAAAATTGATGCAGAGAGTAAAGCAAAAATCCTAGAAGAATTGAAAGCTTTAACAGGTCTTGAAAATCCCAACTCCGTTCTACAGATGATTGGTTGGTTACGTGAGCACAATATTGAAACAGATTCACTCGATAAAAAGACCGTAAAAAACCTTTTACAAAAAGTTGATGATAAAACAGCAGGGGTTCTAAAATTACGTCAGCAAGCAGCAAAATCAAGTGTATCCAAATATCAGGCAATGATGAATTGTGTTTGTAAAGATGGACGTGTAAGAGGGATGTTCCAATTCTATGGAGCTAATCGAACTGGGAGATGGGCTGGACGATTAGTGCAACTTCAAAATCTACCCCAAAACTACTTAAAAGACTTAAATGAAGCAAGAATACTCTTTAAGACTGGAGATAGCGATACTGTTAAACTTCTCTACAATGTTCAAGATACACTGTCACAGCTTATTCGAACATCTTTTATTCCAAGTAAAGATAAGAAATTTATTGTTTGCGACTTTTCTGCTATTGAAGCTCGTGTCCTATCCCATCTAGCAGGTGAAACGTGGAGAACTAAAGTTTTTAATAAAGGAGAGGATATTTACTGCGCCAGTGCCAGTAAAATGTTCCACGTTCCTGTAGAGAAACATGGAGTTAATGCACACTTACGTCAGAAAGGAAAGATTGCAGAGTTGGCACTAGGCTACGGTGGTTCTGTAGGCGCTCTAAAAGCAATGGGAGCTATCGAGATGGGATTAGCTGAAGAAGAACTCCAACCTCTTGTTGATTCATGGCGAAAAGCCAATCCTAACATTGTCCTTTTGTGGTGGGATATCGATAAGGCCGTCAAGACTGCTGTCAAGGAACAAACCAAAACGGAAAGTCATGGAATTCTTTTCAGTGTTGAAAAAGGAATGTTATTTATTACTCTCCCATCTGGACGAAGATTAGCTTATGTGAAACCAAGAATTGGGGAGAACCAATTCGGAGGCGAATCAGTAACATATGAGGGAACCAGTTCTGCAAAACGATGGGAAAGATTGGAAAGTTATGGTCCAAAGTTTGTAGAAAACATCGTTCAAGGAATTAGTCGAGATATCTTAGCTTATTCAATGGAACAACTAAAAGACAAGAAAATTGTTGGGCATGTTCACGATGAGGTTATCATCGAGTGCTTGCCAAAGAAAAATCTGGATGAAATATCTAATAAAATGTCCATTTCTCCAAACTGGATGGGAGATATCAATCTACGAGCTGAAGGGTATGAATGCTACTTCTATCAAAAAGACTAAAGAAAAATCCGCATCCTTGATAGGATAACGGACTTCTTTCACTATTGATTTAATTCTCTATAGACTTCTTTAGCCATTGCTTGAGCTCTCTTAATAGCTTCATAACCTTGAGTCTTTTTCATTCCTAATCTAGCAATGATTTCCTGTTTGGTAATTTCATAGTTACCATAAATCAGTCTTAGGATTTTACCGTGCTTAGGACTACGCTGATAGACTTCATCAATTAACTCCTCTATGGTTTCAATCAACATCAGAGTTTCTTCATGAGATGAAATAGCCGTAGGATCATAACCATTCGACTTCCCATCCTCAGTTTCCATCATTTCTTCAAGTGATGTCGTGTCTAATTTCCCCTTAGTATGACGACTCAAATACTCATGAACATCAGCATTAAAGACTTTCATCATGGTGTCAAACTCCTCCAAAGGAACTGGGGTAAAACCAACCAATACTGGTTTACCACTAAATTTAAAGGTTCTAAGATTATCACGATTGATTTTCATCACGCGCACCATTGCTTCATCCTTGATAACAAATGGTGCTAATACTTCTCCCTCTACACAAAGACGACCATCATAGGGTTTTTGTCCTTCATAACGATAGGGATTATTGTTTGATTGACTATGGTTAACTTGGTTTGTCATTTTTTGACCTCTCATTCTTTGACCAGCAAAGAACGAAGGTATGACAACCAACTTTTATTAAATTTGACCTCATAAGCAACATCCTTTGCTTTAGGTCAGCTAACTTCACAAACTGAACTGTTATTCCCAACTTCCACCTTAGAAGTTAATGGCCCTGATCAGAGGCAAGGTTTCGGTTGGGACACAACTCTGTAAACGCACACATTATCAGATTACAAAACTTTCGTTTTCTGATATAATTATTAGTAAATAACTCAATATTCAAGTACATGTTTACATTACAAAGTATACTTTATTCGCGTAAGTAACATCGGGGGACTTTGGGGTGTTTTGCGGTAATTTTGGGAAAGGGCGTGAGTAAGTGATGCAATTCGAAGAATATTTAAACATTCTACATGCACACATAGGTGGAGACTTACCTAAGCATGAGTTTTTTCAGACTCTAGTTGAACATTCAATAGAAAATCCAGATGATAATCCACTGTCAGAACTATCTCCAAATACGATTAATAAATACTTTTCTAGTACAAATAAAGATAGAATTTCTATAAAAAATGCTAAAAAACTCCTCCAACTCATACAACTTCCTAAACTCTGTTCTTATATATCAGAACAATCTACTATTGATAGTTTAGATAGGTTAGAAGAAAATTTAGTAAAGTACAGGCTATATAGCGACACTCACAAGAAAGATGTTGTTGAAATTTATGCTGGACTCTTTATTAATTTTTTGGAAGAAAGAGTCGGTATCCAAACATCTAGCAAAGAAAACATCTCAGTTTCCGATATCCCAATTACAAAAGTCCACTTTGAAGATGGAAAAATAGTTATTGGTTCACAGTCATTTCAGTTACCAGACAAAGAACCTATCCCAGATTCTCTGATTGATTTAGAGGAAGTCTACAGTAAACAACTTTTAATGGCTTACTCTGAAAATGATGGTAATCCCAAAACAGACTATTATGATTTCCAAAACCTCCCCAAAAAGTACAGAAATCACTTACATGATCAAAGAATTAATTTCTTCAACGCTGATTACGTATTACGGGCTATTAGAGATGGATTTAAAGATAGTGAACAACAAATTGCACTACTAAAGCAAGAAACCTATGATTCAATTAGTGATTATCTGTTTGAAGATTACACAACCTCACTCAAAAAAGTTACTGAAACACTAAAACACATCACAACAGTTTCACTTTCAAAGCCTGAGATAACCCAAATCCAGAACTTCATTGGTAACTCTGAAAAGAAAGGTCTTTGTCATACACTAGTAAACGATGGCAAATTTAACTGGGTAGACGATAATGAATAATATATTTGATACTACTTCTGAAGTAGCTATGCAATGTTTGATTACAATTAATTCTCTAAATAAAAAAAGCCTATCTCTTGATAGACTTTGGTTAATTAATTTTTTAAGCTTGTATGCTAAGGATTTCAAATTTAATGATAGCAACCTGTATGGAGATAGTATTTATTCTTCAGTACAATTGACTGTCAGATATGAAAAAGTGAAAAAAGCGATTCTACTATTGATTTCAAAACATCTTATAGAATTAGATGGAGGAAAAATAACTAAAATTTCTATAACTCAAAAAGGTCAAGAGTTAGTAGAAAATCTAAATTCTGGTTTTGCTAGTTCCTACAAGGTAGTTACCAGTAGTATCTACAATGCTGTAAAAAATATGAGTGATTTAGAATTGCTCACATTCACTCATGAACATATTCTAAATAAGGAATGATTATTATGGAAGCACCTTACTTAAAAAAGTTAACCGTAACTGGATCACATAAAAAATCTGAAATAAATTTTAATAAAGGACTTAACATTATCACAGGGCCTTCCAATGTTGGAAAAACCTGCATTGTTAAATGCATCGACTATCTTACTGGCAGCTCGTCACTCCCTTTTTCTACTTCAACACACTACAATACCATTACTTTAGAAATTTCAGTTGACGATAAGCTAGTTATTTTAAGTCGAACCCTCGAAGAAGATAATATTACTGTTAAATCTACACTTCCAAGTATTCTTTCAGGGAAATACTACTCGAAGAACAAGAGCAAAAACAAAGAGCCAATAAGTAATGTCTGGCTTCAAATTTTTGGAATTGTTCCTCCTGTTGAAGTTGTTAGAAACAAAAATTTTAAGACTCAAAAACTTGGAGTTAGAACCTTTATCAATTCTTGGATTATTCATGAAAATGATATGAATCGTCCTACATCAATTTTACTCCCTCAGATCCCAAATCAACAAACAGCTTACCTATCAGCACTGCTTTACTTGCTTTATGGGAAAGATTTTTCTGAAATCAAGAAACAAGAATCTGCTGAAGAAAGAAAAATACGGCATAACTCTGTCAAAAACTATATCAGCTCAAAGATAATCCAGTTTAAGGAGCATCACGATCGACTAACACAAGAATTAGACGAAAAATCAATCTTAGATATTGAAACTGAAATTGAGCAGCTTTCAGAAAAGTTACAGAAGTTACGTAATAATCTTACTAATACCAACTCACAACATGAAAATCTATTGCAGCAAATTGCAAAAATCGATTCTGAACTATCTGAGAAATCCGTATTACTCAATCGTTTCAATGAACTTTCAAGCCAATATCAATCTGACTTCAATAGATTATCGTTTATTGTAGAGTCACACAATGAACTAGCCAGTGTGGCAGATACTGCTTTATGCCCTGTCTGCAGCAGTCATATCAATCAAGACTCATTGGAACATCATCTTGACTCTTTCAGTGATGAGCTAGCTACTTTGGTTAGTAAAATTGGATCTCTAAACCAGACGAATACTGATTTACAACAAAATATTTCTGTACTGTTAGAATCAAAAACTAATCTTGAACAACAAAAGCAAAGGGTTTCAGCTGAAATTGATAACATCTTGCTACCTGATGAGAAAAAACTTTCTTATAAAATCCAGCAGTATAAATCATACATCAAAGCTAAGAGTGATATAGAAACTATAAATAGATTAGTAGAAAATTGGTCCCAAGATATTGATGACCTGGAAAATGAGAAAGCTGAAAAAGTCGAGTATCTTCCTAAAGAGGAGTACTCAGCTCAATTTTGGCAGTATATGACTAAAAATATACAATCAATCCTAGCTGAGTGTTCCTTTGATAAAGCTAGTTTCAGTCGTTTTGATAGAAAAGAGTTTGATATTACGCTAATGAGTGAGAAGAAAACTGCCCGATATGGTAAAGGATTTATTGCATATCTAAATACTGTAGTAGTCCTAGCTTTGAGAAAAATCTTTTCTCACCAGGCTCAATATAAGCCATTCTTCCATATTTTTGATACTCCGCTACTAGGCTTAGATGAAGGAGAAAAAAATGATACTCCAGAAAGTATGCAGATTGCTTTATTTGAATATTTTAAGTCTTCAGCCCATGAAGGACAACTAATTGTTATTGAGAACTCTAGAAATCTACCTACACTTAATTATAACGATATTAATTATATTGAATTTACAAAAAGTCATAGCTATGGGCGCTATGGTTTCCTTAATGGGGTTGATGATGATTGAGAAACTACTAAGTCATAAGGAAAAAATTGCTATCATTATTTTTTCAAACCCCAAATTAAATTCATGTTCTACTCCATACTCCGTTCTTTCAACAAGGCCTAAAATAATACGTTTGATTTTCATTGCCTTGTTCATCCACTTACTTATTCGTAATATAAAAGAGAGTTGTACTCAAAACTTGAGCACAACTCTCTTTTGTTAAATTTATAGGCTCTATAATTTCTATAGTGGGTAATCCACTGTAGAGATTATAGTCCCTATAGGTCGTATACATTATAAATTATTTCATCAATGTCTTTCTGATTATTTTTACCCTCACTAATAATTTCTTCCACAAGCATCGTCAAAGTATTATTAGTTTCAGAATCAATTTTAGGAAACGGAAGCTCCATTAAATTACCTTTAAGAACTTTCAACTCTCCAAACAACTTTTCATATAAGAATTGATACAAGCTAGAATTTAAAAATGCTAAAACTGTTTTAGTTGACATACCTGGTACATTCGGTATTAAGATATTAGCACTATTTAAGAAAAGACTAGAAGTGTCATCATAAGCAAACATCAATTTATTAGAAACAAATTTATAAACAAGTTTTTCTTTAGCTCTATAAATATCTTCTTTCGCTACCTGTTGGAAAGAATCTCTATCGTATAGGATATAATTTTGGGCTTTTTTTAATCTATATTTTTCAATCTCTTTTCCAGTATAAATCTTTTCTAGCATAGGACCATCAGAGGATTTCAGCTTTTCTTTATTATTACCAGTAACAAT
This sequence comes from Streptococcus periodonticum, assembly GCF_003963555.1. Classification (NCBI taxonomy): domain Bacteria; kingdom Bacillati; phylum Bacillota; class Bacilli; order Lactobacillales; family Streptococcaceae; genus Streptococcus; species Streptococcus periodonticum. Next base: position 1,185,825 of record NZ_CP034543.1, read on the forward strand.
CCCTAGCCCCCATGTACTATTTGATAAAGAATAGCTAGAACTGCTTAAAACCTTTTTAATTATTTTTTCTTCCTTGGGTTTTAAAAGAGAAAAAACTTTATTTTCTGTATATTTAAAAGCATTATAATCAACATAAAATTCTTCATGTTCACCAATGACTTGTACTTTTTCAGCAAAAATTCCTTTACAAAAATTCATGCTAACAAAGCTTGTAGTAACGCCTGTAAAGGTAGATTTGTACAGATGAATCTTGTTCAAATCATGGTTCGATATTATGAATTCCCGTAGCACTCTATGTGACTTAACATTTAAAACCGACTCAGGAAATAAAAAGTTAATCTTCCCACCCTTATTTAATAAATTATATGACTTTATGAAAAATTGAACAAAAGATTCTTTTGATTCAATAAAACTTGTTGTAATTTTCGACTTGTTCCCCCAAGGTGGATTTGTCGCAATACAATCAAATTGAGTTACTTGTTTGAAAAATGAAACATCAGATAAAAAGTCACCGCAAATTATGTTAGGTTCAAACTCAAAAGATTGATATACAAGAATAAGGTTAACTTTTGCAATAAAAGCTGCAATAGGATCTTTTTCAATACCATATAAATTTGATGGGTTCTCAGTCTTAACTCTTAATAAAAATGCTCCGCTACCACAACAAGGGTCTAAAAAATTAGAGTTACTTTCCAACTCAATATCTGATAACATCTTATCTACAATACTAATAGGAGTATAATACGAACCAGCTTTATTCTTCGCACCTTCAGTGAGTAAACTCTGATATAAAGCCCCCAAAAAATCTTCACCTTTCTTGTAACTTAAAGAATATTCTTTTTTTAGTTTTAAACGCTTAACTTGAAAGTCCTTCTGAAAATTAGAAAGTATATCTTGAACTATTTTACGATTTTCAACTCCAGCCAGTGCAAGTAAGTCTTCCGCTAGAGAAAAAATAATATCTGGTATTTCCTCAGTGTTATATATTTCAACTATTTCTTTTATGAAACTAATTTTATTGCCATCTGCCAAATATTCAACTGGTATGATTCTTTTTTCAGATTTTTGCTTGTTAGCTCGACTTTTTAACTTATCCTCACCGGAAACTGAAAGTTTTTCCCAGTTACGTTTTGTTGCTTCTGAAATTATATTTTCCATATTCCTCCTCTCATGTTCTTTGTATATTACCGTAAGTAAAAATGAATATCAAGTATGGACTTCCTATAACACGAATCAAATAATATTTTGACAAAGCCTGCAGATAAATACAATATCACCAATTTATCGGAAGTCTGACGTTTATTTAATTATTACCTAAAGCTAAAAAAAGTTCATAGAGTTCTTCATAATTTACCCAACGGTATAATTGGTTATCTAGGTGAAATTGAATCGTTTTCTCATTCAAATGAAATTGCCCTTCACCTTCATTCCCACGATGTTGCTTATTTGAGTAATTAGGCAGTGAAAAAACATCATGACTATTAACTTTAAAAATAGCTATTCTGTCTTGGAAAAATAAACCATAGTACAAAATGTCAAATTCAGAAGTTTTGACTTGTTGAATGTTACAATCAAACTTTGAATCAAAAATTTCATGACTATCCATCATTCTATGTTCAACGGTTGAAGCTAGGATTTGTTGTATAACATTTTGTTCGGTGATAGTAGACTTGCTTTTTTTCATAACCGTAGAAAACTTCACTTCAATTCTATTCATTTCAGAATCGGTTAAGTCATAAGCTAAATTACCCGACATTTCTACGCTGATAAGTGCCTTAATCATGTACTCTGCCACTGTACCAAAACGTCTAGTACGAAGTGAAAAAATTCCTTCTTTGAATTCTTGAATATCCATTTATTTTTATCCTAATCTAGTTAATTCATTCTTCAATGAGGTATACAAATCCTCTATGTTATTACCATCTGTTATGTTGATTTCTTCTTTCAATCTCTCAAGTTCCTCAGATGTTACACTAATTTTACCCCTAGAATACATATCAGCAAATCGTTGCAGTATATCTTTCTTTCTGTTTACTGATTGTTTTTTTAATCTTTCTAATTCAACAGACAAAAAATCCAATCCGTACTCCCTTGATTCTCTATATTGATTGTACTGAGTAGTAAATATTTTAATTTTTTCTATATGTTTATTGAATTTTTTTGTAAGAGATTTGTTCGGAAAAAGAAAATTATAAATTACATTACTATTGAGGTTCTCGCAATTTATATCTTCTACAAGAAATTGCTCAACTTCCGTAACAACGGAATCCTTAATATCCTTAAATAAATTGAATAATTCCTCGTAAGAAAAATTTTTGACTCTAAATTGGTCATGAAAAGATAAATTGGAATCTTTTATGTGAAATTGACCCTCACCTTCGTTCCCAAAATGTTGTGAATCAGAACCTGAAAATTCAGGATTGTCCTTTTTCTCTAGATACTCCACATCTGAAATTTGATAAATTCTTATTTCATCTCCAAAAAATAATCCATAAAAAAGTGTGTGAAAAAATTTAGGTTTGACTTGCTGAATATTACAATCAAATGATTTTACTTCACTACTTTTTACGATCCTTGTAGAGTTAGGCTTTGAATTCATTATAATATCAAATGCCGAGGGTTCAGTAATTGATGACTCAGATTCTAAAACTCTAGAAAATTTAACCTCAATATTACCGTAGTTTTCGCTATAAAGGTCAAAATTCTTAGCCTTTTCTCCCTCTTTTGATTTTGTTGCATCATCAGGCTTATCATTTGAATACATACAATCAAAATGATACTTTATCATTATTTCAGCAACAGTGCCAAAACGCCTAGTATTAAGTTCGAAAATTCCTTTTTTAAACTGATCTAACTCAAATTGATCCATTATATTCTCCCAACTCAATAAAAACTACCATAATTATATCACACTTTGAAATAGAAAAATAGTCAAAGAAAGAGCTTGCATTTCTATTCCCACAGACACTCAACTTATGGAAACAAACGTCCCCTATGAGTTTGTGGGAATAAATTCGCTCATTTTCTGGAGAGCAATTCTACACACTCGAGTTTGACTCTAGGTTTTATACTTCCCACTTTAAAAGAAAAAACCACTGTTCGCAGTGGTTCTAAAAAGGCATTCGTTCAAAGGTTTCTAGGCTTTTACCAGCAGAGCAACACACTCAACGTGATGCGTCATTGGAAATAAATCCACTGGCTGAACTTTTGTGAGTTTATAGCCTAGTTCTTGATAGAGCTTGATGTCACGTGCCATGGTGGCGGCATTGCAGGAAATATAGACGATTTTCTTTGGATTCATACTGACGCTTGATTTGATAAAACTTTCAGTCAAGCCTTTACGTGGTGGGTCGACCATGATGATACTAGGTTTTATACCTTGGTTCAGCCATTTTTTGATAGCATTTTCTGCTGAATCACAAATATAATGGGCATTGCTAATACCGTTTAGCTCAGCATTCTTTTTGCTATTTTCAACTGCTTGGGGGATGACCTCCACGCCATAGACTTCTTTGACATGTTTCGCAACTGACAATCCAATGGTGCCAATCCCCGAATAGGCATCCACTACAATATCTTCTGTATTCAACTCAGCGAAATCAATCGCCGTTTGATACAGCTTCTCTGCCATCTCTGTATTGATTTGGTAAAATGCTGGGGCAGCAATTTGAAAGTGATTCTCTAGCATGCGGTCAGTAATATAATCTTGTCCATACAGTACACGAAATTCCTTCCCCAAAATCGCATTACCTGGCTGGTTGTTAATATTTTGCATGACAGACTTAATAGCTGAAAATTGCGCAACTAATCGCTCTATCAACTGATCAATACGGAAAATTTTGGGACGAGTTGTCACTAAAATAACCATGATTTCACCAGAGTAATGTCCACGACGAACCACAATATTACGAATCAGACCAGATTGCTCTTTCTCATCGTAAGGTTTCAGGTCAAAACGACACAGCAAATCCCGCACTGCCAAAACGACTTGGTCAATAACTGAATCCTGAATATAAAAATCCTCAATTGGCATTAAATCATGCGAATTTTTTCGGAAAAATCCCGTTTCTAGCTGTCCATTGACACGGCGGACAGGAACCTGCGCTTTGTTTCGATAATGTAGTGGGTGCTCCATACCAAGGGTTGGTGCTACTTCGATATCTGCAATTTCAGCAATCTTGTAAAGACTATCTCTAACTTTCTTGGTTTTAAATTTCAATTGCTCGCTATATTTTAGATGCCCAAGGTCAGCAATACCTGTCCTCAGATAAGCCACATCAACATCTTCGTTTCGATAAGGGGATTTCGTCAGATAGGCTTCTACCTTGCCAAAGCCAATTTTTTTATTGACTTTCAGTATGCGCATACGGATACATTCTGTAGGCAGGGCATTCTCCACAAAGAAAACCAACCCCTCTGCTTTAGCTACTCCTGCACCGTCATGGCTCAAGTCCACAATTTCTACTTCTATCACATCATTCTTTTTTAACATATATTTCTCTTTCTATCAGCTCTGCCATTTCCCAAAAAAAGAAAGCGACAGAATCATCACTTTCTATTCTATCATCTATCTGAGTCCAAGTTGTGCCAATTTTTCTTTATAGGCTTCAAAATCAACTAGTAAGCCTTGACCGCCATACATATCATAAGCATCTATCCAATCTCCATTTTCAGGAATGGTCACCTTTTCAACACCATTACGAGCGTTGGTAAGAGAAGACAAGCCGTGCGTTAGTAAAAAACTATACGGAACATTGGTCGAGGTTAAAGCAAATACTTTGCCAAGCGCTTCAGAGCCTGTAAAAAGCTTCGTTGGGTCTTTGACTTGCTGAATAATCGCGCTCATCACCTCTTGTTGGCGACGTGTTCGGCCAAAATCTCCTTCGTCATCTTTACGGAAACGCGCATAATTCAAAAGCGTGCGTCCGTCCATTCGCTGTTTGCCAACCTTAATCGTCTGCTCTGGGACCACGCCGTCTTTCATATTGAGGTCATCTGGCACCTGAACTTCACTCACTTTTTCGCCATTGATAGTCGAGAAATTCGCATTCATTTCAACACCATTTGGGAAAAGGGTATCAATAGCTGTCGCAAAAGTTGAAAAATCAACCAAGGCATAATATTTAATGTCAATATCAAAATTGTCTTTCAGCACTTGACGTACTAATTCAGCGCCTTGATTGTTATTTTGCTCCCCAATGGCATATGCTACATTTAGCTTTTGATCATAACCTGGTCCTTGACTCACTCCATCAATGTGAACGAGCGTGTCTCTCATGAAACTGACGAGTTTCATTTTTTTATTTTTTCCACCGACATTTAAGACCATGATCGAATCTGTCCGCGTTTCAGAAGAAGATTGACCAATTCGTCCATCTGTACCCAAAATAAGTATATTTACGCCGTCTTTGATATCTTTCCCATTAAAGACTTCTGTTTGGGCAGCTTTGGCATTTGGGTTGTTTTTTGAAGTGTTCAAGCCTTTTATAAACATGAACAACATGCCCCCTACAATGAGAACCAAAATTAAAGCAAGCCAAGCTAGAATCCGCTTCACACGTATTTTTCTATGCCGCTTTTCCTTTTTAGGCTTGGGTGTATTTTCTACAACACTTTCAGCCGCATTAGTTGATACACGCTCTGATTTAGAACGTTTATTACGGCGACTTCTCTCTGGATATTGAGGGAGTCCCTGCTCGGTGTAACCAAAATTCTCAGGCACTTGTTGGTCAGAAAAGGTAGCTCTTGCTTCACGAGCTGACTCTACTCTTTGGTCTCCTTCTTGCTTTCTAAGAAGATATTGATATTCTTTTTTCTCGCGTTCATTTAAATAATGGATATTTTTGTAAAGATAGTCCAGTCTCAACTGCTCATGGTGGCTGAGATTATCTGATTTTTTATCCATGATTGCTCCAATCTACTGTTCTGAAATAGTATAAACGGTATAATTTCCTAAAATTTTATAAGTAATGCCAATTGCTTCTAGCTCTTTCATCGCAAATGACACTAAATCCTCTTTTTCATTATTGATGTCCACAATGAAAAAATATTCTCCCAAAGCTGTCTTCAACGGGCGGCTTTCAATCTTTGTCAAATCAATCCCTCGCCAAGCAAAAGTTGCGAGAGCTTTGTATAAAGCACCGGGCAAATTGTCTGGCAAAGTCAAAGCAAGCGTTATTTTCTTTTCCTTAAGATATAATGGCAAAGTCGGAATCGACTGTCCTAGCAACCAAAAACGGGTGAAATTCTCAGCCATTTCTTGAATATTCTCTGCAATAATCTGCAGACCGTATTCACTAGCTGCACTCCTTGGCGCAATAGCTGCATAATTTTCTTCTGGATGCTGAGCTACAAAGCGTGCTGCATAAGCTGTGCTAGCTGTTATTTCGATTTTAGCTTGTGGATAATGCTGGCGGACATATTTTTTCCCCTGCGCAATCGCCTGCGGATGAGAAAATATTTTTTCTACTGGCTTATCAGCTGCCGTTGCCAATAATTGTTGTTTGATTGGCTGGACGATTTCTGCCACAGCATAAATGGCTGCCTGATGAAAAAGATAGTCCAATGTCTCATGAACGCTTCCTTCAATTGAATTTTCAACTGGCACTACAGAATAATCCACTTCGCCTGTCTCGTAGGCTTTTATAACTTCCGTGATATTTTCAAAAGCCACTAACGTATCTGCTGGAAAAGCTTCTTGTGCCACATGATGAGAAAAAGATCCTTTCGGACCTAAAAATCCAATTTTCATTGCAACACCTCCACGATTTGTTTTGGTGTCAAAGTAGTCACATCAATAACTTTTGTAGCCACATCTTCATACCAAGCCTGACGTTGCTCGAAAAGATTTTTCAAATCAGCTTTGCTATTGTTCAAATAAAGCGGGCGCTGGTGTTCTTGATCTTCTTCAAGACGCTGGTAAAGCGTTTCAAAATCTGTTTTTAAATAAATATTTTCAGCGTTCTGCTTTAACAACTCGCGATTTTGAGCATTGCTGATGATGCCACCACCAGTTGAGATGACTTGTTCTGACTGTAGCAATTCTTTTAATAATTCACTTTCTTTTTGCCGAAAAGCTGCTTCGCCATACTGCTCAAAATATTCTTTAATCGGCATTTCCAGTCTCTCTGACAAAAACTCATCCATATCGATAAAATTTTCATCTATCAAGCTAGCAACCGTTGTTTTCCCAGCCCCCATGAAACCAATCAAAATCTTAGCCATGAAGTAAGCCCTCCAAATCATCAAAGAAATTTGGATAGCTCGTATTGATAGCTTCGGCGCGCTCCAACTCGACTTGACCGTCCTTTACCAAAAGAGCTGCAATAGCTGTCATCATGCCAATTCGGTGGTCGCCAAATGTATGAACTTTAGCACCGTGAAGAGACGTTTTCCCTTTGATGATCATGCCGTCTTCTGTCGGAGTAATATCAGCCCCCATGCTATTTAGTGCATCTGCCACAACTTGGATACGGTCTGTTTCTTTTACCTTTAATTCTTCCGCATCACGAATCACCGTTTGCCCCTTAGCTTGAGTGGCCAGAAGTGCAATGATTGGCAATTCATCAATTAAACGTGGGATAATTTCTCCGCCAATTTCTGTGCCGACTAATTCAGATGTCTCTACTGTTATGGTAGCGGACTTAGCAATATTGTCTACATTGGACAAGTTTATATTTCCACCCATAGCTTTAACAACATCCAAAATGCCAGTTCGTGTTTCATTGATGCCGACATTTTCCAAAATAATCTTAGAATTAGGAACGATAAGTCCTGCTACTATCCAGAAAGCCGCACTAGAAATATCTCCTGGCACTAACACGTTCTGTCCAGTAAACTCTTGTCCGCCTTGAATGCGGATTTCCTTTCCATTGACAGAAATCTGACCACCAAATTGTTTAATCATGTCTTCTGTATGATTGCGGGTCATTTCTTTTTCAATAATGACAGACTCGCCTTGAGCTTGTAAAGCCGCAAATATCAAAGCAGACTTAACCTGAGCAGACGCCACAGGCAAGGTATAATGAATGGGCTGTAAGTTCTTATTCCCATGAATAGTGAGCGGTGGCAAATCACGCTTGGTTCGCCCGGCGATTTGCACCCCCATTTGACGAAGAGGAATCGTTATGCGATCCATAGGACGTTTAGATAAACTATCATCACCAAACATTTCCGTCACAAAATCCTGCCCAGCTAATACACCTGAAATCAAGCGAATAGAGGTTCCAGAATTTCCCATATTCAGTTTGTTTGTCGGCGCTTGAAGACCAGCAAAACCCACTCCATGAATCGTTACTACATTGCCGTCCTCTTCAATTTGAACACCTAAATCACGAAAAACTTGCATGGTGGATAAAACATCTTCACCACGCAAAATATCGTGAACCGTTGTCACTCCCTTGGCCAAACTACCAAACATAATCGATCGATGACTAATAGACTTATCACCCGGCACACGAATGCACCCAGCTAATCCCTTTGAATTTGTACGTAACTGCATAGAAAACCTCATACCGGATTCTTTTTACATATTGTACCATAAAAAGAGAAGGGAAACAAAAGGGAGCGGGGAAAAAGCTTCATTTCGTGGAATTCAACTTTTCCTCACCCTCTTAGAATTATAAACTTTCTGCAAATTTTTGCTTGATGAATTGTGCAGAATAGGCTAATTTTTCTTCCTCTTCTTCCGTTAAACTAAGTTTGACTTGCTCAAGAATCCCCTCACGCCCTACAATCGCTGGATAACTCAAGTAGGTGTCTAATGGCTGATAATAATTTGATACTGGCAATTCTTCATGTGAATCTGATACAAGAGCTACTGCTAAACGGATAGCTGCGCTCGCAATGCCATAAGATGTGTATTTTTTACCATAAAAGACGGTATGCCCTCCTTTAAGAGCTTCTAGAGCAATCTCATCCAACTCCTCGACTGAAGCAAATGTAGAAATCGGTTGACCTTTTATCCGTACTTGGCTCCAAGCTGTAAATTGAGAATTTCCATGTTCTCCAAGATTGTAGCCATAAACGCTTCGAGGGTCAACACCAAAGCGAACACTAACTGCACGTTTCATGCGAGCTGTGTCTAGCAGCGTTCCTGTCCCAATAACACGCTCTTTAGGCAGGCCTGTATAGTGCTGATAAAGACTAGTAATGACATCTACTGGATTACTAATAACAATGATAATCCCTGTAAATCCAACTTTTTTCAATTGTTCAGCGACAAAAGGAACTTCCTTGGATGTAAAGGGTAATTCCGCAAATCGATCGGCGTTGGGGTTATCTTGTAATTTGATATTGCCCAGTGCTGACACCACCACATCCGCATCTGCCAACGCCTGATAATCATTAACAATAATATTTGCGTGATGATTCAAATTTGCTGCAGCGTCCTGAAAGTCAAGTGCATCTGCTTTGACTTTCGCTTCATTTTTATCAATCAACACATAATCATCAAAAGCACCTTGCGCAATCAGACCATGCGCGACTGCGGCACCAACATTTCCCATACCAATAATCGCAATTTTACGTGACATAAAGCACCTCCACAAAATACACCGTTCAGCTTCATCATTAAACTGAAAATCTGTTTAGTTGATACATTTCATTATACTCAGAAATTAGTAAAAAACAAGTATTTAGTGGAAATATTCAGAAAATTCTCGCTAATTTGTTGAATCCTTTCTTCTCCTATGGATTTTATGCACATAAAAAGCTGACCAAAATCTTGAATCAGCTTGAATCATAACATTATTTCAACAATTCTTGAACCGGATCAAAAATGATACGTTCAATATCAGCCAAGTAAATAGACAATTGTTGTTGTTTATTGAAAAATTCAGTCAGGGCAGGATTGCCTTGAATCTTATCCCCAAACGACTTCATCTTGTCTTGCACTTCTTGCGTTGGCATTTGACCTGATTGCGCCATGCCCTGCAGTTCTTGCTGGAAAGCTAGATAGTCTTTTAAAAGACTCTTTGCTTCACTATCAGCATCTACTGCTTTTTTGCTTTCGACAACAGCTTTGTACTCAGGAAGGTCTCGCAGAGTACGGCTTAATTCATTCGCTAAATCATAAATATTTGACATAGTCTTCCTCCTTAATCTAAAAAGACCTGATAGTGTGTCTTTTCTCTTATTATTTTAGCAGATTTCTCCAAATCTTCGCGATTTTTAAAGGTGATTTGCAAAATTCCGTTAATATCTTCGCGATTTTCTTCATTGATGTGAATGTTAACAATGGATGTTCCCCTTAGAAGTTCCAACACTCCTAAAATAGCATCTTCTTCATCGGGAACATTGATAAAAATGTCATAAAAGCTATCCACACCTGCTCGTTTATGAATTTCCATAGCTTTTCGCACTTGGCGACCATGCTGAAAGAAATTCCAAATCACATCTTCATTTTTATTCTGAATGGCACCTGAAATAGTATCCAAGCGCTTCTTAAAATCCTCTATCCTCTCTAAAATAGCATCTGGATTTGTCAACAAAATCGAAGTCCACATGCCCGGCTCACTTTCTGCAATCCGTGTCATATCACGAAATCCTCCAGCAGCGAAATGCTGCGTCATCTCGTATTGCTGAGTATAGGCAGCGGCTTGATCCATAAGACTAGAAGCGAGAATATGCGGAAAATGGCTAATTTGACTGGTGACACGATCGTGCTCGTTGGCATCAATTTCGATAAACCGAGCATGTAGACCAGATAAGAGATTCTTCATTTCTGCTATCGTGCCGTCTTTCGTCAAATGAGACGGAGTAAAAATATAATAGGCATTTTCAAAGAGATTTACATCTGCTGCACTAGCACCTGACTTATGGCTACCAGCCATTGGATGAGTACCTATAAAGCGAATGGTTTTCTCCTTTAGAGCTTCTTCAGCAGCAGCTACAATTTCAGCTTTGGTAGAACCTGCATCTGAGATAATCACATCTTTTTTCAAATCTAGAGTTGCTAATTGCCTGATAAACTCAATGGTTTGCTTGATAGGGACAGCAAGAATAATCACATCTGCCAGAGGAGCAAATTCAGCAAACTGGTCGGTCACTTGATCTACCATGCCTTTTTCAAGGGCAATTTTTCGAGATTCTTTTCCACGATTGTAACCTAATATAGTATAGTCTGGATGATCACGTCGAATTCCAAGCGCGATTGATGAACCAATCAAACCAAGACCCGCAATATAAATAACTTTCTTTACCATGCTTAACTCCTTACTTTGGCTCAACAATGAATCCCAAAATAATTGATACTAAAATAATAACCATAACAATCGCTGTGAAAATCGTATACATTTTATCTTTTGTTTTGACAAAAATGATAAAAGTTGAAATCACTCGAAAAATCGGTGTCAAAATAAGCATAAAAGCCCCTAGTAACATAAACGTCACTGCATCAAAAATGGAATGGCTCTTCACATAGGCAACTGGATTAAACTGTTCCAAATTCTTTAAAGAAATGACCTGCTGACCACTAAAAAGGTAAAGAACCAAGCCAATAAACATAAAAAGAATGGAGAGAAAAATCCCTATGCGAAGAATTTTCCCCATGACCAAATCCAGCTCTTCTTTTTGCATTTTATCTGTCATTGCATACCTCGTATAAACATCTGCACACCCAGAGCTAATAAAGCGACTAGAAAAATCCAGCGCAATACTTTTACAGGTACATAAGGCATGATGCGGCTTCCGATGAAAGAACCTGCTAAAACACCCAAGGCGATTGGTGTAACCAATACCGGGTTGATTTGTCCTATAAAAAGGTAAAAGATAGCTGAAGCCGTTCCTGTCACTCCCATCATAAAGTTAGAAGTTGCTGAACTAGCTTTTAAAGGCATTTTCATAACAGTATCCATGGCCAATACTTTGAAAGCACCCGCACCAATTCCTAAAAGCGCCGACATAACACCTGCAAAGAACATGACAACAGAGCCACCAGGGACATTGGTCACTTGATACTTGATTGTCTGGTTGAGACCTTTGTCAAAATATTCACCACCGAGATTTAATTTCTCTGCGATAGCATCATTGTGGCTCACACTCTGATTGTCCTTTTTATCATGAATCTTCTGGTACATATTAAATGCTTGAAAGAGCATGAGAGCGCCATAAAGTAAAAAAAGGACTTGTGAATCTGTTATCACTGATAACATAGCGCCTACAAAAGCTCCTAAAGTCGTAAAAATTTCCAAAAACATGGCAATTCGCAGATTGAGCATATCATCTTTGAGATAGGCAATCGCAGAACCTGAACTAGTTGCTAAAACTGCAATAATAGAGGCTCCTACCGCATACTTAATGTCTACTCCAAATAAGAGAGTGAGTACAGGCGTGATAACAATTCCGCCTCCAAGTCCTAATAAAGCGCCCAAAATTCCTGCAAAAATTCCGACCAAAGTCATTGTAAAAATATAGGTGAGCATTAAAATCCTTTCACATAATCGCGGTGTTGTTGAACGGCTTCTTTTAATTCTTTCAGATTGTCTGAAGAGAATTTCTCCAAAACCTCAGTTGCAAGCACTGTTGCAACAACAGCTTCCATAACAACACCAGCAGCTGGAAGAGCTGTCGGATCGCTTCGCTCCACCGTTGCTTTATAAGGCTCGTGTGTCTCAATATCAACGCTCATAAGTGGCTTGTAGAGAGTTGGGATTGGCTTCATCACTCCGCGCACTACGATAGGTTCTCCGTTGGTCATACCGCCCTCGAAACCACCTAGATTGTTAGTACGACGAGTAAAGCCGTCCTCTTTAGACCAGATTATTTCATCCATCACCTGACTGCCCTTAAGCCGCCCCGCTTCAAAACCAACTCCAAATTCCACACCTTTAAATGCATTGATAGAAACCACTCCTTGAGCAATTTTAGCATCTAGCTTTCTATCCCATTGAACATAGGAACCTAGTCCAACTGGCACACCACCGACAATGGTTTCAACAATTCCACCAATCGTGTCACCATCTTTCTTTATCTGATCAATATAGGCTTTAATTTCCTCTTCACGTTCTGGATTGACAATCGAAACTTCTGACTGACGAGCACGTTTCTTGATTTCAGAAACGGTCAGATTTTCCGGAACCTCAATGTCAATGCCACCGAAAGTTACGATATGACTAGCTACCTCAACTCCGATTTCTTCTAAAAGACGCTTAGCAACAGCTCCCACCGCAACCCGCATGGTCGTTTCACGCGCAGAAGAGCGCTCCAATGAATTGCGCAAGTCGTCAAAACGATATTTCATACCGCCGACCAAATCTGCATGACCTGGACGAGGTTTGGTAATCTTGCGCAGCCCTTTTTTCTTGTCCTCCACATCTGCTACATTCATGATGTCCAACCATTTTTGATGATCTAGATTGGTCACATTGAGTGTAATCGGCCCCCCCATGGTTCGCCCATGCCGAACACCAGAAGTAATTTCCACTTTGTCACTCTCTATTTTCATACGAGCTCCACGACCGTATCCGCCCTGACGACGTTTCAATTCTGCATTGATGTAGTCAGCTGTCAAAGGAAGCCCAGCTGGCACTCCTTCAATGATAGCTGTTAAACGCGGTCCATGTGACTCCCCAGCAGTTAAATATCTCATTCCGTTACCTCATCTGTTGTTGCTATTTAGCTCTTACTTTTCTAAATAATCTTTCATTTCTTCTAAAGAAATCTGATGAATGGCTGTCCTACCTAATTCTGGAACAATGACTAATTTGATTGTCTTGCCCCGAGCTTTCTTATCATGAAGTAAGGCATGATAGAGTTCTTCTTGTCGCCAAGGTTGATAATCAACTGGAAGCCCAAATTTGCGACACATCTGCTCAATATCTGTGGTAATTCCTTTAGGCATCAGCCCCTTTTTTTCTGCTACACGCGCTACCTGAACCATTCCAATAGCCACAGCTTCTCCGTGCATGACTTTGCCATAACCAGCAGTCGCCTCCACTGCATGACCAATCGTATGTCCAAAATTTAGATAAAGGCGCACACCATTGTCAAGTTCGTCTTCCACTACTAGCTTTCGTTTGACATTGCAAGAATGATAGATGATACTTTCTGCGTGCTCCAAAATGGATTTTGGACTACCATCCATGTCAGACAGTTCCTGCCACAGCTCCACATCCTCAATCAAACCATACTTGATGACCTCTCCCATGCCTTCAATCAATTCACGTTGTCCTAAAGTTTTTAAAACATCTGGGTCAATCAGAACCCCGTCCGGCTGAGTAAAAGTACCCACCATGTTCTTAGCCCACGGCGTATTGACTCCTGTTTTTCCACCAATCGAAGAATCTACCTGAGCTGTCAAACTCGTCGGTATCTGTACAAAATGAATACCTCGCATATAAGTTGAAGCGGCAAAGCCAGCCAAATCACCGACCACACCGCCACCCAAGGCAACAATACCATCACTGCGAGTCATCCCTACTTTAGCGAGAAATTCATAAACTTTATTGACTGTTGTTAAATTTTTACTAGCTTCACCTTCCAGAAAATCAAATACAAACACTTCAAAACCAGCAACTTCTAAGCTACATTTAACCGTTTCAGCATACAGACTTGCCACATGATTATCTGTGATAACAACGACCTTTTGAGCTGACCATAAACTTGCCAGCCATTCTCCAGCTTTGGCTAAAGTACCTTTTTCAATGACAATATCGTAAGGATGATTGGGAATATTCACATTTAATTTCATAGGCAACCCCTTATTTGTACTTTTTTTCCAATGCCTGCCAAATTTCTTTCGTTGGCATTTTTTTTCCTGTCCACAATTTGAATGCTTCTGCCGCCTGATACAACAACATTCCCAAGCCATTCACTACTTCAACTTCTTGTCCTTTTGCCCATTTTAAAAATGGGGTTTCAAACGGCTGGTAAATTACATCTGCCACAAGAAGTGAATGTGGTAAACGAATACTGCTTGGTATCGGTAAAGCCTTACCGTCCATGCCTAAACTGGTCCCGTTGACCAATAAAGCAGAAACGTTAATTTTTTCTTGTAGTAATTCTTGATTTTCTAAAGATAATACCCAAATCTTCGCTGCAGTCTTCTGCTGAATTTCCTTCATTTTCTGTGAAACGCGTTCAAAAGAGGAATGGCGCGTAAACACAAAAATCTCCTCAGCACCATCTAGAGCTGCCTGCACAATAATCGCTGTCGCAGCTCCACCAGCTCCAAGCATGACCATTTTTTTGCCTTTAATGACAAAAGAAGGCAAGCTCATAAAAAATCCCTTGCCATCTGTGTTATAACCAATCAATTTTCCATATTGATTCACGACAGTATTCACCGCCCCAATCATCTGCGCAGCAGGTGTCACTTCATCTAAAAAAGGAATCACAGCCTGTTTATAAGGCATAGACAAATTGATTCCAAACATATTATAGCGGCGAATATTTTCAACAGTTGCTTTCAAGTCATCCT
This sequence comes from Streptococcus periodonticum, assembly GCF_003963555.1. Taxonomy (NCBI): domain Bacteria; kingdom Bacillati; phylum Bacillota; class Bacilli; order Lactobacillales; family Streptococcaceae; genus Streptococcus; species Streptococcus periodonticum. Next base: position 1,201,243 of record NZ_CP034543.1, read on the forward strand.
GTGAGATTTCCCAAGCCACATAAACTCCATTAACACCCGTTTGCTCAAACGCTGCATTATGGATAAAAGGAGAAATACTGTGTTTGATTGGGTTGGCGACAACCGCCGCTAAACGAGTATAGCCGTCAATTTTCATTCAAAATCTCCTGAATTTGCTTCATATTGGCAAGAGAAATTTGACCTGGTGCACTGGATTCATCCAAGCTTGCAAACGACCAGCTTGAGCCTGTCAAATCTGCTGTTATCCGCGAAATCTTTCCAATTTGTCCCATGGAAATCGTTACAAAATCTTGATTTGGATTTAAAGTTTTAAAACCACGCGTATAGTTCATCAAGTCTAGTACATCTTGCTCGCTGCGTGCCATAACAGAAACTTTCACCACTTTTGGTGTCAAACTGGTCAATTCAGATAAAATTTCCATCATGTTTTCAGGCGTTTCTTCAAAATTATGATAGCTCAAAACAAGATTTGGAAAATCCAACATTTCCTCAAATCTATTTTTGTGAGAAAAATATTCAAAATCAATATAATCCGGCTGATAAATCGTTGAAATTTCCTTGATGGTAGAAATATATTCATCATCCGTCAATTCAATATTTCCACCTTCGTCAATTGTTCTCAAAGTGAAAATCAATTCACGACCAGCAAATTTTTCAAAAATAGCAGGTGCAACAGTCAAAACCTCATCTTTTGCTAAAAAATCAGCACGCCATTCAATAATGTCCGCGTCATCATAACGCGAGCTATCAATATTCTGCGCTTCCTCTAAATTTTTCGGCATCACTGATACGACTAATTTCATTTGTCCACCTTAATGGTAAATACCTTGAGGTAATTACTTCTTTCATCTTTTTTATTATAAGCAAAATCTGCTGGCAAACCGTATTCTTTCAAATAACGGTGCTTGCTTCCTGCAAAACCTTTTTCAATTTCTTTTTTAAACTTAGTACGTGAAACATTCGCAGCATTTGTACTAGCAATGATAATCCCTTGGGGATTTAAAATTTCCAAAGACTGAGCAATCAACTTATGATAATCCTTCGCCACAGAAAAAGTTTGTTTTTTATTTCTTGCAAAACTCGGCGGATCTAACACAATTACATCATAAGTCAAACCATGTCGTTTTGCATATTTGAAATAGTCAAACACATCCATTACAAAGAATGTATGGTTGCTTAAGTCAAGATTATTCTCTCTAAAATGTGCTTCCGACAATTCACGACTGCGTTTTGCCAAATCAACAGAGGTCGTCTGGCTGGCTCCTCCCATGGCTGCCGCAACTGAAAAAGCTGCCGTGTAGGAAAACATATTTAACAGCGACTTGCCAGCTGCTAGACCGTCTACCAAGCTACCACGCACCTCATGCTGATCGAGGAAAATTCCCGTCATCAATCCATCGTTTAAAAACACTTGATAGCGAACACCATTTTCTAAAATCGTGAAAAATGCTGGTGCTTCTTGCCCATACAAATGAGCGGATTCAACATTCAAACCCTTGAAACGAATTTTCTCATACGCTCCTGTAACTTCTGGAAAGACCTGTTGAAATGCTTGAACAATGGTATCCTTAATTTCGTAAACAAAGAGATTATACCAAGAAAAAACAGCATATTCTTGATACAAATCTATTGTCAACCCACCAAAACCATCTCCTTCTTGATTAAAAAGGCGGTAAACTGTTGTCTCTTTTGATTGTTGATAAACTTGTCGCTTTGCTTTCGCATATTGGAATAACTGACAGAAAAACGAGACATCTAAAGTTACTTTCTTCTGTGAGATAAACCAGCCGATACCCTTGTTTTGCTCTGATAAATATGCGATACCTACAAAATTTCCTTTTGCATTTACCAGTTCTACAACTTGATGATGAAAAGAAAGTGAAGGAAAATCTTGTTTTTCTAAAACAAATCGTCCTTTTTTTATGTTTTCTTCAGTATAAGAAGGAATCGTAAGCTGTTTCATAAACTCTATTATATCAAATGTTATGAATTTTCTCAAAAAAATGTACTACTTATTACAAAATGATTGCAAAAAATGTGTTCATACGTAAAAATTCTATTTATTCTCAATTGATAAAAATCCTTTTTCTGTTTTTTATCTAGCAAAAGAAAATGCAACATTTTAAATTACCAACTTAAATCAAAAATATGTTATACTTAGTAGTGAAAATTTTAGGAAATAAGACAAGGAAGTATATATTTGTGAAAACTATGACTAGGAAGATGCTCAACTTCATGAGTACAAGACTAGGTTTTGTCTTGACCTTACTGACCCTTTATTGGCTGAAAACCATGTGGGCCTATTCTGTTGATTTTAATCTGGATATTCAGGGTGCCTATCAAGTCTTTCTCGCTATCATCAATCCTCTTCCATTAGGATTATTACTGATTGGACTAGCATTTTATATTAAAAAAACCAAGGTTTTCTATATTCTAACAGTTGCGCTTTATATTTTATTATTTGTCTGGCTCATTTCAAACTCTATCTATTATCGCGAGTTTAGTGATTTTGTTACTGTCAATACCATGCTCGCTTCAAGTAGTGTTTCTGCTGGTCTGGGAGAGGCTGCGCTTGAACTATTCCGACCTGGAGATTTGATTTACATCATTGATTTTCCAATCTTAGGTTTTCTTTTTTATAAAAAATGGATTCGTTTAGATGATCGGCCATTCAACAAGCGAGCTAGTTTTGCAATTACTGCTCTATCCAGTATGCTATTTTCAGCCAACCTCTTTTTAGCAGAAGTTGACCGCCCAGAGTTATTGACACGCGGCTTCTCTAATTATTATGTTGTCCGCGCCCTAGGGTTGCCAGCCTTTCTTGGCTATAGTGCTAATCAGACTTATAGTGCCAACAAAGAACGCTCTAAAGCAAGTGCTGAAGATTTGAAACCAGTTGAAGAATACGTCAAGTCACACTATGCCGAGCCAAATAAAGAGTATTACGGAATTGCTAAAGGTAGAAATGTCATCTATCTTCATTTAGAAAGTTTCCAACAATTCCTGATTGATTATAAATTAAAGTCTGAGGGCAAAGAATACGAAGTAACTCCATTCCTCAATTCTCTTTATCATTCAAACTCAACGTTTGCTTTTTCTAATATCTTTAATCAAGTAAAAGCTGGAAAAACATCTGATGCAGAAACGATGTTAGAAACTGGTTTGTTCGGTCTCAATCAGGGCTCCTTTATGGTAAACTATGGTGGAACAAACACGCAGCAAGCTGCTCCGTACATTTTCTCAAAAAATGGTTATAATTCTAGTGCCGTTTTCCACGGAAATGCTGGTAGTTTCTGGAATCGAAATACCACCTACAAACAATGGGGATATAACTATTTCTTCGATTCTTCTTACTTTTCTAAGCAAGACAAAACGAATTCATTCCAATATGGTCTGAATGATAAGATTATGTTCAAAGATTCTATTAAATATCTTGAACATTTACAACAACCATTTTATGCAAAATACATCACCGTTTCTAATCACTATCCTTATACAACTAGCTTGATTGGAGACGAGATTGGTTTCCCACTTGCTTCAACCAAGGATGAAACAATCAATGGTTATTTTGCAACGGCCAATTATCTAGATTCTGCCGTTAAATCATTCTTTGACTACTTAAAAGCATCTGGCCTTTATGAAAATTCTATCATCGTTCTTTATGGTGACCACTACGGTATTTCCAATTCACGGAACCCTTCGCTAGCACCATTGCTAGGCAAAAACTCTGAAACATGGTCTAGCTACGACAATGCCATGCTACAAAGAGTTCCTTATATGGTCGTTATTCCTGGTATGACAAAAGGAAAAGTCGTTAATACCTATGGCGGACAAGTTGACCTTTTACCTACTCTGGAACATTTGCTCGGTATAGACTCTAAACAATACTTGCAAGTCGGTCAAGATTTGTTATCATCTAAACATCAACAAACCGTTGCCTTTCGTTCATCAAACTATTTTGTAACTCCTAAGTATACTAGCTACAGTGGACGTACTTACTACACAGAAACAGGAGAAGAAATTACCAATCCAGATGAAACAACTAAGGCAGAATTGGAAAAAATCCGCAATACAACCAATGAGCAGTTGAAAATGAGTGACCTGATTCAAACCGGAGACTTGCTTCGCTTCTATACTGGAAATGATTTAGGGAAAGTGAATCCTAAGGACTATTCTTATACCAACTCACTTAAATCATTATTATCTATTGAAAAGAAAAAAGGTGATGAATCTACAAGCCTTTATAGCAAACGAGGTGGTAATTCAACTGTTGATCTGTTTAATTCCCCAAGCTATCGTGCTCTTCACCCTGAACAATTTGAATCAACAAGTAGCGGTTCCTCCTCATCAACAGAAGAATCCAGCTCTTCTTCTAAATAACCAAAAATCCCATACAAGTAAAATGAACTGTATGGGATTTTATAATGAAACAAAACACTTAATTTAGCAATATTTTGATGACTTGATTAACCCGATCAAAGTAAAACTGCTCTTCGTCATAAGTAATGCCTGTTGCTTGCGCCAACAAAATCAATATTTCCATAAAAAATTGAGAAGAAAAACCTGTAGTGGAATGCAATTCTTCTTCATCAAAATGTTTAATCAAATGCGCCAATGGGTTCCGAACGGATTTCTCCAACTTTCGTAGTTCTTTGACCATGATTTTAACTTGCTCTGGTAAATCCAACAGTAAAATCAAGCTAGCCAGACTAGAAGAATGAACTGGACTTTCAGCATGAAAAGTGCTCAAAATGGGGTGTCCTGTATTTTTCATCTTTTCAAAATTCCAACGATCGTAACTCGCTTCTCTAGAATTATGAATGTAAGATTCAATATCAGGAATTTCTTGCTTAATCAAACGCATAAAAATCCGATAAATCGCCGGACTAACAGCACGAATAAAGTCAATCACTTGTTCGTTTTTGAGCTTTGCTTCTAAGTCATATAGGTAATTCGCTAATTGCTCATCTTCCTCAGAATCATGACAAAAAAGTTGAAAATCATTTCTAATTTTCAACTGATATTCCATAGCAGGGCGAATATTCAACTCTCTCCGCTCTGCCATGATATATAAAAGTTCAACTAGCTTTGATTCTGCATCGTTCAGTCTTTGAGCCAATTTATAGGCATGAGCATAATCATAGCGAGAAATAGCGTAAATTATCTCTTCTTTGACGTCTAAATTTTCAATCATGATTCTGAAATAAGCGTTTCTAAACCGACTTTCATCATATCTGTAAAAGTCGTTTGTCGTTCTTCCGCTGTTGTGTCTTCATCTGGATGAACTAAACTATCTGAAATGGTCATAATGCCAAGTGCTTCGACATTATATTGAGCAGCTAGATAGTAAAGAGCTGCCGCTTCCATTTCCACAGCCAGAACTCCCATTTTACCAAGTTCGATATTTTTTTCACCATAGTTGGAGTAGAAAACATCTGATGATAAGACACTTCCAACGTGCGTTGTCATACCAAAATCCTTGGCAAGGTGATAAGCCTTATCTAAAAGACGAAAACTTGCAATTTGCGGAAGGTCATATTGAGGCCAATCATTACGAATGATATTTGAGTTTGTCGCTGCTGCTTGCGCTAATACCAATTCACGTACGTGAACGTCTTTATTCAAGGAACCAGCTGTTCCTACACGAATTAAACGTTTCACGCCGTAGTTAACAATCAACTCATGAGCATAGATCGAAATAGACGGAATTCCCATTCCAGTTCCCATAACACTAACACGATGCCCCTTATAAGTCCCTGTATAACCAAACATGTTGCGAACTTTATTAAAACATACAGCATCTTCTAAAAAGTTTTCGGCAATAAATTTGGCACGGAGTGGGTCTCCAGGTAGTAAAATTTTATCGGCAATTTCGCCTTGTTTTGCTGCAATATGGATTGACATAAGTAAGATACCAAGCCCGTCAAAAACCCAAACTGAAAAGTACAAGCGCTAAATAACTTTTCTTAGGAGCTTATTCATCTCAGAAAGGATTGCGTGCGGGTTTTATTCCTTTCGTTTCTAGTTGAGTTCAGAAAGAGATGTGATTGTAAGCTCAATCTTCGACTCTTTTTACATTTATGTTTTTTATAATTCTGCAAGGATTGCTTTTACAAGTCCTTTGAAATCTTCTTTGATTCGTTCAGTCACTTCCACCACTTCTTCATGGTTTAGCTCGCTTTGGAAACCAGCTGCAAAGTTTGTAATAGCTGAAATTCCCAATACTTTCAGGCCTGAGTGGGCTGCCACAATTACTTCTGGAACAGTTGACATACCAACAGCACTTGCACCTAAGGTTTGGAAAGCGCGGATTTCAGCTGGTGTTTCATAAGTTGGTCCCGTCACACCCAGATAAACTCCTTCTTTCAATTCAATGCCTAATTTTTCGGCTACGGCGTGGGCTTTTTCACGGTAAGCTTTTGTATAAGCATCAGACATATCTGGGAAGCGTGGACCAAATTCATCCAAATTCGCTCCAATCAAAGGATTTTGCCCCGTCAGATTGATATGGTCTGAAATAGCCATTAACGTCCCTGGACCATATCCAATCCCTCCAGCGGCATTGGTAACAATGACACCTTCACAACCTAGTGCTCTCATCACACGAACAGGGAATGTCACCACTTCCATCGGATTTCCTTCGTAAAAATGAAAACGTCCTTGCAAAGCCAGTACTTTCCGACCTGCTAAATCGCCATAAACCAATTTACCAGCATGCCCCACTACTGTTGAGCGACCCCAATTTGGAATGCCTGCATAGTCAATGCTGACAGCATTTTCAATCTCACCAGCTAATTCTCCCAAACCAGAACCGAGAATCAAACCAAATTCTGGTGCAGTAATTCCTTTATCTTTTAAAAACTGTGCTGTTTCGTTAACTTTATCCATTAAATTCATATCTTTATCCTTTTATATCTTTTTTAATTTTCACTCGAAAAATATTGAATGACACAATTACGCTCCACTCTTAAGAGCATATTCTAATCTTTCCTGTTCTTTTTGAACAGCACTTAATGCAGTACCAATTCGGACTGAATCCATGACAATGACATGAATATAATTGTATGTGACATAAAATTCTACTCTCCTTTTGATTTGGTTGATTTTAAAATTTGCACGCCATTTCTTCCAGCAACAATGACCATATCCACCATTTGATTAAAGAGTCCATGTTCCACAACGCCAACTACATGATCTAGCTTTTGCCCAAATTCGACTGGATTTTCAATCACGCCTAAGTCAAGATCAATAATGAAATTCTGCATATCCGTGACATAGCGCTGCCCATTTTTTTCACGAAATAACGGTTTATAGCCTGCATGTTCAAAACGACGGAAAAGCTGTTCTGCTCCGTATTGTACGACTTCTACCGGTAATTTGAAAGCACCTAGTTTACCAACCATTTTACTTTCATCAACTACCCAAATGTAGGTTTTGGTTGGAGTTGCGACAACTTTTTCCATAAGCAGAGCGCCGCCACCGCCTTTGATACCGTTAAAGTCAGTATCCACCTCATCAGCTCCATCAACGGTCACGTCTACTTCATCTACTTCATCAATTGATTTCAAAGGAATACCTAAACGCCGAGCTTGTTCACTCGTTGTGCTTGAAGTTGTAACTGCTGTTATTTTCAGTCCTTCTTCCTTGATACGCCGTCCAACTTCTTCCACAAAATAATAGGCAGTCGAACCCGTTCCTAAACCAACTACCATATCGTCTTTCACATATTCTGCAGCTTTGATTCCTGCCATTTTTTTGAGGTTTTCCATTTTTGCTCCTTTATTCAATCTGCTTCTAGTATACCATGATTTGCCAACTTTAGCACCCCAAAAATGAAACCACTTTCTTTTTAAATGATCCCTTTTTTACAAACATTCTAAAATCCGAATATTCTATTTTTCTTGATTATAAAACACCAAAAATTCCAGATTTTATCTGCTAAAATTTGATATATCAAACGAATAAACAAATGATATTTGAAGCTTTCTTAAAATTTATTTTATTGTATTAAAAAGAGATGATGAATTTATTTGAACAAAAACAGCATGTAAAAATCTTGCGACGAACCTTGTTTTGCGTTACAATGAATATAGATTGCATAAACACATTATAAGGATTAAATTGATGATAACCAAAGAATTTGATACGATTGCTGCCATTTCCACTCCTCTTGGTGAAGGAGCTATCGGCATTGTTAGACTGAGCGGGACGGACAGCTTTGCCATTGCTCAAAAAATCTTTAAAGGAAAAGATTTGAGTACCGTTGCCAGTCACACACTAAATTATGGGCATATTATTGACCCAGAAAAAAACGAAATTTTAGATGAAGTTATGGTTGGAGCTATGCGTTCTCCTAAAACCTTCACGCGCGAAGACGTGATTGAGATTAACACTCACGGAGGAATTGCTGTGACCAACGAAATCCTCCAATTAGCTATTCGAGAAGGTGCTAGAATGGCGGAACCTGGTGAATTTACCAAGCGAGCCTTTCTCAATGGACGTGTGGATTTGACGCAAGCAGAGGCTATTATGGACATTATTCGGGCAAAAACGGACAAAGCCATGAATACCGCCGTCAAGCAACTGGACGGCTCTCTATCCGATCTCATTAACAACACACGTCAGGAAATTCTTAACACACTAGCTCAAGTTGAGGTCAATATTGACTATCCAGAATATGATGACGTTGAGGAAATGACTACCAAACTGTTGCGTGAAAAAACAGCTGAATTTGAAAAACTTTTAACCCAGCTTTTAAAAACAGCTCGTCGCGGTAAGATTCTGCGCGAAGGAATTTCGACTGCTATTATTGGTCGCCCTAATGTCGGAAAATCTAGTCTCCTTAACAACTTGCTCCGTGAAGATAAGGCTATTGTAACGGACATTGCTGGAACCACTCGCGATGTCATTGAAGAATATGTCAACATCAACGGAGTGCCACTCAAGTTGATTGATACTGCGGGTATTCGTGATACAGATGATATTGTCGAACAAATCGGAGTAGAACGTTCCAAAAAAGTGCTCCAAGACGCTGACCTTGTGCTTCTTGTGCTGAATGCAAGCGAGCCATTGACAGAACAAGACCGCAAACTGTTAGAAATCAGTCAAGACACCAATCGTATCTTGCTGCTCAATAAAACTGACTTAGAAGAAAAGATTGAAGTTGACCAGCTTCCCGATGACTTTATCAAGATTTCTGTTCTTCAAAATCAAAATATTGATAAAATCGAAGAACGAATCAACCAACTTTTCTTTGAAAATGCAGGCATTGTAGAACAAGACGCTACTTATCTCTCTAACGCTCGCCATATTTCTCTGATTGAAAAAGCTGTCGAAAGTCTCCAAGCTGTCAATGAGGGACTGGATTTAGGAATGCCTGTTGACTTAGTGCAAGTAGATCTGACTCGGACCTGGGAAATCCTTGGTGAAATAACAGGTGACGCCGCTCCTGATGAACTCATTAGCCAACTTTTCAGCCAATTTTGTTTGGGAAAATAATAGTAAATAAATTCGAACAAAAACAAGTAAGCTCTATGATTTCTATAGGAATAACCTTAGAAATCATAGAGCTTTTTACTTTTCATCAAAAAGAGAATAAGACAGAACTAAACATTTAAAATTTTTAGTTCGTAGTTTCATCCTTTCATTACTAAACCGATAAAATGGCAGAAACTTCGTTCTCATAGAGCAGACACAATATTATGCTCTGATTGTCATGAATGGAGAACCTTCTGTATTGTCAGTTGGATCCAAACTCCGTACTCTAAATAAATAATCTACTGAATAATAGCCATTATTATTAGGATTATACGGATCCATTACGTAAGTCATTCCGTTGTTATAGCCTCTCATGACTAGCTCATGTGTAACAGGATAATTTGCAAATACACTGGTTCCTACTGCACCAAGCACATGGTATCCCATAGCAAGTGCTTCTCGCACAGCTGCAGTTGACCCTAAAGTCTCTGTTTTTAGGCCCCAATGCCGTGCTGCTAATACAATTCCGTGGCTCGTTGTTCCGTAACTTCTCTTATTAAATTCATTCGTAGAGTGATAGAGATAATCGGCCACAGTCGTTGGCAAGACAGTCTGTCCTGTAATACCAGAAATTGCCATAGCGACTGTCGTTGGAACGCAGCCTGTTGCAGCAAACGTATAGCCACCATAAGTTCGTCTTGCCCAACGACTATCACGTTGAGAATAATATGGTGTCGGATAAGACGTTTTAGAAACTTGTACTGTGGTGCCCGCCACTCCAACGAGTTTACCATTGTTTTGAATGTAATACAAATGAATATTGTATTCTCCGGTTGAGTTCTTATGGTCACTCGCTTTCACAGTTATCTTATAGGTACCGTCTGATCGTTTCGCAGCAGTGTACCAAATGATGTCATCTTGACCATTCACACTAGACCAAGTTGGCAATTTCACTTCACGAACACCATAAGGACTGGAAACATTAGACACTACCACGTCAAATGTTCCTGTTTTAGGATTATTATTTTGAATCGTGATTTTTCCAGTTGGTTTAAGGTTTTCCGCAGAAATTGTCACATTGGTTGATGTACCGCCTACTCCAATTAATGTTCCATTGTTTTGAACATAGTACAAATGAATATAGTACAAACCGGTTGAATTCTTATGATCACTTGCTTTAATGAATGCCTTATAAGTTCCATTGGTCTGTCTAGTGGCAGTGTACCAGATAATATCGTCCTGACCATTGACATTAGACCAGGTCGGTAATTTCACTTCACGAACACCATCTGGATTAGAAACGTTGGAAACAATTACTTCAAAAGTCCCTTTATTGGCATCTTTATTTTGAATTGTTAATGTACCTTTTGGACGTGCAATTGAAACTTCTGTCGTTGTGCCACCAATCCCAACGATTTTACCATTTCCTTGGATGTAGTAAAGATGAATATGGTACAAACCTGTGCTTCTTTTATGGTCACTCGCTTTGACAGTTGTTTTGTAAGTTCCATTGGCCTGTCTAGTGGCAGTGTACCAGATAATATCGTCCTGACCATTGACATTAGACCAGGTCGGTAATTTCACTTCACGAACGCCGTAAGGGCTAGAAACACCTGAAACAATCACATCAAAGGTTCCTGTGTTAGGATTATTATTAGCAATAGTCACTTTTCCTTGAGGTCGTCCAAATGAAAGCTCGGTAGTTGTTCCACCTACGCCAACCAATTTCCCATTATTTTGAATGTAATAAAGGTGAATATGATAGAGTCCTGTAGAAAATTTGTGATCTACTGCCCTTACTGTTACTTTATAGGTTCCATTAGTTTGCTTTGTCGCTGTGTACCAGATAATGTCATCTTGACCATTGACATTAGACCAGGTCGGTAATTTCACTTCACGAACGCCGTAAGGAGCAGAAACGTCCGACACAATCACATCAAAGGTTCCCGTGTTAGGATTCTTGTTTTGAACCGTGATTTTTCCCTTTATTGGCTGATTTACAGCACGATTGCTTGGAGTTGCCTTATTCGTAAATCGTCCAGTATAATCCACACTTTGGTCAAATACATGACGACCAGGTAGTAGTTCAGCTTGCGAAGTAAACTGCCAAGCACCTGCTTCACTATTATATTTCAGTGTTTTCGCATCATCGGCACTTAATTTTGAAGTTGGATATTGCGCTACCCAGAAATTTTCCAAGCCAAATTGTTCTGTTTGGATTGGTCCTTTCGTTCTAAGATTGTTTCGATCAAGCCAACTTGCACTTGTATAGTACATCAAATTTGAAAAACCCATACGCCGCATTTCATCTGCCCAAGCTTGAGTAGTTGCATTGATATTCGGACGCATATCAGAATCTTCAATATCATTTACCATAACAGTTGAGGAAGGAAGGTTCAATCGCCTTGCTTCCTCTGCAAAATAGCGCGCTTCTGCTCTTGCTTCTGCTTCATTAGTATAATGAGAAAAAGCATAAGCCGACACTTGCATACCTGCCGCTTGTGCATTCTGTGTTTGAGAAGCCGCATAAGGATTTTTATAACTCGTTCCTTCTGTTAATTTGACAACAACCCCATTTACCCCTTTTTCAGCTAAATGTTGATAATCCTCTTTGCTGATATGCCCATTATGACTGCTGACATCCACAAAAGTTGATTTTTTCACTTGTGCATCAGGATTACTTCTAGCTGTTGCTTGATTATTCTGTGCAGCAAAAAAAGTTGACTTGTTGTCTTTTTTAGTCTCAGTTGTAGTTGTCGAATTTTCTTTTACAACATTTTGTTCTTCTGAAACTTTAGCTTCAGTTGAAGCAGTAATTGCTTCGTTTTTAGATGAAGAAGATGAAGTTGTTTGATTTATTGGAGCAGTTTGAGTTACTTCTTTTGTTTGGAGTTCAGCTAAAGAATGAGTTTCTTGTTTGTTGAGTTCTACTGTCGGCTCTAGCGTAGAAGTTTTTACAGGTTCATCAGCAAAAATTTGCTGTGAACTAGCTGCAATTAAAATAGCTGTGCTTGCTAAATAAAATAAACTTTTCTTTTTCATTTTATTTCTCCATTTTAAAATAAGCCTGCCATAAAATATGGCAAGCTAACTATTTCTTTTAAGAAATTATTTTACAAAGTCCAACAATGCAAGGAAACTTTCTGCTTCAAGTGATGCTCCACCAACAAGGGCACCGTCAACATCTGGACATGCCATGTATTCAGCAACATTGTTAGGTTTTACTGAACCGCCGTATTGTACACGAACTCTATCCGCTACTGCTTGGCCAAAATCTGCTGCAACTGTGTCACGAACAACTTTACACATTTTTTGTGCGTCATCTTGGCTAGCTGATTTACCAGTACCAATAGCCCAGATTGGTTCATATGCGATAACAAGTGAAGAAACTTGTTCTTCTGATAAGCCAGCAAGAGCGGCTGAAACTTGTCCACCTACGAATTCAGCAGCTTTACCTGCTTCATAAGTTTCAAGTGTTTCACCACAACAAATAATTGGAAGCATCCCATTTGCAAAGATTGCTTTTGCTTTTTTGTTGATATCTTCATCTGTCTCATGGAAGTATTCACGACGTTCTGAGTGACCAATTACAACATAATCTGTGCCCATTTCAGAGAGAACTTTGGGACTATTTTCACCAGTAAATGCACCAGCATCTTCAAAATAGCAGTTTTCTGCGGCAATTTTAAGATCAGAACCCTTAGCAGCTGCAAGAACTGTTGACAAGTCAAGGGCTGGAGCTGCGATACCAGCTTCAACAAGTTCTGATGAAGGCAATTTAGAAGCTACTGCTTCAACAAATGCTTTAGCTTCTTCTGGATTTTTGTTCATTTTCCAGTTACCAGCGATAAACGGTTTACGTGACATTTCACATACCTCTTCTTTTTTTATTTACATCTATCATTTTACCATAATTTAATAGAGAAATAAAGACTGAGTCGAATGAAATCATAAAAAAGAAAGCCCCGCAATAGCGGAGCTTGTTTGTCTGACTTTAATTGTTCATCTGGGAACTTAACTGAATTAAGCTTCGATTTCTGTAACCATACCTGAACCTACAGTACGTCCACCTTCACGGATAGAGAATGTAGTTCCTTGTTCTACGGCAATTGGGTGGATCAACTCAACATCAATTGTTACGTTATCACCAGGCATTACCATTTCAGTACCTGCAGGAAGTTCGATTGAACCTGTAACGTCTGTAGTACGGAAGTAGAATTGAGGACGGTAGTTGTTGAAGAATGGAGTATGACGTCCACCTTCTTCTTTAGTAAGGATGTAAACTTCACCTTTGAACTTAGTGTGTGGATGAATTGAACCTGGTTTAGCAAGAACTTGTCCACGTTCGATTTCGTCACGTTGGATACCACGAAGAAGAACCCCTACGTTATCTCCAGCAAGACCTTCGTCCAATTGTTTACGGAACATTTCAACACCAGTAACAACTGCTTTTTGGATTTCGTCACGGATACCAACGATTTCAACTTCGTCGTTGACTTTAACAGTACCACGGTCGATACGTCCTGAAGCAACAGTACCACGTCCAGTAATTGAGAATACATCTTCGACTGGAAGAAGCAATGGTTTGTCAGTGTCACGTTCTGGTTCTGGAATGTATTCATCAACAGTATCCATCAATTCCATGATGATGTCTTCATATTTTTCATCACCTTCAAGAGCTTTAAGAGCTGAACCTTGGATAACTGGGATTTCATCACCTGGGAAATCGTATTCTGAAAGAAGGTCACGAATTTCCATTTCAACCAATTCAAGCAATTCTTCATCGTCAACCAAGTCAACTTTATTCATGAAGACGATAAGGTATTTAACACCTACTTGGCGTGAAAGAAGAATGTGTTCACGAGTTTGAGGCATTGGTCCGTCAGTTGAAGCTACTACAAGGATAGCTCCATCCATTTGAGCAGCACCAGTGATCATGTTTTTAACGTAGTCCGCGTGTCCTGGAGCGTCGATGTGAGCATAGTGACGTTTAGCAGTTTCGTATTCAACGTGTGCAGTGTTGATAGTGATTCCGCGTTCGCGTTCTTCTGGAGCAGCATCAATAGATGAGTAATCTTTTGGTTGGTTAACTGAACTTGGAAGACGACGTGCAAGTACAGTCGTGATAGCTGCAGTTAGGGTAGTTTTACCATGGTCAACGTGTCCAATTGTACCGATGTTAACGTGTGGTTTACTACGATCGTATTTTTCTTTTGCCATTTGAGTAAAAGCCTCCAATAAAATATATTTTATAGATAGACAGTAGGCAATACAGTCTAACTTTCCTTACTATTTTATCAAATTTTCTTCAAATTGCAAGCATTTTACGCCTTTGTTTGTGTCTAAATTTTTGAGAACCAATAAAATCCCCTACAAATCAAGAAAATTAGTATAAAATATTTCCAAAAAAACAACTGAGACAAATTATTTCTTGCCCCAGTCTTGACGTTATTGCGTTTTTTATGTTACAATACTGTTTGACTGATTAAGCAAGTGTCTTTTGTCTTAATCGGTGGTGTAGAAGCAGCAACTTCTACACCTTTTTTGTTTTTTCAATATAATTATTATATCATTAACACTAAAATAATGCAAGCAAAACAAGCCAAAAAAGCGTTAAAAATAAGGATTTTTTGACGCTTTTTTATATTCACACCGCTGCATTAAATGACCTGCAATTCCATGAGTTTTAGTGAAAGGATTTTGCCAACTTCTTGTTTTTAGCTTGCCTGCACTCATAACAACCGACTTATACTGCTCATACTCTTGTTTCCATCTTCCAAAAAATAACTCTTCTAATTCGTCCTTTCTTTCTAAAAGAATCATTTGAGATAAGGTATTAGCTCCCTTTTCACTCCAATACATTCCGTGATGTTTCATACGATAAGTAATTTTTCGGTGTTGCGATTCCATAATCCCAATATTTACATCAGAAAGTCCTCTTAAAGTAGCTGGTTTTGTATATCTAAAATTCCTAAACAGCTTTTGTTTAAAAGATAAAAGTTGGTTCATTTCTTCTTCGTCTGTAATCAATCCTTCACAGGTATCAAATACTGTTTTCAACAGTTCTTTATCATGTGTTTGGATAGCTTTAAAACAAACATCTTGCAAATCTTTAGGATAAGGTTTAAAAAAGGATTTGATTTTCTCATTCAAGTGATAAGCGTCCCAAAAATGTTCATGCCGTCGGATGTTTAAAGCCTTCTTTAACTCAATAAAGATTCTACATGTATAACCTTTCCCGTTATCTGAATTAGAAATTAAAACAGTATCAGGTGTAATTTCAAAATAGTTATAGAGATAATCTAATAATTCCTCTTTTGCTTTCGCATGACTGCTATTGATAATCTCTTTTTTATTCTGCAATTCATAACGATTTGGACCTACTCGCTTTCGTCCAGTATGGACAACAAAGTGAGCCAAATCCATGTTTTTCCGTTCATCTCCTCCAGAGTTACACTTTACCATAACGCCGTCACCTTCAACATAGATACGATTACTTTTAATCTTTTGAACAGTGTTATCATCCTTTAGATAACGATAGCGCTCTTTTGCTTTCAAAAGTTTGTTTGCTAGTTTAACAACCTTTAAAACAGTATCTTTTGAAATCACAATAGAATAATCCATTTCAATAATTTTACATACTTGGCGATAAGGTAAAAAAGTGGCTAATTTTGAAATTCTGAACAGCAATTCTGGAGCATAGCGAACATGCTTCTTTAATCCCAATTTTTCATCAACTGGAATCCGTGTTCGTTTCCCATTTGTCCAACGACTCCTACTAAATGTGACTTCTCCAAAAAGAAAAGCAACTGTTCGTTCACTTTCATTGATTCTTCGATACCCTTTGGCACGCATAATCGGCGCAACGTATTTCTCAAAAGAAGAAATAAATTGATAAAATTTATCTGGTTCATCTGCTCGAAATTGGCTTAATAATTCTTTTTCACTAATCACTTTCAAATCCATAATTCTTATTTTACAAAACGCATGAATTATTTTCAAAAAAAGAATTTATTTCAGAACATAAAAAACACCGGCTAAAAGCCGATGCCTCTTGTTAGAGTTTTGAACCTCTTACATTATACCATAAAACAGAAAAAGTCTATATTATTTCTTCTTGACAGCAAATATATTTATAATTATATTTGTGTTTATGACTACAATTATAGATATAGTTATTCCATACTTTCTAATAATCTATCTAGATAATCAGAAGCTGAACGAGCACCCGCAGCTTTAGCCAATCGGTCAAGCTTTTCTCGGTTACTTGGCTTGAGCATAAACTGAAATTGCTTCTTTCTCTCAAAACTAGCATTGTTAGTAGTAAAAATAGGCTGTGCTGCTGGTTGATTAGTTTCTTCAATGATTTTGGATATTTCTTTTTCCTTAGGGGTAAATGCCATGACTATCTCCTTTTTTGTTTATACTTATAATTGTATTTGTGTTTATAAATATAATTATATTGTATCATAAATTTTGGAGAAAGTCTGCTCCAATTCGTCAAAAAACTTTTTATGCTTTTTGTATAGATCAGGATTTTCTTTCATATCCGCAATAGAAATCTTCTCAATCGTGGAATGGTTGAATAATTCCTTAGCTGGCACAATCCCTAACAGATTATCTTCTCCTTTTTCTTCAGCTTCTAGTCCAAGTGCTTCTAGTAACTCTCTAGAAGAACCGTAATTAGGACGAATCATATTTGCCAAGAAATAAAGTTTGGCAGTAATATAGGACTCTCTCGTCCGATAGTCAATCACATCTTTTCTAAAAGCCTCCAAACGACTAGAAAGATTAAACTTAGCATTATAACCAAATTCAGAAGGTGTTAGTGGACTGATAATCGCATGGCTGACAGCCACCGCATTTTTTGTCGCTGTCGCAAAATCTGGACGGCAATCAATCAAGATATAGTCAAACTGATCTAATTGTTTCTTCTCGTAGTTATCTTCTAACCAGAGATAGAGCAGCATATTTTTCTTGTCGCTATTCTCCAAGTCTCGCTCAACCGCATCTAGCTGGACAGAACCAGGTATAAGACTGATGTTCTCTTTGACCTGTTTAATCTCCACGTCTCCACTTTTGAAAGTATTGGCAATTGTGTTCTTGCTCTCGTAAATATTATAGCACTGGGTCAGGTTACACTGATGGTCTAAATCAATTAAGAGAACTTTGTTCCCCTTTTTAGCCAACCACTCCGCATAGTTAAACGTTAAGGTTGTTTTTCCGACGCCACCCTTGATGGCAGCAAAACTTATGATCTTCATTTTTCATCCTCCGAATTGTTGTTATTTCTTAATATAAGCTGCTGGGCTATCAAAATACTTTGAATGGCAAATACTAAAGTATTACAATATATACCCAAATTTGCATAACCTAAAAACAAACAAATAACTCCTAGAATAAGCATGGAAAAACAAAATATACTAACAGATAATTGTGATTTTGTCATTTATAATTCTCCTTTTTAAACCTCGAATGATGCTAAAATAAACAGAGCATAAATTCCAATTCCGATAATAATTGTAAATATACCACTTGATATGATATAAAACATTGGATACTTTGTTAACAGAAGATATAAGGTTACTCCAACACAAACTAAGAAAGTAACTAAAAGAATATACGTAATTGTAAGAAAGTATTTTTTCATGAGATTCCCCTCCTAATTTCTATACTTCTATTATATCATTATAAATATATTTGTCAATATATTTATAATGATATTTATGATTGTTTTTGCTTAAATTTCTTTCCCTTTTTCTTGACCCGACTTAGAGAGTTCTTTTCGAGTCAGCACATTTTGTTTTACTTCCTGATAATTCGTATAATTCTTCAAAGTATCTTCAAAATGCTCTTTTAGAACTCCTTTCTCAATCGTTAATTGTTGAATCAACTGTTGTATATCTTCTCGTTTCGTTCCAGGTTTCACTAATTCTTCTAGCAATCGACTAGCTACTAAAGAATTTTCAGGATCCGTTTCTAAAGATAAAAATCCTCCTTCAATTTTTCTCAACTGAACAAGACGATCATCTAATTTTTTTAATTCCTGATCTGTCTCTTTTATTTTTTGATTAAAGCGTTCCTCTAACTCATCAAACTGTTTTCCATTTCGCACATCATGATCTACTAAGAAATTAAATTCTTGAATCAGTTCTTTCATTGAAGATATATAAGGATTTTTAGTGACTATCACTTGTCCATTTTGTTTTGCCAGTTGTTTCGCAACGGTCGTTCCCATCATATAACGATTTTTTTCAGAATGATCGGGATTCATCAAATAGAAATAATCTTTCTCCTTAAGAAAAATATGATAATTTCCATTTTCTAACTTATCTACCTTATGAGCAGGGATAAGAATTGTGCCAGAATTAAAAACTCCATAATCCATTTGAAGATAAATACCATTTGTCGTTTCTGATTCCACTTGCCAAGCTTCAACTTCTAATTTCAACTCAAAATCAATTTCAGTTTTCTCTTTTTCGTTTTGATACCTTTCTCGTATTTCTGATACATCATAAACAACTTGATTTAAGCGAATCCTCTTCTGAATATTTTCCAACGAATAAATTCCTTTTTTTGATAATGTATCATCACGAGTATTTCTCTCTTGTAATTTTCCATCTAATGGAGTTAGTAGACGATACTTTACATATTTTCCAGAAAAATCAATTTGTACATCAAGTGCTTTCGCTTTCATTTTGAAATCTTCCATTGAGATGGATTGTTTCAACAGAAAATCTAAGCGCTCTTTTATTTCAAACCGAAAATTATTTTGTCTGCGCCAAGCAGCATACTTTTTATGAGAATTTTTCATCGTTGGCTGAATGATTTTAGCTCCATACAAATCCGCCTGTTTATCTGAGATTGCTCTTAATTTTTTTAACGTATTTTTTTGCCATCTCATTTTTTTCATCGTGACACTATTGGTTGTGTTTACGATGATATGATTATGGAGATGATTTTTATCAACATGTGTTGCAATGACAAACTCATAATCTCCACCTGTAAACTCTAACATCGTTCTACGTCCGATCTCATGTACCTGCTCAGGAGTCAAGTGATCATCTGGAGAAAATGACTGGATGATATGATGAGCTAGAACCTGTTTTCCAGAATAAATTTCTTTAAAATCATCATCTCCTTTTTCTATTGCAGCTAACCTCTTTGTCATGATCATCTCTTCATCTGCTATGGACACGTCTGTTATCTGATGACCTGATACTAACTGAATACAGTGTTCTCCATTTTTGATGACAATTGGAAAGTTCTCTTCTATTTCTGAAATAGATTTGATAGTTGTTTTCTTTGAATTTAGAATATACTGAACCGCTTGTTTCAGATTTCCTTGCATCTTAATTTGTATTGGCGGTTTAATCGCTACCATTCATCATACGTCCTTACTATTTGTTTTTTCTGTGCGATGCTTCTCTTCTCCTCACTAGAAACTTTAGCATTGACTAAGTCTTTAATTTCAGATAAGAGATTCACAACTTCGCCGATTTCCTCTATCGTAATCAAATCATTTTCGTTGGCATGTTTGGCAATTTGGTTGATGTTTCCGCCAATTCGATTGATTGCCACTCGCAAATCTTTCAACTCCGAAAAATCAATTTGAACGACTTGCCCTTGTACCAACATATTTTTTGCATAAGACTGAAATGTCTTAACGCCCATTTCTTCCATTGTCATTTTGACTTGACGATCTTCATCTGGAGTAAAACGAACTTTCCTCTCAATAGGTCGTTTTCTATTTTCATATCGTTCCCTCATGCAATGACTCCTTTCTGCTATAAATTGAGCATTTTTAATCATAGAACTTCCCACAATGAGAAATGGGGACTGACTGACCTTTTCTTGTGGCAAGCGTAGCATTTGGGGTACCAAATGCGAATTTTAAAAAAGGTCAGAGAAAGTCAAATCCCCATTTTGACTCTCTCCCCTTTTTCATTTTTGGGGAAATCCCCAAACCCCTGGGCTAACATTTTAGTTCTTCCAAACTGTCAAATTTTACTGCTTTCCAAGATAAGGAAAGATTTTTTTAAACTTCGTGACTGGTTTTGAGTCAATAGATGATGACTGAATCATCTCGTTTTCCACTAATTTTTGACCCAACCTATCTACTTGTTTTGATGTCAACTCCTGCCAAATAGAATGTCCTGTTTGAATTTCTGCCAGTAGGATTTTTTCTTTTAGTGCTTGTTCAAACGAAGTATCTTCTACTTGATTTAACAAGCCTATATTGTCACGATACCAATTCTTTAGAGTGGAATCATCTGTTGTCAATGTTTTATACTCTTCTTCCATTTGTTGCAGTAAGTTGCTTCGAGTAAGGTTTGTTGCTTCAGGACGATATCCTAAAACAAGGTCACCATCCATAAGAAACACATAATCCCTCAGCAAGCTCATCAATCTTTCTTCCTGTGTTATATTCATCTATTTGAATCTCCTCTTCTAGTATTATTCTGTTTGAATTGTAATTTTGGAATTGGGGTATCTCGTTCAATCATTTCGAGATACCCTTGAGTTTTTTTGAGTCTTTTTCCTCTTTCGTTTGACGTTCCTGAATGGATTTTTCCGTTTTGGATTGATAATGTGACAGCTTGTCCGCAAAACGATTCTTGTCTTGTTTGACTTGGATCACTTTTAGTTTTTCAAGTTCTTTATCCATTCTTTGGATTAAACTTTTTGCTTCTTGTTGCACAATATCAAGCTGGGTTTCCAAATCAGACAATGCTTTTTTATCATCCGTCCATTTAGCTAAATAGCCAAATGAATGTTCTGCTGTATCCATTCCATAATAAGAAGCGACTACATAGGCAACGCTCTCCGCTTGAAGTTCTGCATTGCTATAAGTTAAATTTTCTGTTTGTTGGTGATGAGAATGGTGCAATTCAGAGTGAGCTGTTTCATGTAAAAACGTTTTAATAATTTGTGCTTTTCCCATATCTTTATGGATCACAATTTCATTATTTTTAGGATTATAACGCCCTCTTCTTCCATTTTCTAGCTGTTCAAAGCGAACCTGAACGTGATTATTGTCAGCAATCGTTTTTAAACTACGATAGAGATTTGCGTAGTCTAAATCCGATAAATTTTCTTTGACCGGCTGCAAAGCTTTTGGCAATTCCTTACCTTTAGTTTGGCTCACATCAAAAACAGACTTTACTTGAAAGGTCATATACGTTACTGGCTTCCCTTCTTTATCTAGCATTGGATTGCCTTCAGAATCTTTTTTAAGATGAATATTTGGAGCTATAATTTTTAGAGCTTTTTCCCCTTTATTGATATAACGTCCAAATTCTTTATTCCATTTGTTTAATGACGTTACATATTTTGCGTTTGGATTTTGAGCTAAGATAAGCTGGATATTTCGACTAGAATAATTATTTAACTGGCTCATTTTATCCAGATAATGTTTATAATGTTCAGAGTTTAAATATTGTTTCACTCCTTCCTTCATATGTTGATTTAAACCTACAATATCACCAGCCACAATCAATTCAGAAACCATCTTTGAACTTACTTCTTCAACTTTTTCTGATGTTTCTTTTTTCTTATTTGAAGAGTTGACCTTAGCAAAACTGTTTTTTGATTTGGTCTTTTTCTCCTCTACTTCTTCTTGTACTTCCATCATTTCAGTTTGTTTTTCTGCATCGTTAAGCTCTTTTTCAGCTGTCCGATAAATATTAGAATTGAAGTTATTCGGATCTGTTCCTTGGGTCAATTCATCATAATCTGAAATACCATCTCCATCACTATCTGGACTATCTAAAAGAGTTGTACTTGCTTTCTCTACTCGATTAGGCAAACCATCCAAATCACGATCCATCTCATCTTTTCGATTGCGCTGACGAATTTTTTCGTCCGCACTTTGAAGAGGTTTGCCAGAATCTATCTTTAAAGGAGGTTCTTCTTTGGATATGTCTTCTTCAAATAGGCAATTCTCCATGATAGACTGAAGCTCCCGACCACCATCCTTGATATAATCTTCATTGATAGATAATTGCTCAATCTTCCCGTTTCTTTCACGGTAGACTCCCAAAATGATTTTCTCCTGGTTTGATTGATCCAATTGAATATTGAGTCCTTGCCTCAAGCGCATAAGGCTAGCCGGGAAAGTTGCTCCGTCTATTGTACGAAATGCAAGTAAAACGTCTTGATCACTGGAACGAATCGCCTTATCTAGATTTAACGTATGAAACTTTTCTACATCTGATAAATCTCCAAAGTAGAACGATTCTGAATCAACTATAACAGGAAGTTCAGGAAGAACTTTTAACTTATCGAAAGCAGCACCTCTATTCACAATTAAAATATTATCAAATTGTCCATTTCCAGCCGCAAAATCTGATAAAGTCTGCTCTGCAGTTTGTCCTTCTTTATAAGGGAAGATTCCAGTTAAGTGCATAAAGCTTTCTTTATTATAAGAAATGGTAACACTATTTATATTTGCTCCTTCTTGATAAAAATAAGTTACTTGTGAATCTGCAATATTTTCTAGATACCATGCAGCCGCATTTTGAAGATGTGGAGTATAACGATTTAGTTTTCGTAAATCTTTATCTGATACAGGATGATAGTTATCCTTATGAATTGACTTTCTATCCTCATTTATGCTAAAATGAAGTAAAGGTTGAGAACGAGTTTGACTTGGTGACAAGTCATTCAAAGGTTGCGATTCATTCGCTTCTGGTAGAGGTGCTGCCACCTGAGATTCTTCAGGAAAATCCCCGAGATTTGTCTCAACTTTTTTGTTTTGCTCCTGATTTTCTTCAGGGGCTTTTTGATTTGAATCATCTAGTTTGTTTGAACTAACTTTTCCATCACGAACATAGAAATTTAACTCATCAATATCTGCAGAATCGACTCTAATATATTTATCAGGGTGATTTTCACGAATATAGTCTACTATCCGAGACTTTTCTTGATAGGATGCCGGTTTTAATAATGCTATCGTATCGACGTATTCCCCCTTATCATTCAGTTCTACCAATTCAATATCTTTTTGTACGTTTTTAGCTTGTTTAGAAGCTTTCTCTATACTAATAGTTGCTTCTTCTGCAACCTCAGGCATTATGATAACCGCCTCCTCTCTTAACTGCTTGAGAATAGTTTCATAAGTCTTTGGTGAAATCTCAACCGTTCCTGTTTTACCATTAAGATACTCCATCAAATGATAAGACACAAGTTGAAAATCATAGTCATGATTGTAAGTCTCAATCTCATTCGCTGGATAACTAAGAATCTTCCATGTATCTTGTCCTAAGTTTCCTAATGGGTCACTATAAGATTGTCCCCAATTCTCAGCTGTCAAACTGTTTAATCTGCGATTGAGATTATACGTACTGATCGCTACTTCTTCTGAAAATACAGTTGAAGTATTAGAACGTCCCAACTCTTTTTGAATGCCTTTTAAAAGTTCGTACATCTGATTTTGTTCAGGTGTCCCTTTTTCTTTAAAGCGCTCAATATTGGTATCATTGATGGATTCAAAGAATGGACGGTGTTCTTTTAATTTTTCTAACACCTCTGGCTTCAGCTGCTGCATCGGATGGCTCCAGCCTGTATAATTGACTAAAGTATAGAAATAAGCTTCATCTGAAAGAGTAACACTTAGGACACCAGCCTGAATTTGACTTTGAACGGCTTGTGTTAAATTCTTTAAATTTGATTTAAAAGTTTCATAAGATACTTGTGCATGATAATCATGATCTGCTTTTTGAGCCAATTCTAGATAAGGAGTTGGGAGGTTTTGAGCGAGTTGCTCGGATAGGTCTTGCTTTTCCGTGCCAATATCATAGCGAAAATTATTGGTTAAACGATTCCCTTTTTCATCGGCTAAAGCAAAGTAAGTCTTATCATAACCTAGCTTGAAACCTATCATCTGCCATTCGTTTTCTTCATAAAGTTTAGAAATAAAGTCCTTGTATGGAATAATATCCCCAGATGAATATTGTCTTGAGAGTTTTTTGTTTTCGGTAAAATCAAATACAACCTGCAATTGTGGCTCTGTTAGCTGCTCCTGATTCGAGGTCACATCTACAAGATTTTCAAAAAGAACACCTTGTTCACTTAGTTGAGAAGATGGTTCCTCAGATATTTTACCTGGTATTGTCCCAAGTGAAGAATTGGTCGCTTCTTGGATAATTTCAGACAGTTCTTCTTCATTATCTGCTTTAACATCGTTATTCAGTTTTGTATTGGTGAGTTGTACTTCTAAAATCTGATTTAGTTTTTCTCTTTCTTCAGGAGTTTGAGGACGGTATTTAGCAGATTCTTTGAAGATCCCCTCTTCAGATAATTCAACTGCTACACGCCTGAGTCCTTTTACAAAATACAAATTAGGCTGTTTCGCCCATTGATTTACCACTCCTTCATCAATCAAGGATTGAGTGCCTGGCTGAATGGCTGTCTTTGCCATTTGTTCAGAAATCCTTTCTAACCGTGTCAATTCTTCACGATACCGCTTCAGAGTTTGATTTGTATAGAACGACTCTCCACGTTTCGCTTTCTCCAGTTCCTCACGAATTCTAGGAATGTTTTGTACACTCATTTCAAGACCATTGCCACTACGATTCAAACCAGCTGCCTTCCTCTCTTCTCTCGCTTCTAGCCTTTCTACCCGTTCTTCTTGTTCTTTAATTTCATGTAGCTTATTAAATACTCGATTTTCTAGCTGATCTGCCTTTCTAAAAAAACTAGCTCCATTTCGCTTATCATTCATTGGTTGCCCGTTCGTCATGGCAAAATGACGATAGACAGCATTAGTTGCTTCTGAAAACTCATTATGAAGGCGATCCAATTTACGTCTAGACTGACCTAGACGGCTATTATCTACCTTCTTTTCTTCAGGCTCAGCAAGTTCTTGTGGTTTTGAAACGTGATATTCTGCACCAGCTTCTTGCACTTCCTGAACTTTCTTTTCTGGAGATATTGGAAGATTATCAAATAGATGTTCTAATTTTTCTTTCGTTAAAGTTTCTTTAGAAATCAAAACTTGACTCTCATCAGTCGCTAATTCTTTTTGCTTAAAATCAGCTAGTTCTTCCGGATAATACCCTTGATAATGATATTCTTCTCCATCAAAACTATAAATATGTGATAAGTTTGTTCCAGGAGTAACCAGTCGGCTAAGATAGTCATTCCAATCTGCTTTATCTTGATTGCGATAGAGAATTGGTGGAATATCAATTTGGACTGGGATTTCTTTTTTCAAAAAGTGCGTAATAAAATTGTGACCTGCTGGATCATTATCTACGGCAAGAGTAATCATATTTTGATGATTGTCCTCTTTAAAGAAATCAGTCGTCCGAACAACTGCTTCCAAAGCCTTTGAACTCGTTTTATCTGCCTTATACTCTTTTCCATTCATTTCCGCATAAAGCTCCATAAAGCGGCGACTAATGATTCCCTCTTTCACCCCATCCATGGCAACTAGTCGCACGTTTTGAAGTGTATCCTTATGAAGTTCATAATAACTCATCAGATCGATCGGGCTTTCCGCAAAGACAAGACGTTTGGGAGTTCCAACGTCTACAGAAAAGCCTAATAGTCCATCTGAATTTTTCATAATCTGTTTTAATCGACCACGTTCAGGATGTTGAACTCGATTTTCTATAATCCCTTGCAGGCTAGCCCCAGCTAAAAATCCTGTATGATCCTTATATTTAAAAACAATGACGGGTTCCAAATAATCGCCTTTTTTCCGAGTCGCTTCAGCTATACTGCCTTGACTCAAAAAGAAGTCAATCGTCTCATCTGAAAGTTCTCTTTCATCTTTCAGATAGCTTTTAGCAAGTTCAAAATCTAAATGCTCATATTTTTCCAAAGTGTACTTAAACGGTTCTGATTTAGCTTCTAAAGCCTTTATATCTACTTCTGAAAATTCTCCCGTATCTAGATAATGCATTGCCTCTTTATAACTCACATTTTTTATCTCTTGAACCAAATTAATAGGGTCTCCATACTTGCCTGTTCGAGAATACCAATGCCAAGTATTTTTAATAGTATCAATTTTAAAGGAATCATGTTCCGCCCAATAGTATTCTCTATGAGATTTACGTTTCATTTCCATCCCTAGGCTTCTTGCAACATCCAAAATAGCTAGAGACTTTGCTTGTGCTTTTGTTAAGACCATGTTGTTTCTTCTCCTTTCGCATTTAGTGTTTCTTTTACCAACTCAAAATGTTTTTCTGAGGCTGTCAAAGGATAGACAAGGTTATCTTGTCGTGGTAGAAAATAATAAAATAAATAAGGTGCTAGTTTTTGATACATTGTATAATCTGCGTTTTGGAGTGATTTCATCACATTTGGATATTCTTGTTCTAGGTTTCCTTCTGCTAAAGAAAATACCGTTTTAATCTCCTCAAAATATCCAATTCTAATTGTTTTCTGATTCATTTGTTCCTCTTTTCTAATCAATCAAGCAGCTAGTTGTGCTTTAAATTCTTCTGTTAAATCTATCGCATTTAAAATAAATTCATCAATATCCGTTCCCTTCTTTTCGTACTCATACCAGGTATCATCTTCTGGCGAATGAGCAATTTGAGCCGCTCTTGGATGTTCTAAAACACTCGCTTTTTTATCCCTAAAAACGTGCTGCTTACTGATAAAGACCAAGGCTTCATCAACTCCTATACGGGCAATTTCATCCGGCGTCATCAATGGTCGTCCCTGAATTTGCCGATTTTCACTAGAGGAACCATTGCGAGCGCCATAGGATTTTGAATAATTCCGAATCCGAATCGTTTGTTTCCCTGATCGAGTAGAATAGTATTCCATCGTATCCTTATCATTCGTTCCTAAGAAGACATGTGTTGCACAGTTATTAAAAATCGTTTTCCACTCGCTCTTATAAAGTGATTGCAATTGATTGACCGCCTGCAAAATAATCTTGGCAGACATTTCCCGGCTTCTTATAGAAGCTAACACTTGTGAAAAGTTAGGGATTTTCCCAATTTGAGCAAACTCATCAAAGATCCATTGAATATGAACCAAATCTTTTCGACTCAATCCTTTCACTTTTCCTTGTAAAATATCATCTGCTTTGTGAGTTAGGACTTCAAAGCCAACCGCAAAAAGAATAGACGATAAAAAGTTATAAGCATTATTCGTTTCAGGAATGGCAATAAAAACCGCCGTCTTCTTCGTATTCCATGTATCTATTTCCATCGTATCTTCACTAATCAATCGCTTGACATCATCATGATCAAATAAAGAATAGCGAGCAGATAAAATATAAATTACGCTTGCCTTTGTTTCTCCCTTCGCATTTTTAAACAGTTGCCATTGTTTACAAGCATAATTACCAGGCTTACGCTCTTCTAACTCTTCAAACATTTGTTCTACTGGGCTAGGAATTTCTGGATCTTCTCGCCCAATATTTCTCAATAAATCGGATACATCTGATAAATTGGGTAGATAAAGACGTTCTCCCGTTTCATCATCTAATGAATCAAAATATAGATAACCTAATAAAGCACGTTGTAACATCAATTCAGCCTGAACCCAAAAATCTTCTCCCTGGTATTCTGATTTTTTTGTTCCTTCTGTAATAGCTTCAGAAATTCGATCTATATCTAATTCAGAATGCATATAATGAAATACATTAAATCGATCTGAATTTTTCAAACGAATCAAATCAAAGATCTTAACAGCATAACTATGTCTTTCCAACATTTTCCCAGTTTCATGTACTAGGTTTCCTTTAGGATCTGTAATCACAAAGCTAGAGTTCAGCTGCATGATGTTAGGTAATACAAAGGTGAAGGTTTTTCCGTCTCCAGGAAGTCCAATAATTAAGACATTTTTATTGAGTTGTACATTGTAAGCTAAACGAAAGTTAAACAGCCCCATTCGGACTTGCTTACTGAAAATCATGTTCTTATCTGGATCCTTATCTTCAAACCGCTTCATCTCTTTCAGAAAAGCAAAGCGAGCACTCCCTTGTTCTTCCCCTTGCCGATATGTTCCTCTATCTCCCTTATACACATATAAAAATAGAGGAAGAAGAAAACCTATACTCCCCCATAACAAGGAAGATGAGGTAAACGAAAAATTGATGAAAGAATACTGATCCATATTGGATAACAGCCAATCAAGTTGTTCCAAACTTAGAAACGGAACAGCTTCTTTTGATAAAGCGTAATAATGTTCCGCTGTATGAAAAAAGTAAAAGAAGAATATCCCTGCAATTAGATAAGGAAGTATATTTCTAGATGATTTCATTTTTCTCGCTCCTTTCCAATATCTTTCGTAACTGCAGGCATCATTCCCTTATACTGAATGTGTTTCTTATAATAGGCAATTTTCTCCTGTGGTTTCATTTCATGTGGCTTTTTTAACACCCTTTTAACAAATTCTTCCGGTTTTTTGGTAATCTCTTCAATTATCTGATCCAAAGCAGCTCTTACGAGCGCTTTATTTTTTGCTTCAAAAATCAGCTGTGTTTCATCTTTTTGAATCTGATAAGTAAAGCCAACTCCCTTCTCATTGAGGTAATGCTTTAGCTTTTCTAAATGAGACTCACTATTTTTAAATTCAAAACTATCTTTATAAGAGCTAGTTGCCATAAATCGATTAAAATTTGTTTCACCGGTAAAAGTCTGATGTTTTTGCTTGTATTCATGTCGATCATATAGCTCCTTTGAAAGAACATACAAGGCTTTTAAAATTACTTCTGCGGTCATCTTTCCTTTTAGCGTCATTGTATGAGTTGCTCTTTCTTGATCCATTTTCGACTCCTTTCTATATACAAAAAACACTTATCTTTTTAGATCAGTGTTTATGGATATTGAGTTTCTAGTGGCTTTTTTGTCATCACAAAGCCGTAAGAACTGCTTCTTTCTTCCTTCATCTCTAGTGTTAAGCGCATTTGTTTGCGCTCTTCACCTGTTTTTAAAGCCACCACATAGGTTAGGTGATAATTATTTTCTATTTTTGAGATTTTCTCTAAAATAACCGATTGTAACTGTCCTTGTTTAGCTTCAATTGTCAATCCTTTTTTTAAAAATGGCTTTAAGCGAGCGCCGTCAGAAGAAAAATAGTAAGGCAGGAAATAACGGCTAAAGGTATCTAAACTTCCTGATTTTTCTTGCGTTTCTTTTAAAATTCTCACTTGGCGTTCAAGTGGTCGGATTTGTCGTTGACTGGCGAAAAAGAGTTGAACCGTCAGCAATGAAAAGACAAAACTAATCGTAAGTAATATTCCAAAAATAAACTTCAAAAAGACTTTTCCAAAATTTAAAGACTTGTCTCTTTTCTTCTCTTTAATGGGTGCTGAGGTTGCCGTTTTAGGATCTTCTTGCGATTGGTGGCTGGGTATTTCATCAAACGATGGCTTAGAAGAGCGATTAAAAAAAGAAGACTTTTTTGACTTCTCTTTCTTTGGCTCTTTCGGTTGCAAGAAGAGATCTTCAGCCACCCCTTCAAAGGGGAGACTGACTTCTTCCTGGAATACGACCACTCCTTTTTTATCCAATTCCTCGATTAGAAAAGCTTCCCTAACCGCTTCAAATTGACATCGTGCGTTTTCTCTCTCCAACGCTTGAAGTACTAAATCTTTATTACGATAATCTTTACTCTTCTCCTTGAATTGATCGGTCATTCGATACATTATCTATCACCTCATTTCTACGATTGTCTTCAACCAGTCGCTTCATTTCTTCCATTGTCATGTGGTGTTCAACTAAAAAATTAGAAGTCTCTTCCCACTCTAACAAGCGTATCTGCGTAGTTAAATCCTTTTCTTTACTTTCTAAGTGCTTCTCTTTTTGTTTCAAAGCGGCCAGTTTTTTCTGAATAGTTACTAATTCTTTTTTCTTCTTTTCAATGCTTGTCATCATTTTCTCCTTTATTGTCTCCTGATGGCATCGTTGTCTGATTTTGTACCGCTGCAGCCTGTTCAGCATTTAACGTATCCACAATTAAAATAGGTTCAATCGTGGTAATCAGATAGCGTCCATCGATTTTTGTATAAGTCAAACGCAGAGTAGATTGATTCCCTACATCCGTTTGAGCTTTAGAATAATCTTTTTTCTTTTGTAACAATGTATTAGTATAAGATACTTTTACAAGGGCAACCTTATTTTCTGTATCAATATAGATTGTTGCCGTTTTTAATTTAGCATCGACTACATACCCTTTATAAGCCTGATTAGCTGGATCATTTTCTTTATTCACTTCCTGATGATAAGCTCCTTCCGTCATAAAAGGTAGATAGCGATTGCGATTTTCCCCTAAATCCTTTTTAGTAAAATAAGCAATCAGAAAGTCCTTGACATATGACTGAGTTAATTCTGTTCCTCCTTTTTTCTTCGTAACATGCGTTACTTTTGGCTTCACACTTTTTGGCTTATGGTTCATAGAGTTCCCTAAGCCGAAAGCTATCATTAAAAGTAGAACTGAACCAACAATGATCCCAACTACTTTTAATTGTTTCAATTTTTCCATATCCAACATTTTCATAAATGAAGTTTCCTTTCCTTTTTAATTAACGTGGTATTGCAAAGCTATAGTACGCTGCTGGACGACATACTCGCCAATGGATTTGCGATTGATTACCTGCATAATTGAGTTCGCTGACTAAGAAACTACCATCAGCATTCACGACCTCCACTATGCCAACATGTCCATATTGTGGCAACGTACCATCAAATCCCCCAGCAGTAGAGACGACTGCTCCTTCAACTGGGTTAGCCGAAAGTTTCCAGCCTTTTCCGACAAGAGAGAAAACCCAATTTTGTCCATTTCCTAAGTAGCCATAACTACCAGAGAGATCTGTTATTTTCCCTAATTCTACTAAACGATTATAAGCGTACCAGGTACATTGTCCAACTGGATAACCACTACCAGCTTGAGTTGTCATGGCTGCCGTTGATGGCGGCTGTTTGATTCGGCTTCGATACTCTTCCGGAAAATTCCAAGAAGAAGCTAGAGTTCCACTTCCCTTAATGGTTTGTTTGAAATACATCAGCATTTGTTTAGCATTATTTTGACGTTGTGCCAGCTTATCCCCAGCATTGCCTTCCCAATGTACCAGAAAGCGCTGCGTCAGGGTCGCGACATTCTCATTACTCGTTAAAATAGATTTTAAAATGCGGATATAATAAGGATTATCTCCCTCTAGCATGAAGTCAATCTGCAGCTCTAGGTCATACCACTTCTTTCCTTTTGATTTTGCATAGTTTCTAAGAAGTGTATTCCGAATGGCTCCATCTGAAGTATCCGTCCACATTCCTAATCCTAAGCCACGGTGAATGACTAAAGAGCCGACACTGGCTCCTTGGGCAAAGCCCATATTGAGCCAATTTTCATCATCCCAGGAAGAAGCAGTTGCCCCAATCGGTGGACTTAAATAATCGCTTTCTGCTCGTTTAGCCTTGATGTTACTTTCTGTCGCAAAATTTCCAAGCACAGCAGCGATCCCATTGTCTGTCGCATTCGGAATTTTATTTTTAATGTGATCCCTTACAGCTCTAGAGCGTTGAGCTAAATCTCCAGACAAATTCAAATCTGTTAAAACAGAAGTCGTTTGATTATAAGTGACGCTTGCAAAGTAAAAACCCGGATTGACCGCTGTCCATTTCGCTTTCTTCTCTTTTGTTGCTTTTTCTTCCAATTTCTGATATTGGATTTCCTGATACCCATTCGTTTTAACCGTTCCTAGCTCAACTCCAGTCTGAACCTTGTCGCCATTTTTGACTCGGATTCCGCCTACTTGCTTGTAGGTAAAGCGGGCTTCATCTGTTTCAATCGTAATATTTTCACCAGAAACAACCACTTTGCCAGATAAAACAGCTCGCAAAGCTTGACCAGTAGTCGCTTTTAGCTGCGTATTCTCATAAATCTTTGTTTGAGAAACATAACCATATCGTTTAAGTACCACCAAAGGAGCTTTATAGTGAGCTTCATCTGTTGCCAGATAAAATGGATTATCCAATTCTTGATAATTGGGATAGCGACCAATTTCTTTTATCAATTCCTGCAATTCTTGATATTCTTTGAGTTCATTTTTAGTCAGCCGCATCCATTTTATAGAAGATTTTTGATTGTAGAGTTCAGGCATTGTTTTTAGATTCTGTGGATCCTGATTGAGGTTTTTCCAAATATCATTTAACGCATCGGAAAAGTGATTCAAACCTAAAAAAGCTGCCACCTTTCCTCCTGTCCCCTCTTTCCAGGACGTCGACGGATTCCACTCATTCCCATAACGATAATTCATATAATGGAGAATATCATCAATATTCGTCCAGTATTCAACCTTATCATTCGACTTTTCCCGATCTACTTTTGAAAGATGGAGCCACGACTGATTCAAGTCAAATTCATTTTGTTGGACAGGACTTGCACCGCCAAATACACCTATAAAGAGTCCTAAGACTCCAAAAATAAGAAAATAAAGAAAGTAGGATTTGATAGAAAGTGGATTTCTAAAGATGGGTTTGAAAGGCTTAGAAATAAATCGAGCTGTTTTGCCAGTTTTACTGGCGATTTTACCTACTTTAGAATTTCTAAATTTGATTCTTGCCTGACGTAGTTTCTGACTCAACTTTCCTTCCCAAGACAATTCTTTCGGTGTCCTCGTAAAGCCATTCCCGCGGACAAAGTTATAGGTACGATTTACCGTACTATAGTTTTGAGAAATGGCAAATTTTCCGGCTTTCCCCAAAATTTTGACGGTTTGCTTTGTACCTTCTTGTTGGTAGTGAACTTGACGAATATTTTGACGAGCTGATACCCAATCACCTAGAATATCATTGTCTTGAACCATTCGCTCCCCATCTTGTCGTATTTTGAATTTCCCAGATTGAACAGCACGCCGACGTGTTCTTTTAGGAAGTGATCCGCCATCCCGATCTTGCGCCTTCCGATAAAGCTTTTTTGTAACTTTTTGATTCTGTTTAGCTTCCTCTAATTTTTCTTTTAAAAATTTCCCTCTTGCCGTTGGTTGAGGTCTGCGATAGAGTTTATATTGCTTTTTTGCCAGATGATAATCTTTTTTCGCAGCTTTATACGTTACACGAGATTTGAGACGAGCTTCTTTAGAAGAAAGCTGGAGATTTTCTTCGACTCCCTTTTTTACTCGAACTCTGCGCTCTTGAAAATCGTGTCTCCATTTTTTTTGATCCACTTACTCACCTTCTCTCTGCTTAACTATCCGTAGCAACTAATTGATAAAGCTTGGTATTTTTCGGAATGGGATTTTCAAATGGTACAATCGTATCTCCTGCTACAATCAATCCAGTTCCTTTTGCTTTTGGACGCAGTACAAATCGTTCAAGGGATGGGGTTAGGGTAAAGACTTGCGAAAGAGCTTCTAAATCTGTCAATTTTAGCTTTAACAAGACTAAAAATTCACAGTTTGCGACCAATTTTCGTCCTTCTTCCATCGAAAGAACCGTTTCTGGATTTTGCGTAATTCCTGTAGGAATAGCGCCATATTTCCGAATTCGAGAATAGAGTTCTGTAAAGAAAGTTGCTTGGATTTTATTCTTAAAGTAGAGCTGTAATTCATCAAAATAAAGCCAAGTAGTCGTTTTCCCTTGATGATTGACAACCTGATTCCAGATGTAATCCTGAATTACCAATAACGCAAAAGGTTTCAATTTCCCAGATAGCTGCTTTAAATTAAAAATAACAAAGCGATTGTTCATATTGACATTGGTTGGATGAGCAAAAATATCATTTGAACCCATCGTGTACGGTTCAGCCTTAAGAGCTAAGGCTTTTGCCACTTCTTCCGGTTGGGCTTCCATGCCCTTTTGCCACTCTCTCAAGGTTGGTTTTGGAAACTGCTCATAGGTTAAACGGGTAACCCGGTCAATCATGGCAAATTCTTCATCGGATACTTCAGAAAAGATATTTTCAAACAAGGTTGTCAATAAATTTGCCTTTTGACCAATAGGGTCACTATCTTCTGCCTGTAATTTATCTTGTTCCGGTAAATCCAGCAAATTAAAATGATTGGAAGAGCCAGGGGCAACGTTAATAATTTCTGCTCCAAATTCACGCCCAATATCTACATATTCTGCTTCCGGGTCTACAATAATAATTTGGTCTTCTGTATGGCGTAAGAGCGTTGGAATAATTTCTCCGCCTTTAGCAAGAACAGATTTCCCTGAACCTGAGATACCAAAGATAGCTCCAGAACCTGTGTTTAGATCCCGTTTGCGATCCAATTTAATTGGATTTTTTGACAACTGATTTTGACCATAAAAAATAGCCCTAGGGCTAGTAGATTGTAAATCAATGTTGGTAAAGGGAACTTGTGTAGCTAGATTAGCAGTCGTCATATCCCTCATAAAACGTTTTTTGACATCGATAAAGGCTTTTCCAATTGGAAGAATGGTATTTAAGGCTTCTTCCTGATAGAGATACAATTTCTCTAAGTCAACCGTGTTCTTCCGGACAGAACGTTTGACTCTTTCTGTATAATTGTTTAATTCTTCTAGACTATCAGCCATAAAGAAAATAGCAATCACGCCAGAAAACATTTTCTGATCATTGTCTTGTAATTCAGCCGTCCATTTTTCTGTTTCCCTTGAAGTTTCTTTGGCTTTACCTCCTACAGCTAAATCCTCTGAAATGCCTTCTTTAAAGCCCGTTTTTTGTCCTTTAATCATCTCTCGCCTTGCACTAGATCCGATTGTGTTGATTTTTTTAAGAGCAGAAGCTGTTTCATAAGGTTTACAATATACTGCAATAGCGAGTTCAATCCCTGTATCCAAAATGTTTTTAATCAATTTATCATTTAAAAACGTAGGATACTGGCGAACGTATAATACACGGGCGAACCGATCATCAATCCGCATGTAATCTTTTTCAAACTTAAGATAATTCGGCGAAATAAAGTCTTTTGTGGAAAGTCCACTGATGGCAATATCCTGATAATCGAAATCCAAAAACGCTTCATTTCTAAGGATTTTCCGAAAAATTGTCAATCGATCTAATCCATCACATTCTTTAAAGGAAATCCCCATCCCGCCATACTGTGCTTCAATAGAAGCTGCTGTATCATCTAAAATTCGGTCTGCTTGTCCTTTATGATCTGCTTGAGCTGTTAGAGTGATATATTTTTCAACTTTAAATGAATTCTGATCTTCTGAAAAACAATCCGCAATCATCTCATTGTATTCTTTCCGATAACAGTCACTAACATCGCCTTGTAGTTCATAACGGATATTTTCTAGGACATTATTCTCTACACGCCGATTCAAAATCAAGAGTTGATATTCATTCTCAATATCCAGAGAATTATAAATATCTGCATTGGTTTCAATAATATCAATCCGTTCCTGTTCAGTTGCCGTGATATAGCTGACGTCCCCTAAGTGATACGTTTTAGAATAACAATCCTTGGTGATTTTCATTAACCCATCAGGAAGTAAATAACGATAATTGAGGGAATTTTGAGTACTGGCTTTCATGGTTCGCCGCAATCGCTTTGCCCTCTCCTTTTCTGCTTTAGAAAGAGTCACTGTATTTTGTGACCCCTTTTTCTGGAAGAAATGCATCTTTTGAAAACTCCTCTCTTTCAAATTCTGTTTGATAAGCTCGTTCTTGCTTTGTGAAAGCAAATCGAACATGATCTCGAATAATTTCATCAAATTTGAGACCAAAAATAACAAAAGGAGGTAAAATCCCTCCAATCACACTATACACAATTATATCTGGTGCTTGAAAATAGACCAGAATAGTTGCTAGGACACTTACAAGCCCAATCCCAACTAGAAGGATTAGCTGCCGAAAGGTGACTAATCCAATCACCGGACGCTCATAAGAATCCAACTCTTTTAAAAATTCACTACCTAAGCGATTCATAACGCTCCTTTCTCGTATGATATAATAAAATAAATTTTTATAAAGGAGAATATCTTATGCAAAAAAGAAGTACCAAAAATATCCCCTCTTTTCAATCTCTACACTTTCTTATCAAGATGTTTACATCTCTTTTGATGATTGCTATGTTTATTCTTGTGTTAATTCAAATTGTAAATGTTGCACTCATCAGCTTAGCTCCAGGGCAAGATACCATTTTAATCAAGATAAAACCTGCTCTATCCCTTCATACTATTTTACAAATGTTTTTAGGAACGGGTATCATTATCGTTTTATCAGGAAGTCTTTATGTAATCGGACTGATTTTCGATTGGTTAATGTTATTAACTAATCCTTCATCCAAGTTGAGAGTGTTTTACCTCAAAGGAACAGACACAATCAATCGATGGTTTTCAATTATTGCACTAACAACCTGGTCTCTTGTTTCTTTGCCGGAACTTTTATTTAATTATTTTACAATTTTAATATCTATCGCTGCTATTTTAATTGAATCAAGAAAACATTCTAAATTACTTCAAGTTAAGATCATCTCACATTACTTCCTGGATGAAGCTGAAAACTCATCTAAGTCATCTGAAAATGAATGATATTTTTTAAATCTCAGCGAGCTTACGATTAGTAAAATAAGAGCTAGAAAATAGAATATCATGACAATAACTAAAAAGAGATATAATTTTCTAAAGGATAATAAGAATCCTATTAGTAAGCAGATATGTGGAAACATTCCTAGTTTAAAAAAAGGAAGGTAACCATCCATAAGTGTAAACTCACCAACTAGCCACTTAAAATCATCTGAACTTGCCTGACTCATATTGCAATGATGAGGTTGTTTCTTTTTTTCTTTTTGGAGAAGTTGATTCTTTTTCAAGGATTGATTTCTCCTTTCTAATTCACTTGTAATATGCTTTTCGCCATACGCTGGCTACCAAACAAGAGAAGAATATAAATAATCCCTTTGGCAATCGCTGTCAGAGCACTCGTCCAAGCTCCTGTTGTCGCTACTTTTAATAAATCATCTGTCACAATAGCTGGATAAAGAAGAATGATGATGACAAGAATAACACCTTGTAGAATAGCGGCTAGGTATAGCTTGAAGAAATTGAAGCAAATCGGGCGCAGAGCATCCATCATAAAACAAGCAACAACGATTTTTGCGATTCCTTTGTACACGTATAAGGTAGAAGAACGCAACAAAATCAATAATTTTGTCGCAATCTGACCGATAAAATCTATCACCCAATAGACTGTTTGTAATATTCCTTTCGCTACAAAATTCAATCCTTTAAAATCAGGTGTCTTAACTTTATAAGGAGAGACACCATTCTTCGCAGCTAGTTTAATCATCCCGTTGAACATCCAACCAAAGACATCAAAAATCTGATCGATAGAGAGTACTAAAAAATAAGCCAGTACGTATTTAATCGCTAATTCAAAGAAGAGCTGCAGGGTCAATTCACCACCGTTACTTTTCAAATGTTGGTACCAATTAAACATCTCTAGTCCCATAAAAAGCAACAACAAGATAACTGCGACATGTTGCATAGAATGGGAAATATCTCCCATGATTTTATAAGCGGTTGGACTATAATCCTTGAGACTCGTGGTTAATTGATTAAGGGTTGACTGATTCACAGACACCACCTTCTTTCTTTAAAAATTAAAGGATTGAATCCCTGCGGCAACCGCTGAAAAAATCGCTTTTAACGCAACGCCTAGAACAGCTCCTAAAAGAACACTTGTAATCCCTCTATCTTTCTTAATGTCATCTTCACGTCTGATACCAATTGCCAAATCCCAAATTCCCCAGGCAGCCCATCCTAAACCGACTAAACCGCCAATTGTTCCAATTGCATTCACTACTCTTACTGCTGTCTCCATAAATTTTTTCTCACTTTCTTTTGTCAATAAAAAAGACACCAAGAATACTTGATGTCAACGTTATAATTTTTCTATTCAATTAGTTGTTAGTCTAGTTCTTCAGGTTTAAAGGTCAAGGTATAAGCCATTAAAATACCGAATACAATAATGAAAACTATTTCCCACCAATAAGTAATCGGTTGTCCTGGAAAAAGAAAACCCTGAAACTTCTCAAAATTTCCATGTGATAAAATATTTTCTAAAAATGCAGATATTATCAAAGCAACAAAGACTAAAATTCCTTTGAATATTATCCAAACCAATGCCATACTAATTAAACTCTTAAATAAGTTAAGAATAAACAGAAGAATGACAACTGGAGTCATAATCATCAAAGCAACTCCTCTCATCAAGAAATGAGGAAAGTGTTTTAAAACGGTTCCTAAAAAGGGGAGCACTTGTTTCAAGCGATTTTTCCACGACTTTTTAGGCATTTGAATTTTGAGTTTCTGTTTTGTAGGCACATAATATCTATAGCCACTTGGACTGATTCTTGTTTCCATCTGCTTTTCCTTTCCCATAACCACTCCTCCAATCTTTCTGGTTTCATTATACCAAAAATATCAGAGGTGAACTAGACTTTTTTATAAATTACGAAGCTTTTCGCTGTTTCAACTTCATAAAGCTCACGACTGCTAGCAGGGCTAGCCCAATCAATGTTAAGCCTGCGGCTGCCTTGTCACCTGTTTGTGGCAATGTTTCCATTGTACCGTCTGCTTTTTTAACAGACACAGTTTTATCAGGATTCACTACGCCTCCTACTGTTTCAGCAGCTAATTCTACTACCTGACCGTCTCCATTTGAAACCAGTACATGACTATTGTTAGTTCCGACAATCGTATAACCCGTATTGGTTTGGACGGGATTCGTCACAGGATTAACAACTTTTTGTCCTGTTGAAGTAGAAGTCGTTCCAACTTGACTCTTGCCTGCCTTATTCGCTTCATCCGTTGTTTTCGGTTGTTCTTCCGTAGGTTTTGGACTTGGAGTTGGTGTATCCGGTTTTGGCTCGTCCTTTTTCCCATCTTTTGTGGATGGAGTTGTTGGATCTGTT
This sequence comes from Streptococcus periodonticum, assembly GCF_003963555.1. Lineage (NCBI taxonomy): Bacteria > Bacillati > Bacillota > Bacilli > Lactobacillales > Streptococcaceae > Streptococcus > Streptococcus periodonticum. The sequence continues at coordinate 1,240,529 of NZ_CP034543.1, forward strand.
TTTCCACCAGGTGTCGTTGATCCAGAATCCGTTGACGGTTCCGTTGAAGGGGTACTTGGTTTTTCAGGAACTGTTGGATCAGAAGGAGTTGGCGCCGGAGTATCCGGGGTACTTGGTTTTTCTGGCGGTGTTGATGGCACAGTCGGATCAACTGGTGTTTCTGGGGTCGGTTGACTAGGTTCAACTGGAGTGCTTGGTTTAGGTGTAACCACACCTGGAGTAGTTGAGTCAACCGGTGGCGTCACATCGTCCGCTAAAATGCTTCCTGCTTGGGTTAGCACCATTGTAGAGAGTACAAGCAGCGTAAATAATTGTTTCTTTGTCATAAAAGATCCTCTTTCTCTTTTTAGATAAACACAAGGCAACAAGACCTTTCTTATTGCCTTGTAAGAATAATCTTATTAATTTTCTTTATGTTTTTTCAAACCAAATAGACCAAAGCCTGCAAGGATCATTCCCAAAACAGACAATCCAATACTAGAAGCTGTACCTGTTTGTGGTAAAGCTGGGGCTGGTGTTTTTGGAGCTGGAGTTGGTTTCTTAGGTTGTGGTTTTTCTGGCTCTGGAGTGCTAGTCTTAACGGTGTTAGAAACAAGCTCATGACCATTCACCACATTTTTGTAGGTGTTTTCAAATGTTCCAGCTGAAATTCGTTTCATTTGAATCGCAGCATCTACATCAAATTCAGACGCATTATCTACCTTATCCAAGAAATCTTGTTTCATTGAAATTTCAACAATTCCTTTAGCTTTATCATATTTCAGCTCTGCATATTGTGACAAGTCTGTACCAGCTTTAATCACTGTACCGTCTTTCAATTTGATGTCAACAGCAGCCATTGCCTTATACTCACCTGTAAATTCATCACCTTTTTCGTCAAAGTCATCATAGAAACGATATTCTTTGAGGGCTTCTCCACGGTCAGATGGCAATTTAGCTCCATCTAAATAGTAATAGAATTTATCACCCAACTTAATCAATTTACCATCAAGATTTTGACCATCACCAAGTTTGTTATAAACTCGTTTTTGTACCTTCAATTCTGGTACATGATTAACTACCACATTTGAATAGTAACCATTGCCGAATTGCACTTGGAAAGTTTGGTTGGTATATTTTCCAGTAAAGCCTTTCTTGTTTTGCATTGGTGTATGGAAGTATAGATCCATACCAGTTTGCACATAAGCCTTGTAAAATTCTTCTGGTTTTTCGGCAACCCACATGTAGAACGCACCCTTTGGAGAAATACCTGAACGATCAATCATATCATTTAAGGCTTTAGAGAGTGTCTTACGATCTAAAACATGATACATCTTCAATCCATTCACAGCTTTGCCTTCAGCATCTTTCACTTGGAAACGACTTTCAAGCGGTGTGACAGCATCATCTTGATAATCCTCGATATAAGCAAAGCCTTTGGCAATCGCTTCTTTGCCAGATTTGTCGTTCTTGTTTGGACGATTCGTCCATTTTGATACATAGTAATTGACACCTTCTGGAAGCATTTCTTTGCCATCCACCAGTTTTCCAGCAGCATTGTAATTATGCTTCTCTGGCTTCAATGGATCCCGATTTGGATTTTTCGGATCATTTGGCTTGTTTGGATCTTGTTTACCTGGAGTGTGGATTAACACTTTATTTGATTTACGTGTATAACCACCCTTACTATGTCCTTCGTTTACAACCATTTCAAAGACATTTTCGTAATCTGCAGCGTCATTCTGAGGACGACCCCATACAGACAATGCACCTAATTGATATTCCTTCGCACGGTTTTTATTAACTGCATCAAGAATTTCTTTTTTAGCTGTAAAGCTCAAGAAATTCGTTTTTTCATTATAAACAACCTCATAGCCTTTATTCGCTTCTTTTGTCTTTTCCAAATCCACTTTAAATCCTTGTGGTAAGTGGTCATTAAAGACTAATTGAGTGATTGGCTTGCGCCCTACAGGTAACGTTTCTGTCTGCAAAGCAAAACGATTAAGCGAGTTTTTAGCAACGTATTGACCGTTAATATTCACCTTATCCGCATTTTCAACCGCTTTTGCAATTTGCGGACGAGTAGATAATTTATAATCATGAACGTGTACCGTTGGCACTACGGGAGCAGTTGGTTCTTTTTCTTTTGGCTTATAGATTGGAGTTGGTACACCATTCACTTTTACCAACGTTAATTTAACTTTTGGAGTTGGAACTGTTTTTTCCTTTTCAGGAGCAAACTTCTTCAACTCTTCTAATTTAGGTGTTGGAACTTCTTTCAACTTCTCAGGTGCAAAAGTTTTACGAGGTTTAATTTCTTTATAACGAGGTGCAGTTGGCACACCAGTCGCTTTAAAATCCGAATTAAAAGCAAACCATTCAGAAGTTATACCACTATATTGACCATTAGTATTTACTCCGAAAGTAAACTTGACTCGTTTATCTGTTGAAACTAGTCCAGCACCTTTATAGGCGTAAGGACTATCTTCACGATCCCAAGGCTGATCCAACCCTAAAGCATCTAAGTCTTCTAAATTTGATTTTGAATAAACTAAATCGCCATGACGACCAACCTTAGACCCATTAATTTGAACAAACTTATCATTTTTAGAAAGACGAACAAATTCTACGTGACTAGTTCCTTCGCCATAACTATTCATAGAAGCAACTGAGTAGAGAAATGGTTTATTAGCTTCTGGTAAGATTTCTTTTCCATCTTCACCAAAGAAACGAGCTTCTAATTCCATTTCAAAACCTTCTGCTCCTTTTAAAGTACCTGCTAAAATTGTAGAAGTTGGCGAGCCATCAAAATTCGCATTTACTTTACCATAAGTCGAATTAGCTGATTTTACCGTATAATGATACTCAACTGCTGTAATCTTCTTACCATTATAAAAAGCATCCAAATTTTCATAACGAACGACTGCAGTTTTCCCGACTGTTAATCGACCTAATACACTGCCATTTTCAGATGTAGCTTCTTCTTTCTTATGAACTACCATATCATCCCAATTTTTTGACAAAACATCAAAGACATTCCCGTTAGCAGCTTTTACTTTGTCCCAATACTTCTTTTGACTTATCAATTCCACACCAGTAATTGAAACCAATTTTGCTCGCTTGGTATTTTCCTTACCAAAAATTAAATACTTACTTACAATCTCTTTTGTATAACCCTCTTTGGTGCTATTAGCTTGAGCTTGGGCTTTTTCTTTTGCAACACGAGCATCTTCAGCTTGATTATGTTCTGCAACTTCCTTGTTAAATTTATCAATTTCCTTGTTTTCAGCATCTACTTTGGCTTGACCGGCTGCATTGCGTTTTTTGATTGCTTCATTTTCTGCTTCAACAGACTTTTTATTCGCTAACTGAGCTTGATTGCGCTTCGTAATTTCAGCGTTTTCAGCATCCACCTTAGCCTTATTTGCCGCATTTTGCTTACGAACGGTTTCATTGTACGCTTTCGCAGCTGCGATTTCCTTATCTTCCTTTATTTTTTCAGCTTGATAGGTTTCAGTAGCTTTTTTATTTTCAGCTTTTACTTGTTCAACAGCTTTGGTATAGGCATCATAAGAAGTTTTATTGGCATCCACTTTTACTTCTTTAGTCGTTTCCGTCACTTTGGCATCTGGAAACTCAGCTTTAATCTTAGCTTTCGCTTGTTCCACTGCTTGATTGGTTTGCGCTGCTTGTTGGCTAGCCTTGTCATGTGCTTCTTTCAAAGCTTTATTTTCTGCTTCAATTTGCGCATTCTTTTGTTTCGTTTCTTCAACTGCTTTAGCATGATCGGCTTTCGCTTTTTGATAATCCGCCGTTGTTTGTTCAACCGCAGCTTTTTGTTTTGCTTGATCTGCTGCAATTTCAGCTTGTGCCTTTTGCGTTTCAGCTAATGTATTTGTTGTACCCTTATCAACAGTTGTATCTTGTACAACTTTCACACCAGCTTGTTGGGCTTGGTTAGCTGCTTGATTAACTTGTGAATTATCTACTGTAACATTTACAGTTCCTTGTGCTTGATTCGCCTGAGCAATCGTTTGTTTAGCTGCTTGGGTTTGCGCAGGCTGACTAGCTTGCAAATTTGTAGCCGTATTCGGAGTAGTTGTTGCTTCATCTGCATAGCTTGTTTGCGCTGTTGCCACAGCTAAAGCAGCAAGTCCCAAAATAACTCCACAAGCACCATAAGCCTTGATTTTCCGAATTGATCCATACGTTTTTGTTTCATTTGATTTCATGTTTTAATTTTCTCCTTGTATTTTAAACTAATAATTAACATTTCCCATTTGATACACTAAATCACAGAGATGGTGCACGTGCCATCCGAAAATACATTAAATTCATGCTTTCTCCTTATTTCACTTCTTTTCGCTTCGTTCCCATAAAACTAAGACCAACTAAAAGTAATCCACCAATCGCACTCAAGATTGAGCCTTTTTCGCCAGTAGATGGAAGTGCTTTTTCAAAACGAGTTGAATAATTTACCTGAACTGGCTGAACAGTTGATTGACTTCCCACTGGTGATTGTGTAGCTTGTTTATGCATATTTTCATAAGAAACCAATTTACCAGTTTCATCAAAAACAGGAATAGCTTGACCGCCTGCTTTTTCAATGGCTACTTTTTGTTCCGCTAATTTTGCTTGACGTTGTGCTTCCAATTGAGCTTGATAAGTCTTCACAAGAACTTGATATTGGTTTGTCACCTCTGCTTGTTCAACTTTAAGTACAGTCAATTTAGCTTCTGCCTGCTTTAAAACTGCCTGCTTCTCAAAAAGAACTTGTTTAGCAGAGCGATAATCCATTTGTGCTTGTTTCAATATAGCTGGAGCTGCTTTCAACTGAGCAACAACTGCTTGTGCTTTCACAACATTTTCTTTTGCTTGTACTAATTCAGCAATCCGTTGTTTAACAAAACTTTTTGTTTTCATAAGAGTTGCTTGTTTAGCAACTAAAGTGGTTTCATCAGTAGAAAGAATCGCTTCAAGAGCTTTTAACTCCATTTGTTTTTGAGCTAATTCAGCTTTGGCTTGTGATAGAGCTGCTTGTTTCGCCTTAACATCTGCATTTAATTGCTTCACCGCTTCTTGCGCCGCTTTGTTTTCTGCTTCATCTGCTTTCAACGTTGCCTGTGCTTTTGTGAGAGTTGCTTCTGCCGCAGGAGTTAAAGGACTTTCAGCTTTCAAGCTATCTCGTTTAACTGTCACAAGCGCTAGCTTAGCCTTCGCTTTTTGATAGTCTGTTTCAGCTTTGGCTTTGTTCGCTTTGGCTTGTTCATCAGCCTTCTTAGCTAAATCATAAGCGCTTTGCGCCGCTTTTTGACGGACTAAGACTTCCTTACTATCAAATGGATTAGACAATGCTTTGGCGTCAAAGGTATTTGGTTGTGTAAGAGCCTTATCATACACAAAGAGGAAGTTGACTACTTGCCAGAAATCATCTTTATAAGAAGTACCAACCCCTAAATAAGCCTTCTTCACACCGCTTTCAGATAGTCCAGCTAGTGTTCCAGCGTGGAGAAATTCATTGTTTTCATTATCCTCTACACCTTCAAAAGCATTAAACATCAAGTTCAAGATGTTATTATAAATCAGTCGTTTTAACTCTCGTTGACTGATTTTCTGTTGTTTTCGAGCCGAACCAGAACCACCCATTAAGCCAATGCTTTCTTCTGTTCCACTAGTGATACCTACTTTAGCCAGTACTCGATCCAAATTTGCCCGATCATGACCTTTCACACCATTCGTTGCAGAAGTAGAAACATGTTCATTAACTGCTTCAGTTGCACCTTTAGACACTTCAACTTTCGCTGTCCCAAAGGCTGCACGAATTTGATTGAGTAAATCAGCCGCAAAGAGAGACATCTCTTCTCGAACTTCGGCTGGGAGATGATTCAAATCTAAGGTATCAAGATCACTATCATCTTGATTCGCTTTAAATTGATTCTGTTTAGCGAGTGCCTTTCCCATAGCAACTAATTTATCTGTTTGAGCTTTTAACTCTGCTTTGCTGTATTTAGTAAAGTTTTGATTATACTCTCGTAAAGCTGTAATGTAATCTTGCGAAAGCGTAATCGTATTGATCGCTTCAGCTTTATGATTGGCTTTTGTTAAATCAACTGTCGCCTTTTCTAAAGCTTCTGCTGTTTTACTTGCCATAGCAACCTTTTTATCTAAATCAGACTTAGAAGCACCTGTAGTTATTTGAGCTTGAAGCACTTCCTTATCAACATTTGCCAAATCACTAGCACGTTTTTGATCAACTTGTTTCGCTTCAACTAAATCTGCCTGTGCCTTTTGAACAGCCGCTTTATCTATATTCACCTTAGCTTGTGTTTGTTCAGCTTTTTCAATGATTTCTTTTGTACCTGTTCCGTCTAAGATCGCTTGTTTTTCTGCAACCTTTTCTTTGGCTTTACTTACTTCACCCTGTTTTGCCTTCACCGCTTCTTGTGCCTGTTTTGTAATCTTTTCTTGATTTGAAACAGACAATTGAGCTTGTGTTTGAGCTGCTTGACTTGCCGTCACAGCTTTCTCAGCATTTTCTACAGCCGTTTGCGTATTTTTCACCGTCTGTTCTGCTTTAGAAATATTTCCTGGTGTTGCTTCAGCAGCTACTTTCTCTGCTTGAGAAAGATTAGTTTGTGCAGTACTTGCTTTCTTTTCAGCTACCACCACTTCTTGCTTAGCTGCTGCAACAGTTGTTTCTTGGGCTTTTACCGCTCCATTTGCGGCAACTACTTTTGTTTGACTTACCGTCACATCTGCTTGAGTTACTTCTTTTTGAACCTGATCAACTTCAGTCTTTTGAGAATCTGCTTTTGATAATTCTTCTGCTTGAACTGCTTGTTGTCCTGCATTAAAAGCAGCAATTGTTGCAATAGTTGTTAAAATTGTTTTAGAAACTTGTTTCATAATGTGTTACTCCTATTTTTATTTCTTTATTTTTTATTATGAGTTCAATCTACTCATCTACTTCTCTTTCCTTTACACCTATCTGCTTTCAACAACAAAGAATACATTTCTTCATTCTTCAAAACAGATAGATGAGGACTCTATCTGTTAAGGTTTAACGATAGGTCGATGATAACCTTTGCCAGTTAATTGTAAAACAGACTTTTTTCCTCGTTTAATTCGTCTAGCAACAAGAATATTTCCTCGCTTGATTGTACGGATAGCCTGATAAATACTTGCATACTCCACAATCATTTCTACTAGTTCGAGTTTGCCATTTATATAACCCTTACGAGGAATCAAGCCGTATTTACTAGTCAACTTGACTTCTTCACCAGTATCAAGGCGTGCTGTTGCATCACCTTCACGACCTAATCGTCTTAAATCTGTGAGTGTAACCTCACTAGATGATATTTTAATTTGATTCATCTCGTCCTCCTTTAGTGTGAATCAAAGGCTGATTTACAGCCATGCCGAGTTAATGCCGTAGCATTTCTACTGTGTTTTTTATGCAGGATTAAAATTGTGGTCTAGAAAATCCCAGAAACCCCTTAGCCTTACGGGACAAGTCAACCGTGGCTTTACGTGATGCAGTCAGCGCTAGATATTTCTTTCTAGCTACACACCGCCCCTATTCTTCTTTTTATGCTTAGACTGCGCTAATCAGGACAGTGGGAGTATTCAATTGTCAAAGAACATTAAGCAGTTTTTTGACATGCTCAGGTCAAAATCTAGTAATACTATTTACATATCTGAAAACCAAAGCCCTAAGCCAATGATACAGCCAAAGAGAATAATGTGAACGTCAGTTAGCGCTAGTAAAAAGTAACTTAAAAACGAAGTATCGCCTTTTAAGAAACGATTGAGAATCGCTGCAAGAATCGCTAAGAATAGGGCACCAATTAACATTCGAAATGCTACATAAAGGAGACCTAAAGTTAGACTGATTGTAATTAAACAAATTCTTTCAAATAAGTTAGCTTGCATTCCATCAGATTTTACAAAATAGACTGTTTCTCCGTTTTCATTAGTTCTTTCAAACCTAATATCTTTAAAATTTTTAAACATATCAACTAACTCCTTGTAAATCTACTGTCTTTTTGTAAAAGTCACTTTTTTAACCCACCTTGGATTGATGGCAAATGGAGGGTTAGCAGAGGAAAAATTCATACTGGCTCCAGTTGATAAGGAATTACCAACCAATTGTTGTAATTCTTCTAGGTTGGATATAATTGAAATTGTTTCTGTTGTTTTATCATAATACTCAATCAACATCTCTAGTTCTTCTACTGGTTTAGGGGCTTCTCGCATTGCAGCCATTCTTTCTGATTTTCTATCATTTCCAAAAAGCACCATTGTTTTCTCCTTTTTCTTAATAAAATGGACTATCTTTATTTCTCTCAAGTTCTTGTTCACGGTATCCCATCTACATTCTCTTTTAAAACAACTCCAATTGCTTCTTCTGTTGAAAATTCATCCAAAGAACTTCTGTACGTGGCAAGCCATGTTCTGCAGTTGCCGGAAACTCTACTCTTTCCCAGTTTTTCAGCTGCTTATTGTATAAATCACTGTCATAACCACTCACCAAAATTTTAGCTTTCGATTGATTCAATATTTCTAATAACTCTTGATGATCCTGATCTTCCATCTCTACTGTATATTGTTTTCTTGTCCTCGTACTCAAAACATAAGGTGGATCAATATACATACAGACATTCTCACGATTATATTCTGAAATTAAATCCAAAGCCGGCCGGTTCTCAATCTGTACTTGTTTTAAGCGGATAGCTGCTTCTTGGATAATTTCAGGAAGTTCATTCCAATGCTTCACCGCATAAGCTCTTTCTCGACCGTTCACATCACGCTTCCAACCAGACTTTTCAAAATTGCGGAAGCCATGAGACATCAAAGAACGAATAATAAAATTAGCTGCTTTATCAACTTTATTATTAGGATTAGTTTCCCAAGCCCTGTTATAAACAGTCCGACTATAAGGTGTCAGAAAGAGTTTTTCGCTTAGCTCTTTAGGAGTTGCTTTAATTACCTGAAAAAGATTGACAACATCATCATTCAAATCATTTACCGTTTCAATACTGCTCAACTCTTTCGTAAATAATACTGCGCCACTTCCAAAATACGGTTCAAGATAACTTTTATGTTTAGGAAAGAAATCAACAATTCTCTTAGCTAGATTCCATTTACTACCTGGATAACGAAGAATAGTTTTCATTTTTCATTACCTCTTAAACTAGGGCGGCCTTTCCCGAATCCTCATATTTCATTTCAGCATTCCTATGAGCAATCATTTTCGCCTCTAACCTGCGTTCCTCTTTAAGATTTTCCAAACATTTCAGCAAATAAGCTAGGGGACTTTCCGAATCAATTGGAATCCGCTCGATTATATCTAACACTTCACCACTCGTCACATACCCATCTGAAAGATATTGTCCAATCATCATTTTTTGATAGTGGGTTAATTTATAATTTTGAAATTCACCTGTAAAAAGATCTAATTGCGTAAATTTCCCATTATACCTATCAGCAATCACTTGCAGGAGAGAATAATATTCTGGTTGGATATATTTCACAGATTCTTCTGGTGTAGATAAATCCATAGCTCCAGCAGGCGAGGAAATTTCTTTTGAAATTGGATTCGCCTTTCTAGACATAGAATTTCCATTATAATCAGTATCACTATTATCAGTATCATTAGGTTCTGGAAAATCGACTTCAAGACTTCTGATTTTCCGACTTCTGGAGTTCGGTTTTTCCGACTTCCGGACTTCTGATTTTCCGACTTCCGTTGATTTTACTGGCTTAAAGCCTGTGGATAACTCAATTTTAATCTTTCCTAGATATAAACGATTAGGTTTATTTAGTCCTTTCCGTTCTTCTTCTAAGAGTTCAAACTTGGCTAATTCTTTCTTTAGTTTGATAATTTTATCTTTACCCCAACCAGTCATTTCTTTTAACTCATCAATCGTAAAGATGAAATATACACAACCCTCTGAATCAATCCACTTATTTTTGATAGATAATTCTGCTCTATCTTTTAAAATTGCATAAAGAAACTTTGAATCTGAACTCATCTTCTTATATCTATCCAATTCAAATAATGCTTTAGGTAGACGATAAAAACGTTCACTATTCTCTACTTGTTCAACCGTTATTCTTTCCATATTTACCCCACAACTTTAATAGCCATGCCTTGACTTGAAATTTTAATCAACCCATAATCTGATAACTCTTGTAATGCTTTTTCTATTTCTAAATTTGTTAATCCAGTCTCTTGAACTAAATTTTTTACAAGTAACTGTTTAGTAACTGAGTATGATCTATTTTTCTTCATATCAACCTCCAATAACATAAAAAAGAGAACAATTTCTTGTTCTCTTGATTTATAAGATATTCAATTTTTCAAATTCTCAAAACTCTAGACACTTACACGCCTTTTTTATCAATTTATTCTTTGTCCAACTTGTAGTATGGTTGATTTGGTATAGAAGCTCCAATGCTTGATGCATAAATCCACTCCTTACCCTCCAACTGTGCAAAATTTTTAGCTTTTCCTGTTAGGATAACGCCTGAGAATTCTAATTTTTCTAAATCTTCTTTCTTAGACAAGTCTAGCTTACCAAATTTTTTCAAGTAGGTTTTAATGTCATCTGACGGAGTTGCATTATTGTAGCTACTTTTTCCAAATCCACTTTTAATATATTTCTTCAGATTATCCAAGAATCCATCTACATCCTTCATTTCAGAAAGTCTATCATTCAGTTTCTCTCCTTCTTTGAGATTTTTAATAGCTTCTTCTGCTTCCTTCTTGTGAACATATTCTTTTTGCGTTAGATAATCTGGACTTGTGCCATATAGATTGCTTGGTTGCCACCAACTTGGATCACCTATTGAATTTGTACCAATCCAATACCAATTGGTTTTAAGATTCTTAGGAATCATTGCTCGAATTTCTTTTAAACTATATGGTTTATCAAAAGTCAGAGCCACTTCTACCAGTTGATTTTTCATTTCTTTGATATAAGGAAGTTCTTGGGTTGGTTCATGGACAGGTTCTCCTTTCTCTTCTTTAGCTTTTTTATTGTAGAATTGTGGCACTTTTTGATTGTTTTCTATTTGAATAGTTGCTCCAGATTCCGTATATCTGCCAGAATTTGCATGAAAAAGAGTTCCTCGATCAATATTAAAAATTCCAAAATCTGTCTTGTATTCACCATAGTCTAGCGGAATCCCATAAATATCTTTAGCTTGTCTACCTTTAATACCACCGTGAAACATATCTCCACCATTAGCAGACCAGGTATACGTTTCAATATTAGGAAAGGCAACGCTTTCAACTAGTTGTACCTCATTGACTACCTTCCAAGCTTGGTTGCTGATGAGTTTTCCCGTAATCATACGAACACCAATATATATTCCCAAAAATACTACCACTACTGTTGTTGACCAGAGGATAATCCGCTTGGTATTTCGCTTTTTGCTCTTCTTCGCAACGATTTCAAATGTTTCCATGATGATATCCTTTCTTTTCCAAAACCTGTCGAAGTTTCTTTCGACTGCGCATGAGCTGAACTTTGACTTTGCTCTTAGAATAATGGAGTACTTCTGCTATTTCGCCTATTGAGAATCCTTGAAAATAATAAAGATCCAACATGATTTTATCCTGTGTGGGCAACTTTTCTACTTCCTCCATGAGAAAGTCATAATCTGCTCCTTCAACAATCAATTGATTTTCCTTTGTAAAAAAATCTCGTCGCAGGATTTCCATATAATGCTTATCGCGCCGGTATTTATCAATATAGCGGCGAATAGACACACGATACATCCAAGCTCGCATTTTTTGAGCAGGGATGACAAAATCAGACTCTAGCATTTTGATAAAAACATCTTGAACAACATCTTCTGCTTGCTCTTTTAGAACGCCTGAGCCTTGCAGATAATAGACGATTTCTTTCGCAAAGGTAATCAAGACTTTTTCATAATCATCTAGTTTGATATCATCATCCCCCTTCTTTCACCAGTATAACGAATTGGAAGCGTTTTGGGTTACAAAAATATAAAAAAATCGGAAATAATCCGATCTTTCATTCTTCATCAGCCTGAGTTTCTCAGTCCTGTCGCAATTCCGTTGATTGTGATGTGAATCAACCTTTCTTCGTCAGGAGATAACTCCCCACGGCGTTGGCGTTTGATGAGTTCTAGCTGAATGTAATTCAAAATGTTAAAGTAACGCATGCGGTACTCTAAACTGTCTCGCAAATAGGGATTTTCCTCTAACAGGTCATCATAATCTTCAATAGCAAGAATAACATTCTTGGTTAATTGCCACTCATCCAAAATTGAATAATAAATTTCTTGTACTTCTTTATCTTCACACAATTGAGCATATTCAAAGGCGATATTCATATTCGACTTTGATAACACCATGTCTACATTGGACAAAAGCGATTGGAAGAAAGGCCAATTTTTATACATCTTTCTCAAGAAAGCAAGATTTTCTTCTGGATTTTCATCAATAAATTCTTTAAAGCTAGATCCAACACCATACCAACCAGGGAACATTACCCGACTTTGCGACCATGAAAAGACCCACGGAATGGCACGCAAGCCACCGATTTCGGTAATTGTTTTACGCGCAGCCGGTCTTGAACCAATATTAAAACTAGAAATAGCTTTAATCGGGCTTGATTCAAAGAAATAATCATAAAAATGCTCATTGCCAAAAACCAGGTCACGATAAATTTGATAACTCCGTTTTACTACTTGATCCATAATATATTCATAACGATTTGAAGTGTTGGTATCACTTTTTTTCTTAGTAATCATACGGTTAATCGTTGCCGAAACCAGCATTTCTAAATTGTAATAAGCAGCGTCTTTATTTCCGTATTTATTGCCAATGACTTCTCCTTGCTCTGTCAAGCGAATCCGGTCATTGATACTACGGAGAGGCTGAGAGGTAATGGCTTCATAAGTAGGTCCGCCACCACGACCAACCGTTCCACCACGACCGTGGAAAAAGGTGATTTTCACACCAAATTCATCTCCGATAGCAGTCAATTGCTGTTGAGCTTTATAAAGAGTCCAGCAAGATGATAAGTAACCACCGTCTTTATTGCTGTCTGAATAGCCCAGCATGATTTCTTGATAGTTGTTATTGGAGGCAATCCATTTCTGAGCGATTGGAAGAGATAAGTATTTCTTCATCGTGTCATAGGAATTATCCAAGTCTTCAATGGTTTCAAAGAGTGGCACAATCTGTACACGCGCAAATTCTTTATCAATGAGACCAACTTCCTTGTGCATAACAGCCAACTCTAAAAGGTCAGACACGCTCGTAGCATGAGAAATAATGGTTTGTTTAATGACAGCATCTCCTAGCTTATCTTTCAACTCACGCGCCGTTTGAAAAATCTCTAATTCTTTTTGTAAAAGGGCTGATTTTTTAGTGTGTGTTGCAGAGAGAATCCGCGGGTCATAGAGAAGTTCATTTAGCAGAACGTGACATTTTTCGTCTTCAGAAAGCTCGCTATAATGCTCCACAATTCCTGCGCTCGCTAATAACTCCGCAACGCAGGCTTCATGAACACTGGAATCTTGACGCATATCAATGGAAGCAAGGTAAAAACCGAATACTTCTACCGCTTGAAGCAACTCAGTAAACTCACCAGAAATCATTGCTTCGCCTTTATTTTCAAGAAGAGACTGCTTGATAGCTAGTAAATCATGTTTAAATTCCTCAATTTTGTGGTAATGTGGCTCTGTTTTTATCTGATCAATAAAGTAAGTCTTTGTATTTTTTAGTTTTGTTTGAATGTAGTAGAAAGCACGGCGATACAATTCTTTTTCGCGGTAAATAGAATTATCTTCTGACAGATAAGCCATTTCCTGCACCGCTTCACTGACTTTTACGATACCTGTTGACAAAGAAAATTCACGGTACAAATTAGCAACTTTCGTATCGTAATAGTTCATAATCACTTCACATTGGGTCAAAGCGGATTTTTTCAACGTTTCAGATGTGACATACGGATTTCCATCTCGGTCGCCACCAATCCACATTCCCATTGTAATAGGGGTAGGATTTTTCAGGTCAATCCCGTGCTGTTTGGCTAAGCGCTTGTATTCTTCTGTTAAATTAGTCACCGCCTGCAAGAAAGAGCTATTGTAGTATTCCATCACATTGGTGATTTCATTGGTCACTTTTAATTTCTTCTCACGAATCATATCTGTTCGCATGATAATTTCGATATATCGACGAAGATTATTGTGCCATTTTTGCTCATTGAGCAAGCCCATTCGCACATCGCGGTATTTACGCAACAAGACGTGAATATGATTGGTCAAATCCAGCATAGTCGTTCGTTGCACTTGAGTTGGATGAGCTGTTAAAACAGGGACCACATTCAAATGCTCCAAAATTTCAGCAGCGTTTTCCTTTTCAGCAACCAAATCAATCGTTGTGGATAATTTCCCAAGATAATCTTGCCCCACATTATTTTGATAGTTAATCTCAAAAGCCAAATCCACATCTTCTGAAATATTGATTAAAAGAGGCAGGATTGAAAAATAACGAGAAATATAAGACATTTCCTTGTTCGATAGACTTTGAACAATCTCATTTAACCCTTCATAATTTCCAGCTGCTGCTAATTCTTTTAAAGCAATGATTTTTTCAAAGGTTTCAGGACTCAGCATATTTTTTGTAACTTCTTCTAATAAGTCCGTCAGAATCGTAACTTCTTCTTTGATAACTTCTTTATTGTTGTAATTTTCTAATTTTTGAAGTGACATAATCTACACCTTTCAATAAGCTTTTGCTCAATCTAACGTTAGCGAATAATTCTTAAACCGTGATTGGTTTCTTCGATTTCTCTATACAAACTTTCTCGTTTTTCATTGGCATCAATGTTTAAAACAAAAGCAATCGCTACGGATAATACTAACAAACTATTTCCACCTTGTGATAAGAATGGGAAGGTGACACCCGTCGAAGGAATCAAACCGGAAATTCCTCCAATATTGACAAACGTTTGTGTCAGTAACATTCCACCGACACCAAGAGCCATCATAGAATTAAATGGATCTTTCGCTCGAATTCCCACAAGGATAATCCGCAAAATAAGGAAAAACAAGAGGGCTAAAATCAAGCTGGCACCGATAAATCCAAATTCTTCAATAACAATGGAAAAGACGAAGTCTGTCTGTGCTTCTGGCAAATAACCACGTTTTTCGATAGAATTTCCTAATCCTAAGCCAAACCAACCGCCATTGCTCATGGCGTAATAGGAATTAGCTAGCTGGTGACCTGCGCCTGATAAATCTTTAAAAGGATTAAAAAAGGCACTAAATCGTTTTGCTACATAGCCAAACACAGGAACCTTAGCAACTTTTTCCACACCAATCAACCAGATGCCTGCTAAAACCGCTGTGGAAAGAGTGACCAATATCCCAAGAAGAGTTGAAAACCAGCGATAACCGATCCCACTAACCGTTACCATGATTAAGGTCGTCAGCAAAAGAATGGTCGCATTCCCCAAGTCAGGCAGCGCTGCTACGATTCCAATTAGCACAACGACTAGGATTCGCCAGTCGTTCAGTGCGCGTGGAATCAGTTGATTTCGTGTTAAAGCCTGATAGTCATACGTTGCGATTTCATCTTGCTGATGAGAAAACCGCTGTGCTAAAAACCAAATCAGAATAATTTTTAAATACTCAGCCGGCTGGAGACTAATCGGACCAAATCGTAACCAACCATGTGCACCATTGATTCGGGCACCAAGGAAGCGAGATAAAATTAAAAGCAAGATTTCCACAAAAATAACAATGACAATCAGTCGATTGTCTTTTAAGAAATCTAACTTTATTTTGTAAATTAAAGCAATGGCAAGTAAGCTGATTACCCAGAAAATTCCTTGATTTAAAACAGATCTGAGCGAATTTGCTCCTACCTGTACTAAAGTGGCACTTGACGTTGAATAAACAACTATCAATCCCAAAATAGATAAAATCAAATAAGGAATCAAAATGGAATAATTCAGCAGGTGGCGTTTATCAATTTTCATAGTTCACCTAATATTATTAAATTTTCACCGAACATTATACCACTTTTCAGGGTAAAAAAAAAGTATTTGACGAACGGTATTTTTTAAATCCTTGCAGTATCTAGGCTAAACTTTAACTAAAAAAAGAACAATAAGCTGAGTTTATGAATAGGATTTATAAGCATTCTTCACCATTATGTCCAATAAACCGCTTTCTTTAATATTTCAATTTGATGACAAATACTTATTTTCTACTAGTTTATTTTGCTTTTTATCTGACTTTACGTTAAAATGAAATTATATGAGAAAGAGGATTAAACCGCTTGTTGTCTTTGTTTTCTTTGTTAGCTTCATTGCGATTATTTTAGGAGCGAAGCATTATTCAGAAAACAAGGAAACTAAACAGCAAAAGGACGCTATTACACAAACATCAGCTGCTTCTCAGTCAACTGATACTTCAGATTCCGATGAAGCAGACAAAGCCTATAAACCAATCATTGACTTGTCCGGCTGGCAATTGCCAAGTGATATTAACTATGACGTACTAGCAAAAAATGTTTCTGGCGCCATTATACGCGTGCATAGCGGAGCACAAGCAAAAAAAGAAAATGCAGCTACACACTTAAACGGAATTGATAAATCCTATCAACGCCACATAGAAGAATTTCAAAAACGAAATATTCCTGTCGCTGTCTATGCTTATGTGGCAGGTAGCAACAAGAAAGAAATGCAAAAAGCTGCCGAAAGTTTTTATAAAGCTGCTTCAAAATACAAACCGACCTACTACTGGCTAGATGTTGAAGAAAAAACTATGGAGAACATGAATGCTGGTGTTGAAGCTTTTCGCGCTAAGTTAGCATCATTGGGTGCTAAGAACATCGGGATTTATGTCGGAACCTATTTCCTTGAAGAACACAGTATCTCAACTAAGAAATTCACAGCTATTTGGATTCCAACTTACGGCTATAATGACGGTTATTACAACACTGCCCCTAAGACAGACTTAAAATACGATTTACATCAATACACATCACAAGGCTCAATTGGTGGTTTTGCACATGATGTCGATCTTAATCAGCTATCTCCTTTAAAAAATCAGACAAAAACATTTAAAAAATTATTTGGTAATGGAAAATAATAACTCTGTAATAGTTTGAATCGAAAACTTTGCAGAGTTTTTCTTTTCTTCTCGTCTAGTTATCACTACTTTCTTGTTTCTAAATATGTTATAATGACTAACAAAGAAAAGTTTAGGGAGTAATGAATGATTTCTTGGTTAATCAGAATTTTTAAGGGAATTGTCATCGCGCTAGGATTTATTCTCCCTGGGGTATCTGGTGGAGTTTTAGCCACTATTTTGGGGATTTACGAGCGGATGATTTATTTTTTAGCGCATATAAAAGAGAATTTTCGTGAAAATGTACTTTATTTTTTACCTGTTGGTATTGGAATGGTTTTAGGGATTGCACTATTTTCCCTGCCAGTTGAATATCTCTTAGAGCATTATAAAATCATTGTTTTATGGGGATTTGCAGGAGCGATTATCGGTACAATTCCAAGTTTACTAAAGGAATCTACCAGAGAATCTGATCGCGACCGAACTGATGTTATTTGGTTCGTAGCCACTTTTTTCATCTCTGGGATTTGCCTTTATTTCCTCAATAGTTTAGTCGGAACATTGCCAGCAAATTTCTTGACTTTTATTTTAGCTGGCGCCCTTATCGCACTGGGAATTCTCGTTCCAGGATTAAGTCCTTCAAATTTGCTCTTGATTTTGGGTCTGTATTCCCCGATGCTAATTGGTTTTAAATCTTTAGATATTTTGGGAACCTTTTTACCAATCGGAATCGGCTGTCTCCTCGCACTTGTGATTTTTTCCAAGTCTATGCACTATGCTTTGGAAAATTATCATTCTCAAGTGTACCATTTTATCATTGGGATTGTCTTATCTAGTACTGTTCTCATCTTGGTACCAAACCCTGGAAATAGCGAAAGTATTCATTATGCTAATACTTCTATCATCACCTTTGTTACGGCTGCGTTCTTCTTTGGATTAGGAACTTGGCTGGGCGCTTGGATGAGCCAATTGGAGGAAGAGTATAAATAATGGCTAAAAAAACAAAAATTAAGAAAACCTTAGTAGAACAAATTTTGACAAAAGCAAAAATTCCTCACAAAGGCATCCAAATCAATGCTTTAGAAGGACAATTGCCCAAAGGAATAGAGCGCTCACAGATTTACAAAACATTGGCTCTAACAGGCGATAAAACAGGGACAATTATTGGGATTTTGCCCATAACAGAACATCTAGCTGAAAAAAAGCTGGCCAAAATATCTGGTAACAAAAAAGTCAGCATGATTCCACAAAAAGATTTAGAAAAGACGACTGGCTACATTCACGGAGCAAATAATCCTGTCGGCATTCGTCAAAAACACCACTTTCCTATTTACATTGACAATTCAGCTTTAACAGACGAGACTATTATCGTATCGGCTGGAGAATTAGGACACAGTATTGAAATTAACGCAGAGGATTTAGCCCATTTTGTCGAGGCGACCTTTGCAGATTTAAAAGAGGATTCAAAATAGAAAGGAACCTGTATGAAACTCTACTTCGTTCGACACGGGAAAACTCAATGGAATTTAGAAGGACGCTTTCAAGGAGCCAATGGTGATTCACCGCTGCTTGAGACTTCTATTGAAGAATTGCACTTGCTTGGAAAACACATAGCTCACATTAAATTTGACAAAATTTTTTCAAGTGATTTACCACGCGCAATGGCAACTGCACAGATTATCAATAGTGAAAATCATTTTTCACAAGTCGTTGAGCCACATGCCGAGCTACGTGAATGGCAATTAGGCTCCCTAGAAGGACAGAAAATTTCTACGATTACGGCTATCTATCCTCATCAAATGGAAGCTTTCCGTCACAATCTAGCGAAATTTAACAACTCTATTTTTGGTGCGGAATCAGTCTACAATACTACACGACGTACAATAGACTTCATTAAATCACAAAAAGGACAATCTTATGAAAATCTTCTTTTTGTTGGTCATGGAGCGAATTTAACCGCTTCTTTACGTTTGTTATTAGGTTATGACTTTGCTCAACTTCGCCAGCAGGGCGGTCTTACAAATGGAAGTGTCACCATTCTTGAAACACAAGATTTTGAGCATTTTACACTTCTTGATTGGAACAATGTTGACCACTTAGAAACAATTAAAACTGTGAGCGTATAAAATCACGGTTTTTCTTTATTTATAGATGAATTTCTGCCTTATTTATGATAGAATGAGGAAGGTAAACTTTAGGAGGAAGAATATGACTACTGAACATATTGAAGAATTAAATGACCAGCAACTGATTCGTCGTGAAAAAATGGCTGCTTTAGCAGAACAAGGCATTGACCCATTTGGTAAACGTTTTGAACGCACCGCAGATTCTGCCCAATTAAAAGAAAAATATAGTGATAAAACAAAAGAAGAGTTGCACGAATTAGCTGAAACTGCTACCATTGCGGGACGACTTATGACCAAGCGCGGGAAAGGCAAAGTCGGTTTTGCTCATATCCAAGACCGTGAAGGTCAAATTCAAATCTATGTTAGAAAAGATACTGTTGGTGAAGAAAATTATCAAATTTTTAAAAAAGCGGATATTGGGGACTTCCTTGGTATTGAAGGTGAGGTTATGCGCACAGATATGGGAGAGCTGTCAATCAAAGCAACTCACATCACACACCTCTCTAAAGCACTTCGTCCATTGCCTGAAAAATTCCATGGACTAACAGACGTTGAAACGATTTATCGTAAACGTTATTTGGATTTGATTTCCAATCGGGAAAGCTTTGAACGCTTCGTAACTCGCAGTCGTATCGTTTCAGAAATCCGCCGTTATCTTGATAACCAAGGATTCCTTGAAGTTGAAACACCTGTACTACATAATGAAGCTGGTGGTGCTGCTGCTCGTCCATTTATTACTCATCACAATGCACAAAATATTGATATGGTACTTCGTATCGCAACTGAATTGCACTTAAAACGTCTGATTGTTGGTGGTATGGAACGTGTTTATGAAATGGGACGCATTTTCCGTAACGAAGGAATGGATGCCACTCACAATCCTGAATTTACTACAATTGAAGCTTATCAGGCTTATGCAGACTTTGAGGATATCATGGACTTGACAGAAGGGATTATCCAAAGTGCAGCTAAAGCTGTTACAGATGCCGAAAGTGTCCCTTATCAAGGTACTGAAATCTTTATCGGTCGCAAATTTGCACGTAAACATATGCTAGAAGCCATTAAAGAGCAAACGGGCATTGATTTCTGGAAAGAAATGACTCTCGAAGAAGCCACTGCACTAGCTAAGGAACATCATGTGACGGTTGAAAAGCATTTTACAGTCGGTCATATTATCAATGCTTTCTTTGAAGATTTTGTTGAGGATACCTTGATTCAACCTACATTTATCTATGGGCATCCAGTTGAAGTCTCACCTCTTGCTAAGAAAAATGCAGATGATCCTCGCTTTACCGACCGCTTTGAACTCTTTATCGTTGGACGCGAATTTGCCAACGCCTTTACAGAGTTGAACGACCCAATTGACCAATTATCGCGTTTTGAAGCGCAAGCCAAAGCTAAGGAACTCGGAGATGATGAAGCGACTGGTATCGACTACGACTATGTAGAAGCTCTTGAATACGGTATGCCACCAACTGGCGGCCTCGGAATTGGAATTGACCGCTTAATTATGCTGTTGACAGATGTCACTTCTATTCGTGACGTATTGCTCTTCCCTACGATGAAATAAACAATTTCTTATCAAATGAATACTGAGATAACAAAAATGACCTTGCTCCCTCGTTCAAGAGGGACAAGGTCATTTTTTAACTCTATCATAATTGAATTTTTTCGTTCAAAATTCTACTATAATCAAGAATTATTTCTTTTGCTCCATCATACGGCAAGTCATACACTACATTTGGCATATCTGCACAGGTTTAACAAGTAATCTACCATCATGTATTCCGCCAATAATTTTTCCATTATAATAGATAATAAATTCTCCCATCATAGCTCTATAACTAATATTATCTAATTCAGATACTTGTTCTAAAATAAAGTCTAAGTATTCTTTGCTTGATACCTTTTTTTATATCTCTTTTAATTACTAAAATTTCAATAGTCCATTTTTGTCAAACTTAAAATTTGGTCCCCATGCAACTTCCAAATAATATCCATCTAAATCAGAAAAATAGGCGTGATATCCACCCCAAAAGGTGTCTTGTGGTTCTTTTACAATTCTTCCACCAGCATTTCGTACTAATTCAATTACACTATCAACATCTTCTTTTTGTTCAACATTGTACGCTAATGTAATTCCAGAAAATCCATTTCTCTTTGGTGGGTTATGTTCATCAATATCTTTTGCCAATTGTTCTAAAGGAAATAGTTCAAATTTTGTTCCTGGAGTATTGAAAAAACATACTGGCGGATTATTTTCTTTACAGTCAGTCTTATATCCTAAACCATCTCTGTAAAACTTTATTGACTTTTCCATATTGCTAACACCTAAACAAATACAAGTAATCTTATTCATTACTACCTCCATAATTTCTAATTAACTTTCATCTAATAAATTAAGATTTGTCTTTCTCATCTGGCTTTCGCAGGTTTCTTTTCCGGAAGTTCAGCATACATACCATCCAGAAGTTCCAGAATTAGAACCTTATCATCAAAACTATCAAATACATGCATCAAGGTTTTTGAACCTTCATACGGATAACGCAGTTCGGAATCTGCAAGCAGTCTGTCCGATGTCGGCGTTCTCTTTAAAAACAGTTCATTATTGCAAATGTCACCTATCAGCTTACCATTAAAATATATAAGGTATCCGCCCATCATAGATTTTATGACAATATCGCCGGATTTAGAAAAACTATCGCGAACATATTCATTAATTTCATTCACTTTGATTATCCCCCTCCAAATTCCAATTTATCTATATCGCCCTAATCTTATCATTTATCAATTTGATAAACGCTATCACTGTTTCTCCTATCATCGGAAGCCCGTAAGGACTAAATAGGAAGCCGATAATCAATCCTGATATACCTATTCCGACTTTTCCTTGATTGAAAGAAGCTAATGTTCCAAATATGCAACATCATAACGATATACAACAACGCCGTTCCTATGTCAGAAAAGTTGTCAAAATTGATAAGATAAGACTAATTTACCATATTTAAAGTAAGTTAAAAAGCACGATCACAGTTCTCGTATCTATTTTAATATCTTCCTATAAATTTTTCTTTTGCAATTTTAGTATATCGTTTAATAAACTTACACTTTGCATCAGTGTAGCCGTCTCTATCATGTTCAAATTTCTTCCATAAGTTCATCTTTAAATGTTCATATTCTTTCGCTACATTATGATTCTCACGTAAGTAATCTCTGAAGTACAGTTCATCGTTATCTCCGACAACTCTAATGTGAAGATGAAAGACTTTTTCTGCAAAACCTTGCTCCGTGTATCCTTTATTTAATGAGATTCATCGTGTACTTTGACTCATGCATAACCAATTATTTTCAACAAGAATATTTTTCACTATTTCTAGTTCTTCTGCTAATCGAACCTCAAATAATATATCTACTATATTCTTTGCCCATATATTTTGAACCGCAGTACTACCAATATGAGATATTCTTACTATATATTTAGCTGGTATCAGGGACAAAATAGCAGTTGCTTCCTCATCATACCAATCCGCCCATTCTTTATTATGTTTTACAAGAAATATGGGAAACAACTGCCATAATTTTTCTAAACTCTGTCTTCTAATTTTTTACTCAATCTGTCCTCCACTAGTTTGCATTTATTTCTCACATTTATTATCATTATGACATTTTCAATGTGCATCAGGCGTTTATTATTTCTGATTAAAACTTTTAGCTATCACTACACGAAAAAACAAGTCCAATCTAATCGGACTTGTTTCTTTTTATTTTTATAAGGAGTTTACATAACGATCAACTGCCAAAATGGCAGCAGCAACATCTGAAGCAGAGATTTTAAAAGGCATTTGATGAATGGTTTCACCTTCAATAGTAGCTTGCTTACCAACCTTGAGCAAATCATCATAGCTGGCATTTTCTAAATGCATTTCTGCCAAGGTCGTAGGCATACCAATTTTCTGATAGAAACGAATATATTTTTCCAACTCCTCTTTTGGACGTTTTTCAAGAAAGAGCTGTGTTAGCGTTCCATAAGCTACTTTTTCTCCATGAGTCAGATGATGAATATCACCAGTCAGAGCTGTAAATCCATTGTGAATGGCATGAGCAGCAGCCAATCCACCACTTTCAAAACCAACACCGCTGAGAAGCGTATTAGCCTCAATGATATGCTCAAGAGCTGGTGTTACCACCTGCGCCTCACAAGAAGCCAGTGCTTGTAAACCATCTGCAAAAAGAGTTTCTTCACATTTTTGAGCAATAGCTGCGCCTGCTAAAGTCTGTCTTTGTCCTAGCATGGTCTCTCCATTTGCCTGCATAACCGCACGCGCTTCAACCCAAGTCGCTAAACCATCTGCAATTCCAGAAGCCAACAAGCGCTTTGGAGCTTGAGCAATGACCTTTGAATCTACTAGAACAAGATCTGGGTTCTTGGTGTAAAAAATATATTTTTCAAATGCTCCTTCCTCGGTATAAATTACTGAAAGAGCTGATGTTGGTGCATCTGTCGAAGCAATAGTCGGTGCAATCACGACGGGATTTCCCAATAAATCTGCGATTGCCTTAGCACTGTCAATTGTTTTTCCACCACCAAGACCAATCACTAGATCTGCTCCATCTTTTTCAGCTAAAGCAGCTACCCGATTGATTTCATTATCCGAAGCTTCACCATTAAAACTGACATGCAATACATGAAGTCCATAGCGAGTAAGACAGGATTGGAACTTCTTTCCTACAATTTGATAAACAGTGTTGTCACAAAGCAAAACTGGATGGTTTCCTAAGTTCAAAATCTGTTTTGCATTTTCAAATAAGGCATCTTCACCTTGAATATAGCGAGAAGGGCTTGCAAAAGTTCTCATAAAATACCTCTTCCTACGCAAAAATGGAGATTAGATGTACTTTTGACCATGAATGAATGACCAATCTGCTGCAAAATCATTTACTGCCTTTGAAATAGACGGCATAGCAAAAGCTGCTTCAAAGACATCCGCACCTGCTGTAATAGCATGGGCACCATCAGCAAAAGCCTTGTTGACTTGTCCTACATTTTTAAAGGAAGCTGCTAAAATTTTGCTAGATGAACCTTCTACTGCAATCGCATCTGCCAATTGGCCAATAACTACATCTGAATCAATGTTCAAATTTTCCATACGGTTATAATAAGGAGCTAAATAATCTGCGCCTGCTTGAATGGCTAATAAACCTTGGAAAATGGTATAAATAGCAGTTGCCGTAATCTTGTAACCTTCTGCTTTTAAAACCTTTATAGCGGCTAAACCTTCAGGGGTTACAGGTACTTTGACAAACACATTTCCACTACAATGCTTGCGAATTTCAGCTGCATCTTTTAAAATTCCCTGATAATCTTTGGCAACAACCTGAATATGAATGGAAGGAGCTTTCCCAATAATTTCTCTAACTTCTTGGATGCGTTTAAAGAAATCAATCTCTCCCTCTTTTTTAGCGATGGTCGGGTTAGAAGTCACTCCTGCCAAGGGGAGAACTTGCGACCATTTTTTTATTTCTTCTACATTTAATGTATCAAGCATGAATTCCATAAACTGGACCTCTTTTATAATGTGTGTTCTGTACGTCCGATAATATCATCTTGTGTTGCTTTGGAGAGTACATTGAAGAATGCCGAATATCCTGCAACACGCACAATCAAATCACGGTGTTTTTCAGGATGTTTTTGCGCATCAATCAAGGTTTCTCTAGAAACAACATTGTATTGAATATGATAACCGTGCAAACGGTTAAAGAACGTACGAAGTAAAGCAATCAATTTAATTTTATCTTCTTCCTTAGACAAGGTCTGAGGATTCACTTTTTGATTGAGCAGAACCCCCCCAACGATTTCATCTGTCGGCAATTTAGAAACAGATTTCAATACAGAAGTCGGACCATTCTTGTCCATATTGTGAGATGGAGAACAGCCTTCAGCGAGCGGTGTTCCTGCATTGCGGCCATCTGGTGTCGCCAAAGTACCACGACCTTGACCAACATTGGCTGAAATAGAAGATGTTCCTGAATAGCGGATACCGCCAATTGGACCGCGTCCATAACGGGTATTTGGATATTTAGCAATTTCATCCACATAAATATCATAAGCATCAGTCACCAGCTTATCAGCGTAATCATCATCATTACCATATTTCGGTGCATCAGAAATCAACATCTCTTGAATCTCCTTGCCACGCTCACCTGCATAGTCCGTTTCAAGCGCATGCCAGAGTTCAGCTGGAGTCAATTTGCCTTCTTCAAAGACTAACTTCTTGATTGCTGCTAGTGAGTCTGATAGATTGGCAATACCGACTTGGAGACCAGAAATATAGTCATAGACAGCTCCCCCCTCTTTCAAATGCTTACCGCGTCCGATACAATCATCTGTCAAAGCTGAGCAGAGGATATCCGGCACTTCTCTTTCAAGAGACAGGTCGATAGAATTTTCCACGATGACACTCATACGAGTCAAGTGGCGCAAAGTCTTGTCCCAAGCCGTTTGCAGCTCAGCAAAACTCTTCATGTCTTTAAAATGACCGAAGCTTGGTGCAAAACGCTTGCCAGATGCGGGATCAATTCCATCGTTCATAGTGATGAGAAGTACTTTAGGGAAGTTCATGTAGCTCATACCCGTACAACGGTAGCCCCATTTACCAGGCACGGCAGTTTCCACACAACCGATGGCACTATAGTCGTATGCATCTTCTTCCAAAACGCCTTTTGCGATAAAGGATGGGATGATAATCTCGTCATTATTGAAAGCAGGCATTCCAAAACCTAGTTTCATAACTTCTATGCATTCGTTCATAAAACGAGCATCTAGACCAGCATGGTAGCGAACTGTTAAGTTCGGCTGTGGCAAATGCGTCTGTGCAACAGATCTCAAAACCAGATATGAAAGGGGATTTACAGCATCTTTCTTATCACGTGTTTGTCCACCAATTGTCACATTTTGATACAAAGGACTACCAGCAGATGAGAAAGTATGAGCCTGACTGCGTACTTTATTGATCGTAATCGTCTTAATCCAAAGATTGGTTAAGCGTTCGACAATGCTTTCTTCCGTCTCGCGACCAGCTTCCAAGTCCGACTTAACATAAGGATACATGTATTGGTCAAAGCGCCCATAAGAGAGGGAGTGACCATTAGACTCAATCTGTAAAATACACTGGATAAACCAGACAGACTGAATAGCTTCAGCAAACGTTTCCGCTGGTTCGTAAGGCACTTTGGAGCAAATTCGAGCAATTTCCAATAATTCCTGACGGCGCTCTGGGCTTGCAGACTCTGCCATATCTTGAGCTAATTTGACAAAACGATCCGCATAAGCTTTCACAGCATCCACTACAATGAAAATTGAATCATAGAAATGATATTTATCAATACTAGCCGGATCTGTTAAATCCAAGGCCTCCTTAGCTGCCCGAGCTTTTTCCTCAAAACCTTTCAAACCATATTGAAGCAATTTTTGATAGTTGACTGCCAAGTGAGCATCACCAGAGTTCATCTTTCCTTCCATGCCAAAGAAGCCAGTTTCCATATAAACCTGAACTTCTTCTGGAAGTAAAGCCCCAGCTCTAGCACGGAGGTTATTGTTTTCCCAGAAGGGAGCGATGTCCCGGATTTGTTCTTTGGTTTCCTCTGTAATATAGAAAACATCACCGTCGCGCTTTTCAAAAAGATCTAATTCATTGAGTACAAATTCTAAAGTATACTCTGGGAAAATAGGTGCATCTTTATTAGATGAAGCCTGATTTCCAACAATCATGGTCTCATCTTCAATATAAAGCGTCATATTTTCCAAAATTTCCTTAAGCATATAAGCACGCTTCAGAACATTTGGCTTTTCTTTATGCTCTTGATAAGCTCTTGTTGCAAGAACAGCACGTTCAGCATCAATATAAGGTTTCTTGTCCAGCACATCTTCCCGATACTTGTTCATTCGGTCCGTTAAACTACCAAAATAACTTGTTTGTATAGTCGTTTTTTCTATTTCTTTTACATTAGGCATCACAGCACAACCTTTCTTATGAAATTATTTTTATTTCTTTCGTAACTATTGTAGCATGCAAGATGCAAAAATTCAATCATCTATAATCAATTATCGAATTAAAGATTTTTTGCACATTTGTGCTCAATCAACGTTAAAATAATTTCTTTACAGTGATACAATGTAGTTTATCCTTCCGCTTTCAGTTCATTACTGTAAGCAAGATTGTCTTGGAATTTAAAGAATGGGAAATAGATGAGAGTGGACATAGCTAAAATGACAACTTGGATGAGAGCACCTTGCCATCCTGCCACTAAGAAACCAGAAATAATAGCTGGTGTACTCCATGGCAAGGTCACCCCTGAAAATGGCTGCATAAAGCCAATTGCTATAGAACCATAAACAATTACAGCCGCTAAAACAGGTACAAGAATAAAAGGCAAGAACATGACGGGATTCATAACAATTGGAAACCCAAACACAACTGGTTCATTGACATTAAAGATTGCTGGAAAAGCAGCAACCTTTCCTAGTGCTTTGTATTGTTTAGACTTAGCTGCAAAGAGCATGGCTACCACCAAACCAAAAGTAATACCAGAACCAGACAAAATAAGGAAACTATCCAAGAATTGCTGAGTGACAATGTGAGCACCTTTTCCAACAGATAACTTTCCAGCAGCAAGCAAGGCTTTATTAGCATCCAGATTTGAAAGTAAGAGAGCGGTCACTACACCATTGACAACAGATTGTCCGTGTACACCAAACCACCATAGGAAAGAGATGAAAAAGGCAATACCGATTGCACCGTAAAGGGAACCAGTCAATCCTTGCAGCGGTACTTGAATCACACCATAAATCATTTCGATAAAAGTACCACCCTTTGTCAGCATTTTAGCAAGAATATAGACTACCATGGAAAGGAAGAATATCACAAAAGCTGGAATCATAGCCTCAAATTGCTTGGCGATCGCTTGAGGAACTTGCTCTGGCATCTTAATAACAATATGTTTTTGAATAAACATGGTATAGATACTACCGACAACCAAACCAATAATAATGGCTCCAATAATCCCCTGACCGCCAAACCAAATCTTGGCAATCGCGTCTGTAATTTCTTCACCTTTTTCTGGAATATAAGAAGATTTTAAAAGAATGAAGAAAGAAGACACAGATAACACACCTGCCGGCAGAGGCTCTACACCACTATTTTTAGCATAAGAATATCCTATAGAAAAACAGGAAATCAAACCCATAATCGCAAAAGTTCCTGAGTAAACCTGCATAAATGGCTCGGTCCAATTTTTCCCGAAAATGCCTGCAATCGCTTGATTAAGGCCTTCAAATGGTAACTGTCCTACAATCAGAAAGATACTTCCAACAACTGTCAAGGGCAGAATTGCCAACATGCCATCCTTTAAGGCAATAATACCGCGCATATTGACAAATTTCATAATCGGCGCAATAATTTTTTGAGTATCTATTTTAGCCATAACTAAGCTCCTTGTTTTTGTTCCAAAAGCCCCAAAGCGAGATTCAATACTTTTTTACCATCTAGCATGCCATAGTCCGCCATTGGAATGACCGCAATTGGAATATGGTTCTCTTCGCAAATGGCAGCTGACTTATCCAAAGTATAAGCTACTTGTGGTCCTAACAAAGCAACATCCAAGTTTGGTGCATAATCTGCTAACTTGGCCTGAGAATAAGCATCAATCTCAACCTCTAAACCAGCTTCTTTCGCAGCTATTTTCATATTATTGACCAACATTCCTGTTGAAAAACCTGCTGCACAAAACAACCCAATTTTAATCATATCTTCATCCTCCTGATGATTTATTTTTTCACTTGTAATTCTTTTCTCAAGTCAATGATTTCCTTGATAAGATTAATTTCTGTAATACTGGTCATCAAATGATCCTGAGAGTGGACAAACAAAGCTGTAATTTCTGTCTTTGTTCCCCCCGCTTCCTGTGCCAAAAACTCCGTTTGAAGATTATGAGCTTCTAATAATGCCTGATCTGCCAATTCTAGATACTCATTACACTTTTCAAACTCACCATTTTTTGCTAATGACAAAGCTTGGTAAATATGCTGTTTGGCATCCCCAGCATGCAAGATTAACCCCATAATGATTTGATCAGCTACAATCACTTCCATATTTAACGTTACTCCTATTTTTATTTACAAAATATATCTTTCTTTTATTTGAAAGCGTTTTATTTTTGTTTGTAACTCAAATTTATCATCTTTCTCTTATTCCGTCAATATATCACTGAACAAATTCTCTTTTTTTATATTTATCGCACATTTGTGCTTATCAAGTAAAATAAAAAGGGTCAGAATCATTATTCTTGACCTTTTGAAAATGAAATAATGAGGAAAAGGAGAATTGTTATAAACTACTAATTAATTAACTGCACTATTATCCAATTCCAACACTTTTAAAATAGTTGCTTCATCTGTAACTAAATGGTTGATATACCCAGCACGTAAAACCGCCAAAATAGCGGCAGCTTTTTGACGACCATAGGCGAAAGCCAGACTGTGAGGAACTGTTTTTAAATAATCTAAAGAAATAGCAACTGTTCGATTTTGCAACTGTTCATCAACCAACTCACCATTTTCATCAAAAAAGCGGCAACAAATTTCTCCGACAGCTCCTTCATTTTCCACTGTACGAAAATCTTCAGCCGTCAGCATATCCAACCACTGCCGATTCTTTTCATCCACTTGTCCGCCAATACCAACAACAACCACATCTAGTTCTTGCCAACTTCTTTTTAAGTCCTCAAAATATTTAGAAGACAAAATTCCTTTTGCTAAGATCTCGTCTTCCTGTATAATCGTCGCATTCATAAAGCGACAATCCCCATGGTATTTATTAGCCATACTGTAAATGAGGGTATTAACATGATAACGAGCATGAATATGGCTAGGTCCGCCAGCCAATGGAAAAAAATGCACATTATTCAAGTGCCGACTGCCCGAGTGTTCTACCAAGAGACTAAGACTCTTTCCCCATGAAAATCCAACTTTAGCATTGTCATCAATCATCCCCCGAAGCATTCCTGCCGCTGATTGAGCTAACCGCTGCTCCAAATCAGAAGGTGAATCATCCACTTGATTTGCTACGATTTCAAGTCCTTTTAACCCATACTTCTTTTTCACTACATTTTCTAAATGAAACAAACGCGTATCAAAGGCTTCAATCTCGATTTTGACAATGCCTTCCTTTTTAGCTTCAGCCAGCATACGACTCACAGTTGTCCGATAAATCCCTGTCTCTGCTGCAATTTCTGCCTGACTTTTCTCCTCTACATAATAAAGATAAGCAATCTTAGCTAATAGCCTTTTTCTTTCACTTTTCATCTTATCTCCCTCTACTTATCAGACTAGAGTCAATTTGATATTGGCTGCTTTTAGGCGTTGAACCGCGGCTGTCGGAATAGCTTGATCCGTTACCACCTGCGAAACCTGTTTCAAACCAAAGCGCTTGACAGTCCCTCTTTTATCAAATTTACTCGAATCTGTTAACACAATCATTTTATCAGATGCTTCCGACATATATTGCACCACTTCGCTACGCATTAAATCCTTACCTGTAAAACCAAGCTCTTCATCATAGCCATCAGTCCCTACAAAAGCATGTTCTACATGGAAAAATTGAATCATTTCCTTAAGCAAAGGACCGACCGTAACTTGCGAATCGTTCTGAAATTCACCGCCTAGCAAGATAATCTTGCAAGAATCTACTTTTCTCACATAGTCTGCGATAAAATAAGAATTTGTAATAATTTTCACATTCTTCTTAGTACGACAGATTTCTTCAGCTAACAGAGCACAAGTTGAACCAGATTCAATGATAATCGTTTCATTGTCTGCAACAATTTTTGCTGCTTCTTGTGCTATCTTTCGCTTGGTATCATAATGAAAAGAAAGCCGGACATTCAGGTCATCACCACTATTTAAGACCGCATAACCGTGCTCCCGATGAAGTAAGCCTTTCATTTCCAGCTTATCCAAGTCTTTCCGAATCGTAACTTTAGAGACTTTTAATTTATCAGATAAAGTATTAACATCAATTTTTTCAAACTCCGAAACGAGCTTAACGATTTCATCTAAACGTTCCATTTTATTCACCTCATTCTTTATTTTAACAGAATTCAAGGAATAAATAAAATAAAAAATAGTTTCATTCGTAATTGTTTTTCTTTCGTTTGTTTGATATAATAAAAGAAAATAAGCAAGAAAAGAGTGTACATCATGAGTGCAGAAAAAGGAATCATCTTTAATATTCAACATTTTAGTATTCACGACGGACCAGGAATTCGGACAACTGTTTTTCTAAAAGGCTGTCCCTTACGCTGTCCTTGGTGTGCCAATCCAGAATCTCAGAAATTTAAACCTGAGCCCATGTTAGACGCTTCTAGCAAAAAGACTATCACCATGGGAGAGGAAAAAAGCGTTGAAGAGATTATCAAAGAAGTTCTCAAAGATAGAGAATTTTATGAAGAATCAGGTGGGGGCCTGACCTTGTCTGGTGGAGAAATCTTTGCTCAGTTTGAATTTGCCAAAGCAATCCTTAAAGCTGCCAAAGAAAAAGGTATCCATACAGCAATTGAAACGACAGCCTTTGTAGATCATAACAAATTCGTTGATTTGCTCCAGTATGTAGATTTTATCTATACTGACTTAAAGCATTATAACACCATCAATCACCGCAAAGTCACAGGGGTCAAAAATGAACTAATTATCAAAAATATTCATTATGCTTTTTCGCAACAAAAAACCATTGTCCTGCGTATTCCTGTTATCCCTAGCTTTAATAACTCTCTAGAAGATGCCGAACAATTTGCTATTTTATTTAAAAAATTATCTATTGACCAAGTACAACTCTTACCTTTTCATCAATTCGGTGAAAATAAATATAAATTACTAAAACGTTCTTATGAAATGGAAAATGTGCAAGCTCTACATCCGGAAGACCTCTATGATTATCAGCAAGTTTTTCTTGATTATGAAATCAACTGTTATTTTTAGCTCCTCTTTTTCTCCAAAAAACAATCCATTTCTTACGAAATGGATTATTTTTTTATCTTTTCTTGGGCAGATGCAACGACATCTGCCAGACTGGTCTTGCTCAGTTCTTTTTCCATTGCTGCTTGAATTTCTGCTAATTTGTCATCTAAAACGAAGTGAATATTTCTGCCAATGGGACAAGATGGATTTGGATGTTCATGAAAGCTAAAGAGTTGCCCAGATTTGCCCAGACTTTCTACTGCCTGATAGACATCCAAGAGGGTAATGTCTTTTAAATCTTTCCTAATGATAGCTCCTCCCCTCCCACGCGCAACGGAAATCAAGCCCGCGCTTTTCAACTGAGATAAAGTCTTGCGAATAATGACAGGATTTACTCCAACGCTATCAGCTAAAAAATCACTAGTCACTTTATGTTCTTGACATTCTAGTGCTATAACAGTCAACATGTGCGTGGCAATGGTAAAACGACTCGAAATTTGCATGTAAAACTCCTTTCATTTGCTGATTCTATTACTAGTATACTTTATTTACGTTGTAACTTCAAGTGTTACTTCTCAAAAAACTCCTTGAGATGTGCAACATAATCTTCTCGCTCGCTAATTGCTCGAAGTAAATCATGATTATGCGTATGATGAATTCCATTGACCAGACTTTCGTAATATACTTCATAATAAGGCAACTTCAATGTTCTAGCCATTTCCAATTCTTTATTTACATCATAAGCCACTCGTCGAAAATCGACATCTGCTAATCCCTGTTCATCAATTTTTAAAATAGCATACTGAGCTCGCAGATCCTTTCGCAAACAAGCATCTAGAAAAAACGGCTGACCGATAGATCCCGGATTGATAATCATCTGTCCCCCCGTCGCATAACGAAGAAATTGCTGATGAATATGACCATAAATGGCAATGGCACAATTGTTACCTTCAAACAGACGATCAAAATTCTCTTGTTGACCAATATGAATCAACTCTCGTCCCCAATTTTTATCTGGCAAATGATGAGTCACAGCAATTTCTAAATCGCCAACTTTTGTCAAAAGCTGCAAAGGCAATTCATGCAATCGGTTCAGTTCTTCAGGTGTGACTTCTTCCAAAAGATACTGGCATAAACAAACCATATATAAATGACTAGGGCGACTGATATCTAATTTCCCATGAAGGGCATTCCAAATGCTATCCTCCCAATTTCCCCGCACTTGGAGACTGATTGGTAAAGTAGCCATTAAGTCGAGAATCTTCCTTCGACCCGTTCCCGGTGCCAATAAATCTCCCAAAAACCAGTAATCGGTCACCTGTTCCTTTTTAGCGTCCGCCAAAACAGCTTCTAATGCCGTTACATTTCCATGAATATCTGATAATAAAGCAATTTTTCGTTTCATTGTACCGTTTCATCTGTCCTTTATAAAATATTATAACAAACCAAGAAAAAACTTCCACTCCCAAGTTTGAGTGAAAGTTTTACTGACTCATCAATCTACTGACTTCAACGCTTCCAACATATCAATACGTCTCAATATTGCATTGACCATAAATCCTAAGACAATCAAAATCATGATGATAGAAAAGACTGGTATAAGGTACACAAACACCGATACTGTCGGGTTGAGCAGAAAGGCATCCGGAGCAATTGTTTCTAAAAGAGAACGATGTAAAATATTTCCTAAAAACAGGCCTACAATAATGCCAATAACAGACAAAAGAATGGTTTCTCGATAAATGTAAAGCGTGACTTCTTTATTATGAAATCCCAATACTTTAATTGTTGATAATTCTCGAATCCGCTCTGCAACATTGATATTCATCAAGTTATAAAGAATCACAATGGCTAGTAAAATAGAGGCAACAGTTAAAATCTGCATTACAAAGCCAAGAGATTTGACAATGACATCAATTTGTTCCAAAATCCCCGTATTTTGTACGACTGCTCGCACACCAGTTAATTTCATGAAGGCTGCTGCGGTATCCTGCACATTTTTGCTAGAGGAATCTTTCAATTTTATCAGATAAGCATTTTCTTGGAACTTACGAGCAAATACCGTTTGATAATAGTCCTGATTCATAAAGATAAAATGCCCTGCGTACATTTCAGTGATACCAGAAACTTTGATTTTATAGCGTTTTCCTTCATCGGATGTCACCTCAAAAGTATCTCCAACAGAAACATGCATAATGGTTGCTAATTTCTGAGAAATGACCGCTCCATGCGAAGACAAGTTCAAGCTCGCTTTGCTTTGACTATCATATAACTCTATGAAATGATGAAAATCCTTGCCTGTTGTCACAAATAACGCGAGAGACTGCTCATCTTTAGCACCCTTGATTTTTTTGGTAAATGTTTCTTGATAAATACTGCATTTTTTAGCTATTTTTTTATCTGCTAATAAATGATTAATTGCTGCTTGCTCGTCTGATTTGAGATGATGTTTTTGCGAAATGACCGCATCGTATTTGATAATGTCTCCATACTGCCGATTTCCCATACCTTCCATAGAAGAAGACATTCCCAGACCGGCAAATAAGAGGGCGACGGAGCCTGCCACACCAAAAATAGTCATCAGCATTCTTTGCTTGTAACGAAAGATATTTCGAGCCGTCACTTTTTGCGTAAAGCTAAGCCGACCCCAGATGAAGTCAATCCGCTCTAACAAAATTTTTGATCCTTTGGTAGGCGCCTTGGGTAACAATAATTGAGACGGCTTTTCTTTCAACTCTTTGTGGGCAATATAAAGGGCTGGTACAACGCCACACAAGACCGAGCACACGAGAGCAATGAGACTGATTTCCCAATAAAAGTCTAATCGCAAAGCTGGATAAGTTGATGTCTTAAAAATCGTTTTCCCTAAGATGTAGGGTAAGAAATAAGTACCTAACAAACTTCCCATTACTGTACCTAACAAACTTGAAACCAAGCCATAGACGACAAATTTCTTAACGACATCTTGGTTCCGATAACCCAAAGCTTTTAAAACACCTGCATTTGTGCGTTCTTCGCTGACAAAACGCGTCATTGTCGTTACCGTTACAAGGGCAGCTACCAGATATAGTACAATCGGGAAAGCATTCCCTACAGCTGAGATACCATAAGCACGATTCCCCGTTGTTGTGTACTCGTCAGCTCCTGGAAATGTCCGACGTGTATACACGCGGTAGGTTGGTACAGACAAACCAGCTACTTCATCTTTTGCCTTTTGAATGTCCGCTTGCCCATTTTTTATTTTTGTTTCAGCATCTTTCTTTTGCTTTTCGTATTCAGTTTTTTTATCGTTCAATGTTGCCTGAGCTTGGTCCAATTGTGCCTGACCGTCTGCGATTTGTTGTTTTGCTTGTGCTAATCGGACTTGACCTGCTTGGTAGTCAGCTTGTTTATTTTTTAAGGTTGCCTGACCACTTTGATATTGAGCCAAGCCTGCATCATATTCAGCTTGTTTCGCATTCAATGCCTCAGCTGCAGATTGGTATTGGGCAAGTCCTGTTTGATAAAGCGCTTCTTGGCTTTTGTACTGCGACAGTCCAGTTTGAAATTCAGCCTGCTTTTGCTCCAGTTCTGTACGGACAAGATTTAATTTTGCTTCTTCTTGTGCTAGTTGAGTTTGTGCTGCCACAATTTCAGGCACTGTTGCTGGATCAATTCCTTGTGCTTGTAGCGCAGCTATTTTGGTCTGCAAATCAGTTTTTGCAGCTGCAAGTTGCATTTGACCTTTTTCCAATTCTGCCTGCGCTGTAGCTAATGTAGCTTGAGCATTTGTTACATTTTCTTTTGCAGCAGACAACTGACTAGCTGCCTGATCTAATTGGGTTTTCATTTGGTTCAATTGTCCCCAACCTGAAGAAAGTTGAGCAGCGGCTGTATCCAATTTTGCTTTTGAGCTTGCTAAAGTTTGTTCAGCCTGTGCAATTTGAGCTGCGCCCTGTGCAAGCAAGCTTTCTTTTTCAGTTAGTTGACCTTGAGCAAGCTCTAAATCTG
The DNA here is from genome assembly GCF_003963555.1 of Streptococcus periodonticum. Taxonomy (NCBI): domain Bacteria; kingdom Bacillati; phylum Bacillota; class Bacilli; order Lactobacillales; family Streptococcaceae; genus Streptococcus; species Streptococcus periodonticum. The sequence goes on from NZ_CP034543.1 coordinate 1,276,754, forward strand.
CTCTTTTTTGATCAATTTGATCCTGCGCATTCCTTAGTTGCTGCTGGGCATCTGCCAATGCTTGTTGAGAAGTTTGAATTTTTGCTTCTCCGTCCGCAATTTTTGTCTGTGCTTGTTTTTTTATCTCTGATAAACGATTTTTCCCATTATCAGCCACTAGCTTTTCCAGCTCATTTTCATACTGTTTTACCTTTTTTCGATAGGAGTCTCCAAAAGAATTAAGTGCTTTTAAATCGTCATACTTCAAACGAGCAACTGTATAGACTGAACTTTGAAATGTTTTTGGCATCACCACTGCATAAGCAGATAAGGTCCCACTCCCTGAGTTAGAATTGCCAAGAGAAATCGTCGAAGCCAATTCACTTGAATTGACGAACCCTGTCACCGTAAAGGTATGCTGCTTCAAAGCATAATCATTGGTTCCTTCCTCGTTTAAAGTAATGCTATCGCCAATCTTGTACTTTCCTTGATAAAAACTAGCCAAAGCCACTTGATTTTCCTTGCTTGGAAAATGACCTGAGACAAGCTTGAACTTAGAAATATTAGTTGTCTGAGAAAAAACTCGAACAGAAGTTGAACTATCGCCAATCACCGTATCTGTAAAATAACCATATTCTACCTGTGCATTTGGGATTGTATTCAGTTCTTTTTGGTCAGCTTTGCTAACACCATAGTCTGACATCACTGCCAAATCCATCATTTTCATCTGTGAAAGATAACGATTGGCTGAATTTTCAATGTCTGGACTGGCTGCTTTCAGTCCTACTAGCGCAAAAGAACCTAACATCATCAAAAACATAATGGACAGAAAGCGTCCTTTGGACTGACGAAAAGAGAGCCAGATATCCTTATTTAGAATGGATTTTTTCATATCACCACTCCTCACTAATACTCTAGACTTGCGATATCTTGAGGATGTTCATTCAAAGTGACGGACTGAATCCGTGCATCATGCATACGAATCACGCGGTCTGCAATCGGAGCTAACGCACCATTGTGAGTCACGATAATCACTGTCGCACCTTGCTTGCGCGACATATCTTGAAGGATTTGCAGTACTTGCTTACCTGTTTTATAATCTAGCGCACCTGTTGGTTCATCACAAAGCAAAATTTTAGGATTTTTTGCCACGGCACGCGCAATGGAAACCCGTTGCTGCTCGCCGCCAGATAATTGAGCAGGAAAATTATGCAGTCGATTTCCCAAACCAACTGCTGCTAGTGCCTCTGCTGCATCCTGTGCATCTTGAACAATTTCTGAAGCTAGCTCAACATTTTCTAACGCCGTCAGATTGGGAACTAAATTATAAAATTGAAAGACGAAACCAACATCATTTCTCCGATAGTCCGTCAACTGGTGAGCGTTGTAATGTGCTATATTTTGCCCATCAATCAGGACATCTCCCTCGTCATTGCTGTCCATTCCACCAAGAATATTCAGAATCGTTGATTTTCCAGCACCAGAAGCTCCAAGAATGATGACCAATTCTCCTTTTTCGATGTCAAAAGAGATATCATTGTTGGCAATAATTTCTGTGTCTCCCATTTGATATCGTTTGTAACTATGCTTCATTTCAATATAAGCCATCGTCTTTTCCTCTTTCAGTTTCCATGTCCAATTAAATAAACAAGCTGTTGATTAGATCCTATCTTTATTATAAAATAGACTTAACATAAAGGCAATCATCAATTATCAACAGAGTGTTCATTTAAGGAGTGTTATGGTACAAAATCGACAAACAGCAACCAAGCAGCATATCAGAGAAGCCCTCATTCAGCTCTTGTTAGAAGAAAAATTTGAAACAATTTCCGTTAGTAAACTCTGTCAACGAGCAGGTATCAACCGTGGAACTTTTTATCTTCACTATCTTGATAAATTCGACCTAATTGAAACACTAAAAGAAGAAATTATTACCCAATTACGTAAAAATTTTGAAGAAACGACAAACACGCGCGACCTACTCATTGCCAATCTAAGCTATCTCCAACAAAACCATGACCTGATTTATGCCGTTTCTCAAAGTCATTACCTCAATTTCCGTGAAACAATCCGTGAATTTATGCTTAGTATTTTAACGAACGATCAGCACAAACTTCAAACCGAACACTTTTTAAAAGAAAATTTCCCCATTTCTGAAAAATATGCACTTGAAGTTTTTCTATCTAGCATAGAGGGCATTATCTCACTCTGGATTTCAAGCGGTACTAAAGAAACGCCTGAAGAAATGACGAATATGATTTTACAAACCTTTGATTACGATGCTTGGCGATTGTAAACTAAAAAACTCTATTTCTATAAAAGGGATTTCCTCAATTAGAAATAGAGTTTTTGATATACATTTTTTCTAAAGCTCAAAAATTGAAAGGTTGTAAAATGAGACGACAGCATACAGGATATGATGTTCTATTGCATATCTTTATAACCAGTCATGTCATCATTGCAACCTATCATCTACTTTTTAGCTTAGTTGTCCTTATCATCTATGCGTGATTTTCTAGCAATATCAGCCAAAATATGGTCTACAAATTCTGCAATTGTTTCTGTATGAGTTTGTTTGCTGCCATAACGACGGACATTCACCGTACCATCTGCTTGTTCCTTGTCCCCTACAATCAATTGATAAGGAACTTTATGGGTTTGACTTTGACGAATCTTGTATTGCATTTTTTCATTACGCTCATCGACATCCACACGGACACCACGATTGCGCAGTTCTTTCGCTACTTTCCAAGCGTAATCAGCATGCGCTTCATTAGAAATTGGAATGACCGTCACTTGATGAGGTGCCAGCCAAGTTGGGAACGCACCTTTGTAAGTTTCAATCAAGTAAGCAATAAAGCGCTCCATCGTAGACACAATACCACGGTGAATCATGACTGGACGATGCTCTTCACCGTCTGCTCCGATATAATGAAGGTCGAAACGTTCTGGTAGCAAGAAGTCCAATTGAATAGTGGAAAGGGTTTCTTCATTTCCAAGAGCTGTTTTTACTTGAACATCCAACTTAGGACCGTAGAAAGCAGCTTCGCCTTCTGCCTCAAAATAGTCCAAACCTAAATCATCCATTGCTCCTTTTAGCATGCGTTGAGCATTTTCCCACATTTCATCATTATCAAAATATTTATGCTTGTCATTCGGGTCACGATAAGACAGACGGAAACGATAATCTGTGATATTAAAGTCTTTGTAAACATCAATCATCAAATCCAGCACATGTTTAAATTCTTCTTGAATTTGCTCTGGCATGACAAATAAGTGAGAATCATTCAGCGTCATTTCACGAACACGTTGGAGTCCTGAGAGCGCACCTGATTTTTCAAAACGGTGCATCATACCAAGTTCTGCAATACGAATTGGCAGCTCACGATAAGAATGCACATGGTTTTTATAGACCTCAATATGGTGTGGGCAATTCATTGGACGAAGAACAAATTGTTCACCGTCTCCCATATCCATTGGCGGGAACATATCTTCTTGGTAATGTTCCCAGTGACCAGAAGTTTTGTATAAATCCACACTTGCAAGCGGTGGCGTATACACGTGTTGGTAGCCGTCATTGACCTCACGGTCTGTAATATAGCGCTCTACGATACGACGAATAGTCGCACCATCTGGAAGCCAGAATGGAAGACCTTGCCCAACCTCAGGAGAAATCATGAAAAGATCCAACTCTTTACCGAGCTTACGGTGATCACGTTCCTTGGCTTCTTCACGCATTTGAAGATAGTTTTTTAGGTCTTTCTTATCAAACCAAGCTGTTCCATAAATCCGTTGCATCATAGCATTATCACTGTTCCCACGCCAGTAAGCACCCGCTACATTTAACAAATGGAAAATTTGAATACGTCCAGTTGACGGTACATGAGGTCCACGACAGAGATCCACATATTCACCTTGACGGTAGATTGTCAAACCACCTTCATCTTCTGAATGCTCCTCAATCAATTCCAACTTGTAAGGATCATTCTTGAAAATTTCTCGTGCTTGATCTTTTGTCACTTCTTCACGAATTGACGGGAAATTCTCCTTGACAATCTTCTTCATTTCTTCTTCGATACGAGGCAAGTCTTCGTTGGAAATTTGTCCTGCGGTATTGTCTGTATCATAGTAAAATCCGTCCTGAATAGCTGGACCGACACCCAAGTGAATGTCTGGGAAGAGACGACGAGCAGCTTGGGCAAAGAGATGAGCAGCCGAATGGCGCAAGATAGGCAGGGCGTCTTCGTGGTCAGGTGTCACAATTTCGATGCTACCGTCTTCTGTAATAGGACGAGTGGTATCGATGAGTTTGCCGTTGAATTTACCAGCCAAGGCTTTCTTTGCCAAGGAATTGCTGATAGACTGAGCAATATCAAATGTTGTGCTGCCGCTTTCGTATTCACGAACAGCGCCGTCTGGGAAAGTAATCTTAATCATAGTTTTCTCCTTTAATATCTATTTATTTGTATTGGGCAATTTCAAGAGCCTGGCAATCTCTTAAGCAGTCTCCTTTTCCGATTGATTGACTGCCGTCTGTCATGAGACTGGGATAGCCTAATTTCTGAGCTTCCTTCCGCACCATTTGGGCAAAAAGAATGTCACGCTGCATCCAGTTTTCAAAAGCTTGCTCAGGATTGGAAGTTCCCTCTAAAACATAAGGAACTCATTCTCTCTGCTTATAATGCTTTTTCTGCCATCTCCTCTGGACTTCTCAGCCAGATTTGATCCGGACTTCTGTCCTATCTCAGAAAGGAAATCGGCTTTAAGTCCTCTCTTGCTTGAGCCATCATCTCATCTACCAAATCATCCAGCTTGATATGAAGCGAATCGTACTTCCGAGCAAGAAGGGAAGCGAGCGTTGATTTCCCGCTGCAGGGTGATCCGCCAATCATATAGAGCATAACTTTTCCTCCCTTCAACAAAATAAAAAAAAACGACATCCCGAAAAGGACGTCGCAACGTGGTTCCACCTTCATTCATGTACAACAAAAAAGTTTGTTGACACCTCTGATTGGCTCTAACGTAGCCACCGTTTTATGTTTGCATAAAAGCTAACAGAGTAGTCTCAACTGCCTTCCTCTGCGCGATTTTCAGCTCCACGCGCTCTCTAAAAGATTCCAGTCAGCGATATGTCTCTAAAAAGTATTATAGCACGATTGAAAAATTTTGCAAGTCCTATGATTAAAGTGTATTGTGTTTTGGAACCATTCGAAACAGCACAGCAAGTTAAAATAAGGCTTTGTCCGTACTCAAGCTTGCAAAAGCGTGCACCGATTCGGTGCTTTTTTCTTTCTCTTCTTTCAATCAGGAACACAAAAAACAGCCTCACGACTGTTTTTACTTTTATCCTACAGAGCCTTCCATACTCATATTGATGAGCTGATTAAGTTCGACTGCATACTCCATTGGGAGTTCTTTGGTGATTGGTTCCATAAAGCCATTGATAATCATAGCAGTTGCTTCTTCTTCGCTAATACCGCGGCTCATAAGGTAATAAAGCTGATCCTCTGAAACCTTAGAAACCTTAGCTTCGTGTTCAAGTGCAACATTTGAATTGTGAATTTCATTAAATGGAATGGTATCTGAGCTGGATTCACCATCCATAAGAATCGTGTCGCACTCAATGTGAGACTTTGAACCAGCACTGTTCTTGCCAAAACGGACTTGACCGCGGTAATCCGTCTTACCACCGTCTTTGGCAACAGACTTGGAAATCAATGTGCTAGAAGTCTTTGGCGCATTGTGATAGACTTTACAACCCGCATCCAAATGCTGACCATAATTAGCAAAGGACATGGAAAGGACTGAAGTTCTTGCATTGCGGCCATTCAAAATGCTACAAGGATATTTCATATTGACCTTGCTGCCCAGATTTCCGTCAATCCATTCCAAAGTACCGCCTTCTTCAACCGTTCCACGCTCTGTCACCAGATTATAAACGTTGTCTGACCAGTTTTGAATCGTTGTATAGCGGAAAAAAGCATCTTTTTTGACAATAATTTCCACATTTGCAGCATGAAGACTATTGGTCGTATAAGTCGGCGCTGTGCAGCCCTCAATGTATTGAATAGAGCCACCCTCTTCTACGATAATGAGCGAGCGTTCAAACTGACCGGCATTCTCTCCATTGATACGGAAATAGGTCTGAACTGGCACCTGACATTGAACATTTTTAGGAACATAGATAAATGTACCACCTGACCAAACAGCACTATTTAAAGCAGAAAATTTGTGTTCTGCATTAGAAATGACTGTGCCAAAGTATTTTTTCACCAAATCCGGATATTCTTGTACTGCCGTGTCGGTATCGGTAAAGATAATGCCTTGCTTGGCAAATTCTTCTTTCATGTTATGATAGACTACCTCAGATTCATATTGAGCAACAGCTCCTGACAAAAATTGGCGCTCTGCTTCAGGAATACCCAAACGCTCAAAGGTTTTCTTTATTTCATCTGGCACTTCATCCCAACTTCTAGCCCGATCTCCACTTAATTTTTGATAATAGATAATATCATCAAATCGTATGCCGGATAAATCTGGTCCAAAATCAGGCATGGGCAATTTATGGAACAATTCTAAAGAACGCAAGCGATAATCCAACATCCATTGCGGCTCATTTTTAATTTCAGAAATTTCACGAACAACCTCTTCTGTCAGACCTTTGCCTGTTGAGAACAAAGGTTTCACATCGTCATGAAATCCAAAGGCATAATCTCGTTCTTTCGTCATCTCATTCCTCCCATTGATACAAATTCTCTTCTCTTATTATACTATTCTATATTAGAAATGTCAGAATATATGCCTAAAATCGAATAAATTAAGCTAAAAAAGGCTAGGAAAATTTCCCAGCCTTCTTACATGATTACCGTACTTTTTCGGCTAATGCTTCAGCGAATTTCTCCAGATTTTCAATATCTTCATCTTCTGCTGATAGATCGACTTTGACATTTTCAGCACCTTTTTCAGCACCTGTCGCTGCAAAAGCGCGATCAAAATCATCTACTGCCTTACAAAACTCATCATAAAATGTATCGCCTGATCCAACAACACCGTAAATCTTTCCAGTCAAGTCAAGACTAGCTAAATCTTCATAAAAATCAACAATTTCATCAGGCAACTCGCCGTCACCGTATGTGTAAGAAGCAACGATTGCGATGTCTGCTTCTAGAAATTCCTCTGCATCAACCGTTGTGCACTCATCAATATCTACTTCTAAACCAAGTTCTTTTAATTTATCAGCTACAATATCTGCGATTTCTTCTGTATTTCCTGTCATACTCGCAAATACAATTTTTGCTAAAGCCATAATTTCCTCCAAAAAATTCTATCAGTTTATTATAACACATTGAACAAATTGTTGCACTTCAAATCTCTTGAAGTTCCCTACTTTCCCCTTTTACTTTTTAAAATAATCATCTTATGATACAATGAATAAAAGGTAGAGCGGAGGTTATCATATGGAAATTTTCAAGCAAATTTTACATAAAATTAAAGAATATGATACGATCATCATTCATCGTCACATGCGACCTGATCCTGATGCCTTAGGAAGTCAAGTCGGTTTGAAAAAATTACTTCAAGTCAATTTTCCTGAGAAAAAGATTAAAGCAGCGGGAAAGACTGAACCGACTCTTGCTTGGCTGGCCAAAATGGATGATGTTTCAGACGATGATTACAAACATGCTTTAGTTATTGTTTGTGATACAGCAAATACTGCTCGGATTGATGACGAACGGTACAACAAAGGAGATTTTCTCATCAAAATCGATCATCACCCAAACGATGACATTTACGGGGATATTTCTTGGGTAGATACTAGCTCTAGTAGTGCTAGTGAGCTAATTGCTCTCTTTGCATTGGAAAATAAACTGAAACTAGATGATTATTCTGCTAAACTACTTTATGCTGGAATTGTCGGTGATACAGGACGATTCCTATATCCTGCCACAACTGCCCGCACAATGGTTGTCGCAAGTAAACTTCGCGAGTATCCCTTTGATTTTGCTGCTTTGGCTCGAAAAATGGACTCTTTCAGCTATCAAATCGCTAAACTTCAAGGCTATGTTTATGACCATTTAGAAGTCGATGAAAATGGTGCAGCTCGTGTCATTTTAACTCAGGAACTTCTCAAAGCCAATCATTTAACAGATGCTGACACTTCTGCTATCGTTTCAGCTCCGGGGCGTATTGACAGCGTTGAATTATGGGGAATTTTTGTTGAGCAAGAAAATGGCAATTATCGCGTTCGGTTGCGGAGTAAATTTATCCCGATTAATGAAGTAGCTAAAAAACACGACGGAGGCGGTCATCCTCTTGCCAGTGGTGCCAATGCTTACTCCAAAGAAGAAATCGAAGAAGTTTATCAAGAATTGAAAGAATTGGCAAAAAGGAAATAATTTGGTAGAAAAGACTTGTCAAATCCGCTAGAATTTGGTAAACTATCAAAGTAACGAATCTATGGCTCGCAGAGAGACCATGGCAGAAAGGAAATTTTTAAAAATGAGAAAAGATATTCATCCTGAATACCGTCCTGTTGTCTTTATGGATACTTCAACTGGCTACAAATTCCTTAGTGGTTCTACTAAGTATTCTAGCGAAACTGTTGAATGGGAAGATGGAAACACTTATCCTTTGATTCGTGTGGAAATTTCATCAGACTCACATCCATTCTATACTGGACGTCAAAAATTCACTCAAGCAGATGGACGTGTGGATCGTTTCAACAAAAAATACGGTCTCAAATAAAAATCGTATTTACATTACAAAAAATGTTGATAATAAGCCTTTTCCAATTTTGGGAAAGGTTTTTTATATAATCAAAAAAACTTGGAATCTACGACAGTATGACTTCCAAGTTTTTACCTTTTTTCACATTCAGTATTTTAATTGCTGAATAACCAATACATGGCTATCTTTCACACCATATAAACTATGAAGTTCATTGGGTTCCATGGTTAAAAAACTTCCGGGAACAAGTTGAACGGTTTGACCAGATGCTGTAAAATCAACCTTTCCTTCTAGACAAACAACAGTCACCAAAGCATCAGCCTTGTGTTCAGGAATCATTTTTCCTTCTCCTAAGTGAAGGTGACGGATGATACGACTAGTTTCTTCAACAGGTGTTTCCACGACATCAATAGTAGGATTCATTGTGTAAATTTTCATGTGTATTGTCTCCTTGTGTTCAACTTTAATCCTTATAATCTCCCCCAGCAAAACCGTAATATTCTTCTAAAGATAGTCCTGAATCTGCAATCGCTTTTGCTTCTTTCCCAACATAACGCAGGTGCCATTGCTCTGGCATATATCCAGTTTTGTCTTCTTTACCATTTAGATAGCGCACGACAAATCCATATTCAGCTGCATGTTTCAAAAGCCATCGACTTGCCTTTTCTTCTGTTACTAGATTTCCGTCTGTGCCAATCAAGTCAAATGCCAAGCCTGTTTGGTGTTCACTATAGCCAGGTCGGGCAGAATAACGATCTGCTGCTTCTTTCCCGTCTTGATTGACATAATTTTGATAAAGAGTAACCTGCGTTTGATAACTACGGAAACCGCTATATTGATGACTGATAGGATAGCCTTCGCGCTGCATAGCAGCAATCAATTCCAGCAATTTTGCTTTAGCAGTAGGATTTTCACCGGGGTTATAATCTGAAGATAATGGATAATGTTTATTTGCGATAACAATTTCATCGTATTTCCCTTTTACACTATAGTAAGAACCATTATAATGAACTTTTGCTTTTTTCTTTGCTTGCTCAGAGGACGCAACTTTTGCAGACGTTGCTTTTCCTTCTTGTTTCGTTTCCACATTCGTTTTCTTTCCCCCACAAGCTGTCAAAAGAAACAAACTCGCTACTAATAAAATCCCAATTCTTTTTTTCATCTGTATTGCCTCATTTATAGAATTTTCTAATTTTCATTATAAGCATAGATATACTGTATGTCAATTCAAAAAAGCATGCAATTTGCACACTTTTCATTTTTTCTAGTTAATCATTTAAGACGACCACTTTCCCAAATCCCGCTTGACTTTCGATATAAGAATGGGCTGCTGGGATTTGCTCTAACGAAAAGATTCGTTGAGGAGATAAATTTCTTTGGTAAGCATCAATATAGCTAAAAAGTTCATCAATAAGCTGCTGGCTCACATTGCCTGAATAAAAGCTCGTCAAAAAACTATTATTTTTTATTTCTACGATTGGGTCAAACTCCTCTACATACCATTTGCCACCTAATTGACCAGTGTTACAGATAATTCCTGCACTTTGAATATGGTCAAATGAATTTTTTAGAGTAGCCGGACCGACTAATTCAAGGATTTTATCAAACTTTTCCTCAGTTTGCAAAACTCCTTTTTCATCTAAAATAATCTCATCAAAACCTAGATATTGAAGTAAATCTTTTTTAGCGAGAGAACGAACTGCGCCAACTACACGATTCTGTGGGAATTGCGCCTTTACCAATTTTAAGAAAGCTAATCCAACGCCACTTGTCGCAGCTCGGACTAAGATTGAATCTCCTTCTTTTATCTGCAGATTTTTGAAGGAGCCAAAAGCGGTATAATAGGTCTCTGGTACTGCTGCTAACTCAGACCAAGATAATTGGCTATCTACGGGATAAATCTGCTCATTTGGAAGTAGAGCATATTCAGCATAAGAACCGTCATACGCACGTCCCATTTCACCCATGATAGAGACAATTTTTTGTCCAATTTGTAAATCTCTCCTTGTCGTTTCAACCACTTGTCCTACACACTCAATCCCCAAAATGCGTGGGAATTGAATAGTTGGAGATAGACCTTTCCGAGTGAAAATTTCTGAATGATTGATCCCAAAACCTTTAATCTTGACTAGAGTCTAGCCTTCTTTTACATTCAGGATTTCTCGTTCTTCTAGAACAAATTTTTCTGGACCACCAGGCTCATAAATCACCATGGCTTTCATTTTTGGATTCATAGAACTTCTCTTTAGCTTGCTAATTCTAGTAGTTTTCTTACAAATTCATTAGCTGGCTGTTGTTTGATTTCCTCTGGCGTGCCATATTGCTGGATTTCTCCCTTATCTAAAACGAGGATTTTCGTACCTAGTTTCAAAGCTTCTGCTATATCGTGTGTGATAAACACAACTGTAATTCCGGTTTCTTCATGCAAGGATTTCAACTCATGCTGCAGTTGATAGCGCGTAATAGCATCCACTGCTCCAAAAGGCTCATCCATTAGCAAAATATTAGGAGTTGCAGCTAATGCACGTGCAATCCCCACTCGTTGCGCCTGTCCGCCAGAAAGAGCTGCTGGATAGCGATTTTTTAGCTGGGTATCCAAACCAAGTATAGCTAACTTTTCATTAATAATCTTCTCTATTTCTGCTTGATTTTTCTTTTGCAAATTCAACACATAAGCGATATTCTCGGCAACTGTCAAATGCGGAAAAAGCCCATTTCCTTGAATCGAATAACCGATGTTTCGCCGCAATTCAATCAAATCCGTGTCCTGCACATCTTGACCATTGATAAGGATTTGCCCTTGATTCGGCTTGACCAAACCATTTATCATCTTTAACAATGTCGTTTTGCCTGAGCCAGAAGTCCCCACAACTGTCAGAAAAGTGCCGTCTTCAATCTTTAGATTTAGATTTTTGATAATGTCTTGTTTTCCATAAGATTTGCTAATTTCTTTATATTCAATCATTTCTTCAAAATCCCTTTCTCTACAAGATAGTCATGAGCAACTTTAGCAGGCTCTTCTTTGTCGTTTTCTACTTTGTGGTTCAATTCTGCCATTTTACTATCCGTTAAAATACCGTCTAATTTTGCCAATGCTTTTTTCAATTGTGGGTATTTTTTTAGAGTGGCTTCTCGAACAACTGTTCCTGCCTGATAAGAAGGATAGATTTTTTTATCATCTTTCAAAACCACTAGATTGGCACCATAAAGTTGTCCATCTGTAGTAAAAATATCAATCGCATCAACTTTTCTGGATTTAATAGCCTGATATTTCAATCCGCTATCCATATCCACTTGAGATTTGAACTTCATACCATAGGTAGATTGCAAACGTGCAAAACCGTCTTCACGACCAAAGAAGTCATACTCTGCACCAAAAGTTAAATTAGGACTAGCTTTGGCTAAATCACTAAAGGTTTTAATATTGTATTTTTCTGCTACATCCTTGCGAACGGCTAAGCCATATGTGTTATTAAAGCCAAATGTATTTGCCCATGCAAGTTGATATTTCTTGCGGTATTGACTTTCAAGCGTCTTAAATTGACTTTCATCATACGAGCCTGATTTTTTGAGAATAACTTCCCAGATTGTACCGGTGTATTCAGCATAAATATCAAATTCACCTTTAACCATTGCTGGATGAATATTTGAGGTACCACCACCAACACCTTTGGTCATTTTGACCTTCAGATTGGTATATTCTTCAATGACTTGCTTTTGCATTTCTCCTAAGATATAGTTTTCTGTCTGTGGCTTGGTCGCAATCTTGACCGTTCCGCCCATTGGATTCATTTGCAAAAACGCGATTGTTCCTGCTGTCAAAAGAGTTATGAAACTTAAAACAACCAACCATTTTTTGGATACTTTTTTATGGTTTAAGATTGATTTTTCGACCAAAGAGAGGATAAAATCAAAGACCAGTGCCAACAAAGCTACTAAAATACTTCCGACCAAGGTTAGGGTTTGATTATTGGTTGTAATCCCACGGTAGATTGCAACCCCCAGACCGCCAGCACCGACGAAAGAGGCAATCCCGGCTAGTGCAATGGTCATCGTCACCATATTGCGAAAACCTGACATCATGACCGGAAAGGCAAGTGGCAATTGAACCTTGGTTAAAATCTGTTTGCGAGTAGAACCCATTCCTTCTGCTGCTTCAACGAGAAGCGGATCAACACCTGTAATCCCTGTATAAGTGCTCCGTACCATGGGTAACAGTGCATACAAGGTTAAAGCTACAATTGCTGTCTTGTTACCAATTCCTGTAATTGAAATCAAAATCCCTAAAAGGGCAATAGAGGGAATTGTATAAAGAATATTCACTATTCCGATAACGACACCAGCCCAGCTTTTTTTGGAACTGATGAAAATTCCAAGCCCAACTCCCAAAATTAAAGCAAGCAAGATAGACAAGCCCGATATCCAGATATGATCCCACACCAGACTAAATAGAAACTGCCATTGATTGGTAACTAATTTGATTAACTCGTTCATGCTTCATCCTTTCTTGGCTTGGTTAAATTTGCCACGATACGCTCCAAATAAGTCTCAAATTCATCAATTTCTAGGTCAGAAAATCCGCTGTAAAAGATTTCAATGATTTTATCCGAAATGGCATCATATTCCTTTTTCAATCCTTTGGCATAATCTGTCAAGCAAATCATCTTTTTTCGCTTATCTTTTTCATGAGAGCACCGCTCCACAAGGTTCATGCTAATCATTCTGTCAATCATTTTAGTAAGTGTGTTCAGCGTCAAGCCGGTCTGCTCTGACAGCTCCGTTTGACTCTGATAATCTTTTTTCCAAAGCGCATGTAAAATACGTCCCTGCTCTCCATTAAAGGCTTGAATTCCTCGTTCTAATAAAATGTGATTCATCAGTCGATTGGACAAACGATGAATTTTCCCGATGTAAAACCCACCATTGATTACTTTTTTACTCATTTTTCTTCTTTCTAAAATATACGATATAGAAATTTATGCTTATTCTACTATATAGAACCTTCTTTGTCAAAGATTTTGTTTTAAAAAAGAAGCTGGAAAAAAAGTTCCTAGCTTCTATCATTTATGCATTATGTTTGCAAAGCGCAGCGGTTTGGAGAAATTCATTAGGCGCTTCAGTACTAATGAACCACTCTGGTGCAATAAAATCAAAGACTTTTAAATGATTAACTTTTGCTACACTCTATGAAATAATCTTTTGTACCCGTTCCCTTAAATCAGGGATTACGGTTTCTGCAAACCAAGGATTCTTAGCCATCCAAATTTGATTTCGTGGTGAGGGGTGGACAAGCGGGAAAAATTTTGGCAAGTAGTCTTGATAATGTTTTACCGTATCAGTTAGTTTTACAGTTCCTTTTTGATGAAGGTAATACTTCTGAGCATATTGGCCAATAAGAATAGTCAATTCCAGATCTGGTAACAATTCTAAAATCTGTTGATGCCATTTTTCAGCAAAACCCTTGCGAGGTGGCAAATCACCTGATTTTCCATGTCCTGGAAAATAAAAATCCATCGGAATCGCAGCAAAATAGCCAGAATGATAAAATGTATCATAGTCAACATCCATCCATTCACGTAAGCGATCACCACTCTTATCATTCCAGTACAAGCGCGTTTCCTGCGCTTTAATGCCTGGCGCCTGCCCGACAATGTTAATACGTGCCGTTTTAGGCGCTGCAAAAAGTGGCTCAATTCCTCGCTCGGTATATGCTTGATTTTGTGAATCAGCTATAATAGCTTTCTTAATGTCTTCTAGCGTTTCCATTTGTTGCCTCTATTTTTGATAATTTTTCATCATATAATTTTTCAAATCCATTGCCTGCCGTCCCGTGATAGTCCGAAAATCATCTGTCACAATGTCTAAACAGCCTTGACTTCCAGCTTGGTAAAGAGAAGCCAGCACAACACCGAAACCTTTTGGTTGATCATAAAGGGCAGCAAATTCCTCAACCGTCACTGGTTGGTAGCCAATCTCGTGACCAGAAACCTCGGACAAAAGATTAGCCAGCTCCAACATTGTGTAATTGCGTTCTTGGGTCAAAACATACGTCTTTCCCTGTAAGGCAGGTAACATAGCCAGTTTGACAATAGCTTCTGCACTATCTTCCCGCGAAACAAAGCTCATTTTGGCATTTCCCATTGGATAAATAACAGCCTTGCGCTCTATTAACTCAGGTAAATAAGGCACCAATGGATCAGCATACATAGCATTTTTGATAATGCTGTAAGAAAATCCAGCTGATGCTAAACGAGTATTGGCATAAGCAAAGAAAGCCGCCATGTGAAATGGACTATTGACTTGATCGGCGAAAAATCCAACAAAGATAAAGTGCTTAACCCCAGCTCTTTCTGCTGCAATGACCGAATTTTCAAATTCTGGCACACGCACAATGCTTGGATGGGAAATACTTGGAATGTAAATCAAAACATCCGTTCCACGCCAGGCCTCGACCATAGAATCCACATCTAAATAATCAGCTGCTCTAACATCAATCCCTGCTGTTACATATTGACTTGCTTTTTTGGGACTTCGAACAGATAGCCGAATTTCATTAGAATTTAAATGTTCTCGTGCTTCAGCAACAACCTTTTGCCCCAATTGACCTGTCGCACTCGTAATGGTGTAAATCATAATTGTTCTCTTTCTTTGAAAGAAACTCAACTATTTCTAGCTGAGTTTACCTGTTTTATTTAATCAGTTCATAAATTGCTTCAGCATAAATAGCTGCTGCACGGAAAAGATCTTCTACATCTATAAATTCATTTGCTTGGTGCATGGTATCTGTATAGCCTGGGAACATAGCGCCATAAGCAACACCGCGTTTTAAGAGACGACCAAAGGTTCCTCCACCAATGATTTGTTCATGACCTTTCAGCCCTGTTTGCTTTTCATACACGTCCAAAAGCGTTGTCACAAGTGGATCTTCCATTGGAACATAATGAGGAACATGCTCGTGCTCTGACAATGTCACTTTCTCCACAGGCAAGTTTTCCAATTTAGATTTGATCACCTCTGGATTGGTTCCTTGTGGATAGCGGAAATTAAGGGCAATGGTGTTGTCATCACTTGCTTCATCAAAGCGGAAGACCCCTGCATTCATAGAAAGAGCGCCCATTTTTTCATCTATATAATCCACTTTCAGAGCTTTTCCTTCGTGGTCTTCTAAAAGAATGTTTCCTGCCACTTCAAGATAGTCTTTAGCAGAATCTGCAAAATCAAACTGGGTCAAGAATTTTGCCAGATAAGTCGCACCATTGACACCGGATTGTGGAGAGGCTCCATGAGCAGACTTCCCAACAATCGTAACTGTTATTTG
Source organism: Streptococcus periodonticum (assembly GCF_003963555.1). Taxonomy (NCBI): domain Bacteria; kingdom Bacillati; phylum Bacillota; class Bacilli; order Lactobacillales; family Streptococcaceae; genus Streptococcus; species Streptococcus periodonticum. The sequence continues at coordinate 1,292,778 of NZ_CP034543.1, forward strand.
ACCACTCGGTAATTCTTGGTATTCAAATCGAAGTCCGTATTCTTTTGCAAATTCGTTCAATTTATCTACAAGATTTGGCACATTTCCTGATACCACTGCTGTTGCAGATTCAGGAACCATATTTTCACGAAGTCCGCCAGTAAAGCTATGCAAGCGCGCAGCTCCGCCATTTTCCCCTGCAAAATGAAGATATTCAGTGATGTTTCCTTTTTCACCATTGATAATCGGAAATTCTGCATCTGGCGAAAAGCCAAAGTCTGGCTCTGGCAGACCAACGTGTTTGAAATAATAGTCCATATCAGCCCAGCCGGATTCCTCATCTGTACCAACTACAAAACGAACCTTCTTAGATGTCGGCAAGCCTAATTCTTTGATAATTTTCAGTCCATAATAGCAAGCCATCGTCGGCCCTTTGTCATCGCTCGCACCACGCGCAAATAATTTACCGTCCTTGATAGTTGGCGTATAGGGATCTGTATCCCAGCCACTTCCAGCCGGCACAACATCCATATGCGCAAAAATTCCAAGCACTTCTTTTCCTTCACCATATTCAAAATGCCCTGCATAATTGTCAACATTCTTCGTTGGATAGCCATCACGCGCGGCTAATTCTAAGAATTTTTCCAAAGCCTTAACAGGTCCAGGCCCAAAAGGATGTTCTTTATCTGCTTTCGTATCATCTCGCTCGGAGTTGATTTCCAAAAGGCTAAATAAGTCAGCCAATAGAGCATCGCGACGTTTTTCAACCTCTGCTTTAAAATCAATCGTCATAAAATCAGATTCCTTTCTATCAACGTTTTTCAATAATCTCATCCACTGGCAAACGATAGCTTGGATCCAGTTTATCGTCTGTGTAGCCAACAGTAATTAAAAGTTCTGGACGGAAGCGCTCATCAATATCTAACACTTGATTGACTTTTGACTTATCAAATCCAAGGATAATATTGGAACTAATGCCCTGGTCAGTCAATGCCAACACTAAATTCATAGCTACCAATCCAGCATTGAGAGCTAAATAATCACTCTTTTGCTGTTCAGTGTAATGACTGTACTGAGTCGGAAGATTTTGCATGTAATATTGCAATTTTTCTTCAGACATATTTTTTATACCAGCAGTACGAGCAATCTTACGAGCGCGCTGCACCAAGTCTGTATCTGTAAAGAGAGCAATCGTCACAGGCGCTTCTTTGATTTGCTCCTGATTAGCATTAAAGGCAATCTCAGCCAAGTCTGCATTTCTCTCACGCACAACTACAAATTTCCAAGGCTGGCTATTATGAGCACTTGGCGCTAAAGTTGCAATTTCAATCGCCATTCGCACATCTTTTGGATCAACTGCTTTATCATTGAAATGCTTAGTTGCATGACGCTTTTTATTTAATTCAAGAAATTTCATAAGGACTTTCCTTTTCTTATTATACTCATTCCATTTTACCATAAATTGGAAGAGCTTGCAGGGGTTTGAGTAAAATACTCCAACAAAATCCTACTGCTCTAACTCTATTTTTTATTGTTCTCTTCAATCATTTTTTTAACTTGCATACGTTGTTGAACATTAAGGTTAAGTTGATTCAATTGCTTATCAATGCTGGACTCCTCTGTCTTATACTTCTTATCATACATCTCTAATAATTTATTACGGAGAATAGGCTCGCTAATCAAATGAATTTCTTTTAATAGTCCCTCTTCTTCATCTCCTGCCTGCGCCACTTCTCCATTTAGTCTACTTATCATAGAATTAATCTTTGCTAAGGCAAAATCACCATAAATATTATCAATCAAATTTTCCTTCATGATTTCTTGGATATTCTTAGCGAAAGTATTTTGCAAAACTTTCCCTTCTGAGTATCCAGTTTCTTGATTCTTTTCAAGCATAATCACATTTCCTGGTTTAATATCAGATAACATATAGGGAGAGTGGGTTGTGAAAATAAGCTGTAAATTTACGTCTTCCCGTCGTCTCTCTCTTTTCAAAAACTCTACGAAGTTATTAATTAACTTTCGTGACCATTCCAGATGCATTCCCATTTCTATTTCGTCAATTAAAAATATATAATCTCTGATATCCTCATTAAATTGTTGTGAAGTCAAAGCATTTGAAAATAATCTAATAAAGTTAGTTTCACCTGCTGACATACAAAAAGAATCAAATTCTAGAATATTAAATCCCAAATATGAATTCTGATTTAAAAAACTACGAAGTGAGTCAAATTTCTTACAAATATCTAAAAACTCTTGGTCTTGTGATAAATCTCGTGAAAATTTTATTAATATTTTTTCATTTTCTATAGACATAATATAGTTATTAAGAAGAAATAAAAAATCAGAAATCTTTTGAAAAACTTCAAAAAAACTAACTTTCTGATTTTCTACTTTCAAACTATTCATTAGTGAAGCTAACTCATTATCTAAATAACGCATTTTTTCTAAGTAAAATGTAATATCTGACTCACAGTCATCATCATTTCTGTATTTAAAATGAGCTATATCTTTCAATGCTTTATCTATCTTTTCTTTCAAATCTCCTAAACTATCCTGTCTTTTTTCTATGAAAAATGAAATTAATCTTAAACAAACATCTTTAATAAATTCTTTCTTATTATTTAGTTCTTTAGTTGAAGACTCAGAATAAGAAGAAGACTTTGTTAATAAGATTTTAAATTTGAAATCAGAAAAAATCTCTTTATCATAAAACTCTGAGTAAATCCTAAAATAATTTGCTAACGAGGACCAATTGATTTCCATTTCTAATATATTGCTGTTTTCTGGCACCCCTGTCACACCCCAAAAAGATTGATTATGCAAATTATAATAATTTATTGCTGTGTTTACATTTGGTTCTTGAAATTGTTCATCATCACCATAAACTTCAAAATTCTCATTCTCTTGTATATCTATATTGTGCTTATCTACTTTGAATTTTTCATTATCCCTAAATACTTTAAAATAAGAACTATTACTTTCTAAATGAGAATCTGATTTTTTTCCTAATTCCCTCATCAATCTCAATAAAGTTGATTTCCCAGTCCCATTTATCCCAACTATTGGTGAAATATTATAAATAGACTCTCCATAAAAATTTTCAATATAATCTGGATTTTTATCAATTTTTAATTCATTCGTTTCAAAGTTAAAATCAACTTTATATTCGTCTGAAAAATTAAAAATTTGTTCTTTAAAAAGTTTATCATACTGCTTAATAACCAAAGCAATTAATTTCATTGCTCTCCTCCTATCAGTCCAATTTCTCTACTAATATCTGCAACCATTTTTGAGAGTGGACGCTTCCCATAGTCTTCTTTATTGATATAGAATCCAGTTATAAATCTATCGATTTCATGATTTGTTAATTTCAAATCAGTATTATCCAAAATAGCTGATAAGCCTTGCTTATACTCATTTGTATATACTTCTTTCTTCCACAATAATTCATCGATTACATCAATGTGACTTTGGTACAATTCTTCAATTCCCAAATCCTTTATAGATTGCTTAAATCCTGAATATTGAGAAGAAATTTTAATTTCAAGGCCATCAATAGCTTTAGGTATGTAGGTAAATTTTACATCATCAAATCGAAAATTCGTATTATACGGACTATATTTTAATTCTTTTTCCAACTTAACATGATTACAGCTATAACAACTAGGTATCAGGTTATAAAAGGACACTGCAAAAAGTGGGTACTTATTTTTAGGAAAAAAATGATCCAATTGTGCTGTATTAATCGGTTTTCCTTTTTTCCTACTCTTCCGTTTACATGTAGGACATTTTTTATCAGCTTCATCAAGGATAAAGAAATTTTGATTACATTGGCTACAATGAATACTTTTATAAATCGAATTTATATAATTACGGTTACAATATGGACATACTGTAATATTCTTTAAATCAATGATTTTTTTACGGAACTCAGAATCAATTTTACCGTACGATTGTATCAAATACTTTGATATTTTTTCTTCTTTTTTTGAGAAATTTTCTGACTTACCAATATCTTTATACTTTTGTAAAAGGTGATAATCTGCAGTCATAATCTTTATAAATACATCATCTTCACTTCCAAGTTCGGGAATATTTTTCTGTACCCATTCTTTCAAATCCCTCTTAAAATCTTTGTACTTAGAAAAATTCATTTTCTTATATAATTCCAAGCAAATCTTTTCAACAGCAACTGGATTCGATTTTTCTATTGGTATCACAACAAGCACCTCATTATTTTCCACTAGTCTCCCAATTATACCACAAAAGGTCGCTAACGCGACCTTGCATTGGTAGTGAATTCATCCTCAGTCTTTTAACTCTGCCTGAGATTCTGCAGGATTGAGTTTTCTCTGCACAGCCTCCGCTACTTTTCGCGGTACACCCACTTCGACAATTTCATCCACGCTGGCTTTTTTGATGTTGGTCAAGGATTTAAAGTGTCGCATCAGATTTTGCTTGCGCTTGAGTCCTAGACCCTCAATACCATCCAATTGCGATGAAAAGGAATTTTTTGAGCGAAGCTGGCGGTGGAAGGTAATGGCAAAGCGGTGAACTTCATCCTGAATACGTTGGAGGAGGAAAAATTCCTGCGAATTGCGAGATAACTCAACCACTTTCAAAGGATCGCCAAAGAGTAATTCATGCGTCTGGTGCTTGTCGTTCTTTTGCAAACCAGCGATAGGAATATCTAACCCTAATTGATTTTGAATGACGTCTTTAGCAATATTGACTTGCCCCTGACCACCATCAATGATAATAAGATCAGGCGGTATTAAACCATCTCGCATAACCCGACTGTAACGGCGCTTAATCACTTCTCGCATACTAGCATAGTCATCAGGACCGACAACTGTCTTAATTTTATACTTGCGATAATCTTTTTTGCTGGGTTTCCCATTGACAAAGACCACCATAGCTGAAACAGGACTAGTTCCCATAATATTGGAATTATCAAACGATTCAATCCGAACTGGAGTGGGAATATTGAGCAACTGACCTAGATTTTCAATAGCTCCCTGTGTTTTTTCAACAGATTTCTCCAACAAATCAAACTTCTGCTGCAAACTAACTTGCGCATTTTTAATAGCCAAATTAACCAGCTGTTTCTTCTCTCCTCGCTGAGGTTTGAGAATCTTCGTATCCACCACAGCCTGAACAGCTATTTCATCAATATCAGATGGAATCAAAATTTCATTGGGAATCAGATGAGATTTTTCCTGATAAAATTGACCAATATAGGTCAGAAAATCCTCGTCAGGGTCATTGTAATAAGGAAACATATTTACATCTCGCTCAATGAGTTTTCCTTGACGGACAAAGAAAACCTGTACACACATCCATCCTTTGTCCACATAATAGCCAAAGACATCCCGATTCTGTAAATCCTTTGCCATCACTCGTTGCTTGGTGCGAAGTGTCGCAATACTTTGAAGCAAATTTCGGTATTCAGCCGCTTTTTCAAATTCCATCTTTTCAGCAGCACTAGTCATTTTTCCTTTCAATTCATCAATAATCTTATTATCATGACCTTTGAGGAAATCTGCCACTTCTTGAGCCATCTCTTGAAAGAAATGTGGATCATTATGGCAGACAGTATGAGCTCGACACTGTCCGATATGATAGTAGAAGCAAACTTTCTCAGGTGGATTGGTACACTTGCGGAAAGGAAAAATGCGATCCAGCAGGCGCTTAATTTCATTCGCAGCACCTACATCAGGATACGGACCAAAATATAAACCACCATCTTTTTTAACCTGACGTGTAATAATAAGTCGCGGATATATCTCATTGGTGATTTTGATAAAAGGGTAGGACTTATCGTCCTTAAGCATGATGTTATATTTAGGCCGATTTTCCTTGATTAGATTGATTTCAAGCAGCAAGGCTTCAATATTAGACTCCGTGACAATAAACTCAAAATCCTCAATCTCAGACACCAGTGCTTCCGTTTTAGTATCATGGCTCCCACGAAAATAAGAGCGCACCCGATTGCGCAAATTCTTAGCCTTACCTACGTAAATAATGGTACCATTTTTATCTTTATGAATATAGCAACCGGGACTAGTCGGCAGCAATTCTAATTTTGATTGAATCAAGTTATTCATAATTAACATTATAGCAGAAATGACCAAAAGGAAGTGAAAAGGAGCATGGAAAACCTAAATTATCTGCAATATAAAAAAGAGGACAACAACGCCCTCTTTCAATAATTGAGATTCCAATTGTCTTAATTGACCATGGTCTCCGTTTCGATATTATTCAAAATCAAGATATTCTTTTTCAAGTTCAAGAACTTCTTCCATCGTTGCACATTCTGTAAGAGCACGTTGAGCAAGTTCTTGCATCTTCTTCGTATCCAATTTCTTCATCAAGCTACGTGTACGAAGAACAGATGTTGCACTCATTGAGAACTCATCCAGACCGATACCAACTAGAAGTGGAACAGCAGTTTGGTCGCCTGCCATTTCACCACACATACCAGCCCACTTACCTTCAGCGTGAGCAGCTTTAACTACTCGATCCACTAAGCGAAGGATAGAAGGATTGTATGGTTGGTACAAGTAAGAAACTTGTTCGTTCATACGGTCAGCAGCCATTGTGTATTGAATCAAGTCATTAGTACCAATTGAGAAGAAGTCAACTTCTTTTGCAAATTGGTCAGCAAGCATTGCTGCTGCTGGAATTTCAATCATGATACCAACTTGAATATTGTCCGCAACTGCCACACCTTCTGCAAGCAATTTAGCTTTTTCTTCTTCCAAAATGCCTTTTGCTGCACGGAATTCAGTCAATAAAGCAACCATTGGGAACATGATACGCAATTGTCCATGCACAGATGCACGCAACAGTGCACGTAATTGTGTGCGGAACATTGCATTTCCTGTTTCAGAAATAGAAATACGAAGAGCACGGAATCCAAGGAACGGATTCATTTCTTTTGGCAAATCAAAGTAAGGAAGTTCTTTATCCCCACCGATATCCATTGTACGGACAACAACTGGTTTGCCATTCATTCCTTCCAAAACAGCCTTATAAGCTTCATACTGCTCATCTTCTGTTGGGAAATCTTGCGAATCCATATAAAGAAACTCAGTACGGTAAAGCCCGACAGCTTCTGCACCATTTGCATTCACACCTTCAACATCTTTTGGTGTACCGATGTTTGCAGCCAGTTCAAAATGTTTTCCGTCAGCTGTTACTGTTTCAGCATCTTTCAGTAAATCCCATTCAGCTTTTTGTTTTGCATAGGCTTCACCCGCTGCTTTAAAGGTTGCAACTTGTTCTTCTGTTGGATTGATAATAACCTCACCAGTAATTCCATTCACGGCAACTGTATCACCGTCTTTTACTAATTCGGTAATATTATTTGTTCCAAGAACCGCAGCAATTTCAAGAGTACGAGCCATAATAGCTGAGTGACTTGTACGTCCACCAATGTTGGTTACAAAAGCTTTAACAAAGTTTTTATCTAATTGAGCGGTATCAGAAGGAGTCAAGTCGTGAGCAATCACAACCACTTCTTCAGTGATCATAGCAGGGTTTGGCAAGCGTACACCAAGCAAGTGAGCCAACACACGTTTGGTCACGTCGCGAATATCTGCCGCACGTTCTTGCATGTATGGATTATCTTCCATATTTTCAAAGAGAGTGATGAACATGTCTGTTACTTCTTTCAGACCTGCTTCAGCATTCACTTTTTTTGCACGAATTGTTTCTTTAATCTGACCAATCATTTCTGGGTCAGAAAGTACCATTAAGTGAGCATCAAATACTTGAGCTGCTTCTTCTCCAAGGCTTTCTACTGCTTTCTCACGGATAACAGAAAGCTCGTTCTGTGAAGCTTCAAGAGCTACATCCAAACGAGCCTCTTCTGCATTTGTATCTTCGACTGAAGCAGTCTCAAATGATAAATCCGGTTGAACAAGTAGATATGCCTTAGCAACAGCAACACCGTCAGATGCTGCAATTCCTTTTAGCATTTCTGTCATGTTAAGCCAATCCTTCTTTTGTCATTGTTTCTGCGATTGCTACAATTGCATCATCAGCGTCTGCACCTTCTGCAGTAATTGTTACATCAGCCCCTTGACCAACACCAAGGCTCATAACACCCATGATTGATTTGAGGTTTACTGATTTACCTTTGTATTCAAGAGTAATATCTGAAGCAAATTTGCTAGCAGTTTGAACTAACAAAGTTGCTGGACGTGCGTGAATACCTGTTTCTGCCACAATGTGGAAATCTTTAGAAGCCATAGTTTGACTCTCCTTTAATGTAATCTTTTTGGGGTCTCATGTGATAACCCTTACAATTCTAGATTATAACATCTTTGTAAAATTTTTTCAAGAATTTTATGTGTATTCAGCAAGTCTTTTTTATGAGAATTACTGAAATTTCATTAAAACGAGATTTTCACTGTCCAATTGATTGACACATTTTTAATCCATTGTTCCCTAAGGAAAGCTTAGTCTAACGAAGCCCAAAACAGGAGTTCATTCTATCTTTTTCTTTTTCCAAGAAAACACTATATCTAGTATCATGGTATTTAAAACCCCAAAACAAAACACAATATTTAGAACATAATAGTTGACAAAATTCCCTGCTTTGGATATACTAATTCCATACTGAATTTAAAGAAATTAGGAGTTCATTATGGTAACTATTTACTCAAAAAACAATTGCGTGCAGTGCAAAATGACAAAACGCTTCTTAGACACTAACCATGTGGAATATCGTGAAATCAATTTGGACGAACAGCCTGAATACATCAATCATGTGAAAAGCTTAGGCTTTAATGCTGCTCCAGTCGTTCAAACTCCAACGGAAGCATTTTCCGGTTTTCAACCTGGTAAATTAAAAAAATTATCATAATTTATGACATGTACCTAATGAGAGAAATGGTTAAAACTGCGATAACTAGACAAGACCTTCTCCGTTCACTTTTTATACTCGGAAGAGTACCTTTGATGAAAACTTTGTTTTCTTCGTTCACCACCTCAACAACTTTCAAAACTGTTGAGTAATTTTGTGGGGTGAGACTACGAACTAAAATTTTCAATTTTTAGTTCTTGCCCACCCCTCTTTCTTTTGCCAAATATCAAACCTAACATTTAGAAAAGGAATACTATGGGACTCAAACAATTAGAAGATGTGACATATTTCCGTCTCAATAATGAAATCAACCGTCCAATTAACGGACAAATTATGCTTCACAAAGATAAGGAAGCCTTAGAAGCATTCTTTAAAGAAAATGTTGAACCAAATACGAAAAAATTCTCTTCTATCACAGAAAAAATTCACTATTTAATCCAAGAAAACTATTTAGAAAAAGAATTCATCCAGCTTTATTCACCTGAATACATCGAAGAGCTAGCTACCTTCATTCATGATCAAGATTTCCATTTCAAATCTTTCATGGCAGCATATAAATTCTATAATCAATATGCTCTCAAAACAAATGACGGTGACTATTACCTTGAAAGCATGGAAGACCGCGTTCTGTTCAACGCACTCTATTTTTCCAATGGTGATGAAGCAATTGCCAAAGATATTGCCAATGAAATCATTCACCAACGGTATCAGCCTGCCACTCCAAGTTTCTTGAATGCCGGACGTGCTAGGCGTGGTGAATTAGTTTCTTGTTTCTTGATTCAAGTCACTGATGATATGAATTCAATCGGTCGTTCTATCAATTCAGCTCTGCAGCTATCTCGGATTGGCGGTGGCGTTGGAATTTCCCTCAGTAACCTGCGGGAAGCGGGTGCCCCTATCAAAGGTTATGAAGGAGCTGCTTCTGGTGTGGTACCAGTTATGAAGCTCTTTGAAGACAGTTTTTCGTACTCTAATCAATTAGGCCAACGTCAGGGAGCTGGTGTTGTTTATCTTAATGTCTTTCACCCAGATATTATCGCTTTTCTTTCAACTAAGAAAGAGAATGCTGATGAAAAAGTACGGGTAAAAACCCTTTCTTTAGGAGTTGTCATTCCAGATAAATTTTATGAATTGGCTCGCAAGAATGAAGAAATGTACCTTTTCAGTCCTTATTCTATCGAACGGGAATATGGCGTTCCATTTGCCTATATTGATATTACTGAAAAATACGACGAATTGGTTGCCAATCCTAAGATTAACAAAACAAAGATTAAAGCTCGTGATTTAGAAACTGAGATTTCCAAGTTGCAGCAGGAATCTGGCTATCCTTATGTAGTTAATATTGACACTGCTAATCGTGCGAATCCAGTAGACGGCAAGATTATCATGAGCAATCTCTGCTCCGAAATCCTGCAAGTACAAGAACCCAGTCTTCTGAATGATGCACAAGAATTTGTACATTTGGGAACGGATGTTTCTTGCAATCTTGGGTCGACCAATGTGGTCAATATGATGACTTCACCAGATTTCGGTAAGTCTATCCGTACCATGACGCGGGCGCTAACGTTTGTTACAGATAGCTCTCACATCAAAGCCGTTCCGACTATTGATCATGGCAATAGCTTAGCTCATACTTTTGGGCTAGGAGCCATGGGCTTACACAGTTATCTGGCTCAACAGTTGATTGAATATGGTTCAGCTGAATCAGTTGAGTTTACCAGCATTTACTTTATGCTCATGAATTATTGGACACTTGTTGAATCCAATAATATTGCTCGCGAGCGTGGGGTGGTTTTCCATAACTTTGAAAAATCTGATTATGCAAATGGTTGCTACTTCGACAAATATGTAACTGGTGAATTTGTACCGAAATCTGACCGAGTTAAAAAACTCTTTGAAAATATCTTTATCCCTTCTGCTAAAGACTGGGCAGACTTGAGAGATAAGGTCATGACGGAGGGCCTTTATCACCAAAATCGCTTAGCTGTTGCACCGAATGGCTCTATCAGCTATATTAATGATGTATCTGCTTCTATCCACCCTATTACGCAACGCATCGAAGAACGCCAAGAAAAGAAAATTGGAAAAATCTACTATCCAGCAGCTGGTCTATCAACTGAGACGATTCCTTACTACACCAGCGCTTATGATATGGACATGCGCAAGGTCATTGATGTCTATGCAGCAGCGACTGAGCACGTGGATCAAGGATTATCTCTGACCCTCTTTATGCGTAGCGACATTCCACAGGGACTCTACGAATGGAAAACTGAAAGCAAACAAACCACGCGCGATCTGTCTATCCTGCGCAACTACGCCTTTAACAAGGGCATTAAATCAATCTACTATGTCCGCACCTTTACAGATGATGGCGGCGAAGTTGGAGCGAATCAGTGTGAGAGCTGCGTGATTTAACGAGGATTAAAATTTCTCTTGCTTATGTTAGTACAACAGCTGCTATGAGCGAGATTCTTTTGTACTATATAAAGTTTTTAAAAGCCTTTCAGAACAAATTTAAACTATCTGTAAACGATAAAAATCAATTGGAATAAAAGAAAGTAATCAACATGAAAACCTATTATAAAGCCATAAACTGGAATGCCATTGAAGATGTCATTGACAAGTCCACTTGGGAAAAGCTGACCGAGCAATTCTGGCTCGATACGCGAATCCCCCTCTCCAACGATTTGGATGACTGGAGAAAATTATCACCTGAAGAAAAGGACCTTGTTGGTAAGGTCTTCGGCGGATTAACATTATTGGATACGATGCAATCCCAATCAGGTGTTGAAGCTATCCGAGGGGATATTCGTACGCCTCATGAAGAGGCTGTGTTGAATAACATCCAATTCATGGAGTCTGTTCATGCCAAGTCGTATTCATCTATTTTCTCAACCCTTAACACGAAATCAGAAATTGACGAAATTTTTGAATGGACGAATACAAACCCTTATTTGCAGAAGAAAGCTGAAATTATCAATGAGATTTACCTCAATGGAAATGCTCTTGAAAAGAAGGTTGCCAGTGTCTTTCTGGAAACCTTCCTCTTCTACTCTGGTTTCTTTACTCCGCTCTACTATCTTGGAAATAACAAATTGGCCAATGTAGCTGAAATCATCAAGCTGATTATCCGTGACGAATCCGTTCACGGTACTTATATCGGCTACAAGTTTCAACTTGGTTTCAACGAATTGTCAGAAGAAGAGCAAGAAACTTTCCGAGAGTGGATGTACGACCTGCTCTACACCCTCTATGAAAATGAGGAGAGCTACACAGAAACCTTATATGACGGTGTCGGCTGGACAGAAGAAGTCAAAACTTTCCTTCGGTATAATGCTAATAAAGCTCTGATGAATCTTGGTCAAGACCCACTTTTTCCTGATACGGCTGATGACGTCAATCCGATTGTCATGAATGGTATTTCAACTGGAACTTCTAACCATGACTTCTTTTCTCAAGTCGGAAACGGTTATCTTCTTGGTGAAGTTGAAGCCATGCAAGATGATGATTATAATTACGGGTTATAAAATATCAATTAACAAAAATAACATCTAATAACACAAAAACACGAATGAAGTAATACCAGCAAGTAGCTGAAATTAAACTCATTCGTGTTTTTATTGTGTTATTGTAAAAGATTGTATTATAGTCGCTATTGAAACATCGCAAACAGCATAACCAAAGCTGCTGGTGTGTTATTTAAAATATGCACAACTATTGAATCCTTGAGATTTCCTCGACGTGCAAATGCGGCATAAAGCACTAATCCCATTGCAAAATATAATGGAAATTCTGTCCATTTTGAAATATGAGGAAGTGCAAAAATGATAGATGTTATGAGCGCTGCCACTATTTTTTGATCTTTTTCAAAGAAAAAGATCGTCGCAAAACCGCGGAACACCAGTTCTTCAATTATCGGAGCTATCACTGCAACCGTCATCACATATAACAAAGCAAAAAAGATGTGATCAACTGACATAATTTTTCCTAGACTTTGTAAAGCGTTATCGTTGCTGGTCGTACTTTGTCCTGTTAAAAGAATATTTAGATAAGTTCCAACTACTGCTACTATTCTTGCCGCTAAAAAGAACAACAATGCTTTCCCAAAATCTCCCCATGAAAAAGACAAGCTCTTCACGTCATCAGAAACATGTGTCTGGTATCTCCTCCATAAAGTGCGGATAGCAAAAAACATGAGCACAAGGTAGGCTAACACCAGTAAAATTTCTATATACACGGGCAAATCTTGCCCTCTAGCTAGAAACAACATAGGAATGCCATTGATGACCATGACTAAGACAATCAGCCCCAATAATTTTAAAATTCCAAGTCCAATATGGGCTATTTTTTTCATTAAGGATTCTCCTTGTATAACTAGTTATATTTCATGGTAATAGGATAGAACTTATCTTGAAAAATTTAAGTTCGTAGTTCCCTCCCTGCAAGACTGCTCAACAGTCTCCCTGACTGTTGAGGCGGTGGATAAAAAACAGAGTTTTCGTCAAAAGTGTTCTTTCTAGCTTGAAAAGCGAACAGGTTTGAGACTTGCTTCACAAGCCCTATCCGCTACCTCAAAGCAATGCTTTGAGCAATCACCTACTGCATCATTCGCTTATCACTAAATGAGATAGAGGCAGAGATACTTTTTGACCAGCCTTATTTAAAGTATTTCTTTATCATAGAAATATTTACTACATTGATGTAGAGGTGGATAAAGACCACGATTGCAATAGGAAGGTATTGAATTTCACGTAATAGAAGCGAAATAGTAAACGGGAGGATGTAGAGCGCTGGCAAAATGAACTGATTTAACTGAAAAAGAATCTTAAAGCTCTGCTCATAATGTGCTTCTCTTTCTGCTTCACCATAGGTCTTCATCAAGGCTAAAACATCTTCAGGAAATGTAACGATTGGCAATTTAAAATGCCGAACCTACTCAATTGTCTTTTGGAGACAATATTGTCCATATAGAATAAAAGCAAGTGCTACATAAGGAAATAAACTGCCTGTAATCAAAACACTATTTTTAGTAATGAATACATTAAATGATGTTAGTATATCAAAAATCGTCAAGATTGTCACAACGTCTAATAAAATAGTACCATATTCCAAATTTTTGAACATCTTCTGATAAACCTAAGCATTTAATTCATTTTCTTTTCTTGATTCTGATTGCTGCTGAATTTCCCGACTAGACTGTAGTAAATAAATTGTCATGCAGAATAAAAGCAGATTGAGCACACGAATAATCCACCCGAAAAGTGTACTATTTAAAAAAGTTGGAAAATGGAAATTTCCGAGCCAACTATTTGCTACAAAAATTCCTAGCAAAATACTCACTACTAGTAAACCAATAATTTTCATCCATTTTTTCATCGCTATTCTCCTTTAGATAAAATACATTTTCTACGTTTTCACCAAAAATATGTGCAATCTTCAAGGCAATGATGACAGACGGAGCATACTCTCCCCGCTCAATCAAACTGACGGTTTGTCGAGAAACTCCTGCTTTTTTAGCCAACTCTGTTTGATTCAACCTATCTCGCGCTCGAAGTTCTTTTAATCGATTTTCCAGCTTCATATGCTCCTCTCCTTTCATCTCTATTGTAACTCATTCGTGTCATTTTGACAACTATTATTGTCAAAAATAACATTATCATTGTCAATTCAATGTAGAAATTTATCCAACTTATATAAAAATCCCCCAAAATTAGTTTGTACCTAACTTTGAGGGAATCCCTTCAACATGATGTTGATTTTCTTACTTCAACTAGTCATTATTCTTTTTTGAACGTTTTGCTAAGATGAAGATGACAACTCCTAAAATGACAATTCCTACTAAACCAAGGAAGGTTACTTTTTCACCAGTTGACGGAAGGAAGCCACGTCTATTTTGTTTTGGCGCTTCTTTAACAACTTTATAATTCACTTTGTAAGTAGAGAAGTGTGTTGTTTTAAAGCTAATCGTTTGGTCTTTGTTGAGAACAAAATCAAATTTTTCCGCCTGCTTACCGTCTTTCATAGCATAAACAGAATCCACCGTAGCACCTTGTTTCACTGGTACTGTCACTACTGTTGAACTGACTTGTGACACTGCTTCACCTTTTGGATTGGTCAAAGTAATATCATAGCTATCTGCATTTTCTTCAATTGTCTTTTTAACTGCTAATTTGAGATTAGCCTTTACTAAATCTGCATTTTGCAAACGAACACCTGTAGCTGTATCCACCAAGGTATCAGAAGTTTCGCTCGGTTTTGGTTTTTCAACATCTGATGAACTAGATGTAGAAGTTTCGTTTGTACTTGACGAAGATTGAGATGTAGACGAAGTTGAAGATGACTCACTTGTACTTGAAGATGGTTCTGAGCTAGAGCTTGGTGGCGTTTGCTCATTTTTAATCTTTTCTTCCATTTCAGCTTCTAGAGCTTTCATTTCTTTAAAGACTTCCTCTGCACGCGCCATACTAGACGCAGTCACTTCTTCTGACGAAGCTCCACCTGCAGCTGCGTATTGTTCATCTAATTTGGCTTGTTCTTCAATCAATCGTGCTTCCAAAGCTTTCCATTTTTCTTGAATGCTATTGCCAAATAATTTTTGATGTTTGGCTGCCATATCGTAAATGTGTGACGCAACCCAGTACCAAGAATTTTTGTCATATTTCGTTGTATCAACTTGATAAGCAGCATAAGTATTGTTGATATTTCCATAGTATGGCAAGTATGGTGCAAAGCGAGGACTACCAACAGAAAGCCACATCGTGCCACCACCCATGCTAGCAGGGATATTATCTTTCAATTGGAAAATGTGCGCTTCCATTACGTTTGGATTGCCAAGAGGATATTTATAGACTGGATCTACTTTTCCACGTTGAGGAATGCCTTTCCCGTCCAATTCCATTTGGTCAAGGGGTTTAAATTGCGTTCCTTCAAAACGGTTCCGCTGCATCCGCATCACATCTGCAACGCTGATTTTCTTATTGCTAGATTGCAACAAATCAAAATATTTATCATCATAATTGACTGGTGCGTCTGGGTTCAAAGCCTTAATACCAGCCCAAGCCCGGGAACGATCAGCTTCTGCCATTGGCGGATTGTAAGATTGGGAAATATGGAACTTGCCATTGATTTCCTTGTAGGAATTTGCATCTCGTGCTACTTTTTCCACATTTTCTGAAGCAATGACATTTTCCTTATCATTAAAATCAACACTTCCTAAGAAGAAGGTATTAGGGAAAATACTATATTTGTCGTCTGGATATTTAATGGCAACATATTGATGACCAGATAAGATTTCCATGTACCAGACACCTGTCTTATCTGCAATTGTCACAATGTTTCCTTCAGCAGCACCTTGTTTTTTGACAATCTCTGCAATGAGCTCCACACCTTCACGAGCCGTTTTGACATGTGGCAAGACAACCGTTGTCATAATGGATTCTGCTAGCCCTTTTTCTACATAAGGATCAACTTTCTGGATAGCTTTATTCGCCTTAGCTGATACTGTAGCAGAAATGGAAACTCCATGCTCATTGAAGCCTACTTCATCAAAAATACCTTCTTTTGGTGTAACGTCTGAAACAGAAGTATATTTATAGCTATGTGCAGGTAATTGCCATTCAAAGCCATTCGTTTCATCAATCAGTTTTTCTCCTGCTTGATTGTCCTTGGCTGGATGAACTTTAAAGACTTTGTTATGATTAGGCTCCAAATCCTCTGTACGACCATACAAAGTCGAACCATCTGCTGTCAAGTTCTTCCCAACAATAAAACCTGTACAGGCTTCTACTGCTTGAAAAGGAAAGAGCATAAGAGCAGATAACAGAATTGTTAAGCGAAAAATCAATTTTTTCATATATTTCTCCTTTTATGATTGCATGTTGAATACATCAACTTTTAAGAGTGAGTATCACTCTTATTACCTTTTTAAAACCGTATACCTTAAATTTAGTATACTATTTTAAATCTATTTTAGCAAGCGCTTTCATGTAAGTTTTGTGTGTTTTGGTTCCTTATATCTTAAAATTTACAAACAAAAAAGGTCGGGACAAAAATTCCCAACCTCAAAGCAATTCTTTGCGCAATTGGATGCGCTGCATGTTTACTATGAGAGTAGTTCAAGTCTGAGATACTATTGCCGCAGATTCTTTTAAAACACATTTTATTTTCTATGTTTATCAGGATCCCAAACAAAGCTTGCGATAAAACTAAAAACAAATGTCAACAAGCCAACAACAAGGGATAGTAAGAGGGCAATCAAACGTGGCAACAGCAATAATATATTTGGACTTTTTTTCACTTCAAGAGCTGCTACTTCTGCATCTAAACGATCAAATGCTGTCTGAATGCGACGTGCTACTTCTTCCACGCCTTCATCATTCATCTTTTTGATGTCTGAAATATCAATCGGGTGCCCAAAATCCATGTCTACACGTTCACCTTTTGCCAATCCTTTCAAATGCATCGGACCAACATAAACGACTGGAAGAATCCGTACCTTTGCCATTTTCGCAATCAAGGCTACACCGCCCTTAACATCTGTCGAATGCCGACTTCCACTTGGAAACATAATCAACGAGCGATTGCTTGATTTCAGCATTTTTACAGGGTATTTAATAGCAGATGCTCCAGGATTTTCACGGTCAATCGGAAAAGCACCACACATCCGAATCCACCAACCAAAAACGCGATTCGTGAATAATTCTTTTTTTGCCATAAAGATGAATTGCTTAGGTCTGGTCGCAAAAGCCATATAAACAGGATCCCACCAGGTACGGTGCGGTGCTACCAAAATATAATTTTCCTCTTGATCCGGAATATTCTCCAAATGATGGTAGTGCGCATTGCCATTTAAAGCCCATAAAATCAACATCACCAATCTTCTTAAATATCTATAAAACATAGGCTCTCCCTTCTTATCCTTTTCATTATACCTTATCCAATGCCCACTCGCAAACTTTTTTTGCTTTAAAACTGTTACAGCTGAATGGATTCTATTAGAAATTTTACTAAAAAAATGGTATGATTATCCTCATGAACATGAAAGAATTTACGGGATTAACCCACCAACAAGTCCAAGAAAAAATTTCACAAGGACTCACCAATGATTTTACAGCCAATACAAGTACCAGCACCTGGCAAATCGTCAAGCGTAATGTTTTTACGTTATTTAATGCGTTAAACTTTGCCATTGCCGTAGCACTCGTTATTGTACAAGCATGGAGCAATCTGGTCTTCTTTGCCGTTATCTGCTTCAATGCTTTCTCTGGTATCGTGACAGAATTGCGAGCTAAACACATGGTCGACAAACTGAATCTTTTAAACAAAGAAAAGATAACGGTCATTCGCGATGGTAAATCTAGTCAAATCAATCCAGAAGACTTAGTCTTGGATGACTGTATTCAACTGGCTACGGGGGAGCAAATTCCAAGTGACGCAACTGTTTTAGACGGTTTTGCAGAAGTGAACGAAGCCATGTTGACAGGTGAAAGTGACCTTGTTCAAAAGGAGATTGGGGAGCAATTGCTCTCAGGAAGTTTTCTTGCCAGCGGGCGTGTTATTGCCAAAATCACTCATGTAGGCTCTGATAATTATGCTTCTAAACTGATGCTGGAGGCTAAGACTGTCAAACCAATCAATTCTCGTATCATGAAATCCATGGACAGGATTGCAGGTTTTACAGGAAAAATCATTATCCCTTTCGGAATTGCGCTCTTTCTAGAAGCTCTCTTTGTAAAACATTTACCTGTCAAAGACTCGGTTGTCAATACTTCGACAGCTCTTCTGGGAATGTTGCCAAAAGGAATTGCACTTTTAACGATTACTTCACTTTTAACAGCAGTCATCAAGTTAGGATTGCGAAAAGTCCTCGTACAAGAAATGTACTCCGTCGAAACGCTAGCTCGTGTTGATATGCTCTGCCTTGATAAAACAGGTACGATTACCCAAGGGAAAATGCACGTTGAAACCTTCAGCCCACTCACAGAAGATTTTTCAGAACAAGCAATCTCTGACATTCTTAGTGCTTATATCACTGCAAGCGATGACAATAATCCAACTGCCCAAGCCATTCGCAAGCAATTTACTACTCCGACTGACTATCAAACAAGTAATATGATTCCATTTTCGAGTGACCGTAAATGGGGAGCTATGGAAATGTCGGACTTAGGTACTGTCTTTCTCGGTGCGCCTGAAATGCTCTTTCATGAAGAAATTGAGCTAGCACAGGACGCTCAAAAGCGTGGTTCGCGTGTGCTTGCTTTAGCTATTAGTCCTGAACGCATTGACCATAAACACATTCACTTACCAAGTAGCATTCAACCCATTGCCATTTTAGAAATCACAGATCCGATTCGTGACGGAGCAGCTGATACTTTGGAATACTTACGCTCACAAGAAGTGGGCTTAAAAATCATCTCAGGTGACAATCCAATTACTGTATCAAACATTGCTGCAAAGGCAGGATTTGCAAACTACCAAAGTTATGTTGATTGCTCAAAAGTAACGAATCAAGAGTTGATTGAGCTGGCAGAAACGACTGCTATCTTTGGTCGTGTTTCTCCTCATCAAAAGAAACTTATCATTCAAACCCTGAAAAAAGCAGGGCACACCACAGCTATGACTGGTGACGGAGTCAATGATATTCTGGCATTACGGGAAGCAGACTGCTCCATTGCCATGGCTGAAGGAGATCCCGCAACACGACAAGTTGCCAATCTCGTTTTGCTCAATTCTGACTTTAACGATGTCCCTGAAATTCTCTTTGAAGGACGCCGTGTTGTTAATAACATCGCCCGCATTGCACCGATTTTCCTCATTAAAACAACCTATTCGTTCATTTTGACAATCATTTGTATTTCTAGTATCTTACTGGGACGAGCAGAATGGCTCTTGGTCTTTCCATTTATCCCCATTCAAATCACCTTAATTGACCAATTTGTTGAAGGTTTACCACCTTTTGTCCTCACCTTTGAGCGCAATATCAAACCAGTCGAACCCGACTTTCTTAAAAAAGCTATTTTTAAGGCTCTACCGAGCGGTTTAATGGTCGTCTTTAGCGTTTTATTTGTCAATATTTTCGGTGGGCTGCATGGCTGGTCACAACTAGAAATCTCAACTTTGCTTTATTATTTATTAGGTTCTATCGGCTTTCTATCTGTTGTCCGTGCCTGCCTACCACTCAATCTCTGGCGGATCCTGCTGATCCTCTGGTCCCTCGTTGGATTCTTTGGAACAGCAGTTCTCCTGCAAAAGTACATCGAAATTACTACTCTAACCAGCAACAGCTTCCCAATCTATATCATTTTGATGATTTTATTTACAATTACTTTTATTGTCGTGACACACATACAGAACAAACGGGAACAAAATTTATAAAATTTAAGGTATAGCAGTAAGAAAAAACGTACATTTTTGTCTTACTGCTTATTTTTGTTGCTTCTTTTCCTCTACATCATGATATAATAAGGATATATGGCAGAAATTCTTTTAAAAGACGGTGAGCGAATCAATCAGCTCTTTTCTACTGACGTCAAAATTATTCAAAATCGAGAGGTCTTTAGCTACTCAGTAGATAGCGTGCTCCTCTCTCGCTTTCCAAATTTACCTAAGCGTGGTCTTATCGTGGATCTTTGTGCTGGAAATGGTGCCGTTGGGCTTTTTGCAAGCACCCGAACCAAGGCTCAAATCATAGCAGTTGAAATTCAAGAGAGACTGGCAGATATGGCAGAGCGCTCTATTGAGCTAAATGGCTTAACCCACCAAATGCAGGTCATTCAGGATGATTTGAAATATCTCACCCACTATATCGACGGTAGTAAAGTGGACATGATTTTATGCAATCCGCCTTATTTTAAAGTGGATGAACATTCTAATCTCAATGCAAGCCGACATTATCTACTTGCACGGCATGAAATTGCGACCAATCTGGAAGAAATCTGTCAAATTTCCCAACGGGTCTTGAAATCCAACGGACGCTTAGCAATAGTTCATCGTCCCGAACGATTCCTTGATATTGTTGACACTATGACTGCTCACAATTTAGCACCAAAACGCATTCAATTTGTTTACCCAAAGACAAATCGCGAAGCCAATATGCTCCTCATTGAAGCTATCAAAGATGGTTCCCGTGACGGGCTAAAAATCCTGCCACCGCTTTTCATTCATAATGAAGATGGCAGCTACACTCCAGAAATTCATGAGATTTACTATGGAAACTAAAGCCTATATGTATGTTCTGGAATGTGCCGACGGCTCTCTCTACACAGGGTACACGACTGATGTTAAAAAACGACTTCATACACATAATACTGGAAAGGGCGCCAAATATACTCGTGCACGATTACCTGTTACTCTTTTGTATCAAGAAGAATTTCCCGACAAACCTTCTGCCATGTCAGCCGAAGCCCTCTTTAAAAGAAAAACACGACAACAAAAATTAGAATATATTGCAGATAAGAAAAAGTAGAAAGCGGGAGGTCTTTCTACTTTTTTGCAATGATTTATTGGTTATTTTTCTTAGAAATGACAGCAACAAATACGCTCAGAAAAACAACACCGATACCAGCTAAATATGACATGCTAGTTCCTGTACTTGGTAATAATTCTTTGGTTTTAGCTAATTTTTTGTCACTTGTAGTAGGCAAAGTTCCCTTGTTCCTATTCGTTTGAGAAGACTTCCCATTTTTATTAGACGAATCAGAATCTGTCAACCCAGCATGGGAGTTTTCTCCTTTTTGTTCTTTATTATTAGAATTTTCCTTTGTTTTTTTGGTATCTTCATGCTGAACATTAGATGAAGATTGATTTTCTAGTGGTACAAGGGCTTGAATGGCAGTCTGCAATGCTTCACATTCTGCATCAATCTCTGCTTGTGTCGCATCATCTTTTTGTAAAATAGCTTGCGCCTCTTCTACTTGTTCTTTTAAGTTCGCAAGTGAATCCTTTGTATAATGCATAGTTTCCGCTAATTTTTCTTTTGCCGAAGAAAGAGCGGTTCCCAACTTTGTCTTATCTACTCCTTCTCTGGTTAAAAGCAAATCGTCAATTGTTCCCCATGAACCTTTATTTGCTTTCACAAATACTCCCAGTGTCACCTCTGTCTCTTTTGTTAGTGTAAAGTTCAATTTCGCTGTCTGCCAATTTGACCAACCAGCTAGTTTGGCTTTTTCACTTTGAACATTTACTGCCTCAGCACGAGCAAAAGCATAAATATCTTCAGAGCCATTCGTATCACCACCTTGAATTTGAGCAGAAAATTGATAAGTTCCTGCTGGAAGTATTATCTTTCTTTCAATGCCAGTTGTGTAATCGTTTGCGCCATTGTAGAAATTCATGGCATACTTGCCTGTTTTAGGCGTGTCTTGTCTACGCTTGATAAAATCGTTAAAAGTATAATCTGAAAGATCTTCTTCCTCAAAGCTAGAATTTGATAACAAACTCTCTTGCAGCTCTGCTTCTTCATTCTTATCATATTTTAGATTTGTATTCAACCCAGTATAAACATATTTAAATGTCGCAAGTGATGGCAAAGCTTTTCCTGTAAAATCAAACAATGCTTGATTATCCCATTCAGATCCACCGTAATTTTCCTGATTAACATTTGGATCATACCCAATGGCGGCACTAGAAGCCCAGCCCGAACCGTATTTTTCCCAAATAGGTGTATTTACTTCTTTTCCTTTGGAACTAACCGGTGTCCAAGCTGGTTCCCAATAAAAGATGCCTAATGCACTTGCTTTATTGGCTGCATCAATGACATCTCGTAAGGCATGCGATTGCCCCTGAACAGATGCGGGATAGCCACCTACCAGCATTTGATTTTGTGTTCGGATAACATTTTGTTGACCATCTCCATCTTCTAATGTATAGGCATAAGAAGTCTCTGCTACAAGTGTCTTTTTCCTATACTTTTCGGTTACTGTCTTTAAAACTGAAGTCAGATTATCTAAATTACCATGCCAAAAGCTATAATAACTAGTAGCAAATACATCATAATCAATATGGTGATCTGATAAACCTTTTGCGTAATTCAGTATCGTTTCCGTTTTATCTGGGTTTGTAAAATGAAAAGCTATCAGTATACTTGCATCCACTTCTCGCACTGCTTTGGCGCCTGCTGCAAACAACTGATAGCGTTCCTCTCCTGCTTCACCTGCTATCCCGCTACTCGTTGTTTCATTACCAACTTGAACCATTCCTACATTTACACCAGCTGCTTTTATTTTTTCAAGACTAGCTTTGGTGTATTGATATAAAGCCTCTGATTTTTCAGACACATTCATATTTGTCCAATCTTTTGGTGGAACTTGACGTCCTGGATCAGCCCAAAAATCTGAATAATGAAAGTCCACTAGTAGCCGCATACCATGTACTGTAGCTCGTTTGCCAATCTCAATCGCCTTTTCTATATCGCTATTTCCAGCGCCATAACCATGTCCGTTATGATCATAAGGATTATTCCATACTCTAACGCGAATGTAATTCACACAATTTTCTTTCAAAATATCAAAGATATCTTTGATATTTCCATTTTCATCTTTGTACTCTACACCACTTTTTTCTTGAGCAATTACTGTTGAAATATTCGTCCCCATGATAAAATCAGATGATAAATTTTCTACTTTATCAACACGTATTTTAGTATTTTCATTAGCTTTAATAGGAATGACTCCTCCAAGCAAACAAAGACTAGCAGCAAAAACAAGCGACAATCTTAATCCTATTTTCATACAGTTTTCCTATTTCTAATTGGTTTAATATTTTAGTGTTCGCTTTAAAAAACTGATAAAACAAGAAATAGGTTTTATCAGTTTTTAAACGAACATTTTATAAGAAGGCTAGTTATTCAAAATGCGAAAGAACGAATTGCACAGCACCTTTAGGATCACGCGTCAATTTGATATATTCAGCACCTTTTGTCGCAACAAGTTTGATGCCCAATTTATCCGTATCTTTCTTAATATCTTCATAGTAAGAATTGACTTGTGGAGCTAGCACAATCATGTCAAAATCTTTCATAATATCGTAGTGCGAACCATAAGCACCAGCTGTTGAACTGAGGTCTATGCCTAGTTCTGCTGCACCTTCTGTTAGTGCATTTGCTAGCATGGCGCTTGTCCCTGCACCGGCACATAGAACCAAAATATTATGATGCTTTCCATCTGCAACCGCTTGAATTTGATCGTCTATTTCAGCTTCTGCTGCTTCTTCAAGCTCAATCACTTCTGCCTTTTTCGCTTCTTCTTCTACTAATGAATCATCGTACGCTTTGATAAATGGAAGGTAGATGAGAGAATCAACTACAATCAACAACAGCATCAACACAATAGATAAGATTCCTGCACCCGTACCTAAAATCAAGCCAATCGGTGCTGGTGTTGCCCAAGGAAGGACATACATAAAACTGTTCATACCTAACACATCAACAAAGAACTTGAAAGCACAAACATTGATCATTGGAGTGATTAAAAATGGAATAAAGAAATAAGGATTTAAAATAATCGGTGTTGCAAACAACAATGGCTCATTGACTGCAAAGCAAACCGGAACAAAGGAAGCTTTTCCGACAGCTTTTAATTGCTTAGATTTTGCAAAGAGCATGAAGAGGAATGGAACAACCAATGTTGCACCTGTACCACCCATTGTGCCAACGAAGTTTCCAAGCCCAACTGTCAACACGTTTGAAGCATGATGACCTGCTTTTACCAACTGTAAATTTGTTTCCACATTTGCATAAATAATCGCGACAATAGCTGGTTCTACAATTGAAGGACCATGCACACCAACAAACCAGAAGAGCGCCATTGCTCCCCAAATAATTGAAATTCCTAAATAGCCATCAGCTGCGGTAAACAAAGGTTGGAGAAGTGTGATAACAGCTTCTGCAAACGAATGCCCAAAGAAATAACGTACGATTGTATCAATCAGAACAGCAGCAAATACTGCAAATGAAAATGGAAAGACGTCACGGAAAGTTTGAGAAATTGTTCCAGGAACTTCTTTTGGCATCTTAATAGTAATGTCTTTCAATACACAGAATTTATAAACATTCACCGTGATAAAAGCTGCTACAAAAGCCGCTAAAATCCCTTTTGTTCCCATGTAGCCATTGGCTAAACCGTTTTCAATTTGATCCACACTTAAAAGGAGGAAGCTCACAATGGAAGCCAACATAACAGAAACCGAATTGATAGTCTTGTTGGTCGGCATATTGCGGTTCATTGATTCTGACAAACAAAGAGCGGTCGTAGCAGACACGAGAATAGCTACTACACCCATAGAATAGCCATATACTTTCCAAAGCCAGGTGGAAACATCATTTGGCAACTTAAATCCAAAAATTTCTGGAATTGCTGCTAGCAAGATAAAAATACTTGAGAATAAAATTGCAGGCATGGCGGCTAAAAAACCGTCACGAATAGCACCCAGATAAATATTGCGTGATATTTTTTCAAAGAAAGGTTTTCCTTTCTCGATTTGTTTGATAATTCCGTTCATGGAATTAGTCCTCCTTGTATTGATTTTTATATAATTCAATAAAATCTACGATCAATTCTTTTAACAATAATGTCGTCATCAAATGATCTTGACCGTGAATAAAGATAAATCCTAAATCTAAATCTTCCCCAGCTGCCTCTTGTGCTAAAATCTGCGTTTGTGAATTGTGGGCTAAATTTAAATTTTCATCTGCTTCTTTTAAAGCAGCATCTACATTTGTAAAATTACCTTGACGAACCTCTTTCAGCAAATTCAGTAAACAACTACGTGCATCCCCCGAATAAGCTACGATTTCAAATCCTAACATTTGTAATTCGTTTTTATTCATCTTATCTCCCTTCTTAAATCACAATCTTTGTTTCACTAACATGCTTGTACCAATAAGCTGATTCCTTAGGGTAACGCTTTTGAGTTTCAAAATCAACGTAAAACAAGCCATAGCGCTTATTGTAGCCATTTGACCATGAGAAAACATCCATTAAAGACCAAAGAAAATACCCTTTTACCACAACACCAGCATCAATAGCTTTGCTTAGAGATTGCAAATACACTTTCAAATAATCAATCCGTGGCTTATCCATGACGATACCATTGTCAAACTCGTCTTTATAGCCCATTCCATTTTCAGTAATATAAATCTTTTGATAATGTGGATAGTCTTTCTTAATTCTCAATAAAAGGTCATACAAACCTTCTGGGTAAATAATCCAATCCCAGTCTGTTCGTTCAATCCCTTCCTTGTAAATCCGTTCTCCAATGCCTTGCACTTTATAAACTGAAGTGCCTTTATCACCCGTTCCATTATGATGAATAATTGATTCGCCCTGATAAGCCTTAACAAAATGACATTGATAATGGTTGATTCCAAGATAATCATTTCGGTGACTAGCTTTTTTCATTTCTTCAAAGTCACTTTCAAGGAATTCATAACTAGCATTGTTAGCAGCGCAAATTTCATTAAGAGCTTCCATTGTTTCGTTTGAATAATAACCTAGATAAGTAGCGTCTAGCAAGAAACGAATAGAAAGCGCATCATCCAGAAAAGCTGCATGCTTATCTTCTTCGCTGTCTGTTGCTGGATATTTTGTTTCCAAAGAATGCACCACTCCAATTTCACCAAGGTAACCCTTCTCCTTGAAAAGATTTACTACACGCGCATGCGCGTACATCATATTGTGCAGGCATTGAATCACCTTACTCAAATCATACTGAATCCCCGGAGGAAAGACACCGAGCAAGTATTGATTGGTCGCAACAGGATAAATTTCGTTAAAAGTGCTCCAATGATGAACCTCTGGAAATTCTTGAAAACAAAATTCAGCATATTCCACAAACGCTTCAATCGTATCACGATTGAGAAAATCACCTTGATCAAACAAAACTTTCGGAGTATCAAAGTGATGCAGTGTAACAAATGGCAGGACGTGGTGTTTCGCACATTCAGCAAACACACGGTGATAAAAATCTACTCCTTCTTGGTTCACTTCACCACGTCCATTCGGAAAAATCCGACTCCAAGCAATAGACAAGCGCAAACCATTGACACCAAACTTCTCACACAGCTCAATATCTTTTGGGTATTGATGATAGAAATCACTAGCCGGATCTGCTAAAAATCGTCCTTGTTTTTCTAAAAATTCATCCCAAGCGACCGGACCTTTTCCACCTTCTTTTGTAGCTCCTTCTACTTGATAAGCAGCTGTTGCACCGCCAAAAATAAAATCTTCTGGTAATTGAAACATGTCTTCTCCTTTACAATAATCTTTGAATATGAATCACCAAATACACCTTTTCATTTGGATGAAGCCCTCCACCCAAATGCTGACGAATGACTTCATAAATATCTTCGCCAATTTGATAGGCTTCTGGATAATCCTTTTTGATATGTTCTTCTAAATTCTTCATGGAAACTTTTGAATCACTGTCATCTTGATCCAAACGCTCAATAAAGTACGTCAAATGAATCATTAAACGATCATAAAAATTACTATTCTTTTTCGTCCGCTTAATACCATGTTTTAAGAGCTCCTCTTGCACCAAAGCAATCATTTGTCGGGTCAGTGTTTGTTCATCTTTACTAATCACGACATCTTCGCCTTTCGCATTGATAAACTGTAAGGCCAACCGCCCAATCTCATCTTTTGGAAAATCCACATCCAATTTTTCTTTTAAAATCACCAAAGCATGCTCAGCAATTTTGTACTCCGTCGGATATTGCTCCGACATATCCGGCAAGTGGTTGCTTTTATAAGTATTTCTTTGCAGCGCTTGATAACTACAATAAATATGATCTGTCAAAGTTACATAGATGTACTCTTGAACTGGAAATTGGAACTGTTGAATACCATAATCAATAATTTCATAACTAGTCGTGATAAAGTCCAAGGGAACATCTTTTAACAAAGCAGAAAAGTTTTCGCGCGATTCTTCACTTTTTAGTTGAAAGACTTTTTCTACTCGTTCTTCTGCCAGCAAATCCCCTTTTTTCTTTTTAAAAATGATACCGAGCCCCATGACAACAGCCTGTTCACCACTTTCATTTTTGACCACCGCAACATTATTATTTAGTGGCTGGACAATTCGAAACATTTGTGTCCTCCTTTCTAACAATATTTTTGTAAAACATAAAAAAACCATAAACAAACCAAGATTTTTTACTTGGGTCATTTATGGTCTCGCCTAATTTCTTAGTTACAATCCATGTTTTATTTAACTTTATGAATAGAGTTTAACACATTTCCAAACTTTTGTAAACCCTTTCTTACTTTATTTTTTAAAAATTTATACAAAATGGATAATTTGTATAAATTTAAAATCTTTCATTCTACACTTAAAAAAATAACTTACTTCTGCGCAATACCATTTGGGATAATGACTTCTTTGAGCAGTTTCTCTTCTTCCTTGATGCGATTATACAAAACTACCGCATACAGAGGAAATAGAATACAAAATGAAATTAGTGCATGACAAAGTAATGCTAAACCAATCAACTCTGGAACGATATTCAAGAAATAATTTGGGTGTTTCACATAGCGGAAAAGCCAATGATCGACAAACTTATGATCGTTTACAAGCATCAATTTCACTGTCCAAATGTCCCCTAATAATTGCGTCACAACATAGAGCATAAACATTGAAAATAGCAATAGCCCCAAACCTATAGCACTAAGTGCGTCAAACCGAACCTGACGTATCGTAGCTTCGGCAAAGCAAGAAAGGTAAAATAAAATGTGAAGAATAGTGATATACTTGGTATTTTGCACGCCATATTCACGCCCACCATTTGCCAATATCGCTTTCTCATTCTTCATCGATATTTTTAGAAATACCAACCGAAATATAAATACCGCTAAAACAATAAGTCCTGATAAAGTCATACGACCTCCTTATAATAAAATAATCTATTTTATTATATAAAGAGGGGATTTCCTAAGTCAATACATTCAAAAAATATCATATAAACTGTAGAAAGAATTTACAAAGTTGTTAGTTCGATTTCGTCTACAATTCGTTTTACATCGGCTGGATCTACTTTTGGAGTCCATTGCAGGCAGTTAGCTGTTGCATAAGCACAGGCACGAATGACAGCCTCTCTATCAACTCTCCCCTTACTTTCTAAAGCATGGCAGAGACTTCCAAGGAAAAAGTCGCCTGACGCAATAGGATTTTTAACATGAATTGTTGGAAACGTCAGTTGGAAAACATCATCCTGTAGGCGTGCGACGACTCCTTTTCCTCCCATTGTCACAATGAAATAGGGAATTTCATCATATTCTTTGAGAAGTTTTGCTGCTTCTTCTGCAGTTTCAACTGGATATCCTGTTAATTCTGCCAATTCTTCATCGTTGATTTTTACAATGTCAGGTTGTGCTGAAAAAGCTGCTTTTAGTGCGGCACCGCTTGTGTCTACTACTAAATTCACATCCTCTGGCAAAAGACGACCAATTTGTGCAATATAATCATCTGGCATCCCTTTCATCAAAGAGCCAGAAAACACAACGCTATCGCCAGATTGAATGCACTTTATAAGATTTGCAGTGAATTGTTCTAATAAATCCTTATTCAGCTCAAATCCCGCTTCATACACAAGATAGGTCTTTCCTAATTCTGTATCAATCATAATTGTACAAGTACGCGTATTTTTATCAACTTCTGTCACAACGAGCGGAATACCGTCTTCTTCATTTAATTGTTGAATATATTCGCCCATTTTGCCACCTAACATTGTATGAATGCAAAAATTTCCTTGCTCTTCGCCTTTCTCGCAATTCAGGACATAAGCAACATTAAAACTTTTCCCACCAGCATTCTCGTGAACTTGACTTGATCGGTTGACCACATCTTCTTTAAAATGACTAAGTAAAACTGTCCGATCCAAAGCTGGATTTGGACAAACTAAATGGATCATGTTTCTTCCTTTCTTTTTTTCAATCAAAAGCCAGACTATTTCAAAAGGAATAGTCCAGCTTATTGTTATCTTATTATTCTATTTTGCATTTGTAGCGTATTCTTCATTTCGCTTA
Organism: Streptococcus periodonticum; assembly: GCF_003963555.1. NCBI lineage: Bacteria > Bacillati > Bacillota > Bacilli > Lactobacillales > Streptococcaceae > Streptococcus > Streptococcus periodonticum. The sequence continues at coordinate 1,322,649 of NZ_CP034543.1, forward strand.
ATCATTTGTTTTCTATACCAAGCAAAGATACCAATATAGAACACTAGAAAGACAATAACACCAAAGATAGCTTTGATATCGCCTGTTGTAGCATTTCCGATTGTCCAACCAAGTAATTTTTCAATTGGACCTTCAAGAGTAGAGTGGGTAATCAATTGTGTGCTAGCTACCCCCTTAGGAAATGCATCTACGCCTTTCGCTAAGTCCGTAACAAATGGCGCAATAAGTGTTCCAGATAGAAGGAAGAGCGGAAGCAACAAAGTTCCAAATACAATCATTCGGATAAGCTTACCGCGTGTAACAACCAGAAGTGCTGGAGTAACACCCATTGCAATAATCCCAGCAAGTGGCAAAATACCATTTCCGACTTTAGAAAGAAGGACTGCTTCTACTAGCATAATTGGTGCTAAAACATTGGCACATGCCCAGATTTCTGCACGACCTGCGATAAATGGCCAGTCAAGTCCAATATTGAATTTACGTCCTTGAAGATGTTTTGTTGCAACATTTGTAATTCCTTGTGAAAGAGGTTCTACTGCTGCGATGAACCAAGAACCAATAAGTGAGAACAATTCCAAGCAGACACCAGCTGTCAAACCAAGAGATAACCAACCTTTGATAACAAGTGACCATTTTGCTGCTTCGGCAACGCCAGATACTGGATGCGGCGTTCCCATAATCCCAATTACAATCCCAAGGATAAATCCAATGAAGAATTTAGAGCCCCAGAAACCAATTTTCTTATTCAATTTTGCAGCGTCAAAGTCATATTTATCCAACCAAGGGAAGAATTTATCAAAAATCTTATCCAAAACCATGATAACTGGATTCATCATGTAGTTCATGTGAGTAGAGGTCATTGGTGATGAGCTAGGCGCATTAAGCAAGTCATCAAATGTTGGTTTCATTAAGTCAGAGTTAATAATTTTCATTACTCCGACAAGTACGACTGCAAGCGTTGCTACAAAGAGCGACACTCCTTGGCTAACACCATTATTATCCGCATACCATTTAATCAATAGACCTGTAATTGATAAATGCCAAATATCAAAAATATCAACATCTAAGGTATCCGTTTTTTTCGTAATTAACATCACAACATTGACGATGAGCATAATGAGTAAGAAGTAAAGCGTCCAAGCAGAACCCCATGTAATCGTCGCCAATGGTGCCCAACCAACGTCTGTAATATTGAGTTGAATTCCTGTATTTTCAACGAATTTCGCAAGTGAAGCCGAGAAAGCACCATTTAACATACCGATAATGGCACCAATACCCGTAAGAGCTATGGCAAGTTTAATACCACCTTCCAAGGCTTTGGAAAACTTCACTCCAAAGCATAAAGCAAGCACCGTCAAGACTATCAACATGATAATTGGTGCACCCATATCCAAAATGGGTTTAAAGAAGCGATTCGCTAAGTCAATAATGACATTCATAAAAAATCCTCCCGATTTTATTTTTTGAATGATAGTGAACAAAAAGTGAAATAACTATTTCAGTAGATAAAAATTGTTTTTATCTAGCATTTCAATTTTTCATTTTCTTGTTTTTTTCTAATGAATTACTTTAACTAAGTCCATGTTCCTTAATAGCTGCTTCAATATTATCATATACTGGTGCACTCATGGCTGGAATACGGAATAAAATTGGTCCTGCTTCAATAACAGGAATTCCCGGTTCAAATCCCAAATCTGTGGCTGCTATTGGTGTGAAAATATCATAACCTTTTATCAAGTCTTCATTCACATCTTTGACCATTACCGCATCGCATTGGACATCATAGCCACGATTTGAAAGTTCTTCTTCAAGAGCATTTTTGATTTGGTGGCTTGAGTTTACTCCTGCTCCGCAAGCTGCTAAAATTTTAATCATTGTAAAATCCTCCATTTTTAATGATTTATTGTTTCTGATATATAGTGAAATAGTTTATCTGCCTCATCCAGCTCGGATAAGGACTCTAGGTTGCCGTCAGCAGTAAAAAAATCCATCAATTGAGCCAAGATATTCGTTTGACTGGCATTAGAATTATTGATAATGAAGAACAAAAGCGATACTTGTACTTCATTTGACGGAACAATCATATTATGAAAAGTCACCGGCTGATCTAAGCGGACTACAACCACCTTTTCTGCTAAATTATGGACAATATCCGTATGCGGAATTGCTACATTCGGCAAATCTTTCCCTAAAAATTCCATGTCCAGCCCCGTAGGAAAGGACTTCTCTCGCTCAATCAAGGCGTCTTTATAAGAAGACGTTACAATGTGTCTCTCCTCAAGGAGATTCGCAACCTGATTGAAAAGCTCTTCTTGACTGTCAGCATGCAGACAAAAGACTAAATCTTTATCGAACAACTGATAAAGTTCCATCATAGCCTCCTTCTATTTTGTTCTATTTTGTTTATAAGCAAAGTATATCATTATATGTAAACGATGTCAATAGTTTGTTTTGTTTTTTTTATGTTATTTTTTGTTTGACAATATTTGCGCGAGATGTTATGATGTTGTTGTGAAATAAAAAAAGGAGGTATAACAATGAAAGTTATACTAGGTACAGACCGTGATGGTTTTGAGTTAAAAAATAAAGTAAAAACTCATTTACTCCAACTTGGTTATGACATTAAAGATCTCAACGAACAAGAAGGTGCTGCTGATTTTGTCGACTCGGCAGACGCTCTTATTGAAGAATTGCGAAAAGATGATACTGCCCGTGGTATTTTGTTTGATCGCTTTGCAGTTGGTTCCTATATGGTTGCAAATAAACACCGTGGCATCATTTGTGCTGCTGTTTCAGATGAGCATTCTGCTATGATGACCATTCGCCACAATTCTACACGCATTATCACTCTCGGTGCAGCTATTCTCGGTGAAGAATTGGCAAACGCCTGTGCAGAAGCTTATTTAAAAGCTGACTATGATGCTGGACGCCACCAAGTTCGCATTGATATGCTTAATAAATTATGTTAAAGGGTAGGAGGAAAAATTATGAAAATCGCTCTTGGCTGTGACCATATCGTAACAGATACAAAAATGAAAATTTCTGAACATTTAAAAGACCTCGGTCATGAAGTCATTGATGTCGGAACCTATGACTTTCACCGGACTCATTACCCAATCTTTGGTCGTCTGATTGCAGAAAATGTTGTTTCAGGAAAAGCTGATCTTGGAATTGCCCTTTGCGGTACAGGAGTCGGTATTTCTGCTTCTGCTGACAAAGTTCCCGGTACTCGTGTAGTTCTTGTTGGTGACGTTCTAACCGCACGCTATGCAAAGAAAGAACTCAATGCAAATATCATCGCTTTTGGTGGACGTATTCTTGGTCAAAATCTTATTCACAATATCGTTGATGTCTTTCTTGAAACAGAGTACGAACCAACAGAAGCCAACAAACAATTGATTGAAAAAATCGATAATAGCATTGAAGTTAGCCCTGAAATCGCTGAAAATGACCATATTTTCGATGAAGAAAATGCTAAATGGGCTCGCGGTGAATACCACGACTAAAAACTCAATACTCAGAAAATCAGGCTCAGTCTAATATGGACGAGGCCTGTTTTTTAATAGGATGTGTCAATACCGCACGAAAGATACAAAACAAAAATCACCTGCTCCTCTATGAACAGGTGATTAAAATATTAACTATAAAACATTTGTATATGATTTATACTTTTCCTTGACCTTTGGTGAGATATGATCATCTGTGATTACTGCATCCAAATCATCCAACTGATAGAAACAATAGAAAGAATAGCTATCAAATTTGCTATTATCCGCCACAATGTACTTTTCAATCGCATTGTTCAAGATAATGGCATTGCCATTTCCTTCTTCTTCATTGGCAGTCGTGACATTATGACCGTCAATTCCATTGACACCAATAAATGCTTTAGAAACTTTGATTTCTTTCAATAATTTATTAGCAAATTGTCCGACAAACGTTTGTGTCTTCACCCGATAACGACCACCAATCAGGATAATATCACAATTGGGATTATCTTTTAATTTTTCAAAAATAGGAAGCGAATTTGTCACAATACTCACACTTTTATCAGCCAAATAATCTCCGATAAAATCCGTCGTTGTTCCCGAACCGATAAAAACTGTATCACCAGAAAAAATCAAATTGGCACATTTTTGAGCAATTGTTCGTTTTTCTTCAATATTTAACATCGTTTTTTCAGTATGGGAGGCTTCATTCAAGCCATTTTTTACTTTTTTGTGAGCTCCTCCATGAACACGAGTCAACAAGCCTTGCTTTTCCAAATCAATCAAATCACGACGTATCGTCATATCTGTTACATCTAGTAACTCTTTTAATTTCTTGACAGAAACCACTCCTTGCTGATCCAATTCTTGGAGAATCACTCTATGCCGTCCTTCTTTCATTTTATCTCCTTTCTAGTTTTATATAATTTTATTCCTCAAATATATTATACAACAATTTATTCATTTTGAAAAATTAAAAACAATATTTTTTTGATTTTTGTAAAATATTGTTTGACTTTGTTTTATTTGTGTTCTATAATTAAACTATACAAAACAAAAGGAGTCTAAAGATGACAACAAAACAAGAAAAATTAAAACGTTTATGTGATAAAAACGGAATTATCGGCGCTTTAGCTATTGATCAACGAGGAGCTTTGCGTCGCATGCTTGGTGAAGATACTCCAGTTGAGCAATTGGAAACCTTTAAAGTGCTAGTTTCGAAATACTTAACAAAATACGCTTCTTCTATCCTTCTTGATCCAGAGTTAGGTTGGAAAGCGGCGGAAGCTCGTGATAAAAACGCTGGATTATTAGTTGCCTATGAAAAAACAGGTTATGACAAAACTGTTCCCGGTCGCTATCCTGACCTCGTTGAAAATATCTCCGTCCAACGTCTCAAAGCAAACGGTGCTGATGCTGTGAAAGTCTTACTCTATATAGATGTTGACGAAGATAGAACAGTCAATGACGTCAAAGAAGCCTTTATCGAACGGATTGCTTCTGAATGTAAAGCAGAAGACATGCCATTTTTCCTTGAGTTGGTTTCTTATGACGCCAATGTGACAGATGAAAAAGAATATGCTAAACTCAAACCTCGCAAAGTCATTGAAGCAATGAAGCTTTACTCACAAGAACGATTTGGCGTAGATGTTCTCAAAGTTGAAGTTCCAGTCAATATGAAATATGTTGAAGGATTCGCAGAAAATGAAGTTCTTTACACCAAAGAAGAAGCTGCTGCCTTCTACAAAGAACAAAGTGATGCAACTTCTCTTCCATTTATTTTCTTATCTGCTGGAGTATCGGCACAGCTTTTCCAAGATACACTTCGCTTTGCTAAGGAATCCGGCTCAACTTTCAACGGTGTCCTTTGTGGCCGTGCAACTTGGGCTGGTGCTACCAAAGCCTATCAAGAAGGTGGCGAAGCTGCTACAATTAAATGGCTTGAAACAATAGGTAAACAAAATATTGTTGAATTAGATGCAGTTCTCCAAGAGACTGCTACGCCTATTGTATTTAAATAACTTTGTATCTCCTTATAAAAACATAAAAAGACGAATTGCTATTCGCCTTTTTATTATTGTATAATTACTTATCACCTTTATTACGGATGACAAAACCTGTTTTCTTCTCACTTGAAGTATTGCGAGGTTTTTTGTGGTCTTTGCGATAACGTTTTTCTTTGTCAAAGCGATCGTGACGACCACCCTTTTTGTAATTGTCACGCCCATTAGTACGGTCACGACGATCATTACTACGACGCCCATTTTTGTTGTTACGATTGCCTTTATTAGCTCCCGGAACATACTTAAATGGTAATGGCTTTTCACGCGCGATTTCTACCTCTGGTAGAGTGTCTGGATCTTGTACGGTTAAGGTCAATATATATAAAGCCAATTCTTCCGGTGTAAATTCAGTTGCCAACTTGCGAGCGTCTTTGCCAAACTTTTCAAATTGGTTGCGAATGTTTTCATCCGCAAAATCTCGCTCAATCTTTTTAAGTGCAACTTTTTTCTTAGCTTGAAAGGCTTCTTCTGCAGTGGCTGGTTTCATGCCTTTCATACGTTTTTTGGTCAAACTTTCAATGATTTGAAGATAACCCATTTCATTTGGTGCAACAAATGTAATGGACTGACCAGATTTTCCAGCACGACCTGTCCGCCCAATACGGTGTACATAACTTTCTGGGTCTTGTGGAATGTCATAATTGTAAACATGTGTAACACCAGAAATATCCAAACCACGCGCAGCAACGTCTGTCGCAACAAGAACATCTAAATTTCCGTTTTTAAAGTCGCGAAGAACACGGAGACGTTTTCCTTGGTCTAAATCACCATGAATCCCCTCTACGCGGAAACCACGGATTTTAAGCCCACGAGTCAATTCATCAACTCGGCGTTTGGTACGCCCAAAAACGATAGAAAGTTCTGGTTGTTCCACATCCATTAGACGTGTCATGGTATCAAATTTTTCATTTTCTTTTACACGGATATAATATTGATCCACCAGTTCTGTTGTCAATTCTTTTGCTGCAATTTTGACATGTGTTGGCTCTTTCATAAACTTCATGCCAATCCGCTTGATAGCATCTGGCATAGTAGCTGAAAAGAGAAGAGTCTGACGCTCTTCCGGCACGCGTGAGATGATTGCTTCAATGTCTTCTAAGAAACCCATATTGAGCATTTCATCCGCTTCGTCTAAAATAAGCGTTTCTACATGATTGAGTTTCAGTGCTTTGCGCTTAATGAGGTCTAATAAACGTCCTGGAGTTCCAACAACAATGTGCGCACCTGAACGGAGAGCCTTGATTTGCTTTTCAATGCTGGATCCGCCATAAACAGAACGGACTTTCACACCTTTGCTTCGACCAAAGCGGAAGAGTTCCTCTTGACTTTGGACAGCTAATTCACGAGTTGGTGCAATGACTAAAGCCTGAACAATAGGATTTTCTGTGTTAATTTTTTCAAGAGTCGGAAAACCAAAAGCGGCTGTCTTTCCTGTACCAGTCTGAGCTTGTCCAATCACATCTTTTCCTGCCATAGCAAGCGGGATTGTTTGTTCTTGGATTGGGCTGGCTTCCACAAAGCCCGCTTTGTCAATTTCTGCTAACAATTCAGCAGATAAATGTAATTCATTAAATTTCAATTTTTTCTTCTTTCTAAAAAGGCAGTGCGAAGCTACCTTATAAAACATAGTTATTTGCAACCTATCTAGTATAACACAAAGAATGATAAAAAGATAGGTTTTATTTTTTACTTCCACGCCGTACGCATGAAGAAAATGCATGTAACCCTTTTTTCCGGAATACATGCATTTTTCAAAAAAATTTTCAAACAGATTTACCAATTAAAACTAAATACATTCATTTTGAATGAATTATAGCATAAATTATACTTAAAAAGTGATATTTATCGTGAAAACACGCTAATTGAAAACGATAATTTCTTCATGCGCTTGGCGTGTTTTACTTTTTATTGGCCAGCCATTTTAAAGCTTTGGTCAATACAACCCACAGAACGAGACTAATAACAACAATATAAATCCAAGCATTTTTATCATTAGACAATGGAAGTGGCACATTCATGCCAAAGAATCCCGTAATAACTGCAAGGACTGCTAAAAGGACTGAAATGATTGTTAAAACGGTTAAATTATCATTTAGATTATTGTTCAAAATGTTATTGTAGGAACCAGATAGTTGACTGAGAACTTGAGAAATCAAGTCTGTCATTGCTACTAATTGGCGAGCTTCAATCATGACATCGTCAAACTGCTCTTTTTCAATCTCATCTAAATGGCGATAAATTGCATGTCCTTTAATGTGCTCTAACAGCATACGATTTTGCTTTGCAGCTGCTACCAAATAGACTATGGAAGTTTCTAAGTCTGCTAAAGCAAAGAGATTTTTCTTGGTGGTCGTTTTGTGCAATAACTGATTGATATGATCCTTTGTCTCATCCATTTTTTCGATAACAGGATAATAAGAATTGCACACTAATTCTAAACTAGCAAATAGAAATTTGTACACCGTCACAGGTTCATGATATTCAATATAGTTTTTCATCATGTCTACAACATAAGTATTTGCTCGATTGCTGACTGTTAAGAGTTTATCTTTCTGTACAATAAAGGTCATAGGAATAGTTTCATAATAGTCCTTATCCCTTTTTAAGTTTAATACGTTGAAAATAAAAACGACTGTTCCTGTCTCACGATTGTAGTCCATGTGCGCTCGTTCATTTTTATCTAACGCATACTCAATCGTTTCTTCATCAATATTGTATTCCTTATAAGAATCTGGATGTTGACTTAAAATATCTGCATCTAAGTTTATCCAAGACATTCCATTTTTCAACTCTTTTTCAATAAACACCCTTTTCTCCTTTCTTGACTTTAAATAATCTAAAGGATTGAGAAAAACGCTCAATCCTTCATCAATCGTTATTGCACTTCTTTATCTAATGCTTGATATGCTAACAAACGAACTCACTTAACCCAGTTCTGTTTCAAAAATCATTACGATAAAACTCCAACAATAGCATAGTTTTTAAATGAATTACTCTGCTAATATGCAGTGGTAAGTCTCACATTTTCTTTAACTGAGTTCAAACTAAATCCTCGGAAAATAGATAAAGTTTCCTATTTTTCCTAGCGTTACGACACGGAGTCAGACGAATCAATTTTATTCGTCTGACGAAGTTAGTAAGGCAGTTAACTAGTCCGCCTACAGCGGCTAGCGTCCAACAATTAGGAACCTTCAGTTCCAATTGTTGGGACTGAGTTACGACACGAAGTCGAACAATTCGATTTTACTTATTCGACACAGTTAGTAGGCCGTTTAGGCAGACCGCACATAGTGGCTGCCGTCCAATGACAGTAACTTCAGTTACTAGTCATTGGCAACGTCTTACATTTTCTCTAACTGAGTTCGAGCTAAATCCTCGGAAAATAGATAAATCCTCCTAGAAGCAATCGCTTCTTCGTCAGATTTTCTAATTTTCTGTCGGATTTTTAACGCTCTCACATCTTCTCTTCCAACTTGACATCTGGATATTTATCGGCAAACCAGCGCAAGGCAAAGTCATTTTCAAAGAGAAAGACAGGATGGTCAAAGCGGTCCTTGGCTAAAATATTACGACTGGAGGACATACGCTCGTCCAGATCATCTGGTGAAATCCAGCGGACAGTCTTTTTGCCCATGGGTGTCATGACTACTTCGGCATTGTATTCATTTTCCATGCGGTGCTTGAAGACTTCAAACTGAAGCTGACCGACAGCTCCCAACATGTACTCACCAGTCTGGTAGTTGGTGTAGAGCTGGATAGCTCCTTCTTGGACCAATTGCTCAATTCCTTTGTGGAAGGACTTTTGCTTCATGACATTTTTAGCTGCAACCTTCATGAAAATTTCTGGGGTAAAAGTTGGCAGGGGTTCAAACTCAAACTTATTTTTACCAACTGTCAAAGTATCACCAACTTGATAAGTCCCTGTATCGTAAACCCCAATGATATCACCGGCCACCGCATTTTCTACATTTTCACGTGATTCTGCCATAAACTGAGTGACATTTGAGAGTTTGACAGTTTTTTTGATACGGGTCAGATTTACACTCATACCGCGCTCAAATTCGCCCGATACGATGCGGACAAAAGCAATGCGATCACGGTGTCTTGGATCCATATTGGCTTGGATTTTAAAGACAAATCCTGAAAAATCCTTATCCAGCGGACTGATTTCCTGATTATCTGTGGTTTTGTGTCCATGAGGCTCTGGTGCAAACTCCAAGAAAGTGTCAAGAAAAGTCTGCACTCCAAAGTTAGTTAGGGCTGAACCAAAGAAGACAGGGGTTAATTCCCCATTAAAAATAGCTTCCTGTGAAAATTCATTTCCCGCTTCTTGTAGGAGTTCAATATCCTCCAAAACCTGAGCATAAAAGGGATTGTTGCCAAATATTTTTTCTCCCTCTTCGATGCTGGCAAAGCGTTCATCACCTTTATAGAGCTCCAGCCGCTGATTGTGCAAATCATAGAGACCTTCAAAGGATTTCCCCATCCCAATCGGCCAATTCATCGGATAGCTGGCAATACCAAGTACTTCTTCTAATTCTTCCAGCAAATCAAGGGGTTCACGTCCGTCGCGGTCCAGTTTATTGATAAACGTAAAGACTGGGATATTGCGGTGTTTGACAACCTCAAAGAGCTTTTTAGTCTGGGCTTCAATCCCTTTTGCAGAGTCCACCACCATGACTGCTGCATCCACAGCCATGAGGGTACGGTAGGTATCTTCTGAAAAATCTTCGTGACCTGGTGTATCAAGAATATTGACCCGTTTTCCAGCATAGTCAAACTGCATGACAGAAGAGGTCACTGAAATCCCCCGCTGTTTTTCAATATCCATCCAGTCAGATTTGGCAAAGTTTCCGGTCTTCTTACCCTTGACCGTACCTGCTTCACGAATCTCGCCTCCAAAGTAGAGCAACTGCTCTGTAATCGTGGTCTTCCCTGCATCCGGGTGAGAGATAATCGCAAAAGTTCGGCGTTTTTTTATTTCATCTTGAATCGTCATTATATCCTCTTTTTCTTTTTTATACTTTTTCTTTCGATTTCTGTGAAAACTCTTATTACATTGGACTGCTCCTAACTTGTTTCAACCTACCTATTATAGCGGATTCAAAGGATTTTTTCAATTGCTTAGAACATATAAAAATCGCTCTGTTCGAGCGATTTTCTGTTTCTTGATACAAGAGACTACATTTTAGAATCTCACAATCACACTAGCAAAGAGAAAAATTACCAATATCATGATTAAAACCAGTAAATAAATAATCCGTTGTTTTCTCATTTGAAGTTCTTCTTTTTCTTCTTCCGTCATAGAAAAAACAGCCTTGTTTCGGTTTAATAAGTATAAAATCAAGCCTTCTCCCCGTTGACCGCCAGCTGCCAAAACTCCCCAGAACTTAGGATGTTTCATCCCGCGAACCGCAGCATCTAATTCAACTAGTTTAAACAATTGATACACAAACAGCCCATTTGTTACGACGAGTAAGCCAATCAAGGTCAATAGATACCAAGTCATGATAGAACCTCCTATATTTTACGAATAATTTGTACTAATATATAACCTGTGGTGCCAACCACCAGAGCTACTGCCAACAAGGTCAGCAGATAACTCTTGGAGATTGGAATGATAAAAATAAAGAAAAGGAATAAAAGACAAATATTACATATAAAATCCAGTAAAATCTTTTGGTTGCTCTTTACAACGTTCGTCGAATTTTCTAAGTGCTGAATCATGCGCTCATCTCCTTTCAGCAATTCATCCAAGCTAACCTGGTATAAATCACTTAACTGCAAAACATATAAAATATCCGGATAAAATTTTTCTGTTTCCCAATTTGAGATAGTTCGTCTAGATACATTTAATTCTTCTGCGACACTTTCTTGTGTCAGGTCACATATTTGCCGCGCTTTTTTTAATTTTTTACCAATTTCCATTATCCCTCTCCTATCTTTCTACCTTTATTTTACTATTTTCTTTCATAAAATCTAGCAAAATTTTTTTACATTGAGAAAAAACAATAAAAAATCCTGCCAAATAAATTTGACAGAGGATGTAATGCTTAAAGCTTTAAACTAATTTTGATTGCTTTTTCCATCGCCTTTTAAAATATTCATCAAAAAGGAGCAAAGCGGTGGCCAGAACCAGTGAGACAAGTATGTAATTCACCCAGATCCGGTCTCCTTTTATAAGCGGGGGATGAGTCATCAATCCATAATTTCCACCAGTTACGGCATTGACACCAACTAAAAACAAATCCAAAGCAAATGTGTAGCCCACAATCTCATACTTCTTCAACAGCTGCTTGTCATAGTGGTTGATAAGATAAACCAGCGAATTAACCAGCAGGCAGTAATGCCCCAGAAGAAATGAAAAACTGGTGAGATGCGGAAAATCATAAGGGTCAAAAACTGGGTAACCAATTGCAAAAATCGCCCCGCTGACACCTAAAAGAGCAAAATACTGCTTGCTTCGACATTTATCTGGCAGCAGCAACATGACAAACATGGCTAAGCGGCAATGATAAAAAGGCAGGTTATTTGCAAATGAAATATGGAAACCAAAATACCAAGAATAAAGTATAACTAATTGAAAAGCTTGTAAATATTTAAAAGTTTTCTGATACAGTGGGGTTTGCGCATAGCGAACTGAAATATAAATGAGGAACAAGAGAATTCCTATCATCGTCACATAGCCCATAGCAGAAATGGGAGGCGGTGCTGTCTTTTGAGTCGTTAAAAAATTATTCAGCATAGCTTAATTTTCCTGTCTTACTGTTTCTCCTTGTTCTCGTCTAATTTGTTTAAAGATCAGAGAAACCACGAAAATTGCTAAAATCAAGATCAATGAAACAAAAATATAGTTAGCAATCATTCCATGACTTCCAACTAAAGGTGGTACTTTCAAAAATCCATAATTTCCACCACTCACCAGATTTACAAATAATAATAAAAGATTCATACTAAAGCTAATCTCTCCAATTCGCCGTAAACTCAATAACTCGCTATCATAATGATTCAGCAAATAGGTGAGAGAATTTCCCAAAAGAGCATAGTGACCAATCAAATAGGAGACTAAAGTGATGTGAGGAAAAGCAAATGGGTCAAATAAAGGATAGACCAATGCACAAATAGGTCCAAATACTCCTAAAAGCGCAAAATACTGTTTATAGGTTGAAGAACCAGGCAGTAGCAAAACAGCAAACATCGCCAATCTGCAATGATAAAAAGGAAGTGATTCAGAAATTGGTGACAAGGTCACAATATACCAGCCATAAAGCACTAAAATTTGTAAACCTTGTACAGCTTTCAAAAAGTTCTGATAGCGCCTGTTTTTATGATATTTTACAGCACTATACATGACATAAATGATTCCTAAAAACATCATTCCATACCAAAATGGAGTTAATTGAGGGGCCTCCGTTTTATGACTTGTAAAAAATTCTTGTAGATTCATCTCCTACTCATCCATCCTATTACTTAATTCTTTGATAACACTTAGCTTTCTTGTTGTGGCGACAATACCTAACTTCTTTTCAAGAAAATTATTATTTAACTTCTTTTTTCTGGCATCTCTTGGTAAATACATATAAAGGCAAGTAGTTCCAACTGCAAATATTTCGTCCATAAAGTTCATTACTTGCAGTTCTGCCAATTGCTCCGTTGAAATGTAATTGTTTGTAAAAACGAGATGAATCCGTGACGAATCCAACTCCTCAGAAAAGGGATTTCCTAAAATATCCCTTTCTAAATCGGACTTTTCTTTTACGATAATGGATAAATTTGCACCAATGCTTTCCAATATCACCTGATGCATGTGTTGTGCTAATTCTTCAGCTGGTAGGCTTGTTTCGCAAATCACATTGCCTGATTGAATATAACTTGAAACATTATCTAAACCAGATTGTTCCAACATTTGAACCAAATCACTCATCTTAGGGATCCGATTTGGTCCTGTTGGCATCACACCACGAAGGAGGGCAAGATACTGTACTTTATTTGTTACCCTTCATTCTCCAATTCCTCCACTAAACTAGCTAAGTTCATAGAGTTACTTCCTTTTATTAGTAATTGATCCATTGGTTTGAGTGCTTCTTTAACAGCCTTTACTAAGTCAGAAAATTGATCTTTTTCAGCATTTTTTACAAAATAATGGGCTTTTCCAGGCGGGAAAATTTCCTTAGCATAGGCAAATAGAGCAGCCATGTCCTCTCCATAAAGGAAAATTTCTGAGAGAATTTCTGGATTTAGGCTGGTTATCATGGCACCGTGCATTTGTTTAGAATCAGCCCCCAATTCTTTCATATCAGCTAAAACTACTAGTTTCCGACCTTTTTCATTAAACGGAATCGTTGAAAATGTCTCTAAAATCAATCGCATAGCGGTTGGATTGGCATTGTAAACATCTGAAAGGATATCCGCACCATTTTTAGCTTTCTTCCACTCGGTGCGATTTCGTGTTAATTCAAGCGTTGCAAATGCTTTTTGGATCTTATCTTGTGTTACTCCTTCTTTCAATGCCACATAAGCTGCAATCATGGCATTTGTTGCATTGTATTTCCCAGTTACTGGAAGGTCAATGGCGTTATCTAAGAAATTGGTTTCAAAAGTCAAACTATCTTTTCGTTCTTCTAATTTCGTTAGGAAAATATCTTCGTCTGGACCAAAACGGACTACATTTAGCTGGCTCGGTAGAAAATCATTAATAATCTTGTCCGCTGGAACAACCAAAAGAGCCCCGTCTTTCATGCCGTCGACAATTTGCATTTTTCCTTTTGCAATTTCATAACGACTTTTAAAGAATTCTAAATGCGCTTCGCCAATCAGCGTCACAATACCTACTTTTGGCTGCGCAATTGTGGACAGAAGGTGAATATCCCCCATGTGATCTTGCCCCATTTCCAAAACCAATTTTTCGGTGTCATCTGGCATGTGTAAAACCGTATAAGGAAGACCAATTTCATTATTGTAGTTTCCTTGCGTTTTATAAGTCTTGTAAGTTGTTGACAAGAGGTGAGCCAGCATATCTTTGGTCGTCGTCTTACCGTTAGAACCCGTAACTGCAAAGACATCTACCTTCATTTTTTCCAGATAATACTGTGCCAAACGCTGCAATGCTGCCAACACATTATCAACTAAAATATAAGGATAGTCGTCCAATTCTTTTTCTGACAAGGTTGCCACAGCACCATTTTCAAATGCCGTCACAATAAAATCGTGCCCGTCACGTGCTCCTTTAAGAGGAACAAACAAGTCTCCCTCTCCAATCAATCGACTGTCAAATTCTGCCTTTCCAAATGTACAATCTGAAAATTGATGAACATCATTTTGTGCTTTCAATACAGAAGCTACTTCATAGAACGTTAATTGCATTTTTTCACCTATATGTCTTAAATTTCTCTAACTCTCTCATTATACCACAGAATAACCTACTTTTACACACACTCGCCAAAGACATACTAAAACAATAGAAAAAAGAACCTTTCGGCTCTTTCAATCTTGTCTTACAACAAATGCTCTTCATGTTTTGCAAATGTTTCTTGCGCTAAGAGAACTAATTTCTCAATCAAATCTGTATAAGAAATGCCCATATTTTCCCAAAGCAACGGATACATCGACCATTGAGTGAAACCTGGCATCGTGTTTAACTCATTAAGGAAAATCTCGCCCTTATCAGTATAAAAGAAATCGCAGCGAGCTAAACCAACACCGCCAATAGCATGGAATGCTTTTTCAGCATATTGCCGCATAGTGGCAATGACATCTTCAGAGAGTTTTGCAGGAATATCCATGGTGATTTTGTTGTCAATGTACTTGGCTTCGTAGTCATAGAAAGCAACATCTTTCACTACCTCACCTGGCAAACTGCTTTTGGATCCTTCATTTCCAAGTAAACCAACTTCAATTTCACGCGCATTGACACCTTGCTCAATCAAGACACGGCTATCATATTTGAAAGCCAATTCAAGAGCAGAGCGCAATTCATCTTGATTTTCAGACTTAGAAATGCCGACACTAGAGCCCATATTTGACGGTTTTGTAAAAACTGGATAAGTCAGATTGGCTTCTACTGCTGCAATCTTTTCGTCTATATTTTCCCCTTCAATCACTGCTACATAGGGAACTTGCGGAATGCCAGCAGAAGCTAACACTCGTTTTGTCGTGATTTTGTCCATAGCAACACTAGAAGAAAGGATATTGCAACCCACATAAGGCATTTTCAACACTTCAAGAAATCCTTGGATAGACCCGTCTTCTCCCATTGGACCATGAAGAACGGGGAACACAACCGCCCCTTCTTCGTAAATATCACTTGGTTTAATCTTTTGACTTTCAACAACACTATCGTTTGTCATTAATTTTTCATTGTCAGCAGGTTTGCTTGAAAATTCTTGCGTCTTGATAAAGTCACCCGCTTGTGTGATAAAATAAGTCTTCACAAAGAATTTATCATAGTCAATCGCACGCATGACACTCTCCGCTGATAAGACAGAGACCTTTCGTTCGGCACTGCGACCACCGTAAAGGAGAATAATTTGTTGTTTTGCCATTTTTATACCTAACCTTCTTATCTTAAAAGAAATCTACAAATTTAATCGCTTTTTAGTATATCATATTTTAGATTGTTTTTGAATAGAAAAAGAGCTTCCATTTTCTTTTAAAGGAAAGCTCTATTTTCTTTTTTACAATTCTGTGCGATTCTCAATAGCCCGAAGCAGCGTTACTTCGTCTGCATATTCAATATCAGAACCAACTGCTAATCCACGAGCCAGGCGCGTTACCTTGATACCAGCTGGCTTTAACACCCTCGAGATATACATGGAAGTCGCTTCCCCATCTGCTGTCGCATTGGTTGCCACAATTACCTCTGTTACCTCACTATCCATCAACCGTGTAATGAGACTTTTCAGATTGATGTCGTCTGGTCCAATACCATTCATAGGAGAAATCAATCCCTGCAAAACATGGTACAAACCATGGTATTCTTGAATATTTTCCATAGCAGATACATCTCGGCTATCTTCTACAACCAAAATAGTAGATTGATCCCGTGTCTCATCGGTGCAGATAGCACAAGGATCATCATCCGTTAGATTACCACAAATAGAACAATAGGTCAGCTCACGTTTTGCTGCAAGCAAATTTTTAGCAAATTCGTTGACATCATCATCACTCATACCAATGGTATAAAACGCCAAACGCGTTGCTGTTTTTATGCCAATTCCTGGTAATTTTGAAAAGCTATCAATCAATTTTGCAATCGGTGTTGGATAAAGCATAGTATCCTTTCTAATTCATTGGATGCTGTTGATGATACAAGTTAATAATATCACGAGTTATACTATGGCTAACGGTTGACGATAAGTTTGTATTGTGCGGGAACACAACTGCCACTGCAATCTGCGGGTTGTTACTTGGCGCATAAGCCACTACATTCGTATTAATGGCTTCCTTTCCACCTGCAAAGGTTTCTGCCGTCCCTGTTTTGGCGCTAATCGGCACTGCTTCACCTTGTGACAAAGTACGCCCTGTGGTAAAGCCACTTGTTCCATGTACTACTTGGTAGAAACCTTGACGAATCAAATCCATGTTGTCTTTTGAAATGTCCACCTTATTCAGCTCTTTGGTTGACTTGGATTCAATCAGCTTTCCAAGCCCGCCCGTCTCATTGTTGTCATAAATTCCTTCTACTAAGTGTGGTGCAATACGAGTACCGCCATTAGCTACCGTTGCAGCATATTGCGCCAACTGCATTGGAGTATAGTTATCAAACTGCCCAAAAGCATTGGTTAAGTAGTTCGCAAACGTATATTTCTTAGGTGTGTAACCTTCTGATTCACTTGGCAAATCAATTCCTGTAGATGCTCCCAAGCCATATTGAGCAAAAGCTTTACGCAATTTGTCCATAGAGGAGTCCAAATTCGTCAAATCAATCGCCATATTGGGCGTATAAGGCGTTCCCATCATATTTAAAGCTAGTTGAACCATATAAGTATTGGATGAATATTCTAGTGCCTCTAAAGCCGTAATTTGGCGAGCCCCATATTGTGTGAACCAAGAAGTGATGGCAGAGGAACCTCCAAAAGAAATCGGTTGATCTGTCAGAACTTGGTTACCTGTGATAGCTCCAGATTCCCAGCCAGCTGTTAAAGTAGCTCCTTTCACCACAGAACCCGGCACAAAGTTGTTCATAATCGTTCCAAGAGAGTCTGTTGTTAGTTCTCCTGTATTGGTATCGTGCTTCAGACCAGCCATGGCTAAAATAGCACCCGTTTTAGGATTCATCGCAACAGCATATACGCCTTCAGAATATGTCGCATTTCCGCTCGCTAATTCCGCACTAAAATACTTTCTCAAAATGTCTTCTACACCGTTCTGAAAAGCTAAATCTGTTGTTAATTTTAGATTATTTCCCTTACTACCATTGAAAATATTTTTCACGCTTTCCATATTTCCATTTTTATCAAGATTGATTTCTTTGACTGCGCGTTTTCCTTGAAGTGTAGACTCATATTGTTTTTCCAAATAACTCGTCCCAACACGATCATTAAGAGAATAGCCTTTTTTCAAATAAGCATCCACTTCTTCTGCGGGTAGCCCTGCCTTTTCACTTGAAACACTTCCGATGATAGAAGCCAAAGAAGTATCCAACACTTTCCTGTCCCAGCTGGTGGTAATACTGATACCAGACAGTTGTTTCGAGCTAGAGGCGATTGTCGCAATCTGATCAGCTGATAAATTATCCGTACGAATATTTCCCGTTTCAAAATTAGAAATAGCATTCATCTGACTAAACAAATAAATAGCTTTTTTATCTTCATCTGAGTAGTTTAACTTTGCTACATCAACATTCTTAACGGCATTATTATAAATCTGAGACTCTGCCAAACGATTTCCATCTGTACCATATTTTTTATTTTTAGGCAGCTGATTAACGACCTTCTTATAAACCTCGCTGTCTGCCAAATAATAATCTACTTGTTGACGCTCAGTAACGTCTGCGTTGGAAATAGAAACCAATGGAAGCAATTTTTGAGCAATTTCTTTAATCTTTGCAGCCGTCATTTTGTTACTACGTGTGAAAGAAACGACTTGCTTGGTTGTATTCTCAACCAACGGTTTCCCACTCGAATCATAAATCTGCCCCCGAACCGAGCTGGTCGTCACCTTAGTCTTACTAGCTGTCGCTAATTTTTTTGTATAAAAATTCCTATGGACAACCTGCATATAGCCCAAACGCACAATCAAACTCATAAACAGTAAAATCACAATTCCAAATAATAAATTCAAGCGTCGTGGGATTGAATGGCTATTAAATGTTCTTTTTTTCTTAGACATGGTATCTCTCATTCTAGTCAAAATGCTATCTTTTATTGTACCATAAATCCACCTAAATGAAGTCGTGGAAAATGGAAAAAATTGATAAAAAACACAGCTAAAAAACGAAAGCTTTGCATGATATTAAAAAGCCCTGCTTACGCAGAGCCTCTTAATATTATATTGGACTTATTTTCCAAGATAGTATTCTTTCACTAGATTCAATTTTTCATCAAATTCAAATACAAGTGGTGGGAAGTTGGGAATTTCCACATTCATGATTTCGTCATCTGACAATTGTTTGATGTGTTTTACAAGGGCACGGATAGAATTACCATGTGCACCTACGAATACATTTTTACCGTCTTTCAAAGTTGGAGCGATTTTATCTTCCCAGAATGGAAGAGCGCGTTCCAAGGTTACTTTCAAGTTTTCTGCATCTGGAATAACTGAGTCATCAAGATTTGCATAACGACGGTCAGTGTGTGCTGAATATTGATCATCTTTTGCCATAGCTGGTGGCAATACATCATAAGAACGACGCCAAATATGAACTTGTTCGTCACCCCATTTTTCAGCTGCTTCAGCTTTGTTTTGACCTGTCAAACCACCATAGTGACGTTCATTCAAACGCCATGACTTTTCAACTGGCACCCAAAGTTGACCTGCCGCTTCAAGGGCAAGATTTGTTGTTTTGATAGCGCGTGTCAAAACAGATGTGTAAGCTTGGTCAAACTCAATACCAGCTTCTTTAATCAATTTACCAGCATCAATAGCTTGTTGCGTCCCTTTTTCAGACAAATCAACATCAGCCCAACCTGTAAAGAGGTTTGCTTTGTTCCATTCAGACTCACCGTGGCGAGCAAAAACTAATTTTACCATTAGAAATTCTCCTTTGATTTTTGAAAACTGTCTCACAGTCACTACTATATTTTACAAAATTTTTTCAAAAAAATCCAGTATCAATGGGAGAATATTTGATTTTTGATAATTTACTTTATTCAAGCAATGTACATCAATTCCTTAACTATTTTTCGAGCACTCAGGGCAAATTCCGTACATCAAAACTTGTGTCTTTGTAATTTTATAACCTGTTTGTTCTTCAGCTTCGCGCTTCAAATCAGGAATATCCACATCTTCAAAGTCTGCAATTCGACCACATTTTTCACAGACAACATTCAGATGTTCATGCCCCATAAAATCAAAATAGGTTGTCTTATCATGGCTAATTTTAATTTCTTCTACAAAGCCCTCTTCCACCAAAACTTTGAGATTGTTATAAACTGTTGCCAAACTCATATTAGGAAAGTCTGGAAGTAAATCATGATAAATTGCTTCCGCACTTGGATGTTCATGCGTCCGAATCATATAGGCAATGACTGCCTTTCTAGTCTCTGTAATACGCACTCCTTTTGTTTTTAAGCGTTGAATAACGTTTTCATAATCACCTTGAACTGTGGTTTCTAAATAAGGATGTGAGTTCATTTCCTACCTGCTCATGATTTTTTCCTTTATTATATCACGAAAATAGGAAAATGCGTATTGAGAATGATTGCAAATAAATGCAAATGATAAACTTCTACATCATTTTTACCCCTTTTATTGCCCCCTGAACACGGAAAAAGCCTGTTGTACAACGAATAAATGTTGATACAACAGGCTTTTTTAATCTCAATTATTTAACAGCGTCTTTAAGAGCTTTACCTGCTTTAAATGCTGGTACTTTAGAAGCTGCAATTGTGATTTCTGCACCAGTTTGTGGGTTGCGACCTTTACGAGCTGCACGTTCACGAACTTCAAAGTTACCAAAACCAATCAATTGAACTTTTTCACCAGCTGCAAGGTATTCAGTCACTGCTGCAAATACCGCATCAACTGCTGCTGCTGAATCTTTCTTAGTCAATTCTGTAGCTTCTGCTACTTTTGCAATCAAATCTTGTTTGTTAGCCATTTAACAAATCCTCCAAAATATTTTATGAATTAGTAGTTACTAACTCTAACAAGTATTATCATATCTAAAAAATGTTATTAGGTCAAGCACAAAACGAACTTTTTTCAATTTTTCCAAAGATATCAAACTTATTCATAGCGAACGAGGATTGCCCACGCATTTTCACCTGTATGTGTTTGAATAATAGAACCAGTCTCCAAAACAGAAATCGTTTTTTCCACACACGGTTGCAAAATCTGTTTCATTTCGTTCGCCAATTCGGCAGTTCCTGCATACGAAATTCCAATCTCTGCTACTTTTTTATCCTTCAGACTTACAGCCAAATCATTGACCCATTTTTTAAAAGTTTTTACGCCCCGCCCCTTAACAATCGGTTGTAATTCATGGTTTTTCATTTGCATAACTACTCGAATATTAAGCAACGAACTGAGAAGCCCAGTCACACGACCAATACGACCACCCTTTACAAGATTTTCAAGCGTTGAAACGCCGATATACAATTCTGTTTTTTCACGTACTTCTTCGATTCTTGCTAAAATAGCATCAAAGTCTGCACCTTCTTTTGCTAGTTTTGCAGCTTCAACCACTTGAAACTTCAAAGCTTGATCCGTAAAAGAGCTATCAATCACTGTTACATCTACATTTGCCAAGGTTGCCCCTTGTCGTGCAGCTTCGACCGTTCCAGACAAAGCATGCGACATATGGATAGAAATGATTTTATCGGCAGTTTCTCCGAGTGTTTCAAAGATTTCTGCAAAAACACCAACTGGTGGTTGACTGGTTTTCGGTAGATTTTTGCTTGACTGCATCAAACGAAGAAACTCTCCTTCTTTTAAGTCAGCGTCTGAATAAACAACACCGTCTACCATTACAGACAAAGGAACGATTGTAATCTCTAAATCCTCTACAACTTGCGGTTCAATCGTAATAGATGAATCCGTTACAATTTTGATTTTTGTCATGGTTTTCCTACTTTTATAAATTTTATCTATTTAATTTATTATATCAAAAAAATAACTTTTTGTGGAATAATTTTTCTGGATAAAATATGTAAAAGATGTGTAAGAACCTCTTACTTTTCTAAATAGACAGAATTATTAAATTTTCAGAAAATAATTGACACTGTTTTATTTTTTTGTTAGCCTAGTGATGTATCTTATTGAAGCTGTTGCTTTGAAGAAAGGGTTGATAAATGAAACAGACAAAATTTTTAGGAATTCTTTGTCTTGCTCTGGTTATGATTTCAATTACAGTTGGTTCTAGTCACTTTTCGTGGTGGCAGCTGCTACATGGAGATAAGCAGACCGGGCTACTATTTTGGGAGTCTCGCTTGCCAAGGACAGTCAGCATTCTCCTAGCAGGCTCTAGCATGAGCATTGCCGGGCTTCTTATGCAGACTGTTACACAAAATCATTTTGCTGCTCCTAGTACAGTTGGAACGGTCGAGGCTGCGAAATTTGGTATGTTGCTTAGTTTATTTTTCTTTCCGTCAGCCACATTAGCGCAAAAAATGCTATTTGCTTTTGTATCTGCTATTTTTTTTACGATTATTTTTATTAGATTTATCAGAAAATTCTCATTTAAAGAAAAATGGTTGTTACCGCTTGTCGGAATTATTTATAGTGGGGTGATTAGTGCAGCTGGAGAAATCATTGCTTATCGTTTTGATCTTGTCCAAAGCATGACTTCATGGACACAAGGCTCTTTTTCCATGATTCAGAAACATCAATATGAATGGTTATTTTTAAGTTTAATCATCTTGATTGCAGTATGGAAGCTATCAGCCACGTTTACCATTATGAATCTAGGGGAAGACGCTAGTCATAATCTAGGCATTTCCTTTTACCAAATGGAAGGAATGACGTTGTTTCTCATTGCATTGACGACAAGTGTGACGATGATTACAGTCGGCTCTCTTCCATTTATCGGAGTCATTGTTCCAAACATCATTCGGAAATTTTATGGTGACCATATCACGCGCATTAAGGGACTGACCGCATTAACTGGTGCCTGTCTCATCTTGGTCTGTGATATTGTAGCTCGTCTAGTCATTCGCCCTTACGAAGTTTCCGTCAGCTTGATTTTAGGAATTTTAGGTAGTTTGGCTTTCGTATATCTTTTATGGCGAGGTGCTGCTCATGAATAAAATGAAGAGTCAAACAAGAAATCGCTTACTTTTATTGCTTTTGGTAGCTAGCTTGAGTGGCTTGTTATATCTCATGCCAATGGACTATCCTTTAACAGGTTTTATTATGAAATTGCGCTCGCAAAAGTTACTAGCCTATCTCTTAGTCGCCATAACTGGAGGTCTTGCTACAATCAGCTTTCAAACAATCACAGAGAATCGTTTTTTAACACCAAGCATTCTTGGAATGGAATCTCTCTATGTCTTTATGCAGACGATTTATCTTTTCTTTGCTAGCAAATTCATCGGCAATACTGGTCATCCTTTGCTTGAGTTTATCTTAGTCTTACTCATACAGTGTGGCTTCTTTTTCTGCCTGCAACCTGCATTAAAAAGGCTACTCCAACAAGGATTTGTATTTATTTTATTGATTTGCATGGCACTAGGGACGCTCTTTAGAAGCGCCAGCACATTCTTGCAGGTGCTAATGGATCCTAACGAATATGATAAACTGCAGACAAAACTATTTCCTTCCTTTCAACGAATAAATATGGATATTCTATCTGTCGCTACAATCATCATTGGACTAGCAGGTTTGTATTTGTTAAAGAAGAACGCTATTTTGAATGTCTTTCATTTGGATAAAAAGACAACAACTATTTTAGGTGTAGAAGTTGAAAAAGAGCAAAAAAAAATACTATGGGCAATTGTTTTGCTGACTTCAACGACAACTGCTCTCGTTGGACCTATGATGTTCTTCGGCTTTATGATGTCCAATTTAGCCTATCTGTTAATCAAAGAATACCAACACAAATGGTTATTCTCAGTAGCAATTTTACTCGGTTTTCTTTCTCTAACTACTGGGCAAATGCTGGTAGAGCGTGTCTTTCAGCTCCAAATCAATGTCAGCATGGTCATTGAGCTTGTCGGAGGGTTATTCTTCTTTTATCTTTTAGCTAAGGAGGCAAAACGCTAGAATGCAATTAAAAAACGTTGGCAAATCATTTGGAAATCAAGCAATTTTAGAAGATATTCAACTGAATATTTCACCGAGCAAATTCACCGCCTTTATTGGACCAAATGGTGCTGGAAAATCAACGCTGCTTTCCATTATGAGCCGTTTGCTCAAGAAAGATCACGGTTTTCTCAGTATCAAGGGAAAAGAAATTGAAGCTTGGAACTCAAAAGAGCTCGCCAAAGAATTAACCATTTTAAAACAGAAAATCAATTATCAATCTAAATTAACGGTTGAAGAATTGGTTTCCTTCGGTCGCTTTCCTTATAGTCAGGATCGTTTGACAAAAGAAGATTTCAAAAAAGTAGAGCAAGCACTTGAATATCTGGACATTCTTGATTTAAGAAACCGTTTTATTGATACACTCTCCGGAGGTCAATTGCAGCGCGTTTTTATCGCTATGGTGCTCACTCAAGACACTGATTTTATCCTTTTGGACGAGCCACTAAACAATCTAGATATTAAGCAAAGTATTTCTATGATGAAAATCTTGCGTTCTCTCGTTGATGACTTAGGAAAAACGATTATCATTGTCATTCATGACATCAATATTGCCAGTCAGTATGTTGATGAAATTGTCGCCTTTAAAGACGGAAAAGTCTTTTATCAAGGTACAACCAATCAGGTCATGAGAAAAGAAATTTTAGATCCATTGTATGAAATGGACATTACCCTTGGGGAAATCAATGGTAAAAAAGTTTGTATTTACCTATAAATATTAATTTTGGAGGAATTTTAATGAAAAAGAATACAAAAACACTACTTCTATCTCTCTTCGCAGCTGTTGCAGTTGTGCTACTCGCTGCTTGCAGCGACAATAAACAGTCCAATTCAAAAACGACAAACTCTTCGTCTGCTTCTAGTGAAGTCACTATCAAAACAGCAAATGGAGATGTGAAAGTCCCTACCAACCCTAAAAAAATTGTAACACTGGATTTAGGTGCAGCTGATACCATTCGTGCTTTAGGAAAAGAAAGCAGCATTGTCGGTATGCCAAAGAAAACTCTGCCTGCTTACTTAAAAAATTTACCAAGTAGCATTAAAAATGTAGGTAGCATGAAAGAACCGAATATGGAAGCTATCGCAGCTTTAAAACCAGACTTGATTATTGCTTCTGGTCGTACAGCTCAATATGTCAAGAAACTCAAGGAAATTGCCCCTACTGTGTTATTCCAAACAGATAACAAAGACTACTGGGGTTCTACCAAGAAAAACATACTTTCTTTAGCAAGTATCTTTGGGGAAGACGGAACGAAAAATGCTAAAAGTGAATTAGCTAAATTAGACAAAGAAATTCAAACCGTTGTTGCTGCCAATGAAAAATCAAATAAAAAGGCTCTTGCGATGATGTTGAATGAAGGCTCCATGTCTGCTTTTGGCGCTAAATCACGTTTTGCTTTCCTTTACAGCACTTTGAAATTCAAACCAACAGATGCTAAAATCAAAGAATCAAGACATGGACAAGAAGTCAGCTTTGAAAGTATCAAACAGATCAATCCAGACATTATCTTTGTTCTGAATCGCACTCTTGCTATCGGTGGGGACAATTCGGCTAATAAAGACTTACTGAATAACTCACTGATCCAAGAAACAAATGCTGCTAAAAACAAAACTATTGTAAACTTGACATCCGACCTCTGGTACCTAAGCGGAGGCGGACTTGAATCCACAAAATTGATGATTGAAGATGTAAAAAATGTAGCTGGGAAATAATATAAAAGAGCTGGAGAAAACCTTAAATGAATTTTCTCCAGCTCTTTTATCATCCTCAACTTCTAATTATCCTCTACCGCGAAACCATCATTTGTGATGAAATGATGTTCTAAAATTCCCTCATTTCCAAATAAAACTCCGTGGAGAACACCGCCATAGACAGCACCGCCATCCATGCCAATTTTTTGATCCTGCGTTTGCCAAAGGTGACTTGTCCCAGGCATCTCAGAAAAAAGATAAAAAGTCGGAGTATGCCCAAATACAATTATCTTTCCTGTTTGATTAAGACCTTGATGAAAGGGCTCACGTATCCAAACCTTTTGATAATCGCTTGTTTCATGCCAATCTTTTAAAGTTAAGTCAACTCCAGCGTGTACAAAAATATAGTTATCTGTTTCAACAAAGAAAGGCATCTGACGAATAAAAGACACGAGGTCTGGCGCCTCTTCCGACACGCGCTTCGCGTCTTCAACTCCATCAACAGGAGTATCTAAAGGTCGCCCCAAAATGGAATTGATTGTTGTGTCACCGCCATTGCGACGATAATGAGCATAGCCGCTCTCAGGATTGTCCAGCCAAGTTAAAAACATGTATTCGTGATTCCCAGAAATACAAATCGCTCCTTGCTTGTCGACAAGACTTTTCACACACTCTAAAACCGCTCGGCTGTCCTCGCCACGGTCAATCAAATCTCCCAAAAAGATGAGCTGACTTTCTCCATCCCATTTTTTGAGTAATTCTTTTAGCATTTTTGCTTTTCCATGTACGTCACCAATTACAAAATAATTTGTCATGATTACCTCCTGATAACAACTCATTTAGCACAAGCCAAAGAGTATTTCATTTTTTCAAGAGCTCTCTAGCCTGCGTGAGGGCTGCTTGGGTCACATTTTCACCCGCCAACATTTTGGCAATTTCTTCGACACGCTCCTCATCTGATAACAAGCGAACAGTTGAAACGGTCGAATGTTCATCAGATATTTTCTCAATGAAAAATTGATAATCTGCAATGGCAATCACTTGTGGTAGGTGCGAGATGGCAAGAACTTGTCCATTGGAGCCAATTTTATGAATCTTTTGAGCAATAGCTTGTGCAACACGTCCCGATACACCTGTATCTACTTCATCAAAGACAATGCTGGTCTTGCCTTCCTTGCGAGAAAAAGCAGACTTGATTGCCAACATTAAACGAGACAATTCACCACCTGAAGCAACCTTAACGAGCGGTTTGTAATCTTCACCGGGATTAGTCGAAATATAAAATTCAACGTGTTCATTCCCATCGCGGCTAAATTTTCCCTTGGTAAATTGAACTCGAAAATTCGCCTTTTCCATATAGAGGTCTTGCAGTTCTTGCTGAATCTCTGCTTCTAACTGCTGGGCTAATTCGTGCCGAGCCTGACTAAGACTGCTTGCTAGAGAAACCAAGTCTTTTTCCAGCTTTTTCAGCTCTTTGTTCAAATCATCTGATGAAAGATTTTTCCCAGTAAGTAGAGCATATTCTTTAGAAATCTGCTCAAAATAAGCTAGGACATCATCTACTTGACCGCCGTATTTGCGAGTAATACTATAGATTAAATCTAGGCGACTTTCTACTTCTAAGAGACGGCCACCATCAAAATCCAAGTCTTCTAGAATATCCTCCAAACGCTTTGTCACATCTTCCAACACATAGTAAGATTCAGAAAGGTTGGTCGCAATTTCTTTGTAAGTGGCGTCATAGTCTTCAATAGCTTCCATGTCATTCATGGCAGAACGAACATTCGCTAAACTAGAAAATTCTTCATCATCCAGCATGGCATAAGCATTGGTCAAAGTGTCCGCAATCTGCTTATGATTGAGCAACTTATCACGTTCTTGATTTAAAGCTAAATCTTCACCTGCTTTTAAATTAGCTGCTTCAATCTCTGCAATTTGATATTCCAGCATGTCAATCCGCGCTTTATTTTCTTCTTGATTCTTCTGAATCGTTACAATTTGCTTGCGCAACTGACGATACTGATCAAAAGTCTGTTGATAATCCGCTTTGAGTTTAAAAAACGCTTCATCCCCAAACTCATCCAACATGGCAATATGGAGTTGTGGTCGCATGAGTTCTTCTTGATCGTGCTGACCGTGAATATCCACCAAATGCTGTCCAACAGCCCGCAAAACAGACAAATTAACCATTTGACCATTAATACGACTGACACTACGCCCATTTTGAAAAATTTCCCGCCGAATAATCAGCTCATCTGTCATATCAAGCCCTTGCTGCTCAAAAATTTCAACCAAAGCCTTACTCTGCTCAATTGCAAAAAGCCCTTCAATCTCTGCTTTTGATGCACCGTGACGAATCACATCTGTTGTCGCGCGGCTTCCTAGCATCATGTTCATAGCATCAATAATAATAGACTTTCCAGCCCCTGTTTCACCTGTCAAAACGGTCATGCCTTGCTCAAAATTGAGGGAAATCTCTTCAATAATTGCAAAATTTTTAATGGAAATTTCAAGTAACATAGGCTATCTACCAATTTCTGATTTGTTCCAATACCTGATGAGCCATTTCTTCACTACGGAAAATAAGGAGAATCGTGTCATCATCGGCTAAAATACTAAAAATGTCCTTAGAAAAATCTTCTACAATTTGTCGCTTCACAAAAGCTGTGCTTCCAGGGACAAGATTGAGATTGATCATATTTCCCAATAGCTCAAACTTTAAGATATTATTGTCTGCTAACTTCAAACTCGTACTAGCTGATTTCGGTAGTTCATAAATATAAGTGTTATTTTTCAGCGGAATTTTGACAATGCCCAATTCTTTAATATCACGCGAAACAGTTGCCTGTGTTGCTGTAATTCCTGATTTCTTCAGATATTCTACAATTGCTTCTTGTGTCCCAACTTCATAGTCCGACACAAAATGTCTAATTTTTTCT
The DNA here is from genome assembly GCF_003963555.1 of Streptococcus periodonticum. Classification (NCBI taxonomy): domain Bacteria; kingdom Bacillati; phylum Bacillota; class Bacilli; order Lactobacillales; family Streptococcaceae; genus Streptococcus; species Streptococcus periodonticum. Next base: position 1,351,230 of record NZ_CP034543.1, read on the forward strand.
AATCTTTCCTTTTTATTCATCTTTAAATTCCTTATGTGCTGTCTCTACGACCGTTGTAATCATTGCTTTTACTAGGTTTTCAGGATGAGGATTTTTTTCCAAATAGGCTAAAAATTCCACATTCCCATGCCCACCTTGAATAGGGGAGAAATCCAGACCTTGGACAGAAAATCCTGCTTCAACCATAAAGTCCGTTACTTTTTCTAAAACTGCTTGATGCACTTTTTTATCTTTCACAATCCCATTTTTACCAATCTGCTCTCTACCTGCTTCAAACTGAGGTTTGATGAGTGCCACAGCGTTCCCATTTTCAGCCAAAATCTTATACAGAGCTGGCAAAATGAGTCGCAGCGAGATAAAGCTGACATCAATGGAGGCAAAGCGAGGTGTCTCCTCAAAATCAGCCGCCTCTGCATAGCGAAAATTGAATTGCTCCATGCTGATGACGCGTTCATCTTGGCGCAATTTCCAAGCCAATTGATTGGTGCCGACATCTACCGCATAGACCTGTCGTGCCCCATTTTGTAGCATGACGTCCGTAAAACCGCCCGTTGATGCCCCAATGTCCAACGTGACCTGATTTTCAACTGAAATTTCAAAAATCTGCAAAGCCTTTTCTAATTTTAAACCACCACGACTAACATATTTGAGCTTTTCACCTTTGAGTTTTAACTCAATGCCTTCATCAATTTTTTCGCCAGGTTTATCAAAACGCTCACCATTCGCAACAGCAACAACTAAGCCCGCCATCACACCGCGCTTGGCCTGTTCTCTTGTTTCAAAAAGCCCTTGCTTATAAGCTAGAACATCTACTCTTTCTTTCGTCATTGAGTTTTAAACTTTCTATTATCTTTCTGATAGCCGCGCCTGAAAAAGCAAGCTCTGCTTCTAATTCTGCCAATAAATGCTCTGTTTCCTCTATCTGTTTTTCAAAGAATCGCTTTGCTCCATCCAAACCCCAAATGGCTGGATAGGTGGCTTTCTCTGCTGCCACATCTTTCTGCGGTGTCTTCCCCAAGTCTTCAAAGTTCGCTGTGATATCTAAAATATCATCTCGTACCTGAAAAGCTAGTCCCAGCAGCTGACCTATTACTTTCAATTTTTCCTGCTGTGATTCTCCTACTTCAGCAATCAAACCCGCAGCAATAAAGGGATAGGTCAGGAGTTTGCCAGTCTTATTGGCATGAATATTCTGCAGCTCTGCTAAACTGATGTCCTTTCCTTCGCCCTGCATATCAAGGACTTGACCTCCGACCATACCAAAAGTTCCAGCCGCTAATGACAATTCTGCAATCAAATTTACCTTGATTTGACTAGGTAGTGCCGCTTCTGCTATCAAGGCATAAGAATCCAAAAAGAGAGAATCTCCCGCTAAAATAGCCATTGCTTCGCCAAATTTCTTGTGGCTGGTCAAGCGACCACGACGATAATCATCATCGTCCATAGCCGGCAAATCATCATGAATCAAGCTACCTGTATGAATCATTTCAAGTGCTGCTGCCACTTGGAAATGTGCTTCTGTCAGTTCAAGTCCTAGACCTTCTAACAATTCTAAAAGTAAAAGAGGACGAATTCGCTTACCGCCTGCATTAACTGAGTAAAGAATCGCTTCTATCAAATCAGCAGACACCACTTTTTGAGCATAAAATCCCTCGATAGTCTGTCCAATTCTAGCTAATTTTTCGTCTTGTTTCATTCCATTTCCGTTTCTGTGCCATCAGCCTGCATAACCTTTACCAGCGTTTTTTCTGCTTTGTCCAAGGTTGTTTGAAGTTCTTTTGAAAGCTGCATCCCCTTTTGGAACTCAGAAATCGCTTCTTCCAAAGCCACATCTCCGTTTTCTAACTTCTGTACGATAACTTCTAAGTCTGCTAAATTTTCTTCAAATTTCTTTTCTTTCGACATCTTTTACCTCAACTTCTATCTGACCATCTCGAATCAAAATGGTTAATTGATCTTTTTTATTGACTTTCTCAATAGATTCTAACACCTGTTCATCTTTTTTGACAATAGCATAACCCCGAGCCACAATTCGGCTAGTATCCAGCATGAGCAAAGCGTCAGACAGACGCTTGACTTCAGCCACTTTATGGTCATAAACAACTGCCATATTGCTACGCAGAAGCCGTTCCAACTGAGCTACACGCTCTTGATAAATCTGAACCTGCCTTAAGGGAGCCAGAGCCTCCAAACGATGTTGTAAAAGCCTTGCTCGCTGCACTTCCTCGTTATAATATTCGCGAATTTTTTGCTTGAGCCGTAAATTAAGTTGATCTAATTTTTGCAGGTAGCTATCATATAGTCGTTCTGGTTGTCGAAAAATGACAGACTGACTCAGCTTAGCTAATCGCTCACGATTGTAAGTAAGACGATTCGATGTGGCAGCTGCTAACCGATTTTGTTGCTGCTGCAAGTGTGCTAGGAGATCCAGCTTTGTTACAGGTGTTGCTAATTCAGCAGCCGCTGTCGGCGTTGCAGCGCGTCTATCTGCAACAAAATCTGCCAAGGTCGTATCCGTTTCATGCCCTACACTCGAAATGATCGGAATGTGCGATTCAAAAATTGCACGGACAACCACTTCCTCATTAAACGCCCAGAGATCTTCAATTGAGCCACCACCTCGACCGATAATGAGCACATCTAAATCTCCCCTTGTATTTGCGCGGTGGATATTATCTGCCACCTCAGCAGCGGAACCTTCTCCCTGCACCTTCGTCGGATAAAGAACAATTTCCACTCCCGGAAAACGACGACTGACAGTTGTGATAATATCGCGAATCACTGCACCACTTGGACTGGTTACTACCCCAATTTTCTTGGGGAATTGTGGCAAGGCCTGCTTAAAACGCTCCTCAAAAAGCCCTTCCTCGCCTAACTTTTTTTTGAGCTGTTCAAACTGAATCGCCAAAGCCCCGACACCATCTGGTTCCGCTTTTTCAATGATAATAGAGTAAGATCCACTTGGCTCATAAAGCTGAATACGACCGACGACATTGATTTTCATGCCCTCTTCCAAGTCAAAACCTAACTTCTTATAAACACCACCCCAAATTGTTGCCTGAATGACTGCTTTTTCATCTTTGAGAGAGAAATATTGGTGATTAGGTCGCCTACGAAAATTAGAAACTTGCCCCGTCAGATAAACTCGTTCTAAATAAGGATCTTTATCAAACTTTAATTTTAAGTATTTGGTCAAGGTTGACACGGATAAATACTCAGACATTCCTCTCCTTTCATTTCCTGTAATGCTTCTTTATTCATAATTTTTATTATACCAAACAATCTATAAAAAATCATTTCCAGCCCTCAACGAAAAAGGAAAGACTAGTTTCCCATATCTCAAGCAGAGCCTAGCCCAACAAACTTGCCAAAATATACAAAAGATAGATATGCGCAGGATAGAAAATGTAGAAAAATAACTTCATACCACGACCTTTTTCACCGTTGTAAAAATACATTGGAATAACCGCAAAAACCATCATCCATTGCACAGACGTTGGATCTGTTAGATACACAAATAAAGAGACTAGTGTTAATGTCACCATTTGTGCTATGCGGTGTCTGCGGAAAATATAAAAGAGAAGACCAAGGTAAACCATGACATCCCCTCCTTCAACCACGAGAATGTTCGGAATAGCCATGATAAAAAGGGCAATAATTTGAACCATAAGAGGCGATATATTTTCACTAGCTAGATAACCTGATAGAAACAAAGTCGGCAGAGTCATAAGAATCGGCAAAAGAAAAAGCCCTAGCCCTTTCCAAAATGAATAAAGTTTCTTTTCCTTCACCCCTTCAACCATCAAATCCCAAGCACAGATAGATACGCCCGCTAAGAAAAAGGCGCCAAAAGCATTATTCGCCAGCCCAACTTGACCATTAGTGAAAAATTGACTGACAATCATGTTTCCAATAATCATAAACCATGTCATAAAGAGCAACCGTTTCAAATAAGCTTTTCGATTATGCGTATAATAAAAACTATCAGCTGCCAGAAACATAAAAAGAGGAAAAACTATGCGTCCTAACATTGTTAACCACATCGGGGCGCCAAAAGCACCAAACATTTCGTAGATATGATTTAAAAACATGAGTAAAATAGCTAAAATTTTCAAGTTCATTGCATTCGATATTTTCTTTAAAGATTGTAACATCATAAATTCTCCATTTCATTTTTTCAGCAAGCATAATCTTACCGAAAATTTCCCGATCTTTCCATTACATAAACTTACATTTTCAGAAAGAAAAGTGATAATTTTGTAAGACAGAAAAAATAAGGTCAAGATAAAAAATCTCAACCTCATTAGATGCAATGAATTTTCATAAGATAGTGGATATTGAAAAAGTTTATTCTCCCTTTCAATTTATACTAAGCCTCATGAGCTAAATATTACTTTTATAAATAGCTAAGAAAATCTAAACTTTCTAAGTTTTTAAATATTTTTGCAGGCTTTTTCATTATAATATATTTTCATTTTTAGTTAACTTCTTCATCCACTTAGGGATTTCTTTGCTGATTTCCGTTGGCAAGACTACATAGTTTTCTTTGCTTAACTCCTCTGCAATGGCTGAATGCAGATAGACTGCTGCTGCTACACGTTCCAGTAAAGAACTAGTCTTGAACTGCCCTGCAAAACCCGCAATCATGCCTGCCAGAGTATCTCCCATGCCACCCGTTGCTTGATAAGGACCACCAATAGTCAGTTGAAAATGGTTTCCATTTCCACTTTGAAAAATAGTCGTTCCGTGCTTCTTTTGAACAACGATAGTTCCAGCAGGGAAGGAATTAACAGCTTCTTGGCTTTTTTCAACCGTTTGCTCAGCTATCTTTAGTCCGCTCAACCGCTCCCATTCTTTTTGATGCGGGGTAAAAATTGTCTGTGCTTTTGGAAATGGCAGAGTTTCTTTGCTGTAAAGTGAAATAGCTCCACCGTCCATGATGAAGATTTGATGTTCACTGACAAGTTCCACTACCAGCTGCAAAACGGCTTTTTCAAGTTTACTTTCAGCTAAACCTGATCCAATCAATACTACATCTGCTTTTTGGACTTGCTCGGTCAATAGCTTTTTATCTTGTACATCAAAAGCCATTGCTTCTGGTAAATGAGCGTGGAGAGCTGCGATATTTTCCCTATCCGTCGCCACCGTCACTAGACCAGCTCCGCTATGAACTGCAGCTAAGGCTGCCATGATAATCGCTCCACCAAAAGGATATGTCCCGCCAATTAACAACAAGCGACCGTAATCTCCCTTGTGACTATGGAGTGCACGTGGCTGAACGACCTTTTCCAATAATGTACAATTGACCACTTCCATTATTTTCTCCTTTTGCATACTGCGATTCTCTTTGTCTACCTCTATTCTATATAAAGGAAAAAAGACCTGTCTAGGACATTCTTGTCTCAGACTCGTTTACTTTCTAGAATAAAACTCAATACGCAATTGAGTGGCCTTTATTACGCTGATGATATCAGCTTTTACAAACCTACTCAACCTTGCAGGGTGGGGCAACAAATTTGATTTCTTACGAAATACCATTTTTATACGTAATTTTCACGATTACACTCTTTCTGTGGGGGAGTTCGTAGTAATCATGGCTGTTGTCTGTCCCACTCCCGTGACATTCTTATTTTTTCAAACTACGTTTACACGCTTGATAGGTTTGCTCCATGAGCATGGTAATGGTCATCGGACCAACCCCTCTTGGTACAGGAGTAATGAGACTTGCGGTTTCAGATACTTCATCAAATTTCACATCGCCAATCAATTTACCATTTTCATCACGATTCATACCGACATCAATCACGACCGCGCCTTCTTTGACAAAATCTTTAGTCACAAAATGTCCGCGACCAATAGCTACAACTAAAATATCAGCTTCTTTTGTAATCTCTGACAAGTGATGTGTCCGTGAATGCGTCAGAGTTACTGTTGCATTTTTAGCAAGTAAAAGCTGTGCCATGGGCTTTCCGACAATGTTACTCCGTCCAATGACAACAGCACGTTTACCTTCTAATTCTACACCGTACTCATGAAACATTTCCATAATTCCAGCAGGTGTGGAGGGAATCATGACAGGATGACCACTCCAAAGGCGTCCCATATTCATTGGGTGAAAGCCGTCCACATCTTTATCAGGGTCAATTGCTAACAACACTGCCTCTTCATCAATATGCTTTGGCAGTGGCAACTGAACTAAAATCCCGTGCCAAGCTGAATCTTGATTGTATTGGTCTATCAGAGCAAGCAATTCTTCTTGACTAGTTGTTTCTGGCAGACGCACCACTTCGCTTCGAAGTCCTGCAGCCAAAGCTAACCGTTCTTTATTTCTCACATAGATTTGACTAGCTGGGTTATTGCCGACCAAGATGACTACAAGTCCAGGAACTAAGCCTGTTTGGTCTTTTAGTTTACGAACTTTCTCTGCTAGTTGTGCTTGTAATTTTTCTGCCAAAGCTTTTCCGTCGATTATCTTTGCCATATAACCCTCATTTCTATTTTCTTCGTTACTATTATAGCAAAAATTCATTCATTTGCCCTATAGACTTTTTATAGAAAGTTATAGAGCGAAACCAACCTTGTCTTTCCACCTTTTTCTACTATTTTATGAAAATTTACACAAAAAACAGAAAAAAAGGAGCTAAAAAACTTAAAATTATCTTAAACCTTAAAACTATTTTAAGGTAACTGCTTTAACATAGAACACGGTACCGATTTAGTTTAAAAATATATAGAAGGGAAGAAAATTATGCAAATAGCCAAACAGGCTTTGAATTACATCAGTAGAAAAAAAGTTAAAACGGTTCTGATTTTTCTGATACTAACATTTATTTCCACTGCTTTATCCAGTAGTTTTTCGATTATGAAAACGACAGATAATATCGAAAAAAGGATTTATGATGCTTCAAATACTGGCTTTGCTATCACCAGTAAGAATATTGAAAATCCCATTTCATTAAGAACAGCAGAGAAATTGTTAGAGAACAAAGAAATCTCAAAACATAACTTAAAATACGATGCACTGGCAACCTTGACAAATAAAACGGTTGTCAAGAAGAGACAAGGAGTGACGCGAGATAATCAAAATCCTATTCTCAACAATCTCGTTGCAGCATTGGGCACAAATAATTCTCAGTTGGAAACGACCTTTGTCAGTGGTGTTTTTAAGTTAGAAAAAGGAAAACATCTTCAAAAAAGTGACCGCTCCAAGGTGTTGATTCATGAAAAATTAGCTACGCAAAATCATCTCAAAGTAGGTGATAAATTCAAACTGCAAGGCGTATCATTGCGAGACGGTGATGCAAAAAAAGGCGATGAAATAGAAGTTGAAGTTGCTGGGATTTTCTCTGGTAAAAAAGAAGAAAAACAAACTGGATTGAGTTCTGATGCAACGGAAAATACCCTTTATTTGGATTATGAAACCAGTCAACGCTTAGCAGGCTACAAAGCAACTGACTATCAAGTCACATCAGCAGTTTACTATGTTGCCAATCCAAGGAACATTGACCAAGTGGTGACCGCCGTTAAGAAAGCGCCTATTGACTGGAGCAAGTTAGACCTTGTTAAAAATACGAAAGCATTTGAGACTATCTCTTCTTCTATTACGAGTTTTAAACAGATTGTTCGTGTCCTAACATTCAGTATCATTATCGGCAGTATCATCATTCTAGCCCTGATTCTTATGTTTTGGTTGCGAGAGAGAGTTTATGAAATCGGAGTGCTTCTGTCGCTTGGTATTTCAAAGACAATGATTATGTCTCAATTTGTGCTAGAGCTTGTCATCATCTCTGTGTTTAGCATGGTTCTATCCACGATTAGCGGTTCTTATCTGGCTACCATGGTCTTTAAAGGCTTTATCAAGAAAGGACAAGACGGAGCTGATTCAGCGGCACTCTTTGAAAATGTGGTACCGCAGTTAGACCTGACCACGATGATGTTGACCTATGGCATTTTACTCATCATTATCTTATTTGCCGTAGTGGGCTCGTCCTCTATTATTTTACATAAAAAACCGAAGGAAATTTTAACCGATATTAGTTAAGGAGACAAAAAATGACGATTTTAAAAATAGATACTGTTAGTTATCAGTACAACACTTTACAAGAAAATGTATTGCAACAAATCACGACTTCATTTGAAAAAGGGAAATTTTACGCCATCATCGGGAAATCTGGTGCTGGAAAATCCACCTTACTTTCCCTTTTAGCAGGACTTGACACTCCCACAAAAGGAAAAATCCTCTTTGAAAATCAAGACATTGCTGAGAAAGGCTACAATCACCACAGAAGCAAACAAATCTCTTTGGTCTTTCAAAATTATAATTTAATTGACTACCTCACCCCTCTTGAAAATGTCCGTTTGGTCAATCCACATGCAGATAAAGAAATCTTGTTACGGTTAGGCTTGAGCGAGAAAGAGATTCACCGCAATGTCATGCGCCTCTCTGGCGGTCAACAGCAACGGGTGGCTATTGCACGTGCTTTGGCATCAGAAGCCCCGATTATCTTAGCCGATGAACCAACAGGGAATCTAGACGCTGCTACTGCCATGGACATTATTGACATTCTTATCACCTCTGCCAAAGAGAAGAAGAAATGTGTCATTGTGGTGACACACAGCAAAGAGCTGGCTGATCAAGCAGATGTTGTCCTCGAATTAAAAAATAAAAACTTAGTGGAAATCACTAAGAAAGCGAAATGATACCCCAAGGAGAAGAAATGATATGTTACCAATAAAAAACGCTTTGGCTTATGTCTGGCGCAAGAAAATCAAAAGCTTGATTATCTTTTTCATCCTGCTAGCCATCTCTACCTTAACCTTAGGCAGTATTGCTGTTAAAAATGCAACAGACGCTGCTTCAAAAGAGACTTTCAAAAATATCACTAGCAGTTTCTCAATGCAGATTAACCGCGAAGTGAACCAAGGTACCCCTCGCGGAGCAGGAAATCTTAAAGGCGAAGATATCGAAGCTGTGGAAAAAGTTAAAGGTATCTCTGGCTACATCAAACGAATGAATGTTGTCGCTGACTTAATTGATCACCAATTGGTTGAATCTGGAGAAACCGACTTTGAAAGCGAAGATAGAAAACAAAAATTCGGCCGTGCCATTATGGCAACAGGTATCAACGATTCATCTAAAGATGATAAATTTACCGCAGAAACCTTCAAACTAGTTGAAGGTAGACATATCAACAAAAATGACAAAAATGTTGCTTTAATTCATAAAGATTTTGCAGAAAAGAACAAACTTAAAGTCGGCGATACGATTAATATAAAATCGAATACTTATGACTATGATAACGTTCGCAAAGCTAATAAAACTACTAAAGTGACAGTTATCGGAATTTTTGACGGGAAAAATAAAGGAGGCGTTTCTAGTCCTCAAGAATTGTATGAAAATACCTTTATCACAGACTTAGAAACGACTAAAACTTTACAAGGTTCAACAGATAAAAACGCTATTTATCAAGATGCTACTTTCTTTGTAAATGGTAGCCAAGACATTGATAAAGTGATGGCGAAAGTAAAAGAAATATCATCTATTGATTGGGAAGCCTACACCCTTGTTAAGAGTACAAGCAACTTCCCAGCACTTCAATCTTCTATTAACGGTATTTATGGCGTTACTGGAAATCTCTTAATCGGAACTCTAATCTTTGGAGCGATTGTTCTTACCCTAGTCTTGTTCTTATGGATCAATGGTCGTAGAAAAGAAATGGGAATCATGCTTTCAATGGGAATTAGTAAAATAAAGATTTTCTTCCAATTTATCACAGAAGTTCTCTTTGTAAGTATATTTAGCTTCATTGGTGCTTACTTTGCAGGTAGTGCTGTCAGCAAGGTGATGGGAAATAGCATTTTAAAACAAGTTACCAGTGGTATTGCTGAAAAACTAGCTCGAGAAGGTAAGAGCGCCAATCTTGGAGGCGGGGCTGAAGTGGATGGCTTTAACAAGACCCTCACTAGCCTCAATGTACATGTATCTCCTGATGATATGACCAAGGTGGTCATCTTTGGGCTTGCCATTATCATCGTTTCCGTCCTCATTGCTTCAATCACGCTCCTTAGTAAGCAACCAAAAGACTTACTAATGGGAGATAACAGCAAATAAGATATCAATGAGTTCAGACAAAATCGGTCCGTCAGCTAAGTTGACGGACCGATTTATTTTATAGACAGCTAGACTGACTCTCGGATGAAATGACGTGAGGTTCGCTTTGTCGACTTGGCCGATAAAATGAACCGCTTTGGATTGGCTCTGTCGACCCAGTCGAAAAGATAAATGACTTTTAGTTTACCACGTCGACCCGGTGGACGAGGTGAAGCTCTTTTGGTTTGCTCCGTCAGCCAGGCGGACGAGGTGAAACTCTTTTGATTTACTCTGTCAGCCCGACGGACGAAATGAAGCACATTGGATGTGGCTCACTTGCCTATTGTTGCCCTCTTTTTTGCTGCCAGTCCTACTGATTGTTTACTGATTTTTACAGTTCTTTTGATGTGCTTTCAGCTTCTTCATGGCCCAGTCGTAGTGACTCGATGTGCAGCTGACAAAGTAGGAGCCAAGGGTACTCCCACCAACCCATTTATAAACGCTCTTTGAAAACAGCTCTTCATTTGTAAAGGTTTCAGCCAGGGTTAGCACTTTTTCCTGTGATTGATGAAGCAACTTGATTGCTTTTTCTAGCGGTGTCTGTTGATGTTTTTGCCAAAATGCCACATTCATCTCACCATAGCTTCTCCAATTATAAGGTGCTGGCAAAAACGATTTTTCGACACCATTTTGATTGGAATGCACCCAATCCAAAAGCAATTGCTGCCACTCATAAAGATGAATGAGAACATCTCTGAGGTTTTTATCCCTCTTCCAATGCGCCTCTTTCTTTTTTTCATCTTTTGAAAAATCAAATGGAGTCTTTAACTCTTCTTCTGTTAATTGGGAAATCAATGACTGCAGCTTTGCATATTGCTGCGTCGCTGCACTGATCAACTCAGTCTTGCTAGTAGGTCTTACCATGTTGTGTTCTCCTTTTTTAATAAATCATACAACAAATGACCTGACAACCTCTGTCATATTTTTAGTTTTCTCTTTATTTTTGTCTCATTTTTTCTTTGATTTCACATTGGCAGTCGCAATCGCCACAGTTTCCTTTTCCCTTAATGATATGATGCATCGCTGCACCTGCTAAAACTAAAATGATGATAAATACAATAATCGTTGACATGGTTTCTCCTATACTGTTTGCTGTGCCAGACTATCTAAAGTGATAACCTCTACTTTTTCTTTGTGCGGTTTTCTAAAGATGAAATAGAGACCCGCTGCTACAACGAGCAGAGCAAAGACAGTCACAGGAGATATTCCTTTTCCGTACAGCAAAACTTGACCAAATTGGTAAATCACAAGGCTGACATTATAAGCCAGTAGGGTTTGAAATGAAATAGCAATCCACGTCCATTTAGCATTTCCCATTTCCCGATGAATAGCACCAATCGCTGCAAAACAAGGAGCGCAGAGTAGATTAAAGACAAGGAATGAGTAAGCGGAAAGTGCCGTATAATGCTGTTGGAGATTGGTCCACAACTCTTTGGTGGTCTCTGTCGCGTCTGTCACTTTATACAAGATTCCAAAAGTAGAAATCACCGTTTCCTTAGCCAACAATCCCGTAATAGCCGCAACCGTTGCTCGCCAATTGCCAAAGCCAAGAGGGCTAAAGATCCAAGCTAGCCCCTTTCCTAATGCCGCTAAGATACTATCTTCCGTCTCAACCGCCTGCAAGCCAAAGTTATAGGAACTAGCAAACCAAATGAATATATTGGTCACAAAGATAATCGTTCCAGCACGCCTAATGAAGCTCAAAGCCTTTTGACCAGCATAGCGCAAAACCGTTTTGACTTGTGGCAGGTGGTAACTCGGCAACTCCATGATAAAGGGCGCTACTGCTCCACCGAGACTCGCTGTCTTTTTCAAAGCAATCCCTGATAAGACAATCGCTCCCATTCCGACAAAATAAGCACTTGGTGCAATCCAAGGATTGCCGGGGAAGAAAGCTCCCGCAATCAAGGAAATAATCGGCAACTTGGCAGAACAAGGCATAAAGGTTGTTGTCATAATGGTAATTCTACGGTCACGTTCATTTTCAATGGTTCTACTCGCCATGACACCAGGAACGCCACACCCCGTCGAAATCAACATGGGGATAAAGGATTTTCCAGATAAACCAAACCGCCGAAAGATTCGATCCATCACAAAGGCAATCCGGCTCATATAGCCGATGTCTTCCAAGAAGCCCAAGCAGATAAACAAGACAAAAATCTGAGGCACAAAGCCTAGCACAGCTCCGCAGCCTGCGATAATCCCATCAATGATTAAAGATTGAAGCCAGTCAGCTACAGCTAATTGCTCTAGCAATGATTTAACACCATTTGGAATCCATTCTCCAAAGAGAACATCGTTTGTCCAATCCGTTCCCATCGTTCCAATCGTTTGAATAGAGAGGAAATACACCAACCACATAACAAGCGCAAAGATTGGTAAAGCTAAATAACGATTGGTCACAATACGGTCAATCTTATCTGACAAACTTAATTTAGTAACATCGGCTTGCAGCGCCATTTTGACTGCTGACTCAATAAACTCATAGCGCGCATTAACAACAATGGTCTCTGCGTCTTCAGTGTAGATTTCCTCCGTAATCCTAATCGCATCTTCAATCTCTGTTTTTTGAAAATCAGACAATACCAGCTGTTCAGATAATTCTTTATCGCGTTCAAAAAGCTTAATGGCATAAAACCGAGCCTGTTTTTGAGGCACTGCATTTCCTAAAATGCGGATAATTTCTGACAAGGCCGCTTCAAAATGACTGTCGTAAACAGGATAGAGCGTTTCATCCGTGCGCTCCATTTCTCGTAAGACCTTCTGCATGACTTGGTCAATCCCAGTCTTTTTCAAAGCACTGGTCGCAACGACTGGCACACCTAGTTGATAACTTAATTTAGTCGTATCAATCCATTTTCCTTGTTTTTCAACGACATCGCTCATATTTAAAGCCAGCACAACCGGAATCCCCGTCTCAATCAATTGCAAGCTCAAGTATAGATTTCGTTCCAAATTGGTTGCGTCAACTACATCCAAAATCCCGTCTGCATTACCGCTTAAAAGATAATTTCTACTAATCACTTCTTCAGAAGTATAAGGCGACAACGAGTAAATTCCCGGTAGATCTTGAATAATAATATCTTTATTTTTACGAAACAGACCACTTTTCTTCTCGACAGTGACACCAGGCCAATTTCCCACATGCTGGCTACTACCGGTTAGAATGTTAAATAAACTGGTCTTTCCACTATTCGGATTTCCCGCAAGCGCTAATTCTTTCATCCTTTTGCTCCCTTTTCGCTTTTCACAACACTAACCAGACTCGCTTCTAACTTTCTCAACGTCAAATCGTAACCTCTCAACTTAATTTCTAATGGATCACCTAATGGTGCGACTTTCTGCAACTGAACTTTTGTGTTTTTCGTCAAACCCATATCCATCAGCCTCCGTTTTAAAGCACCATCCGCATGAATTGCTTCAATGTATGCCACATCTCCAACAATTAACTCAGATAAAGGAAGAGCTGAGCAGTTGCTATCTTTCAGAACAACATCCAGCTTTTTCAAAATAGAATTATCCAAGGCAATCCTCGCAGCTCGAACTAAGAGAATGGCTGTATCATTTGTTTTTGAAATGATTTGAATAAAACTTCCTATCTTAATCCCTAAATCTGCTAAATGACGGACGCTCGCTTCCTCTAAATCAATTCCGACAATTTCATATTCTGTTACTAATTTCATTTGAGATAAATCCATACTCTCTCCTTTTCTGTTTGTCAAGAAATATGCTTACTATCATTATTAGTATACCACTTTTTTCTAAGAATTTCTGACAATTCTAAGGTAGATAGGCAAAAATTATTGCAAATTAAATACCCCCTAAGCAGGTGCCTAGAGGATATCTTATTAGAGACTAGCAAATTAATACAACAATTCATAAATTTCCATAGCAATCAAATCAATGCTGTCAAATGTGTAAGTTTCACGCGCTGCTACATCACGAAGAGTGAATACTGAGCCATTTTCTTCGTCATAGCTATAAGCTACTTCTGCTACAACAACTCCGTCACGCTCAAAATTGCGTTTCAAATTGCCGCCATCTTTTGTCATAGCATCTAAACGATTGATAATTCTTACTAAATGTGATTCCATTTTCCTTCTCCTATTCATTTATACGTTACTATTTTACCACAAATGAAAGATGAAATACCAGTAAAAGCCCTGTTTTTGATAAATTTAACACAAAATAAAACGCTTCAGTACAAAAATCTGTCTTTTAACACTTTATTCTTGCAATGTTTTAGAATACTGCTATAATAAAACTAAGAAATTTGACTATTATTGACCAATTGGTATTATTCAAACAAATTTTAAAAGAAAGAGGTAGCACATGCTTTGTCAAAATTGTAAAATAAATGAATCTACCATTCATCTTTACACGAATGTGAATGGAAAACAACACCAAGTTGACCTCTGTCAAAATTGTTATCAAATCATGAAAACAGACCCAAACAATGCCTTATTTCGTGGAATGACCAATATGAATAATCAAAACAATTTAGACCCTTTTGATGATTTCTTTAACAATCTAGGGAATTTTCAAAATCATCAAGAACCGCAGACCCCTCCGACTCAATCTGGAGGTGGTTACGGCAATGGAGGTTACGGTTCCAATCAAGGTGGGGGTGCACGCCAGCAAACTCCGCAACAGCCAAAAGGACTCCTAGAAGAATTTGGTATCAATGTAACCGAATTTGCTCGGCGCGGTGAAATTGACCCCGTGATCGGTCGTGATGAGGAAATCGTCCGCGTCATTGAAATTCTCAACCGTCGAACAAAGAACAATCCAGTCCTCATAGGAGAGCCCGGTGTCGGTAAAACAGCTGTTGTAGAAGGCTTGGCACAGAAGATTGTGGACGGTGATGTTCCACATAAACTTCAAGGAAAAGAAGTCATCCGTTTAGATGTCGTTAGTTTGGTTCAAGGGACTGGAATCCGTGGTCAATTTGAAGAGCGAATGCAAAAACTCATGAACGAAATTCGCTCTCGACAAGATGTTATATTATTCATTGATGAAATTCACGAAATTGTTGGAGCTGGTTCTGCTGGCGATGGAAATATGGATGCTGGAAATATCCTAAAACCAGCACTTGCTCGCGGTGAACTCCAATTAGTCGGTGCCACAACTCTCAATGAATACCGGATTATCGAAAAAGATGCTGCACTGGAACGCCGTATGCAGCCTGTAAAAGTTGATGAACCAACAGTTGAAGAAACGATCACTATCCTCAAAGGTATTCAAAAGAAATACGAAGACTATCACCACGTCAAATACACAGACGATGCCATTGAAGCGGCAGCTGTCTTGTCCAATCGTTATATCCAAGATCGCTTCTTGCCTGATAAGGCCATTGACTTGCTAGACGAAGCAGGCTCTAAGATGAATCTGACACTTAACTTTGTCGATCCAAAAGTCATTGATCAACGATTGGTAGAAGCTGAAAACCTCAAGGCACAAGCTACTCGTGATGAGGATTTTGAAAAAGCTGCTTATTTCCGTGACCAAATTGCTAAATACAAAGAAATGCAGCAAAATAAAATGGTAAACCAAGACACGCCTATCATTAGTGAAAAAACCATTGAACATATCATTGAGCAAAAAACAAATATCCCAGTTGGTGACTTAAAAGAAAAGGAACAATCGCAACTGATTAGTCTAGCCGATGATTTGAAAGCTCATGTCATTGGCCAAGATGATGCTGTTGATAAAATTGCGAAGGCCATTCGCCGTAATCGAGTTGGACTAGGTACACCAGACCGACCAATTGGTTCTTTCCTTTTTGTTGGGCCAACCGGTGTCGGCAAAACAGAACTTTCTAAACAACTAGCGATTGAGCTCTTTGGTTCAGCTGACAGCATGATTCGTTTTGATATGAGTGAGTATATGGAAAAACATAGCGTAGCAAAACTCGTCGGAGCGCCTCCAGGTTACGTTGGCTACGAAGAAGCTGGACAATTAACAGAACGTGTACGTCGTAATCCTTATTCTCTCATTTTACTTGATGAAATAGAAAAAGCTCACCCAGATGTTATGCACATGTTCCTGCAAGTTCTTGACGATGGACGTCTGACAGACGGACAAGGGCGCACAGTTAGCTTTAAAGATACAATTATCATCATGACTTCAAACGCCGGTACTGGCAAAGTTGAAGCAAATGTTGGTTTTGGAGCAACACGCGAAGGACGGACTAACTCTGTTCTCGGTGAATTAGGCAACTTCTTCAGTCCAGAATTTATGAACCGCTTTGACGGTATCATCGAATTCCAATCTCTAAGCAAAGAAAATCTCCTAAAAATCGTAGATTTGATGCTCGAAGATGTAAATAATCGCTTAGCTGTAAATGATATTCACCTAGATGTGACAGATAAAGTCAAGGAAAAATTAGTTGACTTGGGTTACGATCCGAAAATGGGAGCTCGTCCTCTGCGTCGGACAATCCAAGATCACATCGAAGACGCCATTACTGACTACTACCTTGAACACCCAAGTGAAAAAGAACTCAAGGCTGTCATGACAAGCAACGGTAAAATTGTCATCAAATCGGCTAAAAAAGCTGAAAATGAAGCCGACAAAGAAATCCAAAAACCAGCAGATAACAATGCTAATTAAACATGAAAGTCACTCCTTAGAAGTCTAGGGAGTGACTTTTTAGTTACTGAACACTATATCTCAAAATTATCTTTAGTTTCTCTGGAGCGGTGCGATTTTTATTGTTCAAATAAATTTCACGATGATATGCTGTGCAGCGTTTTAACCCATTTTCTTGACAGAAAGCATCCATTTTCGCGAAGGTTTGTGGTTCATCGTCAAATGGTCCTACATGAAGCATGGCAACGCTGCTTCCTTCGCTTATTCGTTCAAAGCGAATCTCATTATAAAACGGATTTGGCTTTTTCACTTTTACTTTTTCGAGAGCTGTTTCAACTATTTCATTTGTAATAAACTCTGGCTGAGCAATCATAATCGTATAAACCAAGTCGTCTTTTACCAAAGTCTCTGCTTCTGTTTGCTGCCAACTCCCTTCCAAAGGGTAAACGGTAAAATCAGTAAATTCCTGATGATGAGCAGTTTTTTTATACTCCATTTTAATCGCATAAGCGAGGGAATAAAGAGCAGAAACCCTTTCTGAAAAGTCAGCTTTATTTGGATTTCCTTGACCATTTAACATGATAAATGACTGCACAGGGTGTTCAATGACCACAGGAGTTTTTGGACCTTGATAAAGTTTTTTATCTAATTTTCTCCATTCATATTTCATTTGTTTGCTCCTTTCATTTTTCTATCATGAGTATAACAGAAGAAACTTGTCGCCTGGTGTCAACTTTTATATAAAAGTAAAATTTGTTTGAAGATTTTTCTTCTGTTTTCCCATATTTTTTATAATAGATATTCTGTTTTTTCAAAATAATCAGAAAATTTCAATTTTTCTATTGTTTTTTTGGAATAAGATGTTATAATAGACAACAAGAAAAATAAAAAAGGAGTTACGTTATGTTGATTATAGATATTATTATCATTATTTATAGTATCTTATCAAGGCGTAGCTACCGTTTTAAAATGGGATAATCATCTCCATTTTTACATGACTCCGCCTTATTCTCATTTGGGATAAGGCGGATTTTATTTTTCAAAAATAAAGGAGTTTTTTATGACAAAAGAAAACACAACCGCATCACTTACCCCTAAATCATTTTTGCATAAAGTTCTAAACGGAACCGCAATTGGTGTTATCGTAGCCTTGCTGCCTAACTGTATCTTTGCCATTATTTTCTCTTTAGACTTTTTCAAAAATAATGCTTTCTTTGCAACTTGGAATGTGGCTAACGTTCTTTTCCAAGCCACTTTATCTGCCGTAATTGGAACGCTGGTTGCCTTAGAATTTAATTTCAAAGGAATGAAAGCTGCACTTCTGACAGCCATTGCTTTTGTTAGTTCTGGTGCTTCTAGCAAACTAGCTGGAGCAACGGAGTTATTAGGATATGTTCAAAAGCAAAAAGCCCCTGCTGAAATTACCGCAACTGCAAACAAAATGGTTACTGGATTCTACACGACCGGTACAGGGGACATTATCAATGTCATGCTAATTTGTGCCCTCAGCGTCCTCGTATTGCTCTGGCTAGAAGGAAAATTTGAATCTTTTAATTTTGTTCTTCTGCCAATCGTTGGATCGCTTCTTGCGACTGTGGGGTTATTCACACTTCCTTATGTCAAAATGATTTCTAGCTTAATCGGGCAAGGAATCATCTACTTTACGGATCTTCAGCCTTACTTAATGAGTGTTCTCATCTGTGTTACTTTTGCTATCTTAATCGTGGCTCCAATCTCAACAGTTGCAATCGGTCTTGCCATTGGACTAAATGGACTCGCTGCCGGTGCTTCTGCTATGGGGGTCGGAACAACTTGTATCGTCCTTGTTGTTCATTCATTCTTCGTCAATAAACCTGGTGTAACTGCTGCTGTCGCCCTTGGTTCAATGAAAATGATGATGACCAATGTCTTTGAACATCCAATCTCTTATGTTCCTATCATTGCAACTTCTGTTGTAACTGGACTATTGGTTCCGCTCTTCACCATTACCGGGACGCCTGCATCAGCAGGTTTTGGATTAGTTGGTCTGACTGGACTCTTCGCTTCTGTTACAGGCGGACTTTCCATGGGACTGGCAATCTTAGCTTGGCTTGTCATCCCAACAGTCGTTGCCATTCTTTTCCGTCTTCTCTTTGAAAAAGTGCTCAATTTATATACAGCAGATATTTTCAAATTTGAACCTTAAAATGCTTGAAAGCCTTGACAGCACTTGATTTCTGCATTATGATATTAGTAGCATATAAGAAAGAGTGGAAACGATATGACAGTCGCAACTTTTGGAGAAAAGCAAGAAGACGTTCAATATGTGAATCGCTATGGCGTTTATGCAGTTATTCCAGATGAAAAGCAAGAAAAGATAATTTTAGTGCAAGCCCCCAACGGCGCTTGGTTCTTGCCCGGAGGCGAGATTGAGCAAGATGAGGATCGTTTGACTGCCTTAAAACGTGAACTGATTGAAGAGCTTGGTTTTACTGCTCAAATCGGTCAATATTACGGACAAGCAGATGAATATTTTTATTCTCGCCACCGCGATACCTATTTTTATAACCCTGCTTACATTTATGAAGTAAGCCAGTATGAGCAATCGCAAGCACCTTTAGAAGATTTTAATCAGCTCGCCTGGTTTCCAATCAAAGAAGCTATTTCCAAATTAAAACGCGGCAGTCATAAATGGGGAATTGAAATGTGGAAAAAGAATCATAAAGTATGAGAAATTGTTCACATTTCTTATGAAAAAGTGCTATAATAGGAATAGAATATAGGAGGAAGTCAGATGAAGCTTATTAACACGACAAACAGCCATGCACGCCTTGTACAAAGTCAATTAGAAAGTACAGATGCTACACTAGTTGAGACTTTTTCCGCTGGAAATACAGACGTCGTCTTTACGCAAGCACCTTTTCATTATGAAATTCTGATTTCAAATAAACACCGCGCCATTCGCGAACAAGAAGTTGAAAAAATTCGAGAATTTTTTTTGAAACGAAAAATTGATACAAAATCGATTGATGCTTCTCGAATTAAGACACTCTATTCAACAAACCTCATTGAAATATCCATCCCAACTAAATAAGCCTGTCAAGGCTTATTTTTTTGTTTAAAAAAGAGTGAATTCGCAACTAAGTGCTCAATCCACTCCCGTTTTATTTCTGTCTGACATAGTTCATCATGTCGTATGGTAATGTATTGGCGGTTTCTTTGAGAGAATAATTTTCTAAATTATTGACATTTTGACGGAGAAATTTTGCATAACTAGCTGAAATCAGCTTTTCGTGTTCATATTCAAAAATAATCTTCCGCTCCAAATAATAGCCTCGTAGCATTTCCTTGATATTATTCGGTTTGATACGCGTGATAACCCGTTCAATAAAAGCACTGCTTTCAATAATTGCTGTCTCACGAATACGCGAATCTTGCAAGAAATTGATAAGTGCAGTATTATAAACACCCTTCAGATTTTCTAAACTCCCGATAATTACTTCTGTATTGGCTAGATACAGTTCGGCAATCTCTTCTCTTTCAGCCTTACTAGGCTTTGCTCTATCTTGATTGAGCCAATTACGGAAAGTAGAGCCAAATGTAACAATCTCATGCAGCAATAAGCGAGTCATTCTGAAAAAGCTAATCAAAAAATAAGTGAAGCGCGAAGCAAGGTTGCGGTTGATTCTTTGCTCCATATTCCATAAATAACGTTGGTAAATGGAATAGGCACGGTTGCTTATTTTTCTTTCTTCGTAAGCCTGTTCCAAACCGTCACTTTCGATACTCAGCATCAGCAATTGTAAATCTGTCAAATCTTTTTGAACAGATCTTCCTTCTTGCTCCAAGATAAGATTTTCGATTCGTCCATGATAATTATCAATAGCCGCGTAAAGCGGAGCCTTAACTTTGGTATGTTTCAAATCTTCTTCCAATTCTTGGACAACATCATTTAAAATAGCAATATGCATGAGGTAGTCGGATGATTCTTCTTTGTTTTCTGATAAACGAGGTAATATTACAAGCCCTGTCAAAAAACTAAGCAACGTAACCCCAGCCACCAAGAAAAGCAAGAGAGGATACTTTTGTTCTAACGCTGTTGGAATCAAGAGAATGGTCGCAATAGACACCGTTCCTTTCACGCCTGAAAAAGTTAACAGAGCAATATCTCTCCAATATTTCGACATTCTCTTTTTCAAACGCAGACTTCTCCAGAAATAAAAGCCATAAATCATGACAAAACGAATGGCAAATAGCACAATCGTCAGTAAAAGAATTGTCAGAAGGAGCCAGAGATTATCATAAATCGGACTTTTCAAAATGGGTTCAGCTATCGTTTCTAACTCAATTCCTAAAATGACAAAGACCGATCCATTCAGCATAAATGTGACAGTTTGCCAAATCGTATCTGTCACGGTATCAACTTGAGCTTCTAATAAAGTAATCCTTTTAAAACGACTAGCCTTAAAAATCCCTGCCACGACCACTGCAATAATTCCTGATACATGGAGTTCTTCGGCCAAAAAGAATGTCAGCAACGGTAAACTTAATTCTAACAACAGTTCTCCTGCTGTGTCTGAGGCTCGCACCGTATACAGCAGCTTTTGCAATTGACGATTTAAAAAAGCAGTTAGACCACCCACAATAAAACCGCCAATGATTGAAAGGATAAGTGAGGTGCTGGCTTCCTGAGCTGAAAATTTCCCTGTTGTCCAAGCCGTCAGGGCAAATTGAAAGGCAACTAAACCACTCGCATCATTTAGCAAGCCCTCCCCTTTCAAAATATTTTCTACACGTCTTGGAAAGGTAAAGCGCTCAGATAAGGACGCAAAAGCCACTAAATCAGTCGGACCCAAGGCGGCTCCAACCGCGATACAAGCTGCAAGAGGAAGGTACACCCATAGCCCATGCGATAAAAAACCAAGACTCAAAGTTGATAGAAAAATAACTGGAAAAATCAGATAAATAACAATCTTCCAATGCTTAAGAATACTGGTAATATCGCTTTCTTCTGCTTCTCGAAACAGTAGCGGTCCAATGATTAAAGCTAGAAACAGCTCTGTCTCTAAATGAAACGTCCCAACTGGAATGAAAAATCCCAAGCCAATCCCTAATAAAATTTGTATGAGTGGCGTCGGCAAGCTTGGAAATAGCTTGTTGGTGGCATTTGAAACAATCAGAACAGATAAAAAGATAATAATATAAAGGAGTAAGTCCACATTTTCCTCCTTTATTTTTGTTTACAGCATTTTTCAAAAAGCATCTTCTGCTCGGAGATTTTTTGATCTATTTTCGATAAATCGCGATGCTCAATCATTTTTTGACAGCGCTCCATTTCAAGATTGACTAATTTTTTCTTAATCCGAAGCATTTTTTTGCTCATCTGCGCATCGTTTACTTGCTTTGCTAAGATTTCTCCATTGGTTGAATCTAGATATTGACTACGCAAGCAGTTCAATTTTTCATGTAGATATTGCTTATCCATTTTTCTCCCCACTTAGGTCATTTTTAATTTCTCAATCATCACTAAAAAGGGGGGCTGATTGATTTGGTTGATTGTTTTATAAAGGGCGACAGTAAATTCCTGCTGCGGCAATTGACTGACAAAATCTAAAACTGCATCTCGCTCCACATCGCCACCTGTATGTCCATAATAAATCATGATTGCAATCCGACCGCCAGTTACTAAGCGCTGACATAATTTTTCCAAAGCCTGAATAGTTGTATGTGGCTGCGTAATCACTGTTTTATCTGCCGACGGAAGATAGCCTAGATTAAAAATAGCTGCTTTAATACTTGCAACATATTGATCCACATTTTCGTGACCTGTTAAAAGCAGTTCAACATTGTCCAATTTAGCTTCTGCCAAGCGCTTGGTAGTTTGCTCAACGGCTTGCTCTTGAATATCAAAAGCATACACTTTTTTAGCCAATCGTGCCAAGAAAAGCGTGTCGTGCCCATTGCCCATAGTGGCATCAACGACGATGTCTTCATCAGTCACTACTTCCTCTAAAAAAGCATGTGCCATTTGTAATGGTCTTAACATATAAATCGTTGCTCCTTTGCTTTACACCCTTGAACGCTGCCGCGACGGTTCATTTCCTGTTCAATCGCATTGAGAACTTCCCATTTGTTGAGGCTCCACATAGGGCCAATTAACATATCTCGTGGCGCATCGCCTGTAATCCGATGAATGACGATATGCTTAGGGATTATTTCTAATTGGTCACAAACAATTGAAACATACTCATCTTGGCTAAGCAGCTGCAAGCGTCCTTCATGATAATCTCGTTGCATGCGTGTGTTGGTCATTAAATGCAAAAGATGTAATTTAATCCCTTGAATGTCATTGTCTGTCACACAGCGGCGAACATTTTCTATCATCATTTCGTGAGTTTCACCAGGTAAGCCATTGATTAAGTGAGAAACTATCTCGATTTTTGGAAATTTCCGCAGACGTTGAACCGTTTCAACATATAATTCATAGGAATGTGCGCGGTTAATCAATTGCGAAGTAGCTTCATAAGTCGTCTGCAAGCCCAGCTCTACCGTCACATGCATGCGTTCAGATAATTCTGCTAGATAAGCAATCGTCTCATCAGGCAGGCAGTCTGGTCTGGTTCCAATGTTAATACCGACAACTCCTGGCTCATTGATGGCTTGCTCATATCGCTCACGAATGACCTCCACCTTATCATGGGTATTGGTGAAATTTTGAAAATAAACTAGATATTTCTTGACTTCAGGCCACTTTCGATGTATAAAATCAATTTCCTTGTAAAATTGCTCACGAATCGGTGCTTCTGGTGCTACAATGGCATCACCTGACCCAGATACCGTACAAAAAGTACAGCCACCATGAGCTACCGTTCCGTCTCGATTAGGGCAATCAAAGCCAGCATCAATCGGAACTTTAAATGTCTTCTCTCCAAATAGTTTTCGATAATAAGCATTTAACGAATTATATGGTTTCATAACTTTCATTGTACCACAAAATAAAACAGAACTCGCGTTCGGAGTTCCATTTACACTTTACTAATGTCCGTTGGCTTCCATTGGTGCTTTTTCAAATCCACACAGCCATTCGTTTTAAAAGTCACTCCTTCGGCCCAAAGGAGATGTCTCTGCTCCTCCCACGCTGGCGCTAAGCGTCCTGCGGAATTAACCACACGATGGCAAGGATACTTCCCATAAAGTCCAGCCTGAGACAGGACGCGACCTACCAAACGAGCATTTCTTTCTCGCCCAATCAACTGCGCAATTTGCCCATATGTCGCTACGCTCCCTAAGGGAATACAGGACACAACTGATAAAATTTGATGTACTAACTTGTCATTTAACACTTTTTGCATCATCTTTTTCCTTGTAGCAATGCTATTTTTGTTTTCCTTTGAAACGCCATTGAAAACGCAACTTATCATAATAAGGAAATTCAACATGCAAAATTCCTAGGCCTAAGAGAAAGCTTCCCAACACATCTGTCGGATAATGTACTCCCAGATACACACGTGACGTCATAATGATAAAAATCATCACAATCATCAAACTTTGCAAGATACGCTTCGTCTGCACTGATTTTATTCGTTGACTAACGATAATCAACAGCGTACCAAAGATTAGTGTAGAAGCCAAGGCATGCCCACTCGGAAAAGAAAATCCACCTTCTTCTACCAAATGTTGAATAGCAGGACGCGAATGTTGATAGATATTTTTCAAAAAAGCAACTAAAAGCCCCGTCAAGGCAAGATTCCCAATTAAAAGAATAGCCTCACTCCACCATTTCTTATAAAGGAAAAAACCAGCCAAAACTGCGACCCAGGTCATAATAACGGGCGTATTAATCAGACTCGTTACGCTAGAAAAGAAAAATGTCAAAGTATGTGGCAAATCTCCACGTAAAGTTATCTGAATTAGACTATCAAAGCCTTTTAAATAATTAGGATGAAACTTGACAACATATCCTAAAATCACAAAAAGTAAAAGGGCAAAAGAGCCCTTGGTTAAAAAAGTTTGTTTATTTTTCATATTTGATTAAAATCGGCTTTAAAAGCAGATAAATCAGCCAGAAGGCAACTGCAAAAACCACACCTTCTAATAGATTAAATGGAATGACCATTGCAAATAGATAGTTTGCCACGCCCAGAATCTTTGAAATATCAAAATTAGCAAATGTTGCATAGAGTGGAATAGCATAGGCATAGTTGAGAATCAGCATTGCCAAGGTCAATCCGAGCGTTCCCACCACAGAAGCGATTAGAAAACGAACGGTAGTTTGTTCTTTTTTCCAAATAAAAGCAAAAGCAATTACGAAAACAGCAACCGCAATGATATTCATCGGCAAGCCAATATAAGTATTGACGCCTTGATTGTTCAGCAGCAGTTTGAGCGCCGAACGAACCAATAAAATACTCAAAGCACCACCTAAATCCAGCACCACTAATCCCAGTAAGATTGGTAAAATACTGAAATCTAACTTTAAAAAGCTAGCCCCCGGTAAAATCGGGAAATCAAAGAACATCAGCAAAAATGAAATTGCTGAAAGAATGGCAACAACAGCCATTTTGCGTGTATGTGTCATAACAGGTTCCTCCAATTTATAAAAATTAGAGAAGCTGGAAGGCTTACTGAAGAACGATTTCTCTAAATCAACGGAACCTTTGAAATAGTATAAGAAAATCTCCTTAAATAAAATTTAAAAGCTGTACTTTTAGACCTTCTTCATTGCCTTTCGTCTTCTCCCATCCAGACTGTACTGTCGGTTGTGGACTTGCACCACATCAGCTTACGCTCGCGGACTTAAAGCAGCTATCCAGTTGGCAAAGATTTTGTTTTTAAATGAAGTGGCGTTTCAAGGGTACACAAAGAAACTACAACGCTATATAAAAACAAAAGATTGTCAACGGCTACAAATTACCGCCGGTCGGGAATTTCACCCTGCCCTGAAGACCCTTTAATCATAACAAAAAAAGCCTGCTAGAGCAAGCATTTTATCCGATGTCGTCCATTCTTTTAAGAAATCCTATTTTAATTTGTCATATGCATAGTGATGTACTAGATCTAATCCTGTAAAATCTTGCTGGCGCAGGGCTTCATACACCATCATACAAACTGTATTTGACAAATTCAGACTTCTGACATGTTCATCATTCATCGGAATCCGCAAGGCTTTTTCAGAATGAGCACGCATAAAATCTTCTGGCAATCCCTTATCCTCACGCCCAAACATGAAATAGTGATTTCCAGCAGTTGCAAAATTTTCTTCCGCATAAACCTTCTCCGCAAACTTAGAAATCAAATAGAGATGTCCATCCATTTTACTCATGAACTCTTCTAAATTGTCATAATAAGTAATGTTCAGCTTATCCCAATAATCCAAGCCAGCTCGTTTCATCTTACGGTCATCAATCGGGAATCCCATTGGTAAAATGATATGAAGAGGTGAATTGGTTGCCGCACAAGTCCGTGCGATATTTCCTGTATTTTGAGGAATTTGTGGTTCAAAAAGAACAATGTGATTTTGAAATGTTGTCATATGTTATAGCCTTCTCATCTATCTTAGTGAGCTGTGATTGCTATCAAGCAAAAAAATAGCCACACTGCCCGGAGTCAAGCTCAGCAGACAGCGTGGTTTAAGGCTCATTAACTTACATCACAACAGGTTTGAGGTAAATCAATGAGGGTACTTTCTTAGTATATCACTTTCTTAGCACATGTCAACAAAAAAAGCTTTATTTTTTCATATTTTCTAGATTTTTATGATGAATTTTCAAGTTTTATCTTTTTATTTTCAATTACTGGACTCTTCTGAATAAAATATCTCTTTTTCTTTCTTCAAAATAATGAAATTTTTGCAAAAAAAGGTATGATAGGATAGG
Organism: Streptococcus periodonticum; assembly: GCF_003963555.1. NCBI lineage: Bacteria > Bacillati > Bacillota > Bacilli > Lactobacillales > Streptococcaceae > Streptococcus > Streptococcus periodonticum. Next base: position 1,377,825 of record NZ_CP034543.1, read on the forward strand.
ATACTTGGGAGGTATAAGATGAAAATTATTGTCGTCGGTGGCGGTAAAGTTGGAGCTGCACTCTGCCGTTCACTTGTGGCGGAAAATCATGATGTGATTCTAATCGAACAAAATGAATCTGTCCTCAATAGGGTTACAAAACGTTATGATATTATGGGCATTGTGGGTAACGGTGCCAATTTTAAAATTTTAGAACAGGCTGATGTCGGACATTGTGACATTTTTATTGCCATGACGGAGCAAGATGAAGTTAATATGATTTCAGCTGTATTAGCTAAAAAAATGGGGGCAAAAGAAACGATTGTTCGTGCTCGTAACCCAGAATATTCAAATTCTTATTTTAAAGAAAAAAATATTCTTGGTTTTTCGCTCATTGTTAATCCTGAGCTACTAGCAGCCCGATACATTGCAAATATCATCGAATTTCCTAACGCGCTTTCTGTGGAGCATTTTTCAAATGGACGTGTCAGTTTAATGGCCTTCAAAGTCAAACAAAATAGCAACCTCTGCCAGATGACTTTATCTCAATTCCGAAAAAAATTTGGAAATGTTCTGATTTGTGCCATCGAACGCGATAACCAATTGTTCATTCCAGACGGTGAAATCACCATTTTGCAGAATGATACTATCTATGTCACTGGAAACCGAGTTGAGGTTATTCTTTTCCATAATTTCGTTCGACCAAAAGTCATAAAAAGTCTGATGCTCATTGGAGCTGGGAAAATTGCTTATTACCTACTCAATATCCTAAAAAATAGCAAAATAAAACTGAAGGTGATTGAAATCAATCCGAGACATGCTGAATGGTTTAGTCAAGAATTTCCACATTTACATATTGTTCAAGGAGACGGTACCGCAAAAGACATTTTACTAGAAGAAAGTGCTCAGCACTATGACGCTGTTGCCACTTTGACTGGTATCGATGAGGAAAATATCATTTCATCTATGTTCCTTGAAAGCATGGGTATTCAAAAAAATATCACGAAAGTCAATCGGACTAGCTTGCTTGAAATCATTGACAGTCAGGAATTTTCAAGCATTGTAACACCAAAGAGAATCGCTGTTGACACGATTATGCACTTTGTCCGCGGACGTGTGAATGCCCAATATTCTGATTTACAAGCCATGCACCACCTTGCCAATGGACAAATCGAAACCCTGCAATTTCAAATAAAGGAAGAAAATAAAATGACTGGAAGACCACTTTCCAGCCTCAAACTGAAAAAAGGTGTCTTGATTGCTGCCATTATCCGAAATGGAAAACCTATTTTCCCAACGGGGGAAGACCACATTCAAATAGGCGACCAAATCATCGTCACGACACTAATCCAAAATATCACGCAAATATATGATTTGTTAGAGAGGTAAGCCATGAATAGAAGTATGATTCGTTTCCTCCTCTCAAAATTGTTAATCATTGAAGCAGGACTGCTACTGATTCCCCTCATTGTAGCATTTATCTATCATGAACCCAATCAAAACCTGCTCTCAATTAGCGCTACAATTGGCATTCTCTTGGCAGTCGGACTTTTAGGCAGTTCTTTTAAGCCCAAAAATCATCATATTTATGCCAAAGAAGGGGTTTTAATTGTCGCCTTATGCTGGATACTTTGGTCCTTCTTTGGGGCGCTTCCTTTTGTTTTTTCAGGACAAATTCCTCATCTCATCGACGCTTTCTTTGAGATCAGTTCAGGCTTTACAACAACTGGAGCTTCTATCTTACCAGACGTCTCTGTTTTGTCACATTCCTTACTCTTTTGGCGTAGTTTTACCCACTTAATCGGAGGTATGGGAGTACTTGTCTTTGCTCTTGCTATTATGGAAAATAATAAAAATGGTCATTTGGAAGTAATGCGAGCAGAAGTCCCTGGTCCTGTTTTTGGTAAAGTTGTCTCTAAATTAAAGGATACTGCACAAATTCTCTATTTGCTGTATTTAGCACTTTTTGCTATTTTTGTAGTGATTTATTATCTGGCAGGCATGCCTCTATTTGATAGCTTTATCATTGCCATGGGAACAGCGGGAACAGGAGGCTTTAGTGTCTACAATGACGGAATTGCTCACTATAACAGCTCTCTCATTACGTATCTAGTCAGTTTTGGAGTACTTATCTTTGGAGTGAATTTCAATCTCTATTACTTTTTACTATTGAGGAAATTTAAAGCATCCTTTGGCGATGAAGAATTGCGAACTTATCTCATTATTGTAGCATCTGCAACGATTTTCATCTGCCTTAATGTCTTTCATATCTATCAAGACCTCTCTCAAACTTTGGAGATTTCATTTTTTCAAGTCTCTAATATTATTACTACAACCGGCTTTGGTTTTGGAGACACCACGGCTTGGCCACTCTTTTCTCAGTTCATCCTCCTCATTCTTATGTGTATAGGGGGTTCTGCTGGTTCAACCGCCGGCGGTTTAAAGGTAGTTCGTTGCTTAATGCTGGTTCGCATTGCTAAAAATCAAGTATTGTCCACCCTCTCACCAAAGCGGGTATTGACTCTGCACGTCAATCATAGTGTCATTGACAAAGACACTCAGCATAAAATCTTAAAATACCTTGTACTTTATACGATGATTATCATCTTTCTCATTTTCATCGTTAGTTTAGATAATAATAACTTGATGACAGTCGTCAGTGCCGTTCTTAGCTGTTTCAACAACATTGGACCAATGTTAGGAACAACTGATAGCTTTGCCATCTTTGGTCCTATTTCCAAACTCCTACTCTCTCTTGCCATGATCGCAGGGCGTTTAGAGATTTACCCAATGATCCTGCTCTTTATGCCACAGACATGGTCCAAACGATAGCATATTGCCTAAACGCTGGTCATAAAACTAATATCTCAGACTGTAGACAAATCACCATTTTGGTAGGTTTGTCTTTTGTTTTCTAGAGGAAATGCTCCTTTGGATTGTTTTTTTATTTTCTTTTATCAACTAAGTCATAAATAAAATCCGTAAGAAACCTGAATTTCATATGGCTTCGTTTGCCTATTCTTTTATAAATACAAAATTTTGGTGAATTAAAAATTTCATAATATTAAAATTCAAGAGCAAATATTTTGACAGGGTTAAATTCTGGGTGATAAAATAGTTCAAAATAAAAACGTTTTCAAATAAGAAATAATTTTATTCTGTAGCTTCACCAGCTCTGTTTATTAACCTACAAATGATTAAGGAGTACAGAACAATGCCTTTAGAAATAATTACTAAAGAAGCATTTAAGCAACATTATCAAAAAGCGAAACGAAAATCCTTTATCCAATCCGTAGAAATGTCTATTCTATTGAAAAAAAGAGGATATAATGTTGAGTTCATTGGCTTCTTTGATAACAATCAATTACAAGTATCAGCATTATTATTTAGTACAAAAATGGCAGGTGGTCCATACCTAGAAATCAACTCTGGACCTGTTGTCACTAACTATGAGTTCTTGCCTAAATTTTATGAAGAGTTAAAAATCTATGCAAAACAATTAAATGCTATGGAGCTGGTTGTGAAACCCTATGATATTTATCAAGTCTTCAATAGTAAAGGCGATCCCATTAGTACAGAAAAGAAGGAACTTGTATCTATGCTCACCAACCTGAATTACCAATTTGATGGCTTGCAAAAGGACTATCCTGGAGGTGAAGGTGATTGGCATTTTGTAAAAGACCTAGATGACTTAACAGAAGAAACATTACTAAAGTCTTTTATTAAACAAGGAAAATCATTAGTCAAAAAGGCTAAAACATTTGGTATAGAACTGCATAAACTTAAACGTAATGAGCTTTATAAATTTAAGCAGATTACTTCATCAACTTCTGAACGTCGCAACTATAATGATAAGACTTTAGATTATTATGAAAAATTTTATGATAGCTTTGGAAGCAATGCAGAATTTATTATAGCGAGCATAAATTTCAAAAATTATCTGGAGCATTTACAAAATAATCAGAATGAATTATCTAAAAAGATTAAATTACTACAAGATTATCTTGAAGAAAACAACCATTCCTCTGAAAAAAAACTGAATCAATTTCGAGAACTATCTAGTCAATTTGAAACGTTTGAAATACGAAAAAACGAAGTATACCAACTATTAAAAAGTATGGAGACAAAAGTACAATATTAGCTGGCAGTCTTTTTGTATACACTTCCCAAGAGACGGTCTATCTCGACGGTCTATCTCTTTTCTGGATCCTATCCTGAATTTAACAAATTCTACGCACCCGCTCTTTTGCAAGATTATGTAATGCGAGAATCAATCAAGCGAGGTATTCCCTATTACAACCTTTTGGGTATTACTGGTCATTTTGATGGTTCTGACAGTGTATTTCGTTTTAAACAAAATTTCAATGGTTATGTCCTGAGAAAAATGGGAACTTTTAGATATTATCCTTCCCCGTTTAAACATATAACTATTCAAATAATTAAAAAAATTTTAAATAGATAAATCCTAAAATACCTTCCATGGTTTTGCTACACTTGCTTAAAAAACCATGCAAACCAATATAAAATCTTCATTAGGTGTGTAATCCTAGTGAGATCTTTGTGATTAGTAATTTATTGTGTTCATCTCAAAAAGCAACAATAATTCTTACTCATTCTCCGCTGAGATTGGTTTACTATCTACTTCTTATCAGATAAGCTATGATGATTCTATTTAAACACAAAAAAGAATGTTAGAGACAAACTAACATTCCATAATTTTTCACTCTGATTATATTATAGAGAAAGCATTTTTGCACTATTTTAAAGTTTACCGTATAGGAACTAAATGAAACAACAATTTAGTGCGTAGTCTCATCTTCGAAACATACTACATGTTATCTTTCACTGCGATTGCTACCATTCTAGCTTTGGCACGCACCTGACCCGCTACTGTCATCTCCATTGCCACAATGGCTTTTCTTTGGCCTAGTTCTTCAAGTCGAGAGATGACCGTAATTTCCTCATCAATGGGCGTTGGACTTTTATAATCTATTTCCAAGCGAGCTGTGATAAATCGTCCAATGACCGTTTCTTCTGTCAAATCTAAGCCCTTATTTTGATGAGCAAACCAGGCTGCTGAAGCGGTACCATGACAGTCAAAAATCATGGCAATCATACCGCCAAATAGATTAGCTGGAACACCACCGGTATACTGTTGAGCTGGTGTTATCTTGCTAATGCAGCTAGTTCCGTTTAGACTAGGATAAGTTTTTAAATGCAAGCCTGACTCATTCTTAGGACCGCATCCCCAACAATGCTGGAATCGCTCACCATAAGTATCTTGAATGGCAATATTTCTTGTTTCCAAAATCATTTGCTCTCCTTTTTAAGATTAAATTTACAAGCGCTTTCATGATTATTATATCAGTCTTTAAATGAAGAGTAAATACGAAGTAGATTCAAGATATTTTAATCGTTCGTCTAAGCTGACTTTATAGAAAAGATAGTTAGATTTCACACAGCGAATACCTTTAAAACTTTTCAATTTTCATTGAGTATGAGATGAACCGGCAACAAAAGGCCAGCAAGAAATATAAAAAACGAGCAATTTTGATTTTCTGTTAGTTAGAATGTCAAAATTGTTCGTTTTTTATATTTGTACTATTAAGTTATAGTATTTTATAAAGAATCTCTGGTTGACCTCTTTATAGAGGATGCGTCTCAACCTTTTTCTTTGTCTTCTGCATAATTGCGCTTCAAACTAAAAACATCTGGTACAGGATCATCTCCTCCTTCTGCCCAAGGATGACAACGCAAAATACGTGCAATTCCCATTAAGGCACCTTTAGCACCGTGCTTTTCAATCGCTTGAATCATGTAATTTGAGCAAGTCGGCTGATAGCGACAAGAGGGTGGAAAGGCTGGCGAGATAAACTTTTGATAAAAGCGCACTGGTTCGATAAAGATTTTTTTCATCATTTTTTCTTCGTCACAGCTAGGTTATGTAACTGGCTGACCTCTTTTTTATTGAGACGGCGAGCTTCACCCGGACGAAGACCAGTTAAATTCAAATGACCAAATTGCGTACGAGAAAGTTTATCTACTTGCAAACCAACAGCTTCAAACATCTTTTTCACTTGGTGATTTCGTCCTTCATGAATGGTCAACTGAACAACCGAACGATTCTTAACCGGGTCTACTTTCAGAATTTCGTAAACCGCTGGTTTGGTTTTTTTGCCATCAACTTCCACACCTTTGGTCAAGGGACGGAGAACTTCTTTATCAGCCATCCCCTTAACACGAGCTACATAGACCTTATCAATTTCATTTCGCGGATGAATCATCTCATCTGTAAAATCACCATCATTTGTCAAAATCAAAGCACCTGACGTATCCCAATCAAGTCGACCAACTGGATAGATTCTCTCTGTGACATTTGGCAACAAATCAACCACCGTTGGGCGACCTTTGTCATCTGTCACACTGGAAATGACACCGCGTGGCTTATTTAAGAGATAGTACACTTTTTCTTCATTGTAAATTGGCTGACCACTGACCTCAACACGATCACCTGACTTAATCGTCGTCGCCAACTCACGAACAACTTGTCCATTCACAGTGACAAGCCCTTGTTTTATCAACTCTTCTGCCTTTCTACGGCTCGCAATCCCAGCATGGGCAATATATTTATTGATTCTCATCCTCTATCCTTTCAGTAAATAGCTGACTTTCTTCTGCCATTAACTCTGTCTCTTCTACTATTGGCAATTCTTCTAAGCTATTGATTCCCATATAATCCAAAAAATAATCCGTTGTCACATAAAGATTTGGGCGCCCTAGCACTTCTTTTTTTCCATTTTCACGAATCAAGTCAAATATCTGCAACTTTGAAATAGCACCACTAGAATTGACCCCACGAATCTCATCCACTTCCATTCTCGTAATGGGCTGCTTATAAGCAATAATGGACAAAGTTTCCAAGGCAGCTCTTGATAAACTTTGATTGATAGGGGCTTTTGAATATTCCCGCAACAATTCAGCAAAATCTTGCTTGGTAACAATTTTATAAGTATTCGACGTCTCTAACAAGGCAAGACTTGAATCTTCATCTTTTTGATACTTTTCTGCCAATTTCTCCAAACTCTGTGTCACTCCCGTAGGAGGCATAGAGAGGAGCTCTGCCAGTTGACGGACACGCAAGCCGTCCTCGCCCGCCACAAAGAGCAGGGCTTCAATCTCTGCTAACTTACTCATTTCTTTTTCCTATTAGATAAATATTCCCAAAATTTTCTTCTTGTATCACTTGAACTTCCTGAACTTTTACTAATTCCAATGTCGCTAAAAATAAGGTAATCACTTCATTCATATCTTTTGTTTCTGAAAAAATGGCTTGCAGAGCAATTTTTTCTTGAGAATAACAGCGTTCACGTATCACATCCATCATGTCTTCGATTTTATATTCATCTTTGACAATCGTTGTATGACTTTGAGCAAATTCTTCTCTTTTTTGCGTCATTAATTTAGAAAAAGCCAAAAATAAATCAATCGTTGTCTTATCATGGAGCAATGTTGCACCTTCATACACCAATTCAATTTTAGGTTTGGAATAATAAAGAGCTCGTTCTTCATGTTGCTCCGCCATTTTCTCACCTAATAATTTGAATTTCCGATATTCCTCAATTTGAGAAAGCAAATCTTGCTCCAAATCTTCTTCAGTTTCTAAGCTATCAGCTACTTTTGGCAAGAGTTTACGGCTTTTAATCAACATGAGCTGACTTGCCATTACCATGTATTCACCCGTCACTTCTAACTTCATAGCTTGAAGCGTCGCTACGTAAGCCAGATATTGCTCAATGACCTCTGTAATCGGCACATCATAGATATCCATTTGGTATCTTGACACCAAATGAAGCAATAAGTCCAATGGGCCTTCAAAATCTTTAATTTTTATGTCCATTATCTGTATTTTTCCAACGTCATCATTGTTTTTAAGCCTAAATTGCGCGCAATTTCATATATTCCTATGCCTTTTTCTCGCTGGCGTAAAATATATTGCTCCCGCAAACTCTGAGCTGATAAAGTAGCTTGATTTTTTTCAATCAAAAAAGCTTCTAATTGACGAAAGCCCCATTGCCGCGAATAGCTTTTTCCATTCTTTTCTAACAAGTAAGTTCCTTCCAGAGTTGTTTCCAATTCTCCAATCAATTGGTCTGGAATGGGCACAATGCGCTTTTGACCTGCTTTCTCAATGCGAATAATCTGAAAATCCAGATTGACATCTGCTACCTTCAACTGCAAAATTTCGCTTGGTAAAAGCCCCATTTCTAGAATAAGTAAGGCAATTAAACGACCGTTGTATTGATTTGTATCTGCATAAAAATCAGACAAATCCAAAATTTCCGCATCATGTTCTTTCGGAATTCCCACTTTTGGCAACTCCAAACGATAAAAGTCTGAAATCAATCGTTGCTTATATAAATAATGCAAAAATTGATTAACAGCAGATAATTTTCGTTTCTGAACAGAAGGTTTAAAGTCAGCGATAGAAGCCTGATAAATCCGCAGATTGGTCTCTGTAATTTTTGCATGGGTCACATCTACGAACTGCTCCAAATCATAAAAATAAGCTGTTTTTGAATTCTCAGATAAATTTTTTCCTTCTAAAAAGGTTGTTATTTCTTCTTTCATTTTGGATGAATCTCGTATTCATTCGCAAAACTATGCAAAAGAGCATTAACTGCTTTTAGGATAGATTTGCGTGTAATAATTCCTTGAAATGTATTGTCCTGATCAACGACTGGCAAGAAGGACTCATCTACTAACTTATGCAGCACTTCTGTCAATGTAAAATCCGGACCGACTGTCAGGTCATCTTTTTTCGCCATGTGAACAATATCCGTTGTCATAAATTCCTCATCAGGGATTTCATGCTGCATTTGGTAAGACAAGATATCTGTCAGCGAAATAGTTCCAACAAACTTTTTCTGATCTGTCACAACGGGTACTCGCGAATAGGTCATCTGACTCAACAACAAAATAGCATGATCAGCATTGTGAGTATCAATCAAGACAGCTAAGTTTTCTGCCGGTGTTAAAAAAGTATCTTCTTGCTGTAAGAGAAAATCTTCAAATTCCTTAGCAATCATCGAGCAAACTCCTTTGATAGGCGAGAATACAGTTCGTGTTGACGCGTATAATAGTCCACTTGAAATGCATCATCACTAATCTCTACCTTAGCATAAAGTCGCTCATTGATAACACCGCGCGGTTGGCTGATAGAACCTGGATTTAAAAAGAGTGTTTTTCCTTCCATCCACGCATCTGGAATATGTAAATGCCCATACAAACAAATATCTGCATTTACCTCTTGTGCCCAGAGATCCAATTTTTGAAAACCAAAATTGATCTGTTGAAGATGTCCGTGAGTTTGCGCAATAATGGTGCCGTTTAAGTCTGTCACTAAGCGATCTGGATAACCATCATAGAAATCCATGTTCCCAGCTACAACGTAAATTCCTTGCCACACTTCGTCATCACTTGGCAGCTCAGAATCACCATTATGAAAAATAGCATCTACTTTTCCGAGATAATAGGTCTTTATCTCTTCTACAATAGCACGATCTCCATGAGAATCACTCATTACGATGATGGTTTGTTTTGCCATGTTGGAAATACCTCCACTAATTTTTGAACTGCTTGAGCTCGATGTGATTGAGCGTTTTTTTCTTCCATTGTTAATTCTGCAGATGTTTTGCCTGTTTCACCTACTAAAAATAAAGGATCATAGCCAAATCCATTTTCACCTTTCGGCTCAAAATTGATATAGCCTGGCCAGTCAGCCTCTACGACCAGACTTTCTTTGTCAGGACTTGCCACTACCAGAGTGGTATGAAACTGTGCAGAGCGATCTTTCAAGTCGAAAACCATTGCTAATTCATGTAGCAATTTTGCATTGTTTTCTAAGTCTGTTGCATCATTTCCAGCAAAGCGAGCAGACCAAACTCCAGGAAGACCACCTAGTGCATCCACTTTTAAGCCTGAGTCATCCGCCAATACCATTTTGCCAGTCAGCTTAGAAATGGTCTCTGCTTTCAAACGAGCATTCTCTTCAAAAGTCATCCCAGTTTCTGCGACCTCTGGCAAATCAGGGTAGTCATTCAGGTTTTCAATTTTGTAGCCTAATTTTTCAAATATTTTACGAAATTCAGCAGTTTTTCCTTCATTGCGAGTAGCGACTAAAATCGTATCTCCGACTGTCAAACCTGACAAGTTTTTCTGAGAAAAGAAATCATTCAGCTGAATCCCATTTTTAGGCAAATGCACTAAAACTAACTGTCCCTTTTCCGTAATCAGAATAGCACCTTTATGAAATTGCGCCTGAAACTGTGAATCTTGATTTTCATTAATCATTTGCAGGACAAATTGAACAAAAGACATTATGGAGTTATATTGAATCACTGCAACAGAAAAAGACTGCTCTTCAACTACTAATTGACGGAGCCCTTCTTCCATGCGACTCAATTCTTCTGAAACGACGTCTTTAAAATAGAATCCACCACCATAGGGAGACCATTCTCCAACATACCAATCTTGGGTATCTTTATACTCATAAATTTTGCTACTCATAAGGTCACATGCTCCACATTTATTTCTTTATTTAACCACGTTTCTGCAATTTCAGCAAAACTTTTCGCATTTGCTGTTGTAAAAAAGCGGTGTTGAGGAAGTTCTCCTTCTCTGCTGTGATTGATTTCAAAATAATTGAGCAAAACAGAAATGTCCCGCACGCATTCTGCTCCACTATCAATCAGTTTCACTGTTGGTCCCATTACATTTTGAATGATTGGTTTTAGTAAAGGATAATGCGTACAGCCTAGCACTAAAGTATCTACCTTGCCTTTTAACGGCATCAAGCTCTCATAGACCACTTTTTTCGTAATGCTAGACGACAGCTCGTTAGACTCTACCAGTGGGACAAACTTGGGACAAGAAAGACTTGTCACCTCCACTTCCGGTAAGAGACGTTCGATTTTTTGCCGATAAATATCTGATTGAATCGTCATTGGCGTTCCAATAATGCCAATCGTCCCATGTTGAGAGGCTTTAATTGCTGCACTAGCTCCCGGTAAAATCACTCCCAAAACTGGAATATCCAATTTTTCTTTGATTTCTTCCCAAACCACAGCAGTAGCTGTATTGCAGGCAAGAACAATCATTTTGACATTTTTAGTTAAAAGAAATTGCACTAATTGCCATGTATATTCGCGAATCTGATCTGCTGGTCTTGGTCCATAAGGCGCACGTGCAGAATCACCGATATAAATCACTTCCTCATGTGGAAGCTGCCGCATCAGTTCGCGAACAACTGTCAAACCGCCCACGCCTGAGTCTAAAAAACCAATTGGTCGATTATCCATAAGTTCTTCTTTCTAAAGAAGGGACTGGGTGCAAGGCCCAAATCCCCATTCAGTTATCTCTTTAAAAATCAAATTTTATACTGTTTTAACAGCTTATTTTTTCTTTTTAGCATTTTCAAGTGCTGCTTTTTGTTGATTTTTAATTTGACGATACACTTGTTGTACCTTTGCTTCATTTGGTTTTTGTCCATTTGCAGATAGCATTGTACGAACCGCATCAATATTCAAACGTGGATTGTCTGCAAATTCTTTTTCAATTTGTTTGCGAACTAGATACATTCCAGCGAGCATGCCACCAAAAAAAGCCACAATAATCAACAAAATAGCTAATAGTAAATTCATAAATATGTAATCCTCTTTTCCCTTTTTACATCTTCTTATTATATCAAAAATTGTCTATTTTTCAAAATCAAAGCCATACAAAGTTGCGAAGTAATCCTCTGGTATTTCAGCACGCCGAATCATTCGTACACCGCCGTCTTCTTCCAGTAAAATTTCAGCTGAACGAAGTTTAGCATTGTACTGATAGCCCATTGAAAAACCGTGCGCTCCTGTATCGTGAATCACTAGGGTATCCCCAATATTGGTAATCGGCAGTTCGCGCTGAATGGCAAATTTATCATTATTTTCACAAAGACTGCCGACCACATCCACTATTTCTGTCGGTCCGTCTGGGTGATCCATATTTGTAATATGATGATAAGCGCCATACATAGCAGGACGCAGCAGGTTCACTGCTGAAGCATCTACACCAATGTAAGTGCGATAAGTCTTCTTTTTATGCAATACTTTCGTCACCAATAACCCATGAGTGGCCAGCATAAAACGTCCCAGTTCCGTAAAAATTTTAACCTTTCCTAAACCTGCAGGTATTAAAATTTCCTCATAAACTCGGCGAACTCCTTGCCCAATCGCTAAAATGTCATTTGCTTTTTCTTCTGGACGATAAGGAACGCCTACTCCGCCTGAAAGATTGATAAAATCCAGGTCCACATTGGTCTCAGCTACGACCTCAACGGCTAATTCAAATAGCTGACGGGCTAATTCAGGATAATAATCATTCGTAACAGTATTAGAAGCTAATAAGGCATGAATCCCAAATTTTTTAACGCCCAAATTTTTTAAATCTTTAAATGCTTGGATGAGTTGTTCTTTGGTCATCCCGAATTTGGCTTCTTCTGGAGAATCCATAATATCTGTTCCCAACTCAAATACACCGCCTGGGTTATAGCGGCAAGAAATGATTTCTGGAATGCTCGCCACTTCCTGTAAAAATGCAACATCTTCATAAGCATCAAGATTGATAGTAGCTCCCAATTCACGCGCAAATTGTATTTCTTCTGCAGGCGTATCATTGGACGAAAACATCATGTCATTTCCTGAAAAGCCTACTTTTTGGCTCATCAAAAGTTCTACATAGCTGGCGCAATCTACTCCACAACCTTCTTCTTTCAAGATTTTTAAAATAGTCGGATTCGGAGTTGCTTTCACTGCAAAATACTCTTTAAATCCTTGATTCCAAGAAAAGGCTTTCTGAAGCGCACGAGCTGTCTCACGAATTCCTTTCTCATCATATAAATGAAATGGAGTTGGAAATTGAGTTGTGATTTCAGCTAACTTTTCGCGACTAAGAAATGGTTCTTTCATAGCAAGTCTCATACTTTCTTTTCATTTGCTTTATTATATCATAAAAGAAGAAGCCATAGCCATAAAAAAAGAAGCTGGAATCAGTCCAGCTTCTAATTCTTACTTTTAATTATCTCTTCCAAAAATACGAAGAATGCTGAGGAACAGATTGATAAAATCAAGGTAAAGGCTTAAGGCGAGTGAAACTGCCCAACCAGCCGCTACATTTCCGCCTGATTGCTCATAGACATAGCGGATTCTTTGATTATCCCAAGCAATCAATCCAGAAAAGATAATCACACTAATAATGCTAATGATGAAATCTAGTCCAGAACTTCTAAGGAAAATATTCACCAAACTAGCGATGATAACTCCAATCAGACCTGCAATAAAGGCTCTGCCCAGACCAGAAAGATCTTTTTTGGTAAATTTCCCAATCAATGCCATAGCAAAAAACATCGCTGAAGAAGTAACGAAGGCTGCTAAAACCGTTGCTTGTGTGTAAAGAGCCAACACTAAACTAATCGTAAAGCCATTTAAAGCCGAATAAACTAGAAAAGTTGGCAACGCAGCTGGATTGTTTTTGGCAGACATCCCTGAAGCCACCCAGACAAGAACCAACTCAGCAAAAATTGCCAAATAAAAAATCCAACTATTCGCCATTATTACTGAATAAATCACATCTTGAAATATTGTTAACATCAAAGCCGAGACAAGGGCAGAAATGCCAATCCCCATACCGACTAATGAATAAACTTTAGCGTAAAAACTATTGATACCACTATTTTCTTGAATAACTGTATTGTTCATAAGCTCTCTCCTTTATTATGATATGTTACGATTTTAACATTTTTCGATGAAAAAGTCTTCTTTTAGCCATTCTTTTCCGAACTGGCGCCATGGCTTCCTTGATCGCCCAGTATTTATCCACCATGGTGACAATATAGCCTTCTTTATACCGTGGTGGTGCCAATGTTGCTCCCCACATGTGTTTGATAATGATGTCTTCTTCCACTTTATTTAAATTGGTTACTTTCCGTGCATTTCGTACTGCTAAGCGAGGGTGTACCCAAGCATGACTTTTATTAAATTTCGTTTCCCGCCAATCATAATAAAACATATCGTGCAGAAGTCCGCCACGTGCGGTACTTTTTGCATCCCAACCTAATTTTTTAGCAATTTTATAACTCGTATAACTAACATGAATCGAATGCTCCAAGCGATTGGAATAAATATGGTGTGTTATGGTTTTTAATTTCTGGACGCGTGGTTGAGCAATCAATTGTCCAACATGCTCCATATACTCTTTGTCTTCTTTATAAAGCATAGAACCACCTCCATGTGCTTCTAATTATAAATATATTTCTAAATTTTAGCTTAAAGCAAAGATGAGAATGCCTGCTGCCACGGCGACATTTAAACTCTCAGCTCGTCCTTTCATCGAAATATGAATGAGGTAATCAGCTGCTTCTGCCATTTCAGAACTAATCCCCTGACCTTCATTTCCCAACACAAGAGCAAAATTCGACAGTGGTGCTAACTTCCGATAATCCATCGAATCTTTTGAAAGCGTTGTTGCCAATATCGGCAATTGTGCCTGTTTAGCAAGGTCAAGAAAATCTGCTGTTTTTACTCGGTAAACAGGCAAATGAAAATGGCTGCCTTGCATGGAACGCAGAGTTTTCAGATTGTAAATATCTGCTGAATGCTGCGAAATAAACACCCCATCATAGCCAGCCGCATCAGCTGTTCGGATAATCGTGCCCACATTCCCCGGATCTTGCACATCTTCTAAAAAAAGATATTTCCCTTTGAGAACGGAAGGAAGCATCTGTTTTTCAAAAGCAATTTCTGCCACGATGCCCTGCGGTGTTTTGGAATCAGCCAAATCCGCCAAAATTTCTGCCGTCACTACATGAACTTGAGGAAAATCCTGCACTCTGTCGACAAATTCTTCTAAAACAAAGATATGCCGAATTTTAGCTTGTGCATTGACTGCTTCTTCAAATAAATGCCAGCCTTCAATCAAATAAGAATCTTTTCGATATTTTTTTTGAAGTAATTTTTTAGTATTTTTTACCACATTATTAGCTTTTGAGGTTATAATATTCATAGAACTATTATATCACAAAAAGGAGGCTCACATGCAAAAAGTAAGAATGATTGCGCAAGGTCGTGTGCAAGGTGTCGGCTTTCGTTGGGGTGTTTACACACTTGCCAAAGAAATCGGTGGTATCACCGGTCGTGTCTGGAATAATGAAGACGGAACTGTAGAGATTTTAGCACAAGCGAAGAATTCTGCCCTCATGGCAAAATTTATCCAAGAAATCCGCAAAGGACCAACGCCATTTTCAAAAGTCAGCTATTTAGATGTCACAATGGCTAATTTTGATTCCTATTCAGATTTTAAAATTGCAAATTAGGTCTCAAGAACTATTGTATATTTAGGAAAAAAACAGTAGAATAGAAAGGTATTATTTTTTAGAAAAAGGAAACAAACACGTGAAAAAATTAAATCGTATTTTATTCTCAGGGTTAGGGCTGTCTATGCTTCTGCTACTCTCAGGATGTGTACAAGTCAAAAATGGTAAGCCTGCTGGATTTGTCTGGGATATTATCGGAAGACCAATGAGCCTTGCCATTCAGTATTTTGCTAATAATATGGGGCTTGGTTTTGGTGTTGCCATCATCATTGTTACTTTGATTGTCCGCTTGATTATCCTTCCGCTTGGACTTTATCAGTCTTGGAAATCAACTTACCAATCAGAAAAGATGAATTATTTGAAGCCTATTTTTGAACCTATCCAAGAACGCATGAAGAACGCTGAAACACAAGAAGGAAAACTGGCTGCTCAGCAAGCTCTCATGGCTGCTCAAAAAGAAAATGGTGTCAATATGCTCGGAGGTATCGGATGTCTTCCTCTCCTGATTCAATTACCATTTTTCTCTGCCCTTTATTTCTCTGCTCAATACACTGAAGGAGTAGCTAAGAGTGTCTTCCTAGGAATTCCACTCGGAAAAGCCAGCATTCTTCTCACCATTATCGTCGGAATTTTGTATTTCATTCAATCTGCTTTGACCCTTGTCGGCGTTGATGAGGTTCAAAAAGAGCAAATGAAGAAAATGATGTACATGAGTCCGCTCATGATTGTCATCTTCTCGTTCACAGCTCCAGCAGGTGTAACACTTTATTGGGTAGTCGGTGGTTTCATCATGATTATCCAACAATTGATTATCAATCATTACATCCGTCCTCAACTCAGAAAACGCGTAGCTGAAGAATATAAAAATAATCCGCCTAAAGCCATTAAAAATTCTGGTCGTAAAAAAGATGTAACACCTCAAGCACAGGCCGTTATTGAAAATAGAAAACAAAATAAAAAGAAAAATCGTAACGCTGGAAAACAACGTTCAAGATAAGCAAAAAAGCTGGAACAATCATTCCAGCTTCTTTTTGTTTATCATTCAATCAGAAATAATCATCAATTATGTTGAGTTTAAAATGTAACAGTTGGCATAAGACTTCCTATAGATGTATAGAAAGATTAAATAGTTACTCTATAGTCTTTGAAGTGCATACTGGTATATCCGACTCAATTATTTGGACAAGTTGTGTTTTACTCAATCCTCCACTTTCTGCTGCTAATCGTTTAGATTGAGCCAACACAACATCATCAAAAAAGTTTCTAACTAAGCGACCATTTGAAAAATTTTCATCTTTCTCTTCCAACTTACCATTTAACCACTCTCGAACTTTTAAAAGTGCTTTTTCAGTAGGAATGTACTCATAGCGATTACAAGCAAATTTGAAGATATCAATTAACTAATCTATTTTTTCAGTTCTTTTTTTATTTTCTCTGCAATAACTTCAAGTCGCTTAGAGGTATTTCCTTTATCCCCTCGAACTAACTCGTTACCTGACTTATCACATCTTATTCCTCTATTTATTGATTGAAATCCAAGATGCCTGCTCTGTATAGCATGCTTAGGTTTCAATTTTCTTTTAATCTTTTTAATTACTTTGTTGTAAGTTTTATTTTTACTGAAAAAAATAATAATTTCACAGTCTCCAATTTCTTGAATAATACGGTCTATATTTTCTTTTTTTCTAATACTACTTATTAGTGGGATAGTTCTCCCATTTTTTCTCTTGGGCCAAATTTCATCCGATAAGTTCGAAATTCGATAATCATACCTATTCGTACTAGGAAACACATTGGGAAGACTTTTATTCAAAAAAGATAAAAGTATCTCCAAATTTTTTCCCGTCTGACCTGCAACCGGTTTTCCTTCCTTTTTCTCTTCTTGCCCAGGGCAAATAAAAACAAATGCTACTTTTGCGATACCATTTCCTTTACAATAACTCGATGAATATCTAATCATATTATCGTCCTCCGTCGAAATTTTACTCATATACTAATTTTAATTAAGCAATTAGATTATAACACAAACACTCAAATAACTGTTACTAAATATTCTCGTAAAAACATTGTACTTATATATTTCTCCTAACCCTCTCTGATAAATAACTATTACATTTATCTTCACAACCAAAAGATCCTAAGGAAAAAAATTACTTACAACCTATTGAACTTAATCAATACAAGAAGAATAGAACGTACATGTGAAAACGTAGTGTCTTTAGAAAATAATGCATTGTAGTAACTTTAAGCATCTTTCATCTTTATTCGTCTAGTATGATGATTAAAAATATAGACTGCAATCTCCACTCAATGATTAATCTTTTTGATGTTGAGGTAATCAAGCATCAAATGTAATACTCCCTTTTAAAATCAATCATGTAATTTATAGTCTACCACTACCTATTCAATCCCCAGCCTGAATAAATAGAATGCCCTCATTTAAACATAAAATTACCAAAATTCGCGAACAAAATCATTTTCTAAGCGTTCACTATAGAACAATTCTGACAATGATTTGTCATCAAAAATACGTAGCAAATTTTTTAAATCATAAGCCAATTCGAGAGTATCCAACTCTTCACGCGCCACCCACCTAACTTCACCTTCTTCTGATGAGCGGAGATGTCCTGAAAATTCATTTGTACGATAAAGAAAGACCAGATAACGAATGCCTTCTGCTGTGTACCAATGTTTCATACCAACCAGTTTAGGATGATGGATTGTTAGTCCCGTTTCTTCATAAATTTCACGCACAACTGCTTGGTGGAGGCTCTCCTTTTCTTCTATATGTCCACCAGGTAAAGCTGCTCCTGACCAAGAATACATCTTGGGATCACGAATCTGCATGACAATGCGATTTTGATTATCTTCAATCAGACACATATTGGTTAAAATTACTTGAGATTTACGGGACATATTTTTCTCCTCTAAACTTTGTATCAAATAGATAAGAATTTGGGACAGGTTTCATAGTTGCTATCGCAGCCATCAACCTATCCCAATCCTTTATTTTTTAAGCTGTTTTTTCGACTTTTAGGATTTTTACATCATAACTGCCCACAGGTGTTTCAACTGTAGCAGTATCGCCTGTTTTCTTGCCAATTAGAGCTTGTCCAATAGGACTTTCATTAGAAACCTTTCCAGCAAAAGCATCTGCTCCTGCTGCACCCACAATCATATAGACTTCTTCATCCGTTTCACCAACTTCTTGAATCGTAACGGTCTTACCAATAGCAACTTCATCTTGTGCTACTGCATCACTATCTACAATTTCAGCATAGCGAATCTTGGTTTCCAGACTTGAGATTTGTCCTTCAACAAATGCCTGCTCATCTTTGGCTGCTTCATACTCACTATTTTCTGATAAGTCTCCATAAGAGCGAGCAATTTTAATACGTTCTACCACTTCTGGACGACGAACTAATTTAAGTTCTTCTAATTCTTTTTCAAGTTTTTCCTTTTCTTCAAGGGTCATGGGATAAGTTTTTTCTGCCATTATTTTTTCTTCTTTCTATTTTTAAAATAAAGAGGGAGTGGGACAGAACTCAGCTTGAAAATTTTAGTTCCTAGTCTCACCCCCGCAGGGTTGCTCAACAGTCTCCCAGACTGTTGAGGTGGTGGATAAAGAAAACAAAGTTTTTGTCAAAAGTGTTCTACCGAGCTTGAAAAGCAAACAACTTTGAGATTTGCTTTACAAGTTCTATCCGCCACCTCAAAGCAATGCTTTGAGCAATCAGTAGCTGCGTCGTTGGTTTATTATAACTATATACTTTATACTTTGAAGCTGGAAACTTTCGTCCCAGCTTCTTTTTAATATTCGCTTGCTTTGCAAGGTGCATTCTTCATCTAGTCTAAAATACACTTGTAGCAATCTTTTTAGACTTATACATCATTGCTCAGAAGTAGAACAAAATCAAGTTTTAAAAGTTACGTTTGTCCCGCTTTTTTAATTTGAACTACTTGATTGTGTCAATTTACTATTAACATGTTCTTGAACATTTTTTTCATGTTCTTCATAGGTATTTGCGAAATAAACATTTCCTGTTTCTGTATTGGCTACGAAGTAAAGATAATCCGTTTTGGCTGGATTAACAGTCGCTTCAATAGCAGAAAGACTAGGATTGTCTACAGGACCAGGCATTAAACCGGTATTTTTATAAACATTGTAAGGCGAATCAATATTAGTATCAATCGCAGCGTCTTCTGCTAAGGTTGTCTTTTGACCAAGCTTCCCTTGAGCATACAAAATTGCAATATTACTTTGCAAAGGCATGTTTTGATTTAAACGATTGTAAAAGACACTTGCGATGTTTTTTCGGTCTTGATCTGTTGAACCTTCTTTTTCAACCAAGGACGCAATTGTTAAAACATCGTGCACCGTCAAGTTCTTCGTTGCTAAAACATCATAATATCGCGACATAGTCTTATCCATTGCAGCTAACATTTGATCAATGAGAGTTTCAGCTGTTGTACTATCTGTCACATTGTAAGTGGCAGGGAAAAGATAGCCTTCTAAGCGATACTTAACACCGCTCTCTTTTTTAGCTAAATTGCCTAATAAGTTTGGATATTTTGTAGCTTCCTGAGTGATAAAATTATCATCTTGCACTTTCTTTAAGAACGTATCCGAAGACAATTTATTTTTCTTCAACTTCGCAATCGTTTTTGCAATTTGGTCAATCGTATATCCTTCTGGAATGGTCAATTTTTCCATTGAGGGATCCTGCGGAGTGTCCGTTCCACCTTGCTGTAGCTTTTTAGCAATCGTATCCAAACTCATGCTCTTTTGCAGATTGTAATAACCCGATTGGAAATCTGCATAGTTTTTAAACTTAGCATAATAGCTAAAAATCTGAGCATTTTTGATCAAACCAGCTTTTTCCAAGACCGTTCCAATTGCTTTGGTGCTCGATCCAGTCGGAATCTTAACCGTCACATACTTTGTATTTTTCGCATCAACTGGTTGTAAAGCTGATGTAACATAGCGATAAGCAAAGAAACCAGTTAAACCAATCCCTAAAAGCAGCAAAATTAAGACCGTTTTGACGATTTTTCCGGCGATTTTATTTTGACGCTTCTTCGTGTTAATCGTTTGAGCAGTCCGATTTGAACGAGAAAGTTTCTTTGTATCTTGCTCCGTTCCGTAAACTGCAGGTTGAACTAATTCTTTTGGAACCTTGGTTTCTTCAACAGCCTGATTGGTTGGGTAAGAAACAGGGACTTTCGTCGTATGAGTATTAAACTCTTTTTCTTCTTCCCTAGCTACTGCTTCGGCTTCTATTTGCTCAATGGTTGGAAGGGGACTTTCTAAAGGAGCTGGCTCTGGTTCGCCACTTTCTTCTTTTTGAACTTTTGGTATATCCTTTTCAGAAACAGTTGCTTTCTCTTCTTCCTGTGCAGAAGGAAGCACAGATTGACCCAAACCTAACTTTTCCTGCAAATCATTAGATTCTTCTACAGGTTTTGGTTGTTCAGTTCCCTTTGCTTTAGCCAAGTCGCGCAGAATCTGTTCTTTAAAACTCAGCCCTTCTTTTTCTTGTGAATCTTCAGCCAAATAGTTGACCTCCTTGTTCAATATCCCTACTATTATATCTTAAAAGGTAAAGAAAAGCAATAAGAGAATGCCTTTCTTTCAAGCATCCTACAGAATAATCAATTCTTTTCTCCACTATTTGGGAGTTTTCCAAAGCATATCATACCAAACTTCACCTGCATAGGTAGATTGGGATACGCCCTCGTTGATAAAACCATGTTTTTCATAGTAAGCGACCAAATAATCATGACAAGTTAAGTTGATTCCCAAACGCTGGTCGCGAATAGCAATATCCTTCATTGCATTCAACAAACTGCGACCTAATCCCATATTTTGAGCATTTTTATCAATAGATAAACTGGTCAACGAAATATAATGGTCTGTCAAATGACTATAATCTTCTACCTCAGAAGTAAAGGATTGATCTACTAAATGGCGTTCTGGACGAACAGGCCCTTCAAGGTAGCCTAAAATCTGACCGTCTCGTTCAGCTACTAAGAAACTGGTTGTTAATTTTTGGATATGAGCTTCCAAAATCTCTCGACTCAGAGCTTCTTCTGGTCCAAAGTTTTCCCATTCAATAGTCGTAATAGCATCCAAATCTGCTAAATTTGCCTGTCTAATCTTCATTTTCCCTCCTTAAAATATGGATTATCCCAAACGAATTCATGTAAAATAGCATGGCTATCTCCCCTTTCAGAAATTCCTTCATTTATGAAAGCATTCATTTCGTAGTAAGAAATCAAATCATCTGAACAAACCAGCTGAAGACCTTTCTGATTTTGTGCAACAGCTATTTCTTTGCAAGCAGCTAAAAGCAAAGTTCCCAGTCCCTGCTCTTTAAAATCTGGATGAATGGATAAGCGCTGAATCGTCATAAAATCAGAATCTTGCTGCCACTTTGACGAATTGTCTATCATTTCCTTTGTCAAATGACGTGAAAAAACGGCTGACCCTACAAGGTAGCCAGCTATTTTCTCATTTAATTCCGCTATTAAAAAGTTCGTTTGACCCTGTTCAATCCATTTTTGGATTGTTTCTGCACCAGCTGCTTCTGTGGAAAAATTCGCCTCCTCAATCGCAACGATTGCCTTCCAATCTTCCAAAGAAGCTTCTCGAAGGGTGACTTGTGGTATTAGATTACTGGACATTGCTTGTCAAATTGGATAGCAAACGTTCAAAAGAATATTCATAAGTCTGAATATCCCCAGCTCCCATGAAAACATAAACAGCATTTGGGTGTTCTAACAATGGCGAAACATTGTCAACAGTAATAATTTCTGCCTTTTTGATAATTTTTTCAGCTAAATCTTCTACTTTGACATCTCCATGATCCACTTCACGTGCAGAACCATAAATCTGTGCTAAATACACTGCATCTGCTTGATTCAAAGCTTCTGCAAATTCGTCCAAAAGTGCAATAGTCCTAGTAAAGGTATGGGGTTGGAAAATTGCAACGATTTCTTTGCTTGGATATTTCTGGCGAGCTGCATCTAAAGTTGCAATGATTTCAGTAGGGTGATGAGCAAAGTCATCAATAATTGTCGTTCCATTCACCATTTTTTCAGTGAAGCGACGTTTCACACCACCAAAAGTAGCCAAATGCTCCCGAACTAAATTTAAGTCAAATCCAGCTGTGTATAAGAGCCCAATGACTGCTGTTGCATTCATGATATTGTGACGACCAAAGCTAGGAATCTTAAATTCTCCTAATTCTTGCCCACGGAAAGAGACTTTAAAGCTAGAGCCTGTCGTAGAACGGAGTAAGTCATGA
Organism: Streptococcus periodonticum; assembly: GCF_003963555.1. Classification (NCBI taxonomy): domain Bacteria; kingdom Bacillati; phylum Bacillota; class Bacilli; order Lactobacillales; family Streptococcaceae; genus Streptococcus; species Streptococcus periodonticum. The sequence goes on from NZ_CP034543.1 coordinate 1,400,517, forward strand.
GCGATAAAGTCATTACCTTCCTTAAAGCCATAGTAATAAATAGGAGCGTTAGCTGTGACCCGGCGCAATTCTTTGTCTTCACCGTAAACAAATAATCCTTTGCTAACCTGCTTAGCATAATCATTAAAAGCATTGAAAACATCTTCTAAGCTAGTGAAATAATCTGGGTGGTCGAAGTCAATATTCGTGATAATTGAATATTCGGGATGATAAGGCATAAAATGACGTTCGTATTCATCTGCTTCAAATGCAAAGTATTTCGCATTTGCAGAGCCGCGCCCCGTCCCGTCACCAATCAGGTAACTGGTATCCGTAATGTTTGACAAAACGTGTGCCAACATACCCGTCGTTGATGTCTTTCCATGTGCCCCTGCCACTCCCATGCTGACAAAATCACGCATGAAAGTTCCCAGAAATTCATGGTAGCGCTTACAAGCAATTCCATTTGCATCAGCATAGGCAATTTCAATATTATTATCCGGACGAAAAGCATTTCCTGCAATGACTTCTACATCTGCTTGAAGGTTTTTTTCGTCAAAAGGCAGGATTTTAATCCCTGCTTGCTCTAAGCCACGTTGTGTAAAATAATATTTCTCCACATCGCTTCCCTGAACGTGATGTCCCATTTGATGCAGCATCAATGCTAAAGCACTCATTCCAGAGCCTTTAATCCCGATAAAATGATAGGTTTTTGTCATAATTTCTCCTTAAATGCTAAGAGCGTTAAATTGGGTGAAACCAAGTTCACACAAAAATATTTGGCTCTTGTCAACGTTCGATTATTTTTCTTCCAGCCGTGTTAAATTTAGCTCTTGCGCTATCCGACGCTCTTTTTGGCTTTGCAATTCTTTTTTGTTGTAAATTTGACTTGTCTTTAAAAAGTCATAATTATTTTTAGCTTTTTGGGGCAATTCATTTGGTTGATGTACAGAAGGCTCCGTCTTGATATCTGCCAAAATATATTGGTCCTGTTTCAAATTCCGACTGTATTTTGCCAATTCACTACCATTTTCCTTTTGGAAAAATGCTGTTGGTTGATGTGAAATAGCTGTGTTACCATTCGTAACAGCAAGATAGGAGCGCTTTTTAGCTGTAAAATCCGATGTCAAATAAGCTGCCGAACGTTTCTTTTTTAAATCCGCTCTGGCTTCTTCTCTAGCCAATTCTGCATAACTTTTTGAAGCAGACTTTTTGGCTTTGACAGATTGAACAGCTGAAGTCGCTTGGTAAGACTTTGCCTGTCCTTCTTTTACTTGACTGTCTGCAATTTTCTTTACAATTGGTTCCCATTCTAAATAATTTTTATCAACATAGTCACCATTAATATTGCTGATAAGATCGCTTTCATCATAAAGATTCATACGCGGCATTTCTGATAACATGACTTCATCGTCAGAAATCAATGGAAAAGATTTTTCTTTCATTAGCACATTCCTTTCAACACTTCATTATAAACTATTGATGCTATTTTTCAAGTGTTTCTGGAGAAATTCCTAGAATTTCTCGTATTTCAGCAACGGTTAGGCTGCTGCGCGACTCCGTTCCGTCTAGGATAGTTGACACGAGATGGCGCTTGCTTTCTTGCAATCCTTGGATTTTTTCTTCGATTGTGCCTCGCGTAATCAGGCGATAGACTTCTACATTTCTTTCTTGACCCATACGGTGAGCTCGACCAATTGCCTGAGACTCTACTGCTGGATTCCACCAAAGGTCAACTAGAATAACGGTATCTGCACCTGTCAGGTTTAAGCCAACGCCACCAGCTTTTAGGGAGATTAGAAAAGCGTCTCCTTCCCCATTGTTGAAAGCATTTGTCATCTCTTGGCGATCTTTTGCTGGGGTGGAGCCTGTAATTTTAAACATCTCCATTTTCATCTTTTTCAATTCTTTTTCGATAATGTCTAGCATACCTCGGAATTGAGAAAAGATGAGCACACGGTGGTTTCCCGTCTGAATCTGTTCTAGCAGCTCTAGCAGGCTTTCTAATTTACCACTCTCTCCATGATAATCTTCCATAAAGAGCGCTGGGGTATCACAGATTTGGCGCAAACGCATCAAGCCGGATAAAATTTCCATTTTGCTGCGATTGAGTTCTTCCTCTGTAGAAGTCAGCACGCGCTCCTGCATTTGTTTTAGCTGCGCTAAGTAGATAGCCTTTTGACTATCTGCCAGCTCATTGCGATAAGACACTTCGATGAGATCTGGCAATTCTTGCAAGACATCTTCTTTCTTTCGCCGCATGACAAATGGCTTAATAAAACGAGCGACAGTTTCTGCAGGCAGTTTCAAAAAGTTCTTTTTGCTAGGTAATAATCCTGGTAAAACAATTTGAAAAATAGACCATAATTCGCCGAGGTTATTTTCAATCGGTGTTCCAGAAAGAGCAAAGGTATTTTTGACCTCAAAATTTCGTAAATGATGAGCTATCTTGGTCTGCGCATTTTTCATGACCTGCGCTTCATCTAAAAAGAGATAATCGAAGTTCAATTGACTATATTCTTCAACATCTTGACGGAAAGAAGCATAGCTTGTAATCATCACCTGATGACCTTCTGCAATCAAGTTATCTCTGACTGGTTTTAATCCATAAATGACCGCTACATCCATTTCTGGTGCAAATTTCGCAAACTCATCCAGCCAATTGTAAATCAAACTAGATGGAGCCAAAATCAAAACATTGGTCTCTTTTTTTAGCTGACTACTTAAAAAGGCAATGGTTTGAAGGGTTTTTCCCAACCCCATATCATCTGCTAAAATACCACCAAATCCGTAACGATGAAGCATAGACATCCATTTGACACCCGTTTCTTGGTAATCACGCAAAGTTGCTTCCACTTTTAATGTAGGTAGCGCAAACTCCTCTGGATGCGTCAAGTCAAAGGCTAAATGGCGGAACTCCTCTGAAAAGCTAACTTTTTCTTGGTCTTTAAACAATTCAGATAGCTGATAAGCAGCAATCTTCTGCGTTTGGAAAATGCCGTCTTTTCCTTTTTTAGCTCGTAAATCCTGTAAGGTTTTGCTGACTCTTTTTGTTTCTTCGTCAAAAACGAGCACCTTGCCAGAGCGACTAATGAAATAATCATTAGCCGAAAAAAGAGCTTCTAAAGCATCATCCACTTCCACTTGGTCAATACTTGTAAAATCAAACCCGATGTCCAACAAGCCACCATTTGTCTGAACAGAAACTGCCGGTCTTTCCACTTGGTACAAGGCTGTCAGGTTTTCTGCCACAGATACCCTTCCCAAGCGTCTAAAATGAGGCAGAGTCGCCGTGAAAAAGGAGTAGATTTCTTGTGGTTGCAATGGTGGACGAGTGCTTGTGAAATCTGCTTCAAAACCAGCAGACAGAGCTTGTTGAAAAACCCTTTGTTCTAACTGAAAATCGCTGGCAAATGGCAGTTCTTCCAACTTAAAACGAGTATCCACAACACGATTTCCATAATCAAACTGGATTTTGAGACGAATTTCCTGAGTATCCAATAACTCGAAATCAAACAGCGGAGTGAAAGTATGAATCACCAGACTTTCCGGTGCGTGAATAGAGCCGACTTTGCCAAATTCTAATAGTCCTGAAGCTAGTTTTGCTTGATCGCTTGTATCAAATTGAAGGCGTTTTTTACGATCGGTATCCACAGGTAATTCTCGAATCACCTGAATCATCCGCTTTTGTTGATCTGTCAGTTGATAGAAATAATCCCCATAAAAAATAAAGTCACCACCATATAGGATTTTATAATTTTGCTCTGTAATGGTGAGTTCGAAATAATCCAAATTTTCCTCTACTGTAAAATCATAAATTCCTACTTCAGCATGCAAATCTTGGAAAAAGACTTTGTCATAGTCATAAAGACTGTATTCTAAGCGAAAATGCGGTAAATTCATGAGTCGATTTACGCCTTCTTCAAACAGACTAGACGGAAAATAAAGATGTCTAGCTGCATTTGGAAAGATAAAAGAAGCATCTTGATCTTGCTGATAAGAAACAAGTCCTCGTAAAAACTGGATCACCTCTTGACTAGCTTCATCAAAAGCAGCCAATTGCATTTTTTCATAATAGTGCTTGCCGATTTGATAATAATCGCCTTTTTCAACAATCTTTAAAAAAGCACGAATATCCCGGATAACATAGGAGCGCTCATCTGGTAAACGACTGATGCGCAAGGTCCACAAAAATTGTCCTGTATAATCATCTTCTTGCCCGACCGCAGACAGTTCATAGCGGACGGCTACTTCTTCTGTCTGGAGCATTTTATCCAAGAAGAGACTGCCAAAAGAAACCTTCGTTTGAGTTTCTTCTGAAGTTGTTTGCTCCTCTTCAAGATTAGTCAAAACGACTTTTCCTTCAGGGTCATTTTTAAGAAAATATTCTAAACCTGCTAGATGAGCACAGTATTTCTTTTTTTGAAAAAAATCACAGGCGCAAAAAATGGCTTCGTCATCCAAACTATATCGCAGATTGTGATTTTCCACTCGGCTGTAAATCATCTGATCTTTCACTTTAAGAATTTCAATTTTCCCTGCTTCGTAAAGAGCAATCCCTTCCGTCCGAATCTTCCCAGGAATCAATTTTGCCATAAGTACCACCTTTATTTTATCTATTCATTATACCATATTTTCAGCATAAAGAAAAAAAGCAAGGTTCTCCTCGCTTTCTTTTAGAAAATGTCCTCGTTGAGCTTTTTATAGCATTTAGTGCGTGCAATCAGCACTTTCATAAAACCGACTAGCAATATTGTATTTCCTATTACTAAGAATACTAAAAGGAGCCAAATTCCCAGTAAAAGTATAGAGAATTTTGTTATCATCAACCAAATGACGCCCAATGTTATAGCAGCCAAGAAAAGATGTGCAATTCCTACAACTATCAAACTAAAAAGTGATAACCAATAGCGAAAGCCAAAGGGTTTATATTTTTTCTATCATCGCAATGAATAGTCTCATAAGCTGAACTTGCAATTCCAACGAGCACCACTTTAGCAATATTTATCTAATTCATATTTCTTTCTCACATAAGTACGTTAGACTAGTTATCTTGTACTGTACCATTTCTACTATTTTTATGTTCAGCCTTGTTTAGTTAGTTCCACCCTACTTCCGCTTTCTGGCAATGAGATGAATTGGTGTTCCTTCAAATACGAAAGCTTTGCGGATTTGGTTTTCTAGGAAGCGCATATAAGAAAAGTGCATGAGCTCTTCTTCATTGACGAAAATAACAAAGGTTGGCGGTTTGGTCGCAACTTGTGTCGCATAGAAGATTTTCAGCCGTTTGCCTTTGTCGGTCGGTGTCGGATTGATGGCAATGGCATCCATGATGACATCATTGAGCACCGCTGATGGAATACGGGTATTCTGACTCTGACTGATTTGCTTAATCATAGCCGGCAACTTATGGAGACGCTGCTTGGTCAAGGCAGAAACAAAGATAATCGGGGCATAAGACAAGTACTGGAACTGGTCTCGGATATCGGCTTCCCAATTTTGCATGGTCTTGTTATCTTTTTCCAGCGTATCCCACTTGTTAACAACGATAACAATTCCTTTACCTGCTTCATGAGCAAAACCAGCAATCCGCTTATCATACTCGCGAATGCCCTCTTCAGCATTGAGCACCATAAGCACCACATCAGATCGGTCAATCGCTCGCATAGCTCGCATAACAGAATACTTCTCTGTATTTTCATAGACCTTGCCTGACTTGCGCATACCTGCTGTATCAATCATGGTAAATTCTTGTCCCTCATTGTCCGTAAAGACCGTGTCAATCGCATCACGAGTAGTTCCAGCCACAGGACTAGCAATCACACGGTCTTCTCCTAAAATCGCATTGATTAAGCTAGACTTGCCGACATTGGGACGACCGATGAGGCTGAATTTAATCATGTCTGGATTTTCAACGGCTTCTTCATTAGGGAGATTTTCAACAATGGCATCTAAAATATCCCCCGTTCCAATCCCATGAACAGAAGAAACGGGATAAGGGTCACCCAAACCAAGCGCATAAAAATCAAAAATTTCACTACGCATCTCTGGGTTATCTACTTTATTAACCGCTAGAATAATCGGCTTGTGGGTCTTGTAGAGCATACGAGCCACATATTCATCCGCATCTGTAATACCTTCTTTTCCAGACACCACAAAAACGATGACATCCGCTTCCTCCATAGCAATCTCTGCTTGGTGCTTGATTTGCTCCATAAAAGGCGCATCTACATCATCAATCCCGCCTGTATCAATCATGCTAAACTTGCGATTCAGCCACTCAGCCGTTGCATAAATACGGTCTCTGGTCACTCCTTCAACATCCTCAACAATCGAAATCCGCTCCCCGGCAATCCGGTTAAAAAGTGTTGATTTGCCGACATTAGGACGGCCGACAATGGCAATAGTTGGTAAAGCCATAGTGTTCCTCTTTCTGTTCTAAGAAGCTGGGACACAATGCTCAGCTTCGCTTGTTTATGTAGTTATAATTACAGGGCGCAGCGGTTTGGAGAAACTCTATTGATTTTAAGCAATTTAGTGCCAACCAAACACTGCTAAGTGGTGTCTAATACGCTGATAAATCAACTTTTACACCCTTTTGGCGTCAAGTTTTACTTGACTTTATTTCCAACCTCGGAAGGTTTCCCAAACCTTTCGAGCTGTGCGGGCAAGCCAACAAAATCGAATTGTTTCGAAATGACCGATTTTGTCTCACTCCCTTTATTTTACAATAATTTCTTGTCTTGTAATAGATTCTGACTAGCAGGATTGGGCTTTTGAGCAAATTGATTCGTCAACCGTTCGCTCCACGTATCTGTTGCACGCTTCCCAGCATAGTCTGCCTGAACCTGATCATAAGCCTGAATAACAGACGTGTCCTGTTCTTGATAGTTTTCTTCAAAAACGACTGTTTCATACGGCAGGCGTGGTTTAACAGCATGGTGCTGATCCGGCTTTCCCAAAGCCATTCCAAAAATAGGGTATGTATAATCTGGTAAATTAAACAGCTCTGCTATTTCCCTAGAAGCATAGCGAATCAAGCCAATGATGACCCCGCCATATCCCAGACTTTCAGCCGCCAAAAGAATATTCTGCGCGACCAGACTAGCGTCAACAGAACTAATCAGAAGATTCTCCACTCCTTGTGAGTAAAAGGTATCCGTATGAAGTCGCACACCTTTCTCAGCTCGATTGAGGTCTCCGATAAAAAGAAGAAAAACAGACGACTGATGAATAGCCTCCTGAGGCACCAAATCAAACAAAGCTACTTTCTTTTCTTGACTGCGAACAACAATAATCGAATAAGATTGGAAATTCTTCCAGCTAGAGGCTGCTCGACCAGCATCAATAATCACCTTCAAATCCTCATCTGAAATCTGCTCATCTGTAAAACGACGAACAGAAGTATGCTTTTTCATCAACTCAATCGTTTCATTCATCGGCGATTTTCTCCTTCCAGACGAACTTCCTCTGCTAAGAATTTTATTCTTTCCATGACCCGACGAGCCTGCCAAGTTTCATCTCCGTTTTTGGATGTCGCAAAATGTCGTTCCAAATCCGCAAAATTAAAATTCGATGTAAAGAAAGTTGGTAAATTTTCCTGCATCCGATGCTGCAAAATAACCTGCAAAATCTCATCTCGCATCCACGGACTTGATTGCTCCGCACCAATATCATCCAAAATCAATACTTGCGCTACTTTTACTTCATCAATCTTTTCCTTAACGAGACCAGAAGAAATAGCATTTTTTACATCCAAAACAAAACTAGGATAATGAAGCAAGGTCGTGGAAACACTGCGTTTTTCCGACAAATCATGTGCTAAGGCTGCCATCATGTAACTTTTTCCCACGCCAAAATCACCATAAAGGTAAATCGCTTTTTTGTAGTTTGGATAATCTGCCACAAAATTCGTCAGCAACTCAAAAGCCTTATAACGACCAACATCGTCCAAATCCACTTTTGCCAAACTAGCTTCCTTGAGACTAGCCGGAAGACTAATTAAATTTAACCGTGCATTGATAGTTGCTTGTTTCTGCGCTTCGACTAGTTCTGGAGTTTCTTCATAAGAAACGTCTGCATACCCCTCATTCTTCACCAATATCGGCTTATAGCCTTTGGCAATATACGCTTTATCACCTAGCAAGAAACGGTTTCGCTCAGAAATATACTGATTAAACTTAGAAATGCTTCGTTTGATTTCAGCAGGTGTCAATCGCTCAGACTGGATAAAAGCCGCCACATCTGGATCGGCAACGATTTGTTTCACCAACTCTTCATAGTCAAATTGACGAGCTTGTTTCCTATGCGCCATCGTTTGTCCAACACTCTCCATCTAGTCACCTCCTTGGTCTAATTTCGCTAAAAGTTTTCTCTTTTGCTCCTCTAGCTCAGCCTGCTTTTCAGCACTGGTTTCGTTTTTATAATCAGGATTGCTCCAGTCGGGAACATTGCTCTTTGAAGTAGCCGTTTGATTTGCTTTTTTGCTTGGTTGTTGATTTCGTTCACGAATCCGCAAAACTGCTTCTTCTGCCGATGACACTTCCTGATATGAAAAGTCATTTGCTACTTTCAAAGCGTATTTTTCATTGAGATTAGCCGAATCCACTTTGTTAAAAGTCAACAGCAAAATCACATTGATCACTTCATCTAACAGTCCCAAATTTGCCAATTCTTGCAAACACTGACGTTCTCCTCGTGTGATTGTCGCATGCTTTGTTTTTTTGATTTCTGCCAAAAACTGCATGGCTGACTTACTCTTAGCCTCTCGAATAATCGTTTGTTCAGCATTAGAAAATCCACTTGCAGTAGGCTTTTGATTTAATTTTTGCTTCATTCGCTTGGTCGAAATCACATGACCGACAGCCGTTTCCTTAGCCAACAAATAGGTCTCATACCAAGTCCAATTTTGTTGCTCTGAAATAGCAAAGAGTACCAGCAAATCTTCTTTTTCGTTTTCAAAACGCAAGTTTTCTCGCGCCATCAATTGTTTGAAGTAATCCAATTCAAAATGATTCTGTTTTGATTGCGTCTCTGCCTTTGCATCTTCCACTTGAAAAATCTCTGACAGCTTCACACCTTGCTTCTCACCCTTTGGTTGACTAGGCAACAAAGCCTCTACCGCAGCTTCACCAATCTTCTTTTCTAACAGGCGCTTGTAAACAGGATTGCTTAAAAACTCACCAGATGATAATGTGGGCTGCAAATAGACCTGAAAATGATTCTCTGCATGATAAAGCTCTACTAACTGCATAGCAGACAACATTTCTAAACTTTTTTGCAAGTCATTCATCCCCAGATTGAGATGATTCAAAATGTGCCCAAAAGTATAAGATGATTTTCCATCGTCCCAAAAAGCAAGAAAATATTGATAGATAGAAGTCGCATCAAACCCTAGAATTGGCAAATACAGACGAATCAAATTGGTACTATCCTGACTAATCAGATTATTCTTCACAAAAGAAAATTGATCATTCGGTTTCATCTATTGTTCCTTTTTCTTTTTAGCTGTTTTTGTAATCTGTTTCAAGAGGTTTTCCAGCTCGCTCACATCTTTAAAGCTACGATAAACACTAGCAAAACGAACATAAGTAATTTCATCTAAATCCGCCAACTCTTCCATAACCAAACCACCGATATACTCGCTTGCGATCTCATTTTCATTACTACTGCGCACTTTTTGCTCAATTCGGCTAACAATTGCTTCAATCTCATCACTAGAAACAGGACGTTTTTGCGCCGAACGAATGATTCCATTAAAGATCTTATCTCTTGAAAATTGTTCCCGCGTGCCATCTTTTTTAACGACAACGAGCGTCCGTTCTTCTACACGTTCATAAGTCGTAAAGCGATACTGACATTCATCACACTCACGCCGACGACGGATTGTGTTGCCATCTTCTGCTTGCCGACTGTCAATAACACTTGATTTACTACCACCACACTTAGGACAACGCATCTGCTTCCCTCCTGAATTCTTAATACTTCATTATACCATGTTTTAAGAAATAACAAAAGATAGGAACTTCCTCACGAAAACATATAATAATCCGTTATCCTATTTACTTCTCTCAAGAAATTTTATATAATAATTGTAAACGTTATCACTTTAAGGAGAATTATGATGAAAAGATTTTTTTCTGTTGCCTTTTTTAAAGACAAAAAGAATATTGCTATTCTAGCTTTAATTGTTCTTTTGTTGGTTTCCTTTTCTACCAAAGGAAACCAGCGCGAAAATGGGGAAGAATATAAAGTACAGATTCAAAAATTAACAAAAAGCAATGAGGAAGTTACTAAAGATTACAAAGCATTAAAAAATGAGTTTGACTCCTACAAAAAAGAAAACGAGCAATATATTGCTCTAGGTAAAAAAGAGGAAAAAGCAAAGAAGGAAAAAGCAGCAGAGGAAAAGAAGAAAAAGGAAGAAGAGGCGAGAAAGAAAGCGGAAAAAGCTAAGCAAGAAAAAGAGACCGCAGAAAAAGTAGCAAAAGAACAAGAAATAGCTAGACAAGCAGAAGAAAAACGAAAACAAGAAGAAGCTGCGGCTGCTCAAGCGCAGCAACAACAAGAGGCTGCTACAGTACAAGAAGCTCAACAGCAGGAACGAACCGTTTATGTAGCTCGTAATGGAACTGCTGAGGTTTATTGGTACAGTATAGATAATATGCCACGCAATACACGGTTTGACAGAGTAGTCACCATGACTGAAGCCGATGCTATCAATGCTGGAAAACGCCACACCTCTAAAGAATGACAATCAAAAACGGGAAGTTTTATCTTGAACTTCCCGTTTTTGATTGTTAAAATGCAACTTCTGCTTCTAACCCAAAATGGTCACTAACGACAGGTGTTGCTTTGCCGTCAAAAACAACAGCAGATTTTTTAACGTTAAAATCTTTACTCGTAAAGATATAATCAATTTTTAGAGCATCCTTGTTTCCAGCCCAGCCGGCAATATCGCCTTCAACTGTTGCTGTACCAATGACTGTAGCCGCAACAACATGACTGTCTTGCAGAGCAAGCGGACTTTTTAGAATGTGCCGATAACCCTCATAACCGACGGGATTGTTAAAATCTCCCATCAATACTAGAGGCATATCGCGCCGCAACAATTCTTTTTCTACTTGTACCCATTCTTCTTGGAAGCCTTTGTCCCACCAAGAAAGATGACAGGAAGCCACCGTTACAAGCCGTCCATCTACTTCTGTTTCCGCCAAAAGTACTTTTCTAGTGTGATAATCCGTTGGATCGTTGGCATCTGAAACCAATAACTCACTTGGTTTCAACGGCTTTAAGGATAAAATAGCGACTCCCTCATGAAACCGATCAAAACCAATATGATTATAAGCCCAAGACCAATGATAAATAAGACCTTTCTCTATCAATCTCTCCACGAGACAATGCGCAAAGTGGTCTTTATGAATCGCAATGGCGCCATCTACCGCATGATAAAATGGAGCCTGAACAACCTGTTCAGACTCCATTTCTTGATTGACTTCCTGCAGGCAAATGACATCATATTTTTCTTGAAGAATCCGCTCAGCTAGTTGATCTAGCTTTTTTTCTTGCTCATCTTCCATCCAACTATGAGTATTTAAAGTCAGGAATTTTGCCATGATTTCTCTTTCCTATTTACAATTCTACTTTAGCAACCACTGTTTTCGCTGCTACTTTGCCGAATGTTTCAACAGTGACAGATTTAATAGCTTGTGCATTTGTGAAGACAACAACTGTTGAAGTTTCACGACCTGCCGCTTTGATAGCTTCTAAATCAGCTGTTACAAGAAGATCACCTGCTACTACTTTTTGACCTTCTGCAACATGTACTTCAAATGGTTTACCTTCAAGACTGACTGTATCAAGTCCGATATGAACAAGCACTTCAAGACCATTATCAGTCAAGAGACCAAGAGCGTGTTTTGTAGGGAAAATGCTTGTAATAGTACCTGCTACTGGTGAGTAGATATTGCCATTTTCAGGTTCAACTGCAAATCCGTCACCCATCATTTTTTGTGAGAAGACAGGATCTTTCACATCAGAGATAGCAATGACTTCACCGTCAGCAACCGTTTCAATTTCTTCTGTTACACCTTTGTAGCTCACTTCTGCTGCTTGTGAAGCTGTCATTTGACTCGGAAGAGTTTCGGGAATCACTTCACCTGAGTCAAGTAAGTCTTGAATATCAGATTTCAGAACGTCCGCTTTCGGACCATAAATGGCTTGAACACCTTGGCCTTTCATCACCAAGCCCATTGCTCCTTCAGCTTTCCATTGCTCTTCTGTACCAACTTTTTCTGCATCTTTAACAGTTACACGAAGACGTGTCATACATGCGTCAACATCAACAATGTTTGCACGTCCACCAAGAAGATTGATAATATTCACAGCTTGAGATGCTTCTGCTACTTTGCCACCAGCTGGGGCAGACGAAGGACTATCTTCTCCATCAGCTGTTTCATAGTTTCCGTTACGTCCTGGAGTTGCGTAGTTAAATTTCTTAATCATGAAGTTGGCAATAAAATACATTCCAACTGCAAAGAGCACTGTTACCCAAACAAAATTAATAATATCCATACCCAAACCAGCATTGATGGCTAGTGGAGTACGAGTCAGAAATTCGATTGAACCAAATGAGTGCATACGCAAGTGAACAACGTCAGCCATTGCAAAGGCTAACCCTTGCACAACAGCATACACCAAATAAAGAGGTGTTGCAACAAACATAAACATGTATTCAATTGGTTCTGTAACACCTGTTAAGAAAGTTGCAAGTCCTGTTGCAATCATCATCCCTTTGTATTTATGTTTCTTATCATCATCTACATTTCGATAAATTGCAAAGGCAACCCCCATCAAAATACCAAATGAACCAATCATTTGCCCAACTTTAAAACGAGCTGGAGTAATACTATTTAGAAGATGTTGATATTGGTCAGCGTGTGAACCTTTTAAATTAACAAGGTCTGTTACCCAAGCCAACCATAATGGATCTTGACCAAATACAGTCGTTCCTTTAGCAGCCCCTGTCAACACTTCATATGTCCCACCTAATTGAGTATAGTTGATTGGAATTGTCAACATATGGTGAAGTCCAAATGGTAAAAGAAGACGTTCTAAAGTACCAAACAAGAATGGTGCGAGAATTGGAGCTGTCTTTTGAGAGTTAGCAATCCAAATACCAAAATTGTTGATTCCAGTTTGAACAACTGGCCAAAATACTGCAAGAATCAAAGCCACAATTGTAGAACGCAAAATAACAACGAATGGCACAAACCGTTTACCATTAAAGAATGAAAGCGCATCTGGTAATTTACGGTAATTATAATATTTGTTGTAAGCAGTTGCTCCAACAAAACCGGCAATGATACCAACAAACACCCCCATATTAAGAGCAGGAGCTTCAAGTACACTTACAAAATAATCAGCCACCTTAATGGTTCCACCAAAGACAGTTTTTACAGTAGCTCCTTGTTTTGTAAGAAGGTCTGAAGTTACTCCAAAAAAGACCCCTGTAATACGGTTAATTAAAATAAATGAAAGTCCGGCCGCAAATGCACCACCAGCACGTTCCTTTGCCCAGCTACCTCCAATAGCTAATGCAAACAAAATGTGAAGGTTTCCGATAACTCCCCAACCAATTTGCTCAAGAATACCGCCTGTTGTAACAAGAGCAGCTACGTTTGGATTGATCATTGGAATTGACTTACCAATACTGATCATCAAACCAGCCGCGGGCATTACTGCGATAACGACCATCAGAGCTTTTCCGAATTTTTGCCAAAATTCGAAACTGAATATGTTTTTGAATGTCTCTTTCATCATTCATATCTCCTTATAAAATTTTCCGCAAGCGCTTTCCGCAAACGTTTGCATTTATTTGACTCTTTAATTATATCATATATTTCTATTTTGTAAAGCGTTTTTATATAATATTTTAAAAATTTTTCCTATTTCTTGCTTACAAATTGTAATAGACTAGGGAAATACGCCCATTAGAAAAGTGCAGAAAAACGATATTTCCTGCACCTCAGAGTTATTCTTGCATAGCATAACCAACACCACGCACGGTTTTTATATAACTTTTTTGCCCCGCTATATCAATTTTACTACGAAGATAGCGAATATAAACATCGACAACATTTGTTTCAACAGCTCCTTCGTATTTCCACACGCGTTCTAACAACTGTTCACGGCTTAAAGCCTGATGACTTCCCATCAATGTTGCTAATAAATCATACTCTCTTCGAGTCAAAGCAATCACTTCTTCACCTCGATAAACTGTATGATTTTGCACATCAATCCGAAGATTCCGATAAGATGTTGGAACTTTCATCTGACTACAATGCTGGTCAATAAAATCACGCCCACGAAAAATGGCAGAAATTTTTTCAACTAAGTCCGTCACAATGAATGGTTCTACCATGTAAGCAACAGCAAAGCGTTGGATTTCCTCAGTATATTGAAGAATATTATCACGATTATCCAATACAATGATGACCGAAGCAGGCTTTATCACACTTAATTGTGCGGCAAATTCTGTTCCTGTCATATCGTCAAGCATAAAATTCAACAGGAATAAATCGTATTGATTAGCTCTCGCAGACGCCAAAGCATCTTTTCCTGTTTCAAAAAGATCAACTCGATAACCTTCTTTTTGTAGCTCTAAGCCAATAAATTGCGCTAATTTTTTTTCTTTCTCAACTAATAAAATCCGCTTCGCCATAGCCTATCCTATTTTTCATCATACCAAGAATAGTGGTAAATTCCTTCTTTGTCCTTGCGCTCATACGTATGCGCACCAAAGTAATCGCGTTGCGCTTGAATTAAATTGGCTGGCAAGTTTTCTGCACGATAGCTATCAAAGTAAGCAATCGCACTAGAGAACGTTGGTACCGGCACACCTGCTTGAACAGCCAACGCCACTACATCACGAACAGCTTGTTGATATTTGGCAGTGACGTCCATAAAATATTCGTCAAGCAGTAAGTTTGCAAGATCTGGATTACGTCCGTATGCATCTGTAATTTTTTGCAAGAAACGAGCACGAATGATACAACCAGCACGCCAAATAGAGGCAATTTCACCAAACGGAAGATTCCAATCCTGTTCTTTAGATGCTACACGCAATTGTGAGAAACCTTGTGCATAAGACATAATTTTCGAGAAGTAGAGGGCTTGACGAATTTTTTCAATCAATTCAGCCTTGTCTCCTTCAAATTTAAATGCAGCTGGTTTTGGAAGAACCTTGCTTGCAGCCACACGTTCATCTTTATAAGCAGAAATATAGCGTGCAAAGACAGACTCTGTAATGAGCGGAAGCGGCACACCAAAGTCAAGAGCTGATTGACTCGTCCATTTACCAGTTCCTTTATTTCCAGCCGCATCCAAAATGTAATCAACGATTGGTCCATCTTGACCTTCATCATCTTTACGAGTCAAAATATCAGCAGTGATTTCAATCAGATAGCTATCCAACTCACCTTTATTCCATTCTGTAAAGATGTCAGCCATTTCTGCTGCTGAAAATCCAAGCAAGTGTTGCATTAAATCATAGCTTTCCGCAATCAATTGCATATCACCATATTCAATCCCATTGTGAACCATTTTTACATAATGACCTGCACCGTTTGGACCGATGTAAGTCACACATGGCGCACCGTCTTCTGGTGCTTTCGCTGAAATTTCTTCCAATACATCTGCTACTAATTCATAGGCTTCTTTTTGCCCACCAGGCATGATAGACGGTCCTTCAAGCGCACCTTTTTCACCACCGGATACACCTGTTCCGATGAAATTGATTCCTGAATTCGCCAATTCTTCTGAACGACGAATGGTGTCTTTATAAAAAGTATTTCCACCGTCAATCAAGATATCTCTCTTATCAAGGAAAGGTAAAAGTGCCTGAATCGTTGCATCAGTTCCTGGACCAGCTTTGACCATGAGCATGATACGACGTGGTTTTTCAATAGAATTTACAAAACTTTCCACATCATAACTTGGAACAAAGTTTTTTTCAGGGTGAGATGCAATCACATCTTCTGTTTTATTCGCTGAACGGTTGTAAATTGCTACTGTATAGCCACGAGATTCAATATTAAGGGCAAGGTTACGACCCATGACGGCCATACCAACAACACCAAAATTCGCTTTTGTCATTTTGTACTCCTCTTTTTAGTTTGTTTTATTTTATCATTTTTAAGCGTGAAAATAAAGGATTTGTTGTTAAAAGCCAATGTCGAAGACGGCTTCACTCCTCATCAAATAGACCTTGCAGGCTAGCAAAAGGACTGTTCTTCTCTTTTTGCTCTTGTTTACTTTGCTGATACTCTTCTTCGGTCATGACCTGCCAATCATTTCCTGAAGGCATGCTATCACTCGCTTTCTCCTCAGCTGTCAGCACTTTAAGAGGGATATGCAATAAAATATTATCTGCCACACTTTCAGCTAAATCAATTTCTTCATTTTCAATCGGCAACACCAAGTCATCCGCTATCAAATCCTGATCTACTTTTCCACTATGCGCATCGACAAAAACTTCATTCACCAAGTAGCTCTCTTTTTGCTCTACCGGCTCCATACTACGACTTGACGCCAGTGTAATGGTATAAGACAAATCATAATCTAAAAAGTAAAGACCGTCCTCATATTGCACTCTTCCACTTGCAAAAATATCTTGGACATTTAAAATTTCAGGATTGCGCACTTGCAATTCTTGTGTCAAATCAAATCCTTGCTCAAAAGCAAGACCATCTGGATTTTTACGAATTTCTTGAATATGTAACATCATTTCCTCATTTGTATTTAAATTTCTAATTTTATTATACCATTTTTGAGATAATAAATAGGACATAAAGTTTACTTGCAAGTTACTTTTCTATATCGTTCACTTACTTAGACTTTATTCCCACTTGCGAAAAGGCTATTGAATTTACTTTTTTGCTTGTTATAATCATTGCAACACACATAGGAGGTTATCATGAAACTTATTTTGAGAAATAAAGTATTTGCTTTTATTAGTCTGTCACGCATATTCAATATTTTGGGCTCTTCCATTTATAATATTGTTTTTGTAGTCTTTGCATCCAGTTTACCAAATCCTAAATTTGCTGTTGGAATTGCTAATTTTATCGTTCTCGTTCCAGTATTTTTCACTATCTTTGTGGGAATGAAAGCTGATCAAACAGCCCATAAAGCTCGTTGGCTCATTCACATGGGCTATCTCCAAGCCATGTTATTTGTCTTTGTGGCATTTCTAACTCGCTCAACTTCTTATCTAGCTTTTTCTGTCGTTTGTTTGCTAAATATCGTATCAGATATGATGAGTGATTATCGTAGTGGTCTGCAAATGCCTATTTTGAAAAAGAATCTAGCAGAGGAAGAGATGATGCCAGCTTTCTCCTTTATGCAACTAATTGCTTATCTCTGCAATCTTGCCGGACAAGCATTAGGAGTTTGGCTTCTTGCTGTCAGCAACCAACAATTTGCGTTGGTCGCCTTCATCAATGCCTTAGCTTTCCTACTTTCTTCCACTACTCTTTATTTTGTTCGTCATAAACTCACCCATGACCCAGTCAAAGAAAATGAAAATCCTCTTCCTCTCAAACAACAATTCCTAGAAATGTATCACAGCTCCAAACTAATTTTTGAACAAAACGGAGACAGCCATTTTTTGACTTTACTCTTTCAGATACTAATACTCAATGCACTCGGCGGCTCTATTATGGCCATTTACAATCTTTATTTATTGGATCATCCTTTATTTGGACTTCCTTTCAGTCAATCTCTTCTTATTTTTGAAACAACGATTATTTTAGGAGTTATCTCTGCCAGCCTGACTCCCAATGATTATTTTAGCAAACTTTCCGTCAATAAAATTGCTTTTTGGGCCACTTTATCCATTGCTCTAATTGGCTTCATAAATCTTCTCCAGCTACCTGTTTTCCTTACTATTTCTGCTGTTTTCTTTATCATGTATCTTTCCGGAAAAGTCAATCCCAAAATCAACAGCATGCTCCTCAGCAAACTTCCCTCAGATATCTTAGCACAGACTTCTAACTTTCTGAGTTTGCTGTTTAGTTTTTCTGTCCCATTTGGAACCATGATCTTTACCAGTCTCGCTATTTGGAATATGAAAGTCACTTGGATTGTGTTTACAATCTGTGGCGTGCTGTCTCTCTTACTCTCATTCCAAAAACAACATAGATAAAGCTATCGTAACTAAAATTTATATGGTGAAATACAAAAAAAGATTGGGACAGACAGTCATGATTGCGGCACAATCATAATAGTCTATCTCAACCTTTTTACATTTTTCTTAAGCGCTCCACTCGCTCTGAAATCGGCGGATGAGTGTAAAATAGCTTTTGAAGTCCACCTTCTTTTTTCGGATCATTGATATAGAGAGCTGCACTAGCGTCGTCTACTTTATGGTGCATCGGCTCGCTATTTTCTAATTTCAAGAGAGCGTTAATCATCCCTTGCGGATTGCGCGTTAATTCTACACTTGAAGCGTCTGCTAAAAATTCACGTTGACGAGAAATCGCCAACTGAACCAAAGTGGCTGCTAAAGGAGCCAAGATAATCGCAACAAGTGACAAAATCAGCATCAGAATTTCCAAACCACTATCATTATCTCGACTATTACGCCTGCGACTGCCACCTCCAAACCACATCATACGCCCAGCTAAGCTAGATAGCATGGTCACTGCACTAGCAAGTGCTACCGCAATCGTTGAAATCCGAATATCATAATTACGGATATGGCTCACTTCATGTCCAATAACCGCTTCCAGCTCTTCACGATTCATTAGATTTAACAGACCCGTTGTCGCAGCAACTGCTGCATTTTCGGGGTTTGAACCAGTTGCAAAAGCATTGGGCGATGAATCCTCTACAATATACACCCGTGGCATCGGAACTTGTGCTACCATTGCCATATCCTCTACCACATGATAAAGGTCAGGAGCTTCAGCTTCAGTGACTTGTCGCGCACCATTCATAGACATGACAACCTCAGTAGATTGGAAAATCATGCTAAAAGCATAAATACCACCAATGATAAAGGCAATCATCACTCCGCCGAGAGTTGAATCTAGCCATAAATAGCCGACTGCTGCTCCAATAATCGCTAACAAAGCAAAAAAAGCAATTAAGAGAACCCACGTTCGTCTTTTATTACTAGCAATTTGATCAAAGAGCATATTAGTCACCTAGACCGCTAAAATCAACTTTTGGTACAGATTTTTCTTCTTCTGGGACAGCTAAGAAATCTGCCGGCTTAAAGCTGAACATTCCAGCAATAATATTACTTGGAAATGTTTCCAGCTTCACATTGTAATTGCTTGTTACACTATTATAAAGTTGACGAGAATACGAAATTTTATTTTCAGTGTTAGTCAATTCTTCTTGCAATTTTACAAAGTTCGTACTTGCTTTCAATTCTGG
The DNA here is from genome assembly GCF_003963555.1 of Streptococcus periodonticum. Classification (NCBI taxonomy): domain Bacteria; kingdom Bacillati; phylum Bacillota; class Bacilli; order Lactobacillales; family Streptococcaceae; genus Streptococcus; species Streptococcus periodonticum. The sequence continues at coordinate 1,419,939 of NZ_CP034543.1, forward strand.
GTAATTTTCTGCAACTGCAAAAATGCCAGAAATTTGACGCGTCAAGGCATCACTTGCTTTCATGGCTGCTGCTGGCGTTGTAGCAGCTGCCACTTGACGACGAAGCTCTGTTACTTTTTCAAGCGTTGATGCTTCATATTTAGCATATCCTTTGACCGTTTCAATCAAGTTTGGCAGCAAATCATTTCGACGTTTTAACTGAACATCAATTTGACTCCACGCTTCCTTGGTTTGCATACGACTTTTGACAAGACCATTGTAACTAGCAATCACAAACAATATCAGTACTACAACAATGGCTAAAATAATCATCCACATAGTCATTCTCCTTTAAATTTATTATAGACATTATACCAGAAAAATGAAAAGAATAAAAATTTAGACTTCTGTAGCAAGAGAAATTTTGAAGATTCTCTTCTGATTATCTGGTATAATAGAAATAAGAAATACAAATAAGGACAAATGATGACACCCGAAGAATTTTATGAACTCTTAAAACAGCAACAGATTGAACTCACAGACCGACAAAAGAAGCAATTTGAACACTATTTTGATCTGCTCGTTGAATGGAATGAAAACATCAATCTGACAGCTATTACTGACAAAAAGGAAGTCTATCTCAAGCATTTCTATGATTCCATTGCGCCAATTTTACAGGGACGGATTGAAAACAAAAGCATCAAACTATTGGATATTGGAGCAGGGGCAGGTTTTCCGAGTCTTCCGATGAAAATCCTCTATCCAGCATTAGATGTGACGATTATTGACTCTCTAAACAAGCGTATTCTGTTTTTAAATCACTTGGCTGACGAGTTAGGTTTGGAAAACGTTCATTTTTATCATGGTCGGGCAGAAGATTTTGCTCAAGATAAAGACTTCCGCGCCCAGTTTGATATTGTCACTGCACGCGCTGTTGCTCGTATGCAGGTCTTAGCCGAGCTGACCATTCCCTTTCTTAAAGTTGGCGGGCATCTTTTAGCGCTCAAAGCTAGCAATGCTCCTGAGGAATTAACAGAAGCAAAAACCGCGCTTAGCCTTCTTTTCAGCAAAGTCGAAAAAAACATTCATTACCAACTCCCCAATGGCGACCCGCGGTATATCACGGTTGTTGGCAAGAAAAAAGAAACTCCCAATAAATACCCACGCAAAGCAGGAATTCCTAATAAACGGCCGTTATAAAAAGAAAAACCAACCATTTTAATTGGTTGGTTTCGTTTTTATCTGCCAACTTTTCGGCTGCGATGTTGGTAATGCTTGTAAAGCGCGGCATAGCGTCCGTGGTATTCTTTCAGCCAAGGCTTATCTCGACCGCAAAAGTGAAGAAAAACGGTGTTCTCAATCACCCAATCCAAGTCCCACTCTCCTTTACTCCGAGCATAATATAGCACATTGTAGCGTGCATCATAGTTATACAATTCATCTGGAATCTGAATTGTCAAATGTCCATACAAAGCATTCAGCACATCTTGATCCGGTAAAAAGAGTTTAAAACTGTTTTGAGCAATGTAATCTAAAATAGCTTCACGCTTCACTTCTTTCCGAATGCTGGTCAAATTCATAAGTAAAACTCCTGAATTATAGTAACTTTCTGCCTCAAAATTCTGTAAACGCATCTTATTGACTAAATCTGTCATATTGGCATCTGATCCATGACTAGCCGCAGCGTATAAGGCATTCCCCATCTCTAGTTTGTAAAGAGGACAAATATCATTCAGACATAAAATATCTGCGTCTAGGTAAAGAATTCTGTCTAAGTTTTTAGGAAGGTATTCATGTGCCAGCAAGCGATAGTAGATTGTTTCTGGATACCGATCAGTGCTGGGGGCGTCCTCAAATGCTTTTTCCCCAATCACGACTGGTTCATAGATGATCCCTAGTGCCTCACAAAATTCCTCAATCTCCACATTCCTTTTTAACAATTTTTTTTGCAAAACAAACAAATGCAGCAAAGCTGACGGTGAATTTAGGTAAACGGAATACAAGGTTGTTTTAAATTGCTCGACATAGCGATCATCGATTGAAAACAAAAGGTTTATTTCTGTCATATTCTCCCCATTCTATCTCATCTATTCTTCTCGAAAAACAGGCTGCGCTCCAAACGTTTGTGAAACAGGCATGATTTCAATCCGGTTAATATTAACATGAGGAGGCTGTCCAACAATCCAAGCAACAGTATTGGCAATATCAACTGGCTGAATAGCATGAGCTCCCTCATACAATTTTCCAGCTCGTTGATCGTCCCCTTTAAATCGAACAGTTGAAAATTCTGTTCCCTCACAAAGACCGGGTTCAATGTTAGTAACACGAATATGATGCCCTGCCAAATCAGCACGTAAATTCAAAGAAAATTGCTTCACGAAAGCTTTACTAGCTCCATAGACGTTGGCACCTGGATAAGGAACCGTTCCAGCAGTCGAACCTAGATTGATAATCAATCCGCTATCTCGCTCTACCATTTGCGGTAGGATCTGACGTGTTAGATAAACCAAACCAATAATATTGGTCTGAATCATCGTCAGCCAATCTTGCATATCTGCCTCATAAGCCTTGTCTAAGCCCAATGCCAGGCCTGCATTGTTGACCAAAATATCAATCGTTCGCCAATCCTCTGGCAAACTTTCTAAGGCCTGATCCACGCTTTTTGTATCCGACACATCCACTTGAAGCGGATAAAAATTTTCAAGACCTAATTCCTGATGAAGTTGTGTCAGCTTTCCCAATCTTCTCGCTACTCCAATCACTCGGTGACCTTCTGCCACCAATCGACGACAAATAGCTTGACCAAAACCAGCTGAAGCTCCTGTTACCAATGCAATCATTTCCTTCCTCCTATGTACATTTCAATTCTCATTTATAGCCAAGGATTGTAAAAACGACCGTGATTGACAAAAAAGAGTAGGAAGCTCAGCAGTAAAAATAAAATAGCCAGCAAAATCACTTCAATATCCAACCTCTGAAAAGCCTGATAAGTGTACCAAGTCCGCTTTTTATTTTTACCAAAACGCCGCAATTCCATGGCTGTTGCAATCGTATCAATCCGCTCCAGTGAGCTAAAAATCAATGGAATAATGATTTGCAGGTTCCCTTTGATGCGCTGGCTTAATTTTGCTTTTTTGGACAATTCCAAGCCACGCGCTTCTTGCGACATTCTGATCAGGTAAAATTCCTCCTGCAGGTCAGGAATATAGCGCAGCGTCAAACTGACAGAATAGGCAATTTTATAAGGAATTCCGATTTGATTCATACTGGATGCAAACTGACTGGGATGAGTGGTCATCAGAAAAATAACCGCCAAAGGAATGGTACAGAGATATTTCAAGAACAGATTAAACAAATAAAAGATTTCCTGCGCAGTTACGGTATAACTGCCCAATCCACCGAACCACACTGTCTGTTGGCCGTAAATCTCCACTCCGTACTGAGGAGCAAACAGATAAACCATGATAAGATTCAAAGCGGCAAAAATACCTGCAAAAGCCAAAACAAACGATACATCTTTAAAATGAATGTTCGAAACTCTAAAAAGAAAGAGTGAGCCAATCGCAATGACCAACAGCAAGCGAGTATCGTAACTAATCATCGCTGCAGTTGATACCAAAATGAAAAACAGTAACTTACTCGCTCCGGATAGGCGATGCAAAAAGGTCGTTCCCGCATGGTAACCAATAAGTTTTTGCTGATTAAGCATGGCTTTCCTCCCTTTCTTGCATATAAAATTCTGTTAAAGCGAGCGGATCAACTTCCAATTTCTCAGCCAAGGAAAAGATAGACGTTTCCTTGAGGTTCGCTGCCTGAATCAAAGTCTTATCTGTCAAAACTTCGGCCGGTGTTTTGTCTGCCAAGATCTTTCCGTCTAACATCACAACCGCACGGTCAGAATAATCCAGCATCAGCTGCATATCATGTGTAATCATGATAATCGTATGCCCTTTTTGGTTCAATTCATCTAAGAAATTCATGATTTCTGTGTAATTGCGCTGATCTTGGCCAGCCGTTGGCTCATCTAAAAGGATAATCTCTGGATTTAACACTAAAATCGAAGCAATGGTCACCCGCTTCTTTTGCCCAAAAGACAGAGCAGAAATGGGCCACTGCCGAAATTCATATAAACCGCAGGTTTTTAGCGCAGCTAATACACGCTCTTTTATCTCATTTTCTGCAATCCCACGCAACTTCAAGCCTAAAGCAACCTCATCAAAAATCATGGTCGTAGAAATCATCTGATTTGGGTTTTGCAAAACGTAACCAATCCGTTCTGCCCGCTCTTTAATGGAGTCGCCTTTGATGTCTCTTCCCTGCCAAGTATAGCTTCCTTCTGTTGCGATAAACTGGCAGAGCGCTTTGGCTAACGTGGATTTTCCAGCACCGTTTTTCCCGACAATGGCAATTTTTTCGCCTTTAGAGATTGTAAAATCAATATCTTGTAAAACCTTTTTCTCACCGTAGGCAAACTGGACATTTTTCAACTCCAGCAAATCATCCTGTGCCTGTGATTTTTGAATAGAAACTTTTTCACCCAAAAACTGAACAGCGGAGACATCTATCTGAGCTAAATTTGCCAACTGTGCAGAATTTTCTAGCTGAAAACCAAGCTGACGCAAGGTGGTCAGATAAAGCGGCTCTCGAATCCCATTTTCGGCTAATAACTGCGTATGTAGCAGGTCATCAGGACTGCCGTTAAAGAGAATTTGTCCGTCATTGATGAGGACGATCCGATCAATAGACCGATACAGTACATCTTCCAGACGATGCTCGATAACAATCGTTGTCGTTCCTGCTTCCGCATGGATCTGATCAATCAGCTCAATCGTATCCTGTCCCGACTTCGGATCTAAATTTGCCAAAGGCTCATCAAAGAGCAAAATCGGACTTTCATCAATCAGCACCCCAGCCAAACTGACCCGCTGCTTCTGCCCACCAGATAAGTCTTGAGGACGTTGGTGTAACAGCGATAACAAATCCAATTTCTCTGCCCACAAATGAACCTTTTCTCTCATCGTTGGCAAATTAACCATGTCATTTTCCAAAGCAAAAGCCAAATCTTCCGCGACACTCAGCCCGATAAATTGACCGTCTGTGTCTTGCAAGACGGTACTGACAAGATTGGACAAGTCATAAATGCTGCTGCCAAACGCAGACTTACCTTGAATCCACAGATTCCCAGTCATTTCTCCATGATAAATAGTTGGAATAATGCCATTTAAGCATTGTCCAAGAGTGGACTTTCCCGAACCAGAAGGGCCGACTATCAAGACCTTTTCGCCCTCATAAATCGTCAAATCAACATTTTTCAAGGTTGGTTCTGTCTGCGCTTGATACTGAAAACTAAAGTTTTCAAATTGAATAATTGGTTTTTTCATAGCATGTTCTCTATAAAGCAAGGGCAATTTGCATTGCCAAGTTAGCCACTTTGTCTTTTTCATCTAGGTCTGCATGATTGGCTAAATTGCGCATATCCCAGGCTTCTTCTGACAAGTGATCCGCCGCATAAAAGAAATGGCAAACGGAAATCTCACGAAAAGCTGCCAAAGCTGCAACTGCTGAACATTCCATGTCTACACAAACAGCACCCATTTCTTTTCGCTTACGGAGTTTCGCAGCCGTTTCCCGATAAATGCCGTCTGTCGTCCAAACTTTTCCAACTGTATGAGAAATTCCTTTAGCAGCTAAAAATGACTGTAAAAAATCCCGCAAACCGACATTTACTTCTATCTCATCAGAAGCCGGCAGGTAATGATAACTGGTCCCTTCATCACGAATAGCCGCATGAGGAACAATGATAGACGTTTCCCTAATCGTTTCATCTAAAACACCACATGTTCCAAAAAGAACCAGCTTCTTCATTCCAAAGGCAATCAAATCTTCCAAAATAGCGATACAGGCAGCCGCCCCTACTGGTGAATTAAACACGGCGATTGCCTTACCTTTTATAACAACCTTGTAAATGGGAATCTCAATATTTGCCATGGAAGTGGAGGTCAATAACTCATGCTGAAAATCAGCCAGCATGCGCTTAAAGGTCTCACGGGCAAAGCAAGACACCACTATTTCTGGAAAATCTGGCAACGCCTCAACCAAATCTTCTGGATTGATAATCGCCTGACGGTTTTCATCAAATTCCTCTAAAATCATCCACTTCTCCTCTTGTACTTACTCATTCTATTGTAGCATAAAAGAAAATAAGATGAAAATCAATTTTGAAGTCCGCGAACACTGTCGCAAAATTAAATCTTGAACGTGAAAAAAATCTGACCAAACAAGAAGCGTTCAGCTTCCTGCCAAACCCTACACGGTTAATGAGAAAGTGCGACAATGGTTAAAATGCTCGACTCGATCGACGAAGCAAACCAAAACTCGTTGAGACTATCGACCCGGTCGACGGAGCAAACCCAAGCTCGTTTCTTCTGTCCGAGCCTCGGATAACATGAATCAAAATCAGTTTGCTTCGTCCGAGCCTCGGATGACATGCACCAAAACCAGTTTGCTCCGTCTGACCCTCGGACGATATGAACCAAAATCAGTTTGCTCCGTCTGAACCTCGGATGACATGAACCAAAATCAATTTGCTCCGTCTGAACCTCGGATGACATGAAGCAATACCAGTTTACTCCGTCTGAACCTCTGACAGCTTACCCAGACAATATTTTCCGTATTAGGTGCTTTCTTAAGCCTAAAAAGCAAATGAAAAGCTCAATCATAGGGCATTTTGCGATTATAAAGCAAGAAACTGAGGCAAAAATGCTCAGCTCCTTTGTTTATATAGTTTATATAGTCAGAATTATAAAACGCAGTGGTGAGAATAGGAAGAAACATTTTCAAACTTTCGCTCCATCTCACCCCCGCTTCATGTCACTAATCCTTTTTCAAACTTCCTGATTTGGTTTGCGTGCGGGCATAAGCCAGCAAAAGCGCTGTCCCTGCAATAGCAACGGTCAAACCATTAGAAATCGTTGCAACAAAGCCCTGTACAAACACCTTGTTTACAGGCTCATTGTAAATCAAAATATCACCAAGCGGCGCGATGACAATCCATACCACAGCATTAGCTAATAATTGAATCACATTGAACGATACAATATCTTTTGCATCAAAAATACCTTGCACAACACGGATTCTTTTCCGAAACAGTCCAACAATCAAGCCAAACAAACCGCTGGCAATCACCCATGACCACCAAGGATTTCCATATTGCAAAGAGTCCTTTAAGGCATGCCCGATGAAACCCGTTAAAAATCCAACAATCGGACCAAAAATCACGCTAAACAAGGCCTGCAAAGCATACTGCAATTGAATGCTGGTATTTGGCACAGGAGTTGGAATGCTAATCATTCCAATAACGACGAAGAGAGCTGCTCCAATCCCCGTTGCGACAACACTTCTTATTGAATTATTTTTCATAATAATCTCCTTTATTATTTATTTTTCAATCCGCTTGATTTCAATACTCCATTGCGCTCCGACTCCTACATTATAGGCCTTCGCAAAAGACCCCTGATTGATCGCCAGACCAACACGATAAAGAGAATTGATATACAAAATCGGCTGACCAATCCGTACATCCGCAAAAGATTTCCCATAAGTCACCTGGTTCTGATAGACCAGCATATCGTTATTATAAATCGTGACCTCAAACCGATTACCAAATTCAGGACTAAGAGTATAAAATTCCTCACGTGTAATAGACGTCCATAGCGAACCAAAACGAACATCTAAAATATCAATAGCCCCACTAACAAAATCATTCCCAATTGTCGTTTCCACAACAGGAATTTCTACAATTTCATCTATACTTAATTCTGGGCCCACTTCTTCAAAAGTAATGTGTCCGCTTGCTAACTTCGCACCAGTATAAGCATAAACATCACGACCATGAAACGTATAAGAATGCTCCGTATTTTTTCGGCGATTTTCCACCTCCGAAATCTCACGAATCGCTAGAATTCCCACATGTTTCTTGATAAAAGAAAGTGTCCCGTTATTTGGCGTGACAATATACTGATTTTGTACAGTTTTGGCAACCACGCTTTTCCGCTTCGAACCAACGCCTGGATCCACAACGGAGACAAACGTTGTCCCTTCCGGCCAATAATTCACCGTTTGAAACAAACGATAGCTTCCCTCAAAAATATTATAAGGCGTAATATCATGAGTCAAATGATGTATTTTTAACGTTGGGGATTCCTCTAAGGCCACACCGACCATTGCCGATACAGCCCCATCTACCAAACCAAAATCTGACTGTAATACCAGTAAATTATTCTGCATTTTCTCTCCTTTATTACACCTATATCATAACATAAATTAAATTTCTTATCCATATCTATTTTTTATCACGTTGATAAATACTCTCTATAGCTATTTGCCCATATCCCCCAATAACTAAATACCGAATAGCTACTTTAACAAAAAATGTCATTCTAATTCAAAGTTGGAACAAATCTCTAATATTAAAAAATAACATTAACCCGTGGTGCTAGTTAACCTCAAAACAACAATAAAAAGCCCAAAAGGACTATACTGTAAGTGACGAAACAAACAGGAGGTTATCCAAATGAGCCACTTACAGTATACCGCTAAATCCCATCATTTACAATGGAATATGAAGCAATTATCAAAAATTTGTCATCAGCTTTATCGGGATTATTGCCCTGATTCATTGAAACATCGTCATAATGTCAGCCTGTCAAAAGTTTCGGATGAATCTCTATTAGTCTTACTGCTCTTGCAAGCTGAACTAGGAATCAAATCTCAACGTCATTTTCACCGAATCTGCCAACTATTTCCCTATGGCCGACTGCTGGAAAGAAGTCGCTTCAATCGTCGTTCAAGGCAGTTGATTTGGTTGCTACAACTCATTCGACAGGCGATGAATAACCAAATCTCCTCCGATACGATTGCCATCGTAGACAGTTTTCCCCTACCACTTTGTCAGTCTGTTCGTAACCATAGAGCAAGTATTTTCGAAGGATTGGCAGACATTGGCTACAATGCGTCAAAACACTTATGGTTCTATGGTTTCAAAGTTCACATACTCGTTACCTTATCTGGTCATATTCTGAGCTATGTTATCACGCCGGCTGCTGTTCATGATATCAAAGTGGTGGAGGATTTATTGGAAGGCTGCCAACAATCTGTGATTTTAGCAGATTTAGGGTATCTCAGCCAGGCTCTTAAAGATCGGTTGAAACAGAGAGAGTATCACTTATGGACGCCCTTACGTCAGAATATGGGAAGCGCGAGCCAGCATAACAACTGGAGATTATTGGCTATGAGGCGAACCATTGAAACGCGCTTTTCTGAGTTATGGGCTCTCTTTGATATGGAACACACCTTTGCCAGAGGAGTAGCTGGACTACAACTGAGGATTGAACAAATCCTATTGACTTATAATTTGAGCTATTTTGAACTTAACTAGCACCACGGGTAACATTACTATTAAAATATAATAATTTCTAACATAATATTTATAAAATTTCAGATCTCTCCAGAATGTAACATATGATTCAAGAAATTGATAACAAATCAGCCAGCGACATTTGAATATAAAAAAGAAAAGCAAATTGTTTCACCTCTATTTCAATATTCGCTGGCATCTCCCCGCTACAATTATATTGAACAAAAAGAAAAAGAGCCTGAGACAAAAGTGTTTTAACTCACTCTAACAATCAGAGTTCCGTTCGCTAATAGTCTCTGCTTTTTAGTTTTTAGTTAATTTCTTGTTATATTTCAGTAGGTTATTGACCATGAGAACCAAGCCCATGTCAATTTTAACCTGACGTCTGCCTCTGAGATTACATCGTTTGTACCCCAAACAAGCCTTTATCTGACCAAAGACAGGTTCCACATCAACTTTACGTTGGGCAAACATCCGACTGCCTTCGTCAGATAAAAGCGCTTGGCTTTCTTTTCGTTTTAAGACTTGATATCGCTCATTGACGTAAAGTCCCTTTTGCGGAGCCAAGTCAGGTTGTTCTGCCTTATAAACCCTGATTTCCTGCTTGAAACCTGTCGTGGTATGGCTGTGTTTGAGATGGTCAAACTGGTATACCCAACCCTCTAGAT